>CAZSAQ010000003.1:347502-397966 GCA_964605065.1 uncultured Chitinophagaceae bacterium
CTGGACGCAAACTTTTGAATACGATCAGGGCAACGCCACCAATAACAGGCTTACCGGAATAACTCTCGGCCCGGATACCTATAACTATCACTACGATGCTCATGGCAATATGTATGGCCTGGAAACGGTGAAAGATGAAGTGTGGAATTTCTTGGATCAATTTTCGGAGGCAGGCCTCGGAGGTGGGGGTAGAATATATTTCACTTATGACGCCATGGGTCAGCGAATCAAAAAAGTGGTGGAAAAAGGCGACGGCTCCAGAAAAGAAAGATTGTACCTGAGCGGCATGGAGTTTTACAGGGAGTATAACCAGGCGGGAATTTTAACGCTGCAAAGAGACACGCTTCATGTCACCGACGGCAAGCAAAGGATTGCCATGATTGATATTCCTGTAATTAAACCCGCTGCCAGCAATGAGTCGCAGCTGATCCGTTACCAGTACGGAAATCACCTGATGTCTGTTTCGCTGGAACTGGATGAAAACGCTCAACTGATCAGTTATGAAGAATATTTTCCGTATGGAACGACATCCTATTCCGTTTCTGATTCCTCGAGAGAGGTTTCTTCCAAGCGGTACCGGTATACCGGGAAAGAGAGAGATGAGGAAACGGGGCTGAATTATCATGGTGCGAGGTATTACGCACCGTGGCTATGCCGATGGACCGCTGCGGACCCGGCTGGGGTGAAAGATGGATTGAATGTATACTGTTATGTTAGTGGCAATCCGGCGAGTTTGATGGACCCCAGCGGTTTGCAGGGTAAGGCCGGGCCTAACTGGCAACGTGTGGAAACAGAAGACGATTCGGCCAATTATTATGTAGAAGAAAACACAGGTCTCTTTGGAAGAGAAAAAAGGGAATTCAAAGAAGTATGGCAGGAAGGAGGCCCGCAGGATGTTGTATTTGCCCCGGATAAGATTACAGCCAAGCAGCCACCACCACCACCACCACCGCCACCGCCGCCTCCCCCAGAGGAAAAAGTTGAACCATTTGATCCGATGGCAGACAGCCCTGTTGCCAAGTGGTTACTCTATCAGAAAGAATCTCCGGTATTGGATTTTATTACCAATGATTCCAATCTGAAAATCGCTCAGAACACTTTTTTAGGCATCGCCATTGTAGCCGGTTCCATTGCCACCGGGGGTGTAGCCGCCGAGTACGCAGCGGCAGCGTGGGGATTGTCTGCAGGGCAGGCTGCGATGGTTGGTGGAGCGGCATCGGGAGGCTATGCCACATTTGCCAACGCGACCGCATTTGAGAACAGGCTACCCAGTGCCTCAGAAATGGTGCAGGGTATGGGAGAAGGCGCCTTGTTCGGTTACGGGATGCATGTAGTCGCCACTAAATTTATTCCGCCACTGGTACGGCTGACACTTCCCAAATCGACGCCGACAACTGCTACTCCAACCGTGGCGCCGCCGGCAGCTGCAGAGCCGCCGCCACAAGTGCCGGAAATTACAATCAGGTATACCGATGCGATGGCCAAAAATCCGTCTGACGCCAACTTCCTTCGATTGAATATTGAATGGGCACAGTCTGAAGCTCCGCTGGTAAGAGGAACAAGGCTCGCAGCCGACGACGCGTTGAGAGGAGCCGCCAGAAGAAGTATGATCAGAAATGGGTATGATCTCACGGGCAAATCCGCTATGCATCCATTGGATTCTGTAGCCAATCCCTTCCTGGGAGACGGCGCCGGAACAACGTATTATTTTGGGGATGCCAGCGTCAATTCTTCCTTCGGATCTCAATTGGGAAATGGGGTGAACGGATCACAAATATCTATCGGGTCGCAGTTCAGGGTTCGATTTGTGGGATTCCCATCCTATGATGTCGCTCCACCCATGGCGCCGCCGGCATCTTCACCCGATTTACCTATCCGGTATAAATATTTTCCATCAGGTAACTAAAGCAATTATTTTATCAATTAAAATCTGAGGTATGGCAAAGCGATTTTCAAAATTGGGGAACATCAAATTAGATCAGTTAAACAAAGTAGTATCTGATCCTCAATTGCCGGAGGCCGACAGGTTAAATATCGACAATCGATTCAACGAGATCCTTAGAGAACGGGTAAAGTCATTTTTTTCTCAGGAGGGGGAAGACGTTCTCAAAAGGCTGGATGGTATGACGATTAACTATGAGAAGTATCGCGATTTGTCTTTTTCTGACATGATCGAGAAGGAGATCCTTCCACAACTGGACCTGAAACCAGATCAGCTTTCCAGAACACCGTTGACAAGTGATCTACAAATCAATGAGAAGGTCGGCTCCATTCTCAATCTCGATCTGCCATTAAGAAAGAACCCCTGGCTGACAGAAGGCGTTCGTCAAGTTCAGGCGAGGGAATACGCGAAAATTGCGGGCATTTCCCAGGAGAAGATCAGAAAGCTGGATGAGTATGATTTCGATCCTTCCGTGTCAAACCCGGAACTGCTGGAAAAGTTTCAAGCAGAAAATATCCTGACTCAACAGGAAGCGCGGTCTTTACACCTGTCTTTTGAATTGGGTAAACTGACCGATGACAATATTCCCCTTGTTGAAGCCCTTCAATCAACCTCGATAAAATCCGTCAGTGAGCTGGTATCCTGGGACGAACGGGATTGGGAGAGTTTTATTCTGAAAGATCAGGTACGACTGCCTTCAGATGAATCATTGCCCAATTATATCAGTAACCTGGTCGAAAATCTCGTCGTTAATTTCCCATCGTCCAGGATGTTGGCAAAAGTGCAGAAAGGTATCGTTATTAATAAAGATCAATGGAGCCCTGTTTTGGCGCTCGCCGCAAAAAATCCTGATCTGTTCAATCACAATGACACAGAAATTGATTGGACCGGAAAGACCAGGGAAGAAAGAAAAAATCTCACCAACGGCATTGCTGAAATCAAAGGATTTCTGAAAGGATATCGCCATCTTGGCATTGATCGGCTTCTCATACAAAGCCCCGCTACCGGGGCCGTAAACCTGGAAGGTATTCAACAACGGCTGAACCATTTCACCGAATTTGTAAAACGAAATGCCGATTTCGATCTGCTGTCCGAAGATTTAACAGAGGAAAGCTCCGTGAAAAAGATCAACTGGGAAGGAATTGCGGAAACGGATAAGAATCCCTTTCGGCAACAACTGATGGCTTACCAGCGTGCCATTCACCTGGGCGGACCTGATAGTGCTGTTCAATTGGTGTCCAGAGGCTTTGATTCGTCTGCGGAAATATCAGAAATGGAGAGTGAAGATTTTTATCAGAAGAGTGGCTTGGCGAAAGAAGAAGCGGATAAAGTTTGGTCGGCTGCCGCTGAAACAACAGCCGCAACAAGCCATCTTTTTGAAGCGGCAAGAGTGTCGTTAAAAGATATTGCCGGCAATGGTTTGCATGTGGCCAATTGGCTTACCCCTGATTTTACCAACAAGCTGAAAGCCCTCGATGGTTTTGATGAGTTGTTCGGAAGCCAGGATTATTGCAATTGTGCTCATTGCAAATCCATCTTCAGCCCGGCAGCCTATTTTGTGGATTTAATGTACTTTATTGAAAAAAATATTTCGAACAAAGTATTTACCACCAGAAAGACCCATGCTTTGTTTTTAAAGAATCGCAGGCCGGATCTATGGAAGCTAGTCCTGTCGTGCGAGAACACGAACGGGCTGATCCCTTACCTGGATGTGGTGAACGAAGTGCTGGAGTCCTACCTGCAACGCGCTTTGTCTGTTTCCGATGTTTATAAGAAACTTCTCTCTGAACAGATATCCTTCAATCTTCCCTTCAATCTCTATGCGGAAGAAACCAGGACTTACCTCGGTCATTTCAATATCAGTCTTTTCGATGTGTACAAGATTCTGAACAACTCCAATGAAGAAATCTGGCGGGAGAAACTCAGGGTAAGCACCGAAGAATGGATGGTGTTGTCGAACCCCGATGTCTCAAATAATGTCAGAAAAAGAATAGGGGATCCCGGAGCGGCAGACTTTGCGAAGTTCGATGTTAAGGAATTTGTACGCTATGCGGGTATTACCAGGTCTAATCTGGATCAGTTGCTCGACATCGATTTCACCAGGCAGCTGAAGAATATAACGATCACCAAAGAGCAGAGTGTTAACCCGGTGACAGATCCGCTGATTAATTACGTGGAAAGACTAAATAACCTGGATAATGTAAAGCTGGATTTCATTCACCGGTTTGTTCGACTTTGGAAGAAGACACCATGGAGTATCCCCGAGTTTGATATGCTGCTTTGCTCGCTTAAATCAAGTGGCCTGATCAATATAACAGCCGATGCCGATCAGAATGGAATACTGGATAAGCAATTATTAATACAGTGTGCAAGATTGCTGGACCTGTCTGAAAAACTCAGGTTGAAATCAGAGGAGCTTCCTCCCATGATCGGTGAATTCTCAGGGAAGAGCATTTCGGAAAGCAAACCTGATCTGTTTGTGAGGCTATTTACCTCCCGGTTTTTAGACAATCAGCCATTTGTAAGCTTTCATCATTCCTTTGTGAACAGTGACGGCATTACAGATCCGAAGCTCGGATTTTTGCTGGGTGGACTGGGCGTTTCCGAGGGGGAATTGATCCAGCTTTTCGAATTGCTGAAAGCGGAAATTGTATTTGACGGTTCCGGAAACACAGTGCTTAACCGAAAGAATATTTCTCTGCTATTCCGTCATGCACGAATTGCCAAATCGCTGAAGTTGTCAATAGAAGAATTGATATTGGTGCTTCAGCTTCAATCGGGTGGTGGTAACGGATGGATAGACTCAGTCGGGAAAATATATGAGCTGATCGAATTCCGAGATAGACTGCAACTGTCGAAACTCAAGGTTTTTGATATCTGGTTTATGCTCACAGGCATTGAGAAAGGAGGAGCAGGGTATAAAATAACCGACAGCCAGGTTGAATCGTTGCTTTATGGCCTTCAGAAAAAGGGAGCTGTTTTCTTTGAGTCATCCTTCCTGAAGGATGTATCCGGTGTAACAGCGGAGGAATCTGTGAAGATAGTACAGGAGATGGTGAACCTCGGATGGGCGAAAAAGAAGTCGGTGAGCGAGGAATTGTACCGCCTTGAATCTCCTTATCAGCAAAATCAGGATTTCAGCCCGCTATTTTCAACAATGGGAGCTTCACCGTCGGTAGTGTCGGCTGAAGAAAGCATTCGGGAGAAGGTAAATTATTTTCATTCGAAGAATATTATTCAGAGAAGTGCTACCGGTTTGCTTAACCTGACCAATGAAGCCTTTGAGAAGTTGCTGGCATTTGTTGATAGCGATTTGTCGGATGCGGCAACGTACCAGGCAATATATGCCGTGTTTGACGATCAGGGCAAATTGGTAACACCATCGGATATGGATGCCGTTGTGAAGGCGATCCGGCAGTTTGAGAAGGTTGCGTTTACTTTTCAGAAAACGGGCCTGGTTGAGGAAGATTTTTTGTTTGTGGCATCCAATCCTGCCTTATTCGGAATCAGCGATCCCAGGAAAATTACAGTCGACGTATTGTTTAATTATGTAGAGTACAGGAAGTTCGTTTCCCTCAATCTTGAATGGAGATCGAAAGCCCAATTGCTTTTGCAGGACTACCAGGCTGCAGGGGCGTTTACGAGTGCCCAATTTATTTTTCTTTCCGAGCTATGGAAACTTGATGTGACGCTGATTCAGTCGGTCTGTAAGTTTATACCCCTTCCATCTGGAGCGATGGAGGCTATTGTTTTTCTGGGCAGATGTTTGACACTGTGCAAGACGATAGGCATTAATGGAGAGTCTTTCAGCAAGCTAAAAGAAACCGATTTCACCAAACTGAAAGATGTTCGCGATATTGTAGTGGGCGCGTTTGCGTCCAAATATCCCGATGAGGAAGAACGTAACAAGAAACTCGAGCCATATCATGACCGCATCAATACACGTAAGCGGGATGCTTTGTGCGATTTTATTATCGCCCATCAAAAGGAGCTAAAATTCACGGATATGCATGATCTATATGCATACTTTCTCCTCGATGTGGAAATGAGCGGATGTTTTCGTACATCCAGGGTGGTGGCTGCTATTTCCAGTCTCCAGTTGTATGTGTTCAGGTGCCTGATGAACCTCGAGCAGTCCGGAGTTGCTACCATCATACCGGACGGGAATAACGATCCGGATGATGATGCCTATGAGTTCGTGAAGGTACTTCCGTCGATGGTTCCCGCAGAGGAGTGGGAGTGGAGGAAAAACTACAGGGTATGGGAGGCTAACCGGAAAGTATTTCTGTATCCCGAAAATTACATTTTGCCGGAATTGAGAGACGACAAGACCAATATTTTTAAAGAACTGGAGGATGAACTGTTACAGGAAAAGATAACGGAAGAGTCTGCAGGAAGAGCCTATCAGAAATACCTCGCTCAGTTTTCAGAGCTCGCACGACTCAGGGTTGCCGGCACTTACTATGACCAGGATAGCAATACGTACTACTTTTTTGGCAAAACAAATGTCGATCCTCCTCAGTATTACTATAGAACCTGGGAGAACCAGAAGGTGTGGACAGCCTGGCGAAAGATTGAATTGGGGATTAATTCAACCAATGTTTCTGCCATCAAATACGCCGGAAAGCTCTACCTGTTTTGGACCGAGATTAAGGTGAAGGAAGAAACCAGCGTTTCCGGAGGTAATTCTTCTTCCTCAGGGTTCGTTCACAAATTGGAGATCTTATATTCCAGCCTTGATGAAAGCGGCAGGTGGTCGGCAGCCCAGCGGTTTTATTTCAGCGAAAGAGTAATGCCCAGTGACCTCACTCTTGGCGGTGTCATGAACAGAAAGACATTTCCGGCAATCAAGGATAACAAACTTTACCTGTTTTATTCGGACGCGGATTTTACTGCATCTCTATCCGGTCATAGAAGACTTGATTTGTATAACAATAAGTTGATAGGATCAGATTTTACTTTCATACCCAAGGAATTGCTCATGCCTGTTGGAACAGATATATTGTTATTGAAAGGGGGATCGAGCATTTCATTGATACCAGATAAGGGAACCTGGGAGCGACAGGAAGCTCGGGCAGATGATGAACTGGTGGTATCTTCCTCTCCGATACCGGCGATTACTTCCGGAATGGATGCGGCTATTTATCAGCCCGAAATAGGGATTGTAGGACGCAAATACAGCGACTTTGTTTTAAAAGCCGGCAATCAGCAGTTTCTGATACAGAAGCGAAGCCCGGCGGACTTTTATTTTTCAGCAGGTATTCAGCTGAGTGTGGGGAAGATTTTGTGGCCCTCGAAATGGAGGATGACCAGGATCAGCACGTCGCTGGCTGACAAGCTCGGAGAGAAACTTTTTCTGCAGGGAGTTGATCAGTTGTTAAAACTGGATACCCAGAAATGGAAGGAAGACCTGGCGCCATTCAGCATCACCGATACCAGTTATCTTTCGGCGCCTTATTCTGATCCCAATCACCTTGATTTTTCGGGATCT
Source organism: uncultured Chitinophagaceae bacterium (assembly GCA_964605065.1). Taxonomy (GTDB): domain Bacteria; phylum Bacteroidota; class Bacteroidia; order Chitinophagales; family Chitinophagaceae; genus Endoryza. The sequence continues at coordinate 354,936 of CAZSAQ010000003.1, forward strand.
TATGGACGATACTACTGGGAATTGTTTTTTCATATTCCATTCCTGATAGCTTCTCATTTAAATGCCGACAACAAATTTAAAGAGGCGGATTGGTGGTATCGCAAAATATTCAACCCAACATCAACAGACGTTACCAATCCGGAAAAAGAAAGAAACTGGCAGTTTATCATGTTTCGGGGTCTGGGCAATGCCCGGTTGCAGGATATTCTCACAGATAGTGCGGCGATAGAGGCGTATAAAAGTGACCCGTTCAATCCGCATGCCATCGCCAGGTTGCGACTGAGCGCCTACCAGAAAACGATTGTGATGAAGTACATAGACAATCTGCTCGACTGGGGAGATAGTCTGTTTGCACAGGACACGATGGAGTCTATCAATGAAGCTACCATGCTTTACGTAATGGCCAGTGATATTCTTGGGAAAAGACCGGTTAAACTGGGTGACTGTGAAAGCGCCGGGGAAAATCAGCTGACTTACGACAACCTGGGTCCGGCAATTGCAAAAGGTTCGGAGTTCCTGATTCAATTGGAGAACTATCTGTTTTCAGCAGCTGCCACGGCCGCAAAATTTAAACTGACAGAAGCTTTTGCGACCAATAAAATAATCGACTCCCTTTCAGAAAAAACGAAAAACACCGCGCCCTCTCTTCGTTTCAATGAAGAAGTATTTAATAAAGAAAGGGTGGGGGCAGAAAGAAAGGAAGCGACCGTGAAAATGGAGAAGAGAGTGCAGGAATATGCCTCTGTCAGCAGATATGGACAGGTGAAGAAACTCAGGGATCGCGACATCGTATTTGAAAAAGCCAGACAGCCGGAGATTAGCCGGAAGCCACCGCATTGGGGAATTGTGAAGCAGAAACTGCTGGCGTTTTGTATTCCGAACAATGAAGAGTTGCTCAAGTATTGGGACAGGGTGGAAGACCGGCTCTTCAAGATCAGGAATTGTATGAACATAAGCGGCGTTCGCCGAAGTTTGGCTTTGTTTCAGCCTCCCATTGATCCTATGATGCTGGTAAAGGCCAGAGCTGCCGGCCTCAGCCTGGAAGACATATTATCTTCTTTAAACAAACCGCTTCCGCATTACCGCTTTACCTATCTGCTGGAAAAGGCCAGACAATCTGCACAGATGGTACAGAATTTCGCCACCTCCTTGCTGAGCGCCATGGAGAAGAAAGATGCCGAGGAATTGTTGCTGATAAGATCCGTAAATGAAAAGGAAATACTCAATCTGACCACACAAAATAAGAAAAATGCCATTGCGGAAGCTCAGAACCAATGGCTGGCTGCCACTGAAAAAGAGCAGCAGGTGCAGATTTCCATTGATTGGTATAATTCCCTTGTTGAAAACGGTCTTACCGGCTGGGAAGTAACCCAGCAGATTACCAAGCATGTGGCCACTGCTTTTAAATTGTCGGAAAGTGTTGTGCATTTAATGGCAGGTATTACCTACCTGATTCCGCAGGTTGGCAGTCCGTTCTCCATGAAATATGGAGGGAAGGAGTTGGGAGATAGCGGAGCCGAGTTTTCACTTTGGACGTCGGCCATGGCCAACATTCTCGATGCCGTTTCCAATTCAGCAGGATTGGAAGCCGGATTTCAACGAAGAGAAGAAGAATGGAAGCATCAGCTGGAGTCTGCGCGCCAGGAAATTAAGACGGTACAAAAGGAAAAGCTGGCAGCAGAATACAAAACCAAAATTCTGGAGCGTGATCTCGAAATCCATGAAAAAGAACTGGAGCATAACCAGGAGATCGAAGATTTTTATAAAAGGAAGTTAACCGGAATGGGGCTGTATAATTTTTTAGCTACCAATTTAACCCGGTTGCATCGGGAAGCCTATAACACGGCTTATGATCTTGCCAGGTTAGCCGAACAAGCCTATCAGTTTGAAAAAGATGATACTACCGTATTCATCGCACCGGACAACTGGACCTTTGATAAATCAGGACTTCTTTCAGCTGAAAAACTATTGTTGCAGCTCAACAGAATGGAAAAGACCTATATCGAAGTGAATCGCCGTGACTATGAGATCTCTCAATCCATTTCCATGTTGACCTGGGCACCGGAGAAACTCACCGAACTCAAACAGAAAGGCAGTTGCACCTTCGAGATACCGGAGCTGGCTTACGATTTATTTTATCCCGGTCAGTACAGAAGACTCATAAAATCGGTGAGATTGACGATACCTTGTGTAAGCGGACCGTTTGCCAATATTAGTTGTAAACTGTCGTTGGTAGAAAGCAAGCTTCGAAAGGAGCCTGTTGCAGATGGTGAACTGGTGACAGTTCCGGCTCAAAAACTCACTTCCATCGCCACCAGTACGGCACAAAGTGACAGCGGCCTTTTTGAATTAAACTTCCGGGACGAGAGACTGCTGCCTTTTGAAGGCGCGGGTGCCATCAGTACATGGAGACTCGAACTGCCTGGAAAGGTCAGGTCGTTTGACTACAGTTCCATTGCGGATGTGATTTTCCAGATTTCATTTACTGCTAAAGATGACGGACTTCTAAGAGAAACTGTTGAACAGAATATTGCTACTGCCATTGAAGACTATTCCTCTACTAATGGGTTGTTCAGGATATTTAGTCTTCGCCACGAATTTCCGGACACTTACTATCGTTTTCTTTCCGGAAGCGGAACCCCAAAAACTGCAGAGTTCGAGATAAGGGAATCTCATTTTCCTTATTTGTTCAATGGTAAAGATCTGTCGTTGTCAAATTTGAAAGCCTTTCTGAAACCTGCGAAGGGAGTAACATTGAATACAACAGGCGCCAATCTGAATCTGAACGCATTTGGAATTTCTGCCTGGAGTGATTTTCCAAATGATGGGTCTGTTGCAGGAGATTTGTTGTTGAAGGAAGGGTCAATAAGTGCCAATGGATCACCGATTAAGAAATGGACCATGGCTTCGCCCAGTGATCTGTTCGATAAGGATCAGATCGATGATATCATACTGGTAATGAAATATTCGGTTTCCTGATATTGTTTAATGCATCCCGCAAAACAGCCGTATTGCGGGATGCATCAAAAGGTATTTTTGAATTTGGTGCTGGTCGATTTTTTGGAGTTCAGAAAATATAGTCTGTACTCAAAAAACTCGACTGGTGATCGCGCACAATGGTATTGAGCAGTTGTTTATTGGAATCAGTTACTTTCGCGGCTACCAGCGAACGGATGGAGAACGAGCGCAGGGCATCGAAAACGGACAAGGTGCCTTCCGCGCTGTCCTTTCGTCCTGTGAACGGAAACACGTCGGGCCCGCGCTGCGCCTGGCAGTTGATATTTACCCGGCTGACAAGATTTACAAATGAATCGATCAGGTGTGCTACTTCCTGCGGATCTTCACTAAATATGCTCACCTGCATACCGTGGGACGCATTTACCTGGTAACTCACCGGTTCTTCCACCGACTCGAAAGGAACGACGGGAATGACAGGCCCGAATTGTTCTTCATGGTACAAACGCATCTGGTCGTTGACCGGATAAACAACTGCCGGGAAAACAAAGGAACCATTCGTATACCCTCCGTGTTCATTGATGACCGATGCCCCTTTTAGTACTGCATCCTCAATGCACTCTTTTAGATAAGCCGGTTTATTGGGCTCGGGCAAGGGGGTGATCTTCACTCCCTCTTCCCAGGGAAGGCCTGCTTTCATAGCGGACACTGCCGCCTTCAGTTTACTGGTAAAAGCTTCGGCTACTTCTTTCTGAACAAAAATCAGCTTTAGTGCCGTACAACGCTGCCCATTGAAGGACAGTGCTCCCAATATGCATTCGCTGACGGCCACATCGAGGTTGGCATGTTTGGTAACGATGGCCGCGTTTTTGGCATCGAGGCTGAGGATCGCGCGCAGGCGGTTTACCTTGGGGTGAAGTTTTTTAAGACTGTTGGCTACTTTGCTGGAACCGATAAAGGCCAGCACATTCACCCGGCCGGTTTCCATCATCGGGCCAATGATCTCGGCCCCTTTTCCATATAAGGTATTTACAGTTCCTTTCGGGAACGAATCGCGGAAAGCTTTCAGGAGGGGATAATGCGCCAGTACGCCATGCTTCGGCATTTTGAAAAGAATGGTATTACCCATGATCAACGCCGGAATGAGCGTGGTAAAAATTTCATTGAGCGGATAATTAAAAGGACCCATGCTTAACACAATACCTAATGGCGCCCGCCTGATTTGCGCGATGGTGCCTTCCGCCTGCTGGAAGCGCGAAGACTCCCGGTCGAGGTCTTTCAGGGCATCGATGGTTTGATTGATATAGTCAACCGTACGGTCAAACTCCTTGGTGGCATCAGACAGTGTTTTGCCGATTTCCCACATCAATAGTTTTATAACGATATCCCGCTGCTGAATCATCCGGTAAACAAATTGCTGCATGCACTTGATCCTTCCTTCTACGGAAAGGGTAGGCCATTCTCCCAGTCCATTGTTATAGGCTGCTTCAGCCGCGGCTAATGCCTCCAGCGCGTCTTCGGCGCTGGTATCAGGGATGCTGCCCAGTAATTTTCTTTGTAACCCTCCGCTGGTGGGGATACAAACCGGGGAATAAATATTTACCACGGGCCCTTCCCAGGGAACCAATTCTCCGTTCAACAGATATTCGCGCTGGTGAATTTCAGGTAATCGGTATGCTTCGGGTATTTCGCTCTCACTTTTAAAGAAGTTGCTGTATGGATCCTGCAGGACTGTTTTTCCCATTGTTGTCGCATGAATTGATTGAAAAATTGAAACCCTGCCTTGTTGCAGGCAGGGTATAAAGTTAAGGCATCAACCGGTGAAACAACATTAAAGGTGGCAGTTGTTTGGAATGTTCAAATCGGGCGGACGCAACTTTTTACATGAATTTTCTGTTATATTTTAAAAGGTTTTCCTTCTTTTATCAATTCCCTGCGAATGCCATCCAATACATCCGAAAGGTAAATGGTCAGTTGCGGTTCGGTGGACGATTCGTCAGAGATTTGCCCGGGCTCATCGCAACCCGAGCCAATGGCCTCTGCGGCAAGCAATACAGGAGCGGGCGATTGTTTTTTTTCATTGTATACTTCGGTGGCCTTGAGTGCTGCATACTGAATAACATTGACGATATTGCCTCCGCTGAGTTCATACTTTTTTACCTGTTCCGGAATATCGATTTGCTTTCCTTCCGCTACCTGGAAAGGAGCTTCGGGTCTTTGTTTTTTCCAGGGAACATTCGATGGGAGTGACCGCCTCCAGATCATCGCCCGGTGTTCTTCATCAGGAAGGGGAAATTTCAGCATGGAATTGAATCGCCTGATAAACGAGTCGTCAATATTGCTTTTCATATTGGTAGCCATAATGACCAGGCCATTGTAGTCTTCAATACGTTGAAGCATATACGAAACCTCCTGGTTGGCGTATTTGTCGTGCGCATCCCGGATACCAGTACGCTTTCCGAAGATGGCATCGGCTTCGTCGAAGAACAGGATCCATCCCTTGTCTTCCGCTCTGGCAAAGAGCTGCTCCAGGTTTTTCTCCGTTTCTCCGATATATTTCGAAACCACCATGGAAAGGTCTATACGATATACCGGTTTGCCGGTGATGTTGCCGAGAAGAGAGGCAGTAAGCGTTTTACCGGTGCCCGGGGGTCCATAGAAAAGAGAACGGAAACCTTTTTTTATTCTTTTGTTCATTCCCATCGACATCATCAGCTCATCATTGTAGAACACCCAGCTTAGTATCATGCCGATCTGTTCTTCAAGCTCGCTGTTGATGACCAGGTCGTTCCAGCTTAGCTGGGTTTCTATTTGTTTGGCGGGGAAGTTCATACTGAACTCTGGCGGTACGGCTTCGCCAAAGAGTATCTGGTCGAGGTGATCCTGTGCGATAACCAATCTCCCGCTCATCAATGGTTCGTCTTTACCGGGTTCTTCCAGCCATATCAATTGTTTTTTGGAAAAGTATTGATCGGCCTGGAACAGGCGGTGAATTTCCATTCTCCGGTCAAAATCATTGCCGGCCAGCAGGAACAGCACGGTTTCACCGGTAGGATAGTAGCCGCGGAATTCTCTTCCCCTGATCAGACCGATCTGCGGATATTCACCGGGCCTTTTCAAATGATGCAGCACGATCTCATCATAGAAATGGGGGTATACATGCGGAATCAGGGAGATCAGCAACACCCATTTTTCATCATTGAGGAGTGCAGACCGGGGTCTTTGTCTTTTTGCCTTCATTTTTTGTTCAGAGGCTACGATCTCATCTCTGAAGATTTTCATCCCGGGATGATTTTTCAATAGCTCCTCTTCCGAGGTATCCGGTCCGGCCAGCAGCGAATCCATCAGGGCTTTTTCGCGGAGTTGTTCATCCAGGGCGTTGACAAAATGAGAGAAATTTTCAGATAATGTGTATCCGCATCCGGTCCAGTCGGGAACAAACGGTGGTTTGCTGCCGCCATATTCCCCGGCAACCAGTTGATTCAGCCGGCGAGTCAGAAACTCTGCTACAAAAAGGATCAAAGGTTCATCGGCAGGAAATGGCGCTTTGTCGGGCTGTTGATCTTGCATGGTATAAATTTTTTTGTCGTTTTCAGGCTCCTTTACGGCTGTGGCAGTGTCCAAAGAAAAATCCGTTGGTGGCGGAGGCTTTTTCTTCTTTTGAAACAACGATATGAGCTTTTGTATACACATGGAAACAAGGGTAATTTATCACGGACAATCCTGCGCCTTGGTAGTATTGCAAGGATTGGAACCGGTTCCTTTTTTTATTTTTTTCTGTTCATAGATCTTGCAGCATAGTTCGGGCAGTATGGCATCGGAATAAGCTACATGCACCTTGGTGAGGCCGACCACAGAATGATAATTCAGTCTCCTTTGCTGGTCTGTCTGTCCTTCGTCGGTTGGTCCACCCCAGTCCACGTGCACACATCCATGGGAGCCGATGTCCAAGGCACCGAGGTGAATGGCTTCGCCCTTATAGAAAAAAATGGCATAAGACATATTGGAGTTCAGGTCTACATCATATTTATTGTTGGGTCCTTCTTTTGGATTGTCGTGCGGCAGTTCATTGGTGTCGTTGGAAGTATTGCTGTAGCCAACTCCTTCAATGCGTGTTACAGTAAAATCTCCGGCATGGGTGTACATCTCGGTGTGTTTGCCGCCGGTTACCGGAAAGGAGATCATCGGCATGGCTGCACCGCCGCTTCCGGAATCGTGATAAAAGGCGGCAAGCACCCCTGTGGGTACCTTGGCGCCATCCGTATCGGTATCGGTGCCGGTAAAAATGATGTAGATGTCCTCGATCCAGGGTTTTGTTTTTTTATCTTTCTTCGGATCAAAGCTCTCTTCGGTCATTCCGGGAACATCCTTTCTCCCGAAGTTGAAGGCTTTTTTGGGGCGGTATGCCTGTACGGGGGAAGAGGTACCGCCTTGCCGGGCTGCTGATGATTTCGTCTGGCCGCCAGTCTGCTGAACCACATGTGTCAATTCGTGCGCCAGCAATTTCTTTCCGGCTGTATTTTCCGTATTGTATTTGCCCTGGTTGAAATAAATATCTTTTCCGTGAGTAAAGGCTTGCGACTGCAGCTCGCGGTTCATTTCTGCGGAGTGGCGGTCGTTGTGAATGGAAACATCGCTGAAGTCGAATCCGAATGATTGATTCATCTCGTTAAGAAGAGAGGGATGCATAGGCCTGCCTTTGCCGGAGCTTTGTTCAATGTTTGCGGAAAGACTTTCTGAAACCGTGGTTTCGTTTCGGTCTGATTTTTTCTGCACCTGTCCGGGTTTGCTTTTCTTCTCTTCTTTATGCTTTGGTTCCTGTTTTTCTTTTTCTTCTTTGTGTTGAATCACTTTTCTTTTTTTCACTTCCGGATCGTTGGCGGCAGGATTGAGATTTCCTTTTTTGGGTTTGTTTTCTTTTTCCTGATCGGGGTTGCCATTTTCTTCCATAGGCTTTTCCTGGATGTCCTTATCGAGTTTCATTCTTGCGTCATTGGTGCCGAGTTTTTCCTCATCGGCAGAAGTGGCGAGCCGTTGAATGGGAGAAATATTTCCGGATTGACCTACTGGCGCGGCGGATTGGCGGTTCACGACTGCATCGGCCATGGTGTCTGCTTCTTTTTCATAAGCGTCGCCGGGTTGGTTTACCGTCATTTTTTTTTGAATGAAGGAAGGGTCGTCTTTCTGAGGCCCTTCCGCATGTTGTTTGCCTACGAACGGCTCTTTGGCAGATTCGTCGTGAGAATGCGCGTTTCGCTGGCGATATACCCTGGAAGAATATGACATACAAAGCTATTTTAAAATGAAACAGTTTCTAACATCGACAACTGTCCGGTGCCGGTCTGTTGGGTTTGTATACCGGCCAGAATTTCCGCTGCCAGGTTTTTATAGTCCAGCGCTCCCTGGCTTGCCGGAGCGTAGGTAAAAATGTCTTCTCCTTTCTTTTGAGCCATGGCCAGCCTGATATCAGCGTGGATATAAGTACTGAACAGCGGGTAAGGCATTCCGGTTTCCAGCCATTGTTTGACTTCCCGGTTGATGGTTTTTCTGGGACTGAACCTTGTCAGGACAAAGCCCAACACTTCCGTATTCATGTCGAGCATTTCTTTCAGGGTGTTCAGTAATCGCAGAAAGCTCTCGACACCTTTTTGGGGAAGAAATTCTCCCAATAAAGGAATCAGGATGTAATCACTGGCCACCAGGGCGTTCACCGTTAGCATACCAAATGAAGGCGGGCAGTCAATAATGATAAAATCGTAATGCGGCAGCAACGGTTTCAGCATCCTGTTTCTGAAAGTGTATTCACGGGCGAATTTGCTGACCAGTTCAAGTTCGGCATTGGCCAGTTCTATCGAAGAAGGGATGAGGTCGGCTCCGCAGACGGTTTGCCGGATGGTTAGGCTAAGTTCCGATTTTTGTCCGGAGATTTCCTTTTTATATTCCGTATACAAATTGGGTTCTGTATCGTCATTGAAACCCAGCGAGTAGGTGAGGTTACACTGGGGGTCGGCATCGACCAGCAATACGGAGTAGCCCGCCTGCTGAAAGGCAGCAGCGAGGTTGATGGCTGTGGTGGTCTTGCCCGTTCCTCCTTTTTGTGTGGCGATAGAAATGACTGGCATAGATTTATTTTTTTATCGATGATGGGCTGTGGAGAGAGATCAGGTTTTTCAACAAGGAATCAATTCCTTTGGAAACAGCCAGGCTCATGGGAGTATATGATTTAACGAGGTCTTGATAGGGATCGGCTCCTTTGCTCAGCAACTGTACAATAAATGAAGTATCTCCCTTAAAATGATAAAGCGCCTTGCTGAGCGGAGAATTGTTCAGGGCGTCTTTCCTGTTGACATCGGCGCCCGATTCGATCAGCCATGTAGCCAGGCGGTAGTCTTCGCTGTCTATCGCAAATGTCAAAGGCGTCCATTGCTGACGGTATACTTTGTCGGGATCGGCTTTCTGCGACAACAGGTATCTGACCGCTTCGGGACGATCGTGCAGGATCGCGTAATGCAGAGCGGTACCGTTATCTACAGTCGCCTCCACTCCATACTTCGCAATAAACGCTTCCAGATCTTCCAGCTTGTTGTCAAGTATGGCCTTGCAGGCAGCCTTTCCATCATTCGTCAGATCCTGGTAATTCCACTTCTTCGTACTCATGACTCATATTTTTTGTCGGGTGTTCAGGACGATAGTTATCTGCTTTGTTGTATTCTTCCAGGAATTTTTCCCAGCTGATTTCTTCGTTCACCAATTTATCGACCAGATCCCGGTATTGATATTTTGGTTTGTGTCCCATATGCCATTGATCGAAGCGACTGCGGGCGGGGTCCCACTGCAGTACTTCATGCGGGGGATTGGGATCACGAACTACTCCATCTTTATCCTTGGCTGCATTCCATACTTTTTCCACCAGTCCCTTGTCGTATTTTGGCCTCGACCGCATCAACCAGGCCCTAAGCCCTTTCCAGGGAATGAAGTCGCCATCTTTGACTCGTTGTTTAAATATTTCGACAGGAATTTTATAACGGACGTTTCCGGAAGGGTTTTGGGTTCCTTTAGGGCTGTATTCCAGAACCACTTCATCGGGTGTAATCTCCACCACGGTAGCTCTTGTTCTGGCCCCATTGGGTTTATAGGGTATGGAAACTTTATCTCCCACATTTACTGAAGCGGGTCCAGCGGTTCCCGGAACAGCAGGATCCGACTTGGGTTCGGAATCTTTTACCGGAGGTTTGCTGCGTGGATCCTTAACAGTTTTCTTAGGGCTCTTCACGGGAGGTTCTGCAGGTGCTGCAGGAGCAGTTGGCGTTTTTTCAGGTGGCCTGATGATGATCCTTCTCTTGGGAGCAGGCGGGGTTGCAGGACCCGGTGGTTTTGTATTGTCGACCGTGGGCGGTGGGGTTGTTTTATCGGCAGGTGCGGCAGGCTTGGGCGGAATAGCTTTGCCGTCTTTGCCGGTAGCAGGTGATGGTGACTTGCCATCAGCTGGTGCCGGTCCGGCAGGTTTTACCGGTTCGGATGGTTTGGCGGGAGCGGCGGGCTTACCCCCAGGCTTATCCGATTTAGGTGGTTCGGCTACATCCGGTATTTTATCGGCGGGCACTGCCGGTTTGTTGGCCTCCGGTGCGGGAGGTGCCTTTGCCGGCCCGGCAGGTTGTACCGGTTCGGATGGTTTGGCGGGAGCGGGCTTACCCCCGGGTATATCCGATTTGGGTGGTTCGGCTACATCCGGTATTTTGTCAGCGGGTACTGCCGGTTTGTTGGCCTCCGGTGCGGGAGGTGCCTTTGCCGGCTCGGGTGGAGTAGCCGGCTTCACCGGATCAGGAACAGGAGGCGCTGTTGCCGGATCGGGTGGTTTAATGTCGGGAGGTAATTTGGTTGCCGGCCCGGTTTTGCCTATATTTTTTGGCGTGCCTGGCGGCAGCTTGGAGGCCGGACCTCCTTTCAGCCAGGATCGCAATCCCAGCAGGGTTCCGAACAATGCCAATACGCCGGTGGTTCCCCTTTCCCATCTTTCTTTTTCCGATTGATTCAATTTTTCACCGGTAAGCATTGATTTATCTGTGATGCTCTCAACGATTCCTGAAACACCGATGGCATCCAGTATGGAAACACCAATGATCCGGGCGGCACTTACATTTCCGTTTTTCTTGGCTTCTTTATAACGGGTGTACAGAGAATATAAAAATGTACCCAGCAAAATGATGGAACCGATAACCTTCACTACTACCGCAAAAGCCAGAGCGGGAAAGAAATAAACAATGATAGCGGCAAGAGCGAGTACCGCTCCAATCACCAGCAACGCTTTTCCAAGCGCTGTAAGGATGCCCACCAGCCAGCCGGGGAGTTCAAATCCTTCAGATTCTTCTTCCACTTCTCCTTTGCCTTTAACGGGCTGTGATTTTACAGAGCCAGGTTGTGCCTTCCCCTCTTTATTCTCCTTTCGGGGTTTTCCCGGACCCACCGCTTCTATCGATTCTTCGGTTTTTTCATTGGGAGCCGAAACCGGTCCTTTTTTAACAGGCTGGATCTTTTTAGGGATTCGCTTTTCCATCTCATCGTTCATGAACTCCAGCAGGTAGTTGTATTGATCGATGGGTGTGAGAAAGAAACGGGCATAGCGGGGAGCTTCGATAAAGGCGAAAGTGTCCATGCCCAACATCCGGTGCGCATTGGTCAAATGAAAATAGTCACCAATTGTTCCGGAAAACAGGTATTGACGGGCAGTAAGCGGATCTGCGCCGGCTTCTTTTAATTTCTTTTCCAGCAACTGTTTCACGTTGTCACTTCCAAAATCGCCCTGCAGATCGCCTGTTAAAGAATGAAAATCTGATGCCATCCTGATGGCATCTATGGGGTCCATGTCTGGCTGCTGTATCAATTTCTCGTAGGGGAGATAGGCATTGCCTTTCATATTGAACTGTATCCACGAACCTTTATCGGTTTTTAGCGATACCTGTCTTTCATAAACCAGCACGAATTCATAAGGAACCCTTTCGTTGCCGTTGGGGCCTTTTATATAGTGCAGTACTTCCGGGCTTTTGATGATTTTTGCACTGCTGGTAATGGTAATCGAGCCCTGCCCGATGATATCGGCCTGGGTATTGAAACTTACCTCGGGACCAAAGGTGCCACCGAGAGGCACAAGCCCGGGAGCTTTCACGATTTTTGTTTTCGGAGGTTTGTCGTCCCTTTGTATCGACCCGTTCTGTTGTTGGGTTACGTGCGTCAGTTCATGCGCGAGCAGTCGCTTGCCTTCTTTACCGGAAGGATCATATTTGCCTTCATTAAAATAGATATCCCTGCCGTAGGTAAATGCATTGGCCTGCAGATCTTCGCTGAGACCGGCTGCCTGGCGATCGTGGTGAATGGTAACTTCGGGGAGTTCGCTGCCCATTGCTGTTTGCATCTCCTCCTTTGTTTCCGGGGGGAGGGGAGATCCCTGCCCGATCGACGATCTGATGCCGCTCTCTACCGAAGGACCCGCCTGCGGAGTAGCCGGTTCGCGCTGTATCGCTTTGTTGCGCTGATCCTGCAGGTTCTCTTCATTTTCGCTGTCAAAAATGGGCTTTCGCTGTACAGGCGTATTGCTTTTGGATGCGTCTTCTCTGGTGAGTCTGGCTTTAAGAGAAGCAGGAAGTGATTTGTTGAGCCACTTGCTCCATTTCGCAGTAAACTCATCTACGATTGCCAGCTTGGAACTGAGCGTTTCGGTGGAGGTCAATAGTTCCTTTTCCATGCTGGTAAATTCCTCGGCTGTAATCTTTTTCATTTCCTCTTCCACTATTCCCAACTCGTATTCTGCAACCTGCTGGTCTTTTTCCGTCAGTTTATTTTCAATATCGGTTACGATACGTTGGATATCGAGCGTGTATCCTTTTGATTGGCCAATTCCGAGTTTGCTCCGTAGCTCCGTTTCAATGGACTGGCGGACCTGTTGCTTGGTTTCATTTTCCTTCGGCTTGTCAACCTTCTTCTTTTCATTAAAGACGGAATCAATCAATTCTTTTCCTTTCTGGGCGGAGAATTCAGGCTTCTTGACTTTGATGTCTTTTAGCGCCGGCGGAATTACGGCATTTTTCTCATCAAATTTGACGGGTACCGTTACTTCGAAACCACCCAGATTGCTGAGATCGATAGAACCTTCTGCGAGCACTTTTTGCCATTCCCAAACTTTTATTTGTTTAAAGAACAGGTTCAGGTATACGCCGATCACTCCTTTGAGATCGAATTTTGCTGCCGGCTTGACTTTGATTTCTCCGTTCAGCTCTTTCAGCCGTAGTCCGTTCTGGAGATCGAGTTCCGCTTTCAACCCGGCGCCGATGCTTCCTGTAATTTCCAGACCGGCAAATCCGTCAATGCCTCCTTCCGCTTTTACAACGGCGGCTTCGGCGCCGATGCGCAAGGAGAGCTGCAGACCCGCACCAGCGGTAGCAACCGAACTGGCCGATACATTCAGGGTGAGTTTTGCCTGGTTCAGCTTTTGAATATCGGTTTCCGGCAAAGTAATATTGCCCTGAAGGGTGAGTGGTTTCCAGTTGAAATAGAACTTGACGCCGCCCCCGATTTCAAAATAGATGGATACGAACGGAACGCCAATCACCGGCACGTGCAGGCCGGGGAATTTGAGTTCTTCTTCTTCCTTGAACTCTTTCATCAGTTCGATCGCCTTCAGGTTTGCCTCACCGTTTACAAAGAGCTCGCCACCGGGTTTCACGGTTGCAGTAAAGCTGGCGTCTGCTTTGTCTTCAATCAGTTTTATGGTTACCGTTCCGGTACCGAAATACACCAGCTTACTTCCCTTTGATTCTGTCAGGACTCCTTTTTCCACGGCTGCGTTGGAAACGCCAATCTTCACTTTTACTTTCACCATGCCTTTGGTGTATTCAAAATCGGCTCCTGCCTGGAATATATCTGTTTTGCTGTTGTAGGAGATACTCAGTTTGGTGTTGAGTTCGCCGGGCATTTTGGGCAGATCCGGTTCTGCGGTACCACTCATGCTGAGTTCATAGTCGTCGGCGGTTTTGGTGACAGTGGCATCTATATCTCCACTTTTAACACCCGTCATTTTTTTGATACCGGCTTTACCATGTATCCTGAAATTGCTGGCATCCTTTATCTCGCCATCGATCGTCAGGGTGTCAATTCCGGGTATATCGAGCTTGGCATTACCACCAAAAGTGAGGAACTGGTTTCCATCTTTTCCGTAATTGACGGAGATGCTGGCGGATTCAATACCCTTGAACTGGTTTTTGGCTACATGTAAAGTACCACCGATCTCCCATTTATTGTCTTTATAGGTGGCCGTGATATTGGAACCTTCGAACTTCTTGCTGTCAAACTCGAATTTTCCGGTGATCGCGAAACCTTCCGCGCCTTTCAACGCGCTCAGTTTTCCCTTACCCAATTTGTCGATTTCAAATTCCAGGTCTCCGCCGACCGATAAACCTTCTTTTGAGCTGGCCCTGATAAAGAGGGAACTGTAGGTAACTGAAAAAGGTTTGGGGAAATTGGCGATATCAGTGATGGTTGCCTGAATGGAGAAGTCACCGTCCATCAGTTCGAAGCTGATATCGATATTGTTGTCCTTAAGAAAAGGAACATCGGTAACAACCTTGCCGGAAACTTTCAAACCGAATTTGGGCGTCAGTTCCGGCTCTTCCAACACGATCGGGCTGAGATACTTCACTCCGATAAAATCGCGCATGCGTATAGCCAGTTTCTGGCTATTGGTGAGGAAGACATTTTCAGTTTCGCCATCGTTCTCGATCGTTACTCCATCAAAGTCTTTTGCCTTCACCAGCACTTTTCTTCCGTCATTGACCTGCGGCTCGAGTTTGATGGAAGCCAGTTTCGGTTCTCCCACGGTGGTCAACCGGAAATTACCAACCAGTGTACCCTTGGGGCTGTAGGGTAAAAGGTATCCGGCGCGGTCTGCACTGGTTCTGAGCACAAAATATCCTTTTGGGATATTTGCCTTCTCCAATTGAAAGTATTCCTGTTTGTAAGGCTCATTCTTGCCTCCAAGGTTGGATTTGGAGATAATGGAACCTGAGCCGGTATCTTTTTCCTGCTGAAACCGTCTGAAGTAAATATTGATGCTGGCGCTTTTTTTTGCTTTGGTGGGCGACAGGTTTTTTAAAGCCGGTATCTTGCTTTGATAATTTTTAAAGATGGCCCTCAGGTTCGCATTGATATTTTTTCTTACCGCGGTCCCGAGTTGCGAATTGCTTCTCCTGTCCAGCAACACCAGGTTGTCGATATGGTCGGCATCTTTTCCCAGTACCTGCCAATCGATGCCGTGTTCTACCTGGTGAATGGTAGCATTGCCGCCGAGATCCCAGAATGGTACCGCCATTTCTCCTTTTAATTGTTCCTTGGTGCCGTACACTTTGGTAGCATCATTTGATTTCAAAGTGAGCATCAGCAGCGGTTCTGTCTGCAGCGACTTGTCCTGTACGAATTTGTCGACGAAGCCTGAAACATGATCTTTTGTATTTTCTTTCCAGATCGATTTCTGATCGGTTTTTCTTTCTTCTTTGGGCATCAGGTAGTCCTTGCCGTTGTCGAGGTTGAAGGTGCAGGCATAACGTTTCAATTGGAAATCGGTGATATACACATTTACGACGCCACCTTTTTCTTCTGCAAACCCTTCCGGAGTCGGCACAGGATCGGCTGGAGGGTCGTCTTTCTTGTGAAGGGAGTTTGGGCCGGATTGACCATTGCCCTGCTGGATAGTATGGGTAAGTTCATGAGCAAGCAGGTGCTGGCCGCTTTTACCGGAGGGGTCATATTTTCCTTCATTAAAATAGATATGATTACCATGAGTAAATGCCTGTGCCTGCAAACCTTCGCTCAGGTCGGCTGCCTGGGAATCATCGTGAATACGCACATCGGAGAAATCCGACCCGAAGGCCTGCCCCATGGTCTGATTGACTGCCGGAGAGAGAGGACGGCCCGAATTGACGGAATTTGAAAGCTGGCTTTCTACCGAAGAGGGAACCTCTGTCTGGCCGTTCGTTTCCTTTCGCTGCACAACATTCTCCTCTTCCTCCTGGCAATGCTTGCATTTTTTCTGAACGGGTTTTTCTTTTTCACCTCTGCTTTCAAAAATAGGTTTGCGCTGCAATGGAGGAATGTTGTCCTGTTGTTCCTTCTCTTCCTTTTCTTCCTGTTCGCATTTTTCGCATTTCGTTTGCAGGCGCGAAATGGGGGTAACCGCCGGATATTTCTGAATTGCCGGCTTATTGTCCGAATGGGGTTGATCCGCCAGTCTCTGCACTACGCGGTCGGCAACCTGGTCGGCTTCTTTTTCATAGGGATCGTTGGGTGCATTTACGGATAGTTTGCATTGAATCGCCTGATGTGAATCACCGGCAATGAAGGGCTCTCTCTCTGCATCATGGCCCTGGCTCGACTTATCATTCGTGACAAAGGGCGAATGCTGAGTGCTTTGATTGTTCTTTGCAGGTGAGGCGTTTTTTTTCATGATCACAATTCGTTCTCAGGGTTGGTACCTATCTCCATTCCACTTTTAACCATTGAGTCATCCAGGGCAGTTTTATCCGGCTGAGAGACCAGGGTAAATGATCGAGCAGCAGATCAACCGTGTTGGATTCGACCAATAATTTCCAATCGTTGTCTTTGGCGATCAGCTTTCCGGGGCGCTGCAGGAATTGCTGGCGCAACCCATCACGGGAGGTATTTTTTAGTATTGACCAGGAGGAGATGACGGCGTCGAGCAGGTCTCCGGCGATAATTTTGTCCTGGTCACTCAATTCAATGCATGTATCGGGCACTTCCTGGATGGGCAATCCACTCAGGATTTTATGGATCACCAACTCGTGTTCCCGGGGCGATTGTTCCCCTGCGCACATCCAGTAAAGCAGGAGGATAGCTTTGTGTTGCGCTTCGGATGATGCGAAACCCGTACCGTTCCAATATCCAGCATAAGAGAAACATCGCTGCAGCAAGGGGTAAAGGATCACCAGGCCAGCACAGGAGATATAGAGACCCTCTTCGGTAACCGAAGCCTTTTGTTTGCCGGGCGAAGTCTCAGATTGAGTGTTGCCGACTGGTAGGCTTACAACCCGATCCTTAGTTGCCGTTAGTTGCCGGAGCAGGGGAAGTACCAGTGGTTGTTGGCCGGTTTTCGCAGCGCAATCCAACCATACTGTCAGCTCTCTGTTGTCTTTTGAACTTAAAATTGAATCAGCCATCAGCGCTTCGGTTGACATGTTTTCCTTTTTGGCAGCGGTCAACATAACCTGTCTCCAGTATTCATTCCTGGCTTCACGGACTGTGCGCCGGTCGTTACCCGGATGCAGGGTAGCATGTATCTCCACCAATTCTTCCATATAACGGGGTAACCTTTGTTGATTTTTGGCTGTGAGCGTTTCAATAATATGAGCGAGCCAATGCGGGGGATGTTGGGCGATGATGCGGACAAGTGCCACCGGGTGGGAGACGATCAGCTTCCGGAGCTCTTCAACAGCCGCACTGTCGCTGGCAAACCCTTCCAGAGCGAGGGTAAGCCAGCGATCATCTGTTTGGGTAGTATTCCAGTTCAGATAACCGTGTTGCATATAGAAGAGCCATTGCCGGGAGATAGAAACACCGGGGCTGTTTTCAGGCTGCTTCCTGATTTCCGGAAGAATGCCGGAGCGAAGTTCCCGCTCTAATTTTTGCATGACCCATTTGGCCAGGTCTTGCTTCTTCAGATCTTTCAGCGTAATGGCTCCAAGATCAATTTCAAGTTTATCTATGTAGTGAATAGTTTCCTGGCTGGAGAGTTCGTCGAACGATTTTTCAATTGCCGGGAACAGGGTGGAATAGAAAAAATTGCTGACCTGTTGTTGCAGCTCGAAGGCACCTTCCGGTGAACGGGTAACGATGTCGAGAACTTGTTTTTTTATGACATGGTTCATTTGAGCTGCTTAAGCAGGTGTATAATTTTTTCTGTATCCAGATCCTTGTTCAGGCTTTTTAATTCCTTTTCATTCCAGGATCGATAGTCGGGCAGCAACCCGGATTTCTTAAGTTTTGACAGTTCGTTGCCTAGTTCGCTGCTATTGTTCTCGTGTATTTCTTTCAGCAACGTCATATCCAGGAGGTACCAGGTGGCATGTTTTGCCAGTTCTTTCCGGGTATCCTGCGAAAGCGAGGCGGCGGATTTCTCTTTTCCTTTCTCGCGAAGCTCTTTCATGAGATTACCGAATGAGGCAACGGTTGGGTGAGGAGCCGCCAGGAAGGAGGCCACCTTTGCCGCGGCTTCATTTTTTGTTTCACTTGCGATTCTATTTGTTTCGTGACGGTAGGTATTCAACCTGGCATCGACTACCCGTTCGGCGGAAATAACTTCTTCTGTCAGCTGACCGGCACCTGCATAAGAGAGGGAACGTAAGTCGAGCTTTTGCTTCGGAGCCGGACATATTTCCTTCCAGCAGAAAAGCCTGTTCAGTGTATTGACGTACCTGTTGGGATCGGTCACCGTCGCCTGGTTGGTGAAGCAGGGATTTTCATTCATTACATCCTCGGGGCAGGGTAGGCACTCCTCGCCGGTAAAGCAATCAAATACCCATTTCCTGTTATGTTTCTGGTCATGGCTGTTTTTGCTGAAGAGAAACCGGATGAGATCGCAGGGGATATTTTGTTTGCCGCAAACAGGCTTGTGTGCGATCCATTTCACCCAGTGTTTGTACAGATATTCAAATTCACAAAGATCTGCGGGCGATACCCAAAGTATTCGAAGCATGATGTGAGACGGAGCTTCCTGGTAGATTCTTTGTTCCAGCAGCGCACGATTTTCGGGTTTGCGGAATCTTTCTGGCCAGGCGGGCAACAATACCGTTGCCACGAAGGAATAGGGATCTGCTCCGGGGGTAAAACAATACTGTTTATTCTTATTGCAGGGGTCCTGCGTAAGTACGGGCCATTCAAAGGAACAGTCTTCCGGTGTTTGGCAGGTGTCGATCAGGCAACCACAATCCGCCACGGCCATTCCTTCGTTTTCCTTGGTCACATTTCTCCGGCAATGGGGACGAAGGAGTATGTGTTCTACCAGGTGCAGGCCCTCATCATTGATCAGCTGTTTTGCTCTTTCAATGGCATCGCATGCCTGTGATGGAGTGGGATATACATTTGGGTTAACGGCTACAATTTCGTTGCAGCAACCGGTTTCCCGTGTCTGGCCGCGAACGATCTTGCCGGTTTCTTTATCATCGCAGTCACAGAAAAAGCGAATGCCAAAAGGTCCGCACTCACAGTCAAATACCGGCAGGTAATTGGCGCGATCGGATAAACATTCCAGTATGTGGTAATAATATTTCAATGCTTCTTCACAGGTGTCGAAGCAGCATTCGCTGATCCATGCCGGGCAGCTGCATTCATTGCATCCGTCCTGAACCAGTGGGAGCTTGAGAGTGGAAGAAGCACGGTTGTCGTCAGTTATGCCGAAGCCCTGGAATTTGATTTCCAGGTAGAATTTTTTGTTTGCGGCCTGCGGCCTGATCGGGAAATTATTGACCAATGCAAAAACAGCATTTTTTCGCTCCGCAGAAAGCGCCTCGAATCTTCGGATGGTTTCATCTGCGGGATCCGCCTGGTTGCCGGATTGGTTAATGATCTCAACGATCTGCTGGATCGACTGACAGGGCGATTTGTCTTTTTTCTCGCCGTAAATTACCAGCTCCTCCAGCTTGGAGGTCACTTCTTCCCAAAATGCTCCTTTGATGTTTTTTAAATCGTCGTTCCAGCGAATGGCCGCCTCCATTAATTTTTCCAATGCCTTATCGCGCTGAGCGGATGTTTCATATTGACAGGGATGAATCAACCCTTTGTTGGCACAGGCAACATTGAAGGTGTACTTGCAGAGCTGGGGATCGACATAACTATTGAAAGCCCCTGCTGACTGCGAAACGGTGATGAATTTTTGTACTCCTCCCGCTCCCCAGGCCGTTTCCCTATCAGGAAAGCGGTGAGCGCTTACTGCCAGAACCTCCCTGATGTACATCCTCCACTGGCAGCGGGCATCACATTCTTTGTAGTCTGCAAAATAGTTTCCCCGGTAACGGAGTAGTGGTAGAAATGAACGAAAGGCTCGTAATGCTTCTTCAGGAGTCAGAAAATACCGGGAGCTGGTCCATCCGGCATTTTTTCCATCCGATGAAGGATAAATGAAATAGTAAAAAAGTTTGTTTTCGGTATGGCAGGGATCATTTGAAGGGGGCACTTCAATAGTAGCACAGGGGAAAAATATCTTGAATTGCGGATCTGCCGGTTGAATGGATCGCACGGGATAGGTAGAAGCCAGTTGCGACAGCGCGAGGGCAGCGGCTTCACGGTTATAGGCATAGCGCCGCATGGTGGCGTCGGGTATGTACACTACCATTTTTGTTTGCGCGCAGGGATCACTGACCTGTACCCGGTCTTCTTCAAAGTTGATGGCAGTGCCGTATTGATGGATGTCTGAAGCCAATTGAAGAATGGCTGCGTAGGATTTCGAAAAAGCTGTTGCCGCTTCCTCCTTGGTGGAATAGCCCATAGTACTTTCAAAGAGGATGAAATTGCCGGCGGTTGATTTGATCTGAAAATGATACCAGCTTTGACCCTTCCTTGACGCGGTGATCTCTCTGAAAATATTTCCTCCATAGCAAATATCCAATACCGGCTTTTCCTGGCTGAACTCCTGGTATGCTTTTTTTATCGCTTCAAGTTTTGATTTCTTATCAGCGAATTCGCCGTCAATATCGAACCATGCATGAAATCCGTCTTTTTTGACGAGTCGATATCCAAAATTGCCCTGCTCGCTGATGGGAGCGGGCTTGATCATCATTTCGGTTTCCCTGGCAGAAGGAACAAGGCTTATTTTATTCAGTGTTCTTTTCAGTTCTGCCAACTCTTCGGCTTCTTTTTTTAGAGCCTTGGGATCATCGTCATCAGCCATCCAGTGTGTTGCCAGCACCTCGTCCTCAATTTTTAACTGAAGCTGTTGCTTTTTGGAAACAGCGAACTGTATACCCTGGGGCACGGCAGCGATCCTGCCAGCTTGTTTAATAGCTTCTTTCCTGCTGGAATATTCGGCATTGCTTTCGAAGCGGAAATGAGTGCCACCCGGGTTGCCTAGTTCCAGTGTATAACGATACTGGTCGTCCTCGACCCGCTCGTTTAATGTAAAAATCCGGGAAGCGAACTGTTGGCTTATGCGGAGAATTTCCTGTTGTGCCAGATCGGAAGTGTTTGTTTCCACCCGGTTGATGGCCACGGGCTGACCTTGCCACAGCACTTGAATATAATAGATATCTTTTCCGAAATTATCAACGGAGAAATTTTGTGGATCCGCCAGGAGGAACAACAACCTGGTAAGTGCATCCTGGCAGGCTGCCTCACTGGCATATTCATCGCTGGAAACGAAGAAGTAGCTTTTTTCTTTATCGGAAAGCGTGAATTGGTAGATGTCAGTTCCTTCTTTGATGTCTACCCGGTTGAAATAGGGCGCCAGGTTTTCTGTTTGAACCAGCAGGGAAGAGATGTCGGGGTGAGCCATGAAACTAGAAGATACCGGTACAATTTGGCCTTCATCCGGTTTCCATTGGGAACCATCTCCGATATCTGCTATCAATTCTTTTGTCAGATTAATTTCCGGATCACGGTTTATGATCGGGTCCGTTTTTATCCAGCCCTGCCGGGTATACGGATTGCGGAGTTCGAGGTAGTGACGAAATCTGCTGGGAACGACGTCCAGCGGATTGGGTTCCGGATTGGCCAGGCGGGTGAATTGGCGAATCGCCAGATCGGCGGCTTGCTCATCCAGTGGCGTTGAGTATTTATAGAATGCCAACGATCCGCGCACACCAATCTCGGATTTTCCATAACGGTTGTCCTGGTAATAGTTCGATTCATAACTCATGTGATGCAGCAAGTCTCTTACGGCTTCCTTTCCTTCCTCCTTGCTTTCCAGGTACTGATCGCTGCTGAAAAAGGAGGTTTTTCCGAGGGAAAGATGAACGACTGTCTGTTCTTCGTATTCCAGCACTTCAAAATGGCAAAGGTTCCTCATTGCGGCGGCCGGCATTCCTGTATAGGCGGCTACTCTTTTTTGAAGCCCGGAAACATTTGTATTATTCCATCCGTTTACGGTATAATCATAAGCCTGGCCGCGTGTGCTGCTGAGGGTGGGATAAGATTGAAGGAAATTCTCTTTCTGCCGGATATTTTTTTGCGGCAGGTTCCCGCTTTGTGACGGAAACGAAGAGAGCAAGGCGAAATCGGTAAATGTTTCAGCAAAACGGGCGAGCAGATGATCAAGAAACTGGTTCCTTCGTTCCTCGTAATTTGCTTTGCTTTCCGTGAGTGTTTGCAGGTAATCCCAATAGTCGTATTGAACAGCTGCAACCTGAAAGGAAAACCTGGATTGTGCAAAATCATTGGACGGGCGATAGTTTTTCTGGCCGGTAAGCTGGTACAACAGAGAAGCGATAGCCAGGCGGGCGGCCTGTTCGGTCTTGAACTGTTCTGTGGAAAGCAACACGAACTGCGTAGCACTGGTTTGAAGGTAGAAGGTCCAGCAATCCTGTTTGCTTTGTAACAGGTATTCGGTATAGTTGCCCGCCGCGAAATCTTCAATAAGCTGACGGATGGCAATATCCCTTTCGCTGGCGCACCTGAACTGGAACGGATGAATTTTGGAAGAAGGATCGCAAACATCCAATATTCCGTTCATGGCTAATTTATTCAACCAGGCTTTGTTCACCGGGTAAGCCAGGTGCCGGCCGGTACCCGTTTTATCCGGATCAATATCTAATAATTTTTTGAGCCCTTCAGACTCGGGCAGCGAGTTGGCAAAATAGGTATGATCATTCTTGCCGCTGTTAAATGAAAACAGCTGCCGGATATTCTTTAATTGAGTGAGATAGCCTGCCAGCAACACATCAAAAAAGACCAGGTATCCACGCAATTGCAATGACTGTGCTTTTCTGGCATCGGAAGCATCCTTTAACAAACTGCCATCGGTAATACCATATACTTTGGGAAACTCATTTTCCAGCGGAAGATAGGAGGCGATGTCTTTTCTATACGTTCCATTGGGAATTGCCAGGTCGAGATGCTGGCTGCCCAGCAGTTGTTTGTTTGAGTAGTCGATCGGGAGGTTTTTATTGGCTTCGCCGACATCCAGCAAAAGTTCGTTCCCATTTCTGGTAAACCGGAAGCCGGAGCACTCTTTATGAAAACGTGCAACATGATTTTTATAGAGGTTAAAGATCCATGGCGATTTTGCATTTCCGGTAACCCAGCTATTCAGGCACTCGGTTCCATCACAATTGCGTATAGATATTTTTTTGGCGGCAGAAATGCCTTTTATTTTCAGCAGGTGATTGTATAGATCTGAAAGATGTATCTCTTTGCGAAGCGGTATATTTTCCAGTTCTGCCGGATCGATAAAGCCATGACTCTTCTGCAGATCTATCGGTCTTCCTGCAAAGATATCCTCAATGGGTTTGCCCTGGTCAAGAAGATCTCGCAACCTGTAGTAATGAAGTGTGGGGGAGAAAAATTCGTGCAATCCCTGTACCAGCAGCGGGTAGACGTCAGCTGGTTGCACACCTTCAGCCAGCTCAATCTCGGCGCATACGCCCACCTTTTGGGTACACAGGAAACTGATATCGTAAAAGTCTTCGCAGAGGTTCCTGTGCGAAGCCAGCACGGCCCGGATGGTTTTTGTGAGCGCCATTTTTTCCGGATCAGAAAGATCTTCCTTTTCCGGTTCGATCATGATATGGTACAGGCCATTGAGAAAACTGAGACAGGTCGGCTGGTTGGCATTGGGGTTGTAAATCTTAAAGGCCATGGGCGCTTTCAGTACTTTGTGTTCCCCGCAAAGCTTGTCAAGGGTGATGTCTTCTGCAGGTATGAGCCAGGCATTCTTAACTCCATCAATGTCGGTGAGCAGTTTCCGGTAGTCCAGTATGGTTAATGGATTGCAACCCAGGATTTGAGCAGGGGTAAAGAAATTATTGTCGGGCGAAGTATCGGCCGGGTTTCTGGCAAACAGATCGGTATTGGGCAGTGATGTCCGGTATCCGAGATCAAGGATGGCATAACAAAGTGTTTCCAGTATGGTGATGCCCGGATCATGCAGGTTGTGATCTGTCCAGATCTTACCAGACAATTTTCCGAGGTAATCCATGCTTTCCAGCCGCATCTTTTCAAAATCCAGCCATTGCGGGAAGCCACTGTTTTGACGACTGATGACTTTTTTAATATCGTTGGTGATATCAGCCATTGTCTTGTTTTTTTGTGATCTGTTTGATCGGTAAACAATAGTTCTCGAACAACTCTGTATCGTCGCAGGGTTTCAGGGACTTGGGGGGAACCTGGCACCATTCGGTGCATTTTTCATCGATCGTTTCAACCTGGATGTCTCCTGCGATGAGGATCGATCTCGGACTTGCAGGTATTACCTTGTCGATGTCGGCCATCGGACTTTGATCATCCTGGTGCCGCATCTGGATCTTTTGAATGAAATCTATATAGGAAGTGTTTTCCAGGAAACGGATGATATCAGACCGGTAGACATTTTGGCCGAATGTGAGTTTCTGGTATTTGCCCACTGCCCAGGGTGCCAGCAGTTCGGTAAGATCTGTTTTCAGTTGATCCCTGTAAAACGATGGGTCCATCCCGCGCTTCAGTGTAACGGAAATACAAAAGTTTACTTTTTCATAGCGTGGGTTGACAACCTTAAGCCTTACGAACGGGGAGGTTCGTTTGGTGAGGAAGTCTTCCATTTTCTCCAGCAGACTGACCGGTACTTTTGGCGCGGTAGTCTGTCCTGCGTTCATGATACGCAGATCCGGGATCACGGCAAGCAAAACAAACCCCGGCGCATAGGGCAGGTCGTTTCTGTAGAACGATGCGTCTGTATGAATGCTGTGGTTGATGCATTTTGCGCGGTATACGAAGGGAAATTCCTGCAAAACCAATCTTTCGTAGTCCCATTTTTGAATGGCGCGGCCTTTGTGTCTGAGCTGTTCGCTTACTCTCAGGTAGTATCCGCCATCCAGTTCGGCTAGGGCTCCCCCGAATCCGTCGAAAGGCTGGGTTACCGATTTTACCAATGGATCCGCCGCAAACAGTTTGGCAATTGTACCTGCGGGCAAAGGCGATTGAAGGCGGCTGAGATCGTTTTGTTTACTTGCCTGGAATGTAGCGCTGACAGCCTGTGTAAACACCCGGATGGTTTCGCTCACCACACTGCTGTTCTTGGCGATGGACGCTTTGATCCAGTACTGACCGGGCGGCATGATGGTATTTTTATCGGTCATGTTTTCCGGCAGCGATAATTTAACAATTCCTGTAGTAGTAAGATTCCGGGAGCCATCTTCAATAACTTCAAAACCACGGCGAAGAGGTTTCCATTGATTGTTGTCCAGATAATGCCAGGTAATGTTTTCAGGGAGTTTTTCAGAATCAGCCGTCGCCTCCGCCATTTGAAATAGAAGGGTGAGGTTAATACCTGGCTTGAATTGTGTCAGTCCGATATGCAGGCTTCCCTCGTCAATAAAGAAGGGAAACAGGGTTGGTTGCAAATCGATCCGTTTAACCTCATAACAGCCGGCATAGGGGTGAAGATGAACCAATTCAATCTCGTCGTTTGTGGAGGTTGCTTCATAATCAATCACCATGAACTGAGCTTGCGGAGTATATGGTTCGTTTGGTATTACTACACGTATTTTTTTTGCATCGCCAATCGAATCAAAGAATTCCTTGAGTACATTTTTTTCAACGTCGTCAAAAATTTTATCAAGGTGAACGTCTTGCAAGGCAGCCAACGGCACGGTAGGGTTAATGGGTGGTACTGGATTGGCCGGAACATTGACAGTGCCGGGAAGCGGGTTTCCCATGGCATCTTCTGTTAATGGCTTATTAAAAGGAACATTGAAAGGGGGCGGAGGGGGGGCGGGATAAACTGCCCTGATCTTATCCAGTATTCTTTTGAGTCTTTCATTACCTGTCGCCGTCATCAAATATGCTTTTTCAACCGCACTGAAAAGTTTTGTAATATCAATCGTATTTATGGGAGAGAGTGTGGTAGAGGTGGTTCCGTCGTAAACCGGACCATAATAAATTTCAGGAAGCTTTGACATGGCCTGCATCTGGCGGGTCAATACAAACGAGTATCTGGACTGTTGAAAGTCGTTGTATGCCAGTTTGAATCTGAGAAAATTGTTTTTTGAATCATTTCGAAATGCCTCGTCTTGAAAAGTTTTGTAAGGATTAGGAACATATTGCTTTATTCCAAAGTCTGTCCTGGTAAATTCAAGGAGTATATCGCGAATATTGTTATTGCAGATTTTTACACTGTCTGATATGAACAGACTATGGTAAGGTTTGGGTAGTGGATTGGGTAGGGCGTTGGGTATTACAGGAAGAGCAGGAGCTGCAGGCAGCCATATTCCGTCTTCCAGAAAGGAGTACTGGAATATGAAATTTTCTTTTTTGAAATTTTCTTTTTTAATGCCCAGCAATGGATCTTCATAACCGTGATAGTATTCTTCAAATGCATAATTGGGGGGTGCTCCTTTCCAATTGAACTTGAGATCAAACTTCGACCAGTTTTTATTAAATACTTCAGGCGCTTTCAGGTAAAAGTTTGAGCCGACAATGGGTCTTGGTCCAAAAGGTTGAACTACTTCATTTACATCCATGATGCTTTCGTCATTCTGCACCACAAAGTTTCTGAGGCCACATACCGTCACATCTATTTTAGTTCCCGAAAGTACCTGTACATTTCTGAAATGATGGTACAACGATACAAACTGATAAGCTGTTTCGCTTTCTTTTTGAAGACAGCAGGCTGGCTTGTTCTTTTTATCAATTGGTAACCGCAAACCAGGCATTTCTTCCAATTCAACCTTTATGGCAGGCATGTTGATGCCGAGGTCCAGGCCAAAGTTTTCTGAGTTGTAGGGAAGAACCGCAGGTTTGTCTTCGTTCAGTACCACTTTTATCACCAGCGAGAAATATTTTCCTGTCACGTCGGGATCACTGAGATACAGCGATTGGATATCGGAAGGAGAGATCCATTCTTTTTCGCCGCTGAGCGAGAGTCGAAACGGAAATTTTGGGGCGAATAATGCCGACAGGGTAGTGACTTCGGCCTGCAGGCCGGCATTGGCAGGCAAGGCCAGGAAAATATCCCATACGGTTGATTTAACCAGTATCTGTTCCTCATATACCGGATCGCCACTGCAGGCAGTTGTGCTGTTCGTTTTGAGGTACTCGTTCAAAAGTAAATTTGAACTGTTTTCACTCATTCCTTCCTTCCTGGCTGATGCCAGCAGGTTTTGCGAAACAAGCACGTAAGAGCAGGCCCTGGAATTGATATTGCCAGGATTTTCCATTAAAAATTTCTGCACTTCGGTATGCAATGGATTCGGAACCGGAGGGGCAAGAACGGAGGGATAGAACGATGGGTAATCCGGTGGAGCCTGGGTGGGAATACTTAGTTGACATTGAAGAGTAAGAGTAACGGTCCTTTTCCCTTCTCTGAGGTAAAGAACCGGGGCTGCCAGCAGAAAGCCAAGACGGGCATAAGGATGTGGCTGAGGAGTGCTGTTGCCCGGTCGGGTGTACTTGCTGAACTTGCTTCCCAGCGTGTACCAGTTCTGCGGATCGGTTTCCCTGAAATCCTTTTCGATGCCATCTGCCTTGTCGGCTGACGGTGCCATATATACGCCTTCCAGGTAAGTATGAGGTTTGCCTCCGGTGTCGAGCGAGGTCAGGGTGTCTTCGTTGTTGAGGTAAAGTGTTTTTACCTCTGCGATGATGGTTTCATTAAGGATGAGCTCTTCATCAGTGGCAAACAGCATATCGGTGTTGCGGGCATCCCGGCCACCGTTGAGGCCGGTATTTTCGTCTATTTTGTGTTTCTGATATTGATCTCTCAGGATTTTCTGTATTTCAAAAACAATATTTACCCGGTCAGCAACGGCTTCCCTGGCTTTTATTTGCAACACTTCGGAATAGAAATAAGTGAGATGTTCCTTTGTCTTCCTGTTCAATTCACCCTGCAGCCTGTTAAATAAATTAAGGAACGCGAAAACGAGCGCCAGGTGAGGGGAATGTTTTTCCCTGAGTTCATCGGCTGCTGGCAGCAAACTATTTTGGATGTCTTTCTCCGCCTCGGGAGAAAGTTGCAGCAAGGACGAATACAACGTTTGCCAGACCAGGGAGAGACGGTCGTAGTACTGCTGTAGTTGCTGGCAATGATCGATCTGATCCGAACCAATGGAATGAGAATAAAGATCCGTGAGTTGCAATCCCCAATCATCCCCTTCGGCGTTATCGAGAAAAGGGCTGAAGTCGATTGGTTTGATGCCGAAGAGATTCTTGCAGTCGTTGACCAGGATGATGAAAGATTTGAGTTTACCTGCCAAATTGTTTCGAATCAGGGCGCCAAGCGTTGATCCGAAGGGAATTTGCTGGTCCCGCACAGCGCGGTACCATTTATTCATTTGGAAGAACCCGTTGTAATAGATAAAATAGATCATCAGCTGCAGCCCTGCAGAAGATCTTTTTGTTTTAAATGAATACCGGTACAAATCGTACTTCTGTGAAATGCCAGAGTGATCAAACCGGGAGATACGGGCCAGCGTGAAAGGAAGACTGTTTTCAAAAAATGGCCTCCAGTCGCTCACCATCAGCGACTGATCGTAGTACCTGATGGAAGAAGAGAGCTGGTAAAAGAACTGTAACAACTGGGAAAGCGTACGACCATCAATTCGTACCTCTTCAGACAGCAATTGATCGATGACCCGCTGGCGCTGGCTGGTGCCTGGGTCATTTTGAAAGGGGTGAAGAAGTTGATTGCAGTCAAACATGATTCATTATTGTTCTTTATGCCGGTATCAGCGCTTCGTTACTGTAATAGTCGTACACGAAATTGAACCGCGAATTTGTTTCCGGTATCAGGTATTCGATGGCTATGGTGAATCTTCCTTCGATGATCTCCATGGATTCCTGGGCAGTGACTTCAATTTTCTCAGCAATGATCCGGGGCTCGTAATAAAGGATCGCGTGTTCTACCAGATCTTTGATATACCCGATCACCGTACTATTCAGGGGCTCGAACAGGTAGTCGTTGAGATTGCAGCCATATTTTGGTTGCATGGCTCTTTCACCCAGGCTGGTTGATAGAAGGATATTCAGACTCTGCCGGATGTCTTCTTCTTCGCTGACCATTTCCACATTGCGGGTGTTGAGGTCGAAGCTGGGAGGAAAAGACCAGCCGGTACCGAGGAATGAATTTTGTTTTGTCATACAATTCTGTTTTATCCGCCGATCTGCACTGTCGGGAATCCCTGTACGATAACTCCGCCATGAGCGGTATTATCGCCCATACGTGCTGCCGGCATACCCATGATAAATACGGTGGCCGATCCTTTCACGATCGAATCGGGAGGACCGGTACACACCAGCAGATCGCCCACTTTGGCGGCAGGCTGATTGCCGATCAATACGGTGGTTGCACCCGGACCCACAACGGGGCCACCCACATGAGGAACCGGCCCCGGGTTCACCATCGGGCAGGTATGCATATCTCCCAATCTTGCTGCTGCAGGCATGTTCGGTTTGTTTGCGTTAATTGATCTTTACCATCGCGGCAGATATTTCTGCCATTCCGTTTCCACTCAGTTTTGCCATGGCTCCTTCCACAGACACATTCCCGTCTGCGCTGATGGAAATGGTAACCCCACCAATCTTCAGGGAAGCGCCGGCTTTCAACGTCAGGTTCACCTGAGCATCGATATCAATATTTTTTTGGCTTTCTATTTTGATGCCCGATGGTGACATCGTGATCGCATTGCTGTTCTGGTCTTTTATTTTGATGGTCTTCCCGCTTTCATCGAGTAATACTGAATTTCCGGCGGGAGTATCCAGGCTTATCTTTTTTTTGTCATCATTGAAATAGAGATGCATTTTGCTGCGCGTGGTAAAACCCTTTTCGTGATTGACATCTTTGGTTTCGATCGGGGCGGCTTTGGCGCTGCTGTGCAGCATTCCCAGTATCACTGCATCTCTTGGGTCGTCATTGATGAAGCCGACAATCACTTCGTCATCGATCTCGGGACGGAAGAATGCGCCCCTGTCCTTGCCGGCATCCAGGCTGGCTACTCTCATCCAGGTGCCTCGCGCTTTCTTGTCAATAACCGGAATTCGAACCAGTATCCTGTGTTGCCCGTCGGGATCTCCCTGCAATTGAACTACTTTTCCTATTTGCAGACCACGGATGCATCCGATTAATCCGGCCGCTTCAGCATCGGACATATCCGGGTACTTCTCGGCGAATCTTTCCGGATCCAGGCCTATCTGCACATGTGTGTCCCAGGATCCGTTTCCGATATCATGTCTAACGGAGGAAACAAAGACCTTTCCTTTGAATCGGTTTCCGACACCATCGAGTTGCACCAGGCTGCCGGGAACCAGGGAGGATACTCCTGTGAATTTGATGCGCCCGCGTATCTTGGCAAGCCGGCTTCTCATCAGCGTGGCATCCACCCAATCCTGCAACTCCTGCTGGATCACATGCCCGCTGTGATGCAAGAGGTATTCCTTGGGGCTGGCAACATCCGATAACTTGTCGCCGTTGATATTACCAGGCTCTTCTACAGAAGGGTTGCTGGCATTTGCCTCGAACAACTGTTGGTTGGCAAAATCCCAGGAATGCCCGTTCACCTGTTTCCATTGATAGCGAGAATCCATTTCCGCTTCCAGTTCGATCACCGAATCTCCATAGGTACACTGCAAAGCAGGTTTGCCGGAGGTGTCAGGGGGCGATACATTGATCTCTCCATCCTTTACAATTACCAGCATGCCGTTAGCCTCCGCTCTTAACAGAAGGAAATCCCAATCGCTGAGGTGATGCTGTACCAGTTCGCGGTGTTTCAGTTTTGTTTTGCTTACACGGGTAGTAACACCGCTGTAACGACGGCCAAGATCATCAATCAGTTCATTGTCCCTGATCTCTTCGTAATAACGGCTATGACGGCCGATCGTCATCCGGACAGATTCATCATAGCAATCCAAATGCAGTTCGCTTTGGCCGTTGTTTCTGACACGGATCGCATGCCTGACAATAATGCCTTTGAAGACCTGGTTATTCTTGCTGTCCCGACCGATCTTGATCCGTATTTTTTTCCCGGGTATAAAATCTTCGCGGCTGCTGATTTCAAAGTCTCTCTTGGCTGCTTCTCCGTCCCTGAGAACCAGGGTAGCCATGGGTATCCGGTTAACCTCTTTCAATACAGAAATCGACATCACCTGGTATTCGGCCGAAATGGCTTTTTCTTCTACCAGGATGTCGTAAGTACATACATCGTGCTCGGAAGTATTGGTTAAACTGATTTCCTGCATCAGGCTTCTGTTTTATCGAAAGGGTAAAAAAATAGTTCCTTGCCGGGTGCCAGGCTGCGAACGGTGGTCAGGTCGTTTTTCATGGCTACCTGTAACAGGTATTTGGGGTCGTCGTAAATTTCAAAGGCCAGTTGAAAAAGGCGATCGCCTGCTTTGATGGTTCGCTGGTGAGTCAGGTCCGGTGAGCTGTTGCGTTCTTTTTTGGCCCGGGTTTCCGGGGCGAAATATTGAAGAAAGCTGGCAGATATCCGGGCGCGCAAGGGCGAACCATCGGCATTGAACAATGTATAGTGAATGTCCAGGCTGGTTAATACACAATCTATTTTCAGTTCAGAACCGTAGAGGATCTTGAGATAACGGGGCGAGTGAATTTTCCCATCATAGTTATATACGCAATCTGTCAGCGCCTTCAACTGATCCTTTACCGGCATCTTTTTCATGGAATCCAGGTATCCCTCCATGGTACCTGTTCCATCGAGAATAAATTCGAGTTTCAGTTCTTCAGGAGCGGTGCCAACGAATTTTGAATTGGTCTGATTATTACCATGTCCCTTGGTGGTGTCTCTTTCCACTTTGAGATTACGGGTAAAGGTTTCAGGGTTGATCGGCAATTTGAAATCTTTGGTGCCCCCGTCTTTCTTGAACTCATTGTCAGAAAATGATTTTATTTCAAATTTCGCAAGCTCCATACTATCGCTGATTTTTAGTCTTTAATATTTCCAGCACTTTCTCTACGCAGGTCTGCACGATCTGTTCGGTAGTAGACGACGCATTGCCCGACTGCGTATTGGGCGAGGGCTTTGCGGCGCCGGAGTCATCCTGGCTGATGGTTGCCTTGATTACCAGTTCACGGATTTCCAGTGGCATGATCAGGATTTATTAAAGATGAGGCGGTTGAAGTTTAGCTCCAAGGTTTCGATCAGCACTTCCCCCCGTTCGGCATTCAGTTCTCCTACTTTCCAGCTTCTGGGCCACACATTGTTGATGGTCCAGTGCATGAGCGCCTGGTGATCTTCGCCCAGCAAACTGATGTTAACTGTATCGATCGGTTTGACGATGTTCCCGTCAAAGGTTTCCTTCAGCCAGTTGGTGAGGGAGGAATCATTTGGTTTGAGCAAACCCCGCTTCAATGTCAACGGACCGTATTTCCTTCGGACGGGCAACACATGTTCGAACCTGTTTTCTCCCCCTTCCTTGATGGTTTCGGTGTCCAATACAGAGTCGAGACCGGTTACCGATTGGAAACGAACGTCTACTCCATCGCCCGAATCAAAATTGAAATCAACCTTGAAATGGAAATTGACGGTCTGGTAAAATGCCTGAGGTGCGGGATCTGCCATGGCCGGTTATTTTGCTTCAACAATGCTGAGCCCTTCATGAACCAATTCCATGGTTTCGATGGCCACTTCGTTTCCGTCGGCTTTCAGGTCGGTCGACTGCACTTTGGTAGGCCATGCATTCAGCAGCGTCCAGGAAATGATGGGCTGATGTTCCTCATTCAGCAATTTGATGGTAACATCCCGTCGGAAGACCTTTTTGATCTTGTTGCTCTCCTGGAATTTGGAGGTTTCGCGCCAGAGCTTGAAGAACTCAAAATCTTCCAGTACTGTTCCCCGCTTTAAGGTCACATGGGTTAGTTTACGAAGGCCGGGCTGTGCATGAGGACTCAACACAGGACTGTTGCCTTCGCGGTATTCGATAACCTGGGTTTCAAATTCCAGCCCGGTTACCTCTGTAAAACCCATACGCGTGCCGCCCCAGTTCACTTCAAAATGAAATTTCGGGAGCGGGTATTTAAAATTATCTGCCATAGTTTACTTGTTTAATTGGGTTAAGTTATTTGCACAGTTCTTTCGGATCCACTTCTTTGATCGCTTGTTCCAGGCTTGCCTGGCAGGCCGACAAAGATTCTTTTTCCTTATTGGCTGCCAGCAGGTCTGCGCCCAGCTTGTCGGTGTTGTCTATATCCTTCTTGTACTGTTCCTCTACCCATTTGTAATAGGGATCGTTGCTAAGCGGGAGTTTAAGAACCGGCAACAGTTTGCAAGGATGGTTAGGATCGGGCTTGTCTGTAACAGGATCGCAGGGGCCAACCGGGGTAGGCGTACAGGGTTGTTCGGTGCAGCCGAGTTTGCAGGTCCATTCAGCGATCACATACTTCAGGCCATAGTCTGAACAGATGCCGGCATGCAAACCATTGGAAACGGAAACAGCGGACATCACCGATTTGAGCAGATCTTTTGTCAGCTTTTGAAGTGCATCCACCTTGTCTTTGTAGAGTTTCAGGCATTTTCGGATGCCACTTCCCTCCGGCAGCAGGTCGTTGCCGATACATTTGATGCAGTTGTCGACATAGTTGTAGGCATCGATGATCTCGTCGGTCTTCTTGAAGAAATCCCGGATCATGCAAAACAGTATCCGGATGGCCTCCGTTGTTTTCTCAGTATTGATGCAGATTTTTTCGGCCTGGCTGGCCATGATGGAAAATTGATCGCAAACGGCAACAGACAATTGTTTGGCCAGGACAAGATCGTCCAGCCATGATTTCAGTTTGTCGCGCTGTGCCGCGCTGGATATCCATTGATCATTGAGTTGCCTGGCTTTTTCACTGACAGCTCCATATTTTTGTTTGACTGTCCTGAGCTCGGTAACCCAGTTATCGTAACAGCAGTCGCAGCCGCCGCCGTTGTCGTTAGGGTTTTCCTTGCAGCATTTGATCGCAGCATCATCCTGCCAGTTTGGATCAAGTGGTTTGTATTCTGAACTCATAAGAATTTATTTGCTGTTAAGAATAGTGTTAACAACCCGTTTTGGGGTTGGTGGGGGGCGGGCATTCACAGAAGGTGGTCTTCACATCTTTGCAGATCTGGCAAATGATATCCGGGCAATTGCCGACATCCACGCATTTGCAATCAGGGCAGCAGAAGAAGGCGGCCGTATTGAACATTCCGGTGAAATCTCCCCGTTTGTCGTAGAGGGAGGCTTCTGCTTTGGCGTGTTCCTGGACAGCTTTTACAAAATCATCCTGCATTTTCTTTACATCATCCAGGTCTTTTTTGGCGGTATCGCCCAGGTGCTTTTCGAATTTCTTGGCAGCTTCGTATAGTTTTTTCTGAAGCTCCTCCAGTGTCGATACATTGGAAAACACCTGGATGCCTACAACATCTGCGGCCGATTTGTAAAGTGTGTCAACACTGCTGCTGAGTGTTTCGGGAATGGTGTAGAGTTTTTCGAGATTCTCTTTTGTTTTATCGCAATCGTCTTTGCAGCGGCTTTCGGGTTTGGTGGCATTTCCCTTGCACTTGTCACCCCATTCTCCGGTTAGGATTCCTCTCTGTGAACAGTTGCATCCGTCTTCCACACATCTTTTGAGGTCGCAGGCTGCGGCATGCAGTTCCTTTGTTTTGGTTACAACGTCCTTTAGTTTTTTTACAATGTCTTTGAGATTGTCCGCGAGTGTCTTGTTGTCTTTCAGAAAGCCGGTGGTAGCATCCTTGATGCTTTCGTTGAATTGGAGCAGGGCGGTTCCTTTGGTGAGGTCCAGGTTTCGAAATGCCTGGTAATTTTTTTCCGTCCAGATAAACAGGGTCTTTTTGTTTTCTTTGAGGGTTTTGGTGCCGTTGTATTTTGCTTCCAGTTCGATGACACTTCCCCCGGCTGTGTCGAGCTGACGGCAATATTCAATTCGTTCGGTATTGATGATGGTTTGCGTAACGGTGGTCTTTGTGGTATCGTTGCAACCACAATCGCCTGTGCCGGGAGGTTTTTGAGTATTTTGATTGGTAGCCATTGATTCAGTTTTTTAGCGGTTGAGTATTATGATTCGGCCAGCATTTTATGCATGAAACGAAGAATGATGAATTCTGCAGGACGTACAACGGCCAGCCCGATTTCCACAATAAGCCTTCCTTCCAGGATATCCTGTTCGGTCATGGTTTCGTTCAGGCCAATATGAACGTAGAAAGCCTCCCTTTCACTGGCACCCATTAACGCACCGGCTTTCCATTGCTGGATAAGGTAGTTGGAGATCATGGATTTCAGCCGCACCCAGGTATTGCGGTCGTTGGGTTCAAACACAAATTGTTCGGTGGCATTTTTGGTAGACTCCTCCGCCATGATGAAGAATCTCCGGACAGGGATATATCTCCATTCATTGTCATTACCTGCCAGAGTGCGGGCTCCCCAGACTATTGCAGGACCCCTGCCTTCAAATTTGCGTATCACATTGATCGATTTACCGGCGACAGTGTCGACATTCAGGTCCTGCTGTTCCTGGCTGGTAACGAGGTATTCGGGCCTGATGGCGTTGTCGATATTGATGTTGGCCGGCGCCTTCCACACACCACGGGCGTTGTCGACCTGGGCATAGATACCTGCCATCGCTGAAGAAGGTGGCAGCAACATCTGCAGATTGGTGATGGCATTCTTGGCCAGGAAATAGAAGGCATTGTTTTTTGACTTCAGCGCATCCAGCGTTGTTGCATCCGGGTAATCGGTGATCTTGATCCAGGCATCATTGTCTGAGGTAGTACCGGGAGATTTGAAATTGAAGTCAACTCCCGTATAGATTCTCGGGAAGTAAGCGGCGGCGTATTTCAGGTGATCGGTATCACCACTCAATGTATCGCGCAAGGTTTGTACATCCGCTTTCCAGTTGGTAAGGTTTTCAGCTTTGTGATACACATCCATGATCACGAACCGGTCCTGAAGTTCTACGCATTGATCGATGGCCGTTTTGTAAACATCGTAGTAATCCGCTTCGGTGGTCAGATTGATGGCATCCGGGAAGAGGAGCAGCGTAATTTCATTGATTTTAGCAGCTTCTCCCAATCCTGTTTTAAGACTGGCGCTGGTAACAATGCCTCCTCCGTTGGTGTAGTTGTCTACAGAGATGATCCAGCAGGGGCCGCCGCCATTGGCGAAAAACATCTGGAGTGAATAGTGCATCAGAAATTTCGACCTCAGGCTTTCATCAACTGTAGCATTCACTTCGGCTCTTTCTCCGGAAACTTTTACCGACACGGAAATGCTTTGCGTTTCCGGTGCCGGCAGGCCAAAGTATTGTTCAAACTCGATCAGGGAGGTGATCCGCCAGGGTTTGTTCAGCAGATCGTTCGGCGTGCGCCATTGGGCTTTTTCTGTATAACCAATAAAGGCGGGGATAGCCGTTTCAACCGAAGCGATACTGGGTGGCAGTTTGGGAATCTCCTCTATATATACTCCCGGGGTTTTGTATTCACGCATATGATTGGTTTTTTTATGATGATTGTTGTTGTGTCAGAATTTTTATGATTCAAAAAATTTGGAATGATTGACGGTCAGATCGCAATAGAACAGTCCGTCAGGTTTTTTTTTGATATCGTAGCTAACCGGGTTAGGGGCATATTGCATCGTCACATCGTTCTCTTTCCTGATTTTGAAGAAAGAACGAGTGAGCCGGCTGGGAGTAAGCGTTATCAGAGCATTGCCATCCTCAGCCAGGTAATTCTGCATGGGAGGAGATATCTCAAGCTTTTCACCCCTGTTGTGAACATAACGGAAGAAAACCAGCCTGCTCTTTACCGGTATTTCAAAAAGAGGCGCCGGGATGGTTACTCCCGCAGATGTTTTCCTGGTGGTGATGAATCCATTTGGATCCAGCAGGGAAAAAATGGGATTGCTGATGGCTGTTTTGAGATGAATGACCGCCCAGGGCCTGGCTCCGGCAAGTTGTGGGTCGAACAACAAGGTACTGTTCAACTGGTAACCGTTGTTGCCCCTCACTTCCAACCGGTACAAAGCATCGGCAGGGTTAGCATTGCTAATAACAGGCGAAACGACTTTCCCTGAATAATTCAGTTTTACCCCTCCGGCGAGACTGGCCGCGCCGGTGAGGGTCTGGCGATTGATTTCATTATTGGCCGCATCGCGAAGAATGAAATCGGCCGAGGTCAGTCCGGCAGTGTCCGGGAACCTGAAGGTGAATGACTCCGGTACAAGCATCCTGTCGGCCTCGCCGGCAAAGCCGGTACCGGGTACCGGATAAAACAGGTCATCCGGGTTTCCTTTTTTCTGGAATTCGCGGAGCTGCCCGCTGTCGATGGAAAGCTCTCCCTGTTCATAACTGTATCCCGGATCGTAGGCGGCAGCGGGAAGCGTGAGGAATGGAAAGACGCGCGGCGCGATGAAATTGAGATTTGAAAAATAATAGATCGTTGGTATGGGTTGTATGATACGGCCACCTGTAACCGCATCAATGGGCCCTTTTCGGTTTATTTGAATGAAGATATCCTGGTTAGCGGCGAGTGGTACCGTGGGTTTAAAGAGCAGCTCGCCGCTGGACTGTGGTTGCGGAATCACCTTTACTGCCACTTTGAAGCCCGAATAGGAGGGAACGACTCTTAAATAAGAAGCCTCCATTGCCTGTTTCGCGAACGTTGGAAATTCAAATCCCAGGAATTCATTCACCGAAAGGTTATTGGCCGAGAATTCCTCTTCAAGGAATAACGCTTTTTGCGCCGATGATTTATCAAACAGGCTGCTGCCATCCGGCCTGGTCAAAAAATACTCGTGGAGTATTTTTACTTCAAACAATGTTTTGTAGATGACCGAAGGCATTGACTGTTTGATTTAAATGGGGTGATGATTGGTTTCGATTTCTGTAATAAGCGGCACTTCGCGAAGCAGGGCTTTTTCGGTAATGCCTACCAGCCGGAGTTTATACATGGCGAATGGAACCTGTCTGCCTCCCAGCGATCCCCAGAGATGATTGATCTGCTCAAAAGTGAGTGTGTACAACTCCATGGTAAATCGCAGATGGGCAACATCCGGATCTTCTTTCAAAACTCCCCCGATCGCTGTAGAAGAAGAGGCGGAAAAGGAATTCCTGCTTTGGAAAAAACGGATGATCAATGCGAGCCTGGCCAACGCGTTCTGGTAATTCTTACCTGTATCAT
Organism: uncultured Chitinophagaceae bacterium; assembly: GCA_964605065.1. Taxonomy (GTDB): domain Bacteria; phylum Bacteroidota; class Bacteroidia; order Chitinophagales; family Chitinophagaceae; genus Endoryza. The sequence goes on from CAZSAQ010000003.1 coordinate 393,236, forward strand.
CATCTGCATAAAAGCAGGTGAGCAACACATACAGATTCAAGTACACAGGCGGGTTTTCATACGAGGCCACGCTTGAAAACGGCCTTTTCTGCGCCGACAGATTTTTCAGCGTGCTTTCCTCTTCAATGTTGACTAGTGTAATTACGATGTGATTGTTGAGGTTTTTACCTTCGGGAATTCCCAGCATGCCAATATTATCCAGGGCAACCTCCACCGTGTCCTGTTTGGAGTCGATGTAATCCTGCAATTCATTTTTCAGCAACAGTAAGGCCTGATCGATCATCGGTTAGTATTTGGACTTTCAGAGGCCAGGTGGCCTCTGGTGTTATGTTTCTGATGGTGCGGTACGGAAAATGTTCATGTGCGGGAAGCTCCCACCGTAGATCGGGAGTCCTCCACCTGCAGGGATTGACTGATCAGTTTTGAAAGGGTACGGTTTACCTGTGTTTGCTCTTTTACCCTTTGCAAGAGACTGGTTTTCTCTGTCTTTTGCTTCTTAATCAGCGCTTTCAGGTGGGTGACCTGTTCGAGCAACTTCTTGTTCTGAATCTTCAGGCGGCGAATGATTTCAGTCGTTCCTTTGGGGTTGTTGTGTTGGGCAACCGGCCACACCGGATGAAGGAGTTGTTGTTTTTCAGGATCTTTCATTCCTGCCACTTTTTTACGCTTTTATAAATGATGTCCGGAATTTTCTGTCACCATTCTGTAACCCGAAATCTTTTCTCGCTCCTGCATTTTATCGAAGTATTGATATTCTGTCAGGTATGAAGCAAATGTAGAAGGCAAATCAAGCCAAGTCAATCCGTATTTCTGATGGTTTTACTGTCGGGAGAAAGAGACCGGCCTCCTTAAAACTAAGTAGTCGTATCCCCATTTTGTGGTATTTTTTGGAATTACGATCCGTTGTGTGGGCAATTTCACTAATTTACAAATTCACGGCTGCGATAGTAACAACCTCTTCCCGTCCAAATCGAAAACACTTCCTAAACGCTATAGGTAGAGATGGAATATAGTAACCGGTAATTCCAAGTTTATGTCTCCAGACAAGCTTACACTTTTGGAACAGATCAACACGGCTATTAAAAATAACTCCTGCAGGAGTGAAGAGCCGGTCATGGAAAGAATCCATGATCAACCAGCGCGCGATGGAATAACGGGGTTGAGTATCGACAATAAAGTAATTCCTATTAATGAGCGAGCTGCTTCCGTTACAAAACTGGAACAGCGGTTACAGATATTGGAAAGCCAGAACGACCGGCTTTTGTATTTCATTCATTTTTTATATAAGAACTTTCCGGAACTGGTGAAAGACATCATCACCAACTGTTCAGGATACGCGAAAGATGGTCAGCTCGTGGCGGTGGAAGAACCCTGTCCAGGCAGTCAGGAGTATCCCTGCCTCACCCCGCGGGAAGGAGAAGTATTGCAACTGGTATCCCGTGGGTTGCGGGCCAAGGAAATCGCTTCCCGGTTATACATCAGCGAGTCTACCGTTATCACTCACAAAAAAAATCTAAAGGAAAAGTTCAAAGCCAAGAATACTGCCGAGCTGATTTCAAAAGCCTATCATATTAGTCCTGGCGAAGCGGCAGAAGAGTAGAGAAAACGATCTTCCGGCAACGATGACCCGTATCCCGGAACCTTCCATTCCAAAATGAGATAACCGTATTGTGATCCCTTGCACAGTTTTTGTTCCCAGACCAAAAAGGCCCGGCAGCGTCGTATGTTGCTTTAAATGCCTGAAAGCGATCCACTGACTGGGAGTTTCATTCAGAACTCACTTCAGAATCGGGGAAGTAATTACCCGAAAATTAAATTTTGGCAACTGATCGGTTGCCTATATATTTGCAACTGAAAGGTTGCGCAACTGCTGTCCGGTTGGAGGGAAGCCTGAGGAGGAAACGGGTTTCACCAACCGGGCTGATCGTTCATTAATAATAAAACAAACAATCATGACCATCAACAAAGAAACCGTGTACACCAAGGATCTCGACAATAAGAAGATCGTTGTTCTTCGTGAATTTGAAGCGCCTGTGGAATTGGTATGGCGGGCCTGGACCGAAAGCGAGTTACTGGAAAAATGGTGGGCGCCCAAGCCATTCAAGGCAGTTACACAGTCAATGGAGTTTTCAAAGGGAGGCAAATGGAGATACTTTATGGAAGGCCCGGATGGAGCCAGGCATTACTGTATAATAGGGTATAAAGAGATCAGGCCGGTTTCTTTCTTTTCGGGAACCGATGGGTTCTGTGACAAAAACGGAGAACCGAATACTCAATTTCCAAGCATGTTCTGGGAATGTACGTTTACAGGTCAGGGTGAACATACCCGGGTACAGGTGATAGTTAATTTCGAGAGCGTGGAAGACCTTGAGCAGATTGTGGAGATGGGATTCAAAGAAGGTTTTGCGATGGCGCATGGCAACCTGGACGAGTTGCTCGCATCCCTGCAATAATTGGCATCAGGATATCCTATCATGCAAAAGTCCCGCATTGCGGGACTTTTTATTAAGTAGCGTCAGGTGTAGTTCTTGGGTCTTACGTAGGTTCTCCACTTTTCAATCACCTGCAGCATGTCGCTGGGGATTTCGCTTTCGAACAGGACAGGTTTTCGGGATCGGGGGTGGATGAAGCCGATTGTTTTGGCATGCAGTGCGTGGCGTGGGCATATATCAAAACAATTGTCTACAAACTGTTTGTATTTACTGAACACGGTTCCCTTCACGATTCGGTCGCCACCGTATAATTCATCATTGAAGAGGGGATGACCTATGTGTTTCATATGAACACGGATCTGGTGGGTGCGGCCGGTTTCGAGGTTGCATTGAACCAGGGTAACATATCCAAATCTTTCCAGCACCTTATAGTGTGTGATGGCGTCTTTGCCATGTTCGCCATCGGGGTAGGCGTCGAATATTTTTCGGAATCGCTGGTGTCTGCCGATATGCGCTACCACGGTTCCGGAGTCTTCGGCTACATCACCCCAAACGAGAGCTACATAAGTACGTTGAATGCTGTGATCAAAAAACTGTTTGGCCAGTGAGCTCACGGCTTTTTCTGTTTTCGCCAATACCATCAGTCCGCTGGTATTTTTATCAATTCTGTGAACCAATCCGAACCTGGGCAGATTTTCGGCATTGATATGCGCGTTCTGTTGTTGAAGATAATAGGCCACCCCATTGATCAGGGTGCCATCGGGGTTGCCACTGGCCGGGTGAACGACCAATCCAACAGGTTTATTGATGATCAGAATGTCTTCGTCTTCGAAAACGATATCAAGCGGTATCGGCTGCGGAACGATTTCTTCTCCTTGCACTTCTTTATCGGAATAAACGACCAGTTCGTCTCCGGGTTTGATTTTATGATTGGCCTGTACCTGTTTACCATTAATGAGTACACGACCCGCTTCGATGGCCTGCTGGATCTTGTTACGAGAAGCGCCCTCGATTCTTTGTACCAGAAACTTGTCCAGGCGCATTGGCTCCTGACCCCGGTCGATCACCAGGTTCATTCGTTCATATAGTTCTTCGGAGCTTTCTTCTATTTCGGGATCCACAGCCATGAAAAAAATTTGGGCAAAATTACGTGATGTGAATGGTTTTTGGGGATATAAACAGCAGAATCCATGGGCGCTGAATTGAGCGGAACCTTGCGTATTTTTGCAGGATGAGCAGTGTTCAGACAGTGCACTTCCGCGACCTGGGAAATATGGAATACCAGGCGGCCTGGGACTTGCAAGAGGGTCTTTTGCAGGAAAATGTGTCTTTAAAGAAAACTCTGGTAAGCGGCAATCCCGGTCAGACCGCCTCTGTTGCTGTAGCTACTACCCATCACCTCCTGTTTGTGGAGCATCCGCCGGTACTGACTCTGGGTAAAAGCGGAAAGGAAGAACATTTGCTGCTAACCCCTGGTCAGCTCCTGTCAAACGGCGTTCAATACATCAAAACCAACAGAGGCGGTGACATAACCTTTCACGGACCAGGTCAGCTGGTAGGCTATCCGATCCTGGACCTGGAACGATTTTATACCGATATCGGCCGCTATTTACGTAATGTGGAAGAAGTGATCATTCTCACGCTGGCCGAGTATGGGCTCAGGGGCGAACGTTCTCCCGGTGAAACAGGGGTGTGGCTGGACCCGTTTATCAAAGGAAAAGAAAGAAAGATTTGCGCAATCGGCGTGCGCTGCAGTCGCTGGGTATCTATGCACGGCTTCGCGCTGAACATAAACACCGATCTCGATTACTTTAATTTCATTGTCCCTTGCGGTATACAGGGGAAAGCTGTTACATCGCTTCAAAAAGAACTGGGCCATCCGGTGCCATCTGACGAAGTGAAAGAAATAGTGAAGCGGAATTTTGAAAAAGTGTTTGAGTGCAAACTGGAAGAAGAAGTGTAGAACGAGAACGAGAACGAGAAAGAGAAATAGAAAGAGAATAGGAATGAGAAGAGGAAAGAGAAGCAGGATTGTAGTGATAGTCTTCGTGGCGGACTGATCAAATTCTTATAATTCGCTTAGTTCTTGCCTTTATGGCGATATTTCATCGGGTGTGTCAACTAAGGCACGGGTAGGTCGTTGCAACCCGTAATGAACAATCTCTGCCGACCATACCCGCGCCAGCAGGGTAGAACGAGAAATAGAAATAGAAAGAGAAATAGAAAGAGAAGCAGGGTTATAGCGATAGTCTTCGTGGCGGACTGATCAAATTCTTATAATTCGCTTAGTTCTTGCCTT
>CAZSAQ010000003.1:398066-494919 GCA_964605065.1 uncultured Chitinophagaceae bacterium
GGTCGTTGCAACCCGTAATGAACAATCTCTGCCGACCATACCCGCGCCAGCAGGGGTAAATAGAAATAGAAAGAGAAAGAGAAAGAGAAATAGAAAGAGAAGCAGGGTTGTAGTGATAGTCTTCGTGGCGGACTGATTAAATTCGTTTAATTCGTATAATTCGTGTAATTCGAATCTAAAAGTCTTTCGGAATAAAGAACTTATTCTTTTCTTTCAGCTTGCCATCCTCGTAGAGTTCGAAACGGTACCATCCAGATCTGAGGAAGTTGACTTTGTCAAGCGTAAGCGGACTTTCTTTCACCCGGCTGATATCAAATACCGGGTTCATCTTGTCGTCAAAAAATTTCACGGAGTAGTGCTTGCTGGCGGCATCGGGCAACGCGAGAGTTACGTTTCCGTCTTTCTCGGTGAAAATATAGATGGAAGGTTTAAATACTTCTTTCGGAACAAATGGCTTGATGAGGATGGTGTCGGCGCTCTTGAACACCATCGTGTCTTTGGTTTTGGTGACCATTGAATCGCGGAAGTTCTTGAATCTCTTTTCCGACAATTCCATCACAATCGAATCCTTCCGTTTGACAATAAAGAATTTTTCCGGAACAGGTTTGGGCACCACCGGCGCGCTGGCACTGTCGTTGCGAAGGTTGTTGAGTTTATTTCTCAATGATTCTGCTTCGCGGACATTCATCGTATCTGAAATAATCACTCTTTTATTGGGAGGGAGGGGAGCCTTGTCCGATGCTGCCACTATACGGGAGGTATCCCACTTGGGTCGTTTGCTGGGTGAGAATTCATATTTACCGCTGTCGAGCACAATGAATAACCTGTAGAACTGGTTGCCGGAAGGGGCCTTTGCATCAACAAACCCATTTTGAATGGCGGTAGGATCGGGTACAGTAAGAATGGTCCTGAAATTTCTGAGACTGTCGGCAGAACGTTGTATGCTGATCTGGGTTACCACCTTGTAATTGTTGGCCCAGCCGATCAGGATTTTCTTTCCGTCGCGTGTAGAGGCGGTAAACCGGGGTAATGTATCCTGAGCAGCCAGCTGGCTGATGTATAGGAAAAAGGCTGTAAACAAGCTGGCAATCCTGATCATGAAGCTGATAACGCTATGGGTCTGTAAGTATTATAATGGTGAACAAAGATAGGCCCCGCAGCCGAAGAGGAAAAGTGAAAATTGTGGCGATCGGACTGGTTTGCAAACGATTGACTAAAACCGGAGGCTGCCGGTTGGCAGTGATCGGTTTCCCTGCAACCCGCCGCTGTGAATGGCCAATACCCTTGCGCCGGGCGGAAAATATCCCTGGCCTGCCAGGATTTCGATGGCGCGAAAGAGCTTGGCAGTGTATACGAAATCGCTCTCTATCCGGTGCTGCTCCCACCAGCGGTTCATAAAATTCAATAGGCCGGCATCGATCCTGGCATAAGCGCCACCATGAAAATCGCCCAATAACTGGATGTTCTTTCCCGGCGCAAACTGCCTGATCCAGTTTGCCAGTTCAGAATCGGCAAGATGAGAGATTTTCAAAACAGGAACGCCCGCAATGATCTGTTCGTTGGCCGCGGAGCGGGCAAGGCCGGCCATCATGGTTCCGGTTCCTACAGCGCAAAAGAGATAATGATAAGATTGAAGATCGTAAACACTTCCGATAGCGGCGGCTCCTTCCACACCAGGCTCGCCCTGTCCGCCTTCGTTAACCCATAAATACCGGGGATACTGCGATTGGAATCTGGAATGGAGCAATTCTTTGTCGCGATACAACTGCCTGGGCAGGAAATGCAGTTCCATACCCATTTTTTTTGCATCCTGCAAGCTGGCAGACCATTCTGCAGGCTCTTCGCCACGGATCAGGCCAACAGCGAGGAGATTATTCTGCAAACAGGCCGCCGCTGTTGCCACAATATGGTTGGAATGCGCTCCCCCCGAAGTGATAAGTCCGGAATGGCCTCCTTCAATGGCCGCGTCGAGGTATTTGTGCAATTTGAACCACTTGTTGCCCGATATGACAGGATGTATCCTGTCGAGCCTCAACACATCCAGGGTTATGGGATCACCCGTCCATACCGACTGAATGATCGCTTTGGAGAGGTCCACAGGGCCGAGATTGATATCGGGTGATGGTGAATTCACTACTTAATTTATTAATTTCGTGGCACTTTTATAAAAACCAAATTTAATGCAACCAACTTTATTGATTCTTGCGGCAGGAATGGCTTCCCGGTATGGTAGTATGAAACAGATGGAGAGTTTTGGCCCGGGGGGTGAAACGATCATGGATTATTCCATTTATGATGCCATCAGGGCAGGTTTTGGTAAAGTGGTATTCATCATCCGCAAAGATTTTGCAGAAAATTTCAAACAGGCTTTCGAGCCCAGGTTAAAAGGAAAGATCGAGATTGATTATGTATACCAGGAGTTGACAGCATTCACCGATGGATTTACCGTTCCTGCTGATCGCACCAAGCCCTGGGGCACGGCACATGCGGTATTGTGCGCACGCAACCAGGTGAAGGAACCTTTCGCGGTTATCAATGCAGATGATTTTTATGGAAGAGACGCGTTTGTGAAGGCTTACGATTTTCTAACCAAAGAAGTGAACGGAAAACAGTTTTCCATCATTGGTTATAACCTTATGAAAACACTCTCCGATAACGGAACGGTGAACAGGGGAGTATGCCAGGTGGATAACAAGGGTCATCTTACCTCGATCGCCGAGCGGCTGAATATTTCTTACAAACACGGTAAGGTGGTTTGTGAAGATGGACTGACTCCTGCCGAATTACCGCAAAACACCTCTGTATCCATGAACTTCTGGTGTTTCGATCCGGCTATATTCCCGTACTCTGAAAAATTATTCCATTCATTCCTTTCTGAAAATGTTGCCAAACCTAAATCTGAATTCTTCATTCCCATCGTAGCCGATCAATTCATCAAGGATGGCGGCGTGATAAAGGTAATTCCTACTTCCGCGCAATGGTTTGGCGTAACCTATAAAGAAGATGCTCCCGAAGTAAAGCAAAGCCTGGACAAACTCGTGAAAGAGGGTGAGTACCCGGAAGGTTTGTGGAAAGACGGAGGGCTCTAGTTTATTGTTAGGGTTTTTGGTTTATGGTTGTTGACTAACAAGTATGATTCCCGAATTTTTCGACTGTTAAATTAAAAGAACCATACACGATAAACCCTAAACTATAAACCACAAAAGATAAACCTCAATACACTTTCACCATAAACACACAATCTTCGATCTTTTTGATCTGTTGAGTGCGATCGAGATTTTTGACTGCACTGTTTGAGGGAAGTTTTACATTGAGTGCTGCGGTATCGTCTTTTTTCACTTCGTCCAATACACGATAGAGGTTGCGTGCGGTTACGGCGAACACCACTCCTTCGGCCTCCAGTTGGCGGGTATTTATGATCCCTACTACTTCTCCATGTTTGTTGAACACAGGGCCGCCCGAGTTACCGGGATTTGCCGATACTCCGATCTGGCAGGTGAGTGTGTCACCTTTAAAACCGGTTTTGGCGCTCATGTATCCTTCATTATAAACTATTTCATTGCGGGGATAACCCAGTGTGAAAAGTGGTTCGCCCAATTCAGCGCCGCTTTTACGAATACCATAAGGAAGCTGGCCAATGGTTTTAAAATCGTTATCACGGATCTTGAGAATCGCGAGATCCGTTTCGTGGTCGATGCGGATCAGATCGGTTCTGAACTCCTGTCCCTTGTTATTGACAACAATTACGGAACTGGCGTTATTCACCACGTGCGCATTGGTTACCAGGTAGCCTTTCCCATCAATCAGGAAACCGGTACCGCCCGATTTGACAGGAATATTCTTGGGGCCTTTGCTGATGTTTTTGATATCGTCAACTTCCTTGCGGGTCTTGTTCGCTATTTCTTTGGTCTTGTTTACCTCGTTGCCAAATTCGCGGCGCAATTCCTGGATCTGGTCTGAAGTTGTTTTGCGGGTATAGAGGGACACGGACATGGCGATCAGGAAGGTGGTTACTCCGGCAATCGTGGCGGCAACCGCCATCACGCGCTTGTATTTCTTCCAGAGTTCGCGTACCACGGCTTTGGGTTTCTCCGGCTTGATTTCTCCTGATTCCAGTAACTGGTTGTGTACTTCGTTGAGAACAGACCTGTAATTTTTCCAGTCGCCAAAGCTTCCCAGCTGGTTAAAGAACATGGTTTGTTCCACTACCAGCTGATCTACTTCGGGGTTGGTTTTACGAAGGTTGTCGAAAAAAGACTTTTCCTCGGCGTTCATTTCACCCCGGATGTATCTTTCCACCGCTTCGAGTAATTGTATTTCTTCCATCATCGCCCGTTATTTTTGAATTCGCTAAAAAATAATTTTTTCAACCGCATCAGGCACTTGTACTTCTGGTTCTTCGCATTGTCTGCATTGGTATATCCAAAGTTGCCTGCTATCTCCGTCATGCTTCTTTTCTGGAGGTAGTAAGCCTCCAGAAGGCTTTTGCAGGGTTCACCCAAACTGTGCATCGCCTTTTCCATCATCAGCAACTCCTCATTTTTCTGTTCATGCACTTCCAGATCTTCTTCCACCGGTATGGTTTCTTCCAGGAAACCCAGCTCGGGCACATATTTCTGTTGCTGTTGAAGCCTTTTAAGCCAAAGGCGACGGCAGATCGAATATATATACGTCTTAAGCTGGCTGGTCAGTTCGAAACTGCCCGATTTTGCCTTTTCATACAGTACGATCATGGCTTCCTGGAAAATGTCCCTCGCGTCATCAGCAGTTCCGTTGTTGTTGATAATCAACGACTGAACCATGTTGTAATGCTGCTTATAGATAGCTTGAATGGCCTGCCTGTCATTTCTCGCCAAACCTTCCAATAGAGCTATTTCGTTGGGGACGCTTTTCACGCTGGTAACCATTTATTAATACTGAACAGGGGGGCAATGTAACCCTGATTTTGCAAAAAATGAAGGTAAAATACCGGTTTGACCGGGCAAATTTCGACGTTCAGGTTCTCAAAAAAAATAATTTATAAAAAAAGGGGTGACCCCGGGTTACCTTATGGGGATTACCGGATTAATATCAAATCAATTGTTAACAAAACAAAACAACGGTAAAATGAAAAAGCTCCTGTTCGTACTGGCTATCGCATCTTTCGCAGTTGCTTGTAACAACGAAACTGCTGAAGCTCCTAAAGGTGACACTTCTGCCACTCAAACTCCTGCTACTGCTGCTCCTGATACTACAGCAAAAGCAACTGACACTACAGCTAAAGCTGCTGATACTTCAGCTAAAGCTGCAGACACAACTAAGAAGTAATCTAGCTTTTAATATGGCAAGCAATCGTTAGAGGCCGTTCCGGTCACCCGGGGTGGCTTTTTTAAGATGGCTGCTGTATAGATAATTAAACCATTCTGTTCATCACAGGATGGTTTTTTTATTTCTTCGACTGTATCAGCAACCGGTCTAGCTCCTCTCTGGAATACCAACGGCCGGCGGCCATGACGCCCTCGATCGACCGGGTATGACTGATGTCTGTCAGCGGGTTTTCTGTTAGCAGTACCAGGTCTGCCACCGCTCCTTTCCTGACAATTCCCATCTCATTTCTTCCGAGGAACTGACCTACATTGAAGGTGCCTGTTCGCAACGCTTCGAAGGGACTGAGACCGGCATCCACCAGGTACTGCAATTCATGATGAACCGAAAATCCGGGAACATTGAATACCTGCGGAGCGTCGCTTCCCAGCAGAAAACCCACACCGGCCCGGTATCCTTCCCGGATCATTTTCCTCCGCAACTGCACATATTTTGCCATCCCTTCCTTGGTAAATCGGGGATCTGAAGCCAGGTTATCCTTGCTTTTCTTCCACGCTTCCAGCGTAGAACGGCTCATGTAGATCATTTCGGGAGCGGAGGCCAATTCATCCGTATTGCTCATGGCCGACATCCAGCGCTCTGCCAGTGCCTGCGTAGGCACTACCCAAACCTTATTTTTTTTCAGGCTTTCATACAATCTCGGTAGCAAACTGAGATCCGCTTTTTCGTGGATGTACATGCCAAACAATCCGGTTTCAGATTCCTGCATCTGCCGGATGCCCGGCACGAGCCCCTCTATAAAACCGTCCATATGATCGATGGTCCTGTAGCCCGATTCAATGGCATGCCACACACCCACATCAAACGAAACATGTCCGGCAAAATCCATTTTCCTGGCGTGCGCTTCCTTTACCAACGCGTCGAAATTGGGCAGCAGCAGGCCGGGATGCAATTTCATAAAGTCATAGCCGGCTGCAGACTGGCTTTTTACCGAATCGATAGCCTGTTGCACTGTTTTTACCGTATTGCCGTTTAACGAAGGACCGGAAGTGATCAGTTGAGGACCGGGAACCAGTCCCTTTTTCAGTTGATCCCTTAATACCAAATGAGAGGGGTGGCCCAACATACCCCGGATAGTGGTAACACCATTCGCAAGAAAGAGCCTTAATACGTCGAGGTGACTGGCCACCTCTCCATTGGGAGGAACATGGGCATGCATTTCAGCAAGCCCGGGCATCAGATACCGGTTTTTCCCTTCTACAATTTGTGCATCGCGTACATCGCGTAAGCTCCCGGTGGGCCCCATTGCCACAATCACTCCATTTTTTACCAGTACATCCTGGCTGGGCAATACTTCTTCGCGATCCATCGGAATTACATTCACCGATCGGAAGAGAATAGTCTTTTCAGATGAGTTGACAGGCTGGGCTTTGCCAGTATACAGGCTGCCCAGAAAGATCAGGGAGACTAGCCATTTCATAACCGGAAGATTTCTTTCAAGTTACTCGATTCTGAAATAGGCACTCCGGCAAATTAGAGGAATGGCTGGGGAAATCAGGTCAGCGGGCTGCCTTTCACAAGATCGGCCACGATTTTATCGATCGGCAGGGTTACTGAAGCCGAATCGAAAAGATGCCAGTCGATAAAGCGGAACGTTTCGGTTTCGCCCGTACGATGATAAACCTGCAATTGTGTTTCGTCGAAATCGAAAGGTTTGGTGCGAAGAGGTACCTGTATGGGTTCGAGCGCCTTTACTTCATAATAAATGGATATGATCTGGTCGTCGGGCTTGAAGGCACTCATCTGAAAAAAATCGGTCGTATAGATATGGCCGCCAACGTCTACGGCCAGGTTCATTTCTTCCAGAAATTCCCGTTTGAGGCAATCCCTGGTTCCTTCGCCAAATTCGAGCCCTCCCCCGGGGAATTTGGTGTAAAACTGCCCACGGATATATTCATCGCTTACCAGTACCTGTTGCTGTTCATTGATCAATATTCCATATACCCGTAGATTGAATCTGTTGGTGTTCATCAGAATATTTTCTTTTTAAGAAAGAACCATCCAATCACCAGTGAAATGGCCAGTGAAAGGAATACAGGAATATAAAAGGCATAGGGTGAACCGGCGTAGGGGATAGGAACATTCATGCCATAGATGCTGGCTACCAATACGGGGAAGGTGAGTACGATGGTGATTACGGAAAGGCGTTTCAATACCTCGTTCTGATTGTTGGCGATGATGCTGGCAAAGGCGTCGAGTGTACTGGACAGGATATTGGTATAGATATTGGCCATTTCAAGGGCCTGTGAATTATCGACGATCAGGTCGTTCAAAAATTCCTTTTCTTCTTCATTCAGACCCAGGAAATTGGTTCTGTCGATCTTCATCAGCAACATTTCATTGCTTCGCAGGGCGGTTACGAAATACACCAGGCTTTTCTGAATTCTCATTAACTGCAGCAATTGCTCATTCCGGTTGGCAGCATATAGTTTCTGCTCCAATACATTTCTTCTGACATTGATTTCTTTCAGATTTTCCATGTAAGTCTGGATAATCTTTTCGAAAATTTTCAGCACCATCATTTTCCTGTTGTCGGGATGCCTGTTTTGAAAGGTGTTAAGAAACTTTCGAATGGCGCCGTTTTCGAAGGAGTTAACGGTAACGATCTGGTTGTGGGTAAGAATGATACAGATCGGGATGGTGATATAGTAGGCATCGCTCTCGTTGAAAGAATTGTTTTCGGTAGGTGTTTTGATGACTACCAGTTTTACATTGTCTTCTTCTTCGAAACGGGAGCGTTCGTCGATATCCAGTGAGTCGGTCAGAAAGTCAAGGGGGATGGTCAGCTCGTCGGAAAGCTCGGTAAACTCTTCCTGCTTCAGGGGCGGGAGAATATTCACCCATGCTCCATTTTCGGGCTTGTCGACTTCGATGGTCTGATGGTTGATATTTTTGAAGTACTGGATCATGGGGCGGCGCAAAGATAGCAGGTTAGACAGTGAAAATACGCCCCATCATGTAAAAAAGAAGGTATTCATGAATGGATAACAATGAAAAAGCCGCCCCGGGGGGCGGCTGCTATCTGGGATTTTCATCATGTGGCACTTACAGGTACTGCCTGGCGATGTCGAATGCATAGATCACTTCATCGAGCATCAGTTTAGACTGAGCGGCCGTTGCACAAAGTCTCAGCCGGTCGCCTCCGGGGGGAACTGCCGGAAAGATAACGGGGTTAGCCAGGAAACCTAATTCGTACAATTTTGCAGAGAGTTTCAATGTTTTTTCACGATCCCCAACGATCACCGGAACGATGGGCGATTGTGTTTCACCAGTGCTGTAACCAAGACGATTCAGATTTGTTTTCAGGTACCGGGTATTGTCGAACACTTTGGCGATGCGTTCGCTTCCTTCTCTTTCCAGCACCTCGAATGCTGCCAGGCTGGCTCCGGCATTCATAGGGGCCATAGCGCTGGAAAAAACGAATGGAGACGCTGCATGCTGCATGAAAATGACCGCCTGCTTTGAAGTAGCAATAAAACCACCGCCGCCGGGGATTGCTTTTGAAAGCGAGCTGGTATAAATTTCAATATCATCGGGAGAGAGACCAAAATGTTCATCTGCTCCGCGACCTGTTGCGCCCAGAACTCCCAGCGAATGAGATTCGTCGAGCAACAAGAACGCGCCATATTTTTTCTTCAGTGCCACAACCTTGTCGAGCGGACAAATATCACCTTCCATGGAGAAGATACTCTCGGTGATGATAAAGGTCTTCTTGGCCGTTGTAGGTTGCTGCAGCAATTCTTCCAGGTGCTGCATGTCGTTATGCCTGCACTTTTCGAAAGGAAGCTGTGCCATGAACAAGGCATCGAGCAAACTGCGATGAATCAGTTCGTCGGCAATGATGCGATCTGTCTTCTGAATAAGAGTGGCCACGGCCGCGAGATTGGCCACATAACCGGAAGAAAAGGTGATCGCCGCTTCTGTTCCCTTGAAATCAGCGATTTTTTGTTCCAGCTGGCGATGCAACTGATTGGTGCCGGCCAGCATACGGGCTCCACCGGTTCCGGTGCCGTATTTCTTTACCGCGTCAATAGTTGCTTTTTCAATATAAGGATGACCGAGAAGGCCGAGGTAATCATAGGAGGAGAGCATGTACATGTCGCGACTGTTGGCAAATACGGCAGGACCGGATTTACCGGCCAGCGTTTGCTGAAACAGGTAGGCATTGCCATTGACCATTTGATGGATATCCCTTAACCAGCGATTGGCCGATCGTGATTTGATCATCGGTTCGGCAGCCGGTACTTCTGAGGTAGCCTGGAAATAGCCTTTGAACGGATCTTCCGGAATCAGCCTTGCCGATTCTGGCTTTAGCTGGGGAGAAGGAATCGCTTCGTCCAGCGGGGTGGTGATGGTAGGGTTTAGCATATACTTGATTTGTGGTTTCGCGAATGAATTGCGGAAACTCACAGGTAGTGGATATATGCTTTTAAAGGGACGAAGGATTACACCAAGAAAATGATCATTTTCTTGAATTTTCAGGTATCGATCTTGTAATGATTAATGTTGAATTTTACGCGCCGCAGTAACCAGTCAAAAAAAGCGTGACTTGAATCACAGGCACAAGATAATTGCTTTGACAATACATCAAAGAATTAATTCAGCGAAATAATTACTAACACCTATATAACCTTTTTGGTATCCTTAGACCTGCTTTTAATTTAATATGTGCGTTGTAGATTGATCGCCACAACCAGTTGCCACAGGTCTACAGATCAGCGATGGTTTGATAAAGCCCTGATGATTTCCCAGTGATGATTCGTATGATATAAAGTAAAAAAACATAACTCTCTCAAACTGATTTTACCAAGCAGCGGATGTTTGACGGCATACCAGTCAAGCTCCCTATCTGTCCATTGTTTTTCCAGCGTGTAGAGGTAATGACCAGTAACCCGGTCCCATTTTATGAGCCATTTGATCTTTCCCGATTCAGGAGCAATTTCCCCGGGAATATACCTTCCGGAAGCTTTTCCGCCTTCTTTCAGAATTTGTCGATACCGTTCTGTCAATAACTGATAGCCGATTCCTTGCTGAGGTTTTCCTCCCACCCACCGAACGATCCATTTGGGAAGCGCATAAGCCGCGAGGGCAGCGCGGGTGGAAACAGTGAGGTGATGTAAATGCTGGGCGGGCGACCACTTTTGCGGAGGATGGTCATAAAAGACATCGTCAGGAAGACGTTGTAGATATTCGGAAAACCCGGTGAAGGCAGTACGACTGTTTATTATGATTTCATCAATGGTCATGTCTTCAATCAGGGCGTTAGTTCTATATCACCTTCATATACTTTTTCCGCCGGGCCACACAACCATACATTGCGGTATTGGTCTTCACCCACCCGGTCGTATTCCACCGAAAGGCGACCGCCTTTTGTTTGAACTTTCACTTCATTGAAGCCATTGGGGTTATGAAAATTGACAATGGCGGCGGCCGTTACGCCGGTACCGCAGGAGTATGTTTCGTCTTCCACACCCCGTTCATAGGTTCTGACGATGATCGTATCGTCGTTTTCAACCTCTGTGAAGTTGACATTGATCCCTTCAGCCGCAAAATTTTCGCTGTAACGGATATCCATTCCATTTCTGAATACGTCCATATCCATTACATCGCTTACTACCTGCACATAATGAGGAGAGCCGGTATTCAGGATATAATCTCCATTTTTTTCCATCACGTCATTCACGTCCTGCATTTTGAGGCGCACGTTTCCTTTGGTATCTATTTCAGCTTCATGTGGTCCGTCGCTGGCAAGGAAAACATATTTATCGGCTTTGATGCCCATGTGAAAGGCGAATTTTACCAGGCATCGGCCGCCATTGCCGCACATGCTTCCTTCGCGTCCATCGGCATTGTAGTATTTCATCTCGAAATGATAGCCTTCCTTGTTATTGAGCAGCATAAGACCATCGGCGCCTATTCCGAACCTCCGGTCACAGAGAAATTTGATCTGGGCAGTGGTCAACGAAGTATAACTCCAGTTGCGATTATCCAGGATCACAAAATCATTCCCTGTTCCCTGGTATTTATAAAAATGAATTTTCATATTGAATGATCAGTATCGGTATTGAATGCACAAGTTACTAAACTATGAGAATCGGGTCTTCAGCCAAAAGGAGTGATCCATGCTGCGGATCAGAGTTTCTCAAGGATGGAAAGCGAGGCAACGATCAATTTCTCCACAGCCGTCTTGGAATCGCGGGAAAACTGTTTGACCACCCGGTTGGCGATGATGGCATTCACACTCAGGCACTGGTGGCCCAGCAATTTGCCCAGGCCATAGATAGCTGATGTTTCCATTTCGAAATTGCTGATGCGGTGCGGCCCGAAGCTGAACTGGGTTAAGCGATCGACCCATTCGGGATTGCTCAGTCCCAGTCTTAACACCCTGCCCTGCGGCCCGTAAAATCCGGGACAGGTAACGGTAATGCCCTGGTGAAAGCCTTCTACAAAATGTTTCAGCAACGAAGAACCCGCGCCACTGATGTAGGGTTGCGAATGCTGATGCTGGAATTGGGTCTGGGTGATGAATGACTGAAGCAGTTGTATTTCTTCATCGTTGTGTACGAAACGGTAGAAGTTGAGCAGGTTGTCGATCCCAAGCCCATGGGTAGCCGCCACAAAGCTGTCTACGGGTATGTCTTTTTGCAATGATCCCGAAGTACCGATGCGCACAACCTTCAATGAAGTAAGCGTTGGTTTGATCTGCCTGGTCTGGAAATCGATATTTACCAGTGCATCCAGTTCGTTCATCACGATATCAATATTATCAGGACCGATACCGGAAGACAGTACAGTGAGCCTTTTCTTGCCAATATAACCCGTGCAGGCATTGAACTCGCGGTGACTGGATGAAGATTCAATCCTGTCGAAATGTTTGCTTACTTCCGCCACTCTTCCCGGGTCTCCCACGGTAATGACAGTATCCGCCAGTTCGTCGGGGTGTATGTCAAGGTGATATACTGCCCCTCGCGCGTTGATGATCAGCTCAGATTCAGCTATTTTTTGCATAATTCTTTTCAGATAATGGTTCTCAAATATCCGATAAAAAACCTACTTTTGCGCGACTTGCAAGGGTAGGAAAAGTAAGGGGGATGAAAGCCTTCAAGTAAACGGTCCTGTGGCCGAGTGGCTAGGCAGAGCTCTGCAAAAGCTCGTACACCAGTTCGAATCTGGTCGGGACCTCCACAAACCTGTGAGCAATGCTTCACAGGTTTTTTCATTCAAATCAACCAGGTATGAAATATTCTCAATGGATCGGTGCGCTGGCGGCTGCGATGCTCATTGTTTCCTGTTTCCTGAACTGGGCCTATTATCCCGATCTCGACAAACACTTTACCGGGTTCTTTTCCGAACAGAACCGATATGGAAAGCCGGGTAAGGTATTCGTATTCCTGGGTGTAATCGCCATCATCCTCTTCCTGTTGCCCCGTGTGTGGGCAAAGAGATGGAACCTGCTGGTGGGCGCGCTTACCGCCGCATTTGCCATCCGGTCTTACATCGTCTTTTCAGCCTGCTACAGCGTATACTGTCCCCGTAAAGAAGCAGGGCTCTGGGTGATGCTCCTTTCTTCCCTTCTCATGCTGGTGATGATCATGATCCCTCCGGATGTAATGGGCAAAAAGACGGCGCCGAAATAAGGTAATCGGAGTCAGCGGACGAGTACCAGGGTTCCTTTCTCAATTTTTTCCGGCGATCCGGTCAGCTGATAACGGGCTATCCATACGTAGCCGTCACTCTTCTGCGGTACACCCCGCAGTGTACCATCCCATCCCATCAAGGGGTCATAGGTCTCAAAAACTTTCTGTCCCCATCTGTTAAAGATGGTGAGATGAAATTTCTGGACAGTGCCGTATACAACAGGTTTGTACAGGTTATTGGGTCCTGAATTGCCGGGCGTAAAGGCATTGGGGAAGAAAATACCAGCCTTGCAGTCTTTTGCTTTCACTTCTATGGTATCCCTGGCAGTACACCCAGCATCATTGGTAACCTCAACCCAATACGACCCGGGTGCTGTAACCAATATGGAAGAGGCACTGCTTCCATTGTACCACCTGTAGAGGCGGTATCCTGTTGCAGCCGTCAGCTCGATCTTCTGACCCACGCAAATCTCTGCGGATGGCTGAATAAAGGCGCTTGGTGTGGGGCGTAGTCCCGTAATCCGGATGGTGTCGGATGCCTGACATCCTTTATCATTGGTTACCCTTACCCAATAGGTACCCACGCCCGATGCGGTCAGCGTTCTGTTGCTGCTTCCGTTGCTCCATACATACTGATCGAACGGTCCCGGATCGAAAACAAGCTGGTTGCCCTCACAAACCAGGGTGTCATTACCCAGCCGGAAAACCGGAAGGTCATACAGGAAAGGAACAACAACGGTATCCTTTACCTGGCAATGGTGACTGTCAGAGGCGGTCACGATATACTGACCCGCCTGGTAAACGCGGATCTGCCTGTCCGTTTGTCCCGTATTCCAGAGATAAGTGGGGAAGCCGGCAGTGGCGGATAAGGTAATGGTATCGTTCTTGCAGAATGAAGTGTCGGGACCGGCTTCAACGGGGCCGGGCTGATAAACGGTGATGCGAATGCTGTCTGTCAACTGGCAACCCGGATACTTTTCGGCGACTACTCTGTAAACAGTGTCCAGCAAAGGCTTCACCACAATGGTTTGCTGATTCCTGCTGCCGGAATAATAATCCGGGCTCCAGGAATAATGACTGAACCCGGAAGGAGCCGTGATGGTGACACTATCATTTTTGCAGATGGCGATGTCCGGACCCAGATCAAAGGGTATATCGGGAGCCTGGCTCACCACGAGGGTATCAGACATTCGAACGCCGCAAAAATTTTCAACTGTTACGAAATAAGTTCCGGGAAGATAAACGGTAAGGGTGGAGTCGGTTGATCCATCCTGCCATTCATAAGATTTGAACCCTGCACCTGCCCGCAGTGTCAGCGTACTTAGTTTGCAGAGTAAAACATCCGGACCCAGAACAACACTATCAGGCGATATGTTCACTTCTATGTGGAGGCTGTCCGTCACCACCAGGCAGGAGCTTCCGTTACGACCTACCAGGGTTACAGGTCCTGCCTGGCGAAATTGCAGGTATACGGAAGAGTCGGTGAACGAAATGATTTTTGCCAGGCTGCTGTCCACCAGCCATTCTGTCTGGCCGTTACAGCCCGGGTTGCGGGTAGCTCTAAATAAAACCGTGTCTGAGAGCGAACAAACAGTATCGGGTCCGGAAAGCCGAAGGAAATTACAATTGGTTACACATAAACTGGTAATCGGAATATTGACCTGCGCATTCAATAAATTAAGGTCGGCTACCGACACGGTAACAGGGTAGAAGCGCATGGTCAGACCGGCCAATGAAGTTTGCACCGGGGTTCCGGTCAATGCGAATGAAGATCTCGGGCAACCCGGAATACCGTCTGATGAATCGGCACGTATTACGTAAATATCGTTCATGCCCGAAGCAAAGGGATCCTGGTTACGGATGACAGCGGCTCCGAATATACCACCATCGGGAGTGAGACGCAAGGCATTTACGGGTGATTGATCGGGCGCGTTTAAGGGGAACCGGTAGGAGTGGATCAGTTTGCCATCGCCCGAGAACCGGTGAAGCAGGTGGGCGGTGGGGGACTGGTTGTTCAGAATGGTTCCCGGCATTACGGTTCCTTTCTCCGTGGCTTCCGATTGAAAAAAGATACCATTGTTTCCATAACGGGCCACGCTGATCAGGTTCATGGCGGTGTCCAGGTCGAGGCGGTAGTTATCGCTGTACACAACCAGTTTATCGAGGTTGTTTTGAAGGGATGTATAAATGCCGGTTCCGGGATAGATTTTCTGCATTCCCATCAGGGCGCCATCCGACTGCTGTACTTTCATCAAACCATCACCTACAATGGCTACGAGTCCCGATCCGGTAGCAACCAGTCCCGTCATCAGGTAACCACTTTCCCAATAGAAATACCTCGTTCTTCGTAACCAAAGCAGATTGCCGCTGGCATCTGTTCGTCCGATGAAATTGTACAGGGTAGGGATGTTGGGGGTTACGTCGGTATTCAACCCGTTGGCATTGCCACAGAAAGCAATGCTGCCATCGGGTAGTTCCACTATGCCGGAAATATTGATCAATGATTGCAGGCTTTGTGCCTGCAGCAGGATTTCCTTTTGCCAGATGACAGCACCAGCGGTATCGGTCTTCACCATCATTATGCTGCCATTGCCGTTTCGGAACGACTGAGTGATCCCCATCAGTAAATACTGACCCTGGCGCAGCACCAGCATTTTCGAAAAATGATCGTTGCGTCCTCCGCCAAATGTCTTTTGCCAGATGCGGTTTCCAAACGGGTCGAGTTTAATCAGTAATGCATCGAAAGATGAGCCGCCCGCGCTGGAGCTTTCCATTGTTCCGCTAACCAGGTATTCGCCCGAAGATGAAACGGCAATATCTTCCGCTACTTCCCTGTTGGAAGAACCGATTCTTTTCTGGAATGTCTTCTGACAGGTATCGCGAGGAGGCAGGAGAGCGCTATCGCATCGCTTACACTCGGATCTTACTTCCATTTCCATCGGATCCGCACGCAATGTGATCGGAATGTTTTCGGGTGTAAAGAAATCATTTTCCTGCCAGGTGATTGCCGAACGCAGAAATGGTGTGTTGTCAGCTGGAGCATCGAGATCAGGAGCCGGGCAGCCGGGCGTGTTACCATCCGGACCAGTTCTGACTACATACAGTTTCAGCAAACCCGTTACACTGAAGTCTGCGAATCTTCCCGCTACCTGAAGATAGCCATTCGGATAGGCCTGCGCCGGAAGAGAGGCGCGGTTGAAATTGAGGGCATAGGTTTTGGAGAATATTACCGGCTGCATGGCCGTCACATCAATTCGGCGAGCGTGCAATCCAGCCAAAGAGCCCGAAGGAAAAAGGAATTCCGTATTTCCGATGGGCGCGGCTTCGTCAAGGTAAGTAAAGCCACCTGTGTTCAGTTGGAAACAGCTCAGCATATTTAATGACTCATCAAACCTGGTAGCATTAAAGGTGATAGCAGAAGGAATCAAACTGCCACTGCTTACCAGGTAACCGTAGCTGGTTTTGGTGGCCCTTGCAGTAGTATTTCCACCAGCGGAGGTCTGATAAGCAAAAGACTGAATCAGCGTTCCGGTAGCGCTGTTGATCTCCCCCATGATCGCTTTCGGTTGTCCTGGTGTCGTATTATCGAGATGACCAGAAAATACGATGTTGCCTCCCGGTTTATTTACCACACTGAAAAGAAAGGTACCATCCTGTGTTCTCAATCTTTTTGCCCAGAGAAGATTACCGGTTGCATCCAGCAGAAGCAAGGCCCCTTTTTTACCTGCGGCGCTGTTGATAATGGCCGAAACTGCCAACTGTCCATTCTCCAATTCACAAATATCAGTAGCTGATAATGGATCAGAAGCACTATAAAGAAATCTTGTCCAAATCATGCCGCCTGCCGCGGTCAATCTGCAAACGAACAATCCGTTCCGTTGATTGTAGCCTTTGGCATCACCTACGGCAATGTATCCTCCATCTTTTGTCTGCCTGGTGTGAACAATCTCGGTAACAGGCAACCCGGTCAATTCGACTGAAAGGATCACTTTGCCCGAAGCGTTGATCTTAAAGATGAAGCCGTTTTCCTGGGAGGTACCATCTGTATGCTGTAAAATTCCGGAGAACACACTCGAGCCGTTTTCGCCTGTTGTTACATGATTGGTTTGCATGTTATGCCTGTTGCCATAGGTGTTTCGGAACGTTGCCCAGCCGCAGCTGTCAGGAACAGACAATGTATCACGGACAAGGTAGGTCTGTTGAAAGGAATCCGTACACAAACCATTGCCGGCAATGAGCGTAACGGTATAATAACCTTCGGTAATAAAACTGTGCGAATAGGCGGCACTGGTAGAAACGGGTACATTGTTTACCTTCCAGGTATAGGCAGTGGCCAGGGTGCTGGTATTGATGAAATTGATCGTTTCTCCCGGTAATACGATTTTCCCAGCCGGAGTAAAGGAAGCCGTTACCGGGCAACTTACCCGGATGGTATCAGTGGCAAAGCTGCTGTCGCAAAGTGAATTGCCGGTTAACCCGGTAAGCCGAACGATATAGGTCCCGGCATTATTGAATGCAAAGGAAAAGCCTGCACTGACTGCCTGCAGTTGGCCGTTGATATACCAGCGATACCCGGTTGCATTCACGGAAGTATTGGTGAACGTGACGGTAGTGCCGACATTGATATTGACGGCCGAACTGCTAAAGTTGGTAAGTACCGGTGCCGGGCAGGGAGGCATACAGGATTTGCAGGCCAGCAGGCTTTTGCGGACATTCTGAATCATCCAGTTCATCCTGTCTGATTGCCCCTGCGTGAACAGTTTCATGCAGTTCCAGTTGCCATAGTCCATATAATCTTTGTGCAGGTCATCAACGTCTGTGGCGAAACCGGAAAGCGCGTCGGTGGAGCAACTGTTGATGGTGCTGTTACAACCAATACCTGCGGTGGACTGATCGGGTGGCGTATCACAAACCTGGTCTCCATCTTTTGTGCAGTCGTTGTTTTTACAGCCTCCTTCAAAAGTGTGGTAAAGGCCTAAATAATGACCCATTTCATGGATGATCACCACATCGTTTGGGTAGGAGCTTCCAAAATAGGCGGCCTCCATCACAATTCCATCCATATTTCTTCCGTGGGCGGATGGAAGGTAGGCATACCCTGCTACAGGTCCGGTAATGTCCCTTACGAGCCATATATTGATATAGCAGGATGGATTCCATCTCGAAAGGTTTTTTAGCGCCAGATCATTGGCTGTATTGTTGAAACCATCAACTACTGTTAAGGGGGAGACGATTCTGTCAATGCCATTGGTGGGGTTGTTATTGGGATCCCGCTGGGCGAGGCAAAACTGAATTTGCGTATTGACCCCATCTGCCGGATCATAATACCCTGTGTTGGCAAAGGCTTCATTGAGGTGTTGTATTGCGGTAAAAACCTGCGCATCTGAGATGTTTTCCGCTCCGTTGTTATGAATGATATGAACCACTACCGGTAGCGTAACGATCGCGCTGGTGCCCTGTGGTTTTATTGGCGATTGAAGGGTAATCCGGTAGTCTCTGAACGTTGATTCAATATCCAGCTGGAGTTGCCGGATTTCAGGATTAGTAGTGTATAGCCTTTCGGTCACCTCTTTCTGACCACAATGAGTATTAGGTGCCTGTGCCGCAAGACAGACTGGCAACACATACAGGAGTATTATGAACAGACACCGGATCCTCATACAGAGAATCTAAAATACTCATTATCCGCTGAAAGGGAAACCCCGGAAAAACAAAAAGGCTTTCGGACCGAAAGCCTTTACTGAGCAATTTGTTTGTTCGTTATTGAGGTTTTACTTTTCCGATTCCCCAGGTAATTCCCACACCTGCAGTCAGATTGCGGTTATAGGCGCTGTTTGCATCGGATTTTGTCTGATCCAGCAAGCCATGATTGTATCCCAGTTCCACATTCAACCACATGCCCGGAGAGATGCGATAGTTAACGCCGGCGCCTATGAGTGCACCCAGGTCAAATGATTTGTAATAGTCTTTGGAATCGGCTGTCACCGATACATTATCGGCAGTGGTCTTTATCTTGCCGCCCACCAGAAAGCCGAGACTGGGCCCAACGAAGATTTTTGGACGCACAGCCTGTCCATAATCGCCGAAGAAATAAAGGAACTGCGGATTCACACGGATGTAGTGCAGGTTGGTATTGATGTCTGCGGCACCAGCCTCACGCTTGGCGCCTTCCGCACTGAATTTGAGGTCGCCCCCAATTCCGATGTGTTCGCTGGCGCTATACACCAATCGCATACCAATGCCCAGGGCGGGTTTGAATTGATTACTGTAGTCGTCCTTCATCCAGGTATGTCCAAAATTTCCGGTAACACCCAGCGACAGGTTGTCCTGCGCGCGGGATGATTGACTGAATAACACTAATGCACAACACACTGATGAAATTAGAATAAGCTTCTTCATACATTCTTTGATTTAAGTTGACAGGCAGATAAAAAATTAAATGCCCATTCAGCTATCTCAAAGAAAAATTTCAAAACACCATTCACTGTCAGTCAGATAGCGAAAGAGTTGTTTTAACGGCCATATAAATCGGCTGTGTTATTTGTTTCCCACTTTGGGTAGTTGCATTCAGTTTGTTCCGAATTCAGCCAGGCTTTGGCTGATAATTTCAACACATTCCTGCACCTGTTCCCGGGTGATGATGAGGGGAGGAGCGAACCTGATTTTGTCGCCATGTGTCGGTTTGGCGAGCAACCCCCGGTTTTTCATTTCCAGGCAGAGTTCCCAGGCCGCTTCTTTATCCGGATGATTGATCACGATCGCATTCAATAGACCTTTGCCTCTTACCGTAGAAATATAGGGAGAGTTGATGGCTTCCAACCCTGATCTCAATAGCTGACCCATTTTTTCTGCGTTATCCGCCATCTTTTCATCCGATAAAACCTGGAGAGCGGTGATAGCCACTTTACAGGCCAGCGGATTGCCGCCGTATGTGGAGCCATGTTCACCGGGTTTGATCGTTAACATGATCGGATCGTCGGCCAGGACAGCAGATATCGGAAGAGTGCCTCCGCTCAGGGCTTTTCCAAGCAAAAGAATATCGGGTTTCACCTGCTCATGATCGCAGGCCAGTAACTTTCCTGTTCGGCAAAGCCCGGTCTGGATTTCATCGGCGATGAACAACACCTTTGCATCCTCGCAATATTGCCGGGCCTTCGACAGGTATCCTTCATCCGGCACCACCACTCCGGCTTCTCCCTGGATCGGTTCAACCAGGAATGCGCAAACGTTTTTATCCTGCAGCGCTTTTTCCAGGGCAGGAAGGTCGTTATAGGGAATGATCTCAAAACCCGGCATAAATGGTCCAAATCGAGTGTACGAAGACGGGTCTGAACTGAAAGAAATAACGGTACTCGTACGTCCATGAAAGTTATGACCGCAAACAACGATTTTTGCCTTGTTTTCCCCGATCCCTTTCACTTCGTATCCCCAACGGCGGCTTAGTTTAATGGCGGTTTCAACGGCTTCCACTCCGGTATTCATGGGAAGTACCTTGTCGTATCCGAAGTAACGGGTAATATACTGTGCATATTCGCCCAGCAGATCGCTGTGAAAGGCCCTTGAAGTGAGGGTGAGCTGACCGGCCTGGTCGATCAGGGTTTGAATAATTTCCGGATGGCAATGCCCCTGGTTAACCGCCGAATACCCGCTCAGGAAATCATAATATCGCCTGTCGTCCACATCCCAGACAAAAACGCCGCTGCCTTTCCTCAGCACAACCGGCAGGGGGTGATAATTGTGCGCACTGTATTTTTCTTCAAGGGATAAAAAGTACTGGGTCTTGTCAGACATATGCATGGTAGACTTCATAAAGCCAGGTTGAATAATTTGAAAGATGGGAGTGAAATGACAACGGGCACCCGGTCAGCCCGACCGGGTGTGACAAATTTTATCCTCGGTGATTGAGGAAATCCAGGTTAAAAGAAAGGAACAACGGTATAGTTGGTGCTTTTGTCACAGGCTGCAAGTTACAACTTTCATCTTGGAGCAGCAACCCCCTTTTTTGCGATTCTTATCCTGTATCAAGCAGGCTGATCCGGAGCAGGCGTAATTTTGTGATTTAAAAGCAGCCCGATTATGACCTACACAGTTCCCGCCGGCACCCGCATTGGTCACGTTCATCTCAAAGTGTCAGACCTGGATAAATCGCTGGCATTTTACCGTGACCTGCTGGGTTTTGAAATCATGCAGCATTATGGCGATAGCGCCGTTTTTCTCTCGGCAGGCGGCTATCATCATCATATCGGGCTTAATACCTGGCACAGCAAGAACGCCGGACCGGCACCGGTAAAGGCCGCAGGGTTATATCATACCGCTATTTTATATCCAACCAGGAAAGATCTGGCGATTGTTGTAAAACGGTTGATTGAGAAAGGCTATCCATTGTCGGGCGCCGCCGATCACGGTGTATCGGAAGCTATTTATCTCAACGATCCCGACAAAAACGGGGTAGAGTTGTATTGGGACAAGCCAAAGGATCAATGGCCTCTCGGAAAAGATGGTAAGCTGGAAATGGTAACCGAAGCACTCGATATTGAAGGGTTACTCGCTGAAGCCAGCTGAACCGGTTTACCATTGAAATATTTTGTATCGGGTTGAAGGAGTCTGTTGATAGGTTACTCCTTTCGGGAAAATACCGTAGACCGTGCTTCCGCTTCCGGAGAGGGAGGCGTACAGGGCACCCTGCCGGTACAGATCTTCCTTGATGCAGGCTATTTCGGGATTGGCTTTGCAGACCGGTTCTTCAAAATCGTTGATCATTGTTGTTTTCCATTCTTCAACCGGGAGTTTTATTATTTCTTCCAGCGAAATCCTGTTTTCTTTCGGTGTTATCTGCGAAAACGCCCATCCCGTTGCAATGTGAAGGCCCGGGTTAACAAGCGTCAACCGGTAGTCCGACAGATCAATGGATACCGGTTGAAGTTTTTCTCCTCTTCCTTCCGCCAGGCAGGGTTTGTTGATGATAAAGAAGGGACAATCGCTTCCCAGCTGAAGCGCATAATGAATCAATTGTTCGCGGGTTAATCCCAGACCGAAGCATTGATTTAACAGCAATAAGGTATGTGCGCCGTCGGAGGAGCCCCCACCCAGGCCCGCGCCCATGGGAATTTGCTTATGAAGATGAAGGAGGCAGGAAGGAAGATTGGGGAAATCCTTGCGGATCAGCTCAACCGCTTTCACACAAAGATTAGACGAGGTATCGCCGGCTACCGGTAATCCGGTATGAGAATAATGAATGCTTGTTCCCGCTTCACCGGCTGGTATTATTTCCAGGGCATCCAGTAGCGGTACGGGATAGAAGACGGTCTGGAGATCGTGGTATCCGTCCGGGCGTTTCCGGAGGATGTGCAGACCTAGATTTATTTTACAGTTGGGAAAAATAACCATGCATTGGCTATTTCTTTTTGCGCGTGTTGATTTCGTCGCGAATCGCAATCGCCCGCAAATAGTCTTCCTGTTCGAGCACCTCGTTCAGCAAGGTATTGAGTTCTTCAACACTCATGCTTCTCAGGTCGTCGGAGCCGGTAGATTCGGTAGCGATGGGTGTTTCTGCTTCGCCCTTTTTCTTTTTACCCGTGTCTTCCATCAGGATGCCTGCGCTTTCCAGGATGTTTTCGTAGGTGTATACCGGACATCCAAACCGGACAGCCAGCGCGAGTGCATCAGAGGTGCGGGAGTCGATTTCGACGGTATCATGCTCGCTGACACAGACAAGCTTCGAATAAAAGATACCTTCCTGCAAGTCGCAAATGATGATTTCCTGCAGGTCGACCGCAAAGGCGTTCATGAAATTTTTCATGAGGTCGTGGGTCAATGGCCGGCTGGGATGCATTTTTTCGAGCGCTACGGCAATCGCCTGTGCCTCGAAACCACCGATTACGATGGGTAAACGACGTAAACCATTCACTTCACCCAATACCACGGCATAGGAATGAGTCTGGGTGATACTATGAGAAAGGGCCACAATTTCAAGTTCTATCTTTTTCATACGCTTGTTGACACGAAAATAAGCGAATAAGCACAAATAATTGCTCCTGAACGGAATTGCGAATTTAAGTTATTCAGGCTGAATGCCCCGCTTTTACACATAAAAAAAGCCGTGCTATGAGGGCTCATAACACGGCCGAAAATAGTAAGATAATAATCAGACTCCTTTCAATTTCTTGACCGCGTCAATGATCTTGGGCATCACCTCAAAGGCGTCGCCCACAATGCCATAATCGGCGGCTTTGAAGAAAGGCGCTTCAGGGTCTTTATTGATTACCACAATCACCTTGCTTCTGTTTACTCCGGCCAGGTGTTGAATGGCGCCGGAAATACCTACTGCAAAGTAAAGATTGGGCGCAATCGATCCGCCGGTCTGGCCCACGTGTTCATGATGGGGTCTCCAATGCGCATCGGCTACGGCCCGGCTGCAGGCGGTAGCTGCACCCAGCAATCCTGCCAGTTCCTCAATCATCCCCCAGTTTTCAGGACCTTTCAATCCACGACCTCCGCTGATCACCAGTTCGGCCTCACTCAAAGGAACCTGACCGGTTACCTTATTGGTAGCCGTAACGGTTACTTTCGGACTGGCTGCCACAGTAATGGCTGCAACTTCCGCAGTTCCTTCGCCCGCCTTGACCGGGTAGGAGTTGGGGTTGATGGAAATGATCTTGATGTCTGTATTGATGGCCACATTGGCAAAGGCCTTGCCACTGAAAACACCTTTCTTAACAACGAAACCATTATCTGTTTGGGGAAGGGCTACCGCACCACTTACCAATCCGGCTTTCATACGGGCCGACAATCGGGGTGCGATTGCTTTGCCATTCACATTGCCGGAAAAAACAAGGATCGTTGCGCCACTGTTTCCGGCTACTTCCGCAATTGCTGCAGCATAAGCCTGCGCATCCAGGTGATTGAATTTTTCATCGGAAACATGGTAGATCTTTTTTACGCCATATTTTCCAAGAGTAGCCAGGTCGTCCGACACTTTCCCAAGCACTATCGCTTCGGCCGGCACGCCGGTCATTTCAGCCACTTTTGCTCCGTAGCTCAATGCTTCCAGAGACGATTTTTTGATGTGCCCTTCAGACTGGTCGATAAATATTAAAACTGACATGGAATTTTTTTTTGAATGAATGGATAGATGGGTTGAGAACGGGGTCATTAAAATACCCTTGCTTCTTCATGAAGCAGCCTGACCAGTTCTTCCGGATGATCCGGCGACACGAGCTTCACTCCCGCCTTGGCAGGTGGCGTTTCGAAGCTCACAATACTGGTCAGCGCAGTTACCACAACCGGCTCTTGTACTTTGAGCGGTTTTGTTCTGGCACCCATAATACCTTTCATGTTCGGAATTCGTTGTTCGGCCATTCCCTTCTGGCAACTTACCACCATCGGTAAGGAAGCCTGGCAGGTTTCTTCCCCGCCTTCGATTTCGCGATTGATGGTCGCCGTGGTACCATTCAACTCGAATTTGGTAGCCAGGCTCACAAAAGCCGCATCCAGTAACTCAGACACCATTCCCGGTACCGAAGACCCATTGTAATCGATCGTTTCCTTGCCGGTCAGGATGAGGTCGTATCCGCCCTCTTTGGCTACGGCAGCTATCTGGGAGGCAATATAAAAACTGTCCTGGCTGTCTGCATTCACCCGTATGGCTTCATCGCCACCCAATGCCAGCGCCTTGCGGATGATCGGATCGTAATCCGCTCCCCCTACCGAAATCAGGTGGATGACCGCTGAAGGATCCTTTTCTTTTAACTCAATGGCCCGAACCAGGGCATACCATTCATCGTAAGGATTGATGATCCACTGAACACCATCCACTGCGAATTTCGTATTGTTATCGGTGAAGGCTATTTTTGCCGTTGTATCCGGCGTTTTACTGATACAAACTAAGATCTTCATATGACTTGTTTTTCTTTCTTTCCAGTAGAAAAGAGGATGAGAAAAAAGGTTGTTTATGCAACTAAAACAAAGATAAGGCTTGCCCGGATAATTTCACAGTTACCTTAAAAAAATATTTGGCAGACAATGGATCGGATGGAGAAAATAAAAGAATATCTGAAAGCCACCCCGGGTGATAATTTTCTCCAGCACGCGCTGGCGCTCGAATATATTAAGACCGGAGATGATGCGACAGCCAGGAGCCTGTTTGAGGAAATACTTACCCGCGATCCCGGCTATATCGGTTCCTACTACCATCTTGCCAAGCTGTTTGAAAGACAGGAGCAGACCGCGTTGGCGATATCCTGGTATGAAAAAGGCATGGAAGCCGCCAGGAAAGCCGGCGACCAGCATGCACTGGGAGAGCTGAGAAGCGCTTATGAAGAATTGACCTTTTAATATTACTACCGAGCCGCATACATGAACCTGGAAATTTCATTTCAACAGCTGATCAAAAAAAAATGGCCGCAGTTGCCTGGCACCTCCCTGTTGCTTGCCGTAAGTGGCGGGCTGGATTCTGTGGTGTTGGCTGAACTCTGTTTCCGATGCGGACTCGATATGGAAATGGCGCATGTCAATTTTCAACTGAGAGGCGAAGAGAGTGAGCAAGATGAGGGTTTCGTACGGGAGCTTGCCGGCCGGTACGGTAAGAAGCTGCATGTCAGGAAAACGGATACGCGCCGATATGCGGAAGAACACAAACTGTCGGTACAGGTGGCAGCCAGGGAACTGAGGTATGCCTGGTTTGACGAATTGATAGGGGCGCGTCCGGCATTGCTGCTAACAGCCCATCATGCCGATGATAATGTGGAAACAATACTGATGAATTTCTTTAAGGGAACAGGTATCGCAGGTCTGAGAGGGATTCAGGAAGAACAGGGTCATATTATTCGACCGCTTTTGTCATTTCGAAAGGAGGAGTTGCATGCTTTTGCGGTCGAAAATCATTTGAACTGGAGAGAAGACAGTTCCAATGCAGAAGAAAAATATACACGGAATTATTTCCGGCATTCCATCATCCCGATGGTGGAAAAGGTTTTCCCGGCAGCAGCAGAAAACCTGCTCGATAATATCGAACGTTTCCGCGACATAGAATTGTTATACCGGCAATCGGTTCAGTGGCATAAGAAAAGGCTGGTTGAAAAAAAGGGAGGCGAATGGCATATTCCGGTATTGAAATTGAAACAGTCCATTCCTCTCTCCACCCTGCTTTGGGAGATTACCCGGGAATTCGGGTTTCAATCTGGGCAATTACCGGATATCCTGGCCCTGCTCGACAGCCAGTCGGGTAAACAGGTACAATCCTCTTCGCATCGCATCATCCGGAACAGAAAGTGGCTTGTTATTGCGCCGCTGGTAACCCATGACGATAACCCTGTTTATTGTGAAGAGGGGATGGAAGAGATTTTCTTTGGTCACCACAAGCTTCATATCTCATTCAGGCAGCCAGGCCTTCAGTCTGTCAGCACCGATCCTGCCGTGGCCACACTCGACGCAAAGCATTTCCGGTTTCCGTTGATTATCAGGAAATGGAAAGCGGGCGATTATTTTTATCCATTGGGGATGAAAAAGAAAAAGAAACTTTCCCGCTTCTTCATCGATCAAAAGCTTTCACGCACCCAGAAAGAGCAGGTGTGGGTGATTGAATCAGACAAAAAGATATGCTGGGTGGTCGGACTTCGAATAGACGATCGCTTCCGAATTACGTCTGCCAGTAAAAATATAATGGAATTACGGCTGATCAGCTCTGCAGGTACTGCCTGATGATCTCAACTGCTTCCGAGATCGCGTTGTAGTTGCCCACAAACTTGCCAACTACTATTACAAACGCAATACCATATAAAGCACCCCACAGGTGGGCGGAGTGGTTGATGTTTCCGCCGCCACGTTTATCCAGCCAGGCAGTCAAAAGCAGGTAGGCTGGTCCGAATATGAAACCGGGGATCTTGAGACCCGGAATGAAAAGCAATCCCAGTTGCGCTGCGGGGTTGAATAAGATTCCCGCGAAGATGACGGCAGAAACCGCTCCCGAAGCACCCAGGCTGCGGTACTGGTAGTTATCTTTATTTTTCCAATAGGTGGGCAGCAGGCATACCACAAGCGAGGAAACATACATCAGCAGGTATAGGCCTTTGCCCATTCCGCCGAAAATGTCTACAAACTGCGATTCCACAAAGTCTCCGAAGAAATAGAAGGAGAGCATGTTAAATATCAGGTGAGCGGCATCGGCATGAATGAGCCCGCAGGTGATGAAACGATACCATTGATTTTTCTTGCTTACCGCCGGCGGATAAAAAATGAGATCATTCATCAGTTTTTCATTACTGAATGCAGAAAAGGATACCAGGACGGTTAATATGATGATGCTGATGGAAATGGTTAAACTCATGGCTTTGTTTTCCTTTGTTAACTAGCAGATTTTATAAAGGACCGGCTCTTCAATTAAATATGATGATATTTCTCATTCCGGATAATGGTGCAGGCCCTGTACACCTGTTCGGCCAAAATTAATCTGACCAACTGGTGTGGAAAGGTTAATTGTGACAGGCTCCAGGTATGATTGGCTCTTTTCAGCACGGCTTCATCAAGCCCGAAAGCTCCACCGATCAGGAAGACCAGTTTCCGGGTACTTTGATTGGCTCTTTGCTCAAGGAACCTGGCCAACTGAACGGAGCTCCAATGTTTGCCGTGCTCGTCGAGGGCAACGAGGTAGTCGTCTGTATCCAGCCATTCCATGATCGTTTCCCCTTCTTTTTTCTTCAGGTCCATTTCACTGAGCATGCCGGCATTTTTGGGAACTGGTATGATCTCCCACTCAACCGGGTAATAATTGGAGATTCGTTTGGTAAAATCTTCCACACCGGATTTGATGTAGGCTTCATGATTTTTTCCTATCGACCAGAATTGAATCTTCATATCACCAGTTTCAGGATCGAAAATAGGCAACTCCGGCTTTGGTAAAAAATCCGGCGGGAACAGTTTGGTGTCAACCGGGGAAAATCAACTAACTTTCTTTCATGAGAAAACTATCACTTTGGCTGGGTTGTCTGCTGCTGACAACCTGTTCAATCGCCCAGATAAAAAAAGCCCCGGAACGAAAGGAAGGTGAAGGCCCCTGGCCACAGCTCATCTTAAGGGGAGCCACCCTGATCAACGGAACCGGTGCCCCTGCCAATGGACCGGTTGATATTGTGATCGAGAAAAACAGGATCGTTCAGATCCGCAATGTCGGATTTCCCGGAGTAGCCATCCAGGAGAGCGGCAGACCCGTTCTCGCGCCCGGCGGTAAAGAAATCAATTGCGAAGGAAAATACATCCTGCCCGGTTTTATCGATATGCATGGGCATATCGGCGGAACGGAGCAAGGCACCCCCGCCGAATACGTCTTCAAGTTGTGGATGGCTCATGGCATCACCACCATCCGGGATCCGGGAAGCGGCAACGGACTGGAATGGGTACTGGATCAAAAACAAAAGAGCGCCGAGAACAGGATTACCGCTCCGCGCATATTTGCCTACACGGTTTTTGGACAAGGCGCCAAACAACCCATCACTACGCCCGAACAGGCAGTAGAATGGGTCAGGGAAAATCAAAAGAAAGGATCTGACGGGATCAAGTTCTTTGGCGCCCCTCCGCTGGTGATGGACGCGGCGATCCGGGAAAACAAACGACTCGGCCTGCGTTCCACCTGCCACCATGCACAAATGAGCGTAGCGCAATGGAATGCCCTCCAATCGGCACGCGCCGGCATGACCTCGATGGAACACTGGTATGGATTGCCAGAAGCGATGTTCACCGACAAGACCATTCAAAACTATCCGCCCGATTACAATTACAGCAATGAACAGGACCGTTTCGGTCAGGCAGGGCTGTTATGGAAACAGGCTGCCGCCCCTTACAGTCAGAAATGGAACGAGGTGATGAATGAGATGCTCAAGCTGGATTTTACCATCGACCCTACCTTCGATACCTATGAGGCCAGCCGCGACCTGATGAGGGCCCGAACCCAGGAATGGCACGGAATTTATACCCTTCCTTCGGTATGGAAGTTTTATGAGCCCAACCGCGTTTCTCATGGTTCTTACTGGTTCAGTTGGGGAACAGAACAGGAAGTAGCCTGGAAAGAGAATTTCAGGCTTTGGATGACATTCATCAATGAATACAAAAACCGCGGCGGACGCGTAACGGCGGGCAGCGACAATGCATTCATTTACCAGCTATATGGATTTGGATATATCCGTGAGCTGGAATTGTTGCGTGAAGCGGGTTTTCATCCCCTGGAAGTAATCAGATCCGCCACTTTGTATGGCGCGCAGGCCCTGGGAGCCGATAAGGAAATCGGAACCGTTGAAGTGGGAAAGCTGGCCGACCTGGTGGTGATCGATGAAAACCCATTGCAGAACCTTCAGGTATTGTACGGAGTAGGCGCCATCAAACTCGACAACAACAACAAGCCTGTTAGAGCAGGAGGAGTGCGATACACCATTAAAGATGGCATTGTATATGATGCAAAGAAATTGCTGGCCGATGTGAAGAAGATGGTAGACGAGGAGAAAGCGCGCACAGGCTGGAAGTGGGTTCAACCCGGTATGCCCGAATAATTGTCATTCGCCGGAACAGACAGGATATTATTAAACCTTAAAATATGATTTATGAAAGTCATCCTTCCCATGGCCTTCGTGGCCATATTCCTGTCTGCCTGTTCCTCCACCAGGATCGCCAGCAGCTGGCGTGATCCGGATACCAAAGTGGATTTGGAGAAATTAAACAAGGTGCTGGTGGTCGCACTGATGCGGGATGAATCCAGCCGCCGGGCTGCCGAAGATGAAATGGCCGCACGCCTCAAAGGCAAAGGGGTGGTATCATACGGATACCTCGGAGAAGAAATCAAAACCCTCAGCGAAGAACAGATCCGCGATAAACTGCGCACAGACAATTTTGACGGGGCTATTACCATGCGGCTGGTAGACGTCGATAAAGAAGTGAATTATACGCCCGGAACTTTCTCCAGTTACCCGGTTTATTACCGCACTTTTGGCGGGTATATACGCCGCGGCTGGACCTATTATTCCACGCCCGATCGTTATTCCACTACCCGCACTTACTCGGTAGAAACAAATATATATTCCATTCGCAAAGACAAGATCATCTGGACAAGCCTGACTGAAACAACCGATCCCGGAGGCGTCAACCGGTTGATTGCCGACATCGCCAACACCATCTATAAAAAAATGAAAAAGGAAGGCTTTATTTCCAATTAAGCGAAAGGAATCGGAGATTCGTCTTTAAATCGAAAATATGTTATGATGATGAAGACCAGCTTTGTTGCCTTCCTGGCTTTGATAGTATTGGCCTGTTCATTTAAATCACAGCAGGCTCCCGGCAGCGATCCGGTGAAAGCAAAAGGTATTGTTACCGGGGCCGATCAGACCGATAAATACCTGCCCTTGTTAAAAGGCAAGAGAATCGGTATTCTCGCCAATCCCACCACGCTGATCGGAAAGAGACATCTTGTAGACAGCCTGATGTCGTTGGGCGTGAACATCGTCAAGGTTTTCGGACCTGAGCACGGATTCAGGGGGCGCGCCAGTGCGGGAGTCAAAGTGAGCGACGAGAAAGACTCTGCTACCGGAATCAGGATTATTTCTTTGTATGGTTCCAAACGCAAACCCTCGAAAGAAGATTTGCAGGATGTGGATCTCATGATCTTTGACGTACAGGATGTAGGTTGTCGTTTTTATACCTATATCAATGTACTCAGCCATATCATGGAGGCATGTGCAGAAAATAATAAAGAATTGCTGATTCTCGACCGGCCCAACCCGAATGGATATATGGTAGATGGTCCGGTACTGGATATGCGTGCCAAATCCGGGATAGGAATGTTTCCGATACCGATCGCTCATGGAATGACCATTGGCGAATTTGCCCGCATGATCAATGGAGAAGGATGGCTTCCCAATAAAATGACCTGTGAGCTGAAAGTGATCAAAGTGGCGAACTACTCGCATGATATGCCGTATGTGCTGCCGGTGAAACCCTCTCCCAACCTCAATACCCAGCAATCGATACTCCTGTATCCGTCTACCTGTCTGTTTGAGGGTACCATTCTCAATCATGGCAGGGGCACCTATTTCCCTTTTACCGTATTGGGCAGCCCGCTGCTGAAAGGCAAATACAGTTTTTCCTACACGCCAGTAAGCATACCCGGAATGGCCGAAACACCCCTTCACCTGAACCAGGTTTGTTACGGCCTGGATTTGCGGAATTATGATGTGGAGCAACTAAGAAAAACAAAAAGGATCAACCTGGACTGGATGATCGAATTGTACAATGCTTATCCCGATAAGGAGAGATTTTTTGACAGAACACAAAGCAAGGAAATCGGGAATATTGATTACCCCAGCGGAGATTACGAGTTCAGAAAGCAGATTGCCCAGGGGAAAACCGCCAGTGAGATCAGGGCTTCCTGGGAGCCTGCCTTATCGAGCTACAAGGAAATGCGGAAAAAATATCTTCTCTATCCATAAATCTTTTCTTATGAGTTCATCTGCTTCCCGAAGAAATTTTATTCGCCAGGTAGGTTTGGGCGCCGGTGCGATCGTAGCTGGAAGTTCGCTTTCATCCTGGCTCCGGCCGGAAAATTTCAGGCAAAAGAAACTGGGCGTTGCCCTGGTCGGCCTGGGAAGTTACGCCGAACATCAATTGGCCGTAGGGCTTGAGCAATCAAAGTACTGCTACCTGGCAGGCATCGTAACCGGAACTCCCTCGAAGATTCCAAAATGGAAGGCCAGGTACAATATCCCGGACAAGAACATCTATAATTATCAAACTTTCGACAGGATTGCCGATAACAAGGACATCGACATTGTCTATATCGTTCTTCCCAATTCCATGCATCATGAATACGTGATTCGTGCCGCCAAAGCAGGCAAGCAGGTGATGTGCGAGAAGCCCATGTCCGTTTCAGTGAAGGAAGCAGAAGAGATGATCACTGCCTGCAAAAATGCCGGCGTGCAATTGGGTATCGGCTACCGGATGCATTTCGAGCCTTTCACCCGCGAGCTGATGCGCATTGGCCAGCAGAAAGTATTTGGTGACCTGCGGTTTATTCAGCCCACCTTCGGTTTCAGTATCGGCGACCCTTCGCAATGGAGATTGAAAAAAGCACTGGCAGGGGGAGGACCGTTAATGGATGTGGGCATCTACTGCGTGCAGGCATCCCGGTATGTAACCGGTAAAGAACCACTTTGGGTAACGGCGCAGTTCGGACCGGTGACCGATCCTGCACGTTTCAGCGAAGTGGAAGAATCCGTGTCCTGGCAAATGGAATTCCCAGGCGGAGTGATGGTAAATGGATTCACTTCTTACAAATCCAATATAGAAGAGTTGTATGTTTCCGCCACGAACGGATGGGTACGCATGAGCCCGGCTTACAGTTACGGACCTATCAGGGGACGAACGCACCAGGGCGAAATGAATTTCCCGGTGGTTCATCACCAGGCGGTGATGCTCGACGGCATTGGCGAATCGTACCTGCGCACTGGTCGATTTCCTGAACATATTAATGGAGAAGAGGGATTACGCGATATGAGATACCTGATGGCCATTTATGAGGCGGCGCAGTCAGGAAAAAGAATACATTTTACTTAGAAGACAAAAAATAAAAAACTCCCCGCCGGTATGAACGGGGGGAGTTTGGGTTTCAGGTCTGATTCTTACTTTTACTTCACAAAAATTTTCTGGGTGGCAAGAAATCCGTTTGCATCTGTAATTCTTACTACATAAGCGCCCGAAGCAATATTACCATTGAGTTTTACCTGTTGGGTTCCGCTGCCGGCAGACAAAATCTGCGTCTGATTGATCTGGCCATTCAGGCTGATCAGCTCGAGTTTGGCATTTTTCAGCGACTGGCTGGTTTGTACCATCAGCATCTTGTTCTCTACTACTGTCGGATAAAGCTGGAAGCTTTCATTTCCTTTGGCAGAGATCACCAGTACAGATGAATAGCGGATAGAGCCATCTTTATCAACCATCGCCAGGCGGTAATAAGATTTACCGGCAGGTATGTTGCGGTCAACAAACTGGTAGTTGTTTGAATAATTAGAGTTAGACTGTGACTGGATGGTCTGGATGTTGGTATAATCCACCGCATTGGTACTGCGCTGTACAATGAAATGATCGAAGTTTACCGCCGCGTCAGCTGTCCACGAAAGGGTAGTGCTGTTATTGCTTCCCAATTGTGCGTTCCATTTGCTGATGGTTACAGGCAGGGCGCTGGTGGTCATGCTGAAGCTGATCCTGTTGTCGCCACCGTTTTCATAATATTCAAGAACCATATTGCGTGTACCGGAGAGCGCCAGGGTTACGGTGGTGATAGTATAAGACTGGTCGTTCCATCTGTTGATTACCCAGGTAGCGCCACCGTCGAGGCTCAGGCGATAACCATCATCGCCTCCCACGGTAATGATGTAGTTACCGGCGGCGAAGTTCTTGGTCAGACGGAAGCGGGCGCTGAATTGCTCGGTTTGAATGGAACAGTTGCTGGTGCTGAAGGAGCCGTTTGAAGTTCCGAAGTTTTCGTCGAAGTTGCCACTGTTGGATCCACCGCGTGTAATATACCCTTTGTAAGTATTGAAGTTCGTGCCCTGATAGAGGTATCCTCTCCAGCTGTCGCTGCTTCCGTAAGTAGCGGGGTTGCCATTACCCAGGCAGGAAGTGGCATAGCTGAAGCTTACACGGTTACCACCAAATCTTTCATAATATTCCAGTACAAGGTTGGTACTGCCGTTCAGCGTTACCGTAACCGTAGTGGTTTGATAGGAATGATCAGCCCACTGATCGATGATCCAGGTAGCGCCGCCATCAACACTCAGGCGATATCCGTCGTCACCGCCTACCGTAAGATCATAAGCGCCATTGGAGAAGTTTTTGGTCAGCTTGTAGCGAACGCTGAAGGTATCAGTATAGATGTTGCAACCATTGGTGCTGTAATTCACCTGGTCGCCGCCAAATGATTCGTCGAAGATCGGGCTGGAAGAATTTCCCTCGGTTACATACCCTTTATAAGTATTGAAGTTCATACCCTGGTATACATAACCTCTCCAGGTATTGTTGCTACCATACGAGGTCTGGTTTCCCTGGGGAGTGCAGGATTGAGCCTGGGCAGACAGGGTACCGAGAGCCAGGATCAGGAGTACGAACAGTGTTTTGTAAAAATGTTTCATAATAAGGGTATTTTCGGATGCCAATACAAAGTACCAACGTGGTGCCAAACTGTAATATTGTGATAATAAGCAGATTAGCCTCTCTCAATTCGCCTACGCATTCCAATTTTGGGAAAATTAGTCCAATACAGGTATTACAGACAGTCGCTTATGTATGTTTTTTTTGAGTGATTGACATATGTCATAAAATACAGACAGCCTTAACGAGTCTTTGGGAGTTTATCGCCGGTTGCCGGGGTAAATTTGCAGTTCCCCCCTTTCCGTCAGGAAACCATGCTGCTGCTGCGAGAGTCTTTTATTTCACAAACAAAAACAAAGGGTAGAGTATGAAGAGTATTATTATGAAGATCCGCAAGGGGGTGCTGACATCTTTCGGAGTTGCGCTGACAGCATTGGTTTTAAGTTCCTGTGTAAAGAACAATGATAATTCGCCCCGGGTTCCCGCAGCCGGATTGATGTCTTTTAACCTGGCACCCGATGAGGATGGGTTATTGTTCCGCATCACCGGCAATTATCTTACTCCCTCCCCCTTATCCTTCACGAGTTATTCGGGAGGCTACCAGGGTGTATATACAGGAAGTCGTTTGATAGAGGCCATTGATTACGCATCCAACCAGACGCTGGCAACGGCTACCGGCAATTTTGCCGACAGCAGTTATTATTCCCTGTTCTTTGCCGGCTACAATGGCAAACACCGGAATATTATTGTGGAAGATAAACTCAATAGTTTGCCGGCTACCAATACCGATGCGTATGTCAGGTATATCAATGTGGTGGCTGATAGTACGCTCAGTCCTGCAGTTTCAGTCAAGTCGGGTTCCACTTCAGTATTTAACGACAATGCCGCATTTGGTTCTGTTTCTGAATTCAAGGCTGTTCCCGCCGGGGAGGTGGCGATCACCGTGAACAATGCCACCGGCGTCGATGCAACCCGCACCATTCAGCTCGAAGCCAGGAAAGTGTACACGATCTTGCTGGCTGGCGTACCGGGCGAAACGAGCGATACCAAGAAGGTGCAGATCCGTTTCATTGCCAATGGAACGGTTGATGCCAAAAATCAATAGTGATGTAGGAGTACGTGGGTTTTATTTTGAAAGAGTTTTCCATCTGGGGAACTCTTTTTTTTGGCTGGAGCTTAGGCGCTTCGATGACTTGTTGCGGAAGGGCAGGCGAGCGATGGGATACGTTAACTGTGAGGCATAATAGAACAGCGCATGACTTTGAGGCTTTTACACGATAAAATAATTAAAGCATTGATTTTCACGGCGACTCATTCATACCCTTTTACGCCAGGTTATTTAAAAGTGAAATGAACTATGCCTGGCCAGACGGGAACGGAAATATCAGAGGGTTAGCCATTCAGCCATTGTATCCATCTGTAGTTAAAGCTGTCAAACAAGATGAGCTGATATATAAAATGCTGGCGCATATAGACATAATCAGGGTGGGGCGTACCAGAGAATCAAAAGTTGCTATAGATGAACTACAAAAAATGATACTATGAGTTATCGCGAAAACATAACCAGGATCAGGGCTGTCTATACGCATTAGAGGAGCTTGGTCCGGAAGTCGTCTTTGTCGGAGGAGCAACCTTTTCTTTATATTCCACGAGACCGGAGTCAGAAACAAGACCGACAGATGATGTTGACATTGTAGTCGAGATAATGCATTATAAGGATTTCGCCACCGGATTGGATTGTTTTCAAACCGGTTGAAAGAGGATTTGAGCCAGTTATTCAAGATCAAAGCTCTGATTTTTAATAAATTATAGAGTTGATACGCTCGATTTACTCTTATCGGCATGAATGATTTCTTTATTTGGCTGTTGCACGGGCGATTTCTGCGGCCTGAGTAAGGCTATTATTTCACCAAAAATCTCAAAATTCTTAACTTTACCAGTATTATCTGCCATTTATGTGATTTTTAGCACATAAATGGCAGATAATTCGTGAATAATGGAAATAAAAAGATTTATACAAAATAGGTTAACAGACTGGAGGCAGCGCCCGGATCGAAAGCCACTTATATTGCAAGGGGCCAGACAAGTGGGTAAAACCTGGTTACTAAAGCATTTTGGTGCATCTGAATTTGATGCGACGGCCTATTTTAATTTCGAAGAACAACCGAACCTAAAGCAATTCTTTGAAAACACAAAGGATGTGTCACGTATAATACAAAACTTGTCATTGGTTCATGGGCAAGCCATATTGCCGCAAAAAACGCTAATTATATTTGATGAAATACAGGAATGCAGTGATGCACTGAATGCGCTAAAATACTTTTGTGAAAATGCTCCTGAATTTGCCATCGCCTGTGCCGGTTCATTGTTGGGGGTAACGATGTCAAGGGGTAACTCATTCCCGGTAGGAAAAGTTGATTTTCTACAGCTAAATCCGGTCTGTTTTTCAGAGTTTTTGTCTGCTGCTGATCCTGCTTTATTTTCCTTCTTAGAGAGCATCAATCAAATTGAGCCACTTCCTGATATATTCTTTCATCCGTTGGTTGACAAACTAAAAATGTACTTCATTTGTGG
Organism: uncultured Chitinophagaceae bacterium; assembly: GCA_964605065.1. Lineage (GTDB taxonomy): Bacteria > Bacteroidota > Bacteroidia > Chitinophagales > Chitinophagaceae > Endoryza. Next base: position 434,762 of record CAZSAQ010000003.1, read on the forward strand.
AGGGATGCCGGAAGCTGTAGTAGCATTATTAGAAAAACAAGACTTGCTAAAAACGCAGCAGGTGTTGCAAAACATAATCAATGCGTATGCCCTTGATTTTTCCAAGCACGCAGAAAATAAGGATATTCCCAAAATCAATCACCTTTGGTCTTCTGTCCCTTCTCAATTAGCAAGGGATAATAAAAAATTCCTGTATCAGTCTGTAAAAAGTGGTGCACGTGCCCGTGAATACGAAGATGCATTGCTCTGGCTTTCACATGCGGGGCTAGTACACCGCATTTATCGGATATCAAAACCTGGTTTACCCCTTTCGGCCTATGATGATCTTTCGGCATTTAAGCTCTATTTAATCGATGTAGGATTGCTACGCAGGCTTTCGCTTTTGGACCCGGTAGCAATAAGAGAGGGAAACCGGCTGTTTGCAGAGTTTAAAGGCGCATTGAGTGAAAATTATATTTTACAACATCTAATCGCAAATTTCGAGGGCATACCGCGTTACTGGACATCGGGAAACCAGGCAGAAGTGGACTTCGTAATTCAGGTGAAGAATGAAATCATCCCGATAGAAGTCAAATCAGATGAAAACGTACGTAGTAAAAGTCTTACAGCGTATAACAACCTTTATCACCCCCCCGTGCGCATTCGGTATTCATTAAAAAATTTAACGAAGGATGATGGGTTAATCAACATTCCATTATTTATGGTTGGTTATACTGAGAAGTTGCTTGGGTTTTCAAAATGAAACATTTGATAAACCGGTTAAGAAAACCTGATTGATTGTTGGAAAACATTCTATGGAGATTGAGCCCCCGATGCTCTGCCGACAGTGCTATCCTAAATAAAAAAGCCCCACTTTGCAGTGAAGCTTCCCGAGTGACCCCGTCAGGATTCAAACCTGAAACCTTTTGATCCGTAGTCAAATGCTCTATTCAGTTGAGCTACGGGGCCATCCGCTGTTTGCGGGCGGCAAAAATAACGCAAAATACGTTCGGCACAAAATGATTATGAAAGAATTCTGAATTTCTCCCTACAGCCCTTTTATCCCCCTTAAAACCTTCAGGCGAATCAATACCAACGCCTGAAAGACACGCAATTATATTATAACAAAAACATATTTGTCTTCGGTAGCTTGTCGCGGAAGAGAACCAATGTATCCCCGTCACTCATTCGGGCATGCCGGCTGTGTGGCCAGCAACACCAGCCGGGAGTTGCCTAACTGCCGCGAAATCAAAAAAGATCCTTCACCCAAAACCGCGGCAAGTCCATAAAAAGTAACAAAGAGCCGGATGACGCATTTCCAAAATGGGTATGCATTAGCTGGAGTAATGTCTGAAAGATTTATGCTTAATGAACATCAGCATGAGTTGCCGATGCATGATTGATTGGCTGATCCGACACTTTTGACCCCTGCATTTACCTTTCTGGAACTATCCCGCACTTTATAATTACGATCGATCCCGGATTTATTAAAGAAGAACCGGCAAAATGACAAACGGTTTGAGGTTGCTCAAGAATTGGTTTTCCTGTTTGACCGATAATATTTGCCAATCCATCGAATGTAAGAATGGCCGGCGGGCAGCAGTATGTAGGTTTACATCGTCTTTCAGACAAAAAAATTTTGCAACAGCAATTTCTGAAACAATTAAACTTACAAAAGATGAAAGCGATAATCGTAGTATTCGCCGCCTTGATGATGGGCGCTTATTCACTCGAAGCACAGGACGTAGCCGTCAACAAAACAACACCTCACAAAAAATCTTTGATACATCCTATGAAAAAGCTTCGCAAGCTGGAAGGAACAGTCGTAGCCGAAAAATCAAAGCAGGCTTTTGCCAAAGATTTTCCCGGCATGTCGGCCATCAGCTGGAACCGGGGAACCAATTTTGATGAGGTTATTTTCCTGAAAAGCGGAAAACGAAGCACGGCTTACTATGATGAAGATGCCGAACTGGTGGGTACTACCGTGGCGGTGAACTTCAGCGATCTCCCCGCAAAAGGACAGCAGTATATCAATAAGCATTATCCCGGATATGAAAAAGTGGCCGTGGTCCTTTTTGATGATAATGAATTGAACGAAACAGATATGGTTCTCTATAACCAGCAGTTTGAGGACGAAGACAATTACTTCATTGAATTGAAAAAAGATAATAAGGCGATCGTGGTGAAATGTACTATGGACGGAATGGTTTCCTACTTCCGGGATTTGAAGTAGCGATCCGGGCCTCTCTTCGGAGGGGCCTTCATGGTTTTCAATACAGACTTTTCATTAAGCCGCTAAAACTATATTCATATGAGGGTCGCTAAACTTTCACTGCTGTTGACGCTGATCACAGGTTTTTCAGCAACGGGGTATTCTCAACAGTCCTGGTGGGCCGGAGTGAAGGGAGGAGTCAACATCCCAAACCTTACTTCTTCCAATAACAATCCGCTCAGCAATGGGTACAAGTCGAGGCTCGATGGGGATGCCTCAATTTTTACGGAGTGGTCATTGACTCGCCGTTTCTCATTGCAGGCTCAATTGGAGTATTCCGCACAGGGCGGAAAGAAAAACGGGTCTCAGGCCTTCACCGTTCCACCCGAGTATCAGCCCTTGTTTCCTGCAGGACAGGCGCCTGATTTTTTATATGCCAATTACAAAAGCGAAGCGAAATTGAACTACCTGATGCTCCCGCTGCAGGCCAAATACTATTTTTATGGTCGCCGGCACTGGAAGGCATATCTGGCGGCAGGACCGTTTGTAAGCTACCTGCTCAATGCCAAAAACATCACCAGCGGAGCCAGCCTGGTATATTTGGATGCCGCTCAATCGCAGCCTGTTGTAACAGAAACACAGAGCTTCAATAGCAGCGAAAACATCAGCGATCACCTGCATCGTTTCAATACGGGTATTGCCGGCAATTTCGGTCTCTCGTATATGTTAGGTAGCAATGCCTTCTTTGCTGAAGCCGGTGGCAACTTTGGTTTCATCAACATTCAGAAGGATAATACCGACGGAAAGAACAAAACCGGTGCCGCCCTGTTCAGTGTGGGCTATCAACACCGGCTTTAATCAGGAATAATTTTTCAGACAGGGATCCGATGGATTCCGTAACTTATGGAGGACATTACCTTTTCATCAAAATAGTTGAATGGCGCTTAATACCGGACAATCCACCGAGGCATTTTGGGCAATGGACAAGGACGAAGCGTTCAGGCTGGCAAATGCGTCACCCGAAGGGCTCAGCAGCGATGCCGCCAGTCAAAAGTTAAAGGAAACTGGCCCCAACACAATAAAATCGACCAACTCTGTCTCTGCGCTCTTGTTATTCCTGGGACAGTTTAAAAGCCCCATCACCATTCTGCTGATCGCCGCAGCGATCCTTTCGATAATTCTTGGCGACGCCAGTGATGCGCTGATCATACTGGTGATCATTTTGCTCAGCAGTGTTTTGGGTTTCTGGCAGGAGAGGGGAGCGGCCAATGCTGTAAAGGAACTGTTGAAACTGGTCCAGATAAAATGTGTGGTAGTAAGGGATGGTCACTCTTCAGATATTCCCGTCGAGCAGGTAGTTCGGGGTGATGTCGTGCTGCTGAATGCGGGTGATATCATTCCCGCGGATGGACTGATCTTGGAATCCAAAGACCTGTTCATTGATGAAGCCGCTTTCACCGGGGAAACTTTTCCGGTGGAGAAAATGCCGGGGAAAATCAGTGCCGACGAACCGCTGGCCAAAAGATCCAATGCGCTTTTCATGGGGGCGCATGTGATCAGCGGAAAAGGAAGAATGCTGGTGATGCAAACAGGCCGGGAAACAGAGTTCGGCAAGATCTCTTCGCGGCTCGTGAACAGAAGCCCTGAAACAGAATTTGAAAGAGGAATACGGCGATTTGGGTACATGCTGATGGAAATTACGCTGGTGCTGATCATCGTGATCTTCGCCATCAATATGCTGCTTCACAAGCCCGCGCTTGATTCCATTTTATTTTCGCTGGCCCTGGCTGTCGGGCTCACCCCGCAATTATTGCCGGCGATTATCAGCATCAATTTATCTGCCGGCGCCCGGGAGATGGCCAGGAAGAAGGTCATCGTGAAGCGGCTTTCAGCGATCGAGAATTTCGGAAGCATGAATATCCTTTGTTCCGACAAGACCGGAACACTAACCGAAGGGAAAGTGGTGATGAAGGATAGCCTGGATGCGGACGGAAATCACTCTGACCGATTGCTGCAGGTAGGATGGCTCAATGCCAGTTACCAGCAGGGATTCAGCAACCCGATCGATGAAGCCATCAGAAATCAATATGACGGCAAAGATGAAAAGTGGCAGCTGGTATCGGAAGTGCCGTATGATTTTATCCGCAAGAGACTAACCGTGCAGGTAAAGAATGATAAGGAAAACTGGATCATTACCAAAGGCGCCTTTGACAATATACTGGAAGTGTGCGATCGCGTTGAATACGCTGATGGAACCATTAAGTCGCTGTCCGACCAGCGGGAAAGGCTGACGGAGATCTATGAACAATTGAGCCGGCAGGGTTATCGGGTGCTGGGAATTTCCATTCTGCCATCCACCTCCCAGGCGGAATTTTGCCGGGCAGACGAACAACAAATGATCTTTCTCGGGTACCTCACATTTTATGATCCCCCGAAGAAGGAGGTACGGCAAACCATCAAGGGTTTGAAGGATGCCGGAGTAAAATTAAAATTGATCACCGGAGACAATGCCTTTGTGGCGAAAAGCATTGCGGAAAAGGTAGGGTTTGATCAGCCTGTTGTGCTCACCGGTCCGCAACTGCGGCAAATGAGTGAGGCGGCCCTGTTGAACCAGGTACAGCAGGCCGATATTTTTGCAGAGGTGGAGCCCAGTCAGAAAGAAAGAATCATCCAGCTGCTGAAGAAAGCAAACAACGTGGTTGGTTTTATGGGCGATGGCATTAATGATGCTCCGGCTTTGCACGCGGCGGATGTAGGCATTTCGGTTGACACAGCGGTAGACGTAGCCAAAGAAGCTGCCGACATTGTTTTGTTGCAACAAGACCTGGATGTGCTTGTAACCGGCCTGATTGCCGGACGAAAGACCTTCACCAATACCATGAAGTATATTTTCATGGCCACCAGCGCCAATTTCGGCAATATGTTCAGTATGGCCGGAGCCTCTCTGTTTCTGCCTTTTCTGCCTTTGCTGCCCAAGCAGATATTGCTCACCAACTTACTCACCGATATTCCGGAAATGTCGATTGCCACCGACAGGGTAGATGAAGAAGCCGTTGCCAGGCCGCGCAGGTGGGATATCCGCTTTATCAGGCGCTTCATGATTGTGTTTGGACTGATCAGCTCCATTTTCGACTATCTCACTTTTGGCGTACTGCTTTATTTTATGAAGTTTAGTGAAGCCGTGTTTCAGACCGGCTGGTTTACTGAATCTGTAATTTCTGCTACATTAATTGTTTTGGTGATCAGGACCAGGCTGCCCTTTTTCAAGAGTCTTCCAGGGAAATATCTAACAATGGCTACCTTTTTTATAGTTGCCTTGGTATTGCTGCTGCCTTATTTGCCTTTTGCCAGTCTTCTCGGATTTGCCCCACTACCTTTAAAGTTTTATGGATGGATGTCGGGTATCCTCATTTTGTATATCCTCACCGCAGAGACCGCCAAGCATTTCTTTTTTCGGAGAATGAAACAAGAAACCATCACCAGTTCCTGATTGTTTCACTTCCATCTTGCAGAATATTCCCAATTTGAAAGCGTCATTTCCGCATTTTTCTCTTTGCGGCTCAGGCTAATTTTACCTCATCAAGCTTGATAGTCAAAATAGGTAATCAAAACAATTAATCAATCAATCATGACCCTGAAAAGATGGATAATGGCATTGTTGCCAATAGGAGTTTTATTTTCCTGTACGAGAAAAGAAATGGAAAAGCCGGTAGTGCCGGTAGAGACGAGGCTGGAATCGGACACGGTTTTTCAGCAGATGGTGAAGGATCACCTGGCGCATTATGCGTCCATTAAGAATTTTCCCGCGATTCGGGAAGCGGCGCGCGACGGAATTATTTCAGAGGAGGAATTTCGTGAATACTGGAAGTATTTCGGAATGTTGGAACCCATGGAACTGACGCTTTATTATTCGAGAATGAAATACCGCGCCTCGTACCTGGAAAGCAGGTATCATTTCTCGCAGATGCTGCCGGAACAAAGGACACAGCATATTCTAAAACAGGTCAGGCTTGCCTGGGGACTTGGAGAGGATACCATCAATACAGAGCGGCAGCTACTTGATGATGATTGTGAGAAGAGGCGGGTAAACTGCCTGGCGCAGGCAATGGCAGAGACCTTACTGATGCATATCAGTTGCGCAGCGATGGATGCTACGGTATTTCTGGGCCTGGCCTGTCATGCGGCAGCTACCATTTACCAGATCACGGCCAGCAACACCTGTAATATGGACTTTCAGAAATGCAAGAAGCAGTCGGGGCCGGCAGAATAATCGTTGCCTCGGATCGTCGGGTGAAAATGATTGTTATGAAAAATTAAACTTGAAAGGATGTTAAAGAATTACAAGTGGATCTTTCCGGGTGCAGTACCCTTGATGTTCACTCTGTTGTTAATTGTTTGCAGAAGACTGCTCTGGCCGACAATGCAGATGAACTGGCTTTATTTACTGGTTTTCGTGGCGTTAATGGGTTGGAATATGTATGCTTTGTTAAGACAGATCCGCAGCGAGTCGTCCGTTTTCCAAAGGTTCGTTCAGCTGATAGTATTCCTGCTGCTGAGCATAGGACTGACGATCACATTTTACTGTATGATGGAAGCAAAGTAGCCTGTGACGATTTTATGGATTGTGGTTGTTTGCAAATCAAACCCCAAACGGTAAACCCCAAACCCCAAACGGTAAACCCCAAACCTCAAACCGCAAACATCAAACCTCAAACCATCAGCTCCCTCAATACATCCACCTCACAAAGGCTTCCATAGCGGCGTATTGGGTAAGGCCGAGACGTCCGTAAAGGTCGGCAGTATTGGCATTTCTTTCTTCAGCTCTTTGCCAGAACTCACGGGTGTCGCTACCCTGGAATGGAACCATGTCTTTCTGCGACTGGTGAATGAAGATGCCGAAACGTTTTTTCAACACCTGGTCGGGGCTCATCGGGATCGCCATTTCGATTTCGCTGATGTCCCATTCCTGCCAGGCGCCTTTATAAAGCCAGAGCCAGCAATCATGGATCCATTCGTCGCCGGCAGCTTTAATGCGGCGGAGTGATTCGAGCACCACGTTAAAGCAGACGATATGGGTGCCATGTGGATCGGCAAAGTCACCGGCGCAGAATATCTGATGTGGTTTTATTTTACGAAGAAGCTCCATGGTAATGATTACATCTTCCTCACCCATGGGTTTCTTCTCGATGGTGCCTGTTTCGTAGAAGGGTAGGTTCTGGAAATGAATATTGCTGTCCGGTATGCCAACATATCGACAGGTAGCCCTGGCTTCGCATCGGCGGATCAGGCCTTTGACAGAACGAATTTCTTTGGTATCAATCTGGTTGGATTTTTTATGCTGGAGATATCTCCTGGCTTCTTCCAGGATTTCCTTTGACTTGGCATTGTCTATTCTGAACATTTCCTCGAAGCCAACGGCAAAATCCATAAATCTCGTTACAAATTCATCTGTAACGGCGATATTACCACTGGTCTGGTAAGCAACATGCACATCATGACCCTGGTCGTGCAGGCGTTGGAATGTGCCACCCATGGAAATGATATCATCATCGGGGTGCGGGGAAAATATCACAGAGCGTTTGGGATAGGGCTTGCTTCTTTCCGGATGATTGGGCAGACTGGCATTGGGTTTCCCGCCGGGCCATCCGGTGATGCTGTCACGCATCAGGTAATAGACCTGCAGATTGATTTCGTAGGCGTCGCCTTTTTCAACAAGAAGATCGCTCAGGCCATGATCGCGGTAATCGGTATTGGTCAAACTGAGAATAGGCTTGTCGAGTTTCAGCGCCATATGCACCACCGCTTTTCGGATCATGGGTGGCGTCCAGTCGCATTCGCCGGTGAGCCAGGGTGATTTGAATCTGGTCAGTTCGCCGGAAGCCATTTCGTCCAGTACAAACAAGGTATCGTTGTGCTGTTGCAGGAGAGAGGCGGGAATCTGTTCGGTTACATTTCCTTCCACCGATTTCTGGATAACCGGCGCTTTTCCCTGGCCCCAACCCATCAGGATGATTTTCTTGGCCTGCAGAATGGTATGGATACCCATCGTAATGGCCAGGCGCGGTACCTGCGAAATATTCGCGAACTCATAGGAATTGGCCAGGCGGGTGGTATTGTCGAGTGTAACCAGCCTTGTTCTCGAATGAATGCTGGAGCCGGGTTCATTAAAACCAATATGTCCGTTGTTGCCAATACCGAGGATCTGAAGATCGATGCCTCCGGCATCTTCGATCATTTTTTCATAAGCCTGGCAGGAAGCTTTTACCTCTTCCTTGGCAGTTTCGCCATTGGGGATATGTATATTGGCCGGATCAATATCTACATGATCGAACAACTGAACTTTCATGAAGCGGTTGTAGCTCTGAAAAGCATCTTTATCGATCGGGTAGTATTCATCCAGGTTGAAGGTAACCACGTTCTTGAAACTGAGCCCTTCTTCCCGATGCAGGCGAACGAGTTCGGCATACATGGTTTTGGGAGAAGAGCCGGTGGCCAGCCCTAACACGCATTTTTCATTTCTCGACTGTTTGTCTCGGATCAGCCTGGCTATTTCCTGCGCAATAAAGCGGGAGCCTTCTTTTATGGTCGGAAAAATCTTTACAGGAATACGCTCAAAAGAATCGGTCAGGTCAATGTTAAAGGTTGGTTTAGACATAATGGGAACTTTATTGATCTATCGTGAAACACCAGGCATATGATCCTGGGGGATGTTGTTGCAATCTGGCCGGAATGCTGATCTGCAGGTCCGATCCTTTCATCATCCATTTCAAATTCGACGAAGTCCCGAAGATAGAAATTTTTGAACCTTTTGCAATTGAAAAATCTTTAATAATTACGGTTGCTGGTAAGATATTTTCATTTTCTTCTGCCAGGTAAAAGGCGTGTATTCGTTTTGTTTTCCTGTTTTGTGTAAAATATACATTGCCGGAAGAGTAGGGCGCAATCGGTTGCGAGCCATAAATACCCTCACCATTTACCCCGATCCAGGCACCGATTGCTTTCAAACGTTCATAAGCTACGGGATCAAAATCACCATCAGGGCCAGGGCCGATATTCAGCAGAAAATTTCCTCCCCGCGAAACTATTTTTATCAGCAATTGAATGAGCTGACGGGGCGACTTATACTGATCATTGGGAACATAGCTCCAGGAATTACCCATGGTCATGCAGGTTTCCCAGGGATAACTGAGGGGTGCCGAAGGTACTTCCTGTTCGGGCGTGGTGTAATTTTCAAATTCACCGGTAACGGTACGATCAACAATGATCAGACCGGGCTGTTTCTTCCTGGCCATCGCGGCAATACGTTTCATGTCGATGTCCTGGTCGTCCTTGATTCCCCTTTGCCATTCAACGGAGGTATCAACAGTAGACAATGGCCTCACCCAACCGCCGTCCAGCCATAAAATATCCATTCGGCCATAACCGGTCATCAGCTCTTCAACCTGGTTATAGGTAAAATCTTTGAACGCCTGCCAGCGATCCGGATGTTTTTTGGGATCATAATTAACGTTCCGGTCTTTGGGAGGAAAATAGGGCCACCAGTAATTTTCATTGTGCCAGTCGGGCTTGCTGAAATAGGCCCCGGTCATAAACCCTTCCTGGCGAAAGCTGTTGAATATTTCAAGAGCCACATTGCTGCGAGCGCTGGAAGCAAACGGCGTTTTGGGGTCGGTGATCTTGTAGTCGGTCTGATGCGTATCGAACATGCAAAACCCATCGTGATGTTTGGTTGTAAATACAACATATTTCATTCCCGCCTCCCTGGCCGCCGCGGCCCATTTGTGCGGATCGAACTTGACGGGATTGAAAGTGGTTTGAAGGTTTTCGTATGCTTTCCTGTAGTCGAAATAGTTTTTTGCATAGGGCCCTCGCCTCACTGTCCATCCTTCATCTTCGGGACAAAGGCTCCAGCTTTCCACAATGCCCCACTGGCTATACGTTCCCCAATGCATAAACAGCCCAAACTTAAGATCCTTCCATTGTTCCAGTTTTTCGAGCACGGCAGGATCGGTGGGCGCAATATATTTATGTTGTGCCGTACCAAAGAACGGCAGCAGCAGCAATGATAGCAGGAACAATCTGGCAGGTTTTTTATGAACGAAATTCATCAGTGGCAGTTTTGGAATGAGAGAGAAATGTTGATAGCAAATGGTCAATGTTTATTTCATAACGGGTAGTACAATATGACTGGGGAAGGCGGTACTATGAAAAATCTTGATAGTGGAGCCCTGGAAATCCGATTCATCGGCTGCCGGTATAGTCATAAATTTTTGCGGATTACGGTCAACCAGGGGGAACCAACTGCTTTGCACCTGTACCATGATTCGATGCCCTTTTTTGAAAACATGTACGGCATCATTGAGCTGGAAAGAAACCTTCTCCGTTTTGTTCGGTATAAAGGCGCTGGGTTGAGAATAGCTCTTCCTGAATTTTCCTCTGAAAACCTCTGCGCGCACGAGCCGCTCCATGCCGGCCATCTGGAAATTTTTTGGATTGGGAGAAGGATTGGGAGTGTCGTCCGGGAGCACATCAATGAGTTTTACTACAAAATCCGCATCGGTTCCTGTCATGGATACAAACAGATTTACCAGGATAGGGCCTGCAATGCTGATGTCTTCTGTGAGTACTTCAGTTTTGAAACTCAGTACATCGGATCTTTTGGACGCGAATCGCTGATCTTCTGCCAGGTAATCGTTGTTTCTGCCACCCATGGTTTTTTCCGTATATGGAACAGGGTTGGCGGGATCGCTGAAATAGGAACTGAATTCTTCAGCCTCTTTATTCTTGTTGACCGATAGTTTTTTCCCAGCTGCAAAATAGAAAGGGGTGGAGCTTATTTCGCGGGGAGGCCATTGCTGAAATTTTTTCCATTGATTGCTGCCGGTTTCAAAAGCAGTCATTTCTGCTGCCTGGAAACTGCCCTTGCCTTTGAGGTAGTAGTTGAAGAAAGGCGTTTCGAGCTGGTTGCGATAAAATTCATTCAGGTTTTCTCCAAATTCATGGCTGGCATAGGAGGTCCACTTTGTAGCGGCCCACCCGCCATGAGTCCAGGGACCCATCACCAGGTGATTGACATTGCGGCTTTTCTTCTCAATAGTAGCATAGGTTTTAAGGGCACCGAACATATCTTCCGCATCAAACCATCCGCCCACAACCAATACGGCCGGCTTGATATTGTTAAGGTGTGTTCTGATGTTTCTCGACTGCCAGAAATCATTGTAGGTATCATTATTCAGTATCTGGGAATAGATCACTCCCTTGTTGTCGTAATAACCGGGACCATTTGATTTTTTTAACGTGCCGAGCTTCAGGAAATAACTGTATGCGTCGTTGGTGGAATAACTGAATATTGGTTTATAGTTTTGGCTGTCGGCGGATCGCTCTCCTTCGAAAAAATTATAGAATCCGAAATTATCCAGCAGGAAAAAAGCGCCATTGTGATTGCAATCGTCCCCGATAAATTCATCCGTAACAGGGGCCTGGGGTGAAACTGCTTTAATAGCGGGGTGCGCATTGGGCAGCGAGGCGGAGGCAAAGAAGCCGGGATAGGAAATTCCCCAGATGCCCACATTTCCGTTATTATGGGTGTTCTTCAGCAGCCATTCGACGGCGTCATATGCGTCCGAACTTTCATCCACATCCGTGTTAGTTTTTTTAATGGAGCGGGCAGGCGTTACTTCCTGAAATATGCCTTCGCTCTTGTATCGTCCTCTCACATCCTGGTAAACGAAGATGTATTTTTCCCTGGCAAGATCAGGATTGGGGCCAAGTCCACCCCGGTATTTTTCTCCGTAGGGGGCACAGGAATAGGGAGTGCGTTGCATGAGAATGGGATAGGCCACTGAACTGTCTCGGGGAATATAAATAGCCGTGTACAACCTCACCCCGTCACGCATAGGGATATACACTTCCTTTTTTATGTAGTTCTCCTTGATCGAGAAGTTTTTTTCCTGGCCCTGCGCAGCTGAAAGAAGAGGGAGCCCCAGTACGACCAGGAAGCTCAGCAGTATGCAGCGAAATTTCATGGAAGTGATATTTTTTTAGAGTTGTTATTTCAGGACGGGTAACATTACGGAGCTGAATTTATCTGCCCCGTGATAAATGCGAATCGTTGATTTCTTAAAATCGGCGGGCTTCGCTTCGTAAATATTCACAAATGTCTGCGGATTGCGGTCGGCCAGCGGAAACCAACTGCTTTGTACCTGTATCATCAGGCGATGTCCTTTCTTAAAAGTGTGTGCCACATCAGGCAACTCAAATTTCACCTGATCGATGGTATTGGGTTTAAAGGGCTCCGGGTTTTCAAAACTCTTCCGGTAGCGTCCTCTCATAATTTCGCCTCTGACCAGCATCTGGTAGGCGCCCATCGGATAATTGGAGCGGTTACCTGCATAGACGAAATCATCAGGGAATACGTCGATGATTTTTACTACGAAATCCGCATCAGTAGTACTGATACTGGTCATCAGGTCAGCTACCACCGTTCCGGCGAGGGTAAGGTCTTCCGCCAGCACTTCTGTCTGGTAAGTAAGCACATCCGTTCTCCTGGAAGCGAATCGCTGATCATCGGTCATATAAGAAATGGTACGGTCCAGGTGTACGTCTTCTGTATAGGGAACAGGTTTGGAAGGATCGCTGATGTATTCATCAAAACTGTTGCGCGAAACAGGCTTGTTCCAGGAAAGCGTTCCGTTTTCGCCAAGATAGATGGCCTGCGGAGTGCTGGCCGCCGGAGGCCATTGGTTGAATTGTTTCCATTCGTTGGCACCACTGAAGAAGATGGTCGCTTCAGCCTGTTGAGAGATATCCCCCTTGCCCTTCAGGTGATAATTGAAGTAGGGAATTTCAATATTGTTCTGGTACCATTCGGATGTATTCGACCCGAAACGCACATTGCCGAGGGAAGAGCCGTCACGGGCCGACCATTGGCCATGATACCAGGGGCCCATGACAAGTTTGTTGTCGTTCCTGGTTTTTTGTTCGATTGCGCCATAAAGCCTCCAGGCTCCGAAGCAGTCTTCTGCATCAAACAATCCCCCAACAACCATCGTTGGGATGGAGCTGTTGATGTGCTGAACAAAATTGCGGGTATTGCGGGCTTTCCACCATTCGTCGAGATTCGGATGGGCGAACAGATCTTTCCAGAATTTGATACTATCACCCATCAAGCGCGACAGGGTGGGTAAACTGCCTGCTTCGAGGTAAAATTTATAATTATCATCAACCGGGAAATCGAACCCCTGCTGACCGATGCTGGTTGGTTTGGGACGCGGCTTGCCAAAACCCGAATAAAAAGCGAACGCATCCATTTGAAAAAAGGCACCATTATGATGGAAGTCATCGCCCTGGAACCAGTCTGTTACCGGAGCCTGTGGGCTTACTGCTTTCAAGGCCGGGTGGTTACTGAGAGCTGCCATGGTTGAATAGAATCCTGGATAGGAAATACCCATCACGCCAACCCGGCCGTTGTTGTTCGGGATGTTCTTAACGAGCCAGTCGATAGCATCATACGTATCGCTGGCTTCATCGATCTGCGTTCCCGTTTTATTGGGCAGGTAGGGACGAACATCCATAAATTCGCCTTCACTCATCCATCTTCCGCGAACATCCTGTATAACCATAATGTAATTTTCGCGCAAATAGTATTTATAGTGAGAAAACCAGAAGGGGCGCCAGTTGTTTTCTCCGTAGGGGGCACAGGAATAAGGCGTACGGTTCATGAGAATAGGATGCTTTTCGGTGGCGTCTTTCGGAATGTATACCGCAGTAAACAGTTTTACCCCATCGCGCATCGGAATGCTGTACTCTTTTTTGATGTAGTTGTCCCTGATCCAGGCAGAATCCTGTGAAAACTGGGCCCGGGTGAATACGATCGCCAGCAATGCCAGGATCGAAAGCGGCAGCTTTTTTCTCATGTGTTTTGATTTTGGAGCTTTAAATTTACAGATTCTCTATACACACTTATTCCCGTTTTTTATGAGTGATAACCGATCAGTGATTGAAAATTTCTACCAGTCCTTCCAGAAACTGGATGCCGCCGGCATGAATGCCTGCTATAACGACTACCCGCTCTTTAATGACCCGGTCTTTGGCATGCTGGAAGGAAAGGAAGTAACAGCCATGTGGGAAATGCTTTGCAGGAATGCAAGGGATTTCAAACTGGAATATTCAGATATTCAACTGCTGGACGATGAGTATTGTACCTGTCGCTGGACTGCCCATTATACCTTTTCGAAGACCGGCCGTAAAGTGGTTAACCGGATAAAAGCTCACATGCGAATCCAGGAAGGGAAGATCACCGAACATACGGATCAATTCGATTTTTGGAAATGGAGCCGGCAGGCCCTGGGTGTCAGCGGCTGGTTGCTGGGATGGAGTCATTTTCTAAGAAACAAAGTCCATAAAAACGCCATTGCCGGACTCAGTAAATACCTGCAGTCGAAGTAAACCTCAACGGCTGTCAATTCAACGCCCGACAAGAAACTCAATTCCTTACCTTCATCAAAATAAAAATTTCAGCATGTCATCGAGAAGAAAATTCCTGCAAACTTCCGCCTTTAGTTCCATCGCTGTATTATTTGGCAAAAAGGCCTGGGCCCATGAGGAGAATTATCCTGTCATTACCGGAAACCCTGTGGTGATTTCAACATGGGATGCCGGCATTGCGGCCAACAAAGGTGCCTGGGATATCCTCGGTCAGGGTGGTCGCGCGCTGGATGCTGTGGAAGCGGGTGTTAAGGTAACGGAGGCATCACAGAACTGTTGCGTGGGATTAGGAGCCAACCCCGACCGCGATGGGTTTGTAACGCTGGATGCCTGTATTATGGATGAGTTTGCCAATTGCGGAAGCGTGGCCTTCCTGGAAAGAATCAAACACCCGATCTCCGTGGCCAGGCGGGTAATGGAAAAAACACCGCATGTGATGCTGGTAGGAAGCGGAGCCCAGCAGTTTGCTGTTGCAGAAGGATTTCCGCTCGAAGAGCAAAAGCTCAGTCCGGATGCGGAAAGAGCGTACAAAGACTGGCTGAAAAGATCGGAATACAAGCCAGTGATCAATATCGAAAACAAGCAGGGCGGCCATGGTCCGTTTGCCCCTCAATACCTCGAAAATGGAGAATTGAATCATGATACCATTGGCATGATCGCGATGGATGCCAAAGGAAACCTGAGTGGAAGTTGTACCACCAGCGGCATGGGATTCAAAATGCGTGGCCGGTTGGGTGATTCGCCGATTATCGGGGCGGGTTTGTTTGTCGACAATGAAGTAGGAGCTGCTACTGCTACCGGCCAGGGAGAAGATGTGATTCGGATTGCCGGTTCTCATACTGTAGTAGAGTTGATGCGTCAGGGGCTCAAACCCGAACAGGCCTGTAAGAAAGCCGTTGAACGTATCTACAGAATCAAGGGAGCAAAAGCGCGCGAGATACAGGTGGGATTCATCGCCATCAACAAAAAGGGCGAATTCGGTGGCTTCGCCTTGCAAAAAGGGTTTTCTTTTGCGGTAAAAACAAATGCCATCGAAAAACTGTACACTTCAAAATCTCTTATCTGATAGGAGAATAATTTCAATCATCCTGATTTTTACAAATGAAACTGTCACTGGAAGTCTGTTCTTTTAATATTCAATCCTGCCTGATCGCTGAACGTGTAGGCGCTGTGCGTGTGGAACTTTGTGATAACCCTGTGGAAGGCGGTACTACACCCTCTTACGGAGTCATCAGGCAGGCCCGCGAAAAATTAAGCATTCAACTTTACCCAATTATTCGGCCCCGTTGCGGCAATTATTTCTATGATGAGGAAGAATTTGAAATAATGTTGAAGGATATCCAGCTCTGTAAGGAATTGGGCTGCGACGGGGTATCCGTAGGCATACAATTGCAAAACGGCAGGGTGGACACCGACCGCTTTCGCCGCATGGTCGACATGGCCTATCCTCTCGGTGTTACCAGCAACCGGGTGTTTGATGCAGCGCCGGATCCGTTTGAAGCTTTGGAGCAGTTGATAGATTGCGGTTGTGAAAGAGTATTGACGAGCGGGCAGAAGAGCGCAGCGCCCGAAGCCACGGAGCTGCTCGCAAAACTGGTGGATCAATCCGCCGGCAGAATCATCATCATGCCCGGGGCAGGCGTCAGGTCTTCGAATATCGAAAAGCTGGTGGATACCGGCGCGACGGAGTTTCACACTTCGGCCAGGAAAATTATTCCCGATACGGTTGAATTCAAGAACCCGGCCGTATTGGATATCGGCCAGGTAGTAATGGCCGACGAATGGGAACTGGCAAAGATTGTCTCTATTTTAAACAAACGGTCGACGGAGGAGTAAGATATTGTTATCGTCAGTTGTTGTTTTTCTTCCCGAATATTCTTTTGAACAAACCCTGTTTTTTCTTTTTCTCATCGGGTTTTTCCGGCTCCTTGTTTTCAGTTTTTTTCTCGACTGCCGGAACCTGGTTTTTCTTGTCATTCGCTTCCTGCAAAACTTTCTGTTCTTCCAGCGATTGTTTTGAATCTACCGGAATATCCTGCGTGTCGGGTTTGCCCAGGTATTGATCGGCTTCTTCGTTAGAGCCTTCGTCCTGCAGATCGGGAGGAGTGGGGTCAAACAAAGAAGGGTTGAAATTATTTCTGAGGTTTTCCGGTTGTGTGAACTTGGCATTGCGGTCGAGGCCGAGGGTTTTGTCGGCAAACACTTTCTGGAAAAAGTACTCCCAGATAGGAAGGGCAGCCTTGCCACCATATCCCAATCCGCTTTCCAGTTTGATGAACCGGTCATCGCAACCTACCCACACACCGCCCAGCAGTTGCGGAGTGAATCCGAGAAACCATCCGTCGGAGTTGTCGTTGGTAGTACCGGTTTTTCCTCCCATCTCTGAAATACCGAGTCTTCCTCTCAGGCCGGCTGCGGTACCATAGTCGACTACTCCCTGCATCATGCGGCTCATGGTATAGGCGGTAGACTGGCTGATCACCTCTTTTCTTTCGGTATTGTCGAACCTGGCCAGCACATTACCATTCTTGTCTTCGATACGGGTTATATAAATCGGTTTGGTACTGAAACCTCCGGTCGGGAACATCGTGTATCCCCACATCATCTCATAAAGAGAAAGATCGCAGGATCCGAGACTGATGGAAGGGTAGGGTTCTACCTTGGTGGGTATATTGATCTGTTTTAAGAAATCGGCGAACCTCTTGGGCGTAGTCTGTTTGATGAGATAAGCCGCTACTTCATTCACAGACCATGCCAGCGCATTGGCCATTGTTCTTGTTCCGGTACGGCCGGTATTTTTGGCAGGTACATAACCGGATCCCGGAAAGTATTGTTGGGTGGCTTCGCACTCTGTTTCAGGGGTGAATCCATATTCTTCCATCGCCAGTGCATAGAGGAATGGCTTGATGGAAGAACCAACCTGTCTTTTCGTTTTCAGGTTGACGTGATCATATTTATAATTCCTGAAGTCGATGCCGCCTACCCATGCTTTTACCTGACCGGTCATGGGGTCCATTACCATGAATGCCGTTTGCAGCATTTCGCGATGGTATTTGATGGAATCATAGGGTGTCATAATGGTATCTTTTTCTCTGAGCGGATTCCAGGCAAATACTTTCATCTTGGTTTTTACATAAAAAGTCTTCTTGATGTCTTCATCACTCAATCCCTCTTCTTTGAGCCGGTCCCACCTGTCGCTGTTCTTCATGGCTGCCTGCAGGATGTTTTCATGTCCTTTCCATACAGCATCGGTTCTCAGGCTCGATTGGGCGGCCAGTACTCTTTGCAGAACAGGCATGTGCTTGGCTACAGCTTCTTCTGCATACAACTGCATCCTGGGACTGATAGAGGTATATACTTTCAACCCATCGGAATAAAGATCATAGTTGTCGCCATCGGATTTCTTGTTTTCCTTGCACCATTTCTTCAGTTCGTCACGAATCACATCCAGGAAATAAGGAGCGATGCCATTGTTCTCATCCATTTTTTTGAAATTTAACTGGATGGGACTGGCTTTTGCTGTATTTCCTTCAGCATCGGAAATAAAGCCGTTGGTCACCATGCGACTGATAACCAGGTTGCGGCGGTCGAGAGCAGCCTTTGGGTATTTACGCGGGTTGAAGATCGAAGGCCCGTTTACCATGCCTACCAGTACGGCTGCCTCCTGCAGATTCAGGCGATCGGGTTCTTTTTGAAAGAAAGTTCGGGCCGCATTCCGGATGCCATAAACATTTTCACTAAAGGAAACGGTATTGAGATAGAGGGCGATGATTTCCTGTTTGGTGAAATTTCTTTCCAGTTTTACGGCAATGATCCATTCTTTTAGCTTTTGAATAGACCTTGCGATCTTGTTGCTGGCGCGTTCGTCGAACATATTCAATGCCAGCTGTTGTGTAATGGTGCTGCCTCCTCCTTTCTGACCCAGGAATACCACTGCGCGAACCACGCCCTTGGCGTCAATTCCCGAATGGTCGTAAAACCTCTCATCTTCCGTGGCGATGAGGGCATCTATGACGTATTTTGAAATATCCTTATAACTTACATTGCTGCGGTTGCCTCTTTCCTTGTAGTATTTACCCATTGGCGTTCCATCGTCCCCTAATACTTCCGTAGCCAGTGTAATGGAAGGATTTTCGAGCTCGGCCAGCGAGGGCATCTTGCCAAATACACCGAAATTAATCAGTACCAGCAGGAGGATAAAGGCGGCAAATCCTCCAAAAAAGATTCTCCAGAATATGCGGACGGGACGTGACATAGTAGTTGGAATTAATGGCTGGCGAAAGATAAGACAAAAATCATGCTTAAAACAGCGGACCAGCGCCTGCAAAACGGTTTTAGGGAAGCGTTAATTTTTTTTTATTTCCCTGGTGGAAAACCACGCAGGCCGACCTTAGAATTTACCCGGGAAATAACCAGCCAGGAACTTGCGATATTCCGAAATATCCTTGCTGGATTTGAGGATGTCGAGGTTGGGTCCGGAAATGACACCGTAAGTATACTTTTCTACGGGCAGCCAGGGAATGATTTCGGTAGCGGCGATTTTCTTGATTTTTTCCACATAAGCCAGAGCGGCATCGGCGTTCTCAAAGCCGGCCATTAACACGATGCGGCTGCTATCGTCGATGATCTCGCTGCTGATGTCTATCTGCTTGTTGTAAAAATTCTGTTTATTATACCTGTTAAAGGCATTCTTCGTTTCCGTCACAAACACGCCATCCACCTTGGTTACAAACAGCAGCACGTAGTGGGGAAGGGCAGGATTGTGGGTGAAAGCCACTTTCAACGAAACAGCAGGTTTGGCCTGGGTAGTGTCTTTTTTTACCCCGGGATTGGTGACCACGGTCGGTGGCACGGTTTTCACCTGGGATGAATCGGATTTGTTATTGCCCGTAACCACCGGCTTGTTGCCCTGGCCCACAGGTTGTGTGCGGGCGGGTTTGTCGTCTACGATAACCACAGAATCTTCGGTGGGCCTTTCAATTTTGAGATTGGTGAGGTAGTCTTCAATTTCCTTTCTTCTTCCAAGCACATTGATGATATTCTGTGCTCGCAGGGCCAGTTGACTGGAAGGAAAGACATTGATGATGTCCTGCAGGGTAGATTTGGCGGAGTCGTCCTGCCGCTGGTGGATGTAGTAAATAGACTGGATGTAAAGCAGCTGGGCGGTCCAGTAATTTCTCGAGAACAGGCTATCCGCCTTTTTCTTTTCGGCCAGGGCATCATCGAATTTTCCCTCGATGAACAAGGTATAGATCTTGTCGTATGCCCGGTCCATGGCTTCTTTTTGCTTGTCGGTCTTATCGGCTTTGGCCGGGTTGCTGACCATTTTTTCTTCTTCAGATCCTTTGTATCGCTGCTGAAGCTCGGTCTTGATCAGGTTAGCCCTGTCGACACTGCCGATCTTCAGATAACAATAATAGAGATATCTCAAAGCTTCCGGTCTACGGGTGCTGTATTGGAATTTTTGTGCAAAGGCATCGAGTTCATGTATCGCTGCCGGATAGTCTTCCAGTCCTTCCATGAGTGCTTTGCCCAATTCAATTTGCGCGGTTTCTATTGAATCGTTGGATCTCTGTTTTTTCTCCGGGGTGATGGGCAGTTTGTTCAGCAGTGTTTCAAAGTTGATCACTCCGTCATCGGGTTCTGTCGATGAATTGTTTCCTTTGTTATCGCCTGCATTTATTTTTTGCTGAACCGCTTTGTCTACGGCTGCCATGCGGCGCCAGTTGTCGACATTCGGCCTGGTTCCCCATTTTCCCCTGAAATCGGTATAGCCTTTCGATTTGAGGGAGGTATTGTAAAAATACCAGTCGCCCTTAGAGTTATCGAACAGATCCGCAGGTGCGGTATTATTCGGGTTGGCAGTATTGTTGTTACCGGAGGAAGGTTCTTCTTCTTTCAGGCCTTGCTGTTTTCTGAGTTTTTTTACGAGTTTTTTGATGTAGGCATCTCTTTCCGCTTCCGGCATAGCTGCTATCCGCTGCAGACTGTCCTGGCGTTGAATAACCGAAGCATAGTCGGAGATTTTTGCGAGTAAAGTTTTTCGCTGGTTGAAAGTATCCAGGTTGGGAACGACTTCTGTATTGAGAACGCTGTCGTAGTAATTTTTGGCATCCACATAGGCGGCCTCGCGGTAGGAGAGATCACCCAGGAGCAGGAAGGATCTGGATTTTTGATTTCTGTCGGCGCTCTTGTCAATCGCTGCTTTTGTCGACTTCAAGAGCAGCGCTTTCGCGGCGGCGCTGTTATTTCGTTCCAGTTCAATTTGTGCGGCGGAATAGTAGATAATATCGCGGTAATTGGTATAGCGGTCTTTCCTGGCCATTTTCATCAGCTGATCGAGGTTTTCCTGGATGGCTTTTTCATCGCCACGATTCTGGCGGATGCTGTTCAATCTTCCATAAACCTCCAGCACCGGGTTGAGCGTATGACCGACAGAGCGCTCATAAAATTCCTGTGCTTTGGCCGGTTGGCGGCTCGCTTCATATAACTGACCGATCAGGTATTCCCACCTTGCTTTTTCTTCGCGCCCATCGGCGGAAGGCAGTGCTTTTTCGAGATAGAAAGTCGCCGAGTCGAAGACCTGCTGATCATAAAACCAGAGCGCCTGCATTTCATTCAGTTCACCCTGCAGCCTTGCCGGAAAACGCGGGTCGTGTTTCAGCGTCTCGATCATACCCGCCGCTTCCGGATATTCCCCCACGGCGATATACGTGCGGATCAGCCACAGAAAGGACTCATTTCTGCTGGGTGGCTGGGTAAAAACTTTTTTGACGAAATTTCTTTTCTCCGGGGTGGATATCGAAAACGCATTGCCACCTTCCACCGCGTTGCTTCCGATGGGAATATCATATCCATCCGATTCCTTGGGAGAAAATGCATAGTTGATGTACTGGAAGGTTAGATAGGCCGTATCGATGACCTGCCGCATGTAATAGGCTTTTCCCATCAGCATGTAGAGATTATCTACCCAGTCATTTCTCAGATCATGCAGGAGAATGCCCGCATTCGCTTTCCAGATCACCGAATCCAGTTCTATGCTGTCGCGGATCGTATTGTCGAGAGAATAGTTGTAGAAAGAAAGCAGTTGGTTGTAGTCATCGCGGTGTGCCATCCGGGCCCGCTCGATGATCTCGTTCAGTTTTTCACGGGCGTTGAATTCCCAGTTAAAGTGGGTGTAAGTATTCTGGATGACCCTTCGGGGGAAGGTGAATTTTTTGTCGGCGTTTCTTTCCGAGCCCAGCTTCTTGTTCTCCAGTTTCTGTGGTTTTTTGATCTCGAAAGTCAAGGCGGGGATGGACTGACCCAATGCCTGGTTCAGCCAGCTGAAGAAAAACAGGGAAAAAATGAAGAATATCCGGGTCAAAACCTATGAATATTTGCGGCGCAAACTAATTTCTTAATAACTGGTTTTCAAGAAAATTATTATAAAGTTAGCTCAAATTTTTTGCCATTTATTCAACCCCGGATGACCCGAATTTGGCTACCTTTAATTTAAATCGAAATCCATATGCCCGCTCTGGACGCTCAATCAACCTTTAAACGCCTGCGAAACCGCTACCGCCTGGTAGTTATGAACGATGATACTTACGAGGAGGTTGTGACGTTTAAGTTATCCAGACTGAGCGTTTATATCACTCTTAGCACCATTTTTGTGTTATTGACGGGTCTTACGGTGGCACTGATCGTATTTACCCCCCTGAGGTTGTATATTCCCGGTTACGGGGATGTGAATGCGACTAAGGAGCTGAGAGAGTTGAAGATGAGGACTGATTCATTAGAAATGGCAATGAAGCGTAAGGACAATTTCCTGGAAAGCATGAAAGGTGCCTTGCAGGGAGACGGAACGGTAAAACTGGATACCACAACGCTGGATATCCCCGTTCCCGAAAAGATCGACGACTAAAAAACCAAATACTATGTTTAATCAGAAATCCAAATCCGACGGGCTGTCCGAAACACCCGTAACAGGAGGCGCCAGCCTTATTGCAGCCGGTACAACCCTGAAAGGCGATATTACCAGCAATGGCGATATCCGCATCGACGGCACCCTTCAAGGAAATATTTACTGTACTGCGAAAGTAGTGATCGGTGCCAATGGTACCGTGGAAGGAGATATTTCGGGCCAGCAGGCCGATATCATGGGCAAGGTTAAAGGTACCATCCAGGTGAAAGACCTGCTTCAGCTGAAAGGAAACAGTCATGTAACAGGAAATATTCATGCTGCCAAATTGCAGATCGAGCCCACCTCGAACTTCAATGGTCAATGCCATATGACTTCCAGCCAGGCTTCGTCATCGGGATCATCCAAATCCCTTGCCGACAAGAAGCTGGACAACTCGGTGGCTGCCTGATCGGCATTATACAGCATTTGCGGAATGACAGTATATTTGTTCCCTTATTACGCCGGATGAACTGTTTTTTGACGGGCCCGGCCAAAATGGTGTAACAGGTTATGAACAATTCCGCTACAAAGCAGACTGGTCCGGGTTTCTCGAAATCCTTTCGGCCAATCCTGATATTATTCATTGTTTTCAATGCCGGCATTGCTGTATCAAAATCTCTCATGGAAAAGTACCACATCGACAGCCAGGTGGTGCTTTGGGGAAACCTGGTACTTTTCGCGGCCACCCTGGCTTCTTTCTTTTTTTATTTCAGATCGATCAGTCAGCAACAGGGCTATGGTTTCCTGAACCAGATATACATGGGCATTTTTGTAAAAATGATGCTCTGCCTGCTGGCGGCATTCCTATACATTTACCTGGCAGGCAAATCGGCCAACAAGCCTGCGGTTGTGATCTGCCTGGTGCTATACCTTGTTTATACCGTTGTTGAAATGTCCATTCTCACCAAAATAAGCCGGTCAGGAAAGAATGTCTAAACGAGAGGCGCCATTGGATTATCTCCGAAGATTTATCCCGGAACAAGCAGTTCCCAAAGTATTGCAATACTTACAGCATTACCAGGTTCATCTCACCATTACCCGCGAAAGAAAGACGATACTGGGCGATTATCGTCATGCCACCCGGCAACACGCTCACCGGATCAGCGTAAACAGTACGCTCAACAAATTCGCCTTTCTGATTACCCTCATACACGAACTGGCACATCTGGTTACATTCATGGAATACAGAAACCGGGTACAGGCGCATGGCAAAGAATGGAAAACATTCTACTCGTTGCTGCTAAAAGACTTTCTGGACATGAACATCTTCCCTGCGGAAGTTGAAAACCGACTCAGGTTTTCCATCAACGATTTGCCCGCCAGCAGTTGTTCCGACGAAGAACTCATGCGGTTGCTGAGAAGATACGATAATGTCGAATCGGGATTGGTATTGGTGGAACAGATAGAAGAAGGCCGCCTGTTCGATATCGGTGAAGGAAGGGTATTCAGAAAGGGAAAGAAACTCCGCAAAAGATACCAATGCGTAGAAATCCAAACCGGAAAACTCTACCTGTTCAGCGGCATCTACGAAGTGAAAGTCGTGTAATTCGTGTTTCTCTCACAACTCACATAGCATCCAGATCGAACAACCGGTATGCCCCGTATTTCCCATGGGCCCGTTGAGGTAGTAAAATCCAAATTTTTCATACACTTTCATGGCCTGTTTCAGCTCGGGCATGGTTTCGATATACACCTGGCGATAACCGGCTTCCTTCGCGAAATCGAGGGCGAGCCGGATCAGTTTTCGCCCCAGACCGGTACCTCTTGCCTTAGGCAGCAGGTACATTTTCACCAGTTCACAGGTGCCTTCCGGAAGACCTTCTGAAGGAAAGATGCCGGCACCACCAACTACTTCCTCCTGCCATACGGCCACGAAATACCGGCTGCCGGTTTGGCGGAAAAGTTCAAAAAGATGATCGGTGCTGGGATCGAAATACACGGTGCCCGGGTGATTGGCTCCAAACTCGGCCAGGGTATTTCGAATGATCCCGGCGAGTACAATGTTATCTTCGGGCTGAATGGGTCTGATGGTAACTCCTTCCATGATGTAAAGATAAAAGGGGGAAGTCAGACAGGCTAATCGTCGTTGGAATAGTAATAATGCCTGACCAGGCCTACCAGTTCTTCTTTTTTATAAACCTTGCACTCGTACAGGGTGCCATCTTCATTATAGGTAAAAATGAATTCGGTATAATCGGTGAGGAGTTCTTCAAATCTTTTTTCATTGATCACTCTTTTGAGCGCATCCACCTCAACAGAAGATTTTAACCGGGTTGGCGATGTTTTATACCCGATATGCACTTCGTAGGAGAGGGAGTCGGAAAGATATTTGCGTATTTCCCTGTAATCTTCCAGACCGCTGGTCTGATAATAGAATTGAGTAAATCCCTGTCGGGGATCGTCATAAACAAATTGTGTGCGAAGGTATTTTCGGGCAGGTCCGTTTTTGGAGTAGATTTTCACTACCCGGTTGAAACTATCATACTCTTTCCATTCGATCAGCGCGCCGTTTATGGATGAAACCGAACGTGCGGTTTCCTGGCCTTTGTCATTGTACTGAATATCGATGCGGGCATCGGGGAGCCTGGATTGCGGGAAAACGGTGGTAATCGCGATCAGTTGATCGGCTTCGTTGTAGAAATGTTCACTTTTTGACCCGTTGGGGATATTCACGTCAAACCGTTCGGCCCGGGTAACCTGTCCGCCGGGATTGTACTGTATGATTGCCAGAATAGCGGAATCGGCGGGCCTGTTGCGTTTTATGAAGAAGTAATGAATAAATTCCTTATAGATCTTTTGCCGGCTGATATCGCCTGGCTTGTTGGCAAAGGAAAGGAACTCGGAAGGCCTGATGGTTTGGCCAGACAGGGAATTTGTTAACAGAAGTAAAATTACGGCTACGGCAGTTCGGAACATAACGTTATTGAATACCGTAAAAATAGCCAGATACGCCCGATTATAAAAATAGGGACCTGGTTCTAGGAAAGGATGGCCATAATGCCATACATCAGCACATAGGCGGCCACGGTAATGGCGAGGAAGATTTTGTGGGCGTTTTTCATAACGAATGCGGTTGTTTTAACTGGTTAGCGGTGTTTATACAGGGGAAACGGAAAATTGTGCCAATTATTTTTTCCTGCTCGTTTTTTTGCAAAATCCAATGAAAAACCCGTTCTGTTTGCCGGCTGGCCGGTATCAGAACGGGTTGATGTTATTGAAAAATGATTTAGGCCACGGCCTTGTTCACCAGGGCAGCTGCCTCGCTCAGGAGGATGGCCGACTGTACCTTGAGGCCGCTTTCCTCAATGAGTTTCTTGGCTTCTTCGGCATTGGTACCCTGCAGCCGAACAATGATGGGTACGGGAATATTGCCGATTGACTGGTAAGCATCGATAACTCCCTGTGCCACACGATCGCAGCGAACGATGCCCCCGAAAATATTGATAAGGATCGCTTTTACTTTGGGATCTTTCAGGATGATACGGAAGCCGGCTTCCACGGTTTGGGCATTGGCTGTCCCACCTACATCCAGGAAATTCGCAGGCTCTCCGCCGCTGAGCTTGATCATGTCCATAGTTGCCATCGCCAGTCCGGCGCCATTTACCATACAACCCACGTTGCCATCGAGTTTAACGAAGTTCAGGTTGTGTTTGGCTGCTTCCACTTCTGTGGGATCTTCCTCAGTGGTATCACGAAGGGCTTCGAGGTCTGCATGACGCATCAGGGCATTGTCATCGAGGTTCATCTTGCAATCCACCGCAATAATCTTTTCATCGCTTGTTTTGAAAAGCGGGTTGATTTCAAGCATCGAGCAATCCAGCCCCACATAGGCGTTGTAAAGATTGGTAACGAACTTCACACAATTTTTAAAGGCTTCCCCTTTCAGACCCAGGTTAAAAGCAATCTTCCTGGCCTGGAAAGGCTGGAGCCCGCCGGCAGGATGTACCCACTCTTTGAAGATCTTTTCAGGAGTGTCATGAGCCACATCTTCGATGTTCATTCCCCCTTCCGTACTGTACATGATCACATTTTGCCCCTTGCTTCTGTCGAGCAGGATCGAAAGGTAGAATTCCTTCACAGGATTGGGCCCGCTATAATAAACATCCTGGGCAACCAGGATCTTGTTGACAACTTTTCCGGCAGGTCCGGTCTGAATGGTGACGAGCGTACCACCGAGAATATTTCCTGCGATCGTTTTGATCTCTTCTGCACTCTTACCCACGGCCACACCACGCTGTTCAGTTCCCTGGATCTTTCCCTTGCCTCTTCCGCCGGCATGTATCTGGGCTTTCACTACCGCAAAACTGTTGTTGGTTTGAACTTTCAATTGTTTGTACGCTTCCTCTGCCTTTTCAGGAGTATCCACCGGGATGCCTTCCTGAACCGGGACGTTATACTTTTTGAGCAGTTCCTTAGCCTGGTATTCGTGCAGGTTCATAATTTAATGTGATTTGGCTGCGAAATTAGGGGAATTAACACAAATTTTTGGGGCTTCAACTCGGGGGACACTGGTAATAACTGGTTAGATTCCTGTTAATTTGACTTTCAAAACCAACTGACATGCTGAAGTTACTCCGAAGCATCTTCTATTTCTCCGGCTTCCTGATTGTTGTGTTTTCGATTTTCGCTCTGGTTACCGGGCGTACCTACCTGTTCAAAGCAGTAGCTTACAATTTTGCCAATGTGGACGACTATCGAAAATTCACAAATAATACGGTCGCCACCGGCCAGCTTCAACCCTGGAACCGATCGGTGCAGTACAACCAAGCAAGTTTACCCGACAGCCTGTTGCAGGAACTGGAAAGCATCGAATCTATCGCCTTGTTTGTATCCAGGGGCGATTCGGTGGTATTTGAAAAGTACTGGAACGGATACAGCGACTCCTCGTTGTCGGGGTCTTTTTCGATGGCCAAAAGCATCACCAGCCTGCTGATTGGCGCCGCCCTGGGCGAAGGTAAAATTCGTTCGATCGAAGAACCGGTGTCCAATTATCTGCCCGAATTCAAAGAAGGGGAGAAAGCGAAGGTGCGGATAGTAGACCTTCTGACCATGAGCAGTGGCAGTGATTGGGACGAATCTTATTCCAACCCCTTTTCAGTAACTACCGAAATCTATTACGGAAGCAACGCTTATAAAACCGCGACAGGTGTAAAAGTGGTGAAAACGCCCGGCACCTTGTGGGAATACAAATCGGGCGATACCCAGTTGCTGGGACTGATCCTGGAAAAAGCCACCGGTAAATCGCTGGCGGCTTATGCGTCGGAGAAATTATGGCAACCCCTTGGTGCCCAACACCCGGCTTTATGGAGTACCGACAAGAAAAACGGGAATGAGAAAGCTTACTGCTGTTTTAACTCCAATGCTCCCGATTTTGCCAGGATCGGTAAACTGATGCTCGACAGCGGCAGGTGGAATGGCCATACAATTATCCCGTTCGAGTATTACCGGAAATCAATCAGTCCCTGCCTGATCAAGGACGATCAGAATTACCCCTGCGACTTCTATGGCTATCAGTGGTGGCTGGTGCCTTATCATCCGGGAGTTTTTTATGCCAGGGGTATTCTCGGCCAGTACATCATTGTTGTTCCGGAACAGAAGCTGGTCATCGTGAGGTTGGGTGAAAAAGTGAGCCCCACTTTGAAAAGGTCTGTTCCCCGACTGGTCAACGACCTGATCGATTGGGGAAGAACGCTGTAAAAGGGTTAAATCCCGAACCGCCGGAAAAGACTGTTGCAACTTTATTTATTTTTGCACCGCAAATCCTTAAACTGTTAAGATGATGAAACTCGACATACTCGCCATAGGCGTTCATCCCGATGATGTGGAACTCGGCTGTTCGGGCACCCTGATCAATGAAGTAAAAAATGGAAAGAAAGTAGGCGTATTGGACCTGACCCAGGGCGAACTGGGAACCCGGGGAACCATCGAAACCCGCTATGCCGAGGCGGCAGCGGCGGCAACAATCATGGGAGTGAGCGTCCGGGAGAATTTGAAATTCCGTGACGGATTTTTCAAAAACGATGAAGAACACCAGATGAAGCTGATAGCAGCCATCAGGAAATTTCAGCCGGATATCGTAATCGGTAATATCCTCGACGATCGGCATCCCGATCACGGAAGAGCGGGTCACCTCATTGCCGATGCCTGTTTTCTGTCGGGGCTGGCTAAAATAAAAACGAGGGATGAAAACGGAAACGATCAGCAGAAATGGAGACCGAGGTATGTTTTGCATTATATGCAGGACTGGTATCATGAACCCGACCTGCTCGTTGATATCAGCGACTCGTTCGAACAACGCATGAAATCCATCCAGGCTTATGCCACGCAGTTTCATACCTCTCCCCAGAGTGAAGACGGTCCGCAAACCTATATCTCCACGCCGGATTTTCTCGATAGCGTCATTGCCAGGGCACGTATGCTCGGAAAAAGAATCGGAGTAAAATACGCAGAAGGGTACATCACTGAAAAAAAGATAGGGATCAGGAGCCTTGATTCTCTGGTGCTGGTTGAAACATAAGGTAATTGTTGATCGTTTCCTGTAAAAGGTTCCACCATACTGTTGTCGGGCAAAGTCTACAAAACAGGCCAACGGCTTACCTTTTGTGTAAATATTTACTAAAGACCGCTCTTTTTTTCCGGCAAATTGTTAATAAAACGCTGGTTGGATTATCTTTGTACGAATAATTACTCAATCAATTTCAGGTTACATGCAAGCACCAAAGTTTTCCAATGTCCGCCATTCCTTTCATACGGAATTAAAAAGCCGGATCAACCGGTATTTCGAAGAAGTTGGAAAATCAACAACGGGAAACAAATCCCTTTTTGTGAAAGGCCTCATTCTTACAACGGGTTTCCTGGCCCTGTACATTCACCTCGTGTTTTTTACGCCTTCCCTGCTCTGGGTTATCGCTGAAAGCGTGGTGCTCGGAGGGTTTGTTGCAGCAATCGGGTTCAATATCATGCACGATGGTGCGCACGGAAGTTACAGCAAACACAAATGGATGAACGGGGTAGCGGCCTTCTCTCTTAATTTCCTGGGTGGAAGCAGCTTCATGTGGAATATGAAACACAATGTGATTCACCACGCTTATACCAATGTAGATGGCATCGACGATGATATCGATATCCAGCCCTGGATGAGAATGAGCTCGACGCAGAAGAGATATCGCCTGCATAAATACCAGCACGTCTATTTCTGGATTCTCTATTCACTGCTCTATATTTTCTGGGTTTTTGTTCTGGACTTCCAGAAATATTTTAACAGCCGCGTGGGCAGCATGCCTCTGAAGAAAATGAAGGTTACCGATCACCTGGTATTCTGGGGGTTCAAAGTGCTCTACTTCTTTTTGTTCATCGGGTTGCCGGTTTACATGATGGGATTTGGAACCTGGCTGGCCTGCTTCCTCACCTTCAGCCTGGTAGCCGGCTTTGTGCTCAGCATTGTATTCCAGCTTGCTCATACGGTTGAGCATACTTCTTTTCCGGTAGCCGACAAGGAAACCGGCAGACTGGAAGATGAGTGGGCCATTCACCAGTTAAAAACCACGGCGAATTTTGCCACTCACAACAAACTCGTAAGCTGGCTGGTAGGCGGTCTGAATTTTCAGATCGAACATCACCTCTTCCCCAAGATTTCGCACATACATTATCCGGCTATCAGTAAAATTATCAAACAGGCTTGCGCGGAATATGGCATTGCTTACATCGAATATCCCCGTGTTCGCTATGCCGTGGCTTCGCATGTGGCCTTTCTGAAGCAAATGGGAAGATAACCCACGTCTCCGTCGTTCTTATCACGCAACGGTATTGGTCAACCTGCCGATGTGATCAATTTCAATGCTGATCTCATCGAGGCTTTCGAGCGTGAATTCGTTGGGAGGTACAATACCGGTTCCGGTCATCAGCAAGCAACCATGCGGAAAACTACATTCGCGGAAAAGGAATCCGGCCAACTCTTCATGTTTTCGTTTCATCCTGTCTATCCCGATTGAATTGCTGAAAACGATATTTCCTTTTCGGGTAATTGAAATGCTGATCTGGCTGCTGGAGGGCAACGGGTCGGCATCCATATAAATACAGGGTCCGATGGCCGCACTTCCGTCGTAGGTCTTGGCCTGTGGCAGATAAAGAGGGTTTTCTCCTTCAATGCTTCGCGAGCTCATATCGTTTCCGATGGTGTAGCCAACAATAAGGCCGTTAGAATTGAGGCAGAGAGTCAACTCCGGTTCGGGTACATTCCAGGTAGAATCCTTTCTTATCCGGACAAAACCTCCCGGAGGAGCCACGCGGTGCGCAACCGCCTTGAAGAACAATTCCGGACGATCGGCATCATACACCCGGTCATAAAAACTTCCTCCGCCGGCTTCTTTGGATTCTTCCATGCGCGCATCACGGCTGCGCAGGTAAGTTACCCCGGCTGCCCACACTTCCTGCGACTGAATCGGTGCGAGTATGGTAAAGCTGCCGAACTGTTCGGTGGTGATGGAAGGCCATTGCCTGATTTCAGTTAATACAGTAGTGTACAGATGATCGCGGTTAATGAAGTCGTCCCAGCCAATTTCCATTCCCAGGTGATAACGGCCTTGCTCTTCTACTATGATGCCTTTGTTGGTGCGGTAAATTTTCATTCGCAAAAGATAGATAAAATATGGCAATACACCTTCCTGCCGTAACCGGCAGGTGACTGTCGGCAGATCGAAAGTGGATATCGCGGATACATTTTTTCATAGTATTTTTGCGACTCAATTTTTGAAGAATGGCAACAATAAAAGTCGGACTGGTGCAAATGACCTGCACCGCCAATAAAGAGGAGAATCTGGCAAAAGCGATCGCCCGGACAAAGGAAGCGGCTGCTAAAGGTGCGCAGATCGTCTGCCTGCAGGAGTTATTCACTTCTCTTTATTTCTGTGATGTGGAAGATTATGAGAATTTCAAACTAGCAGAGACTATTCCCGGGCCTTCCACCGATGCGTTGGCGAAGGTTGCAGCCGAATTGAAGGTAGTGATCATTGCCTCCCTCTTTGAAAAGAGGGCACAGGGGCTTTATCATAACACCACGGCCGTGATCGACGCAGACGGAACCTACCTGGGCAAGTACCGCAAAATGCATATACCCGATGATCCGGCCTATTACGAGAAATTTTATTTCACACCGGGCGATCTCGGATACAAAGTATGGAAAACGCGCTATGCCACGTTTGGCGTGCTCATCTGCTGGGATCAATGGTATCCGGAAGCGGCGAGAATAACGGCGCTTATGGGAGCGGAAATCCTCTTTTATCCTACTGCCATCGGCTGGGCCACCTCCCAGGACGAGGCCACCAATACTGAACAATACAACGCCTGGCAAACCATTCAGAGAAGTCATGCCGTGGCCAACGGGGTGCACGTGGTCAGTGTAAACCGGGTAGGGCTGGAGCAGAACGGCGCCATGAAATTCTGGGGCGGGTCGTTTATTGCCAATCCCTTCGGAACCGTTATCTACCAGGCCTCTCATGACCAGGAAGAGGTGATTGTACAAACCATTGAAACCGAAAAAACCGATCGTTACCGCACGCATTGGCCATTTCTGCGCGATCGCCGCATAGATTCTTACCAGGGTATTACAAAAAGATTTATAGATGATGAAGCCTGAAACCTTCCCGCATCCGACTCCTAAAGAACTCGGTTATTATTTTCCGGCAGAATTCGCGCCGCATGAGGCTACATGGTTAAGCTGGCCGCATAAGGAAGCCAGCTGGCCGGGAAAAATAAACAGCATCTTTCCCCATTATTCGCTTTTCGTAAAAGAACTGGCCAACAGTGAATGGGTTCGCATCAACGTAAAAGACGAGGCGATGAAACAATTCGCGACCGCTCATTTGCAGAAAGCCGGCGCGGATCTTTCCAGGATCGAATTCTTTTTTCATCCCACCAATGATGCCTGGTGCCGGGATCATGGGCCCGCTTTCCTTGTCAACCCATCAGCTGATATCAAAAAGGTGATTGTGGATTGGGGATACAATGCCTGGGGAGGCAAATATCCTCCCTTTGATCTGGATGATGTGATCCCGACATTGATCGGCCGTCATTTGGATATACCTGTTTTTCATCCGGGTATTGTAATGGAAGGCGGCTCGGTTGAATTTAACGGAAAGGGTACGGTGCTCACCTCTACGGCCTGCCTGCTGAATCCCAATCGGAACCCTCATCTCAGCCAGGAGCAGATCGAGCAGTATCTTCATCAATACTACGGCATGGACCAGGTATTATGGGTAGATGAAGGAATTGTGGGCGATGATACCGATGGCCATATCGACGATACGGTACGGTTTGTGAACGAAGACACCGTATTGACGGTGGTAGAGGAAAACAAATCTGACGAAAACTACTCCTTACTGCAGCATAACCTCAAACAACTTCAGCGGATGCGTCTGCTGAATGGCAAACAACTCAATATTGTGGAACTGCCCATGCCGGATGAGCTGATCTATGAAGATCAGCGACTGCCCTGCTCCTACGCCAATTTTTACATTGCCAATAAATCTGTGATCGTTCCGGTATTTAATTCTTCAAAAGACGAAAAGGCGCTCCGCATCATCCAGGAATGTTTTCCTTCACGCGAAGTAATTGGAATTGACTCTTCCGATATTATCTGGGGATTGGGAAGTTTTCATTGCCTCAGCCAGCAGGAACCGGCCGTATAACCCGATTACTTTTTCTCCAGGATGAGGAACAACTCTGTACCATCCCGGGGTTGGATGGAATTGTAGCTTCGTTCCAGGGTATGTATTTTGAAATAGGGAGAGAACAGCTCCAGGTATTCCTTTTTGCTGCCACCAAAGGGAGGCCCACCCTCGAAGTCGCGGTTGAACAACAGCCCCACCAGTTTCCCTCCTTCTTTCAGGAGAGCATGCATTTTTTTTACATAGGAAGGGCGCAAGGAGGGATCCAGTGCGCAGAAAAAGGTCTGTTCCAAGATCAGGTCGAAAGAACCTTCGAAGTGGAAGAAGTCGCCCGAAACTACTGTGAGCTCCTTATCCACCCACCGGGAATATTTTTCTTTCAGATTATCGGTAAGAACCGGCGAGATATCGATAACAGTCAGGTGCCTGAATCCTTTTTGAAGGAGATATTCTGCTTCATAGGCATTTCCGCAGCCGGGAATCAAAATCTGCAATTCTTTGTTGGAAAGCTGATCGATGTATTCTTTGAGAGGAGTAGAAGGAAAACCGATATCCCAGCCCGTTTGAGCAGAAAGATATCGGTTATCCCAGAAGCCTGCATCGAGTTTGTCCATGGAGTAAACCCGGTTTTAGGATTTATTCGTGAATGGCAACGATAGGCACATTGCTATGATAGGCCAGTTTCTTGGTATGGCTTGATTTGAACAACCCGCCCAGGAAAGAATGTTTCTTCGGAACGGTGATGATCAGGTCAATTTCCTTGTCGCGGGTGAAATTGTTGATTGCTTCCAGGAAATCGAAGAGGCGAATGAAAGCAAACTGCGGGTTATAGTCGGCGAAGTGCTTTTCCAGTTTGGAGCGTTCCGCTTTGTAGTCGTCCGTGATTTCCACATAATGTTCGCTGTCTACATTGATCACATAGAGCGTGGGCTTGAAGAGATCAAGCAGGCGCTTGATGGGATTGAAGGGCAGCGTCGATTCCACATCCTTGAAATCGCTGGTGAGCGCTACTTCGCGGATCTCCTGGTACTGCGCATCGGGAGGAATGATCATGACCGGGCAAACACCTTCTTTTACCAGTTTGAGCGTGTTGCTGCCCATGAAGATCTGTTCGATTTTTGTTGCACCTGTAATACCCATCACCACCATATCGATTCCGTGGTGTCTGACAAATCTCTCAATGTTTTCTACCAGTGAAGTCCCGAATTCGGCTACTGTTTCGATCGGCGTATCTCCATAGGCTGCCAGTTCCAGTTTCATATTACCCAGGGCATGTCCAATTATTGTATGCCTGTCCATGTCATCTTCTGTCAGCAGGGTGCCATCACTGCCTGCGGCATTGTCAAAAACATAGTAAAGAACGATGGTTACATCGGGCTTGCCATGTAACATTTTTACGGCATAGGATGCGGCGTTTTTTGACGTCTCAGAAAAATCGGTAGGAACGAGGAATTTTTTCATTGCAGTCCTGGTTTAAATAATTGGTTGTTTAATTTCAGGCAAAGATAGCTTTGTGAGCCATTCAACCTCCGGAAAATTAAGCGATTCCGGCGTAATCGGAAAAGGATATTCATTAATTTTATTGCCTTCCATCCTTAAAGAATATATATGAAAAAAATCATTGTTTGTTTGCTGCTTTTCCAAAGTCTTCATGTTCTGGCCCAGGAAAATTCCGGCATTGCCATTATCCCTCAACCCGTGTCTCTTGAAAAAAAGGGGGGAAGTTTCGAACTGAACAGCTATTCGGTGATAGAAATAGCGGAGAAGAACACGGATTTGCAAATGGTGGCGCGTTACCTGGCCCAGCAACTGCTCCGGACAACGGGTTACCCGGTAAGGGTTCAGTTGCCGGCAGATGCGAAAGATTCCAGGGGTACCAGTATTGCCATATCCCTTAACCGTAAAGAAGACCCGCGCATCGGCAACGAAGGATACACGCTCGAAGTAGGCTCCAGCCTGGTGATCCTGAGGGCCAACAAAGCGGCCGGGCTGTTTTATGGAGTACAGACTCTTCTTCAGCTCATGCCTAAAGAAGTGGAAAGCACCGAGCTGGTAAAAAAGAACTTCTGGATCATTCCCGGAGTGAAAATCACCGACTATCCGCGTTTCGCATGGAGAGGACTGATGCTGGACGTATCCAGGCATTTCTTCAATAAACAGGAAGTGGAAAGGTATATCGATGATATGGTGAAATATAAATACAACCTGCTTCATCTTCACCTGACCGACGACCAGGGATGGAGGATCGAGATAAAGTCCTACCCCAGGTTAACCGAAGTAGGGGCGTGGAGGGTCGATAAAACCGGTTCCTTCAACACCTTTTCCAAACCCGAGCCGGATGAACCTCGCAACTACGGTGGTTTCTTCACCCAGCAGGACATCAAAGACATTGTGCAGTACGCCAAAGACCGCTTTGTAAATATTCTTCCTGAGATTGATGTACCCGGCCATAGCCTGGCAGCCCTGGCTGCCTATCCCGAACTGACCTGTACACCCGGAACATACCAGGTAAACTCAGGCGAAAAATTCATGGAATGGCCGCCCAGCGGGCATTTTTATGGTTTGATCGATAATACACTTTGCCCTGCCAACGACAAGGTCTACGAATTTCTCGATAAGGTATTTGGCGAAGTGGCGGCCCTGTTCCCCTTCGAATACATACACATGGGTGGCGATGAGACTGCCCGTAATTTCTGGGAAAAAAGTGACCAGATAAAAGAACTGATGAAAAGGGAAAACCTCAAAAACCTCGATGAGGTGCAAAGCTATTTTGTAAAAAGAGTGGAGAAGATCATCATGTCGAAAGGAAAGAAGATGATCGGATGGGACGAAATCCTGGATGGCGGTCTGGCTCCCAATGCCGCTGTCATGAGCTGGCGTGGAATGAAAGGAGGAGTGGAGGCAGCCAAACTCGGGCATGAAGTGGTAATGAGCCCCACCAATTTCGTGTACATCGACTATATGCAAGGAGATGTTTCAACCGAACCGCCGGTTTATGCTTCCTTGAGAATGAAAAAAAGCTATGAGTTCGAGCCCCTGCCTGAGGGAGTCAATGAAAAACTGATCAAGGGCGGACAGGCAAACCTCTGGACCGAACAGATATACAATCTGCGCCAGGCCCAGTATATGACCTGGCCGCGCGGCATGGCCATCAGCGAATGCCTCTGGTCTCCCAAACAAAACAGAAACTGGATGGAGTTCGTTTCCCGGGTGGAGAAACATTTTGAGCGAATGGATCAGGCCGAGACAAAGTATTCACGCGGCATCTATGATCCCGTCATTTCCGCCCGGAAAGATGCCAGCGGGAAATTGCAGATTGAGATGACTGCTGAAATTGACGGACTGGATATTTATTACAGTTTTGACAATTCTGAACCAGACAGGTTCTATCCGAAATACAGCAAGGCGCTGACACCGCCCAGGGATGCGGTTCGTTTCCGGGTAGTTACCTACAAAGGAAAGACACAAGTTGGGCGACAGATACTGATCCCGATCGCGGATCTTAATAAGAGAGCGGGCATCAAGTAACAAGCATACTTACAAATGAAAACCGGCCGGGTCTGCATCATAGCGGATACCGGCTTTTTTTCTGATTGCATCCAGTGTTTCCATCAGCAGTATCGTGTCGTCGTGTGTCATCACCGTGCTTTCCGTGAGTCCGAGCCGCAGGCATTCCTGTACATGCCGGATCTCATAGTAGTAGCCCCAGCCCGGTTCTTTGTCGAAGGGAAGCACCTGCCGGCTGTCCACCCTGCCCGGATAATATTCAACGGTGGTAGAGGGCTCATAGAATCTTGAAGTAAGACGCACTCTTCCTTCGCGCCCGGAAATATCCGCCTCCGTGGCCAGGTTGGTAGAGAAAGAGGAGAACAGGCTGGCCATGGCGCCATTGTTGTACCGGAAAAGAATCGAACACTGCTCATCGATTCCGGAGGATGCAGGCGACATGGATGCGTCGATATGGTCGGGCTTGCCCAGTATGGAGAGCGCCAGGAAAACATTATAAATGCCGATATCAAGCAGGCTGCCTCCGCCCAGAGCCGGGTCAAATAACCGTTGGGGTAGTGGCGGGGTGGGGGCGAAACCAAAATTTACCAGCACATTCCTGATCTCACCCAGTTTGCCTTCCCGAATCATATTTATCAGCAACTGGTAATGGGGCATGAACTTGGTCCAGAGCGCCTCCATCAGAAAAACATTTCGGTTCCTCGCTTTTTCAATCATCTGCCGGGCCTGCAGCGCATTCAGGGCAAAGGCTTTTTCGCACAATACCGCCTTGTTGTGTTCCAGGCAAAGCAGGGTATGCTCGTGATGAAGGGCGTGCGGAGAAGCGATGTAGATCACATCCACTTCCGGATCCATCGCCAGGGCTTCGTAACTGTGATGTACATGTTTCGCTGGAAATTCCGCCACAAAGGAGGCCGCTGCCTCCCCGCTTCTTGAACCCACAGCCATCAGCATGGCATCCGGCACGTAGGCCAGGTCTGATGCGAACTTGCGGGCAATTCTTCCACAGCCCAATATTCCCCACCTGATCTTATTCATATGATTCTGTTAAGATTGATCGATTGAAAATGAAGATACCACCTGTTTATTCACCATTAAAATATTTTAACCGGCTGCACGTTCTCCAATCCGGCATGAGTAAAAGGTAGCTGACTGAGTATATTTTTTCCTCCCCGATTTGAACATTTTCATAATTCGCTTCAAGTTCGTTTATTTTGCACACCATTCAACCACAGAGTAACAATATTGCTATGAAGAAGAGCACGCTTTTATGGACGCTGATACTGGCCACCGTTGCCGTTTCTGCCTGCAGTAATAATTCAGCCTCCGCCGCCGGTGGCTCCGGCAAAGACACCACTTTGCCCAGGAAAGACACAGTGGAACCTGTAGGCAGCAATGCCACCCCGCTGGACACCGCAATTTTTCAACAGAAAATGCAGTGGATCACCAATGGCGATTCATCCGGACGCTGGCCGGTGAAAGCACCGCTGCCACTGGCCGGTGCCGTGTTGCCTTTCAACCGGGTAGTGGCATTCTACGGGAACCTTTATTCCAAGCAAATGGGAATTTTGGGTGAGCTGCCCGAACAACAAATGCTCGACAAGCTCAAGTCGGAAGTAAAAGCCTGGCAGGCTGCCGATACCAATATCAAAGTGATTCCGGCACTGCATTATATCGCCATCACCGCACAGCAATCTCCAGGCGCTGCCGGAAAGTACCGGCTTCGTATGCCATTCAAGGAGATCGATAAAGTATTGGCTATGGCCGAAAAAATAAATGCGCTGGTATTTTTGGATATCCAGGTAGGACTAAGCACGGTACAACAGGAAGTGCCCGAGTTTGAAAAATACCTGAAGATGCCTCATGTTCATTTTGGCATCGATCCTGAATTCTCCATGAAAGGCGGACAGGCTCCCGGTAAGGTGGTGGGTACCTACGATGCCGCCGACATCAATTGGGTGACCGAATACCTGGCCAAAATTGTAAAGGAAAATAATCTGCCTCCCAAGATCCTGGTGGTACATCGTTTCACCCAGAAAGGAGTTACCAACTACAAGCAGATCAAAACCCGTCCCGAAGTACAGATCGTGATGGATATGGATGGCTGGGGACACCAGGCCAGGAAGATCAACACTTATCGTTCATTTATTTATCCCGAACCGGTTCAGTTCACGGGGTTCAAATTATTCTACAAAAACGACCTCAAGGAAAAAGGCGGTCATGTTATGACACCCGAAGAAGTACTTAAACTGAAACCTCAGCCGATTTATATTCAGTATCAGTAGTGGGCGATCGGTTGGGCTTACGGTTTGGAGTTTGAGGTTTACGGTTGCGGAGAAAAAGTAAAAAGTATTATTTTTAAAAATCACTTTTCTTATTTACAAACTGATTGCGCGCGATTTTTTAGGAACGCAAAGATCGCTAAGTACCGCAAAGCGCGCAGAGGAAAGAAACCGTAAACGTCAAACCTCAAACTCCAAACCTCAAACTCCCATTTTTTTCACAATAAGGTAAGTGATAATAGCCAGCAGCAGGATGATGAAGGCGGCCAGGTAGATCCAGGGTGTTTCTTTGAGTTTACGTTTCTCTCTTCTTTTCTTTTTCCTGAGTAATTGCTGTTGAAGGTTTTTTTGAAGATCGTCTACATATTGTTCGATGGCCTTGGGTTGCCTGAATTGTGAAAGACCTTCCATGGCGTCATCGGAGAAATCACTCTCGGCCATCCAGCGTTCAACCTCGTGCTTTTCCTCATCGGAAAGCTTGCCGCTGAGATAGTCCATCAACTTTTGATTGTCGATGTCTTTATTCGAATGGGATAATATGTTCAGCAAATCTTTATTCATCCGGCAAGCACTTAATGGTTTTTAAGTTTTTGCTGTAATAATATTTTCAGATTTCTCTTTCCGTTTTGAATATGGCTTTTAACCTGCATCATGGTGAAACCAGTCATTCCCGCTATTTCCTGGTATGATTTCTTGTCCAGGTAAAACAAAGTTACACATTGGCGTTGCTCGTCGTTCAGTTCCTGCAAACTATTGCTCATCAGTTCCAGCTGCCGGTCTTTTTCCAAATGCAGTGCCTTGTTCTGGTCTTCTTCGGGAACCATCGCCATTTGTTCCTTGAGTTCGGCAGGTTGTTTTCCCTGCCGGTCCCTGATCTTCATCAGGCAATGGTTTTTGGCTACCATATACAGCCAGGATTTGAAATAATCGACCTTGTACTTGTGCAATTCTGTAATAGCCTTCAGGAAAACCTGCTGCACGGCGTCTTTCGCCTCCTCTTCATTTTTTAAATACTTCATGCACACACCCAGCAACAGGAGCGTGTATCGCTGCAGCAGTATGCCCAGCCAATGGTTGTCGCGGCTTGTATAGAATTGTTCAAGCAGTTCCTGGTCGCTGGTATTTGAGTGTTGTTGGCTGTTCACGCGTTTTATGGCTGTGGTCCGGTTCTAAGATGCACGATACTGCAAATTTGCATAAACTGTTCCATCTCTGAGCGTATTGCTTATTTTTAGAAAAAAAAGATGGAGTTCACTGCCTGTCTGGTAGCTGTTTGCCCGGTAAGAAAAGAACCTGCTCATGAAGCGGAAATGGTAAACCAGCTTCTATTTGGCGATGTGGCCGAAGTACTGGAGAAAGGCAAGGGCAACTGGTCATTTGTCAGGGGACTGGCCGATGGATACGAGGGTTGGGTAAATAAGCAGCAACTGGAACCGATTTCAGAAGCAGAAGCACACAACGAGAATTCTTCCCTTGTGTGGAACGATCAGCTTTTTCATCCCATACAAACCAGCCTTGGAGAAATGATGATTCCCGCGGGAGCCACTCTAAGAAATTTTTCGAAAGGGAAGGGATCTCTCGGAACACTGGAATATGAGTATAAAGGCGATGATGTAAAAAAGTCTTCCGAATTGTCGGCCTCAACCGAAAACATCGGCTACCTGGTCAGGGGCTGGATGAATGCTCCCTATTTGTGGGGGGGCCGGCAGGCGATGGGGGTCGATTGCAGCGGCTTCACACAAATCCTGTACAAATTGATGGGAATAAACCTCCCGAGGGATGCCTGGCAACAGGCCCTGAAAGGGGAAAATGTTGATTTTGTACAACAGGGTCAACCGGGTGACCTGGCATTTTTTGACGACGAAAGCGGAAAGATCTATCATGTTGGGATCGTTACAGCGCCGGGTAAAATCATCCATGCTTCCGGCAGGGTGAGAGAAGATCACCTCGATGCATCCGGTATCGTGAACGGTCAGACCGGAGCCAGAACACACTCGCTGCGGATCATCAAAAGATACTTCTGATCCATTTTAGTAACAGGCTATCCCAGTTCATCATCTTGATAGCGGTGTAGAATAAGATGAGAGCAAAGATTTTTTTCAATATTTCGCGATCCAGTTTTACGGCGATATGGCTGCCCAGGTACCCGCCTGCCAGAAAAGTGAGGGCAAGCAAACCTGCAATTTTCAGATCAATGGGAGTACCCATCTTCTTGCATTCCTGGTAGTACCTCAATGCCGCCAGCACGACAACGGGCATGGTTAGCACTGCCAGCGAAGTGCCCTGCGCCTGGTGCTGGTTATAATGCAGAAAATATACCAGGGCCGGTACCATCACCACACCGCCACCCACACCAACCAGCCCGCTGAGTATTCCGGCCGACAGGCCAATTCCTAAAACGATTAATACCTGCTGCGTATCCATGGTAAATGGTTTTATTGCATAACAATGTCCCGGGCAGTACTTCTCCGCCGGTGTGCTGATCAATTCCATAAGGAAATCTTACTCTGCTTTCCTGAAATTCTCTTTGTAATAACTGATCGCTTCCTCGATAATTCGATAAGCGGTGGCGGCATCCTGAAAATTATCTATCTCCACTTTTTTATTCTCGAGTACTTTGTACTGCTCGAAATAATTGCGCAGTTCGTTGATAAAATGCGGCGGCAGGTCACTTACCGAGCTGATATGATTCACCGAGGGGTCTTTGGTAGCCACTGCAATGATCTTATCGTCCACCTGCCCGCTGTCGATCATCTGCATGTTTCCTACAACGGTAGCATCCACCAGGCAGAGAGGTTGGATAGATTGAGAACAGAAAACGAGTATGTCTAAAGGATCGCCGTCTTGTCCGAGGGTTTGAGGAATAAATCCGTAGTTGATGGGGTAATGGAAGGAAGAATAAATTACCCGGTCGAGTTTAAGCAGGCCGGTGGCTTTGTCAACTTCATATTTGGCGCGGCTGCCCTGAGGTATTTCTATGACAGCATTTACTCGGTGAGGTGCCTTTTCGCCAAAATGAGCGCCATGCCAGGGATGCAAAACGGTAATCATATCATCAAGATTAGGTTAATTATGACATCGAACGGGGCGAAGGTACGACAATCAGTTGCCGCCCTTAACGGGAAAGCCAGTATCCGCAAAAGGTGGCTGTTAGTCCGATTACTACACTAAGACCCGTATAGAGCAGGAATACTGCGATTTTTTGCTGTTGAATCAAAGTCATCCCTTCGGCGGTAAAAGAAGAAAAGGTAGTGAATCCGCCGCAAAAGCCTGTCATCAGCAAAAGCTTCAGCGTAGGGGAGAACTCAGGCATCTTCAGTGAAAGGCCAAGCAGCAATCCGATCAGGAAACTGCCGGCGATATTTATGGCAAAGGTTCCAAGGGGAAAACTCATGGGATATTGCACCGAAAGAAACTTGTAGATCAGGTAGCGGCAAACGGCACCCGTACTTCCTCCCAAGGCTACCCATAAGATATTCTTCCAGGCCATGATCAGATTTTGATAACGGATTTGAGATCTACCAGCCATTCTCCATTCACCCGCACGACGCGGAGCGCCGTGGTATCTTTGGGATTCGCTGTCTGGTAATAGCGGAAAGTCCACACGGAGTCATTTACCTTCAGATTTTCAATCGGCCGGATAGAGGCATCCTTCCTGGATTCCCGGTCTTTGGAGGAAAGGCTGTTATAAGCGGCCTTCTGGGTATCGAACATGAGCTCGTTGGTAGAATCTTTCAACAGGTAGAAATAAGCTTTCCTGTGATCACCCTGTAATACCGCGTCAACAAATTCGCGGGCGGCATCCGTTGCGTTTTCTGCTTTTTCATATTCAGTAGAGCAGGCAGTAGCCAGGAAAAACAAAGCGGCGCCTGCCAGTAGTAGAGTTGATTTCATACCCAAAAATAAAAAAGCCTGCAGAATATTCCGCAGGCCCGTGTATGGATTAGTAAATTATTCGGTAGGGGGCGTTTCTTCGTCTTTGGAAGTTTTAGTGGATTTGAATATTGGAATGGGGGCGGATGTACCTTGTTCTACATCTTTTTCCCTGTCGTAGGCTTTGATAATGGCCTTAACCAGCCTGTGACGAACCACATCTTCTTCATTCAGCTCAATATGAGCGATGCCATCGATATTTTTCAAGATACGAACGGCTTTGTCGAGGCCGCTTCGCTGGTTCTTGGGAAGATCGATCTGGGTAAGGTCGCCGGTAATAATGGCCTTCGCATTGGCACCGATACGGGTCAGAAACATTTTTATCTGCAGATCGGTGGCGTTTTGTGCTTCATCCAGGATGATAAAGGCATTGTCGAGCGTACGACCCCGCATGTAGGCCAGCGGAGCGATTTCGATCACACGCGTGCTCATGTAGTATCCCAGTTTATCGGCCGGGATCATATCATCGAGTGCGTCGTAGAGCGGCCGCAGGTAAGGATCGATTTTTTCTTTGAGGTCACCCGGAAGAAAACCCAGGCTTTCGCCCGCTTCCACTGCCGGTCTTGTCAGGATGATCTTTTTAACCTGCTTGTTTTTCAGCGCCCTTACAGCAAGGGCCACCGCGGTATAGGTTTTACCCGTACCTGCAGGCCCGATCGCGAATACCACATCGTTTCTTTCCGCTTTTGATACCAGCAGTTTCTGGTTGGCGGTTCTTGCGCGCACAGTTTTGCCATTGGGGCCAAACACCAGTATGTCGTTGGGATTGCGATCTACAAAATGATCCACGGTTTCGGCGTCAT
This sequence comes from uncultured Chitinophagaceae bacterium, assembly GCA_964605065.1. Classification (GTDB taxonomy): domain Bacteria; phylum Bacteroidota; class Bacteroidia; order Chitinophagales; family Chitinophagaceae; genus Endoryza. The sequence continues at coordinate 478,573 of CAZSAQ010000003.1, forward strand.
CTCCTCCGAGTATCTGTTCGAAATAGTTTTCACTCATGTGACCATTCCGTTGGAGATATTGAACGATGAGTTCAATCTTTTCCCGGGCCGATTCTATCTGCTCGGGAGCGCCACTCAGTTTGAGTTGGGTGCCGCGTGAAAGGATCTTTAGAAGAGGAAATTTTTTCTTTAATATGTCCAGTTTGCCATTGTTAACTCCAAAAAACTCAATAGGGTTAACGGTTTCAAGGTTAATGATAGTCTCTGTCAAGTCACTGCAATTTTATATTCACAAATAGTAGTGAGCGAACGCACTGCTAAGCCATCCTTTCCAAATATAACTATTCGAAATAGAATTACACTCAAGTTAATTATTAACAGATTGTGGAAAAAAACGAGCCCGAGAAATTTTCGTTAAGGATGGCCGGGAGACAGTTTTGAATCAGGAAGACTGTGATTCTTCTTCGATGATTTCATGAAAATTTTCTTCCAGGCGGAGTATCCAGGCGGGCAGCGACTGGGCAATGATCTTCCATCGTCCGTCTTCTTTCTGCATCCGGAACATGATCCGGTTGCCTTTGTCATCACTCACATCGATGGTAAATACTCCTTCATTCAGTCCACCAAGTTTACGAAAGTTAAATTCCCTCAACCGACCATCCGCCTTTACCAGCTTGGTGAATTGTATATTTTTTTTGAATTGTATGTGCATTTTTTGATTGATTGATCCGTTCCCAACCATTACAGCAATTCCTGTGCTACAATTCCCCAAAGCGTTAAAGTGACAGTTAAAAAAGTTTTGCACAGGTAAAAGCGAAAAAAAAGCCGGTGTTCTATCGCGAACACCGGCTGTATAATCTATCCTCTTCCTCGTCTTCCGTTATCATGACCGCCTCTTTCTGTCCCACGATTTCCCCAACCTCTGTTTCCATTGTTCTGGTCGTTGTTTCTTCTTTCAAACCCTCCCTGCTGCTGGCGGGGTGCGTCATTATTGCCTCTGTCCCTGCCGCCCTGATCCTGACGGGGTGGTTGGTTTCCGGCATCCCTTCGCGGCCGATCGGGGCGATTGTATTCAGGACTGTTCCTGTTTCCATCGTTTCTGCCGCGGTTCCCCCAATTGTCGGCAGGAGAATTATTCCTGTTTCGGCGGTCATCCTGCGAAGGCCCGTTTCCATAGACCGGCCCGCGACGGTCATTATTTTCCCAAACTCTGTCTCTGCCTCTTTCTCTGCCACCATCTCTATCTCTATCTCTATCTCTTTCCCTTTCTCTCTCTCTTTCCCTTTCTCTTTCTCTTTCTCTTTCTCTTCCCGTCTCTCCTCTTCCGTATCCGTAATTGCGGTCAATATGCCTGGGGCTGATTTCCACTCTCGAATAGCGCTGCGCCTGGAAGCGATCGGGTCCGCCATAATAGCGACCGCGCCCGTTTCCGTATACATTGTTGATGATGGTATAATTCCTGATCACGGTTCTGTTGCTGCTGAAGGGTACACAGTGATCGTAAAAGCGGGAATTGTTGAAATAAGGTCTTGAGCAAAACACCCACCTGTCGTAGGGAATCGATCCGAACCCGATATTGATGTTGACTCCGAAGCCGAGAGGAGCCCAGCCGTAGTAATCTCCGCTTTCGCTCCAGCTTACCCAGGCAGGAGCCCATTCATAGTCCGGTATCCATATCCATCCTCCATAGTAATCATCAAATTCCCATCGACCATAATGAAAAGGCGCCCATCCCCATTCATAATCCGAATACCAGGCCCATCCCATATCTGTATATTCCCATCGACCACGGGTATAGTATGGGCGAAATCCGGCTTCCCGATAAATCCAGACCTGTCCGTACCGGGGACTGTTGACCCAGGTTCCATAACGACCGAGTTCATTGTAAAAAACAGAAAAATTGACATTCACGGACTGCGCTTTAGTTTCAGCAGGTACGGAAAGGAAAAAAAGAAATCCTGCCAGGGCAGTTGCAAACAGAGTAGTAGTCTTCATCCTTTTAAGTATAAATGAATAATAAACTTCAATAACAAATAGACGACCATAAAATGTGAAAGGCTGTTAAGGCGGAGTGAAAGAAACATGTTTAACAGAACACAGTTGTATTATTCGAAATTCAATGGTAAGCGTCCATTACTTTTTTAAAAAATAAAAAAGAGCGCCGGTTGGGTGGCGCTCTTTGAACGAAGGCGAAAAGGGCTGTTTACATTTTGATCAACTTTCCTGTATAAGTACTGTGTTCATTGTTATTTCTGACTGATAGCAGATATAATCCCTTCGGTAAACCGGCAGATACCGGAATGCTGAAGCGATGGATTCCGGCAGACAGATTGCTGAGTTGCGAAGAGACGATCTTGCCAGAGGCGTCAACAATCGAAATCTGGTAAGAAGCGGAGCGACTTGTTTCCAGTTGAATATTCAGCTGGTCGCTGATTACACTATTGTGAATTACACCGCGTGATGTACTTTCTTTGGCAGGTGCGAAGATTATTTTTGAATAAGTCGTTCTGTTTTTCTGATCGGTTTGCTTGATGCGGTACCAGCAGGCAGCGTTCAGTTGTTCGCGATCCATAAATGAATACCGGTTTGTGGCATTGCCGTATTGGGGCCATTGCGTATTGATATCTCTCCAGTTGGTTCCGTCGGTACTCTTCTGCAAAATGTATTGTTTCAGCTGCTGCTCTTCACTGGTTACCCAGCTCAATTGATTTCCTTCGCCCAGCATGTTCAGGCTGAAGCTTTGCATTTTTACGGGGAGAAGAATGTATTCCTGGAAGAAGGGTTTGAAGTAGATACAGGTTTGCCTTACCTGCGAACCACCAGTCGTGATGGCGCCGTTGCGGTAAAGCAATTGGTGGATGTTGGTGAAATTCATCTGGAACATCGCTTCCCGGTGATTGGTGTCGATCAGGGGTATGGTAGTGATCTGTCCAATGGCCTTGCTCTTCACTCCATCGAATGATACGGTCAGTACCGAGAAAGGATCAACTCCAAAACTTCCGGGCGTGGCGGCTTCCACGAATTCTTTTAACTGGACATTATCCCCGTCTACATCGATAGCGGTTACGGCCAGGCAGGCCAGGGTGGTATCGATCATAGTACCTGCGTGAACAAAGGAGATTTTCCAATCGATATAGGAAGTATCGTTGGCGCCTGCCCAAACATAAGGCTGGAAGGCATCATAATACCCGGCTCCGGTGGTGTTGTCGATCTCTGCAAGGCTGGCGCCTCCCGATATGTCCATAATAGTGACCAGGGCATCTACTCCTGGTATTACAGAAGGAAAACGATACACCGCGCCAATGGCGCCATCGGTTCCGCTGATTAACTGGGGATTGTTAAAGCTGAGGGTGGGAGCGCTACACTGGCTCCGGACAGGACTCATCCACAAAAGGGTGAGGGCTGTCAATGAAATTGACAATAAAAGGGCACGATAAGTTTTCATTGAAATACAGTTTTCTTAACGTGGCCTTCATAAGGTTGGATAAGGTTTTCCGGGAGGGTTGGATTGAGGTCGTAATGGGTTACCTCCATTTGACACTGCAAGTTTGCAATTACTGCAGGTAAATGCAAGCAACAGACCATCTGTCTGGCGAAGAATTCAGCCCATTCGTCGATAAGTTATTCCGACCAGCCGGTGGTTAAAACCATTTTACAATGGCGGAAATTACAGGCTTCCGTTTTCCGGAAGACTGTGAATCATGTATTTGGCAGACATGTTTTTCACAGAGTCGTCGTCATATGGCTGTACTGATTATCTTTAAAGACAAAACCAACGCTCATGAAAAGGCTGCCTGTATTGATGCTTTTGATTGCATCTCTGTCTTCTTCGCTGATCGCCCAGCAAACCCAAAAACCCCCGCTTCACGGAAAAAAATGGATGGCCATCACTGGAAAACCGCTGGCGGCTGAGGCCGGGGCGATGGTATTTCAGAAAGGCGGCAATGCGGTTGACGCTGCCTGCGCCATGCTGGCGGCAACCTGCACCATGTGGGATGTGCTGAGCTGGGGCGGAGAAACACAGGCCCTGATCTACAATCCGAAAACAAAGAAGGTAATAGCCATCAACGCCATGGGTATTGCGCCCACAGGAGCCACTGCCGATTTTTTCAAGAGCAAAGGCTACAACTTCCCTCCCGAGTATGGCCCGCTGGCCGCCACCACACCCGGAACACCCGGCGGACTCTGCTATATGCTGGCGGCATACGGAACCATGAGCCTGAAAGAGGTATTGGCCCCGGCTATGGAACTGGCTGCCGGTTATCCCATCGAAGCACAAACAGCCAACCAGATGGAGCGTGGTAAAAACAGGATCAAAGAATGGCCTTACAGCAAGGCCGTATTTCTTCCCCATGCGGGAGAAAAACGGGAGGCGCCCGAGGCAGGTGAGATCTTTGTTCAAAAAGATCTGCTGGTGACATTGACCAGGATGGTGGAAACGGAACAGGAAGCACTTAAGAAAGGCAAGAGCCGCCAGCAAGCCATCATGGCTGCTTACGACCGGTTTTATAAAGGCGACATTGCCAAAGAATTCGTTCGGGGGTGCCAGGAGCAGGGCGGATTGATTACCCTGGAAGACCTGGCTAAATGGAAACCGCTGGAGGAAGAGCCTTCGATGGTTACCTATAAAGGCATTGAAGTTTACAAACTGCAACACTGGACCCAGGGGCCATCGATGCTGCAGGCTCTCAATATCCTGGAGAACTTTGATCTGAAGTCGATGGGTTACAACAGCGCGAAATACATTCATACTGTGTACCAGGCCATGAACCTTTCTTTTGCCGATCGCGATTTTTATTATGGAGATCCCTATTTCCCACCAGCCGAACCAATCAGGGGTTTGCTGAGTAAAGAATATGCCAGGCAAAGAGCCAGGCTGATCAGCCCCGATAAAAATGATCCGAATATAGGCCCGGGAGATCCTTATCCTTTCGAAGGCAAAACCAATCCCTGGCTCGATATACTCAGGAAAAGAGGTCTTGCCATCGATACAGCCGATAAAAGAAATCCATCCTTTCTGCCTGCCCATGATACCCGTACCGGTTTCGAAGCGGGCCACAGCCAACTGGCACAGGTAAGCGATCTTCCGATTGATGAGGATTATAAAGATCGTTTGTGGAGAGGAACTACTTCGGTGGAGGCAGCCGATAAAGACGGATGGGTGGTGTCCATTACGCCCAGCGGCGGATGGTTGCCGGCCTGCATTGCCGGAAGAACCGGGGTTGGCATGAGCCAGCGCATGCAAAGTTTTGTACTCGATCCGGTATTGAATCCCTTCAATGTAGTGGAACCCGGAAAGCGACCAAGAGTAACACTCACTCCTTCCCTGGCCCTGAAAGAGGGTAAACCCTTTTTAAGTTTTGCCGTACAGGGCGGCGATACCCAGGATCAGAACCTGCTTCAGTTTTTTCTTAACATGGTAGAGTTTGGCATGACTGTTCAGCAGGCTTGTGAAGCCGCTAATATCAATACCAACCAGCTATGGCTTTCACTCGGTGGCACGCGCACCGAAGATCGTCAGCCGCGTCCGGGAAGTTTGCTGTTGCAGGATAGAACTCCGGAGAAGATCCGGGAAGAACTCCGCAGAATGGGATACAACCTGTCGTTTGACGACAGAACGAGCGGCCCCATCAATGCTATCTTCTTCGATTGGAAACATGGAAGTTTTTGGGGAGGAAGTTCCAACCACGGAGAAGACTACGGAATAGGCTGGTAAGCGGCTTACACTTCCAATGGAATATGGATGTGCACGTGGCATCCATTACCGGGTGAACTTTCAATCTTCAATTCACCGTTGTACGAACCGACCCGGTTGGTCATATTGGCAATACCGATCCCTCTTCGTTTTTGTGTGGGATCGAAACCCACGCCATTATCGGCAATCGACAACGAAATGGAATTCTCGATCTTCGTCACCGATATGGAAATGGCGGATGCCGATGCATGTTTGAGGATATTATTGATCTGCTCCTGGATGATCCGGTAGATATTCAGCTTGAGATCTTCTTCGATCGACTGATCAGCGGGCAGGCTGTAATTCAACACTACGGAAATATTGGAGTTATAGTTCAGGGTGTCCACAAGTGATTCGATCAAACCTTTCAGCTGGATATCTTTCAGCGGGGTTACTTCCTGGCTGCTCAGCTGGCGGATCTCCGAGATCACGTCGTCGAGCAATTCCATGGATTGCTTGATGAGGTGCTGGTTTTGCGGGTGATCGGAATAAGCCATGTTTAAGTACAGCTTGGCGCTGGCAAGGATCTGGTTCACGTTGTCGTGGAGTTCCTGCCCGATCTTGTTTCTTTCGTTTTCCTGCGCTTTCAATACCTCCCTGGTGATGTTTTTCTGCGCACGCACTTCCTTGTCGAGTATATCCTGCTCCATTCTTTTCTGGGTGGTGACATCGGAAATGGCCAGCATCATACCGAATACGGTTTCGCCGGTGGCGGTAATGGGAAACATCTTCACTGCAAACCAATGCAGCGATCCGTCCGATTGCGGATAGGAGCGTTCGTAACTGACCTGGTCACCGGGGTTGGCCTCCAGCAGCCATTCGGTCAGCACCGAAGTATAATCGGGCGAAAACCGCTTCATGAATTCATCGGTGATGTGGGCGAGATCGACACCCAGCTCGCGTTTGCTGAACATCCGGGCGCGATCATTGTAGCTGATCACCTTGAAATTGTTATCAAGCAGGATATAGATCGTATCGGTTGTGTTGAGAATGGTATGCAGGTTCGCTTCTGATTTGGCAAGCGCTTCGGATTTGATTTTGCGCGAAAGCGAACTGGAAATCATTTCGGCGGTCATGTTGAGCAGGTCTCTTTCTTCCGACAGGAAAATATCGGCCCGGTCGGTTTCGATACGGCTGAGGTACACTACCTCGATTCGTCCGAGAGGGCCGTCGGGAATGGCAAAACTGACCGACTGCTTATGCGGCCCCTCTGCAAAATTTCTTGTCCTGTATTCTTCCTCATCCAGTATGATCCGGGCAGCGGTGATCGGTTCGTACTGCCAGCCCTGGGGAAGTACATTGACGATTTCCTGTAACAGTTCCGGGATCGAGCGGTCTTTGTTTTCCAGCACCTGGCTGATTTTGTAAAGCGTCGTCAGCTCTTTGATTCGCTCATTCAACTGCTGGCGCACATTTTCATTCTCTTTCTCGATCTTTTTTCTATCGGTGATATCGATACCCGTGCCAATGACACAGGGTTTGCCTTCGTGCTGAATCAGTTGCGCACTGAAATAGAATGGGATCTTGCGCTGGTCGCGTGTGAGGGCAGTCGCCTCTATGTGCGCCGAACCTGTTTCAAAGACCACACGCTGAGCATCGGTAATACTCTTTTGATCGAGCGGCTCGAAGAAATCCAGCACGTTGAGGCGGCGGATATCTTCGGGTCCATAGCCCGATATCTTTTCGAAATCACGGTTCCACCAAAGAAAGCGACCTGAGGCATCCTGCAGGAAAAACACGCCCGGAAGACTGTTGATGATGGAGTCGGATAACTTTTTTGCGCTCAGCGCCTGCGAGGCTTGCTCCTTTACCTTTGATTCGAGTTCTTTGTTGGATTGTGTCAGCGACACATTCATCATACGCCCTCGCCGGAAATCATTGTACACCACCAAAAATCCGAGTATCAGCAGGCTGATCAGAATAAAAAGGATCAGCCGGATGGAGCGATACGTTTTGCGAGTAAAATTCATGCTGCTCGCATACGCGAGATTGAGGGCCTGCCTGTTGGAATCTTCCAGGTTCTGAATGGAATGCAGAAAAGAGGTGATCGACCGTTCGTTTTCATCGGCTCGCTGCATCACCGAGTCGCGCGATACCTGTCCCTCGATGGCCAACTGCATCACCTCGCTTCCTCTTACGGTTATAGAAGGGATCATATGCGCCAGCGTGGTATAGGCCAGGCTGTCTGCCGGAATCTTACCCGCCAGCTCCGCAAAATTGACCGAATCCTTCGCCAGCAACATCCTGAGTGCATCGAAACGGCGAAGAAGCGCGGGATTTTGCTTTTCGGAAAAGCGGGTGCACACCGTTTCAAACTCCTGTGCGTGCAGCAGGGCCGGTTGCAATTGCTGCATGGCATGACGCGCCCGATCTATATGGGCCTGTTCTTTTTCCTGCGCGATCAGTAAATCGTACGTAAAGAATAGAATCAACAGTACTATAACAAGTACTGCAATAGCGGCGATGGTAATATTCCGTAGAGAATAAGTCATGTCGAGTTTCAATGGGTCCTAATAACCGCCGCGTCCGCTAAAGTTAATGAATAGATTGAATCGACAACAAATGTTAATGAACTATTGATTTGATTTAAAATAAAAAACGGATGGGCGGCTGTCAGTTGTCCGGAGTTTATTCCGTTCATCCTGTCATCCCGTCCATCCGACTGCAAATGTTTTGTACCTGATTACCGGCCCGCCTTATGGGCATCCCTTTGGCGTTTGATGGTATCATGAGCCGACTTCAATTCGGCCTGCTGGCGACTGATCAACCCCGCCAGGTTGCCGGGTAGCTGGGTTGTGTCGGAAAGAGCTTCCTTATATGCCTTCTGGGCCGCATCTTCCCCAAACTCGCAGGATTCGAGCGTGGTTTTGCGGTCGTCACCTGAAAAGGCCGATTTCACATCCATCCAGGCGCGGTAGATTTTACCTGATGCTGTCGTGCCATCGGTCTTTTCGCCACTCTGTTTTCCCAGTTCCGCATTAAGCTGACTGGAAAAACTCCTGCTTTGCTGAGCATATTGCTGATAGAGCACTTTCAGATCGGTATCGCCACTGCCCAGTTCTTTCAGCGCTTTTTCATATCCCTCAACACGATCGTTGTTGATTTTTACCAGGTCATTGAGAATCTCCCTGGTTTTTGCATTGTTTTCCATAATTAAAAGTTTTTAGGTTTCAGCATGGAAGGCATAAATCCGGTGCCAGTGCAGACCCGGTAAGGTTGAAGGATAAAAAATGCCCAGTATGGGTAGATGGCTACGGTTGGGTGAGGGAACTCGCCAGGCCCGAAGGGTTTCGCTGGTACATTCTCCTGGTAAGAAAATACATCCCGATATCAGCCAGGGTTTTCAAAAGCAGAAAGATCATTGTTGAGCTGAGTCCGAGAAATGCCGGCAACAGGATCATCAGGTGCATGGGAATAATGCGCAGGTAGGGGAGAAAAAACAGGTGTCCCACATTTACCCTGTTTTTTTGCTGGTAGCGTTTGTTGCGGACAAAACCCATTGCCAGTTCAATGGCGATGATCGCAACCGAGATCACAAACACCCGGAAATCCAGCGGCCCTTTTACCTGGGCAAAAATGAAAATGGCATACACCAGGTGAAACACCTGGTAATGGAAAAGGAAGAAGAAAGCCGCACAGCCCCGCGAACCTACACTGTTGTCGTAGGGCTTGTCGTTGATCTTGAATCCCGCAGGGTCTGCGTTTTTGATCGTCAGCAGGTCGAGGAAATTGAAAAGGCCAATCAGCACACTCTGCACCCAGTAGATCCAGACCACCGTTTTGAAACCCTCGGGATGTTGGTCGAAATAATAAATACAAAAAGCATTTACCAGCAGCAGGATGATAAACGAGGGGTCTTGAAGGGCTTTGCGCAAGGTCGTTGGGTTGGGTTTGTATAACAACGAATATAAGCCTTCGTTCGCGTGTTTGGCTCTGGCGAAGCCCGAAAGAAAAATTTCCGGGGGAAAGGATTTTGCCGTAGAATTGCTAAAATATTTAGCAATGGGTTCCGTGCAGAAAACCGAATGGGAAGTGCCGTTTCTGGACATTTCCGTGCCGGCGGGCTTTCCGTCGCCGGCGGCCGATTACCTCGAGGAACGGATCAACCTGAACAATTACCTGATCAAGAATCCGAGTGCCACGTTTGTGGTCAGGTGCACCGGCGATTCGATGATCAACGCATTTATTCCTATCCGCTGCTACCTGTTGGTCGACCGCTCGCTGACAGCGCAGAACGGAGATATCGTGCTCGCGCATCTTCACGGTGAGTTTACGGTGAAGTTTTTGCGAAAGAATGATCATAAATGCTGGCTGGTGCCGGCCAATCGCAAATACCGGGAGGTCGAGATCACTCCGGAAATGGGTATGGCCATCTGGGGTGTCGTGATCTCGATCATCACCAATCCAAAGGAGATCCGTCATGCTGGCTTTGGTTGACTGTAATAATTTCTATTGTAGTTGCGAGCGCGTATTCGATCCCCGCCTGGAGGGAAGGCCGGTGGTAGTGCTCAGCAACAACGACGGTTGCGTGGTGGCCAGAAGTGAGGAAGCCAAGCAACTCGGCATCGCCATGGGGTCGGCGGCCTACCTGATGGGCGATCTTCTTCGCCGCGAAAAAGTGGCGGTGTTCAGCAGCAACTACACCCTGTATGGCGACATGAGCGAGCGGGTGATGAAAACACTCGCGCAGTTTGTGAGTAAGATGGAAGTGTATTCCATCGACGAAGCTTTTCTCGATTGTTCGGCGATTCCCCCGGACCGGCTGGTGGAGATGGCCCATGCCATGCGGGCCAGGGTATGGCAAGATACCGGCATCCCCGTCACCATCGGGCTCGCACCCACGCGGGTGCTGGCCAAGATGGCCAACGACCAGGCCAAACTCAGACGCGGGCAGATGCCGGTGTACTGCCTTGCTCAGCGCGGCCAGATCGACGAATTACTTTCGCGTGTATCCGTATCCGATATATGGGGTATGGGAAAGCAGCATGGGCTTTTGCTGGCCCGCCATGGCATCCGCACGGCTGCCGACTTTGCCCGGATGTCGGATCAGTGGATGAGAGAGCAGTTGAGCGTGGTAGGCCTGCGCATTCTCAAGGAACTGCAGGGAATACCCTGCCTGCCGCTGGAAGAAGAAAAAAAAGTGCGTCAGAACATCGCTATTACCCGTGCTTTCAGGGAGGCTTCGAAAGACCCGTCGCTGCTCGTCCAGGCACTCGCCAACCATGCGGCTTCCCTCGGCCAGAAATTGCGCAAGGAAGGTTCGTGTTGCCGTACCCTCGAGGTGTTCATCATGACCAATCAGTATCGAACCCAGGATGAGCAGTATATCCGTCGCATCACCCTTAGCCTGGAGGTGCCCACGGCCTACACCCCGGAATTGATTGGCTACGTGATGAAAGCGCTCGACATCATCTATCGCCCCGGGTTTCAGTATATGAAAGCCGGGCTCGTCGCTTCAGACCTGGTACCGGCAAGCGCCATTCAGGCGAGCAGTTTCGATCAGGTGGACAGGCAGCGGCAGGGCAAACTGATGCAACTGGTGGATCATCTGAATGGCCAGGTGGGCAAAGATGCTGTGCGATTCGCGACCCAGGGTTTCGGAGAAAAATGGAAAATGAAATTCGACTTTCGTTCCAAACGCTACACCACGCGCTGGGACGAGTTGCTGGAAGTAAGAATTTGAAGATGCTAAAACCTGTTGCTCATGTTTAATCCATTCGTTCCGTTCCGCGAGCCGATGATCGATCGTTTGCGCGAACTGCAGTTGCGATACATAGTCGCCCAGTCTTGGGGCGGCGAGGATAAGCAGGGGTTATTGTTATCCGACTATTCGGATGCCGGACTCGCAAAACTTCATCTGAACCGACTGCAGGGTGATCGTTTTCGGTACCTGTTCGATCTGGAAGAGGAACGGCATCGCGAAGTGATCAGGAGTCTGGTGGCTGATCAGTCGGCCTACAAGCCCTTTGCCGCATTCATCGCCGACCCCGCGCAGGTAGAGCGACGCCTCAACCGTATTTACAGTGCCGCCATCAAACGATATGTGGAGGTCCGGACCGATTGGCGGCTGGGAGGGCGTGACGGCATTTATGCTAAATTACAGCTGATTTTTGGCGAGCTGTTTGTGAACCTTCAATACGGGAAGCAGGAGATCCGCCTGCGGCTGGCCGAATTGGAAAAGTATTAGCCTTATGTGTTACGACATTGCCTTCAGTACAGATATCCGCGTGGTGGGAGATTATTTTCCCGAACTGATTTTCGACAGCCAGCTCGATCTCGACTTTGGTCCGGTCGATCATTTGCAGGGCGTGGCGGTGTTTCCGAAAATGCCGATCCTTTACGTCAACCGCGAAGACTTCCAATTACACTGCCGGCGCATGGAATGGGGGATCATCGAGCATTACGTTGACCAGGAACCGAGAGTAGACTACAGGAATAAATTCGTCAACATCCGTTCGGAAAGAATACTGGACGACAAACGCAGTTACTGGTACAAGATCAGGAACCGCCGTTGCCTGATCCCGCTCACCGGTATTTACGAACATCGCGCCATTGAAGGATGGAAGAAGAAAGTACCGTACTGGATCAAGCCATCGGGCCCGGAAGTTTTTTTCCTGCCCGGACTGTATTCGGTAACGGAAATCGCCGATGCAGACGGTGTGGTGAACAAGCGATGGACATTCGGACTGATCACCCGGGGCGCGAATGACCTGATGAAAAAAATTCACAACGACGGCGACAACAAGCACCGCATGCCCTTGTTCCTTCCCTTGGAAATGGCAAAGGAATTTATCGGTGAGCAGCTCACCGAAGAGCGCTACCAGGAGCTGCTGCATTTCGAACTGCCTTCGGAGGAACTGCAATATCATCCCGTCTTCACCATCCGCACTCCCAAACCCCGTCCCGACGCCAAAAGAAAAATTGACTACTGGGAATGGGAAAAACTACCGGCGCTCGGGCGATAAAGCGGAGCGAAAGTGGGAGTGAGAGTGGGAGCGGGAGCGAGAGCGAGGGCGGAACACCCTATTTCGTTTCTTCAAGGGGTTTTATGGCTGCTTTCGCTGGAAAAATGCATCCAACTTTCCCGCTTTGTACATGGAGGTGATCGGGCAGCATCAGATTTTCGTAAAAAATGCGTGAAGCACCGATCGAAATGTTTTCTTTTGAAAAATTAGAGGTATATCAGGATGCCAAATTGTTCTTTTTGGAATGTCGGAAATTGATAGCCCGATTAAATGGCGAGAACTATCTGGTAAGTCAAATGCAACGTGCTACTCTGTCTGTAGTATTGAATTTAGCCGAAGGATCAGGCAAGTTTGGCGGGAAGGATCGTAAGAATTTTATTGTCATTGCCCGAGCCTCGCTTTTTGAATCCGTAGCGATCCTGGACTTGATGAAGGATATGTTGTTTTTAGATGAAAACGAATTCAGATCGTTAAAGTGCAAGGCAGATCGGCTGTCAAGACGGTTATTTGTAATGATTAGCAATCTCACTCCGAAAGAAACAAAAGATGGAAAGGAAGGAAAGGAGAACCCCGAATAGAACTGCGAGCAGGTATTGAGGAAGATATTATTTTATAACCGCCTTGCTCACGCGCCCGCGCCCACTCTCGCTCTCAAAAGTACCCGGGACGGGAATTGAACCCGTACTCGCCTTTCGGCAAACAGGATTTTAAGTCCTGCGCGTCTACCAGTTCCGCCACCCGGGTAGCCGATATAAAAAAAGGCGTGAGAAACTCACACCTTTCATATCTGAGCGGAAGACCGGGCTCGAACCGGCCACCCCGACCTTGGCAAGGTCGTGCTCTACCAAATGAGCTACTTCCGCATTTTTCAGTAAGGGGTTAACTCCTGGTTACCGCCCAACTGCACTCATCAAAAGTGAGTTTAAAAAGAACTTTTATCGATTCCCTTTTTTGATTCGCTCGCGAAAGGGGTTGCAAAAATAGGAATTGTATAATTCCTGCAAAATTTGAAGACGAGTTTTTTATTACTTGTACTTCGGGGTGTATAAAGTGCTCTCCTGAACAGGAACTTCCGGGCGGCCTTTATAGCGCTTGGTATATAAACTATAGGCGCATCCAAAGGTGAATGCGACAAAAAGAAACACCTGGAGATAAAACAGGAATACAGATGAATTTACCCAGCTGTATGCGAAATCTTTATTCTGCGGATTTGGTGCTGTTTGCTGATCCATAATCAGTTAATTACGGGTGCAAAAATAAGACATGGATTCAGAAAATCATGCTTTATTATCAACAATTTCAAGGAATTTCTTTTTTCCGAGTATAAAATGCTGCCACACGATACTTTTTCGCAGGTATCCCTTCCAACTGCGGTTGATTTTGCGGGGAAACACACTTTTTTTCCTTCCGGAAACCAGCCAGCCCAGAAAGGCGATATGAGCCCTGAAAACGGCGATGAAATAGGTGCCTTCCCCGGCAAGAAGCGATTTGGTGGCCGAAACGGCGTCCAGGATAAATCGCCACGACACTTTATAAAAGACTTCGGAGGCCGGCAGGTTTTTGGCCAGCATCACCAGGTTATTTCGGAAGTTGAGGAAAACTTTACGGGCATTGCCTTTGGGAAGCGTTCCGCCACCGACATGGTATACGGTGGATTCGGGGCAGCAATAAACCTGGTATCCCATCCATTGAAGTCGCCAGCAGAGATCGATTTCTTCCTGGTGAGCAAAAAAGTATTCATCAAATCCGCCGGCTTCCCGAAAGCACCGGCTTCGAATCATCAGAGCGGCTCCGCTGGCCCAGAATACAGGAGAAAGCGAATTATACTGGCCCTCGTCCTTTTCACATACATCAAAAACACGCCCCCTCGCAAAGGGATAGCCCAGGTGATCGATCCAGCCACCGGCCGCACCGGCATATTCAAAAAGTTCACGCTGGTGATATTGTAATAATTTGGGCTGACAGGCCGCAATGGCCTGGTCGCTTTCCAGCAGATTGACCATGGGCTCGATCCAGCCGGCTACGGTTTCCACGTCAGAATTCAAAAGAATGTAATAATCAGATTGAACCTGCTGCAGTCCGCGGTTGTATCCGCCTGCAAAACCATAATTGGCATCGTTTTGAACCACCCGGATAGCGGGATATTTTTCCCGTAGAAAAGCAACGGAATCGTCGGTCGACCCATTGTCAATCACCACCACTTCCTTATTGGAATAGGTCGACGCCATCACAGATGGAAGAAACTGCTCGAGATAACCCCGGCCGTTCCAATTCAATATTACTATGGCTACAGATGCTGACAACTTGGATATTTTTCAAAAAATTACGGATGCAAAGGAACGGTTTTTATAAATTAGTTGAATGATTCAACCGCTTTTTAACTGGAGAACCGGACTGGCAATCATTGCAATAGCCATTGTAAGCGGAACAATTATCTACTCCCGGCTGCTGGCAAAGAAAATTGCCAGCGAAGAACGCCAGAAAGTGGAGCAATGGGTGGAAGCCGGTAAGCTCGCCATTGCCGATAGTACGGGAGTAAGTGACAAGCTGGTTGCGGCCATTATTGTAGGCAATCATTCGATCCCCATCATCGAAACCGATGAAAATGGCCAGGTGATGCAATTCGTGAACCTCGACTCGGCTAAAGTAGCTGAAGATTCAACTTTTGTCAAGCGCCAGCTCAAAAAATTTCAATCCCAGGGTGAATCGCCGGTCACCTGGACCGATCCTCAGGATTCCAGCCGGGTCAACTACTATTATTATGGACATACAAGCCTGCTCAACCAGGTGCAGTACTATCCGCTGGTTCAGTTATTCATTGTTGCCCTTTTTATCATTATTACTATTACGGCGCTGACCACCAGTTTCCGTTCGTCGCAAAACCAGGTGTGGGCCGGTATGGCGAAGGAAACCGCCCATCAGCTGGGAACGCCGCTATCGTCCTTGCAGGGTTGGGTGGAAATGATGCGGGAATCTTCTTCGAATGATCGCATCGTGGCGGAAATGAGCAAGGATGTAGACCGGCTGAAGCTGGTATCTGATCGTTTCGGAAAGATCGGCAGCAGCCCTCAACTCGAGCCGCATGATATCATCGTCCAGGTAGAATCAATGGTCGAATACATCCGCAAAAGAGCACCCGGAAAAGTACAATTCAACCTCGAAGCGCGTCCTTCTACCGGAATAATAGTGCCCATTTCCGCACCATTATTCGATTGGGTAATTGAAAATCTGCTGAAGAACGCCCTGGATGCAATGGATGGCAAGGGAAGCATACAGGTAAGGATCGAGGATCAGGGTAAGCAGGTGAGCATAGAGGTGTCGGATACCGGGAAAGGAATCAGCCGTCAGAACATAAGCCGCGTCTTCAAGCCTGGCTTTACCACCAAAAAAAGAGGGTGGGGACTGGGACTAAGCCTGTCAAAAAGGATCATTGCGCAATACCATAAGGGTCAAATCTTCGTAAAACAATCAGAATTGGGAAAAGGAACAACTTTTCGCATTGTTTTGAACAAATAGTTCTTATTTTTGCGACCCCTCGCCCAGGTGTTGAAATTGGTAGACAAGCCACTTTGAGGTGGTGGTGCTTTCACCGGCGTGCTGGTTCGAATCCAGTCCTGGGCACCAAAGTGGACAAATCGAAAATTGGTTCGGTTTGTCCATTTTCATTTT
>CAZSAQ010000004.1:0-62611 GCA_964605065.1 uncultured Chitinophagaceae bacterium
GTAAAAAGTAAAAAGTAATATTTTTTAAATACCTGTATTCAATAATAAGAACCTGTTTGGGCCGCATTTTTTTGGAACGCAAAGCGCGCTAAGAACCGCAAAGTGCGCAGAGGGACGCTGATAAACGCAGAGGACGCGGAAAAACGCAGATTGCACCGAGAGCAGCAAACCGTAAACCCCAAACATCAAACCCCAAACCCCAAACCCCAAACCTCAAACCCCAAACCTCAAACCTCAAAAGTCAAACCCCAAACCAACCACAAACCCTAAACCCTCAATGCCGGTTCCAGCAGATGTATGACGGCGGTAACCGTGCCCCAGGTATTGTAGTTGGTGAATTCTCCGATTTCGATCGGTTTGAATTGCTTGTTTTCAGCAAGGAGTGTTACTCCTTTGATGTTTTTCTGAAAAGTGCGTACTACCAGTTCTCCGTTCACGGCGGCGACAACGATCTTGCCGTTTGCCGGCTTGATGCTGCGATCGACGATCAGGATATCATCGGGGAAGATATGAGCGTCGGTCATGGCTTCTCCTTTCATCCTGAAAAAGAATGTTGCCGGCTTATTTCTGATCAGCTGCTCATTGAGATCGATCCCTCTTTCCATATAATCGTCGGCGGCTGCGCCGAAGCCGGTAGCATTGGCCGTTTTTACCTGCTGCTGGGTAAACTGCTTGCTGCCTTTATAGGCAGCCCCGTAAAATTCTTCTTCCATAGAAATCTGTTTATATGCTTAATAATGTGTTTTCACCATTTTCTGGCCGGAAAATAAAGTTAGGTAGTTTTGATGGAAAATGCTAAAATGTTTAGTATATTTATGCTAAATAATGTAACGTTATGGAATGGATGGGTTTACCGGGGAGTTTTATCCCGGAGGTGTCTTTATCTGCACCAGCCAGGCAATGGAGTACCTGGTCAGAAGAAGACCTGTATGAGTATTCTTTAGTCGTACGCCCTACACCGGATATAGATAGAAAGATTGACGAGGCGAGGAGCAGTTTCGAAGAGGGAGGGATAGGGGATAAAAGCGGTTTGGATCATTCGGTAATCAGGGTGGCCAATTTGATCGCGAGGCCGGATATGGAATCAACCATTTCCCGATGGATGCGAAAGATCTGCGGATTGCGCACCGGCTTCCAGGTTACCTTTAATAATTATGGCGGTATTCCTCCGCACACGGTGTATCTGCGGGTAATGGATCATTCGCCATTCCATCAACTGGTAAGGGAATTGAAGGTGGTGGATGAATTTGTCCGCTCGAACGGATGCCCGGCTACTGAATTCTTCCTGCGTCCATTTATAAGTGTGGCCAGAAAAATGAGATCGGATAAATATGAGAATTTGATCCGGTTTTTCTCCCAGCAAACCTTTTCCGAATCTTTTTGGGTAAAAGAGCTGATCCTTTTGAAAAGAAAGGATCCGTTTGAAGAATACAAAGTATTTGAAGTTTTTGGGCTTCAGCCTCAGGCGATGTCAACAATCAATTAAAAAATATGCTATGAAACCATCAATCGCTACCATGCCAGGGTACCAGGTCAATGAATACCTGCTCGTAATCAACCCCCACCAGGAACTAGCCAGCAGAATTTATGCTGTCCGCGAAGAGTTTGGCAACAAGTTTCAGACGGATCCTGCTAAATGGATGCGTCCATATATAGCACTCGCCAGTTTTTCGCAATACGAAATGATGGAAGAACGGATAACCAACCGGATCAATGCCATCGCAATGGGTCAATATCCTTTCAAAGTGGAGTTAATGGATTTCGGGAGTTTTCCGGCGCATACCATTTACATCAACGTTACTACCAAAGTGCCATTGCAGGAACTGGTAAAAAGCATCCGGCATGAAACACAGCGGCTCATGAAACTCGACGAAGAGAACAAACCTTATTTTATCATGGAACCACATATTACCGTTGGACGGAAACTCAAAACCTGGCAGTACGAAAAGGCCTGGCTGGAGTACAGCCATAAAAATTTCAGCGCGCGCTTTGTTGCCGACTCCATGCTGTTGTTGAAAAGAAGGGCGGGAGAATCGAGATACCAGGTCGCTGCCAGGTTTGTTTTTCAAAATCTTCCGGTTACTACCAGACAGGGAGAACTGTTTGCGGTGTAAAAAAGTAAAAAGTAAAAAGTAAAAAGTAATTTTTTTAAATACCCTTGTTCTCCTGAAAAAATCTTTTTTTGCGCGATTTTTTTTTGGAACGCAAAGCCCGCGAAGAACCGCTAAGGGAGCAGAGGGACACTGAAAGACTCAGAAGACACAGAAAGGCGCAGATTACGCAAGACAGTAAACAGTAAACGGTAAACCGCAAACTTCAAACTGTAAACCTCAAACAGCAAACCAATCGAAAACCATAAACGTCTCCCGGCTTAGTCGGGGGCCTTCCCTTCACTCATGCAACATCCATACAAACAGGGCCGGGGGGCTCAGTTCAATACCAAAAACCGATTTCAGAAAGATGAGGTAACCAGGGAACACGTAGAGGGAGTCGATGACTGGGAAGAAAAAGAACTGCCTACTCAATATATCGAACAGGAAGCCAGGTCGATTGTCAATGCCGTGGAAAGCCCGGATGTGGGGATGGCGTATAGTATGAACCCCTATGCCGGCTGCGAACACGGATGTATCTATTGCTATGCCAGGAACGTTCATGAATACTGGGGGTATAGCGCCGGCCTCGATTTTGAGCAAAAAATCATAGTCAAAAAAAACGCACCCCAGCTTCTGAGAAAGTTCCTGATGCACCCCAAATGGGTATGCACTCCCATCATGCTGAGCGGCAATACCGATTGCTATCAGCCGGCCGAACAAAAGTTCCGGTTAACCAGGCGAATGCTTGAAGTTTGTAATGAATTCAATCAGCCGGTAGGCATACTGACGAAAAACTCGTTCATTCTGCGGGACAAGGATGTACTGCAGGAAATGGCCGGAAAGCGACTGGTATCAGCCATGGTTTCTATCACTTCATTCAACGAGGAGCTCCGGCGGCAGATGGAGCCGAGAACAACTACAGCCAGGCAAAAATTGAAAGTGATCAACGAACTGAGCAAGGCCGGCGTGCGGATGGGGATCATGATGGGGCCCATGATACCCGGCCTGAACGAACATGAAATGCAAAGAATCATGAAAGCGGCCAGTGATAATGGAGCCACCTTCACCGCCTACACTTTTATCAGGCTTAATGGCGCAATCAAGTTGCTTTTTCATGACTGGCTGTATAAAAATTTCCCCGACCGTGCCGATAAAGTATGGCACCTGATCGAGCAAAGCCATGACGGAAAAGTGAATGACAGCCGCTTTGGCTCCAGGATGAGAGGAGAAGGATCGATAGCCGAAATGGTATCCCAGCAATATAGAAAATACGGAAAGCTGTATGGAATGAACGCGGAAGAATGGAGCCTCGATACCAGTTTGTTTCGAAGGCCGGGTCAGCAGGCCAGCCTGTTCTGACATGTTGTTACCTGCAGACAAACACGAGTACTTCCTTCTTTCCAAAACTGCCTCCTGAACTTTCTGTTCCACAATTCCACTCAAATAAAGCGAAAATCACTCCGCCAGGTATGTGAAAACAGCATTGGTGCGGATTGATATCCATCTACATTTATACAAAGTCACTAAAATGAATTTGTATGAAAAGAAAACCGGTATCAGGAAGCATCAGGGAAAAAATAAGCGAGGAGAACGCGTTTTTAAAAATGAAACTGATGCTGGAAAAAGGAGCCCAGATCAAGGGAAGCTCGGAAGATATTCCTCCCGAAGTGGAAAATGAGTTTCTGAAGTATATCATGGAATTCGAACGGCAGGCTGAGAATCCAAGCATGATTACTGTCTTCGAGAGAATTGGCAAACCAAATCATTTCAGGCCGGTAGGGGATATCAGCGACGATGAAATAGAGGAGGCGCTATCTGATCTCAGGGCTTACCTGTTTGAACAACAAATCGATGTAGCTGCCTGCAGCCCGAATGTAACGGCCAGAGAGCTCTATCGTTTTATAGTGGAAGAACTTTTTCAGAAGGAGATTCCGGATATACGTGTACCCGGAATGATAAAGGGCTTTATATATGATGAGTTTTACCCGGATCCTGTATACGAAAATGAGCGGCTGGCTGTAGACGGTTGTCTTTCAAGAATTTTCTCATCCTTTTCTTTCGACGACCTGGGGTTTTTCAGGAAGGAGGAGTTGCAACTGAATGATCATTTTCCTTTATCCCGCGAGGGATTTACCGAACTGGTCGAGCAATTCAAGAGCTGTTTCGATTCAATAGAAGATCTCGAAGTTACAGATGTGTTGTGCCAGGTAGCTGATAAGTTCTCTTTTGTCAGGGGAAATTATTCTTTTCTGGCTAAATGGGGCAATGAGCAAATGACATACACGGGTAAGTGGCTGATCAATTTAGAAATGGACCCGCATTATGGGGATTGGGTCATATTCAGTGTTCAGATTGAAGGGGTGAATTTTTAATGGGAAGCCAATCCTCGTATCACAATAACATTAACGATAAAGGAAACGATGGTAAAATGACAATCGTAGAGTATGATGGTAAACTCAAAGGGTATCTGACAGCCGTTTTTGAGATTTACCAGCAAAAAATAAATCAGGCCAGCATTAAACGGGAGGATGAGAAAGTGTATTCCCTGTTCGGGCAAACAAAAAGAATTTCATCTGATCCCGACAAGGCAAACCGAGTCTGGAAAAAACTTACAGAGAAGATATCCATACAGGCTCTCAGGCAATTCTATTACGCATTTTTGTCGGGCAATACCGGAATGGAAGATCACTTGTTGGGATATATCAGGTATGTATTGTCATCACGAATCATAGTGGAAAATAACTATGCTCATCCCGATGTTAAGGCGGTACTGGATGGCTATCGTAGCGTGTTGCAGGAGAAAAAGCAACTGCAAACCTTTGGAAGATTTCAGGTTGCCCGGGATCAGCTTCACTTTCTCGTGCTGCAACCCCGGTTTGACAGCCTGCCTTTATTAAGAAAGCACTACCAGGATAAATTTCCGGACCAGCGGTGGATACTGGCAGATTCGTTTCGCGGCTATGGGTTTTATTTCCACAACCACCGCGGTTCGGAAATTGAATGGAACCTGTCTCACTACCCGAAAAACCCCGATCAAACCATTGGGGCTTACGATCATAGCGAACCGCTTTTTAAGTCATTGTGCAACCAGGAGCTGACTAATAAATCGCCCTCTCAAAAGCTGTTTATTAGTCTATTACCAAAGAATCAGTGGCGTCATTTCGAGGGAACAAAAGCCATTCACTTATCGGATCACGAATAATTTTTTTTAAAAAATTTAAAAAATATTTGGCGACTGCAAAAAAATAACTACATCTTTGCATCGCAAAAAACAAAACACATGATTCGTCATTTCAGAAATATTACCAAGCAATACCTGTCCGAAGGCGCCAGGGGTATCAATACTTGTTTCTGAGAAAACGGAACCAAATAAACGAAACCCCGCTCCTGGCGGGGTTTTTTAATGCAAAAAATGAACATGAATCCATCGATCACTTTTCAATTCAGCAAGGGCAGTTGCCTGTCGGTCCATGACGAAAACGGTGCCGGCCAGCCTGTGGGCTCCCTGTTGGCAACGCGCTGCCCGCTGAGCAAAAAGTGGGTTAAAAGATATGATAGCAACAGGAGGCTATTCGAACGACCGGATATTCGGTGTTGGTAAAGATGTTTACCAATGGTGAACCCGGTCAGCAATGACCGGGTTTTTTTATGCCTCCTCTTAATAATAGCTAAATACCGTAAGGTTAGATATGACACAGATGATTTGGAGAACGCTGAGCGGCCGGCCGGTTCAACAATCCATGCAGGAAGAGGTGACCGGGCTGGTTTCAAGAGCGCGGCAGACAGGAGATCAGGTGCGGGTTTGCATTGGTACGGATAGCCAGGTAAAGGGACGCGATATTCACTTTGCAACCGTCATCGTGTTTGTGAAAACCGGTCGGGGAGCTGTTGTGTATGCGAGAAAGCAGCAGTTGCGGTGCAGAATGACCATCCGGCAAAGAATGATCGAAGAAGTAAACAGAAGCGTGGAAGTAGCCATTTCACTGCAACCTGTTTTAACTGCCTGGCACATCAAATTTGAGGTTCATGCGGATATCAATACCCAGGCCTGTTTCAAAAGCCAGGAGGCTCTCCAGGAGGCGGCCGGATATATCAGGGGAATGGGTTTTGATTTCAGGGCCAAACCTTTTGCCTTCGCCAGTTCCAGCTGCGCAAACAGACTTGTTCAATAAGTGACTGAAAGAAAGCTAATGGAATGCCCCGCTTAAATTGATTAAACTCAGTTTTTCTTCCCTTGCAGGTGTAAACCGGCGTTTCTCCAAGACGCGGTAGTGCAGCAACGGTTGTTGTCTGTATTCTGCCGGCATGAAGAAGAAATACTACCAATGACTGTTGGGTCGAAGGTTCAACTCCTTCCCGGGTTTACCGGTAGCTCAGTGGAAGAGCAAACAGTATACAGGTTCGAATCCTGGCTCAAACTCTGGATGAGTAAGCATCGCTCGGCAAAAGAAGAGAATCGCTTCTTAAAAAAAGATTCCACACGGGTATCGGAACGGCATTCAACATTCTTCCTTACCTGCGGGCGGAAAAATAGCCGCGGACATCGGTTGTCGATTTTGTCGTGCAACAGTGGGCGCCGACCTCCCGGATACAGATCCTGCTCCCGTAAAGAGGGTGGCTGTTTTGTGTACCCGTGTTTTAAACAAAATGATCACAAAAAAAAATTGAAAAAAATGACTATCAGGAAATATACCATCAACGAATATCAGGTGGGCCTGCTTTTCAAAAAAGGAGTATTTAAACAAGTGCTCGATCCGGGAACCTACTGGATATTCACCGGAGAAGTGCTGGTCTATGATCTGATGTATCCTTTCGTGCCGCCGGTCGACTGGAGTATTGTACATAAAAGCGAATCGCTTTCCGGCAGACTCCATATTGTTGAGGTGAAGGAAGGAGAACTGCTGCTGGTTTTTGCCGACGGGAAGCTCCTCTCTGTGGAAACCACCGGTAAATATGCCTACTGGAAATCCTTCAGGGATTTTCAGCTGATAAAGGCGGATATTACAGGGATTGATATTGACCCGGCCCTCAGTGTTTCTTTGCTGGTAAAGGAGCCGCTCAAGTCTTTTGTAAGAACCGTTAGCGTAGAACCTTTCGAAAAAGCGATGCTGCTGGTCGATGGAAAACTCAGGAAACTGCTGGATCCGGGAGAATACTACTACTGGAAAAACCCTGTCAGCATCCAGGTGGCCCGGGCAGATATGAGGAACCGGCAGATGGAGGTGAGCGGCCAGGAAATCCTCACAAGGGACAAAGCCAATCTGAGGATCAATGCCGTTCTGCAATTCCAGGTAATGGATCCGTTGAAGGCGGTATTGGAGAATAAGGATTATGAGGCGCTTTTATATGCAGCAGCCCAACTCGCTTTGAGAAGCCAGGTTAGCACTCTCACCCTCGATGAGTTGCTGGAAAAAAAGGAAGAATTGGGTAATGCCCTGGTCGAATGGCTGGCTGAAACCGCTCCGGAACTCGGAGTCGAGATCAGGGAAGCGGGTATCAAAGACATCATACTTCCCGCTGATATGAAAAATATCCTGAACCAGGTACTGATGGCCGAGAAAAAAGCACAGGCCAACATCATTACCAGGAGAGAGGAAACAGCCAGTACGAGAAGTTTGTTGAATACTGCCAAGCTGATGGAAGACAACGCGATGCTTTTGAAACTGAAGGAAATGGAGTTCGTGGAAAAGATCTCGGAGAAAATCACCCAGCTTACCGTATCCGGTAACGGCTCACTGGCCGAGCAAATGAAACAATTATTCGTGACACAAAAAACGTAAACAATGGCAAAATTAAAAATTACCGGTAAAGAGCTTCGCTCAATCGGATATCCCGAAGGGCCGGTGATCAGCATAGCCATGAACATCATGCACAGGAATTACAAGCATGTGGAAAAGGAGGAAGCAATGGATATATTGAAGCGGGTGCTGGCTTCGCCGGTCGAATACCGGAATGATGCTGTGCTGGCATTGATTGCCAGCCAGCTCCTTCCAGCCGAACCCGAAGCCGGGCAGGAAATAAGCCTCAACAAAGAGGGAATTCCCTTTGCCGTTTATGGTGGCAGCCAGATAGAACCTTCTGCGCTCAACCAGATGTATGCCGCGGCCAAATTGCCGGTTTCGGTGGCAGGTGCTTTGATGCCGGATGCCCATTCCGGGTATGGATTGCCGATAGGTGGTGTTCTCGCCACCAGGAATGCGGTCATTCCTTACGGAGTTGGAGTGGATATCGGTTGCAGGATGTGCCTGAGTATATATGACATCGAACCCGCCGAATTGAATCGCCGGGAAGCTTATTTCACCCGTGAGCTGAACGAGGCAACTCTTTTCGGAAGCGGTGCGCAGTTTGATCAGTCGGCCAACCATGCGGTGATGGAAGACCCTGCTTTCGGACAAATCCCCCTGCTGAAAAACCTGCAGGGGAGAGCCTGGAAACAATTGGGATCTTCCGGATCCGGCAATCACTTCGTCGAGTTCGGAAAGGTAACGATCAGTGAAGCCGATCCGGTATTAGGCATCCCTGCCGGTCAGTATCTCGGATTGCTGTCGCATTCCGGTTCGCGGGCGCTGGGGGCGCAGATCGCCAATCATTATACCCGCCTGGCGAAGGCACGGAGAAAACTACCGGGTGAAATTTCTAACCTGGCCTGGCTAACACTCGATGAAGAGGAAGGGATTGAATACTGGATGGCAATGAACCTGGCGGGCAACTATGCAAGCGCCTGCCATCACATCATTCATGAGAAGATCAGCAGGCAACTGGGCAGAAAGCCAATTCGCAGGGTAGAAAACCACCACAATTTCGCCTGGAAAGAAATGGTAAACGGGGAAGAGTTGATTGTTCATAGAAAAGGAGCCACTCCGGCCGGCAAAGACCAGTTAGGGGTGATACCCGGCTCCATGACCGCTCCCGGCTTCATCGTTAAAGGAAGAGGAGAACCTGCTTCTGTTCAATCGGCTTCGCACGGAGCCGGCAGATTGATGAGCCGGACCAGGGCCATGCAATCCATTACCGAAAAGGCGATGAAAGAGGAATTGCTGAAGCATGGGGTAAAATTGATCGGTGGAGGATTGGACGAGGCGCCCTTCGCCTATAAGGACATCCGGGAAGTGATGAACCAGCAGACCCAACTCGTGGATATTGCAGGCACCTTTCAACCGGTCATCGTAAAAATGGACGGAGGGTCGCACAAATCATGGAAGCTGAGAAAAGAAGAAATGAGAGGGGAATAGTGCTTTT
Source organism: uncultured Chitinophagaceae bacterium (assembly GCA_964605065.1). Lineage (GTDB taxonomy): Bacteria > Bacteroidota > Bacteroidia > Chitinophagales > Chitinophagaceae > Endoryza. The sequence goes on from CAZSAQ010000004.1 coordinate 9,333, forward strand.
GCAGCGTTTTAGAGGTAAGGCTCTTCGATTTTTGTAAATACAAATTGATCGAAGAGCCTTTTTCATTTTCAACTACTTCTGATTGCGGTGTATCACGCAAAGGTGATGGCCGGCTTCCAGGAGTAAAAGAGTATACTCATAGAAGCATATAATATTTTCTCTTTGACGGCCATCGATTTCTTCCGCATCTGATTTCATGGCAATCGTGACCATGGTCCACAAAATATCAGCAGGCCGGTCGGCTCCGTAAAACTCGAAATATTCGTCCATTATCTTCCAGGCATATTTTCTTTTCCCGGATTGACGAAGCGCTTCCAGGTATTCTGCGATCGGTAACCCTTCGAATGTATTCATGGGAAACAGTTTTAAGTGAGTAAATCAATTAGACCATTGACCACTCCCGGCGGCTCACGCGCATAGCAATAGAGATTCATGAACTGAACATGAAAAATGTCGGAACTATTTTACGATGGGTTGGCTAACGTGGTACTGTCAGTAAAGTGTTAAGGTTCCAATTAAGAAAAAAGACAGTAAAAAGAAAGAAAAACACCATGGTGAATTTCCATCTGTATTTGAATATTGATCGTAAAATTTGGAACAACAAGTTAGCTAACAGATTCTGAATTTGGTTCAACAGCAATTAATTTATTTTTCAACTATTTCGTATGCGCATTATTGACAGGTTAACGAAGTACCTGGAGTACAAAAAGATCACCGCTTATTCTTTTGAGCGAAACTGTAAAGTGGCCAATGGCTACCTGAGCAAACAGAGAAAGGGCAAGGGAACCATTGGCTCGGATATCCTCGAGCGGATCTATCAGAATTATTCCGACCTCAATCTTACCTGGCTGGTAGCAGGGGAGGATGATATGTTATTAAAAATACCAAGAGGGCAGAGTTATTTTGCCGAACCTGCACAGGGGTATGCAAGGGAAGATACTTTCAGCCATCTTCACGAGAAAATTCAATTGCTCGAGCAATCGCTGATGGATAAGGAGAAGATCATTCTGCTTCTGGAAGAACGGGAAGGAAACAGTTTGCCCGACATTGATCGGGAGGAATTTGACAACTACAGCAGATCGATGCTGGCAACGGACTTTTTTGGAACGGAGGAGGAGGGCAGTCATTCACCCGGAAACGAAGAGACAGAAAAAGAGGGATTGCCAGGCAATCCCTCCTATGAAAATGAAGAAATGAGTTGATTGAATAAAGGTCAGAAGCTGAAACCGAGTCGGAGGAACAGTCGTCGGCCGTTGCCACCCATCTGAACGGCATCCCAGGGTCCGCCTGTTTCATTATTAAATGCCCATCCGCGTGCAAGGGGGTTGATACCCAGATCGGGATGAACATTGAAAAGATTGTCTGATCCGAAAGAAACGTTCAGATTCTTGTTCAGTTTAACGCTGGCATAAACATCGGTTACCAGTTTGCCGCCGTAGTTGTAACTGTCCGGTACATATATAGCCGGATCGGCATCGGACGGTACCTGCGGGTTGATGCCCAATCCATCTTCCCCATAACCGAGAATATTCACCTTTCCAAAATAGGTGATCCGGGTGCCGATGGTAACTGCGCTCATGCCGTATTCGAAATTGAATGCGAATTTGGTTTTGGGAGCGGACGCTAAGATAAATTTCTGCTCGCGATCGCTCAGAAAATTCGCGCGATGTTCGGGAGTATCATCCAGTTTGGAAGGAACGTTGATTTTTTTAATCTTCATCGACTGGAAATTTCCAGTGAAGAGGGCGCGGAAATTCTGTCCTGCTCCCAGCCTTTTGTTGTAGTCTATTACCAGGTCAACACCCCTGTTGGCGGTATTGACAGCATTGGCAAAGAATTGAGCAAGGCCTACTTTCAATTGCTGCATGGCCGCGATGAGTGCAGGATCGAGAGTAAGGTCGTCAACACTGAATTGTCCGCTGAGTACCACACGATCCTTGATGCGTACATAATATCCGTCTATGGTGATGCTCAGTTCCGATACGGGCTTCCAGGCAAAGCCGAGGCTGGCGTTGATTGATTTTTCCTGTTTCAGGGAAGGAATGCCTGCTGCTTTCGTAATGGGGCTATAGTTGGGAGCGATTTTTACTTCGGAAATATTTCCACCCTGCACGGTCGTGAATGTGGAACTGAAGTTGATCTGTTGCAGGGAAGGTGCACGGAAACCGCTGCTGACCGAGCCGCGGAAGTTCAGGTTGTCAGCCAGTTTGATGCGGGTAGCCAGTTTGGCATTGAAGGTTGAACCGAAGTCGCTGTAATTTTCAAATCGAACGGCTCCGTCAACAAGTATTTCTTTGGAGAGGTCTACTTCGGCGTCGGCATACACCCCGATTACCGAGCGATGGGCGTTCACTTCATCATTGGGTTGATACCCCGGGAAGCCCTGCGATCCGCTCGCTTTTATGCCCTGGGGGTCGTAGTTTTTGTAGGAGCCCTCTTCGCCGGCAAAGAGCTTGTATCGCTCGTAACGGTATTCGCCTCCAAAGGCCAGGTTGAGTGTTTTGTTGAATTCCTGGCTGAAGTTGGCATTTACGGTGTTCTGAATGAAGTTAAAGCCTCCATCGTCGAAGTGTGTCTGACCGGAACCTTTGGAAGCATTGAATGTTTTGTCGCCATAGAAATGAAAATTGTTACTGCCGATCGCATTACTGAAATCCCAGTTCATCCCTCCGGAGGTTTTACCGCGTATTCCGGTGGCGGTCGAGAGGTCGCTGATCAATGTTTGAATATGCGGATTGTAGAAGGTATCGCTGTCCAGCGTTGTTTTCATGATCGAAGGAACATATACCAGGCTTCCATTGGCATTGGTCGGGAACCGGTCTGGTCTTGCCGACCAGTTGCGGGTGAAGGCATACGCATCAGATGCCTTATAGTTGTATCCTCCGAATGCATAAAAGGTAGTGTTGCTATTGAGGGGGGCCTCGAGGTTATAAAATCCGCCGATATTTTTCACTGAGCCGTCGCCATGTGCGCGGCGGTAAATATTGGTGTACATGAAATCTTTGCTGTTGGCGTTGGTATCAAGCGCCTGGCGGAAGGTTTTGCCCTGCGCGAGGAAATTCAGAGTGAAGTTGATGAAGCCGCCATTGTTTCCCAGCTTCACTCCATAGTTACCATTGAAGTTGATGGCATTGCCGTCGAAGGGACCATGATATACATATTGCTGATATCCTTTTTCGGAAGCGGGATTGTATTTTTTATCGTAATAGGTGCCGTAGCCGATATTTCCGGTAAACACACCGGTATTCTTTTTCAGTACCAGGTTAATAACACCGGCAATGGCATCGGATCCGTATTGTGCGGAGGCGCCATCACGCAGGATCTCAACGCGGTCAATGGCGCCGAGGGGGATAGCGCTCAGATCGGTACCGCTGTTTCCCCTTCCCCGAGTGCCGAACACGGCCACGAAAGCGGTCTGGTGTCTCCGTTTGCCATTGATCAGCACGAGAGTCTGATCGGGTCCAAGACCACGCAGGGTGGCCAGATCGATATGATCGGCGCCATCGCTTCCGCTCTGCTTGTTATAATTAAATGACGGGGCGGCATAGTTAAGGATGGAGGTGATATCCGTACGGGCGGTTGTGGCAGTAATGGCTCCCACATTCACCACATCCACGGGTACCGGCGTTTCTGTTTTCACGCGCCCGTTTCTGCGGGTACCCACCAGCACTACTTCTGTCAGCTCTTCGCCCCCGCTTCGTTCAAAGCTAACTGTCAGAGAGCTTCGACTATTAATACCTATGGTAATGGTTTTATATCCGATCATGCTGATCTCCAGCACATCATCCGGAGCTGCCTGCACCGTAAATTCGCCATCCTGGTTGGTAGTGGTACCCGCCCTGGTGGCTTTTACCAGCACCGAGGCGCCGGCAACCGGCTTTCCGTCACGCGAGTCAATCAATTTTCCTTTTACGGGTGTTCGTTGTGCAAATGCGGTATGCAGACCCGAAAAAATCAGGGTCAAAAGCAGCAGTCTTAATCGATACATAGAGTTATTGGTATTAGTCTTTGGTAAATTAAGAAAAAATATGATACAAGGGTGGTTTACGGTTTACTGTTTGAGGTTTGCTGTTTGGTTAAAAAGTATTGAAGCCCTGGTAGCAATTAAAAGATGTAGAAACTGTGCTCTGGAAACGTTATAACAATCTCTAAACCTCCAAATCGCAAACAGTAAACCGCAAACCGCCTGCATCTATCCCAGTTGTTCCAATACATAACTCAGCGAACTGTATTCAAGTACCGTTCGAACAGGTTCTCCTTTTTCTTCGTGCCACTTTACCAGGCGGATGGAGTCGCCCATGATTTCAATCGCTGTCATGTCGCCATCTGAAAAGCAACAGCAGCCGCTGTTGAAGTAGGAGGGTTTTGCCATTGTTTTGTGGAATTGCTTGCCGGCATATTCTTTTTTTCTGTTTTCAAGCTCCTGTTGAAGTGAGTCGATCTGTGCCTGGTTGTTCTCCCTTTCTGCTTTTTCCAATTCTTTGCGGATGCGGTCAATATGATCTAATGACGCGAAAACCGGCTTATGGGTATGGCCGGATATAAAGAGGAGATCGCTTTGGGTGGCGCTCCATTCGTACATCATGATGTTGTGTTTGTCTACCAGCTCAAAATTATCGGCGGTGGTATTGATGCTGATTTCCAGGAATCGCTGGATGGGTGTCCACAGCGCCGCCACCACCCAGGTGCTGAATGGATTGCCATCGCTTTTCTGATCTCCCTGGTGCCCGTGTGTAATGAATATGGAGATGTTTTTTTCAGCGTACCGGGTTTTTAGAAGTACACCTTCGTATACTTTTAGTTTATCTCCGAACAGTGGTTTCAGGTAAAGAGTGCGGGGAAAATCATATTTCCATTCCAGGTCGTGATTGCCGAAAATGCGATAGTATCGTCCTGCCTCCAGAAAGCGCGCTTCTTCCAGCAATACTCCCCGGTTGTTTTCAACAGCCTGGGCAGGTGTGTTTTCCCACAATTCTTCGCAATCACCCGCATTGATGAGCGTGAACTGCTCCTGATAATAGTAGTCCAGGGCCTTTCGGTAGTTTCCTTCTGCCAGGCGGAAATCATCGGCAAAGTCCCTTGTTCCCTTGTGCTGGTCGGATACAACAACAAAACGGGCATTGTCCAGTTCGAACGGAATGATAACCCCGCCTTTTCCTTTGCCCTGCCCGATGTCCATCAACAACTGGCTGAGAGAAGTAAAAACCTGTTCTTTGCGGGGCGAAGAAGACAGTTTCAGGGCCAGCCAGGTAACAGGTTTCTTGAGTAGCCATTGCAGTAATCGCCGCATAAGTCTTTTTGATAGTTAATCAGAAGAGACGTAAATTAGTATGGATTCATCAATCACCAATTTACGCATTACCATGCAAAGCGAAACGGTCGTTGATCCACTCGTCAAAAAAAGGTTCTGGTATTTTTTACTGCTCACGGTCATTGCCTATCTCCTGATGCGTTTCATCACCCACAATCTTTCAGGTAAAGAGATCATCAATTTTGAAATTGCTAAAACGGTCGACAATGCCACGGCCATGATGGGGGTATGGGGGGCGGAAGGAATTGCTCGTTTTCTGAATGGGATCTATGGTGATTTTCTCTTTATCCTAGGATATGCCGGTACATTATTCTTCGGTTGCCGGTATATCGGGAGTTTGTCGGGAAATTATATCCTTCGCAAGGCGGGCAATATATTTTCTTTTCTGGCCCTGGTGGCGGGTCTTTGCGATGTGGTGGAGAATATCGGGATGATCTATACCCTCCGGCAGGGAGCCTCCGGCTGGGTGGTACACCTTACTTCCGATATGGCCCGCATCAAATTCTCGCTGATATTCATCCTGCTGTTATATATTATTATATGCCTTCTCTTCAGGGGCATTGATCTGCTGGCAAGTGGGTCTCGCAAGAAGACCATCCTTTAACGTTCCGGGCAAACTAAGTTTTTGAGTCAGTATATTAAAAACTAGTCAAAGCGGTTCTTTTCCAGCCAGTTGATGTCTTGATATAAATGTAATTGTCATCCCAGGACATATCACCGGTATTACCATTGGAGTCGCTGCTGCTGGTAGGCGTGTATGTTTTTCTAAGTCTGAATTGATTGAAGCCCTGGAGGCCTTCGATGTCTATTGTGGATGTGCCGGAAAGGTTTTCATAGGCGTTCCAGTTTTCTTTCAGTACCAGCCTGCTGCCATTGAAAGTGCGGCCAAATACGTTCAAAAAACGGTTTCCGGAAGTTCCAATATTCAACTGGTTGTCTGTTTCGGCCAGCATATGATTGGTTATACGTAGCAGGCCGCCATCCTGCATGATCAGTCCCGGAAAGTAGATCGCGCCCCAATTGCCGGTATTGAACATCAGTTCAGCTTTCGGGATGGTAGTCTGGATCTGCACCTGTTTGTTGGTACTGTTCAGATCAAACCTGAGCAGGTTGGCAGTGATCTGCTGCTGTTGATTATCAGCAAGATTATCAATCCGGAAAAATACTTCTCCCGACCTTGGGTTTTTCAGATAGAAATTATCCACTGAATGATAAAAGTCGACTACATCATTTTGTGTATTGATGGTATAAGATTTCAGTCTTACCTGTTTTCCGGCAGGGGTAATATAAAACTCGTGGCTCTCCACCAGTCTGGAACTGGGGTCAGGTTTATAGTTGCTTTCGATAGAATAACCGATACCAGGTAAACCATTGATATAGGGCCCTCCTCCCGAAGCCAGGTTATGACCCCACATCACCACTTCATTGGGAGAGGTCGTTCCATTGTTTTGACGGTTCGCGATCCTGTTAAAAAGAAAAGGAACGGCGTCTGGTCTGGGGAAGATCGGGTTAACTTTCAGAAAGTAGCCGCCGCTGTTATTAATATCCCCTTCCAGGGTTGCAGAATCCTGCTGTATCTCCAAACCTTTTTTGGAGAGGGCGAGCCTGGAGGCGCCATCGGTAAAGGAAACCGATTTTCCGTTCAGGGGTATTTCCCGGTTATCGGACAGGGCAGCTCTGTTGTCGCCTTCTTTGTTACCGAGCATCACTACCGAGTCCTCCACGCTAACGCCATTGGAGGCAACACCCTTAAAACCACTCGAAGAGGTAAAGGGAGTCTGTAAGGCAAAAAGTGCATAAGGAACACTGACCAGTTGGGTAGCTCCCAGGTCGATGAAGTTATTACTACCGGTCGGATCGATCTCCGCCTTTAGAAATTTTTTCCCGGTTTCCCATTTTACGTCCTTCAGGGTACCGCTGTGTGACAGTGCTCCGTCACTTCCAACTGCGACCGTGAACATTCCGAACTGATTGGTGATAACCTTACGGGTTTCAGAATATTCCACAGAGCCGGAAGCCGACTGGTCGAGTATACTGAAACGAATGGTAATTTCTTTCATCGCCATCGGAATACCCCTGGTATCCCTGGCTATGGCCTGGTAATTGAATTGAAGGGGAGATTGTGCCTGGCTTTGCCCGACGAAAAGTAATAAGCAAAAAAAGGTCGCTACAAAAAACCAGGCCTTGCGAGGAATGCAGTTAGTCATTTAATTAAACTTTTTGAATTCTGAATGTCTTTTTCGTGATGGAGGAATTGTCACTGGCAAGAATCCTTATCTCAACAAAGTATTCTGCACGGGAAGCAAGAGGAAGAGTTATACCGGTTACCGGATAAAAAGGGCTTGCAGAAATGGTACTCTTTGACAACAACTGCCCGGCAGGGTTATATACTATAGCCTGTACCGTGAAAGGTTGCGATATCCTTGCAGTAATCCAGAAATTGTTTCCAGAGGTAATGGTCGGATACAACTTGAGGTCAAAATTATTTTCATTGTTTGCAGTTCTGATGCGCTGTGGCTGCAGCACCCCTTTCGACACGATCAATGTGGGTTCAATAGAAGTATTAACGGCAACCATTTCACCAATACTCCATTCCATTAATATTTGATCGTCCTGAAATGAATTACCTCCGGCATTGGTAGCAACAGTGGAAAGCGTAACCTGTGCCTGTGCCGTTGGACCGATACCCAGCAAAAACATACAGCCGGCCAGGCAGGTAATAAAATAGTTCATGTAGGTAAGCGGTTTAAGTTTTCGAAAAGGTATAAGGCTCGAAGTTTAACGGCGCTTCAAAAAAAAAATTTTATATATATGAAGGCAACCTGCTCTTAATAAGAAGAAATGCTGAGAAATTAATCCAGATCATTTTAGCAAATCCCAGACCAGTAAGTCTTTAATAAGTAAAAACCATTATTATTTTCAATGTAAATGAAGCTTCTGATAATTACATACGAAAATGTAGCAATGAATGAGAAGATAGAAACCAGCTATGTGCAACTGCGCCTCAAGGAATCAGGGGAGATTAGGAAATGATTAGAATTACCGGATAGGCGTACTATAAAATTTCGCGAATAGCAAGACCATGTTTCAAAACGCCTTCTCACTTGCAGGACGGGACTATATGTCAATAAAAGTTCAACTGGTTTCCGTCTACACTTTTACATAGATTTTCTTTTTATCCAACCACCAGGCCACGAACCACATGAACGTAACCATACATAAAGCATATAGCAGGGAGCCATTATTGGGATTGCCGGTCCAGGCAAAAACAGGTTTACACACCTGGTTGTAAAACCAGGGAAGGGAGCTGTTGTATATTTTTGCGCCATCAGGTTTTACACCTTCCTGCCATCTGAGCAGCGAGAGTAATCTCGGCAGAAAGCCACTCAGGAAAAATATAAAGAGCGGGTTCTTGCCAAATACATCGAAGAAGCGACTCCAGGCGCCGGTTCTTCCTTTGAATTCGATGAGGTAAATCACCACTCCCAATGTAAAAACCGCCAGACCGGAAGTATATAATACGTAGGAGCTGGTCCATATTTTTTTGTTAATAGGGAAAACCTGGTCCCAGGCAAAGCCGGTAAATACCAGCAGGCAGGCCACGACCATCAGGTTGGCCAGCATTTCGTAGGTTTTTCCCTTTTGCTGTATGTAATTGCCAACAAAATAGCCGAACAATACCTGTACGATGGCCGGCAGGGTACTCATCAGACCTTCGGGATCAAAGGCCACTCCTTCGCCTTTGTACATATGCGGTATGCCCAGGATCTTTTTATCTATATCAGTTCCAAACCATCCGGCAAGGCTGTAGGGGTCCTGAGGATTTCCAAACCAGCACAGTATCCAGTAAAAAAGCAATATGATGGCTCCTGTAACGAAAGCGCCTCTGATTTTCAGGAAAAACACAATGAGGGAGGCAAAGAAATAACAGAGTGCGATCCGCTGCAGAACCCCCAGGATACGGATACCGCTTTCCGGATTTTTAGGATCTACCCAGTACTTGAATACCAATTGATCACCACTCCATTTTACAAATGGCCACCAGTTGAGAAAAAGGCCGATAGCGAAGATGAGCAGGGTTCTTTTTGTCACTTTCAGGAGAAATGAACGGGTTCCGGCAGCTTCCAGCCTGGGCATCACAAAGGCCATGGCATTGCCAACGGCAAAGAGAAAGAACGGAAAGACCAGGTCGGTAGGGGTGCAGCCATGCCAGGGAGCGTGTTCGAGCGGGCCATAGATATGTTCCCAGCTCCCCGGGTTGTTGACCAATATCATGAGTGCGACCGTAGCACCTCTAAAAACGTCGAGTGAATAGTATCTTTTGTTCAAGTTAGTAGGGTTAAAAAGACAAGTTAATACAAAAACAACCCATTTCTTTTGGCAAAATCAAACCCTGTCGATTTTACCCGATTTTAATATTCAATTTATTGGTTTAGCCTGTTTTAACGGAAGTTCTCACTCCCAGAAAAACATTGTTCGGATCAAAAATCCCCTATATTTGCACCTGATTCAGGGTTTGCCGCTAGTAGAAGTACGAGGCCGGATTTTTTATCAGTCAGCGAAGAGTAAAAGGATGGACGCGGAAATTCCAGAATTTATTCCCAATTGGGTCAAAACATCCTGTGAAAAAGCTAACAGCTATACACACATTATAATATTGGAAGGGTATAAGGAGTACTTCATAAGTCTCACTTATACCCTTTTCTCTTTTCCGGAAGTTTACTGGCCGGAAAGGCATAAGTTTTTTTATCACAATCAGTTATAAAAAAGTATTGTAACTGAGCAGGCGAAGCTCTGTCTTTGAAACAATAGGTATTAATGGAAAGGAAGAGATGGCATGCGATCTATACTCGGCCCCGTTGGGAGAAAAAAGTTCATTCGCTGCTGCAGGAAAAGGGAATTGAATCGTACTGTCCTATCAACAGGGTAAAGCGAAAATGGAGCGATCGAATCAAGACCATCGAGGAGCCATTGTTCAAGTCGTATGTATTTGTGAAGATTGCCGAAAGTGAAAAAGTAAATGTAAGGATGGTGGCAGGGGTGGTCAATTTTGTCTACTGGCTGGGTAAACCGGCCCTGATCAAGGACAAAGAAATAGAAAATATAAAGAAATTTCTGAGTGAATACAAGGTATTGGAAGTAAAACCCGTTTCCATTGCGGTAAATTCAAAAGTAAAAATCGATCAGGGATTATTCATGGACAAAGAGGCAACAGTAATTAAAGTGATGAAAAAGCGGGTAGAACTCAGAATCGACAGTATCGGCTTTACATTGGTAGCCAGCCTGGATCGAAGCAATGTGAGCGTGCTCCCTCTAAAATCTGTAAAAACAAAAAAAATAACGGGAAATGATTAAAACCAAACTGCTTAAAAACCTTCATTCCTGGTTGGCAGCCCTGCTTGTTCTCGCCCTGTTTAGCTCCTGTAAAGACACCCGACAACTCACTTACTTTCAAACTAAACTGGATCTGAAAACCATAAGTACCCTAACGCCTCCCGAAGCGATTATCCAGAAGGGTGACCTGCTGAGTATCGTGGTGTACAGCGATAATCCCAAGGCCACTGAATTGTACAACCAGCCGATTATCGCCAGCAGTTCTTCGAGCCCTAACAGTGGCACCGGCGGCGGTACCGCCGGATACGAAGTGGATGAAGATGGAAATATCCTGTTCCAGGGTCTTGGGCCACTTCACATAGAAGGGCTGACCAAGAAAAAACTGATCAGTTTGCTGAATTCGAAACTCAAAGATACCCTGCTGCAGAACCCCTATTTCAGCGTGAGGTTTCTCAATTTAAAAATATCGGTACTTGGTGAAGTAAAGCAGCCTGGGTCTATTAGTATTCCCAATGAAAGAGTCAACATTCTGCAGGCGATCAGCCTTGCCGGCGATTTTGCAGATTATGCCCAGAGAGACAGCATCCTGATCATCCGGGAAAATCTCGATAAACGCGAATTGATACCCGTAGACTTATCTAAGACCGATATCCTGAATTCCCCTAACTATTTTCTGCAGCACAATGATGTGGTGGTAGTTCCGGCTATCAAGAAAAAATCATTTGCCACCGACCAGGTAACACAGCGGAATGTGGCTATTGCCACCAGTATCCTGAGTGCCACAGCCATCCTGATCAACACCATTGTAATTTTAACACGTTAATGCAGCTTGCTCACTAAAAAGACTGAACCCATTTTATGCAAGAAGAAATTGTTACGTTACAGGAAGATAAAAAAGTAGGGTTGACCCCCCGGGAGATCGTTTTTCGGTACCTGCCGTACTTCCCCTGGGTAATACTTTCATTGGTGATCCTGTTGTCAGCTGCCTATCTGAAGCTGAGGTACTCGCCGGTGATCTATAAGGTATCGGGTAAACTGCTCGTATCGAACAACTCTTCGTATGGAAGCGGCAGTAACGACAAGTTCGACGATATCTTCATGATGAAAAGTGCCAACAAGATCAATGATGAAATCGAGATCATCAAATCCAGGGGAATAGCCAGCCGCGTGATCAGTAAACTGGGTTTGCAAACTACGGTCATCAATAAGGGTACCTTCCGTTCTTCGGTTCTGCACCCTAACAGTTATCCGTTCCGTTTTGAAGTGGTACAACTGGCCGATTCCAGCCACGGATTTTCTGTAAACGTAAAAATGACGCCGGGTTATTACCTGATCAATGAACAAACCACGCAATATCAATACGGCCAGGTGGTGAAATTTCCCACCCTTTCTTTCCGCTTGGTGGATGTGGGTTCAGACCTGAAATTATATGGCAGCAATGAATTTTCCATCAGTTGGCAGCCAATGGAAAAAATGGCGGCAGGGCTGAGCAAAACCATTGCCGTTGGCCTGGCCAACGACTTCACCAACGTATTGAACATTTCTTATGAAACAGACAATATTCAGTTGGGGGCCGATATTGTAAATGAATACATGCGGGAGTACCAGACAGCCACGCTGGAAGACAAACGAGAGATGGCTGCCAATACCCTTTCTTTCATCGACAAACAATTGGATACCGTTCAGAAAGATCTCGGAAATGTTGAAAGAGGGCTGCAGAATTTCCGCGAAAAAAATCAAATTTTCGACGCGGGTGAACAATCCAAAATCTATTTTGAAAACTTTGCGGAGTCCAACAAGGGCATCAACGAAGAACAATTGCAGGTAAAAGCCATCGATTACATGAGCGCTTACCTCAAGGACAGAAGAAATGCCGGCGAAATTGTACCCTCGTTGCTGGGCATCCGGGAAGAGAGCCTTATGCAACAGGTAACGGAGTTCAACAGACTACAGCTCGAAAAAAAGACCAGCCTCAAAACCATTCCTGCCGGCAACCAGGTCATCAAAGACCTGGAAACAGCGATTGAAAAGCTGAGGACCGACATGATTGAAAACCTCAGTAATGTTCGTCGCACCCACGAAATGGCAATCAGCCAGCTTAACCAGCAGAATAAGCAGTACAATGAAATCATCAGCCGGATCCCTTCAAAGGAAAAGCAATTGCTGGAAGTAACCCGGCAGAGAAACCTGTTGCAGGAATTGTATTCTTTCCTGTTGCAAAAGAAACTGGAGACCTCTATTTCTTCGGCGTCCACTATTTCCAATATCAAAGTTCTTGAGATGGGGATGGCGTCGGGAGCCCCGGTAAGCCCGAACAAGAAGGCCACCTATATCATCGCCTTCCTGATTGGTATGGGGATCCCGGTGGGGGTTGTTTTTCTGAAGGAATATCTTAACGACAAAATCAAGAATAAACAGGAAATACAACAGATCACATCTGTACCGGTTCTTGGAGAAATCGGACACGCCGCAGATGCCGATACGCTGGTGGTAACCAAGAACAGCCGTAAATTCCTGGCCGAACAGTTCAGAATCATTCGCTCCAATTTTCAATATATTCTGCCCAAGAAAGACAAGCCGGTGTTCCTGATCACTTCTTCATTCAGTGGCGAGGGAAAATCATTTATCAGTACCAACCTCGGAGCTGTACTCGCCCTTTCGGGAAAACGAACAGTCATTCTTGAATTTGATATCCGTAAACCGAAAATCCTCAAAGGCCTCGGGCTGAAAGAACGCCGTGGCATCACCAATTTTGTGGTAGGATCGGCCAGCATCAACGATATCATTTATCCCGTTCCCGATAGCGACAACCTGTTTGTAGTACCCTGCGGTCCGGTGCCGCCCAACCCATCCGAAATGCTGCTGAATGAACGCATAACGGAAATGTTCCGGCAGCTGAAAGAACAGTTCGATGCCATTATCATCGATACTGCCCCGGTAGGCCTGGTGAGTGATGCCATTACACTGGGACAGTTTGCCGATGCGGCTATTTATATCGTACGTCACAACTACACGCTCAAGAAACAGATACACCTGGTAGATGACCTGTATAAAAACCAGAAGCTGCCCGCTTTGTCTATCATCGTTAATGATGTCAATATCAGCGGAGGAGGTTATGGAGGATATTACGGTTATGGAGGATATTACGGCTATGGCGGATACGGTTACGGCTACGCTTCCAACACCTATGGGTCCGACTATTTTGAGAAGGAAGAGCCCCGCAAAAGGAGAAGCCTGCTGAAAAGAATACTTGGCAGACGTTAATTTATCATTCATCTGCCAAGAGTTATGAAAGACAATATTCTTTTCCTGGGGCTTACTGTATTTTCACAAACGGGAGGCATTGAAAAATTCAATAAATGCTTTCTGAAAGTGCTTGATGACCAGGCAAAGACCGGAAAAGGCAAATTTGCGGCGGCTGCATTACACGATGACCGACCTGACGAGCGTTATATAAATCCTTTATTATTTAAAGGGTACCGGAGCCGTAAGATCTCTTTTGTACTGGGAGAGCTTTTCCACGCCAGAAAGTTCGATACGATCATTCTCGGTCATATTAACCTGGCCCCCGTTGGAGTGGGTATCAAAAAGCTGTTCCCGTCAAGGAAACTGATTGTGATTATTCATGGAATAGAAGCCATGGAACCCATTACCGGTACCAGGAAGAAAGCCCTGGAAATGGCCGATGAGGTATGGACAGTGAGCGGATTTACACGGGATAACCTGGTAAATCTTCAACAGGTGCCCGCGAACAAAATTGTTCTTTTCCATAATACGATCGACCCTTATTTCGTAAAACCGGTTCGGTTCAACAAGCCGGCCTATCTGACTGAACGCTACCAGGTAAAACCCGGTGAAAAAATACTTCTTTCGCTCACCAGGCTCAACCATAAGGAAGGGTATAAGGGATATGACCAGGTGATCAGGGCATTGCCAGCAGTGCTGGAGAAGCACCCCGGTACGCGGTACCTGATTGCGGGGAAGGGAGATCCACAGGAAATTGAAATGGTAGGCAAACTGGTGAAAGAACTTCATCTTGAAGGAAAGGTTCAGCTCCTGGGATTTGTAAAAGACGGGGAACTGACCGATCACTACCTGCTGAGTGATGTTTTTGTGTTGCCCAGCAAAAAGGAAGGTTTTGGCATTGTTTTTATCGAAGCAATGGCCTGCGGGCTGCCGGTAATAGCCGGCAACCGCGACGGAAGCGTGGATGCGCTGAGGCAGGGCGAACTGGGAACACTGGTAGATCCTGACTCCGTTTCGAGTATAGCAAAAGGCATCGAAAGCGTATTGGAAAACCAACAAATTTTGTCGGGGCACGAGCTGCAGCAGCAAATGCTGATGCATTTTGGGTTCGATCAATATCAAAAAAACCTGCTGGGTTTTCTGCATTAGTCAGACAGCCGGGCAAACTAACTAGAGATGGCAGACATAATCGTAATTGAACCTGGAAAAAGCGCCAAGAACTATTGGAGAGACCTGTGGCGATTCCGGGAGCTGTTTTATATTCTAAGCTGGAGAGATATCAAGGTAAGATATAAGCAAACCGTTGTGGGGGCGGCCTGGAGCATCATTCGCCCGCTACTTACCACTATTATATTTACCATCATCTTTCAACGGGTGGCAAACCTCGACTATAAAGGGGCAGCACCCTATGCCCTCATGGTTTATGCAGGTATGCTGCCCTGGCAGTTTTTTGCCAACGCGCTTACCGAAGCCAGCAGCAGCCTGATCGTAAACTCCAATCTGATTTCAAAGGTCTATTTTCCGAGGATGATTGTTCCTGCCAGTTCGGTCATTACGAGCCTGGTAGATTTCGCCATCTCTTTTGGCCTGATGATCATCATGATGATCTTCTATCGGTTTCTCCCGCCGCTGCAGATCCTGTTATTGCCCTTTTTTATATTGATGGCATTTTTGGCCGCCTTCGGGGTAGGGCTCTATGTAACTGCGCTGAATGTAAAGTATCGTGATTTCCGATACATCATCCC
The DNA here is from genome assembly GCA_964605065.1 of uncultured Chitinophagaceae bacterium. Lineage (GTDB taxonomy): Bacteria > Bacteroidota > Bacteroidia > Chitinophagales > Chitinophagaceae > Endoryza. Next base: position 24,969 of record CAZSAQ010000004.1, read on the forward strand.
GTTTATCGTGCAGTTCGGGTTGTACATCACTCCGGTAGGATTCAGTACTTCTGTCATCAAAGAACAATGGAAATTCTGGTACTCGCTTAATCCAATGGTGGGAGTAATAGATGGTTTCAGGTGGTGCCTGCTTGGAGATCCCATATACTGGCCTGCCTTTATCACGTCCTGGATAATCATACTCTTCTTTCTCTGGCTGGGGGTTTGGTATTTTAGAAGAACGGAAAAAAGTTTTGCGGATAATATCTAAAGCATGAGTACAATCATTACCGTCGAAAACCTTTCTAAAAGGTTTATCATATCTCACGAGGCGAAGGAAAGATATACCGCACTCAGGGATGTGTTGACCAATCGGGCCAAAAGTATGCTCAGATTTGGCCGGTCTCCAAAGGAAACGGTTACAAAAGAAGAATTCTGGGCGCTGCAAGATCTCAATTTCACTATCGAGGAGGGCGATCGCGTGGGTATCATCGGCAGAAATGGCGCGGGCAAATCAACTTTACTGAAGATTCTGAGCCGCATTACCGAGCCGACAAAAGGAAAAATAACCATCAACGGAAGAGTGGCCAGCCTGCTGGAAGTGGGAACCGGCTTTCACCCCGAACTGACCGGCCGCGAAAATATTTACCTCAATGGCGCCATACTGGGTATGAGCCGCACAGAAATCAAAAAGAAGTTTGATGAGATAGTCGATTTTGCTGAAGTGGAAAAATTCCTGGATACTCCGGTAAAACGATACAGCAGCGGCATGTATGTGAGGCTCGCCTTTGCAGTGGCCGCTCATATGGAACCTGAAATACTGGTTGTGGATGAAGTATTGGCGGTGGGGGATGCTCAGTTTCAGAAAAAATGCCTGGGCAAGATGCAGGACGTGAGCCAGAACGAAGGCCGAACCGTTTTGTTTGTCAGCCATAATATCCAGGCCATATCAAATCTTTGCAACAAAGGTATTTATCTGTCTTCCGGAAAAATTGTATTAAAAGACAGCATCGAGGCAACCGTAGAAAAATACATGAATGCCGGCGAAGCATATACCTCTTATGCTGACCTGGCAGCCAGGATCAGAGACATGCCCGGCGACGCAGATTTTAAGCTGGAATCGGTGAGCCTGGTTCAGGAAAACCGGGAAATCACCAGCCATGTGGTCAACGGAAAAGATCTGGAGATTTACATCACCTATCAACTCCGTTCCAGGCTAACGGGGTTCCGGGTTTTTGTGGATTTTTGTGATGATATGGGGTCAACCATCTTCCGCAGTTTTCATGATGAAAATACCGAAGGAATCATGTCGATGGAGCCCGGCAGGTACACTTCAAAAATGGTAGTGCCGGCCAACATACTGGCACCTACCACCTATGACATAAAACTGCTGTTTGGTATTCATACGGTCAGGATGCTGCCTCCATTTGACCTGGCTATCAGGATCGGTGTTGAACAAACAGGTAACTACAATAAAGCTTATAGCGGCCAGTATACTGGGGGCAAAGTTTGTCTGTCTCTTCCCTGGACTATCAATAAAATATAAAACAAAAGAAAATGACAAAATTCTATGGTCAGCATGGTGAAGATTTCCTGCTCGACAAAATTTTCGGAGGTAAGAAAAACGGGTATTATGTAGAGATCGGCTGCCTGGATGGCATCGAATTCAGCAATACTTATTATTTCGAAAATATTGGCTGGAAAGGAGTTTGTGTGGAAGCCCATAAGGATTTTATTCAGGAGCTGCGAAAGAACCGACCACATGCTTCTATCGTGCACTGCGCCGTCGGTGAAAAAGATGTAGACCAGGTTACATTCTATGCCAATAAGATTGGCAGTCTCTCCACCCTCGATAAACAGGAAGAAGAAAGGTGGGAGAAAAATTACAAGGAATTTTTCACCGGTTTCGAAGAACAGCAGGTGAAAATGAAAACATTGACTACCATATTTGATGAACTCAATACCACTGCCATTGACTTCGTATCGCTGGATATCGAAGGGTATGAAGTAAAAGCATTGTCGGGCCTTGACCTGAAAAAGTATAAACCCCGGGTTTTTGTAATAGAGTACAAAGACGAAGAGCATAAAAAGGGCCTGGAAGATATTCTCCTGCCTGCCGGTTATCATTACCTGGGGACTATTGGGTGTAACCTTTTCTACAGTACGGTTGCAGCCGACAAAGCGGTTCTGAACAAAGATTATGGCAAACTGGATGTGATTGTAATAGAAAATGGTCAGCAAAGAATCAACCAGATATCATTTGCCAAGCCCGGATTCATGGACAAGGTGAAGTTTAAACTGAAAAAGATGTTCGGGAGCTGACCTGGTTGTCCGCTGAATCGTTTTGCTTTTATTATTCAACTTACTTTCAATGAAACTGTATAATAAAATAAGAATTAAGCTCAGGAGGATTTTTGTAAAGGAAAAGGAAGGACCTACCTACGAATTCAAAAGGCAGCAGATAAAAGACCATAAAGCAAAATATGGTGTGCAGGTACTGGTAGAAACCGGAACGTTTATTGGCGATACGGTTGAGTATTTTAAAAATATCTTTAAGAAAGTCTATTCGATCGAACTGGCTGAGGAGCTGGCACGCAAGGCACAACAGAGATTTGCAAACGACAGCAACGTTACCATTATCCAGGGCGATAGCGCGGAAGTGCTGAACAGCCTGATTCCCCAGATCAATGAACCAATTCTGTTCTGGCTGGATGGCCACTATTCATCGGAATTTTTCCTTGGCGACGAATACATCAAAACCGGCCGGGGCAAAAAAGATACTCCCGTAGAAGAGGAGTTGAAACTGATCTTCAAGAGCCCGCTGAGGCATGTGATCATGATCGACGATGCCAGGCTGTTTCTGGGTATCAACGATTACCCCTCGATATCTGAACTCCGGAAACTGGTAAAAAGGCATAGGAGCGATTATGCCCTGACAGTAGCGAATGATATTATTTATATTCTTCCAACAACCCAGCATTGATGAACCTGCTTAACAAATTACTCTTAAAGGCCAGGATCGAGATCAAGTTCCTGCTTCAGCAAAAATTGGGCTGGACCAAGGGCGGAGATGAGATCATTCCCAAATACAAGTTGGAAAAATTCATACCCCAGAACGCCATCATGATCGATGCCGGTGCGCATATCGGAGCCGATTCCGTAGAACTTGCGCGTATGTTTCCAACAGCCAAAGTGCATTGCTTTGAGCCCGTTCCCGAGATTTACTCTTTTCTGAAACACAATACCCGCCGGTACTCCAATATTCGCTGTTTCGACATAGCCCTCAGCAGCGAAACCGGCATCACCAGGATGTATGTAAGTTCCGGAGGGTCAGATGCCTCCAGCTCCTTACAAAAGCCAGCCGAGCATCTTGCCGATCATGCAGACGTTTCTTTTGAAAAAGAGATAGAGGTACAAACGCTGACCCTCGATGAATGGGCGGCCCGTAATAATATTGATCATGTCGATTTTCTTTGGCTCGATATGCAGGGGCATGAACTGGAAGTGCTGAAAGCGTCGTCCAAAATTCTGCCTACGGTTAAGGCCATTCATACAGAAGTGAGCCTGAAGAAGACTTATGAAAACGCGCCCTTGTACAAGGATTTCAGAAAATGGCTGGAAGAAAAAGGGTTTCGCGTTGAAATGGAAGCAATCCCCCAGGGTGCTGATATGGGTAATGTTTTGTTCGTGAAAAAATAGGGTGGATCATGAAACCTGTACTGAAATTGAATTTTGTGGACTTCTGGCCGGCAGGCTTCGATCCCGCCAATAATTTTTTCTATAACCTGCTGTCAACTGTTTATGATGTGCAGTTAACGGAAAACCCGGACCTGCTCATCTACTCCTGTTATGGCAATAAATATCTCGGGTATAACTGTACACGCCTCTTCTTTACTCCCGAAAACATGCGGCCCGACTTTACGGCCTGTGATTATGCCATCGGCTTCGACTATTTGACCCGTGATAACTATCTGCGCATTCCACTTTACGTATTGTACTGCAATGGAGAACTGGAACGGCTGATGAACAAAGGCCAGTCTGCCGAAAGCATCCTGGCCTCCAAGTCTGGTTTCTGCAATATGGTAGTGTCAAACCCTCACTCCAAACGCCGGATCAGGTTTTTTGAGAAACTCAGTAAATACAAACAGGTAGATTCGGGAGGAAGATATCTGAACAATATCGGCGGCCCGGTGGAAGACAAGCGTGCCTTTGTCAGAAAATACAAATTTTCACTGGCTTTCGAAAATTCATCCTATCCCGGCTATACTACCGAGAAGATCCTGGAGCCCATGTTAGAGAATAGCATTCCTTTATATTGGGGAAATCCATTGGTCGGAAAGGATTTCAATACCAACAGCTTTTTAAGTTTTCACGACTACGGCAATGACGACGATTTTATAGAAAGGATCATAGAAGTAGATCGCAATGATGAGCTGTACCTGCAATACCTGAGAGAGCCCTTTACCAGCCGCGATCTTCGCCCCGAGATGGGCAACCAGGTAATACTTGATTTTTTTGAACGCCTGTTAAAAGACATAGGAAAGCAAGTGCCTGTGGCACTTACCTACAAGCGACATCTCCATGAAATCAGGCGTAAGTCATTTATCCTGCAATATGAACTGAAGCAGTTACTTGGCATCCGGAATTTCCGGTAATACCCCCCCCTTCATACATGAATACCAAACAGCTATTTCTTAAATCCCTTCTTACCAAAGAAAACCCGTTTAATACCACTTCGGAAGTGCTCAACTGGCTGGAAGAAAGGAACCGTTCCGTGAAAGTGGAGATCAGGACTGCCGGCTTCTCCCAGTTGGATCAATGGCTATTTGATGAAGAAAGAGGAAATCTGAGACATGCAAGCGGGAAGTTTTTTTCCATCGACGGCGTACGAGTTAAAACAAACTATGGATTGGTTCAGGAATGGGAACAGCCAATCATCAATCAGCCGGAAGTAGGCATTCTCGGTATCATTACAAAAGAAATTGACGGGGTGCTGTATTTTCTGATGCAGGCAAAAATTGAACCCGGTAATATCAATAAAGTTCAGCTTTCGCCCACTTTACAGGCCACCCGCAGCAACTATACCCAGGTACATAAAGGAAACAAACCCCAGTTCCTGGAATATTTCCTCGACGCCCAGAAAGAGGTATTGCTTGATCAACTGCAGTCTGAACAAGGGTCCCGGTTTTTGCGGAAGAGAAACAGGAATATTATTATCCGGGTAAATCAGCCAGTGCCTGATCATGAGAATTTCAGGTGGCTTACGCTCGGTCAGATCGTAGAAATGATGCGCCGACCAAACGTGGTAAATATGGACTCCCGCACTGTCATCTCCGGAATACCTTATGATGGAGGGGAGGGATTTCCTATCAACGACTATCTGGATGCTGCCGGATCTATCGGCCGTGGCTTGTACGAAAGCAGCCTGGTCGGCAACTCGCCCGACGAATTTGACAAAACTCTTTCCTGGCTTACGGATTTGAAAAGCCGGTATGAATTGTGGGTTGAAAGGATTCCGTTGCAGCAGGTAAAAGACTGGATCATCACCGATCAGGTCATCCGTCACCGCGATAACAAGTATTTCAGTGTAATACCCGTGCATGTGATCATCGGAAACCGGGAAGTAAAGCAATGGGATCAGCCTTTGCTGAAACCGGCCCAGGAAGGCCTCTGTGCCTTTATCATAAAATATATCAATGGCAAGCTGCGTTTCCTGGTACAGGCAAAACTCGAATGTGGCAACCTGGACATAGTGGAGATGGCGCCCACCGTACAATGCCTAACGGGCAACTATCGTACCGCCGTGGAGAAACCGCCCTTCCTGGACTATGTGCTTACGGCGGGTAAAGACAAGATCATATATGATGTGCACCAGTCGGAAGAAGGGGGCCGGTTTTTTGAAGAACAAAACAGGAACATGGTCATTCTTGCAGACGACAGTTTTGATGAAAAAGTACCGGATAATTTTACCTGGCTCACGCTGGGGCAGATGAAATACCTGATCCGCTTTAATAATTTCCTGAATATCCAGGCACGCAGCCTTATTTCAGCCATTCAATTCAATTAAACAGTGAGCCTGCGAATAGGAGTGATGGGTTGCGCTAATATTGCATCGAGGATGGTGATTCCGGCTATCCTTGAATCACCCCATTATCGGTTGACGGCAGTTGCCAGCCGGCAGGAATCGAAAGCAAAGGAATTTGCCGGCAGATTCAAAACAGAAGCAATCACCGGCTACCAGGAACTCCTCGACCGACCAGACATAGAAGTCATCTATATGCCGCTTCCAACTTCGTTGCACCTGGAGTGGGCAGTAAAATCGGTGAGAGCCGGAAAGCATGTGCTGATTGAAAAGTCGCTGGCGGGCAGTTATGCAGATGCTCTGGCAATCGTGGAAGCTGCCAGGGAAAACAACCGGGTGGTCAGGGAAAATTTCATGTTCGCTTTTCATCGCCAGTTCAGGATCATTCGCGAGATAATCGCGGCTGGCAGGCTGGGAGCTGTCAGGAATATTCGTTCCTCTTTTGGATTTCCGCCTTTTCCGGATGAAAAAAATATCCGTTACCAAAAAGAACTGGAAGGAGGCGCCTTGCTGGATGCTGGTGCCTATACAGTGAAGATTGCCCAGTTGTTAATGGGAAAAAAGGTAACCCTGGCTGCCTCGTCAATGACTTTCGATAAGGCGAAACAGGTAGACATACACGGAAGCCTTTACCTGACCGACGACCAGGCGATCGGTTTTCAGGGGGCGTATGGTTTTGATAATTTTTACCAATGCAACCTGGAGATATGGGGTTCGAAAGGAAAACTGAGCGCTTACCGCATTTTTACAGCCGGACCGGGCGTAGCACCGGTTATCAGGATAGAAACAGCAGAAGGCGCTGAAGAAGTGAACATAGAACCCGATAATCATTTTTTGAACCTGCTGGAAGATTTTTACCAAACCATCCAGTCCGGACATTTCGAATTGGAGTATGAAACTGTGCTGAACCAGGCAAAATTGCTACAGGAAGTACGAGATCAATCAGTAAAAGCGTTTTATTAAAAATATTGACATGATCGCAGAAAAGAAAAAGGCTGTTTATGTAACCATGCCCTCTTTGCCACCTCTCGAAGAATACTCGGAATTGCTGGCCGGGGTATGGGAGAGAGGTATCCTCACCCATAACGGCCCCCTCGTGCAGCAATTTGAAAATGATTTCAACAAATGGTCCGGTATTAAAAACACTGTGGCTGTTTCCAATGGAACCATTGCCATCCAGATGGCCATTAAGGCTTTGGGACTGAAAGGCGAAATCATCACCTCTCCCTTTACCTGGGTAGCCACAGCAAGTGCGATCATCTGGGAAAACTGCCGGCCGGTTTTTGTGGACATCGATCCCGAAACGCTAAACATCGATCCTTCGCTGATAGAAGCGAAGATCACTCCCAATACCTGCGCCATCATGCCTGTTCACGTGTTTGGCAATGCCTGCGATTGTGAGGCGATTGAAGAAATAGCCGCCCGCCACCGGCTTAAAGTAATTTATGACGCTGCCCACGCGGTCGGAGTCAATTACCACGGCAAGCCGCTGCTGGAATACGGTGATATTTCTGCTACCAGTTTTCATGCTACCAAATTACTGAACACCGCTGAAGGAGGTGGTTGCATTGCACGCGATCAGGAATTACATGAGAAATTGAAACGCATCCGTTTCTTTGGACACAACGATGCCAAAGATGTGGTAGAAGACGGATTCAATGGTAAGATGACGGAAGTTCATGCCGCGCTCGGACTGGCTAACCTGAAATATATCGATGAGGTAGCGGCCGACCGGAAAAGAAAATACCTTCTGTACAAAGAAATGCTCGCAAACAAAAGCAACCTGTCTTTTCAGAAGATACGCGACAATGCCTGTAATTACAGTTATTTCCCGGTCATATTCGAGTCGGAGCAAACCCTGCTTAAAATTGAGAAAGTGTTGAACGATCAGTCGATATTTCCACGCAGATACTTTTACCCTTCGATCAATACTTATCGCTCCATTATGACTTACCAGCCCATGAAACATTCAGAAGATGTGTCTGCCAGGATCTTGTGTCTCCCACTTTACTGGAAACTGGAAGAAAGCAAAATGGAAGAGATTGCCGAACTGATCGTAAAAAACTGCTGAGGATGTACCATTTCAGGAAAGTACTGGTCATTACCGACAATATTGTTCAATACGACCGATTTAGAAAGCTGGTAGCCCAGCCGGAATACCGGGAAGTGTCTTTCACTTTTTGTCACTCACACGTACCCAGTGCCATACATGATCATCCCGATTTCAACGGCAGGAATGCAGAAGTGATCATTAAGGAGTCCGTGGATCGCTTGGTGGCTGAGTACGACCTGATCATTTCTGTGCATTGCTTCCAGTTATTTCCTGCCAGCTTGGTTAATGCTGTACGATGCATTAATGTGCATCCCGGATACAATCCTGTTAACAGGGGATGGTATCCGCAGGTGTTTTCAATCGTACACCGCCTTCCTATCGGGGCCACTATACATGAAATGGATGCCGAGCTGGACAACGGACCCATTATCGACCGGCAGTTTGTGCCTTACCATGTGTGGGATACTTCGTTTGATATTTACAACCGTGTGCTGGAAGTAGAAATGCAGCTGCTGCAAAAAAATCTTACGGGCATTTTGCAGAATAATTATGAAGTTACCCAGCCTGAAAAAGGAGGCAACCTGTTCCTGAAAAAAGATTTCAGAAACCTGTGTGCCATCGACCTTTCGGAAAAGGCAGACTATGCTACCGTGATCAACAGGCTGAGAGCGCTTACACACGGCGCATACAAAAATGCCTGGTTCATAGACCCGGAAACCGGCAGGAAAGTGTATGTTTCCATTCAATTGGAACCCGAACCCTGAACCTTTTTTGCATGAAGATTTCAGTTTGCGTTATCACTTATAACCATGCTGCCTATGTGGAGCAGTGCCTGCGCAGCATCCTGGAACAGGAGATCGATTATCCTGTAGAATTGATCATTTCAGATGACTGCTCCACCGACAATACCACCGAAATCATCAGGCAAACCCTCTCCCGCTATAATGTTCATGGCTTTGCCGTAAAAGAACTGATCCGCGAAAAAAACCTGGGCGTTGCCGGAAACTGGTATGACGCCCTTTCCCATTGTGAGGGAGACCTGGTGGCAGTTTGTGAAGGGGATGACTACTGGCTGACAAAACATAAACTCAGCGGGCAGATAAATAAATTATTATCAGATACCGCCTTTGTGGGCTGCGTTCACAATGCAGACTGCATCAACGAAAAAAACGAAGTATACACCCGTTATACCCATGAGGGCATGGCCAATGAGATATTCATTGATGATGTGCTGTCTACCAATTCCTGGCCAACCCCAAGCATCATATATTGGAGAAAATACATATCAGCTTCGGAGCTGAAGATTCTTCAGACAGCGCCAGTGATCGACTGGGTACTGATGACCCTGTTGCTGAAAAAGGGTAAGATGTACTATTTCACGGAAAGCTGGGCCATGTACCGCGTCCATTCTTCGGGTTTCTGGAGTCGATATTCAGAAGCCGACCGGAACAGGAAGCGACTGGAAATACTTGCTTATATAGAAAGAAGTATTGATTTGACCGATAGGGAGAGAAAAGTATTGGATAAGTCCCGGTCGAGGATTTACCTCAGTGACATTCGCAGCAGCAGGAATAAATTCAACAGGCGGGTGTGGGGTGATTTCTGGAAGGCCATCCGGTACGGTAAGCCTACCCGACCCTCTGAATTCAGGACAATCCTGAGTGCATTTCTTGCTTCCCCTGTGAAAAATAGGTAAAAGTATAAAAATCAAGCAGCAACAGGGCCGCTCTTTTTGCCTGTTCATGGCGGATATCCGACCGTTAATACAGGAAAATTATTAGTATCCCGATTTGATCGCATACGATTTCAGGGAAATAGCTAATTTGCTTTTTCTGGCATCTCCCGACCCCTTGAAAACTACAAAGACCCCGGTTCACCTGGATAAAGGACAATATCATTCTGGAAGATTCGTTATTGGGTGTTGATGGCTAAATAGTTGCACCGGCCATCCATATCCAAATATCCAAATTAGTAGTGAAATGCCCATCTCTAACCGTCCATTAGTGTCTGTCATTATTCCCGCCTACAATGCCGGGAAGCACATAGATCAAACGATTCATTCTGTTCTCAGCCAGACTTATTCAGCCCTGGAAATAATTATCGTTAACGATGGTTCTACCGATAACACTGCGGAGATCCTTCAAAAGTATCAGTCGGATAACCGTTTCAAAGTAGTTCATCAGCCCAATGCGGGATGTTCTGCCGCAAAAAATACCGGTCTTGCACAGGTTACCGGAGAATATATTCAATACCTCGATGCCGATGATCTGCTGAGTGCCGATAAGATCCAGGAGCAGGTGGAAGCACTGGAGGGTAAACCTTTCCAACTGGCAGTTTGCCGTACAGTGGTTTTCGATCAGGTGATCGACGATTCAAATGGACATGAAATCGATACAGACTTCCTATATACAACCGATAAACCGTTTGAGTTTCTGATGAATCTGTATGGCCTGAATGGAAAACAGGGTATGATCCAGCCCAACGCTTTTTTACTTTCCCGTCAGTTGTCGGATGCTATTGGTAAATGGGATACTACTATTTCTCCCGCTCCGGATGAAGATGGCGAATATTTCTGCAGAGCCATGCTCGCATCAGCAGGTATCGTGTATACTCAGAAAGGAATCAATTACTACCGCAAGCAACAGGGCAACGGAAGCCTCTCCAAGCAGATCAGCATGCTGCACGCCAAAGGCGGACTGCTTTCGCTGATACTCAAGGCGAACCATATATTAAAAAAGGAAGACAGCAAAAAGATCCGTCAGGTGCTGGCCCGGCACTATGCAGAGTTCATTTATGTATATGCGTCGCAATACGCAGAGCTTTGCAAACAGGCCGAATCCGAGATACATAAATTGGGTATAAAGAAAATACCGGCTGTTGGGGGCAGATATTTCAAATCCATCGCAGGACTGATCGGTTTTGAAAATGCCATTTCAGCCAAAAACTTCCTGAAAGAGTTTCAGCTTAAAGTGCCAATCGCACTTATGAGAAGGCAGGCGCCTTTCCGGGTTCACGCCAAATAACGAAGAATTATTCCTTTCATATCCTATTTTTGGTTGCGTAAGGGTACGCGACCTTTTTTGTTTTTTATTCCTTTCAACCTTATCATCTTTAACTGAATGTCTGCTCCATTGGTCAGTGTGCTGATGACTTCCTATAACAGGGAGAAATATATAGAGGATGCTATAGAAAGTGTTTTGTCATCCACATTCAGGGATTTTGAATTGATAGTGGTTGACGATGGTTCCAGCGACCGCACAGTGGAGATAGCCCGGAGCTATGAGAAAAAGGATGGACGGGTGAAAGTGTATCAGAACGAGAAAAATCTCGGCGACTACCACAATCGTAACAAAGCGGCTTCCTATGCTTCCGGGCGATATCTCAAATACATCGATAGCGATGATATGATTTATCCTTATGGCTTGCAGGTGTATGTGGAAGCCATGGAAAAATATCCCGATACGGCACTGGCAGTCAGTTCCAGGAATGATATTCCAATGGAGCCTTTCCCGATCTACCTCAGTTCGGTGAAAGCATACAATCGTCATTTTTTTGAATATGGCATTCTCGACTACGGCCCTTCCGGCGTAATGATCCGGCGGAGTTGTTTTGAAGAATGTGGCGGGTTTAGCGGCAAACGATATGTGGGCGACCAGGAACTCTGGTTGAAACTAGCGGCCAGGCACCCGGTTGTCGAACTACCACCTTCCCTGGTATTCTGGCGCCAGCATGAAGGGCAGGAATTCAAGTTAGGGCTGGATGGAATTGATAAAGGTTATTTTATGATGAACCTCCCGCTTATCAGGGAGGCGCTCGCCGACCCGGCATGCCCGCTTACTGACGGGCAAAAGCAGTCCATATTAAAACTCAGGAACAAGCAATACGTCCGAACCCTTGTCAAGCACGCCCTCTTTAAAGGGGAATGGAGAAAAGCATGGCATTCTTTTCGCATTCTGAAATTGTCTGTAAAAGACATTTTTTAACATGGGTATTGTTGATCGGGCCAAAAACAGTTATCAGCGTTACGGAACAGTGGATATGCTGCGGAAGTCAATCCGGGTGCTTTGCACTCCCTGGCGGGCAGTAGTGCATCTGTTTCGCAGATGGCGCTTTTACTACTTTACCAAGTGCTGGGTGTATTACCTGTTGGGGAAGGTACACATCAATTCACTGGGGCATTTTGTAAAAATTGGGGAAAAGGCTACGCTTTACCACAACACGGTCCTGGAAATCAGTGAAACTTCGCGCCTGACCATCGGCGATTATTTTACACTTTCATACGGAGCGATCCTGTCCTGTCAGTATTCAATTACCATTGGCAACCACGTCATGATAGGAGAGTACAGCAGCCTTCGTGATACCACCCATATTTACAGCGATCCCGCCATTCCCTTTTCGCAACAACAGGACGAAGCCCGCGCGATCGTTATCGGAAATAACGTATGGATCGGTCGTAATTGCCTCCTGCTGCCGGGTACTGAAATCGAAGATGGCGTTATCGTGGCGGCCCATTCGGTGGTGAAAGGCAGGCTGGAGACAAACAGTATGTACGGCGGAGTGCCCGCTAAATTCATCAAAAGACTATACCCCGATCAATGAAAATCCTGTTTCTCGGAGCGTTTGGAAAAGGAGCGCTGGAAAATTTCTATGTAGACGGATTTTCACAGTTCCCGGTTAGCCTCGACAGTTTCGACATCACGGCAGGCTATTATAAAAAAATAGCAGCATCCCCTGTTAACAGAGTCCTCAATAAGATCGTTCCTTCTTTCTTTTTTCAGGAAATCAACCGGTCGCTGCTATCTTATCTGCAAAGCAGGCAGTATGATGTGATATTGGTATTCAAGGGGCTGACATTGTTTCCCGAAACCATATCCGAACTGAAAAAACACACCCATCTGCTGGCTTGTTACAATCCGGATCACCCTTTCCGGTTTCATTCAGAAGGCAGTGGCAACAGGAATATCCTGGAAAGTATTCGCCGGTACGATCTCTATATCAATTATGCAGGGTCGGTTTCTGCTGAACTGGCAAAGAGATACCAGGTAGCTGTAGCCACGATCCCTTTCGGCTACGACAATCGCCCCTTTCAAACACCGGCTGAGGAATGGCTGAAGGAATTAAGAAGCAGACTGATCTTTATTGGAACCTTTGATCGCGAAAGGGCAAATTTTTTACACCGGCTGGATGAGGAGTCGTTGGTTATATTCGGCGATGACAAATGGCGAACCCGCACCTCCGCATACAGATCGCTGCGAAAATCTTTTTCCGGAAGGTCATTGTTTGAGGAAGCCTATAAATCGGCCCATGCCACCGCCCTGGCCTCTATCAATCTGTTGCGAAAGCAAAATCTCGATGAGCAATCGCACAACATGCGTAGTTTCGAAATTCCGGGTTATGGCGGACTGATGCTTTCCAACCGTACTTCCGAGCAGGAGTGTTTTTTTGAAGATATGAAGGAAGTCGTTTTTTTTGACGACACCCATGAATTGCGAGACAAAATCAGCTACCTGAAGAATCATCCCGAAAAAGTGGAGAACATGAAAAAAGCCGCACGTCGTCGCTCTGAAATTTCGGGATATTCCTACCAGCATAGAAGCAGGGAAATGCATGATCTGTTCCGTCAATATCTGAAATCCTAACTATCTGAATATGATAACAAAGATCAAAAACGCCATTCTCGGCTCCCTTTGGCCCCAGGGCAGCAAGGCAAAAATCCTGAGAGGTCCATTGAAGGGTCTTGTATTCAGGGTCAGCAAAAATTCCGGCTGGTCACCAATTGTAGGCAGGTGGGAACCCGAATCCCAGGTTCTCTTCCAGGAACTGATCAAACCTGGATTCGTGATCTACGACCTGGGCGCCAATAACGGTATCCATTCACTGCTTTTTTCGCGACTCACCGGAGCTGGCGGCAAAGTATTCAGCTTTGAACCCCTGCCTACCAATTGTGAAGAGATCCGGCAGAATGCCGAATTGAATGGATTTACCAATATTAATATTGTACAGGCTGCGGTCAGCAATCAATCAGGAGAAACCGTTTTTCACCTGGGCCTTCATGACAAACAGGGAAGCCTGGTTGGCATCGGGCGTGAATCGGGAACGGATATCAAAGTGGCATTGGTTTCGCTGGATGATTTTATCAACGCAGGCAACCCCGCTCCGGATTTCCTGAAAATAGATATTGAAGGTGCGGAATCGATGGCGCTCGAAGGAAGCAAACATTGGACTGCAAAGACAAAACCGATTTTCTATATAGAATTGCACACTCCCGAACAGGATAAAAAGGTCGGGGAGTTTCTTGACGGACAGGGCTACCGGGTCTTTCGTCAGAAAACAGGCGCCAGCACTCCAGGACTCTCGCTGCAAAACCTGGAACCCGTAAAGGATCTTTCAAAACCATATCCCCATCCCGATGGAATCTGGGGAAACATCCTGGCCATACATCCCGATCGACTGAAATCCTGGCAATCCTGAATACTGCCAGCCATCAATGTAAAACTTATGAACAAGCCGACTATAGAGCAGGCCACCATCAGGGAGGTTGAGTTTGGAGAAGGCGTAAGATTGATCCAGCCGGTCAATATGTACGAATGCCGGCTCGGCAATCATTGTTTTGTTGGCCCTTTTGTAGAGATCCAGCGTGGAGTAGTCATCGGCGACAGGTGTCGTATTCAATCGCACAGTTTCATTTGCGAGGGAGTTACCATCGGCCATGATTGCTTTATCGGGCATGGGGTGATGTTTGTGAACGATCTCTTTTCGAACGGCCAGCCTGCCGGCGATCCAGCCGGATGGAGAAAAACCGTTATCGGAAACAAGGTATCCATTGGCTCAAATGCTACCATCCTGCCTGTCGACATCTGCGACGGTGCAGTGATTGGTGCCGGAGCGGTAGTGGTAAAAGATATTACCGAAGCCGGTACTTATGCCGGAAACCCGGCTGTACTCAAAAGAAAATTGTAAAGAAACCGTGCTCTTGTAAACATGGCTGAATGAAGATTTCCATTTGCATCCCTCAATATAACCGGATCAGGTTTTTGCTGAAGAACCTGGAGATCATTTCCCGTCAAACCTATGACAAACTGGAAGTGGTGATCAGCGATGATTGCTCTACTGATAATACCAGTGAAGAAATCGCAAGGTTGATCCCTCAATACAAATTTCCGCTGATCTATCACCGGTTTGAAAAAAACCAGGGGTATGACCGCAACCTGCGCAAGAGTATTGAACTCTCAAGCGGCGATTATATTATTGTGGTGGGCAATGACGACTCGATCAATGATCAATATGACCTGGCCGTATTGGTAAAATTCCTCACCGATCACCAAATGCCCGAGATCGGATTTGCAAATTTCATCGAAGACGGAAACAAGGAAATATACAGGAGAGCCACTCAAACCGCTGTACTCGGTAGTGGTGTGGAAGTTGCTCTGAAATATTATTCCTGTTTCAGTTTTGTGGGGGGAATATTGTTTCGCAAAGACAAGTTTGTTGAATTTAATACCGATAAGTACGATGGAAGTATCTATTCACAGATTTACCTGGCTGCATTGATGGTGTCAAGCGGCTGTCGTCTTTTTTCAATTGCCGAACCGCTGGTGATAAAAGACATTCAACTGGAAGAAGCCCACCGCAACAGTTACCGCGATGTGCTGATAAAAAACTGGAAGGACTACCGGAAAACCGACGGCGGCCTCCGGTCGGTGATCCATGTATTGGTAGCGGCACTGAAAGATGCGGGAGTCAGCTCTCAAAAATGGGTATACGCCATCTTCCGGAAAATATATTTCTCCACCCTGCCTTTCTGGATCCTGGATTATAAGTCGAACAAGGCTTTTCCCAACTCGGTATCTATCATGCAGGGAATGCACCCGCCGCGGGTAGAAGAATACAGGCTGCTCAACTGGGTCAACCGCCTGCGCATTTACCTGTTATATCTTGTTATGAGTACCGGAGCTTTGCTGTTTCCGGTATTTCTGTTCCGAAAAATAAAGGCATCGGTATATAATCTTGTCAAGAAGTAACGCCCCTCACAAATTTTTCAGCAGTGCACATTTGCCTGATCCACTTTAATCTTCTTGAGAAATATCCGCCGGTAATGAATTTTCTTCGTTTCCTCTCGGATACCGGATGTAGGGTAACCGTTATCAGTACAGAGGGTGAAGGCGACTTCGTTCCCTTTTCCGTTCCCGGAATAAGGATCGAACGGGTAGCGAAATGGAACAGCCGTGCTTCACGCTGGCAGCGGCTCGCTTTTTACATCAGGTTTCATCGCAAAGCACTGAACTTGCTGCGTACCCTGAAACCCGATGCGGTGCTGTACTATGAAACATTTTCCGCAGCCGCTGCCTGTATCTACAAGAAGTGGGTTCGGCCTTCGGTTCCGCTCTTTATTCATTATCATGAATACATGAGCCCCGGTGAAATAGCGGGCGGGATCTATATGATACGCTGGCAACACCGCCTGGAAAAAATGATCTATCCACTGGCGAGCCTGGTTTCGCAAACCAATGAAGAGCGGATGACCCGATTTTCAGCAGATGTTGGTACCCTTCGCCCCGATCAGAAGGCGATTGTTCCGAATTACCCGCCGGCATCCTGGACAGACATGGCGCGCAAGGTGAACAGGCATTCCGACAACCGGATCGGGTTTGTTTATGTAGGGGCGCTCAGTTTTGAAACCATGTATGCCAGGGAAATGATAGATTTTGTTTGCCGGCATGAGGATCTCTGTTACTGGGATATCTATTCTACCAATTATTCTGACGACGTGGTAGACTATATCAGGAGCCGGAAGGTTTCCAATATCCAATTCAGGGGCGGGGTTGGTTACGATCTCCTTCCCGGTACTCTTGGCAGGTATGATGCCGGATTGATCCTGTATAAGGGTACCATTCCAAATTTTGTATACAACGCGCCAAATAAATTTTTCGAATATTACGTTTGCGGCCTGAATGTGTGGTACAGTTTTAACATGGAAGGGATGCATCGTTTTGACAGCGCGCAACTTCCTGCCGTGGTTGCCAAAGACTTTCAGCATCTCGAAACAAAAGACCTGGAAAATTTAAAAAGGCCCCAGAGGGTACCCGGCACTGAGTTTGTAGCCGAAAGGGTATATGGAAGCTGGCTGGAGCAGATGAAGAAAAAATTGACCCTTCCAACACCAACCTAAAAGGAAAATATGTCAGCAACACCCGGATCTTTACTCAGATCCCTGCCTCATTTTAAAGGAAAACACCGTCTCAGCCGGCTCTTGTTCAAGGGGCTGATCGAGCATGGCCGTGATCTCCAGGTGCAGGGAGCTGGCAAATGTAGTTACCTGCTGCCCAATCTGCAGGAGAACCTGGCCTTTGATATTTTCATCAACGGTATTTATGAACAGGAAACACATGATTTCCTGGTGGCGAGTATTCCACAGGGTGCCACCGTACTGGACATTGGCGCCAACATCGGATCCATCAGCATTCCCCTGGCCCGTAAAAGAAAAGACATCAGGATTGTTTGTGTGGAAGCCTCTCCCTTTGTATTTGAATACCTGAAGAAGAACATCGAACTGAATCAGCTTCAATCACAGATACAGATCCACAATATTGCCATTTCCGATACAGATGATATTCAATTGCCTTTTTACAGCGATCCCGGATCTTTTGGAAAAGGGTCTTTATCGCCCGTTTTTACCAATGAAGCCGTGATGGTAAACGGCATCAGCCTCGACAGCTTTATAAAAAAGAATCATTTGGAAAATATCGGCTTTATCAAAATCGATATCGAGGGATACGAGTACTTTGCATTCAAAGGAGCCAGCCAGTTGCTGAAGCGTTCTGACCGACCGATGATATTGCTGGAATTTGTTGACTGGGCCGAAGAACACGCAAGGATCGATAAAGGTTCTGCCCAGGAATTGCTCCTCAGATACGGATATTCCCTTCACTTATTGGAAGGAACCAAACCATCGACACCCGTTAAGCAGGCGCTCCACAAGGGAAGTGCAATGCTGGTAGCTTCATAAATATTGAGATCAGGATGTTAGTGCTGCAAAAGAAATACGCGTTTTTCACTTTTATCAACAAGCATGTTTACCCGGTTATTACCTCGGTAATCTTTTTCCTTTCGCTGGTAACCGACTGGTATATTCCGCTGGCGCAGGCTTTGTTTTTTGTTACGGTAATTATGCTGCTCGACCGGTTGGGCAAGGGTATCGTATTGCGCGAACTGATTGCCCTGCACAGCCTGCTGGTTTGTATCTACATGCCTACACTGGGTTACGAATTCTATAATAAAAATGACCGGCTGGCCGCCCTGTGGCACCGGTATATGCTGATTCCTGAAGCTACCTACTTCGGTTTCGCTCTTCCCGCAATGGCCGCTTTTGTTACGGCATTATGCTGGCCAATCTATTCAGAGAAAGGAAGCGATCAGGGGCATGTTGTATTTCGAATGCTCGAGAAATCCAGGGCTCTTCTCCACAAAATTCATCATGTGGGCGTATACCTTGTCGTGATTGGAGTTTCCAGTTATTTTTTCACCAACTCCCTTCCCGATTCGGTCAGGTTCGTGGTTGTATTGTTCTACTGGGCGTCTTTCACTGGATGCCTTTACATATATTTTTCCAACGACTTCAAGTTCAGAAAAACGATACTCGTTGGTTTTGGATTGTTCATTCTCTACAATGCCATCAAGAGCGCTTTCTTTACCGAAGTTGCCTATATGGGTATCACTCTGTTCTCCTTCTTCTTCCTCGGTAAAAAGGCTGCGTTCTGGAAAAAACTGGCCATCTTCACTTTGGCGGTGTTTTTCCTGATTGTGGTGCAGGGTGTAAAGCAGCAATACCGGCAACTTACCTGGCGGGGCAGATTTGAAGGAAACAAGGTGGCCCTGTTCGGAAAACTCGTGCAGGATAAGCTTACCAGCAATGAAGGTATTTTCGCTAAAGATGCATTTTTCCCGATTTATTATCGCGCCAACCAGGGCTTCAATGTAAGCCTCGTTATGAGAAGGTTTCCTGATTTCCAGGAACACGATAATGGCGCCAACCAGATAAGGGCCTTACTCGGAGCCGTAATCCCAAGATTTCTCTGGCCTAACAAACCCGATGCCGGCGGAAAGTATAATATGAAATACTATGCCGGCGTAACCATCGAAGGATGGTCTACCAACGTAGGCCCCCTGGGAGAGGCCTATGGGGGTTTCGGTCGTGTGGGAGGAGTCGTATTCATGTTTTTTCTCGGTTTTTTTATCCGATATGCCTATAAGTACATGTTCGTGGTTTCTTCTAAGATTCCCTTATTGTTCTATTGGACACCCGTGCTCTTTTACCAGGTAACCTATTCTGCGGAGGCCGATACCCTCCAGATCATGAATTCATTGTTCAAGGCCGGCTTCTTTGTGTGGCTGATCTACAAGTTCGCCCCCACCTGGCTAGGGGTAAACCCCAGGCTTAAGCTGGTTAGACGAAGAATTTTTGGTTTAAGTCGTGGGTAATCAAGCGATTATTCACTATCTTCGGGCTGAGCGAATATTTTGGTAAATGTTCAATAAAACATATAGTTCTTCGTTAAGGGTATAACGAGAACTAAATCCAATTTTAAAAAACCGGTCATCTGTCATCCAATGAAGAACCTGAAGTCATTTAAGGCAATCTTCTCTATTAGGCTCCGTAAGTCGCACTTACTCATTTTCCTGAATGGGTTTCTGCTGGCGGCCCTCCTTTATTTCATGATGGAGAACAATTACGAGTCTAAGTTATTCCGGTCATTGGCATTGAACGTCCAGGAAAATGTGGCGAAAGACTCCACAGGAATGAGCCGCGAAAACGCAATCCTGGTGCATAGTCTGAACCTGGTATACAACCTTGAAAAAAGTCGCTCCGTAATTTTTGGCCCCCATAATATCGACTCCTGGAAATCTAATCTTATTCAGCCATTAACATTCGATCTGATGACAGGGCAACGGGCCTGCGGAGGTTTCTCAATGGTGTTGGCCCGCCTGCTGAAAGAACAGAATATTGAAGTAAGAATTCCCCAGATGAAAGTAGGTGATACGGAAGGCGGGCATATTGTCGTGGAAGCCAAAACTTCTTACGGCTGGGTAGTTCTGGACCCCTCATTTAATGTTTATTTCAAAAAAGATATTAACCGCCTGGCCTCTTTTGACGATGTGCATCAGAATTGGGCAACTTATAGCGTCAACCTGCCGGCCGATTATAACCTGGCCTACCGTTATGAAGGGGTACGATACACCAACTGGAGTAAAATCCCGGTATTAATGCCCGCCGCCAGGGCAACCATGAACCTGTTCTGGGGAAAAGAAAGAACGGACAGCTTTTCACTACGTGCTGCCCTCCTCGAAAAATTCAATGTACTTATCAAGGCAACGGGATTGCTTTACCTTATTACTCTTATAATATCTGCCAGATATTTGATCCGTAGACAAAGAAACTCCACTTTGAACCCGGTGCAACTGTTTCCCAAGATGCCTGTTGCATCCCCTGTCGGATAATCAATTATTAAAAAAATTACACAGTAATGTGTGGAATTGCCGGTATGTTCAGGTTTGACCACAAACCTGCAGAAGCTGCTGTTATCCGAAAGATGACAGACAGCATGGCCCATCGCGGACCTGATGCCACGGGCTGTTATACAGACGGCCCGGCCGGGCTGGGTCATAGAAGACTATCCATAATTGATCTGTCTGCTGCTTCCAATCAGCCGATAGCTGATAACAGCGGTCGCTACCAGCTCATCTTTAACGGAGAAATTTATAATTACCGGGAGGTAAAAAAAATGCTCCCGGAATATTCCTTCAAAACAACGGGCGATTCTGAAGTACTACTGGCTGCTTACGCCAAATGGGGTGCCGGTTGTCTTGACTATCTCAAGGGGATGTTTGTATTTATCATTTGGGATGTAGAAAAACAGCAGATGTTCATTGCCCGCGACCGAATGGGTGTTAAGCCGGTTTATTATTATAAGAATGAAAAAGTGCTGTTGTTTGCATCCGAAATAAGGGCATTGCTGCAATCCGGACTGGTTAAGCCCGTAGTGAACAAACAGGCTGTTGCGGAATTCCTGGGCTTTCAATCTATCGGCGGAACACTTTCTGCCATAGAAGGCATCCATCAACTGCCGGCTGGTTCGTTCATGACCATCGATGCACTCGGAATTTCTATAAAAAAATACTGGCATCTCACAGACGCCACAGCCGCTTTTGATTTTTCGGACCGCCTGGCCGTGCAAAAAAAGATCAGGCAATTGCTTCGCGATGCGGTAGAAAGAAGAATGGTGAGTGACGTGCCACTCGGCGCCTTCCTGTCGGGCGGAATTGATTCCAGTGCCGTGGTGGGTTTGATGGCGGAAGTAAGCACCTCCCGGCCAAATACATTTACCATCGGCTTCGAAGAAAAAGACTTCGATGAATCCGGCTTTGCCGACATCATTGCTAAGAAATTCAACAGCAATCACCATAGAATTTTACTCAAACCTGGTGTTTTTCTCGAGGAACTGGAGAATGCCTTATCGTTCATGGATACACCCAGCGGAGACGGTATCAATACCTATGTGGTCTCCAAAGCGATCCGCCAGCAGGGAATGACCGTTGCCCTTTCAGGAATGGGCGGCGATGAGTTGTTTGCAGGATACCCGTTCTTTCATCAATATCTGAAGCTGAAACGTTTCAATCAAAGCTGGAAAGCCCTGAAGCCGCTGCGCCATGCCGGAGCAGCGATATTGTCTACCCGAACCTCCAATAAAAGCGATCGTATCCAGGAATTGCTTCGCGCGTCTGAAAACAGTATCAGCCACTTTTATCCCGAATTCAGAAGAGTGATCGGGCCCGGACTCCTGTCGCGACTGACCAATCTGCCAGTTACTGTTCCGGTTGTGGAGCAGGAACTGGAGGAGATGGAAGCAAAAATCCGGGAGTTCCCATTACTCAGTCAGGTTTCGATTGCCGACTATACCGGTTACACCCAGCATACCCTGCTCAAAGATACCGATCAGATGAGCATGGCTTCTTCTCTGGAAGTGCGGGAACCCTTCTTCGATCACGATCTCGTGAATTTTGTATTGCATGTACCCGATGTCTGGAAAAATGGTCCTTATCAGAAATCGCTGCTCGTGGAATCACTCGGGGGGCTTTTGCCAGACTCTGTCGTACATCGACCCAAGCAAGGGTTCCTGTTTCCCTGGAAACACTGGATGAGAAATGAGTTGAAGAGTTTCTGCGAACAACACATCAACCGGATAGGCGAGAGGGATTTCATTCATGGCGGCTCACTTCGGCAATACTGGAAAAAATTCCTTAACCACGACAAGTCGGTACGCTGGATGGAACTTTGGCTCTTTGTTTTATTGGAATACTGGATGGAAAAAAATCATGTTGCTTAGATTACTTTTTTGCGTTTTATTTTTTGGTTCATTTCAACTATCCGCGCAGAACACTGCGCCGGAAATTTGGGGACCGTATCCCAGCTGGGCGAACATAAAAACCCGTTTTGGCGCCAGGGGCGACGGCAAAACCGACGATACCCGCGCATTCCAGCAGGCACTGGACAGCCTGACTGTCTCTCTCAGAAAATTTAACATCGGAAAAAGCGCCTATACCACCATCTATATTCCTGCCGGACGGTATGTTATTTCACAAACCCTTCAGTTAAAAGGCAAACTGGGCATCAATATTCTGGGAGAAGACCCAGACAATACCATCATCATTTGGAAAGGCAGCGATAATGATACCCTGTTCTGGGCAAATGGTTCGGCCTATTACAAAATCGGCCGGCTTACCTGGGATGCCAATGGACGAAAGAAACTGGAGGGAATCGGTATTCATTGGAAAGACAGGTGGGACAACCGCGAATCACAGAGCTACGCAGCGCTTAATATCGAAATTTCAGATTGTAATTTCCGGGGAGGTTTTGCCCGCGCCATTTCCGGTGGCACGTCTGAAGAAGGAACAGGCCATAACGACTCGGAAATTTCCATCCGCCGCTGCCAGTTTTTCAATTGTACCGAATCGGGCATCAAGATCAGGGGATACAATGCCCTCGACTACTGGATATGGGATTGCCGGTTCTATAATTGTTACCAGGGCGTATATAACGAAGCAGGTAATTATCACCTCTACAGATGCTATTTTTTCCGAAGCCAGTCGTTTGATGTCTATAATTCAAATGGCTATTACACCTCATTGAGGGGGTGTTATTCTTTTCGTTCAGGAGCGTTCAGCGGCGACAATGGTTCCAGCTGCAATCCATTTAAAAGAATTTTCCAGGATAATACGGTGGTAGGAACGCGCAGAACCTCCGTTCAGTTCTTTCACCTTGGCAAGATCACCCTGCTGGACAATAACTTTTCCAAAAATCCCGATACTGTTGCAACAGGCAACGTAGACTACCGAAGCTGGTGCCCTGGTTCTTATGAAGTTTTATCTATCAACAACCGCTATGAAAATCCGCACCCGGTAGAAATGGCCGTGCTGAAGAAAAAACTGATGAGTTTCCGTGACAATATCGGCAAGCTGTCATCAAAACCCGATACAACCTCCTTTCTCAAAACAATGCAGCGAAGGGGTACAAAGGTAAACCGCGTGGTGTACGAAGTAGATCCCGGCGCGAACGCGAAGGATATTCAGCTTGTAATCGATAAGGCAACAAAAACCCGCAAGCCGGTTGCTGTTCACTTTCCCGTTGGGCAATATGTCATTTCTCAACCGCTGGTTATACCGGCTTCGGCAGATATACAATGGGTGGGGGACGGAATGATCTATTCGTCGGTTATCATCCCCGGACGCGATTTCCCAAAAAATCAGTCAATGATTACCGTTATGGGTCCCACGCGCTTTGGAATAGCCGATATTCAACTCGGGCAAACCTCCAGCAATAAAGATAGTGTAACGATTCTCACCTTCGCCGGTGCCGACCAGGCCGGAGCGCAGGCATTTACCGATCAGATATATTCTTCCGCTACACATACAATCAATCTTGAAAAGGTCTGTAACCTCTACGTTCAAAACGACAATTCTTTTTTTTGTACCGGTAACCGGGTGATCGGATGCGATAATTGCCAGGGTAACTGTACCTCCAGGCTGGCCAGTTTTGGTGGTCAGTTTGCCGGCATTAAAGTGGAAAACAACGGAAACTTTGTGGCAAAAGACTGCTGGTGGGAAGGGAACAAAAAACTTTTCCAGGATATTTCCGGCAAGGGAAACATTACGATCGACGGAGCCATGATCGCACCACTCGGTGCTGATTCCACCCCTTCGCTCATCGTCAACAACTTTGAAGGAAAGATCACGCTGGCAAATATGTATATCCAGGGAGGTATAAAAGTGAATGAGCCGGGCGACAAACTCAGTATACTCGGATGGAATCTGCATTTTTATCACAAGATGCAACCAGTAGTTTTTGCAGGCGGGTCAAAAGCAAAGGGATTGTTCCGCGGCCTGACCACCCAATGTTTTGACGCAAAGAACCCGGATTGCAATAAAATCGCCACTGTCAACGACTCACGGATGAACCTGGCCAATGAGGACGATTTTATGGTAGATATGTTTGCAAAAGACCGAGAATGTAAACCTGCCGTGATCAAATCTTCCTCCAAATCCAGTCTTATTACCGTTTCCAGAGTGGCGATAGGAAATTCTAATAAAGGAATAGTGTTTACCCGATAAACAGTGAAAAAGATAATGCTATTTGTCGATTGGTTCGAACCTGCTTACAAGGCTGGTGGCCCCATTCGTTCTTCGGTCAATTTTGTGGAGCACATGAAGAGTGAATATGAGATCCTGGTGTTTACCAGCGATCGGGACCTGGGGCAGTCTGAACCTTTACCCGGAATACTCATTGACCAATGGACTGAATTTTCACCGGGCGTAAAGATCATGTATGCCTCGCCCGCCAAACAAAGTCTCACAGCCATTCGTGCGATGATCCATACGCTTTCGCCGGATTTTATTTATCTCAACAGTGTTTTTTCGAAATCATATAGCATATACCCATTGCTGGCTGCCTGTTTCGGCAGGAAGCCGGTAGTAAAATGTATTCTTTCTCCCAGGGGGATGCTTCGTCCCTCTGCCCTGCAATTCAAATCTTTCAAAAAGAAATTCTTTCTCACCCTTTTCAGACTGTCAGGAATTTCCGGGAGGATCCGGTTTCTGGCAACGGATCAGAGTGAAGCCGAAGATGTAAGGAAGATTTTTCCAAAGGCAGGGATATCGGTCGCGTCCAATTTTGGAACCGCCTTGTTGCCCTATTCGACTCCGATCGCGAAACAAACGGGGAAATTGCGTGTGATTTTCGTAGGCCGCATCCATCCCATCAAGAACCTGCATTTCTTGCTGGACTCAATGCGGCAGGTAAAGGGAGAACTGGAATTGATTGTTGCAGGAGTGCTCGAAGATCGGGCGTACTGGCAACAATGCGAGGAGATTATTCGTTCTTATCCGCCGGCGATCAGGGTAACTTATAATGGGGATGTTCCCTTCCGGGAGTTGGGCCAACTGACGGCAGCGCAACATATCTTTGCGCTTCCTACCCGGGGCGAAAATTTCGGACATGCCATTTTTGAAGCCCTCAATCATGGTAAGCCGGTGCTGATCAGCGATCAGACACCCTGGAGAAAACTGGAAGAACAACAGGCGGGTTGGGATCTTCCCCTTGACGATAAGTCCGCCTTTACCAATCGACTGCAACAGGCCATCGACTGGTCGCAGCAGGAGTATGATAAATGGTCGCAAGGCGCCTGGCAACTCGCTTCGAGAGCAGCCGACGACACGCAACTGAAACAAGCTTATAAAAAGATATTCGACTAATATGTACATTCTTGGAATTAACGCCTATCATGCAGATTCATCAGCGGCTATTTTTAAAGACGGAGTGATGATTGCCGCAACGGAAGAAGAACGATTCAGGAGAGTTAAACACTGGGCCGGTTTTCCTTCTATGGCTGTTCAATTCTGTTTGCGGGAAGCAGGTATCACCCTGGCGCAGGTAGATCATATTGCCATTGGCCGTGATCCCAAAGCCAAATTGCAGAAGAAACTGCTGTTCCTGCTGAAGAACCCCGGCGGCGGCTGGAGCGCTGTACTCGATCGCGTAAAAAACGCCCGAAAGGTTTCGTCCCTTGAAGAGGAGCTCGCTGCTCTCGATATCAACGTCTATAAAAGCGCTATCAAGGAAAAAATTCACCAGGTTGAACACCACCGCAGTCACCTGGCTTCGGCTTTTTTCGCTTCGCCCTTTGAAGAAGCAGCCCTTCTCTCCATCGATGGATCAGGCGATTTCAGCACCACGATGATCGGCGTAGGAAGAGGCAACCAGATCGAAGTGATCGATTCAGTAGATTTCCCTCACTCCGCAGGGTTATTTTATACAGCGTTCACACAGTTACTCGGCTTTCCGCATTATGGAGATGAATACAAAGTGATGGGGCTGGCTCCCTATGGCGAACCGAAATATGTTGAAAGGCTGAAAGATGTGCTGATTTTTCAGGAGGATGGACTGTTCTCTCTCAACCAGAAATATTTCCGCTCTGCCAAACACGGAATTGTGTCTTACGGCGATGATCACATCCCCAAAGTAGCACCCTTGTTTTCAGAGTATATGGTCGAAAAGTTTGGGCAGCCCCGTAAGAAGTCGGAGGAGCTTACGCAATATCATAAAGACCTGGGTGCTTCCGTTCAAAGAATCACGGAAGAACTGATCTTTCATATTCTCACCCATCTGCAAAAGAGAACCGGTTTGAGCCAGGTTTGTATTGCCGGTGGTGTGGCTCAGAATTCGGTGGCCAATGGAAAGCTTACCCGAAACACGCCATTTTCAAAAGTATATATCCCATCGGCCGGTCATGATGCGGGCATCTCTATGGGCGCCGCATTGTATGTGTATAATCATGTGTTGAAACAACCGAGAGCCAAACCGGTATGGTCGGCCTATACGGGAAGCCGTTTTACCAATGAGGAAATTGAAAGTTACCTCCGCTCCAGGCATATCGAATATGAGAAACTGGATGATGCGGCTTTGTATGATAAGGTGTCTGACCAATTGATCAATGCCGGTGTGGTGGGCTGGTTTAACGGAAGAGCGGAATTTGGCCCGAGAGCATTGGGAGGGCGATCCATCCTGGCGGACCCCAGGAGAAATGATGCCAAGGAACTGCTTAACTCAAAGATCAAAAGAAGAGAAAGTTTTCGCCCCTTTGCTCCCTCGATTCTCAAAGAATATGTCAACGAATATTTTGAGGTGCAGGACGAAGTGCCCTTTATGGAGAAGGTATTTCCTATCCGTAAGGAAAAACACAGTGTAGTGCCTGCCGTAACCCATGCCGACGGAACAGGACGCCTCCAGACGGTCGACAGGGAAGTGACCCCGCGTTATTACCAGTTGATTGACGCCTTCCGGAGAAAAACAGGGGTTCCCATTCTGCTGAATACATCGTTCAACGAAAACGAACCCATCGTTAATTCGCCGGAAGATGCGCTGGAATGTTTTCTGCGTACCAATATGGATATGCTGGTCATGGAAAATTGTATCGTTACCAAGAGATCGTAAGCCGTTATGAAGATCTCCATTATCACCGCCACGTACAATAGCGCCGTTACCGTTCAGGATTCCCTGGAAACGGTGGCTGCTCAAACTTATCAACCCATCGAACATATTATTGTAGATGGTTTGTCGGCTGATAACACGTTGGAGATCGTGGCCCGTTACCCGCATGTGTCGCGCGTATCGAGCGAAAAGGACAAGGGGATCTATGATGCCATGAACAAGGGCATTGGCCTGGCAACCGGCGACGTGATCGGGATATTGAACTCGGATGATCTGTATGCCCATCGGCAGGTGATAGAAAAGGTAATGAAGTGTTTTGAAGATCCCCGTGTGGAAGCTGTATATGGAGACCTCCAGTACGTGAGTCAGCATGATACCGGAAAAGTGGTGAGAACCTGGAAAGCGGGACCGTTTCAAAAAAATAGTTTTTATTATGGCTGGATGCCTCCCCATCCGAGTTTCTTTGTGAGGAAGGATGTTTATGACCGGCTGGGAGTTTTTAACCTGGCACTCAGAACAGCGGCTGACTATGAGATCATGCTTCGATTCTTGTTCAAGAACGATCTGGAAGTGAGATATGTGCAGGACATCCTGGTGAAAATGCGGACAGGCGGCGCCAGCAATGCTTCCTTGAAAGGGCGATGGAAGGCAAACCGGGAAGATAAAAAAGCCTGGCTCCTCAACGGTCTGCGCCCCCGTTTTTTTACTTTAGCTTTGAAACCATTAAGGAAAATAAAACAATTTCTAATTAAATAATATGGCAAAAGTTGCATTAATCACGGGTGTCACCGGCCAGGATGGAGCTTATCTGAGCGATCTGTTGCTGAAGAAGGGATACATGGTTCATGGTATCAAGAGAAGAAGCTCTTTGTTCAATACCGACCGGATCGATAACCTGTACCAGGATCCTCACGAAAAAGGAGTACAGTTTAAACTTCACTACGGCGATCTGACCGATAGTACCAACCTGATCCGCATCATCCAGGAAGTGCAACCCGATGAGATATATAATCTCGCCGCCATGAGCCATGTGCACGTGAGCTTCGAAACACCTGAATATACTGCCAATGCTGATGGTATCGGTACTCTTCGCATTTTAGAAGCGGTGCGCCTGCTGGGATTGACGAAGAAGACAAAAGTTTATCAGGCTTCCACTTCCGAGCTATATGGCCTGGTGCAGGCCGTTCCTCAAAGCGAAACCACACCTTTTTATCCCCGCAGTCCTTATGCCGTGGCTAAATTGTACGGTTACTGGATCACCGTAAACTATCGCGAGGCCTATAACATGTTTGCCTGTAATGGAATTTTGTTTAATCACGAATCCCCGCTGCGTGGCGAAACTTTTGTTACCCGTAAAATAACGAGAGCTGTAGCAAAGATCGCCCTGGGAATGCAGGATAAACTTTACCTCGGTAACCTGGATGCCAGGCGCGACTGGGGTCATGCCAAAGACTATGTAGAAGCAATGTACCTGATCCTTCAGCAGGAAACACCTGAAGACTTCGTCATCGCTACCGGTGTAACTACAACCGTAAGAGACTTTGTTATCAAGGCATTTGGCGAAGTAGGCATCGAGCTGGAGTTTTCAGGAAAGGATGACCAGGAGAAAGCCGTTGTGAAAAAATGCAATCATCCCGACTACCAGTTGCCGGCAGGCAAACAGGTGGTAGCTGTAGATCCTCATTATTTCCGCCCCACTGAAGTAGACTTATTGATTGGCGATCCAACCAAGGCCCAGCAAAAACTGGGATGGAAACCCAAATACGACCTGAATATGCTGGTTGCTGAAATGGTGGCCGCTGACGTGGAATTATTCAAGCGCGAAAAATTGTTACAGGAATCTGGCTACACCATCAAAAATCAATTTGAATAAAAACAGTACTCCGGGAAATGAACAAAAAGGAAAAAATATATATCGCCGGTCATCGGGGAATGGTGGGCTCCTCCATTCTGCGAAGATTGCAAAAGGACGGATTTGAGAATTTCATCCTGAAGAATTCAGCCGACCTGGATCTGAGAAGCCAGGCAGCGGTGAATGATTTTTTTGCCAGCGAAAAACCAGATTATGTATTTCTCGCTGCCGCGAAGGTTGGCGGAATCATGGCTAATAACACCTACAGGGCTGAGTTCATCTATGACAACATGATGATTCAGTCGAATATCATACATGCTTCTTATGTAAATAAGGTGAAGAAGCTTATGTTCCTGGGATCGAGCTGCATCTATCCCAAATTGGCGCCACAGCCGTTGAAGGAGGAATACCTGCTGACGGGTTTGCTGGAAGAAACCAACGAACCCTATGCAATTGCCAAAATCGCCGGCATAAAGATGTGTGATGCCTATCGCAGCCAGTATGGGTGCAATTTCATCTCTGCCATGCCAACCAATCTGTACGGACCCAATGATAATTATGACCTGCAGAAGTCGCATGTGTTGCCGGCCCTGATCCGCAAATTTCATGAGGCAAAGTTGAGCAACGCTCCCTCTGTTACTATCTGGGGCTCTGGAAAGCCTTTGCGTGAATTCCTGCATACCGATGATCTCGCCGATGCGGTGGTTTTTCTCATGCACCAGTTTAATGAGCCCGGCCTGGTAAATATAGGAGTGGGGCACGATATCTCCATTGGCGACCTGGCCCTCCTGATTAAAGACATCGTTGGCTACGAAGGAAAAATTGAACATGACACCGGCAAACCGGATGGAACACCTCGGAAGCTGATGGATGTCAGCAAAATTCATAGCCTGGGATGGAAAGCCTCTATTGGCCTGAGAGAAGGCATCGAATCTGTTTACAAAGAATTCCAGTCGGCCTACAAACCGGCAATGGGTTCAAAATAAAAAACCGGCATGTTCTCTTTCTTTAAAAAGAAATCATACCCCGATGTCAACCTTAGCGGAATTGGCACCGATATGCATTCGCACCTGCTGCCGGGTATTGATGATGGTTCGACCGACCCGGCCACTTCTCAAAGACTGATTCGTGGTTTGGAAGAACTCGGATACCGGCAATTCATTACCACTCCCCACGTGCTCAATGGCATGTACGATAATACACCGGTCACTATTGACGCTGCTTATCAGCAATTGAAGTCTGCCAATGCCGGAATGGCTCTCCCCTTGCGGTACGCGGCAGAATACATGATGGACGACTATTTCGAGAACATCCTTTTTACAGGAAGCGAAAAGATCCTTCCTCTGAAAGACAACCTCGTTCTGGTAGAGTTTTCCTTTGTAACAATGAGCGTCAACTACAAAAAAGTACTGTTTGAAATGCAGATCAAAGGGTACCAGCCCGTGCTCGCTCACCCGGAAAGATATTTGTACCTCGCCCGCACCAGGGAGATATTTGAAGAGCTCAAACACCAGGGTTGCCTGTTCCAGATGAACCTCCTGTCGCTGGCCGGCTACTATGGCAAACCCACCCAGGATCTCGCTCACTACCTGCTCAAGAAAAACTTTGTAGATCTGCTGGGTACCGACCTTCACCACGCCAGGCACCTCGAAGCCCTTCGCTTCTCCTCCCAGGTTATGCCTGCTGTTCAGTCGCTCCTGGATAGCGGCCGCCTCTTAAATCCCACTCTTTAAGCAAGTTTCGCCCGGTTTTTCCCGCCACTTTTCCCATCCTTTATTTTTTTTCCTTATTCTTACCGAACAATTTCACACCCGGTTTGTAATCATGTCATGAACTCATTTACCATAAAAGACCTCGAAAACCTTTCTGGTATAAAGGCTCATACCATACGCATATGGGAGCAGCGTTATTCTTTTCTGAAACCTCAACGCACCCAGACAAATATTCGATACTATACCGCCGACGAACTCAAAACGGTACTCAATATTGCTCTTCTGAACAAATACGGGTTCAAGATTTCGCATATTGACAAGATGAACGAGCAGGAAATCGTTCAGAAATTGTACACCCTTACCGACTCACAGGCTCAACACGAAAAGCTCGTCAACGATCTCATCGGTTTTATGATCGACCTGGACGTGGAGAAGTTTGAAGTGGGCATCGACAAATACATCCGCTTAAAGGGCATCGAAAGAACGATCGCCAACCTCATCTTTCCTTTCCTGGAGCGAATCGGAATACTGTGGCAGACCGACCATATCAATGCCGCACAGGAACACCTGGTGACCAATGTAGTCAGACAAAAACTGATCGTGGGAATTGACCAGATGAATCCCGTGATCCATACTGATAGCCAGGTCCTTTTATTTCTTCCTGAAGGTGAACATCATGAACTCGGGCTGCTGTATATGCATTTCCTGATGAAGGCAAGAGGTGTGAAGGTTCTTTACCTGGGAAGCAATGTACCGGCTAAAGATGTAGTGTCGGTAACGGAAACCAAAAAGCCACAAAAACTCTTCACCCATATCACCTGTATTCCCGGCTCCAACAAAATCGAGAAATACCTTCATTTTCTCCGCCAGCATATCCCCGGACATATCTCCATTGTTGTTTCCGGTATGCTCGCCCAGCGCGGCCCTAAACAAGGACTGGAAGGGCTGGAATTGAAAAAATCTCTTCAGGAGGTGCTGGAAGCTGCTATTTAACCTTCCGTTTGGGGCTATTAATCAAAAACTTACATTAATGTTTAATATTTATGTTTTAATATTAAACAAAAATTTTTTTCTCTTGGCAATCTGTGTTTAACTTCGATACGTAATTTATTAAACACAATTGGCCATGTCTACAGTAGAATTCAATCAGCTTTTGGTCAGCAACGCGGATTTTCTGAAGCCGTTCGCCATTACGTTGACGAGGGATACGGAGGCTGCGAAAGACCTGTTCCAGGAAACACTGTTCAGAGCGATTTCCAATAAGGACAAATACAATGTTGGTACAAATATCAAAGCGTGGTTGTACACGATCATGCGCAATATTTTTATCAATAATTACCGCCGTAAGGCGAAGCAATTGACGGTTTTTGATTCATCGCCCAATGAGTTCCTGCTGAACAACAGTACGGCGGCGGCAATACCGAACAGCGCGGAAAGCAATTTACGACTCAAGGATATTGAATGGGCGGTGCACAAACTGCCGGAAATTTTCAGGCATCCTTTTCAGTTGTATTTTGAGGGGTATAAGTATCACGAGATCGCGGATATGCTCAACGAACCATTGGGTACCATTAAAAGCCGTATACATTTTGCACGGAAATTATTGAAAGAACAGATCGAGCGAAACTAAAACCAGTCCGGTGGCGAAAACAGTCATAGTAATAGGAAGCGGGTTTGCGGGTTTGTCTGCCGCCAGTTTTATGGCGAAGGCAGGCTGGGAGGTGACTGTCATTGAAAAACATCCGACACCCGGCGGACGGGCGCGGCAATTGAAAGCCGAAGGATTTACGTTCGATATGGGCCCCAGCTGGTACTGGATGGCAGATGTATTTGAAAGATATTTTCAGCAGTTTGGAAAA
Source organism: uncultured Chitinophagaceae bacterium (assembly GCA_964605065.1). GTDB lineage: Bacteria > Bacteroidota > Bacteroidia > Chitinophagales > Chitinophagaceae > Endoryza. The sequence goes on from CAZSAQ010000004.1 coordinate 58,043, forward strand.
AGGGCAAGCGACTATTACAGGTTGACGAGACTCGATCCGTCGTACCGGGTTTATTGGGAAAACGGGTATTCGGATATACCAGCCAGTCTCGAAGAATTTAAAAACATGCTGGAGGGTTGGGAACCCGGAGCGGGTCATAAGCTGGATCGTTTTCTGGAGGAAGCAGCCTATAAATACAGGGTCGGCATTCAGAAACTGGTTTTCAAACCGGGATTGTCTCTGACGGAATTCCTCGACTGGGAGGTGATGAAAGGAGTATTCCGGCTCGACGTATTTACTTCCATCCGCAAACACATTCACCGGTACTTCACCCATTCGCGTACCCGCCAGTTGCTGGAGTTTCCCGTGCTGTTTCTCGGAGCGCTTCCGCAAAATACACCAGCGCTGTACTCATTGATGAACTATGCCGACATCGTGGGAGGAACCTGGTACCCCGAGGGAGGAATGTACAGCGTGGTGGAAGGGATGTACCAGTTAGCCCGCGAGCTGGGGGTTGAGTTTCGGTTAGGCGAGGAGGTGACAAGGATCGAAATACAGGCAGACAGTGCCCGCAAAGTAGTCACCAATCATTCCGTGTATGAAGCCGATGCGGTGATCGGTGGCGCCGATTACCAGTTTATAGAAAGCGCTCTTATCCCCTCTACGCACAGAAGTTATTCAGAAAAATATTGGGATAAAAAGCTGATGGCTCCATCCTGCCTGCTGTATTATGTAGGATTGAACAAAAAGCTGAACAATATCCGCCATCATATGTTGTTCTTTGACGTGCCATTTGAACGTCATGCGCAGGAGATATATGTAACACCGAAATGGCCGGAAGAGCCGTTGTTTTACGTGAGTGCTTCTTCGATGACGGATGCCACCGTGGCACCTGAAGGTTTCGAGAACCTGGTATTCCTGGTACCTGTGGCGGCTGGTTTAACGGGCGATGATGAAGACACCAGGAAAAAATATCTCGGCATGATCCTGAAGCGATTTGAAAAACATATCGGGCAAACCGTCAGCGATCATGTGGTTTTCGAAAGATCATTTGCCTATACCGATTTCGTGAACGAGTATCATTCTTTCAAGGGAAACGCTTACGGTATGGCCAATACGCTACTGCAAACGGCCATCTTCAGACCCCGTTGCAGAAGCAGGAAAGTCAGAAACCTTTTTTATACCGGACAACTTACCGTTCCCGGTCCGGGAGTTCCTCCCAGCCTGATCAGTGGAGAAGTAGTGGCCAGGGAAGTGATTAAAACATTCGGGTAGTACTATTGTCTACTCTTTTGGGCAATAGCAGGCAGTAAAAGTTAAACACAAATAGATTTCAACAACTATAACTGATTCAGTAAATTGAATGGATATGATGTCGTTGTTTCATAAAGTTTCTCAAAGCTGCAGCCGGATCACCACCGAAGAGTACAGCACCTCTTTTGCCTCGGCAATCAGCCTGCTGCACAGGGACCTGCGGGTACCTATCTATAACATCTACGGATTTGTTCGACTGGCAGACGAAATCGTAGATACTTTTCATGAACATGACAAGGCGACGCTGCTGGCCGAGTTCAAACGGGATACGTTCGAAGCGATCGAGCGGGGCATCAGCCTCAACCCGATACTGCACAGCTTCCAGCGAACCGTCAATGAATTCAGCATCGATCACCAGCTGATCGAAGCTTTCTTTCACAGTATGGAAATGGATCTGCACCAGATCCGGTATAACAGCGACCGGTACGATGAGTACATTTACGGAAGCGCTGAAGTAGTGGGGTTGATGTGTCTGTATGTTTTTTGTGAAGGCAACAGGGTGCAGTATCTCCAGTTAAAACCTTATGCCCAGTCGTTAGGCGCCGCATTTCAGAAAGTAAATTTTCTGCGTGATCTGAAGGCTGATTTCCAAAGTCTCAACAGGGTTTATTTTCCCGGAGTTGACTTCCGCAATTTTACGGGCGATTGCAAAAAGAAAATTGAAGACGATATAGCAGCAGATTTCCGCCATGCCTACGAAGGCGTGATCCGGCTGCCCTGGAAGGCCCGCTTCGGGGTTTATGTAGCCTACAAATACTACCTGTCGCTGTTTCATAAGATCCGGAAAACACAACCTTCCAGAATCATGGAAAGCCGCATCAGGATTCCCAACTATCACAAGGCCTTTATTCTTTTCCGGGCCGGCGTGAAGAACCAGTTGAAGATGATCTGAGTGAGGTGCCATGAAGCACTACGGTTCTTAATTATCGATAAAAACCCGCAACTAATGTATCTTGTACCAGTTATGGAGAATGAAGTAATCCTGGTGAACGAAAGAGATGAACCGGTTGGGCGCATGGAAAAACTGGAGGCCCATCGCCGGGCCGTTCTGCACCGGGCGTTCAGCGTTTTTATATTCAATTCGAAAGGAGAGATGCTGTTGCAACAGCGGGCTGTGAGTAAATATCACAGTGGCGGGTTATGGACCAATGCCTGCTGCAGCCATCCTTCGCCGGGAGAGGAAACAGGAATGGCTGCGATCAGGAGGCTGAAGCAGGAAATGGGTTTTGCAGCACCTGTTCAGAAGATTTTTGATTTTACTTACAAGAGTGAGTTCGATAACGGGCTTACCGAATACGAATTCGACCATGTATTTGCCGGCATTTATGAGGGAGTAATTCAGCCGGACCCCATGGAAGTACAGGATTACCGGTATCTTTCCCTTAATGAAATTGAACACTCCCTGACTACAGAGCCATCATTGTATACTGCCTGGTTTCATATCGCTTTCCCGAAAGTGAAGCAATGGGCGGAGAAGAATGTATTGGTCACTCAAAAGAATTGATATGCAGTGGATATTATATACAGTGGTGTTGTTGGCTACCTTTCTGTTAATGGAAGCCGTTACCTGGGCTACCCATAAATATGTGATGCATGGCTTTCTCTGGTATCTTCATGAAGATCATCACAAGGTCAGGCCAGGGTTCTTTGAGAAAAACGATGCCTTTTTTGTGATCTTCGCCATTCCCAGTTTTTGCTGCATCCTTTTCGGTACACTCGATGGAATTTTCTGGCTGCAGGCTATTGGCTTTGGCATCATGGCCTATGGCTTTGCCTATTTCCTGGTGCATGATGTGATCATTCATCAGCGCTTCAAATGGTTTACCCGATCCAAAAGCCGATATGTCCGCGCCATCCGCTGGGCGCACAAGATGCATCACAAACATCTGGATAAACATCATGGAGAATCTTTCGGGATGTTGTATGTTCACAAAAAATACTGGGATAAGGTGCGGAGAGACAAATCGCTGATGGCCGCCCAGCAGGTGGAATATGCCCCCAGCACCCAGGAATGACCAACTACATGCCCGCTTACGATTATATCTTTTCCGGCTCCGGAGCTGCGGCACTCAGCCTGCTCAGCCGCATGAGCGATCATCCGTTTTTTCGTAAAAAGAGAATACTGTTACTGGACAAATCGCCCAAGAACTCCAATGACCGCACCTGGTGTTTTTGGGAAGAAAAACCCGGTTATTTCGAACCGGTAGTTTATCACCGCTGGCCCTCCCTTTCTTTTTTCAGCAATCATTTTTCTTCTTCCCTGCAAACCGGGGCCTATGAATACAAGATGATCCGGGGGATTGATTTTTACCGGTATTGCCTGGAGAAACTGGAAAAAATGGATAACCTGGAATGGAAGTACGGAAATATTCATTTTGAAAAAAGGTCCGGCAATTCTTTGCTTTTTTGCGATGGACAACTCATCGATACCGAGGGAGCTGTTGTCTTTAATTCAATTTATCAACCCTCTCCCGCCTCTTCTCAAACGATAGACCTGCTACAGCATTTCAAAGGATGGATCATAGAAACGGCATTGCCTGTATTTGATCCGGTCTGCGCCACGCTGATGGATTTCCGGGTGGCTCAGTCGGAAGGAGCCAGTTTTGTTTATGTATTACCACTCAGCACCAACCGTGCATTGGTGGAATACACGCTGTTTACAGAAAAATTACTCGAACCCGGGCAATACGATCGGGCACTGTCTTCCTATATTCAGCAGTTTCTTGCAACGGGGCAATATGAAGTGAAGGAAGAGGAGTTTGGCGTGATTCCCATGACCAACAGAACTTTTCCGTTTTATCGTGACGGCATTTATCATATCGGAACGGCCGGCGGACAAACGAAGGCTTCGAGCGGATACACTTTCCGGTTTATTCAAAAGCAGAGTGACCGGATACTTGACAGCCTGCTGAAACAGGAGCCGTTACAGCAACTTTCATTTTCTCCCGGACGCTTTCATTTCTACGACAATGTTTTACTCCGAATATTGAAAGAGAGAAATCCTCCCGGCGACGAAGTATTTGCGAGGCTATTCCAGCGCAACAAGGCGGATAAGATCTTCCGGTTTTTAGATAATGAATCCGGTTTCTTTCAGGAGTTAAAACTGATCTCGACTCTCCAGTTCTTTCCATTCCTCCGGTCTGCGGTAAAAGGGGTTTTAAAGTAAAAAGTAATATTTTTAAAATACCTGAGTTCAATAATAAGAACCTGTTTGGGCCGCATTTTTTGGAACGCAAAGATCGCCAAGAACCGCAAAGCGCGCAGAGGGTCTAGATA
>CAZSAQ010000004.1:62711-121212 GCA_964605065.1 uncultured Chitinophagaceae bacterium
AGGGTCTAGATAGCGCAGAAAACGCAGATTACGAAGAAAGGCGCAGAACTGTAACGGTAAACTGCAAACAGTAAAAAGTAATATTTTTAAAATACCTGAATTCAATAATAAGAACCTGTTTGGGCCGCATTTTTTTGGAACGCAAAGATCGCCAAGAACCGCAAAGCGCGCAGAGGGTCTAGATAGCGCAGAAAACGCAGATTACGAAGAAAGGCGCAGAACTGTAACAGTAAATTTCAAACTGCAAACTGTAAACAGTAAACTTCAAACCTACCTCAAACTATAACGTGAAACGATAAACCTGAAACGATAAACAGTAGACAGCAAACCTCAAACCATATTTTGGCAGAATAATTGCACTGCTTACCCTGCTAATTATCCTGTTAAACCCTTCAGTCTTACCTGATATGAAAAATGCCTGTCGCACCCTGTTTGTGGTGATCCTGGTTTGTGGCGTAATATCTACAGAGGCCCAGGTCGGTTTTAATGCCAACACCACTGTTCCTGTTTACAATGGTCATTTTCAATATGGTACCAATATGGGGTACTATGGTCCTTCCTGGAGCGACATGACCCTTGCCAATATTTCTGCGGGCAATGCCGCGATCAATCAACCCGGCCTCAATGCCAAATCACTCAGAATTCCACTTCCGGAAGATTTTCTTGACTACTGGGGTTATACCATAAGAATGGCCGAATTCAACCATTATGCGTCGCTGGGAATGAAGGACCTGACCATCTTTTTACAGTCGCCCAGCAATGCTCATCGCGACCCGGGGTATTATGAAGGATGTAATCAGCCATCCAATCTTTGGGCCAACCTGTATACTCCCATCTGGGATGGAGGTGCAAATGGTACCCCTGTAAATGAAAACAATTACTACGCCCTGTACGTGTACAAGACCGTCACCCAATACAAGAACATCACCAAATTCTGGGAGATCGTTAACGAACCGGATTTCGACGGCAGCGGCAATGGATGGAAAGATCCGGGTCAACCGGGCAACTGGTGGGAAAATACTCCGAGGGCCTGCGATCTTGTCAATCTGCATGCGCCCGTTTATCATTATATACGTCTGCTCCGGATCAGTTATGAGGTGATCAAGTCGGTGGATCCCGAAGCTTATATCGCATTAGGAGGAATCGGCTTCCCTTCTTTCCTGGATGTGTTGCTCAGAAATTCCGACAACCCGGCCGACGGTTCCCTCACGGCGGAGTATCCTTTGAACGGGGGCGCTTATTTCGATGTGGTCAGTTATCATAATTACCCGATGTACGCGCTGCGTTATTGGGATAACAGCATCAATAATTTCGCCTATAAAAGACATTCCGACGCAGCCGCCGACGAATACATCAATGCCAAAAAAAGAATGGAAACGGTATTGACAAGCAGGGGGTATGATAACAATACCTATCCGTCCAAATACTTTATCTGTACGGAAACCAATATCGCCCGCAAGGAATTTGATGATTACATTGGCAGCGACCTGGCTCAGACGAACTATGTGATGAAAACCCTGGTGGAAAGCCAGATGAATGCCATTCAGCAGCTTTATTTCTTTACACTGGGAGAGTCGAAGACACTTGCGGAATCTACAAACCCGTATGAGATGATGGGGCTTTACCAGAAGCTGGAAGGTGTAGGTCCACTCAGCAACGGAGGAGTATATGGCCAGCAGTACACCAATTCCGGAATAGGCTTCAGAACCACGGCCGACCTGCTGCACAACGCCACCTACGATGAAACAAGAACACTGGCCATGAATATACCGGCTGGCATTATGGGTGCCGCTTTCAGGGACGCCAACGGAAACTATATTTATGTGCTTTGGGCCAGGACTACCCAGGATAAGAATGAATCACCCAGCGCCACTTATTCCTTTCCCTCTTCTTTGAATATTGCCCCCACACTGACCAGGAGAGACTGGAACTATAGCATAACCGGGATCAATACGGCAGTGGCCAATGTCAACATCGCCCTTAACGGCACACCCGTATTCCTGTCGGAGAGTTTCCTGATCGTTCCGATACATGACCCGGGAACCGTGCCTGATGATCCGGCAAAAAGTTTTGCGCTGCAGGTTTATCCCAACCCGGCCAGCCAGCAGGCTTTTATTCGGTTTACACTGACCTCACCGGAAAGGGTAAGGATCGGCCTGTACGACGAACAAGGCCGGCTGATCCGCCAGATCCCGGCTTCATCGAACTACGGTACCGGCACCCATATAGTATCCCTTCAGGATGTTTCCCGGCTGGCGGCCGGTGTTTATTATTGTCGGTTTGAGACTGATAAGGTGCGTCTGGTGAAGAAAATGATTATTTCCCGGTGAGGCTTTCACAAATGTTTTAGAACACTTCTTTATTGATTTTTAATAAAAAATCATCGCGCTTTTTTTGAAAAAATATGTGGCTGTTGGGTATTTGAAACACCCCGAGTGGTTTTTATGTTTACATTGAATACTGGAAAAAGACCAGTTCACCATTCACTCCTAAAACCAGCACATATGATACGCTTAAGAAGTGCCGCACTGCTCATTTTAATGCTGTTCGCACTGCAAACCTGGGCACAGAAGCCTAAAACTCCTTCCAGAGGAATTGGACAGAAATACGGGTGTACCTCCATCATGCAGGCTCCCAAGATCGCCTCTTTCGATACTGCTGCCCCGCGCGGCTTGGTGGATCCTTATTATCTGTGGGATAATGGATCAACCCTGAAAGTCCGCTTTCTTTCCGGCAGCCCGGCCATGCAGGAAAAGGTGAAGCAATATGCCAAAGAATGGGAGAGCTACGCCAATATTCATTTCGATTTCGTGGAATCGGGAGACGCCGACATCCGTGTTAACCTCGATAACAAAGGCGGCCATAATTCCCTGATAGGCCAGCTGGCTCAAAGCGTGCCGCAGGATACCAAGACCATGAACTTCGACACAACCGACTTCGCTACTTATGACGCAATGCACAGAACAGTATTGCATGAGTTCGGTCACGCCATCGGTTTGCTGCACGAACACTATAGTCCCCTGGCAGGTATTCCCTGGAATAAAGAAGCGGTGTATAAGGAATTGGGACAATCGCAGGGATGGGATAAGATGACTGTTGATGTAAACCTCTTCCAGGAATATGCGCTAACCTATACCCACGGCACTTCCTACGACCGCACTTCCATAATGCACTACCCGGTTCTGGCGCGCTGGACAACCAACGGATACAATGTTCCCTGGAATAACCAGTTATCTGCCGGTGATAAATCGCTGATAGCCGCCCTCTATCCGAAGAACGGACCCCGGGAAGGCGAAGTACCGCGCTTTACTATCAACAACTTCACGAGGATGAATATTGTAAGCAGCTCCGAAAAGCAGGGTTTGTTACTGTATCCTTCCTTCAGCATCAAGACCGCCGGAGCCGAAGGCCAGGTTTATTTTACCGTGTTCTTCTATGATGAAGAAAACAATCCGATCATGGACAATGACGACAAGTACAATATCAGCAATGTAGTGGCTACTTATCGTTCCTTCAAGATCGGCCCCGGAAAAACACTCTCTGCCAACAAGCTCAGCCCAACAGATTTTGAAATGTTCATTCCGTTCTCGGAAATACCCGTAGCAGCCGGCACCAAAGTAAAGGCGGTGTTCAAGGTGATACTCATAGATGGAAAAGAACTGAAAATGCTGTACAACTCAAACCCGGTGAATTTTAGTTTGATCAAGAAATAGAGATGTTATTTAGATAGTTTGCTGTTTACGGTTTTCGGTTTGCTGTTTGAAATTGCTCGTTTCACCCTTCACATCAATGAACGGTAACCCCCAAACCCAGACCCCCAATTGCAAACCGTAAACAGCAAACGTCAAACCCTTCATGCGTTACTTCCTCTCCATACTCATCTGCTCGCTGGCTTTTTTTGCCGGCAGGCCGCCGCAGAACGGGCCGCGTAAGCTTGCCCTGATCTTTGCAATCGGGAAGTACGACTCAGCCACCGGGTGGCGCACGATCAGCTCCATCAACGACCTGAACTACATGAAGCCTACCCTGATCAGCCAGGGTTTCGCGGAGAGCGATATCGAAATCATACAAAATGAACAGGCCACCAAAAAAGGAATGACCGAAGCGATAGACCGACTGATCGCGAAAGCACAGCCCGGAGATATCATCGTATTTCACTTTTCGGGTCATGGTCAACAGGTGTTCGACGACAATGGAGATGAAGCCGACGGCTACGACGAAGCGCTGGTGCCCTATAATGCCAATATGCGTTATGGCGGTGGATATACCGGTCAGAATCATTTCAGGGATGATGAGCTGGGTGAAAAATTCAAACTGTTGCGCCGGAAAATAGGAAAGGAAGGAAGCTTGCTGGTTTTGCTGGATGCCTGTCATTCCGGAACAGCCACGCGGGGACAGGAAATTGCGGTTGCCCGCGGCGCGGAAGTGAAATGTGAACCACCCGGCTACGCACAAAAAATAACCAGTTCACGCGGCGCCCAGAACGAAGGGGTATTTGATGACAAAGAACTTCTTTCAAATATGGTGGTCATCAGCGCAGCCAGTGCCGATCAGCTGAACTATGAAACAAAAGATGCCGGCAACAACGGCGTAGGAGCATTGAGTTATGCGTTCAGCCGTGCGATTGCGCAAACCACCGGAGCCATCAATTACAAAATTCTTTTTGAAAAGATCAAAACCGATATCCAGTCCTGGAAACCTTATCAGAATCCGCAGATAGAAGGGAATACGGAACAGCAGGTATTGGGCGGTAAATTTATCCGGAGTTCGGATATCATACGCATTTCAAGATGGAACCCCGATAATACCATAGAAATTCCAAGAGGGCTCATTCATTCGATCGTTAAAGGCGCCCGTTTCAAGCTGTATCCTGTAGAGGTAACAGATTTCAAAAATGCGGCACCGGTAGCGGAGGGAGAGATCATGGATGCGCAAATGGGTAAATCTACCGGCGCATTCAAGGGAGTGGTTCCTTCCAAATCGGCGGCATACAACGTTGTTTTCGAAACACGCAATTTTGGCGATATGAGCGTGGCAGTAAAGATCAACCTCAGCAATGCTGCCGCCGCCGGAATGATCCGGGAGAAACTCAGCCAGTACGAATATATTTCCCTTGATAAGACCAGCGCCGATATCGCCATCACCGCCTGGACAGACCCGCAAACTCACCAGGATCAACTACAGGTGGTAGCGGCCAACGACAGCATTTTATGGCAGAAGCCCTGGTCTGCCCAATCCAGCGTATCCGCCACGGAAACAGAAGCCATTTTTGAACAGATCCGTCAGTATTCACGCGCCCAGTTTTTAAGAAGTATTTTCACACCGGCCGATGCCAAAGTGTTTGAGTATGTGCAGGTAGAGTTCATTCCGGGAGTAATCAAAACCATTAATGGTGTGGATTCATTGATTCCCGGAAAAACACTGAAAGAGTTTACCGACCCCAGGGGCGATATCTGTTTCCGGGAAGCCAATGACGATGCCGCCCTTAATGAAGGGTTTGTGATCAGGGTTCGCAACCTCCAGGACTATCCTGTTTATATCAGCGTACTCGATATTATGCCGGATAATGCCATTTCGGTGGTAATGCCGGATCCCGGTGATGTTAACAGTACTGCTGAAGATTACAAGATCGCTGCCCGCCAGACCTTTACTTCCCGGCCCATTAAATTGTATCCGCCCTATGGAAAAGACTTCATGAAAATACTGATCACCAAAACCGCGATGGATCTGAAGTCGGTACAGTCGCGCACCCTTTCACGGGGAGCCGGTTCTTCTTTTGAAAGTTTTTATAACGATACATTTAAGGACGACCAGTCGGAACGCTCCCGCGGACCTAAGGTTTCGCCAGTGAAAGTAGATGAGATCAGGATCATTCCTTTTACTTATAATATTCTTCCGCATAGGAAATAGCGATGCGACGTACAATTGCTTTATCACCCTGCTATAATTCAGCATTTTATGGAAATTTAGGCATTTTTGATAGTTTGTGTTGATTTTTAGATCGAACTGCCTTAATTTTGTTTAATTTTATACAAAAAACACCATGTTGCTTGAATTTAGAGTGTGCAACTATCGCTCAATCGGAGAAGAACAAGTAGTAAGCCTTATTCCAGCGAGCAAACAAAAAGACCATCTTCAGAACATTTTGACCAAAGGGAAATACAAGGCGTTAAATGCTATTTCGCTTTATGGACAAAATGGTAGTGGTAAAAGTAACCTGTTGCTTGCAATGAGCTTACTTGATAAATTGATACACATTTCCGCAAGAACATCGTCCACTACGAAATTCCCTTATGACCCTTTTTTGCTAAGAGAAGGTTGGGAAAGGAAACCTACACGATTTGAAATAACGTTTGTAATCGAAGAAAATCGTTACAGGTATGGTTTAGAATTTACGGAGAAAGAGGTGCAAAAGGAATGGCTGTTTCGCAAATCTCAAAGTAGAGAAGTTTCATTATTTGAAAGGGAAGAAAGCACTATTGAGGTAAGTAGTGGCTTTAATGGCTCAAAGAAGGTTATAGATGCGGCAGTAGAAGCCACAAGAGATAACGCTTTGTTCCTATCAACATGTGACATGCTAAATGTTGAAGAAGCAAAAACAATATTTAATTGGTTTCGTTTTTTTGGAATGATTGATGGTTTGAACACAGAAGATTTGCATACTGTCGACTTATGGGTTAAGGAAGATTACAAAGACAAAATAAAAAGGTATTTGGAATCTCTAAGCTTAAACATTGCAGATGTTGATATAACAACAAAGGATTTTGACGAAACTGAATTGCCTGACGATATACCTAGGGCATTGAAAAGTAAATTGGCAGAGTCGCTAAAGGGGAAGCAGAGTTATACAGTAATTGCAAAGCACATATTGTATGACAAAAAAGGCAATCCAACTCCAAATTTGGTTTCATGGGAATGGTGGGAGAAAGAATCTGCTGGTTCTAAAAAGGCATTTGAATTAAGCGGACCTATTCTTTGGGCATTAGCTAATGGAGGTGTTCTGATTATTGACGAAATTGAAGCTAAGATGCATCCGATTTTGACTCTAAATACTATTGATATTTTTTTAAACCCTGCTAGTAATCCGAACAAGGCGCAACTAATATTTGCAACACATGACACAAATCTCTTAACTTATTCTACCCTTAGGCGAGATCAAATTTATTTTATTGAAAAAAATAAATGGGAAAGTTCTGAGTTGTACTCGCTTTCTGATTTCGTGTATTTCGAAAGCAAGAATGGCGAATTTAGAACCGAAAAGGAAAGGCCGGATACTGATAAAGAAAGAAGATATTTTGAAGGTCGTTACAAAGCAATACCTCTATTAGGTGATTTCAGAAAATTTATAAGGAATACCAAATGGCAAAAAGAGGCGTTGTAAAAAGATCTGAACCGCGCGACAAATATAGGCGGCCTATTCGCTGGCATAAATACGAACATTTTTTTCTGATTGTCTGTGAAGATGGTAATGTAGAACCTTATTATTTTGACACATTCAAAATTTTTTTTCCAGGAGAAACATTTTTTCTTAAAACAGTTGGAACGGGGAAAAGCACTAAAGGAGTAGTTGAACAGGCGTTGAAGGAAAAAGATGCGCTTTCGAGAGAATCAAATAAAAATGTAGATGAGATTTGGGTGGTATTTGATAAAGATGATGCAGACAAAGTTCCAGCAACAATTCAAAATTTTAAAGAAGCGTTTGAAATCGCACATAAAGAGGGCGTGCGTGTCGCTTACAGTAATGAAGTCTTTGAGCTATGGTTATTGTTGCATTATCAAAATGTAGATCATGCAAAGCCAATTCCTCGAAATAAAATATATCAACTTTTGGAAGCGAGAATAAAAAGGCATCCAGCGCATCGGGAATTTATTTATCAACATGGTAAGAGAGCAGTAATTGATGCATTGCTTAAGTCAGGCAATGAACCAAAGGCAATTCAAAGAGCTGAAGATTTATTAAAGGCACATGATCTAACTACTCCAATAAACGCAAACCCGAGTACGACAGTTCATGTTTTAGTTAAGAGGCTGAGAGAATTAATTCAGTACTATAATTCTGTGTTATAGCGGCTATGAAAATTGAATGTACATTGGAAAGGGGTTATCAAAATTTGAGCTCATCGAAGCTGTGGAAAGGGTTTAAATTTTGAAACAAAATTTGACTGTACATATTACATGACATTACCTTTTTAGCTGTGGCATACCCTCGTGGTTTTATGAAAAAACTACAGGGACAGGCGAGTGTGGGGAATTTTGTTCCCTGCATGTATAGGCTTTTATCGAAAATTTCTTGCTCCGGGGAAAAGACTTTCATCTGGTTTATTTTTCTGTGTTCTCGTATCCTGCGGTGATACCGCTCCTTCATCTGCTCTCGAAAGGGAAATGTCCGGCCAGTTGCTGTGTTCTGATCGTGTTAACTGCCTCAGAAGCCGGGAAATATCATGACATTCCTGGACGATAACATGTATCACTTCCCCTTCGATTTGCAATTTTCCTTCGGCAAGGATCAGTTTGGACTGAAGGATCGGTTTTCGATAGGTTTCAAAAAGCTTTTCGAATATCACCAGGTTTACGAAGCCGAATTCATCTTCGATGGTCATAAAACAGACTCCACCCGCAGTGCCGGGTCTTTGCCTGACTAATACCAGCCCTGCCACTTTTACCCGGTCACCATTTTTTGCCTTTGGTAATTGATCAGAAGGCGTTATATGCAATTGATGCAATGAAGGCCGGATAAAACTCACCGGGTGTGCCTTTACCGAGAGCGAAGTGGTGGCATAATCATGTACCACCTGCTCCGATTCTTGCATAAGGGGCAGTTGTATATTTTCGTGAACGGCATCCGGAGCCGCCTGGCCTTTGAATAATTTTTCCGGTCGATCCTTTGTCGTGGTTTCCCAAAGAGCCTGCCGCCTGTCGAGCCCGATCGACCGGAAGGCATCTGCTTCTGCCAGTTTTTCCAAAGCTGAATCGGAAATCCCTGCATCGCGAAGTGAGTTTACAGAAGGGTAAGGCTGTATCCTTTGCGTTACCAGCAATTGCATTTCTTCTTCTTTCAGTCCTTTGATTTGTCTGAATCCCAGCCGGAGTACGCAAAACTTCCCGTTCTTTTCTTCCAGGCTATTGTCCCAGCAGGAATGATTGATATCGGCTGCTCGTACTTCCACGCCATGCTTGCGGGCATCGATCACGATTTGTGCCGGCTGGTAAAACCCCATTGGCAGACTGTTCAGCAAAGCACAGGCAAATACATCCGGGTAAAAACATTTCAGCCAGGATGAAACATACACCAGCAAGGCAAAACTCGCCGCATGGCTTTCAGGAAATCCGTAACTTCCAAAACCTTCCAGCTGGCGGAACACTCTTCGCGCATATTCCAGCGAATACCCGTTTTTGATCATTCCCCTTATCAGTTTCTCTTCGAAATGCGATACCATTCCATGTGCTTTGAAGGTGGCCATGCTTCTGCGCAACTGATCCGCTTCTGCCGGTGAAAAACCTGCCGCAACAATCGCGATCTTCATCGCCTGTTCCTGGAAGAGGGGAACGCCCAATGTTCTTCCCAATATTTCTTCCAGGTCTTTGGAAGGATATTCTACCGGTTCCTCACCGTTTCTTCTCCGAAGGTATGGGTGCACCATATCGCCCTGAATCGGTCCCGGGCGAACAATCGCCACTTCTATTACCAGGTCATAAAAGTTTCGGGGTTTTAATCGCGGCAACATCGATTGCTGTGCCCGGCTTTCTATCTGGAATACGCCGATCGTATCGGCCTTGCAAATCATATCGTACACTTCGGGTTCGTCGGGAGGAATATTGGCCAGCGTCAGCGACAGGTCATGATGTTCATGAGCAAGATCAAAAGCTTTGCGGATACAGGTAAGCATACCCAGGGCCAGTACATCTATCTTTAGAAATCCCAGCACATCGATATCATCTTTATTCCATTCAATGCAGGTCCGGTTATCCATTCGTGCATGGAGGATCGGGCAAAGATGGGAGAGTTGGGTTCTGGTGATTACAAAGCCACCGGTATGCTGACCCAGTTGTCGTGGGAAACCCATGAACTGCCGGGTAAGGGTCAATACTTTTTGCAGGTATTCATCTCCCGGATCCAGTCCCTGTTCGCTGATTCTTTTTTTATCGAACCATTCATCCGTGTATTCCCAGAGTGATCCGGAAAGACGACTAATCATGTCATGAGAAAGTCCCATTGCTTTAGCTACATCCCGGAAAGCGCCCCGCTGATGCTGTTGCGTAACCGTGGCAACAATCGCCGCACGGTCGCGTCCATACTTTTCATAGATGTATTGAATCACTTCCTCCCTTCTTTCATGTTCAAAATCCACATCGATATCCGGAGGTTCATTGCGCGCATCGGAGATGAAACGTTCGAACAGGAGATCAAACTTGGTAGGATCAACGGAAGTAATGCCCAGGCAGAAACAAACGGTTGAATTGGCAGCCGATCCTCTTCCCTGGCAGAGAATTCCTTTTTCACGGGCAAACCTTACAATATCATATACTGTCAGGAAATAAGGAGCATAATTCATTTTTTGGATGAAGTCCAGTTCGTACCGGATGGTGGCGATGGTTTTGGGCAACAGGTTTTCTCCGAAGCATTGTGTTGCCCCTTTCCAGGCCAGCATCGTCAGTTCTTCCTGGGGTGTTCTTCCCTCAGTGGTGATCTCTTCCGGATATTCATACTTCAATTCTTCCAGCGAAAAGGTGCAGGCCTCCGCAATCTCTGCTGTATGGTGAATGGCGTTGGGGTACTGCCTGAACAACCTTTCCATTTCTGCACTCTCTTTCAGGTATCTTTCCGCATTTGCCTGCAAACGGTATCCAGCATTGTGAATCGTACATTTTTCACGGACACAGGTTACAATATCCTGCAGTTCCCTCCGGACCGGGTGATGATAATGAACATCATTGACCGCTACCATCGGAACACCGGATACCACAGATAATTCAGCCAGGCGAGCCAGGTACTTTTGATCATTGCCCTGATAAAACCTGGAAGCCGCCAGGTACAAGGAGCCACCCAGTTCTTTTTTATATTCCATCAGGTGAGCATAAAATGCAGGATCCAGTTTGAAATCGGCATCCAGGCGTGCCGGTGGAATGATGATGTACCTGAAATTGGATGGCAGGGTAAATACATCTTTGCGGTATAGGTGGCACAAACCTTTTTCGGCTCTCATGTTGCCGGTAGTCAGGAGAGAACAAAGATCAGCATAAGCCGGCCTGTCGACAGGATAGATCAGGAGCGAAGGACCGTCCAGCAGATCGAGCCTGCATCCAATGATGACCCTGATTCCTTTTTCGCGCGCGGCGGCGTGTGCCCTTACGATTCCGGAAAGTGTATTGCGGTCGGTGATGGCCAGTTGTTCATAGCCCAACCCCGCTGCCTGCTCGATATATTCCCAGGGATGCGAGCCGCCTCTTAAAAAACTGAAATTGGTAGTAACCTGTAGTTCGGTATATTTCATAAGGAAATGTCAGGCGAAAAAACCGTGAATGAACCATTGATAATTCTTCCCTCCCGTATAATGCCCCAAACGGAATACCCAGTACCGTTGTCCTTCTTCGTCTTCCAGTTGATAATAATCCCGGTGTTCTCCTTCCCGTATCCACCATTCCTGTTCTATTCTTTCCGGCCCGTCGGCTTTTATTACCTTATGTAATTTCCCTTTGTATCGAAAGAGCATCGGGGGATAATCCGGAATCGGGGCCATTACTTCAACAGGATGCGGGTGTGGTAACAGGTATAACGGCCGGGTGTAAGGAAGATGCCATTCGCCTGCCGATTTTTCATCGAGCGATGAACGGTAACTAAAACTTCTTTCCGGCCAGTGATGTTCGGCAGGAAAGAATCTTTTGATCAGGATCTTTTCTTCTTTAACGGTTATGCGATCCATCAGTTCACCCAGCCTAGGATGTTGCCACCCAAAAGGTTTCTCCCAGATACTTTCCTGCCTGGTAACCGTTCTTTCAACTTTAGTGGCTTCCAGAACAAATAATTCAATACCCGGTTCTGGCTCCATTGTCTCCAGTTTTGTTTCAAACAGGCGGAAAAGATGTTTTTGCTGGTGAGTTGCCCTGTTGGTTCCAATACCAATTTGCTGCAGATTGCCATCGATGCGATACGCTTTGAATTGGGCTTTTCTTATCCCCAGTTGTTCTTTTGCCAGGCGTTGGCAAAGGTTTTCCAACAATTTCTCGAGAGCAATCAGCAGGGCGGTTGCGGTTTGAACCGGTTCCAGGCAGGGCAAACGTTCCTGGTAAGGTTCTACCGGGCATATAGGTTCAACTGTTTCCTCTGTGTAGCCGGTGGCTTGCTGAATTCTTTGTATTAAGTGCGGACCCCATCTTCTCCTGAGTGCGGAAACAGGCATGGAAATAAAATCACCCACTCTGTGCAGACCCAGCTTGTGCAAGGTTTCCGTTGTTTCCTGTTCGAGTCTTAAGGAAGCCGGTGGCAACGAAAGTAGTGACTGATAAGATTGACCTGCCGGTGAAATGGCCCCCTGTTTTCCATAATGCGCCAGCGCCCAGGCCGCGCCAATGGTATCGGCTATTGCCACTTTGCAGGTAAACCCGATCGCCTTTATTTTTTTCAGTATCGTTTCCAGGTAATAGGGTTCGCCTCCCCATAAATGGGCACATCCGCTGGCATCTATAAGTAAGCCATCATGTTCGGCCAGTGAAACATAAGGACTGAACCGGATACACCATTCTGCCATTTTTTTAAGGAGGGCCGGAAAAATGGCAGGATCTTCTTCCAGAACCACCAGCGAGGGTATGATGGCACGGGCATCGGCTACCGTCATCGGAGCGCAAACTCCTTCAGCCGAAGCAATTTCATTGGCAGCTGTTACAACCATTCTTCCCTGTAATTTCAGCGCCATCACAAACGGTTTTCCTGAAAGTGCCGGTTGCTTTCGGATGGCCCAATCTGTTTTCAGGAAAGGAAACCATATCATCACCCAGCGTTTTTGCATACTCATCCTGTTTTCTTTTGTAATACCTGCCTGATTTCTTTTCCGGGAGCAAGAACATGAAACTGATGGTTTCTGAATTCAATTTCCCATTGGCCGGGCTGGCCATTTCTTGCTTTCAGCAGCAACACTTTAAAAAGCGGATAGCCAACTCCCGGCAGGTCATCTACTGTCCGGCTGGGGGCAGAACAGACTTTCCATCGGCTGATGCTGGCAGTTATATTCAACCGGGAAGGAGTTTTGCGAATATAAAAACAGGTAGCCTGGCTTTTTTCTACAGCCAGTTGAAACCGCCTCGACTGGGTAAACGGCAGATCTCTGTTTTCGGTGATCACCGCAGTAATTCCTTCACAGGAAAGTACTTCTTCCGTAACCCAGTCGATATCTTTTACAGAAGGCACTTCCAGGAAAATGAGTTGGGAAGGATCCATTCCAAACTGTACGAGAGCAGGAGGGAATAGAGAACTCCTGTGCGAAATCCAAACGCCAACTCCTCCCTGTTTTAACAATCCGGCTGAAAGACCCGCTACCAATGCAATAGTGGAGGCCTTGTCTTTTTCGTCATCAAAAAGAAATTCGTGCAGGCAGCCGGTAGGAAATTTTTTTCCTGGAAATGAATCAAGAACAGGACCTAAGGCAATGTTTTCGTTATCGGATCTCAGTATGGATTTGAAACCCTGAAGCGGAAGAATTTCCCTTCGCAATCTGGCGATAATATCTGCTTTCGAAACCGGCATGGTTTATAAGGAACAATGGGTAGTAGCGCATAAAACGGGGGGTAAAAATACTAAAATATTTAGCAAATCCAAAAGAAATTACTGGCTTGTTTTTGGGTAAAAAGCAAAAAGTAATATTTTTTAAATACCTGTATTCAATAAAAACAAGTTGCTGGCGCGGCTTTTTTTTGGGAACGCAAAGCGCGCGAAGAACCGCAAAGCGCGCAGAGGGTGCAGATAACATAAACCGTAAACCCCAAACATCAAACCCCAAATATCAAACAGCAAACCCTAAACCCATCAGAATGTCAGCAAAAAAGCAGTGCCTTCTCCTACAATACTATGCACCTGAATATTGCCTTTGTGGAGCATCATGATTTGTTTGCAGAGGCTCAGGCCGATACCGCTTCCGCTTTTCTTGGTACTGAAGAAGGGGATGAAGATTTTATCGAGGAGTTCTTCGGCGATGCCGGTGCCGTTATCGGCGATTTTTATCTGGACCCGTTTATTGGCGAGTACAATGGAAGAAAGGGTGATGCGAGGTTGATCCACCTCTTTTACGGCATCCATGGCATTAACAAGCAGGTTGATCAATACCTGTTCGATCAGGTTGGAGTCGACATCCAGCATCAGTTCGGGATCTTTCAATATTACTTCCAGCTCAATTCCTTTCTGTTCGAGCATGGGCAGCATCAGGTTGTTCAGGTTCTCGAACAGGTCGCGTACATATACTCTGCGCAGGTTAGGGGTGGTGATCTTATTGAGGTTCCTGTATGTTTGCGCGAATTTCAGCAGGCCTTCACTGCGTCGCTGAATGGTTTCCACTCCCAGTACCAGGTCATCATAACCGCTCTGGCGTTCGGTATTTTCCGCAAGGTTTGATTTATGCAGCTGACGTTTGAGTGTTTCTGCCAGCGAGGAAATAGGAGCCACGGAGTTCATGATCTCATGTGTCATCACGCTCAGCAGTTTTCTCCAGGCCTGCGCTTCGGTTTCATCAAGGGTTTCACTGACGTTTTGAAAGGCGATGAGTTTGAATATCCTGTTTTCGGTCTGAAAGGCCGTTGCATTCATCAGGATTTTAGACTGATTGTTATCGCGTGTAAGCGTAACAACCTTATGTTCGCCGGTGCGTAATACCAGCACTTCTTTATATAAGGCAGGCTCTCTTTTTTCCAGCGAATGAATGGTACGCAGATAGGGGATGGCCAGCATTTTTTTCAGCGGTTCATTCATCCAGCTGATATCGCCGGTCGCGGTTTCATAAGTAAGGATGCCTGTATCTACCAGCTCGAGGATCTGTTGCAGGTACTGGTATTGCATTTCTTTTTCCCGGCTGATTACCTTGAAGGTGGTATTGATTTCATTGAAACTCTGTCGAAGAGGCTGTATCTCCAGCGGAGCATGTTTAACATCGAAATTCCGGGAGAAATCGCGGTAATGAATGGCTTCTACAAATTGCGCCACTTCATCCTGCGCTTTCTTGTTGAAACGATAAAAATCGAGCAGTTGAAGAATGATCACAAAGATGGCCAGGATCAGGTACACATATTCACCCTGTACGAATGTATAGGCCGCCCCGCTGAGTGTAATGAACAGGAAAAAAACGCGAAATATGATCCTCCATTCGTACTTCTTGAACATGGGAAAGAAGAGGTTTACTGTTTATGGTTTATGGTTGGTTTGCAGTTTGATGTTTGAGGTTTATGGTTTGCAGTTCATTCGTCATTCGTAATCCGTCATTCGTCATTGCATTGGCTCATTCACCAATTGGCGCATTGACTTATTACTTTTCAGTTCCCTCACCCCCATCCCCTCTCCCAAGGGCGAGGGGAGCGGTGTTGTGAGCGGGAGCATGCGCCAATCCCTACAATAAGCAAAGAAACACACACTATAGTTTTCCATTCGCCATCCGTCATTCGTAATCCGTCATTCGTAATCCGTCATCCGTCATTGTCATTGCATTGGCTCATTCACTAATTGGCGCATTGGCTCATTGCTTTTCAGTTCCCTCACCCCCATCCCCTCTCCCAAGGGCGAGGGGAGCGGTGTTGTGAGCGGGAGCATGCGCCAATCCCTACAATAAGCAAAGAAACACACACTATAGTTTTCCATTCGCCATCCGTCATTCGTAATCCGTCATCCGTCATTGTCATTGCATTGGCTCATTCACTAATTGGCTCATTGGCTCATTTCTCTAAATATCGTACTTGCTCAATCTGCGGTAAAGCGCGGTTCGGGTGAGTCCGAGTTCGCGGGCTGCCTTGGTGATATTGCCGTTGTGTTTTTCGATGACTTTAAGTATTGTGTTTTTTTCAAGGGTGCTGAGCCGCAGATCTTTGGGATCCTCGCTGATTTCAGGGGCCGATTCGAGTGGTGAGAATATCAGGTCCCGGCCGCTTAATACTTCTTTATCTGCCATGATGACGGCACGTTCGATGGTGTATTGCAATTCACGGACATTGCCGGGATAATGATACTGGTGAAGTTTTTCCACTGCCGATGGATCAAACTGGATCTGCGGTTTCATGTACTTATCGGCATATTGCTGCGCAAAATGATTGGCGAGCTTTAGTATGTCTTCTTCCCGCCTTCTGAGCGGAGGTACCGTGATTTCAACGGTATTGATCCGGTAGATCAGATCTTTACGGAACCTGTTCTCGTTGCCCAGCTCTGTCATAGGCAGGTTGGTGGCGCAGATCAGGCGTATATCAACCGGAACGGGCTGGTTGGAGCCCAGCCTTGTTACCTGCCGGCTTTGCAGCACGGTAAGTAGTTTGGCCTGCTGCTGCAGGGAGATATTGCCTATTTCATCGAGGAAGAGGGTACCCCCGTTGGCGGCTTCGAAGCGCCCGGTCCGGTCTTCGCGGGCATCGGTAAAGGCGCCTTTTTTATGACCGAACAGTTCACTTTCAAACAAGGTTTCCGTCAGGGCGCCCACATCCACTTTGATAAATGGTTTTTGAGCGCGCAGGGATTTCTGATGGATCGCTTTTGCGATGAGGTCTTTACCGGTGCCGTTCTCGCCCAGTATCAATATGTTTGCGTCGGTGGGGGCCACCTTGTCTATCTTGTAAAAAATATCCTGCATCACTTCTGAATCTCCGATGAGTTCGGTGCCGATGATGGAATCGTTGCTCAGCTGAAAGGCTGCCGAAGACTTGCCGCTTTCTTTCTGGCGAAGGGCCTCTTTGATGGTGGTCAGCAATTTTTCATTGTGCCAGGGTTTGATCACAAAATCGGATGCGCCTTCCTTGAGAGACCTGACTGCCAGGTCGATATCTCCATAAGCCGTGATCATGATCACGGCTGCCGTTGATTTCATCTCTTTGATTTTCCGGAGCCAGAAAAGCCCTTCATTACCAGTATGAATGGAACTGGTGAAATTCATGTCCAGCAGGATCAGGTCAAAACTCTGACGGGATAACAACCAGCGCAGGTTTTCAGGATTTTTTTCGGTCAGTATCTCCTTAACCTCGGGTTTCAACAGCAGTTTTACGGCGGTCAACACATCGGTGTCATCATCAATAACCAGTATCGAGGCGTTTTTCAAAACCATGACAGGAAAAATAATTTTAGTCTGTTGGATGCAACATTTTCCAACTACAAGTATACCATAATTACAATGGCATGGCAATTAATTTTTTAGCTATCGGGTCACTGTATCAAAAGCGGACAGTTTGTGTCCGGTAGCGTACGGGAATTGGAACCATCTTCTTGATAAATAACTGAAAACCAAAAAGCCACAGGCTGGCACATTGTTGCGGTAACAGTAATGGATTTTTCGAATGTTATGTTAGTCATCCCGTGCTTCTGTGTGTTGGTCATGGAGCACGGGTATTTTAAGAAACAAGAACACAAGAACAATTAAACAGTAATTAAGGTGGACAGAGTTATTCAAAAAAAGAAATGGACTTCAAAGAAGATTTTAACGATCGCGGGTATTGTAGCCGTAGCAGCGCTCATTTTTGCCAGCTATTATTACACCTCGGGTAAGCCAAAACTGAATGTTGACCTGGAAAGGATCACCATCAGTGAAGTGATCAAAGGGCCCTTCCAGGAAACGATCCCGGTAAACGGGGTGGTAATGCCTTTGACTACTATTTACATGGATGCCAATGAAGGTGGCCGTGTGGAAGAAAGATATGTGGAAGACGGAGCGATTATGAAAAAAGGGCAGCCGATCATGCGGTTGTCCAACACCGACCTGGAGTTATCCCTGGTGAATCAGCAAACAAACGTATTTAACCTGCTGACGCAAATGCAGATCTCTCAGAATGCTGCCCAGCAGAACACAGTCAGCCGCCGCACCCAGTTAACGGAAGCGGAAAGCCAGTTGAAGGAAGCCGAACGTTTGTATCGCCTGAACAAAAAGCTTTATGAAGAAAAAGTGATCGGTTTCCAGGAATTTAAAAAATCCGAAAACGATTACAATTATTATCTCGAAAGAAAGAGACTCAGTGACCAGGTCATGGCGCAGGATTCGGTATCTACCCGCCAGCAACTGACACAGGCCCGCCAATCGTATGAAGGCTCGCAGAATGCATTGAACGTAATGCGTAAGAAAGTGGAAGACCTGATCGTACGGGCGCCGGTGGATGGTCAGCTGACTTCGCTGGATGCGGAGATCGGTCAATCGAAAAATAAAGGACAACGCCTCGGGCAAATCGACGTATTGAGCGGATTTAAAGTAAGAGTGGATGTAGACGAACATTATCTGTCCCGAATCACGACCGGTTTGTTTGGCACTTTCACTTTTGCCTTGAAAGATTACAAACTTGAAATCAAAAAAGTATTCACCCAGGTTACCAATGGCCGTTTCCAGGTAGATATGGAATTTGTGGGCGCTGTTCCCCAGGGTATCCGTCGCGGACAAACCCTTCAGATCCGTCTCGCCTTCAGTGATGAAGTGGATGCGATACAGGTAGCCAAAGGCGGTTTTTATCAGCAAACTGGCGGAAACTGGATATTCAAAGTAGCTGACGATGGCAAAACTGCCTACAGGGTAGATATACAGCTGAATCGCCAGAATCCGGACTACTATGAAGTGATAAAGGGGCTCAAACCCGGCGATAAAGTAATCACCAGCAGTTACGAGAATTATGAAAAGATGCAGGAGCTGGTGCTGAAAAAGTAACATTTCTGGTTTTTGGTTCGTCCTATGAGTTGCCACCTCCCAAAAAACATCATTTATGAAAGTTTCATTGTTCCTGGTCGTTTGTCTTGCGCTGCAGAGTTGTCTGCCGGCAAACCTGCATGAGGCCAATGTATGTGATTCGGTTCCTGCCGTATCTGTCGCATCCGGATCAGACGACGAATGCTGCGAGGAAAAGCGGGAAGAGAGTAAAGTGGATAAGGCAGACAAAACCCTGATGATGTACCGGATGTTGCACGCATTTTAGTTTTCATTTATCAATAACAATACAAATTCGATTCAATGATCAAGATTACCGACCTGGAAAAGACGTATCGTACGGAAGAGGTAGAGACCGTTGCACTCAACAAGCTGACCATCGATGTAAAAGAAGGTGAGTTTGTGGCTGTGATGGGCCCCTCCGGATGCGGCAAATCAACACTGCTGAACATTCTGGGATTACTGGACGATCCCGATGCCGGAAGTTTTGTTTTCAACGGCATTGAAGTAGCCAAATTCAACGAAAGAAAAAGAGCGGACCTGCGCAAGCACAATATCGGTTTCGTATTTCAGAGTTTTAATCTCATCGATGAGCTGACCGTATACGAGAATGTGGAACTGCCGCTCATTTACACAGGAGTAAAAGGGGCCGACCGGAAAAAGCGCGTGGAAGAAGTGCTGGACAAGATGCAGATCATGCACCGCCGAAATCACTATCCCCAGCAGTTGAGTGGTGGTCAGCAGCAGCGTGTGGCCGTTGCCCGTGCGGTTGTGAACAAACCGAAGCTCATCCTGGCGGACGAACCGACGGGTAACCTCGATAGCAGCAATGGTAATGAGGTGATGCAAATGCTGACCGATCTCAATGAACAGGGTACCACCATTGTAATGGTAACGCACAGTGAACACGATGCCCGGTTCAGCCACAGGATCATCAGAATGCTCGACGGCCATACCGTTACCGAGAATATCCTGATCTAACCTGTATCAAAGGGTTGGTCAGTTCGGACCATTCAATCGAATTTTCATAATCGCAGGCCGGAGTTTCTCCAGCCTGCGGCCGTAAAGGCGGTGATAACCTCAGTAGTATAGCCATGATTAAAACTTATTTGAGAATCGCATTCAGAAACCTGCTCCGGCACCGGGTTTATTCTTTGATCAACATTTCCGGGCTTTCTATTGGCATCGCTTCGTGCCTGCTGATCTTTATCGTGGTAAATTATGAGTTGAGTTACGATAAATTTCAACCCAACTACGAAAGGATTTACCGCCTTGTCAGCACCGGCAAAAGAGCGGATGGCAGCATGTCTTATAACCCCGGCGTTCCTGTTCCGGCTGTGGAAGCGTTGAAAGCTGATTTTCCCCAGTTCGAGAAATTGGTGCCGGTCAATACCAGTTCCCAGACACTGGTAGCGGTATTGGGCAATAACCCCAATTCGGAGGTAGCCCTTTCCAAGAAATTTATCGAAGAGAGAATATCTGCCTTTACTTACCCCGAATACTTCGATATTTTCCAGGCTAAGTTCCTGGCCGGCAGTGCGGCCGTTCTCCGCGAACCGGAAAGTATGATCCTCGATAAAAGCTCTGCAGAAAAATATTTCGGAAACTGGAAGACTGCCATGGGTCAATATCTGAAGATAGATAATATC
This sequence comes from uncultured Chitinophagaceae bacterium, assembly GCA_964605065.1. Classification (GTDB taxonomy): domain Bacteria; phylum Bacteroidota; class Bacteroidia; order Chitinophagales; family Chitinophagaceae; genus Endoryza. The sequence goes on from CAZSAQ010000004.1 coordinate 83,212, forward strand.
ATGGTGCTGAAAGTGGCTGGTGTGATCGAAGACGCCCCTCTCAATTCAGATTTTCCGATCCCCATGTTCTTTTCTTACGACATGTATAAAAAATTCCCGGACACCTACGGGTATAATACAGACTGGGGCAGCCTGAGCAGCAATCACCAGGTATATATTTTACTTCCCAAAAATATTACGGCCGCCAGCATACAATCGCTGATGCCGGCTTTCGTAAAAAAGCATTCTAAAGATGATCGCCTGGTTCAGGAACTGCAGGCATTGAAGGATATGCATTTTGATCTGAACTATGGAACGCTGGGCGATCATGCGGTGAGCAGATCCATACTGTGGACCCTTTCACTGATCGCCGTTCTGATCATTATTATGGCTTCCATCAACTTTGTGAACCTGTCGACAGCCCAGGCGGTGGGCAGAAGCAAAGAAGTAGGCATCAGAAAAGTGCTGGGCAGCCAGCGCATTCAACTGATCCTGCAGGTGATGGGTGAAACATTCCTGATCGTTTTGTTTTCGGTAGGTATTGCCGCTGCACTGGCTAAACTGGCCATTCCCTTCCTGACAAAAATTGCTACTGTTCCGGATAACCTGCCTGTGTTTACCTTGCCCAATTTCTTATTCCTCGCGTTGGTTCTCCTATCGGTTACGCTGCTATCGGGATTATATCCTGCCATGATCGTTTCCGGATTCACGCCTGCCCTGGCGCTGAAGAACAAGATCTCTTCTGCCAATGTTGGTGGCATTTCACTCAGAAGAATCCTGGTGGTAACACAGTTCGCCATTTCGCAGGCGCTGATCATCGGAACAATAGTGGCGGTCAGCCAGATGAATTTTGTGCGGGATGCCGATCTCGGATTCAATAAAGACGCGGTAATGATCATGCCGGCCTATTCCGACAGCGCGCTCAGGGCAAGGATGATTCCACTTAAACAGGAGTTGCTCAACAATCCCGATGTGGTGAGCGTGTCGTTTGCCAGTGATGAAGCTTCTTCCAGTAATAATTGGTCTTCCAACTTCGCCTTCGATCACCAGCCGGACAAGGATTTTGGGGTGTACCATAAATTCGGAGATGAGGATTATGTCAAAACTTTCGGGCTGGAATTACTGGCCGGGCGAAACCTGACGCCTTCTGATACCATGCGGGAAGTGATCATCAATGAAACATTGTTGCACAAGCTGGGATTGAAAAACCCGGCCCAGGCAATTGGTAAAGACCTGAGAATCGGCGGCGGAAAATGGTTGCCGGTGGTAGGGGTAGTAAAAGATTTCAAGACCAATTCCCTGCGCGAATCCGTTAAACCACTCACCATCGCCAGCCGGAGAGGGTTTTATTTCACGGTTGCCGTTAAGATTAAAACCGCTAATCTCTCCAATACAATCGCCCAGGTGCAGAAATTGTGGGAGAAAACCTATCCTGAATACGCGTTCACCAATCATTTTGTAGAAGAAACGCTCGAACGATTCTACCAGCAGGAAGCACAGCTTTCCCTGTTGTATAAAATATTCGCGGGCATTGCCATCTTTATTTCCTGCCTCGGTCTGTATGGACTTGTTTCATTTATGGCTGCACAGAAAACAAAGGAAGTCGGCATCCGCAAGGTGCTCGGTGCTTCTGTAGGAAATATCGTTTATATGTTCTCCAAAGAGTTCACCATTCTGATCACCATCGCTTTCGTGGTTGCGGCACCGGTTGCCTGGTACTTCATGAGCAGCTGGCTGCAGAATTTTGAATTCAGGATCAGGATCGGAGCGGGAGTATTTATCCTTGCCATCCTGTCATCCATTCTCATCGCGTGGTTTACGGTGGGCTACAAAGCCATCAGGGCCGCGCTCGTAAACCCTGTGAAGAGTCTGCGTTCGGAATAGGAGTAATAAAGAACGATCTGATAATGGAAAGCCTGGTTGCTTAAACCCGGTTTAATATAAAAGGAGGAATGTATGATCAAGAACTATCTGAAAAGTGCTCTCAGAAACATTTTCCGGAACAAGGTTTATTCCGCAATCAATATTGTAGGTCTCAGTATTGGCCTGGCCTGTGTGATGCTGATCATCCTGTTTACACGCGATGAAATGAGCTTTGACCGGTTTCATGAAAAGGGAAACGATATATATCGGGTGGTCATAGAAAACCGCAAAGCCGATGGAAGTGTGGAAATGAAAATGGGAAGTACGGGTTACCTTCAGGGGCCGAGGTTTAAAGATGCATTGCCGGAGATCACTTCTTTTCTTCGTTTTCGGGATGATTACCGGGACATGAAAAGAGGGGCAGATGTAAAAAGCCAACAAATATTCGTAGCCGATTCCAATTTTTTTACTTTTTTCACTTTCCCTCTTCTGAAAGGAGATCCTAAAACAGTGCTGTTACAGCCCAATTCCATTGTAATCACGGAAGATGTCGCCAATCAATTTTTTGGAACAACCGATGCCATCGGCAAAGTGGTAGAGTTCAAGGACGATGATAAGTTTCAACCTTACCAGGTCACTGGCGTTGCCAAAAACCCGCCTATCAATTCTTCCATCCGATTTGGAATCGTTGCCCGGATGCAGATTCGCCCCGAAGAAATAAATGAAAGCATGAGCTGGTTCAATAGCTTTCAGAACACATTCATCAGGCTGGCACCTACGGCCTCACCGGCTGAAACGGAAAAAAGGATGCACAGTTTCTTTATGAAAGATGCTGCTACCGCCATCGCTCTGGCCAAACAGCAATATAATTTTACCAATACTTATGTACATCATTTGCAGCCGTATGAGAAAATGCATTTAGATGAAGAGTTTGGCTTCGCCAGCGGTGTGGCTGCCCCGAGCAAGCCGCTTTATACCTATATCCTTTCCGGAATAGCCATTTTCATCCTGCTCATAGCTTGTATCAATTTTGTAAACCTTACCGTTGCCCGCTCGGTGAAACGGGCAAAGGAAATCGGTGTTCGCAAGGTCATTGGCGGCAGCCGCAAGCAATTGATCACCCAGTTTCTGGGAGAATCATTTTTGCTATGCAGCTTTTCCTTTCTGCTGGCTATCCTGATCACTCAATTACTGCTGCCTACTTTTAATTATATCTCCAATAAATCACTGGCCCTGTCTTACCTGTTTGATGCAAAACTGGTAATGGTGTATATCGGTCTTTTCGTTCTGACTTCCTTACTGGCCGGGTTTTATCCGGCAATGGTATTGTCTGGTTTCAATCCGGTAAAAGTGCTTTACGGCCGTTTCTCGGGAGGACGAAAAGGATATTTACAAAAGGGACTGGTAGTATTTCAATTTGCACTGGCTTCCCTGATGATAACAATAACACTCATTGTATACCTCCAGTTCCGTTACCTGAACAGCAAAGACCTCGGCTATAACGACAAGAATGTAGTGATGGTTGGAAAATGGGGAATGAAGCAGACAGAGCTGGACTATTTCAGAGCGCAATTGACCAAGAACCCCAACATCGTAGCCGTAGCAGCGAAGAACCTGGGCACCAACTATACAAGAGCAAGGATCAATGGTACCGAGGAGGTTGATTTTGCCGTGGAAAGAATCGACGAAGAGTATCTTCCTTTGATGGATATAAAGATGGCGACCGGTCGTAACTTCTCCCGACAGTTTCCGTCCGATTCTTCTCATTCTGTAATCGTAAATGAGGCCTTTGTGAAAAAGGCAGGCTGGAAAGATCCTTTGGGTCAAACAGTTGATTTCTGGTATAACAATAAAAAATATTCGGTAGTGGGAGTGGTTAAAGATTATCACTTCGAAAGCCTCAGTCAGCAAATTATTCCACAGCTGTTTACCTGCGATCCTGAGAAGTCGTTGGGTAGACTGATGGTGCGAATCAAACCCGGTACTGAACCTGCCAGCCTCGCGCAAATCTCTGCTCTTTTCAAGCAGGTATACCCGCTATCTCCTTACGACTATCAGTTTAAATCCGACGAAAATGCGGACCAGTATAAGCAGGAAAGCAAGTGGAGGCAGATGATGTTCTTCGGCGCCATGATCACCATATTCATTTCCTGTATCGGGCTGTTCGGTTTGTCTGTGCTCGCTGCTGAAAGAAGGACCAAAGAGATTGGCATCCGCAAGGTGCTGGGAGCTTCTGTGGCCGGTCTGGCCTCTTCCTTATCAAAAGATTTTTTGAAGCTGGTAGTCATCGCGATGGTGATCGCGATACCGGTTGCGTGGCTATTGGCAGGTAAGTGGTTGTCTAACTATGCCAGCCGCATCCAGCTAAGCTGGTGGATTTTTGGCGTGGCAGCGATCATTGTGGTGATGCTGGCGATTGTTACCATATCGTTCCAGTCGATCAAAGCCGCCTTGTCTAACCCGATCCGGAGTTTGAGGAGTGAATAAATAATGACGGGCATCGCCTGTTGTAAATGATGACAGTGCCCATGGAATTGAAAACAGCATTGCTTTTTTAAACCACAACCAACCAATCGAAGCCATGTTCAAGAACTATTTTAAAACAGCGATCAGGAACCTTGTGAAAAGCAAGGGTTATTCTGCCATCAATATTGGCGGGCTTACAGTAGGCATGGCGGTAGTGATGCTGATTGGCTTGTGGATATGGGATGAATTTTCCTGGGACAGGAATTTCAAGAACTACGACCGCATCGTGCAGGTAATGCAAAACCAGGTTTTCAATGGCGAAGTGGGTTCGCAGGTATCTGTTCCGGCCGTAATGAGTGGCGAGATCCGTGAAAAGTACGGCAGCGATTTCAAGTATGTATTGCAATCTTCCTGGAATTTTCAGCATACCCTGGCTATCGGAGAGAAGAAATTCCTGAAGCAGGGATCCTATTTCGAAACCGGTGTCATCGATATGCTCTCTCTCAATATTGTGAAGGGCAATCGCGACGCGCTGAAAGAGCCCTATTCGATCGTGCTCTCTTCTTCGGTCGCCACCACGCTGTTCGGGCAGGAAGACCCCATCAATAAAGTAGTGAAGCTGGATAATAAATATGATGTAAAAGTTACGGCGGTGTATGAAGACATACCATTCAGCAGCAGCTTCCGCGAACTGAGCTATATTCTTCCGTGGGAGTTATATCTCACCGCCAACCCATGGATCAAAAAAATGGAGAACCCCTGGGGCAGCAACTTCACGCAGACCTTCGCCATGCTGACAGATAAAGCGGATGTTAAGCAGGTGTCTGCAAAGATCCGGGACGTAAAGTTCAACCGGGTATCGGAGGATGAGAAGAAGTATAAGGCAAGAGTCTTTCTTCAACCGATGAGCAGGTGGCATTTGTACGGCGATTTTAAGAACGGCGTCAATACCGGAGGCCGCATTCAATATGTATGGCTGTTTGGAATGATTGGACTGTTTGTTTTGTTACTGGCCTGTATCAATTTTATGAACCTGAGTACCGCCCGTTCGGAAAAAAGAGCCAAGGAAGTTGGTGTACGCAAGGCAATAGGTTCGGAGCGAAAGCATCTGATCGTTCAGTTTTTCAGTGAATCATTTGTGGTGGTGTTTATTGCTTTGTTGTTATCTTATGTACTGGTGGCCGCGCTGCTTCCTTTCTTTAATGACATAGCCGACAAGAAATTGAGCCTGCTCTGGAACAAGCCTGTGTTCTGGCTCATCGGCCTGGGTGTTTCCCTGATTACCGCGCTGATTGCCGGGTCGTATCCTGCATTATATCTCTCGTCCTTCAAACCTATAAAAGTATTAAAAGGCACGTTCAGGGCCAGCCGGCTTGCCTCCGTACCCCGACAGGTATTGGTGGTGCTCCAGTTTTCGGTATCAGTGGTACTGGTCATTTTTACCATTGTTGTGTACAAGCAGATCCAGCATGCCAAAGACAGGGCCGTAGGGTACAACAAGGAAAGCCTGGTTTTTGCTTCGGTCAGTGAAGAAATACACAACAAATTCGAAGCGCTCAGAACAGAGTTGAAGAGTAATAATGTGATCGTGGAAATGACGGAGTCCACCAGTCCCGCCATCGCCGTCTGGAACTCCAATGGCGGATTCGATTGGGAAGGACGTGACCCGAGCATGGCGCTTGATTTTCCTAACAATGGCGTAACGCAGGAGTTTGGGAAAGTAATTGGATGGGAAATTGTAAAGGGACGTGATTTCTCCAGGGACTTTGCCAGTGATACCGCTGCCTTTATTCTGAATGAATCGGCCGTAAAATTTATCGGCTGGAAAGACCCGATCGGAAAGATCCTGAAGTGGGAAGGGAAGCCCTACACTGTTGTAGGCGTGATCAAAGACATGCTGGTGGAGTCGCCATACGAGCCGATAAGGGCGATGCTTTTTCATGTATCTACCAGAAGCGAAAACATTGTAACGCTGAAGATGAATCCGAAACTGTCTGCCTCGGCGGCTCTGGCCAAAATTGAGTCTGCTTTCAGAAAGTACGATCCGGGTACTTCTTTCGAGTTCAATTTTATTGATAAACAGTTTGCCCTCAAGTTTGGTGAAGAAGAAAGGATCGGCAAACTGGCTACCTGTTTCGCTGTTCTGGCCATCTTTATATCCTGTCTCGGTTTGTTTGGCCTGGCTTCTTTTGTTGCCGAGCAAAGAAAAAAAGAGATTGGCATTCGCAAAGTATTGGGTGCATCTGTATCCAATGTGTGGGGATTACTATCGAAGCAGTTTATGATGCTGGTAGGTATCTCCCTGCTGGTTTCGGTGCCGGTAGCTTATTTCCTGATGAAACAATGGCTGTTGAGTTACACCTACCGGACAGGATTAACCTGGTGGGTGTTTATACTGGCAGGCACGGGAGCGGTAGTAATTACCTTGCTTACCGTGAGTTTCCAGGCCATACGGGCGGCCACTTCCAATCCTATCAAATCGCTTCGGAGCGAATAAACGGATAGCTAAAGAAAAACAATAGTTACAACAATCTAAACGGTTAAGAAATGATCAGCAATTATTTGAAAATAGCCTGGAGAAATCTCAAGAGCAACAAATTTTTTACTTCAATCAATATTGTAGGTCTCGCCATAGGCCTGGCCTGTTGCATGCTTATTTCGCTGTACCTGTACCGTGAGTTTAGTTATGACCAGCATTACAAAAACGCCGACAGGATCTACCAGGTGGGAACCGTATTTGTGGGAGGGATGAAGGCCGACAAGTCGCCCGGCACCCCATCGCCCATCGGGCCTGCCTTGCAGAAAGAGTACCCCGAGGTGGAGATGATGGCCAGGGTACTTCCTTTGTTTGTCGACGACAAGACCCTGTTGCAGTACAAAGCGGGCAATGAGGTGAAATCCTTTTATGAAACCAAGGGATACATGGTAGATTCCACCTATTTCCGCATGTTCGATTATGATTTCGTTGAGGGCAACGCCGCGTCTTCTCTGTCTGAACCCAACACGCTGGTGCTGCCGGAAGATATGGCCAGGAAGATCTTCGGCAACGAGCCGGCTTTGAATAAAACCGTGCACATCAACAGCACTACCAATGGCAGCTTTGATTACAAGGTAACCGGCGTGTACCGTATGAGCGACAAACCCACTCACCTCGATGGCCGTTTCTTTATCTCACTTTATTCAGGAGATTTCGGGCAGTATGTGAGAACTACAACTAATTTTTCCTTCAACAATATGTTTTCCACTTACCTGCTGTTGAAACAAGGAACAAGTGGAAAAGCGCTGGAAGCCAAATTGCCGGCATTTGTAAACAAGTACATGGCAGCGGATTTTAAAACAGCAGGCTTCAGTAAAAAGCAGTTTCTCGTGCCCCTGAAAGATATTCACCTTCGTTCCGGATTCGGCTCCGAGTCGATTACTGCCGGCGACAAAGTGTACGGCAACCTCACTTACCTGTACATACTGGGGGCCATTGCGCTGTTTATCCTGATCATCGCCTGCATCAATTTCATGAATCTCGCCACCGCGCGCTCGGCCAAACGTGCCGCCGAAGTAGGCATCCGCAAAGTACTGGGTGCCGAAAAGAAATCGCTCATTGGTCAGTTCCTGGGAGAGTCGATGTTGCTGGCATACATTTCCCTGGGCATCGGGCTGTTGCTGATGTTTGCCCTGATGCCGGTGTTTTCGAGAGTAGCGGGTGTGGACCTTCATTTCAAAATGAGCCAGCACTATCCTTTGTTATTAGGATTCGTGGCTTTAACCCTGGTTTCGGGAATGCTTGCAGGCAGCTATCCCGCATTTTATCTTTCTGCCTTCAAACCCATCAAGGTGCTGAAGGGTAAATTCTCCAACTCCCTGGCAGCGGTAAATCTTCGCCGCACGCTGGTTGTATTCCAGTTTGCTATTTCAGCAGGCCTTATCATTTGTGCACTGGTGATCGGAAAACAGATGAACTACATGCGAACAACCGACATGGGTTTCGCCGTTGACCAGCAGATAGTGATCCCGCTGAGAAGTACTACCGCAAAAAATATATACCCCTCGCTGAAGAATGAGCTGTCGCAGATCAGGCAGATCAGCGGAGTAGGCGCCTCGCTGTATTACCCCGGCATCTTCAACCCCAGTGATCAGAATTTTTACCTGCCCGGTCAAACCATTAATGAAGCCGTGAACCTTAAAACAAACTGGGTAGACGACAATTTCATGCAGACGATGGCATTCAAGCCTGTTGCCGGAAGGCTGTTTTCGGGAGATTTTCCCGGTGATACTTTAAGAAGGGTGGTGGTGAATGAAGCAGCGATCCGTAAGTTCGGATTCAAGAAGGCCGACGAGGCCATTGGAAAAGACCTGGTATTTAACTGGAAAGACTCTGCTTTTCGCTTCACCGTGGTGGGTGTGGTACGTGATTTCAACTTCGAGAGCCTGCAGAAACCCATTCATCCCTACGCGTTTCAGCTGATGAACGAATCGAATTTCAATTATATCGTTGCGCATGCCGATGGACAAGGCAATATGCGCAGCATTCTCGATAAGGTGCAGGCAGCCTGGAAAAAACTGAATCCGACAGAACCTTTCGAATACAGTTTTGTGGACCAGGACTTCCAGAAAAATTATGAGGGGGAGAATCGTCTGGCTTCGTTGATACAGTACTTCATGTTTATCGCCATCGCCATCTGTTGTCTGGGTTTGTTCGGACTGGCTGCCTTCAGTGCCGAACAAAGAACCAAAGAAATCGGCATCCGCAAAGTGCTGGGTTCTTCGGTAGTCAACATCATGGGACTGCTGTCGAAAGATTTTGTACGACTGGTATTGATTGGAAATATCATTGCGATACCGGTATCCTGGTACCTGATGAACAAATGGCTCCTTGGCTTCGAGTTCAAAACTTCTCTTGACTGGTGGCTGTTTGGCATTGCCCTGATATTGTCTGTGCTGATTGCGTTGCTAACCGTCAGTTACCAGGCTTTACGGTCTGCATTGGCCAACCCGATCAGGTCTTTAAGAAGTGAGTAATCGTATAACCAGGGGGAAGTTCGGTCCCCCTCCGGATTCTAAACATAAGCAGGAGTCGTGTTTTAGTCATTTAAAAAAACACTACTACCATGATCAGGAATTTTCTGAAAGTGGCCTGGAGAAACCTGGTAAAGAGCAAAGGTTTTTCAGCCATTAACATTACAGGCCTCGCGGCGGGACTTGCCTGTTTTATTTTGATCGCCCTCTATGTGGCGGATGAATTGAGTTATGATCGTTTTCATCAGAAGGGCGATCGCATCTATCGGGTGAATTCTTATATCCGTTTCGGCGGAAATGAGATCAATCTGGCCGTAACCAGCGACCCGATGGGCGCAACGCTTAAGAAAGACTATCCGCAGGTGGAAGAGTTCGCCCGGATTTATGCTTCCAGCGGTGCCAAGCTCGTGAAAAAAGGGGATCAGTTCCTGAACGAGCCGGACGTTGCCTATGCAGACTCGACCATTTTTAATGTGTTTACCCTGCCGGCAGTTGCTGGTGAAACCAGGAAAGCGCTGAATGATCCCAATACCGTGGTCATCTCGGAGTCTGCGGCAAAAAAATATTTCGGTTCTGCTCAGCAGGCGATCGGCCAAACCGTTGAAACCAACGATAATGGCAGTACGTTATTTAAGGTAACCGCAGTCATCAGGGACATACCCCGCAACTCCCATTTCAATTTTAATTTCCTGTTTTCCATGGACAATGTGGACTATCGGTTGGGAGATTACCTGAGTCACAATTTTCACACCTACTTATTATTGAGAGAAGGAACGGATCCGCGCGCCTTCGAAAAGAATTTCAAACAGGTAATCGAAAAATACGTGATGCCGCAGGCCAAGCAGATGATGCAATTGTCCAGCCTGGCCGAATTTGAAAAGGCCGGCAACCGGATTCAGTATTCCCTGATGCCCATCAGGGATATCCACCTCAAATCTACCATGTTCCCCGAGCTGGGTGTTAATGGTAATATTCAGTATGTGTATATTTTTTCCGCGATTGCGCTGTTTGTGTTGCTGATCGCGTGTGTCAATTTCATGAACCTGTCCACGGCCCGTTCCGCCAACCGGGCAAAGGAAGTAGGCATTCGAAAAGTACTCGGTACCGATCGGCGTAACCTGATCAATCAGTTCCTGGCCGAATCGACTTTAACTTCCCTGATCGCGATGATCGTGGCCATCGGCATTGCCGCACTGGTATTGCCTTTGTTCAACGATATTGCCAACAAACAATTGAGTCTCGCTTTTCTGCTTAACTGGAAGGTATTGCTGCTGCTGTTGCTGTTGCCCCTGGTGGTAGGATTGCTCGCGGGTAGTTATCCGGCTTTCTTCCTGTCAAAATTCCAGCCGATTGTTGTGCTGAAAGGAAAGCTGGCCAAAGGGGCGAAGGGCAGCAGCCTTCGAAGCGCCCTGGTAGTCTTTCAGTTTTTTACTTCCATCGTTTTCATCATTGGTACCATCGTTGTTTACCGGCAGTTGAATTTCATCCAGACAACGAAGATCGGGTTTAACAAAGAGCAGGTGCTGGTGGTAGATGATACATACGCGATGAAGAACCCGGAGGCCTTCAAGAACGAAGTCCGATCCCTTTCCGGGGTGAAAGGCGCCAGCTTTGCCGGCTATCTGCCGGTCAGTAACTCTTCGAGAAGTGATAACGCTTTTTCAACATCTCCGGCCTTTACGCAGGAGTCATCCATCAGCATGCAGCACTGGCAGATAGACTATGATTACATTCCGTTGCTGGGAATGGAGATCCTCAAGGGGCGTAATTTTTCCCAGTCATTCGGTTCCGATTCGAGTGGTATCATCATCAATGAAACGACGGCCAGGATCATGGGAGGGGGTAACCCGATCGGAAAGAAACTTTACTATGCCGGCGACAATACCGGTAAAAACATCACTGAATATACGGTTATCGGGGTGGTCAGGAATTTCAATTTCGAATCACTCCGGAAGAATGTAGGATCGCTTTGCTTTACTCTGGGTAATTCTACCGGTGCTACGGCTTTCAAAGTGAATACGGCTGACCTGACCAACCTGGTTGCACAGGTTGAGCAAAAATGGAGAGTGATGGCTCCGGGACTGCCGTTCCGCTATCGCTTCCTCGACGATTCATTCGATGCCATGTACCGGGACGAACAAAGAGTTGGCAAAGTAGTACTGGTATTTTCATTAATCGCCATTGTCATTGCCTGCCTGGGTCTTTTCGGCCTGGCTACCTACATGGCTGAACAGCGCACCAAGGAAATCGGTATCCGGAAAGTACTGGGAGCGAGTGTGGGCGGTGTTATTCAATTGCTGTCGAAGGATTTTGTCAGGCTGGTGTTCATATCTTTTGTCATAGCAGTGCCGGTTGCCTGGTATGTAATGAGCAAATGGCTGAATGATTTTGCCTACAGGATCAACATCGCCTGGTGGATTTTTGCATTGGCGGGAGGCTTTGCACTGTTCATCGCACTGGTAACCGTCAGCACCCAGGCCATCCGGGCGGCTTTGGCCAATCCCATCAAATCACTTCGCAGCGAATAGGTAAACTCTTGATAGTAACTCTTAAAAAATATATTTTATGATACGTAAGAATGTGCTTTTATTTTTTGCTCTTTTTGTTTCGGTTTCACTGTCTGCTCAAAAATGGGATCAGACTCCTTACAAAACCCAGTCTTTCGGTTCACAGTCTGTTACGCGCGTCGAGTCATCCACTGCCGGTGGTAACATCGTAGTTACGGGGGGATCGGGTGAAACGCGTGTGGAGGTATTTGTGCAGGCATCTAATTTCAAATTAGGCGGGCTGAGCAATGCGGAGATCGACGAGAGAATTAAACAGGATTATGATCTTGACGTAACGCTTTCCGGTGGTGTTCTTACCGCTAAAGCAAAATCGAAAGAGCGCAATCTTAATTGGAAAAGATCACTCTCCATTTCATTCAAGATATATGTTCCCTCAAATGTGAGTAGCAAACTGGGTACCAGTGGCGGCAATATCGTCTTGTCAAATCTGAACGGAACACAGGATTTTACCACCAGCGGTGGCAACCTGGATCTGAGCGGATTGAAAGGAAAGCTCAAAGGCATTACCTCCGGTGGCAATATCAAGCTGGTGAATTCAAGTGACGACATCAACCTTTCCACCAGTGGGGGCAATGTAACTGCCGAAGATTGCAAGGGAACCCTGGATTTGTCCACTTCCGGCGGTAATGTAGAAATGCGTCGCCTGGGCGGAAAGGTAACCGCCACCACCAGCGGCGGAAACGTAGTAGCGGAAAACATAACCGGCGACCTGGGCGCCTCAACTTCGGGCGGAAATGTACGCCTCCGGGATTTAAGCGGAAGTGTGGAAGCCTCAACCAGCGGGGGGCATATGAGTGTAGCGATTGTAAAACTCGGCAGCTATGTCAAACTCAGTAACTCAGGAGGTAATATCGAAGTACAGCTCCCCAAAGAAAAAGGAATGGATCTGGACATCCGCGCCGACAAAGTGAAAGTAGACTTTCTCAACAATTTCAACGGCAAAATGGAAGACGACCGTATCGACGGGCGACTCAATGGCGGTGGTGTTCCGGTAACTATTCGCGGTGGCAGCGGAAGGGTAAGTTTGAAATTAAACTGATCGGGTGTATCGAAACCGCACATGTCTGTATCGAAAGCGGACTGTGCACTTCTTCAGGTGAATCTATTTGGTTGTAAACCACATGATTCTGTCCGGCATTGTATTTAGTGATTAATACTATTCATTCAAAGCCATGTTAAGAAATTACTTCCTCATCGCGTTTCGCCAGCTTAAAAAGCAAAAAATGTATGCCGCCATAAAAATTGGCGGCTTCGCCTTGTCCATTGCGGCCTGCTTGCTGATAGGTCTTTTTATCCGTAACGAACTGAGTTACGATAAAAGTTATCCGGGAGGCGATCAGTTATACAGATGCTATGGCGCTTTCGACTACAACGATATTCATGAGAAAGGCACCTCCATGCCGCCTCCTACCGCGCTGGTGCTGAAGAAAGATTTTCCCGAAGTGGAGAATTCCGGAAGACTCATGGCCAGTTCCCTGTTTGAAGGTGCCGGAAGTAATCAGGTATCTACCGAACAAAGACAGGAAAGTACGTTTGAAGAAGGATTTTCGTATGCGGATCCGTCCATTTTGGACATGCTCCAGTTACCGATGGTTTTTGGCAGCAGATCCACTGCTTTGTCGGAACCCCGGTCGATGGTGATTACCCGCCGCAAAGCAGAGAAGTACTTTCCCGGAGAGAACCCGGTTGGCAAGCTGATGTTTCTCAATAACGACAAAACAAATCCCTATAAGATTGGAGGAGTAATTGAAAACAATCCCTCCAACTCCCATCTTCAATATGATTTCTATCTTACCCTTACGGGGAAAGAGCTGTGGCCCGGTGAGCAGGCTTCCTGGAATTCCAGTAACTACGATGTATACCTGAAGGTGAAAGCCGGTACCGACCCGAGGGTGTTGGAGAAGAAGATCACGGCCGGTCTGATTAAAACCTATATCCTGCCTACCATGCTAGCCTCAGGGCAGGCTGATGCGGAGAAGCTGGCCAATGCCGGCAGGCTGATCCTTCAGCCGGTCAGTGAAATTCATTTGTATTCAAATGGGATTCAGGATGGCTTCAGTCACGGCGACATTCGTTTTGTATGGCTGTTTGGAGGCATTGCCTGTTTTATCCTCGTGCTGGCCTGTATTAACTTTATCAATCTATCCACCGCCAAATCTGCCAACCGTGCCAGAGAGGTGGGATTGCGCAAGGTAGTCGGCTCCCAGCGGGAAGCCCTGGTGCTGCAGTTTCTGACAGAATCAGTTTTGTACAGTCTGCTTTCATTTGTACTGGCCATTGTTGTGGCCTTGCTGCTGCTGCCATACTTCAATCAGCTGGCGGGAAAGAACCTTGCACTGCCCTGGAATGAATGGTGGTTTGCTCCGTTACTGTTATCGGGGGCTTTGCTTGTCGGTATCTTGGCGGGTCTCTATCCGTCGTTCTACTTATCGTCATTCAAACCGGTGGCCGTATTGAAAGGAGAGATCAGCCGGGGAGTCAAGAGCTCACTGCTGAGAAATACCCTGGTTGTATTCCAGTTCACCACTTCCATCATATTGATCATCGGCACTATCGTGATCTACCGTCAGATGGATCATATCATGAATGCAAAACTGGGTTTTGAAAAAGACCAGGTGCTGTTGCTGGAGTCCACTCACACCCTGGGCGACCAGGTGAAATCGTTCAAGAATGAACTCAAGAAGATAACACAGGTCAGGAACGTGTCGATCAGTGATTTTCTGCCGGTAAGCGGAAGCAAACGCAATGGCAATTCCATGTATAACGAGGGGAAAATGAAAGAGGAAATGGGGGCCTCGGCACAGGTGTGGACGGTAGATGATGAGTACGTGCCTACCATGGGCATGCAACTGGTGAATGGAAGGAATCTCTCGTTCGATCTCGCTTCCGATTCGATGGGTACCGTTATTAATCAGACAATGGCGGCCGGGTTGGGCATCAAAGAAGCGAAGGATCAGCGCATCACCAATGGATGGGAAACTTTTCATGTGGTTGGGATTGTGAAGGACTTCAGTTTTGAATCTGTAAAGACCAAGGTGGCGCCCCTGATGTTCCGTTTAGGTAATAGTACTTCGGTAGTGTCGGTAAAAATAAAACCGGATCAGGTAAGCACAGCGCTGGCAGCCATTAACGCTACCTGGAAAAAATTTGCGCCTAACCAGGCCATCCGCTATACATTCCTCGACGAACAGTTCGCACGGATGTACGAAGATGTGTTACGGATGCAAAAAATATTTACCAGCTTTTCGGTGCTGGCCATTTTTATTGCCTGCCTTGGATTGTTTGCTTTGTCGGCTTTCATGGCAGAACAACGCAAACGGGAGATCGGTATCCGCAAGGTGCTGGGAGCTTCTGTGGGCCAGGTGACTACCTTGCTTTCCACCGAATTTGTAAAGCTGGTTTTGATAGCGCTGCTGATCGCCAGCCCGGTTGCCTGGTGGGCCATGAATAACTGGCTGGAAGATTTTTCCAGCGCTTACCGGATCAATATTACCTGGTGGATGTTTGGTTTTGCGGGATTGCTCGTGATTTCTATTGCTATTATCACTGTCAGTTTTCAGGCCATTCAGGCGGCCCTGAAAAATCCGGTCAATACATTACGAAGTCAATAAATCTTGTTTATGCTGAGAAATTACATCCGGATTGCCTTCCGCAATCTCTTTAAAAGACGGGGGTATTCTTTTCTGAATATAATAGGCCTTGCCATTGGCATGGCCTGTTGTCTTTTGATTTTTCAGTATGTCGCCTACGAAAAAGGCTACGATACCTTTCCTTCGAGGGCAAACGATATCGTCAGGCTGCGCCTGGACTCTTACCAGCAGGGTAAATTGTCCTGGAAATCTGCCACGGTATACCCCGCCTTTGGGCCTACCATGAAAAAAGACTTCCCGGAAGTTGAAGATTTTTGCCGTTTGTACGATGCCAATATTTTGTTGTCGAACGAGGAGAAGCACATCAAGTTTTCGGAGCAGCATGGATATTTTGCCGACCCCTCTTTTTTGCCCATGTTCGACGTGCAGATGAAGGAGGGTGATTACAAGACCGCCCTCGACGGACCCGACAAAATTGTTCTGTCGGAAAGTTCCGCCAAAAAATATTTCGGCACAGAGAACCCGGTAGGCAAGATGCTTACTCACCGTCATCCGGACTATACCCGTACCTATATGGTCAGCGGCGTGTTTCATGATTTTCCTTCTCATTCGCATCTGAAAGTGGATCACCTCGTTTCGTATGCCACCCTGCGGGCTATTACCACCAACTACGGAGATACTACCAATGCTGCGGAAACCAATTTCGGCTGGTACGATTTCTATACCTACCTGCAATTAAAACCTGGGACCTCTGTCGGTCAGCTGGAGGCAAAATTTCCGGCCTATTGCAAGAAGTATATGGACGATGGGGGGTGGTTCAAGGCCAATAATGTACGTCATGAAATTCACCTGATAGGTCTGGGCGATATACATCTCTATTCAAACTACAACCAGGAAGCCGAAGCGAATGGCAACGGGCAATCCGTTTCATTTTTGTTTATCATCGCCTTCTTCATACTGGGAATCGCCTGGATCAACTATATCAATCTCGCTACCGCCCGCTCCCTGGAAAGAGCCCGGGAAGTAGGAGTGAGGAAGGTGATGGGCGCCGCCCGATCAGGACTTATCTTTCAATTTCTGATCGAAAGCATTCTGCTGAACCTGATCGCTTTGATGATCGCCTTTGGAATTACCTGGTTACTCACTCCGTATTTCAACCAGCTCACCGGACGAGCAGGATCGGCAAGTTTTTATCTCCCGTTGAATTACTGGATGGGATTTGCGGCCATGTTCGTTGCCGGCAGTGTGCTGGCCGGCATTTATCCGGCATTCGTGTTGTCGGCCTTCAAACCCGTTTCCGTGCTGAAAGGATTGTTTAAAAACACCAGCAAGGGATTGCTACTCCGGAAAGGACTGATCGTGGCACAGTTTGCCACCTCAGTGGTGCTAATTGCCGGAACGATCATCGTCTATCAGCAGGTAAATTATATGCGCCGCCAGCAACTTGGGGCAGACATCAATCAAACGCTGGTGCTCAAAGGAGCATTGTCACAGATGGATTCCTTATACCGGGCCAGTTATCTTCCCTTCAAACAGGAGTTGTTGAAAATTCCGGGCATCAAATCGGTGGCGGCTTCGTCTGATGTAATGGGCCGCGAGATTTACTGGACCAATGGAGCCTGGAAAATGGGCGATAACAATAAAGGGGCAGTAACCCTGTTTAATGTTGGGATTGATGAAGATTTCATTCCGTCCTACAATCTTAAACTGCTGGCAGGGAGAAACTTCTCCAGGGAACTGAACGGAGTTCAACGCCCTGTATTGCTCAATGAAAAAGGAGCCAGGGCGATGGGATTCGATGATTTTGAAAAATCAATCAATGGGAAATTCGTTTCCGGTGGCGATACCGTCACTGTAATTGGCATAGTTGCCAACTTTCACCAGCAGGGGCTGCAGAAGGAAATCGATCCGATGATTTTCCGGCCTGCGCAAAATACCCGGAACTACTATTCCCTGAAAATGGAATCGGCCGACATGAGCAGCGCCGTTGCCGCCATTGAAAAGGCCTGGCGTAACTATTTCCCATCTGATCCGTTTGATTATTTTTTCCTGGATCAGTCATTTGATTCGCAATACCGCACTGATAAAGTATTTGGAAAGGTTTTTGGCGGCTTCGCTTTCCTGGCCATCATTATTGCCTGTTTCGGATTATTGGGGCTGTCTGCCTACAATGTTTTGCAGCGCACCAAGGAAATCGGAATTCGTAAAGTGCTGGGAGCGTCTGTCAACAACCTGTTGTATATACTTTCAAAAGATTTTATCATACTCGTGGCCCTGTCGTTCCTGATCGCTGCACCGGTTAGCTGGTGGATCATGCACCAGTGGCTGGAAGGTTTTGCTTACCGGGTAAGTATAAGCCTGTGGGTGTTGATCGTTTCGGGAATCCTGGCGGTAATGATCGCCCTGCTGACGATCGTAACGCAGGCATTGAAGGCATCGCTTGCCAACCCGGTAAAAAGCTTGCGCAACGAATAGGTAAAGGCCGGTCGCCGCAAGAGGGAATGCTGAAAATCCAATATCCGCCATGCAACAATAGCGCGGCAAATGCAACTTTCACAAGGAGCAGTTGCTGTCTGCCGACAGAACCAAGATCATTGGAATTTTCGATACCAGTATAAATCAAGTGAAACAATGTTTAAGAATTATTTCAAAATCGCCTGGAGAAATCTTTGGAAGAACAAGACAGCGTCAGTCATCAACATAGTTGGACTGACAACCGGCATCACCTGTTGCCTGCTGATGGTATTGTACCTGCAGCATGAGTTGAGCTACGACAAGTTTCAGAAGAACAGTGACCGTATTGCCCGGGTGATCATGGAGTATAGTTTTGGCGATGCCCAGCCTACCAAGGGTAATTTCACCAGCACCAAGGTGCTTCCTGCCTTTAAGTCCAATTTCCCGGAAGTGGTGGGCGGTGTTCGTATGGCAGGAAACTACAAGCGATTGGTAAAATACAAGGACGATATCTATAATGAGGACAATTTTACATACGCCGACTCCACATTTTTTGAAGTGTTTCCTTCCTTTGAACTGATCAGTGGAAAACCGAAGGAAGTATTGAAGAATCCCAAGAGCATTGTGTTGAATGAAACAATGGCCAAAAAATACTTCGGCTCGGTTGACCAGGCAGTGGGTAAAATTCTTCAGATTGGCGCCAGCCAGGACAACTTTGAAGTAACGGGGGTTACAAAAGATTGCCCGTCCAATTCGCAGATCAAGTATTCTATGCTGGTACCCTTCTCCAACATCGGAGACAACCAGGAAAGAACGTATTTCAATGCCAATTATACTACTTACCTGCTGATGCGAGATGAAGCGGCCATTGCATCCCTCCAGAAGAAACTTCCGGCATTCATGAAAAAGGAGATCACAGAGAAAGGTGTCTATATCGGTTTCTTCCTGGAGCCCTATACTTCCATTCACCTTCATTCTCCATACGATGGCTTTGAAGCAAACAGCAACATCACTTATGTATATATCATAGCGGCTATCGCGATTCTGATTTTGTCCATTGCCTGCTTTACCTACATCAACCTGAGCACCGCCCGTTCAATGGAAAGGGCGCGGGAGGTAGGCATCCGTAAGGTGTCGGGTGCTGTACGTGGCCAGGTGTTCTGGCAATTCATTTGCGAATCATTACTGGTAACCCTGCTGGCGACGATGCTCAGCATCGTTGCCTCTGCCGCCCTGCTTCCTGCGTTTAACAGGATTGCCGACCGGCAACTGGATATAACCGGTTTGTGGAGCCCTTACCTGATCGCGGCGCTGGCCGGCATCGTGATCGTTATATCGCTGCTCGCGGGCAGTTATCCTGCACTCATTCTATCCAATTTCCAGCCGATAAAAGTATTGAAAGGGGCATTCAAGAATACCGGATCCGGCGTTGTATTGCGCCGTTCGCTGATCGTTTTCCAGTTTATGATTTCCGTTTTTCTCATTGTTGCCACGTTTGTTATTCAGCAGCAATTGCATTTCATACAAAACAAAAAGCTGGGGTACGACCGGGAGCATGTATTGCTCATGTCACTCGATCAGAAACTGATCGATAAAATAGATCTGGTAAAAACCGAATTGAAAACCAATCCGGATATCGTTGCCGTGTCGAAGGCCAACAATACTCCCGTCAGTATTATTGGCGGATACGCCATGTATCGCGGCGACCAGGGCGCCGATAAAGCCATCAACACCCGTGGAAACCCCATCGACAATGAATATGTAAAGGCAAATGGTCTTGAGATCATTGCCGGATCAGACCTGACAAGGCAGGATATCCTCGACGCGAATCACGACAACAACGACAGTAATTATTTCCATTACATCATCAATGAAGCTGCCGTTAACGCTCTGGGTTGGAAAACGCAGGAAGCCATCGGCAAGAAGTTGTATTTGGGAGAAGACCGGCCCGGCGAGGTTAAAGCGGTGGTTAGGGATTTTCACTTCGCTTCTCTTCACAACAAGGTGGAGCCGCTGGTAATGTTCCCGGGTGGATGGGGAAACAACCTCATCATCAGAACGAGCGGTAACAACCTGGCGTCTACCATCGCCTTTTTGGGGGCCAAATGGAAAGAACTGGCGCCACATCGCCCATTCGAATACCGATTTATGGACGAAGATTTTCAACGGCTGTATACATCTGAAATGCGGACCGGCAAAGTTTTTACCATTTTTGCAGCCATCGCCATTTTACTCGCCTGCCTGGGGCTGTTTGGTTTGTCGGCTTATGCTGCACAGCAAAGGTTGAAAGAGATCGGCGTGCGCAAAGTGCTGGGTGCGTCCGTATTCAACATCGTATTCCTGCTGTCCAACAATTTCGTCAAACTGGTGGCGCTGGCTTTCGTCATTATCACTCCCATTACCTGGTATTTTATAAATAGTTGGCTCCAGGATTTTGCGTACCGGGTAAACATCGAGTGGTGGATTTTCCTGTTGGCAGGATTGGCAGTATTGACCATCGCGCTTCTAACGGTTGGCATACAGGCTATCAAAGCCGCATGGATGAACCCGGTAAAGAGCCTGAGAACTGAATAGCGATACTTGTTTCTTTCTTTCCAATGAATCAACCAAAAATTGACTATGCTTAAAAACTATGTGAAAGTCGCGATCCGTAACCTGGCCAAACATCGTTTGTTCAGTGTTATCAACATTGCCGGGCTCTCCGTGTCGGTCATGTTTTGCCTGTTGCTGTTCATGCATATCAGGAAGGAACAGTCTTTTGATGGTTTTCATGCAAAGAAGGATTTGTTGTACCGATTGGAAATGACCGATATCTGGCCCAACCCGGATGCGAAACCTAAAGATCATCTTTTCTCCTTCCTGACAAAGGACGACGAGGTTAAGAATGAGTTGGTATTCCCCCTGGTCGTGGTGACCGATATGAAACTGGCTTTCCCGGAAGTGGAAGCCATCGTGCCTGCAAAGGACGAAGGTCCCAAGCTGGTAAAATGGAACCAGGAAGTGTTCAAAGAGAAGAACGTATTATATGCGGGAGAACATTTTTTTCAGAGTTTCTCCTTCCCGCTGATAAAGGGTAATCCCAGGACGGCACTGAGTGATAAGAAGAATATTGTGTTGAGCCGGCACATTGCCCGCAAGTATTTCGGGGAAGAGAATCCAATGGGAAAAACGATCGAGTTTACCGGCGATGATTCGGCACTGTACCAGGTAAGCGGAGTAGTGGCGGATGCGCCAGTGAATTCCAGTTACCAGTACGACATGATCCTTCCGGTGACCGCATCTTCGGGGTACGAAGAGAATATCAAGGAAGGATTCAATCATATGACTCATCCCATGATCGTGGAATTGAAACCCGGCACCGATGCCAGGCAGTTTGAGTCCAAACTGAATGTATGGGTCAAATCCTACTTCACCGATCCGTTTTTTAAAGAATATGGCAAGTACATGAAGGATGCGAAACCGTCTGCAATGAGATGGAGCCTCCGCCGGCTTACGGACTGCCACTACAATGTTTCTTCGCCCTGGGGTCATTATACCAATGCCAGGAATATTTACCAGCTCACCAGCCTGGTGGTGATCATTCTGCTGATCGCTTCCCTGAATTATATCCTGCTGGCGGTTTCCAGCGGTGCCGCACGCTCGCAGGAAGTGGGAGTGCGCAAAGTAATGGGAGCCATGAAAAGATCACTGGTTTGGCAGTTTTGGATAGAAACACAGGTAATAGTGGTTGTAGCCGTAGTGGTAGGCCTGGCCATGGCGGAGTTGATGATACCTGTTTTCAACAACGTGATAGGAAGCATGATACAACCTTCTGACTTTTTCACCTGGCCAATGCTGGGAGCAGGGTTGTTGTTATGCCTGTTGCTCGGCCTGTTTGCAGGATATTACCCTGCTTTGGTCTTGTCCAGGATGAAGCCGGTATCTATTCTGAAAAGCTTCCAGACTTTTAAAGTGAACCCCAGGTTTTCAAGATTACTGGTGGTGATGCAATACTCGGCCTGTATCATATTAATGATGGCGGCGCTGGTTATCGGACGCCAGATGAATTATATCAGCCATAAAGACCTTGGTTTCGATAAAGAACAGGTGATCCTGGTAGAAAATCAAAATTACGACAGGGAGCAGACCCGGGTAACGCGGGAACGACTGAAACAGTTCGCAGATTCGGATCCTGTATTTGCAGGGTATTCCGACATGACCGGTGGATTGAGCGGTGGTGGTAACAGGAATGGATTCAAACTGAATGGCGAACAGAAATGGCTCCGACAGATGGATGTTGATTACGATTATTTCAAAATGCTGAACATAAAGCTGGTCCAGGGAAGGTTCTTTTCCCGCGACATTGCTTCGGATACTTCCAGAAAGATGCGACCCTGTGTGGTCAATGAAACACTGTTCAACCTGCTCGGAAAAGAGGCGCGGCTGAATGAATATAATGAGATCATCCGGTCAACGATCATCGGGGTGGTGAAAGATTACCATATCGAGAGTCTCTCCAAAAAGATAGAGCCGCAGCAACACATGCTTTCCATGGGTGGAGTATATTATTTCATGTTCAAGGTGAAACCCGGAAAAACCCGCGAGGCGATTGAAAAGTTGCAGGAGGAGTGGAAGAGCCTATCGTCCGTTTATCCGTTTGAGTACACTTTCCTGGACGAATCTATTGCGAAAATGTATGAAGAAGAAGTGCGGTGGCAAAAGATTGTCCGGGCTTCTTGCGGATTTGCGATCCTCATTGCCTGTATGGGCTTGTTCGGGCTCGCGGCCATCACCACCGCCAACAGGCGTAAGGAGATCGGAATCCGTAAAGTGCTGGGCGCAGACGTAGCCAGTGTGGTCAGCACTTTGTCGCAGCAATTTGTAGTAATGGTACTGATCGCTTTTGTTGTGGCAGCGCCGGTTTCCTGGTGGATCATGAGCAAGTGGCTGGAAGATTTTGAATACAGGGTGCCGATCAGCTGGTGGATGTTTGTAGTGGTAGGCATTGCGGCCTTGCTGATAGCACTGCTGACAGTTGGCGTGCAAACGATAAGGGCAGCGCTGGCAAATCCTGTAAAATCGCTGAGAAGCGAATAAGTGAGCTTTTAACTGACTTTAATAATTCGAAAAATGTTCAAAAATTATTTCAAAACAGCCGTTCGCAACCTGATGCGAAAGAAAGGTTTCTCCCTGCTTAATATAGTCGGTCTGGCGATTGGCATCGCCTGTGCGGCGCTGATATTTCTGTGGGTAGAAGACGAACTGACCTATAACCATTATTTCAAGAAAAAGGATCAGTTGTATTATGTGATGGAGAACCAGACCTACGACGGAAAGATTTTCACCTTTGGCGCGACCCCCGGTTTGCTGGGCCCGGCCCTGAAAGCGGAAGTGCCCGGTATCAAGAACGCTGTTCGGATGAATTGGGGTTCCCGGGCGGTGTTCAATAAGGACGACCGTAACCTGTATGCCGATGGCGCCAATGTGGATCCTGAATTTTTCGATCTGTTTTCCGTGGAGTTCACTCATGGAACAGCGGCTACGGCATTTAAGGAACTGCATTCGGTGGTGATCAATGAACGCCTGGCGCTGAAGCTATTCAATTCCCTCGACGTGGTTGGCAAAACCGTTAAAATCGACAACCGTCAGGAATATATGGTAACCGGGGTGTATAAAACTTTTCCCCTGAACGCAAAATTTCAAAACCTCGACTGGTTCGCGCCATTCGAGATATACCTGAAGAAGAACGACTGGCTGCAATACTGGGGAAATAACGGTATTCAGACCTATGTGGAATTGCATCCCGAAGCCAATCTTGCCCAGGTGAATGCCAAACTGAAAAATTTCATCAAGAGTAAAGATAAAGGGGCGATTGCCGAGCCGCTGCTGTTGTCTGCCAACGATTGGCGCCTGCGCAGCAGTTTTGAAGAGGGCAAGCAATCCGGAGGCCGGATCAAATATGTGAAATGGTTTTCGCTGATTGCCTGGATCATCATCATACTTGCCTGCATCAACTTCATGAACCTGGCTACCGCCCGTTCCGAACAAAGGGCCCGCGAGGTGGGAGTGCGCAAGGTGATGGGTTCAGGAAAAGGAATGCTGATATCTCAGTTTCTTACCGAAGCGATCATCATGTCCTTTGTATCGGTATTGCTGGCCTGCCTGATCACCTGGCTGGCTCTGCCCGGATTCAACAGCATTGCCGACAAACAACTGACCCTTTCCATCCTGAAACCCATGCATCTCGCTTTTATCCTGGTAATGGGCTTCACTTGCGGACTGGTAGCAGGAAGCTATCCTTCCTTCTATCTGTCATCTTTCAACCCGATAACGGTGCTCAAGGGTCTCAAACTTCCCAGCTCGGGCAGCGTGGCCTTTATCAGAAAAGGACTGGTCGTAACGCAATTCATCATTTCCATCACACTAATTATTTGTACCCTGGTGATCTACCGCCAGATCGTTCATGCACAGAACCGTGAATTGGGAATGGATAAAAACAACCTGATCTATATGGATCAGCAGCTGATCAATGTGCAGCAAAACGGAAACCTTGGCCTTCATTTCAGCGCCATTCGCAATGAACTGCTGGCAACGGGCCTGGTTGAAAACGCCACCCTCTCCAGTTCATCAGCCTTTGAAGTGGGAAGCAATTCCGCAGGATTCCAGTGGCCGGGTAAAGACCCGAATAAACAGATCCTGATCGGCATGAACTGGGTAACCCCCGGTTATGTAAAAACCATGGGTATGAAACTGGCGGCAGGCCGCGATTTTTATCCCGATGGCATGGCAGACAGCAGCAGTGTGATCATCAACGAAGCATTTGCCAAAGTCATCAGCAAAAGCGCAGAAAAAGCGGTTGGGCAGGTAATTGACCGCGACAATCAAAAATTGCAGGTAGTGGGAGTGATCAAGGACTATGTATACAATAATATGTATGGCAAATCCGATCCCCTGATCGTGTTTTATGATCCCAAGGCAGAATCAACTTCCAATCTTACGATTCGCTTCAAGCAAGGGGCAGATTATAAAACTACCTTGTCTAAAGTGGAAGCGATCATCAAAACCAATAACCCGGCTTTCCCCTTCGAATATAAATTTGTGGACAAAGAATTTGAAAAGTTGTTTCAAATAGAAAACCTGATCGGAACGCTGGCCGCGTTGTTCGCCGGACTGGCCATCCTTATTTCCTGCCTGGGACTGTTCGGACTGGCAGCCTATACCGCAGAAAAAAGAACCCGTGAAATTGGTGTCAGAAAAGTACTGGGCGCATCTGTTACCAACCTGACAACATTGTTATCGAGGGATTTTCTGATACTGGTAGCCTTGTCCTGCCTCTGTTCCTTCCCGCTGGCCTGGTGGGTTATGCATTCGTGGCTCCAGCAATTTGAATACAGGATCGATATCGAATGGTGGATGTTCGCTGTTCCCGGGCTGCTGGCCATGACAATAGCCCTGATCACCGTCAGCTTCCAGGCCATCAAAGCCGCCCTCATGAACCCGATAAAATCACTCAGATCGGAATGATAAGAGAAAGAGAAAGGGAAAGAGATAGCGAAGAGAGATAGTGAAGAGAGAAAGTGAGAACAGAGAAAAAAAAGTGATTGCCAGGAGTGGTTTGCAGACTGGGAGCATGTGCCCCTTGGCCCGCCCAATTCGTCTAATTCGTATAATTCGTGTAATTCGTATAATTCGTGTAATTCGTATAAAAAAGAAGTATGAACAAGTATTTAAAAGTAGCCTGGAGAAATTTGTACAAGAGGAAAGGATTTTCTATCGCCAATTTATTGGGATTAAGTATCGGTATTGCCTGCACCCTGTTCATTATGCTATGGGTGCAAAATGAACGATCATGGGACCGTTTTCATGCAAACTACAATAATATTTACCAGGTATTTGCCAATCGGGATTTCAACGGACAGATCGCCACTGATGGTTCGATCATGCTTCCGCTGACAGATGCCGTAGAACAAAACATTCCGGAAGTAAAAGCTGCCACGTTCGTGTCATACCCGGACCAGCCGGTTATGACCGTTGGCGAAAGCCGGATCAAGAAATCGGGTCTGTCCGTCAGCAAACATTTCTTTCAGGTGTTCAGTTGGAAATTTCTGAAGGGTAATGGCGAGTCTGCTCTTCAGAATCCCGATGCGATCATCCTTACCGCCTCCACTGCCAAAGTGCTTTTCGGAGAGGCCGATCCACTCCATAAGACCATTCGCCTCAACAACAATGAGGTGGTTACTGTAGTCGCGATCGTGGAAGACCCTGTAAATGCTTCTACGTTTCAATTCGATTTTCTTCGGCCATTCAAGTATGCACCGGAGGCCATGCAGGATTGGGAGAATGCGTATTCGCAGATGTTTCTGCTGAAAAATGAAAATGCACAGGTGGCGGATATCGAGAAAAAAATTAACGGCATAACGAGTAAGCGTTCGCCTAATGAACATTCCGTTTATTTCACTCATCCGATGAGTAAATGGAGATTGTTCAGTGATTTCAAGGAAGGGAAGAATACCGGCGGGATGATCGCTTATGTGAAACTGTTCACCCTCATAGCCATCATCATTTTGCTCATCGCCTGCGTAAATTTCATGAACCTGTCTACTGCCGGCGCTGAAAAAAGAGCTAAGGAGATAGGCATTCGTAAAACATTAGGCTCCGAACGTTACCAATTGATGGCGCAGTTCTTTTTTGAATCCATCATCCTGGCATTCCTTTCTTTCCTGCTGGCAATCGGAATTGTATATGCGCTTTTGCCAGCTTTCAACCAACTCGTGGATAAACAGCTCAAGGTACCTATCTCCAACTCTTCATTCTGGATGATTGCTGCTGCGATCATTTTGTTTACCGGAACGGTTGCGGGAAGTTATCCCGCATTTTACCTGTCTTCCTTCAATCCGGTAAAAGTATTAAAGGGAACTTTCAAGGCGGGTAAAGCGGCCCTGCTGCCCCGAAGGGTATTGGTGGTCGGGCAGTTTGTGATATGCATTGTTCTGATCTCCGCCACCATTATCGTTTACCGCCAGTTGCAGCATGTAAAGAACAGAGACATCGGCTATCAGCCTAATAACATGCTGGTAATGCCCGCTTCTGAATCTGTCAATAAAAATTATGATGTCATCAAGCAGGAATTGCTGCAATCCGGCAAGATCACCGCAGTGACGCGTACTTCGGCTCCCCTGACCGAAATATGGAACTATACACCAGCACCTGACTACGAAGGAAAGCCGGCGACAGCAACCAATATGATCGTAACAGCCATGCGCGCGCAGAAGGACTTTGTGAAAACGGCCGGCATGAAGATCATCAGCGGACAGGATTTCCAGGGAACCCCGGCCGACACCTCCTCGATCCTGCTCAACGAGGCGGCTGTAAAAACCATGGGTTTGAAGCAGCCCATTGGCATGAAAATGCGTTATGCGGGTAACGAGTTCGTCGTAACCGGCGTACTGGGAAATGCGGTAATGAGCTCGCCCTATAACCCGGTTGAACCCATGATGATAATGTTTGCATCGCGAGGAGGAAATTTTGTGAATGTGAGAGTGGCAGATCAATCTACACCCCAGCAGGCGATTGAAGTACTGAAAGCCAGTTACGCCAGGCACGCTCCGGATATTCCGTTTGAATACAAGTTTGTAGACCAGGAATTCGGCAAGAAATTCGTGACCGAGGAGCTGATCGGCAAACTAACGAATATTTTCGCCGGGCTGGCCATATTCATCTGTTGCCTTGGTTTGTCGGGGCTTGTTGCTTTTACCACGCAAAAGCGTATCCGGGAGATCGGTATCAGGAAAGTGCTGGGAGCAAGTGTACGGCAACTGTTGCTGATGCTGTCGACCGAATTCCTCTGGCTCGTGGGGATCGCGTTCCTGATTGCGATCCCGGCAGCCTGGTGGGCATTGAACGACTGGCTGCAGCAATATGAATACCGCACCAGCATTGCGTTCTGGCAATTCCTGCTGGCAGGAGGAGCTGTGCTGATCATTACACTCGCCACCGTATGTGTGAATGCGATCAGGGCGGCATTGACCAAACCGATCCAGTCGCTCAGAAGTGAATAGGATCAGCCCGCTGATAGAACAACAAACAATAACTTAACCAGGAAATACCAGCACTATGATCAGAAACTACATCGTGATTGCATGGAGAAACATCATTCGTCACCGGTTCTATTCCCTGGTCAATGTGGCTGGTTTGTCTGTCGGTATTCTTTTTATCCTGCTGATCGGCGCATACGTGTGGTCGGAAACCAGTGTGAATGGACATTTGAAAAATGCCGGCCAGCAGTATTTCCTGGAATCACACTGGAGAAATCCTGATCAGGGGCAAAACATTACCACCGTTGGACCGGTTGCCAGGGAGTTGAAAGAAAAATACCCCACACTGGTGGCCAACTACTATCGCTGGGATGGAATCACTTCTGTGGTGTCGAGAGGCGACAAACATCTGCGGGAGAACCTGCAGATAGGTGATTCTACTTTGCTGACGATGTACGGTTTTGAGCTGGCAAAGGGAAACCCCTCAACAGCCTTGAACGATCCGTTCAGTATAGTGATCACTCCTGCAGTGGCGATCCGGTATTTTGGTAAAGAAGATGTGGTGGGAGAAACACTCGATATACAGAGTTTTAACGGCGGCCACCATGATTTCAAAATTACCGGCGTTCTCAAGCCGCTGCCTCCCAATTCGGTAACGAGCCTGATTCCCAACGATGGCAACAATGTTTTTCTTCCGGCCAATTCCATTCCCTATTTCGGCCGGAATGATATCGAGAACTGGCAGAATATATGGGTACCCTCGTACATAGAACTGAAGCCCGGAGTAGCCGTAGCGGATGTGGAGAAAGCTCTTAAAAAGATCCTTGCCGCCAATGCCAGCGAGTTCATCAATCAGAACCTCACCATCAAACCCGTACCTCTTGGTGAGTATTACCTGTCGGGCAACAATGGCGTGGTGACAAAAATGCTCTATGCGCTTTCGTTTGTGGGGCTGTTCATTTTGCTGATGGCGGTGGTGAATTTTATCAATATTGCGATCAGCAGTTCAACGAGCCGTACCAGGGAGATCGGTATTCGAAAAGTACTGGGAGGTTTGCGCCGTCAACTGGTCCTGCAGTTCCTGGCCGAATCAATTATGCTCGTACTTATTGCCACATTGCTGGCGGTAGGTGCGTATCCGTTGAGTCGCGATTTATTTATGCAGATGGTGGGCCGAAGCGTACCTGCGCTATCTGCCCTGCCTGTTTATTTTCCTGTTTTGATAGCAGCTGGTGTTTTGGTGATCGGCATATTGGCCGGAGTATATCCCGCACTCGTGTTGTCGGCGCTTAAATCGGTTGATTCGCTGAAGGGAAAATTAAAATCTGCCAGGGAACAAGTGTGGCTTCGTAAATCATTGGTAGGATTTCAATTTGCCATTGCCGCCATTGTCATGATCGGCGCATTTATAGTTTCCAGCCAAATCAATCTGTTCTTCAGCCGGGGATTAGGATACGATAAAGAGTACGTTGTGGCTTCACAGGTACCGAGAGACTGGACACCCGCCGGTGTTCGCAAAATGGAAACTATCAGAAATGAGTTCGCAAGGATGAACGAGGTGGAGCAGGTTTCTCTTTCCTACGAGATCCCGAATGGAAACAACGGCTGGCAACCGCCGTTATACAGATCCGGCAGCGATTCAACCCGCGCAATCGCTTCCCAGCAGGTGACGACAGATGCCTATTACCTTTCTACCTATAAAATCCCGATGAAGGCGGGTGAATTTTTTCAACCGGGTGAAGCAGATAGTACCAGGGTGGTAATAAACGAGTCTGCAGCTAAGGCACTGGGGTGGAGCGATCCCTCTCAGGCGATAAACCAACGCATTCGCATTCCCAATTTGCCCGTTGAATTTACAGTACAGGGAGTAACCAGCGATTTTCATTTTAGCACGATGCAGCAGAAAATTTCACCGATGCTTTTCATGCAGCCCCGCCTGTCTTCAACCTATCGTTTTCTGTCTTTTAAACTGAAGCCCGGAAATATCGGTCAGTCGATTGCTGCCATAGAAAAGAAATGGGCGATGTTAATGCCGGGCAGCTCGTTTGAATATAAGTTTATGGACGAAACATTACAGAAGATGTATGCCACCGAAATACAATTGCAAAAAGCTTCTTTTACGGCCACTGCTCTTTCACTGATCATTGTATTGCTGGGGGTACTGGGCATGGTTTCACTCAGTATCCATAAACGCATAAAAGAAATCGGTATCCGCAAAGTAATCGGGGCATCCCTGGCCGACATCATCCTGCTTTTTATCAAAGAATTTTTGGCAATCTTCCTCGTTGCCGGCTTAATTGCCTGTCCGGTTGCTTACTGGATGATGAACCGCTGGCTCGAGGGCTACAGTTACCGGGTCGATATCAACCTGCTTCCCTTTGCCTGGTCGATACTCGGTATCTGCGCCGTAACCCTGCTGCTGATTGTTGCCAGAACGGCAAGGGCGGCACTGGCAAATCCTGTCAAAAGCCTTCGTTCTGAATGATTTCACGTTCGGTTTCGGACAAAAACTGTCCGTTTCCGAACACCCTCACAGTCGGAACTTGCATAAACTGCGCATTATCAAATGGCTGGGAAGATTGGTACAAGGGTTGAACCAATAAGGGGCCGGGTAAAATGCCGGAATGGCCGCAAATGAATTCGAATCCCCAGTTTACATTTATCTTCCTCGCTCCTGTTGAATCGGGATTCGCCCATTTTGTGACCTTTCCAGCTTTTTTTGCCGTTCGTTATAACCAACTAAATGCAGTCCAATGAACATGTTCGGTAACCATCTGAGGATCGCTCTTCGGAGTTTTCGCAAGCAGAAAGTATTTACCCTGATCAATGTGCTGGGGCTGGCCATCGGTATCAGCGCCTCCCTGGTCATCTACCTGATTGTGCAGCATGAATTCAGTTATGACCGGTTTCATGAAGATGGCGACCGTATCTACCGGGTTACGAGTGTGATGAAGTTCCCGGATCTGGTAATTAAAAACTCAGGTGTACCGGAGCCAACGGCCAACGCTTTGAAAACAGATGCCACAGGTATCGAACAGTATACCCATTTCTTTACCATTTGGGAAACCAAAGCCTCCATTCCTATCGCCGGCAACCAGTCGCCGGCGGTCTTCAAACATCGTAAGCATGTTATTTGGGCCGATGAGAACTATTTCAGGATGTTTCATTATAACTGGCTGGCTGGTTCTCCGGAATCTGCCCTGAAAGACCCCTTCCAGGTGGTACTGACGGAAAGTGTCGCCAAAACTTATTTTTCCAACCTGTCTGCGAAAGATATTATCGGCAAAGAAATATTCTATGATGATACCCTGCGCGTATCGGTAGCGGGAATTGTGGCAGACCTGGACAAGGTAACAGATTTTACTTTCGAGGAATTCCTGTCCTTTGCCACGGTGCCGGTCACCAATTACAAAGAACAGTTTGGTTTTAATGAATGGGGAAGCATTACTTCTTCTTCCCAACTCATGGTAAAACTCAACAAGGGCATCAGGCCTGAGCAGATCGAGAAGCAATTGGTAGCGATCAGGGAGAAATACAGGGAGAAACAGAAAGACCATCCGCAGGACGACACCAGGCATTCATTGCAGCCGCTCATCGACATTCACTTTAACGGCGATTATGATAATTTCGATCAGCGTATCGGCAATAAGCCCACACTATACGGGTTACTGGCGGTAGCGGCTTTTTTGCTGCTGCTGGGATGCATCAATTTTATCAACCTGACAACCGCCCAGTCTGCCCAACGCGCCAAGGAAATCGGTATTCGCAAAACCATGGGAAGCAGCCGCTCCCAGCTGATGATGCAATTCCTCAGCGAAACAGCCCTGCTTACTTTTGTGGCAACGCTGCTGTCGATCCTGATCACACCCTGGTTGCTCAATATTTTCAAGGATTTCATTCCACCCGGAATTTCCTTCTCTTCGCTGAATCAGCCGCATGTATGGATCTTTCTGATCGCGCTGCTGATAGTCGTCAGCGTACTGGCGGGCTTTTACCCTTCCCTGGTACTAACCAGGTTTAAACCGGTGAATGTGTTGAAAAATCAGGCATTTGCCGGAACCTCACAAACCAGGAAGGCCTGGCTGAGAAAAACATTGACAGTAACACAGTTTGTCATTGCTCAATTCCTGATCATCGCTACGCTGGTAGTCAGTAAACAGGTATATTATTCGCTGAATAAGGACCTTGGATACAAGCGCGACGCGATCGTGTACTTCAATACAAGGATCAATTTTTACTCCAAGGAAAAAGACAATCGCCGGTTCGTGTTGTTCAACGAGCTGAAAGCCATTCCGGGGCTGGAGCTGGTAAGCCTGGCAGGATCTTCACCCGCCTCTTCCAATACCAACACTACTACGATGTCGTACATCAACGGAGATAAGAAGATCGAAACCATGGTAGAAACAAAACAGGCTGATTCCAATTATTTCCGTTTATACGGGATGCAGCTGATTGCCGGAAGAGCGCCCGAACAAAGTGATACAACCCGGGAGTATGTGATCAATGAAACCTATGCCCGGTTCATTGGATTTAAAAATCCTGCGGACGCAGTTGGTAAAATGATCGGCGAGGATAAATTCAAGATACCGATCGTTGGTGTCGTGCGCGATTTTCATACCAAGTCAACTCACCAGCCTATTAAACCACTGGCCTATTCTTCGGCCGCCAGCAGAAGCTTCGTGATGCACCTGGCCTTGAAGCCACGAACCGGATCAGACGATACCTGGAAGACCACTTTGGCCCAGGTGGAGAAGAGCTACAAAAGGCTGTATCCGGAAGATGAGTTCAACTATAAGTTCTACGATGAAAGTATCGCGGCTTTTTATAAATCCGAACAGGATATTACCAGGTTGCTGAAGTGGGCATCGGGGCTTTGTATTTTCATCAGCTGTCTCGGTTTGCTCGGACTGGCCATCTTCATCACCAATTCCAGGACAAAGGAAATTGGCGTCAGAAAAGTACTGGGAGCTTCGGTAACCCAGATCATTACATTGTTGTCGAAAGATTTTGTGGCGCTGGTGCTGGTAGCCTTTATCATTGTTACCCCCCTCGCGTGGTGGGCCATGCACCGATGGCTTGATGATTTTGTTTTCAGAACCCAGCTAAGTTGGTGGATCTTCGCCGCCACAGGCGGGGGAATGATCCTGATCGCCATTATCGTACTCAGTTTCAGAACTATTAAATCGGCAACCACTAACCCTATTAACAGCCTGAGAAGCGAATAGATTATGATCAGAAATTATCTCCTCATAGCATTCAGAACACTGAGCCGGCAAAAACTATTCAGCCTGGTTTGCATCTTCGGACTTGCATTGGCCATGTCGGTTTGTATGGTGGTAATGATGGGCCTCAAAGACCAGCTGTCGTACGACAACTTTCATCCGCAAAGCAGTAAAATTTACAGGGTGATTGCCGAATTAAGAGACGCGAAAGGAAATCCTTACAGATATGCCGGCACGCCGCTTCCTTTACTGTCACAGATCAATAGCAACTACGACCTTTTCGGGAAGGCGGCAAGGATGTATGATCCGGGAGAAAAAACTGCTGTGACGCCCGGCAGCAAACAGCTCACCATCGATGCGGTACTGGTCGATCCGGCCTTCTTCGATATGTTCGGATTTAAACCGGCCCGGGGAAACCAATCTCAGCTGCTGAAAAACCCGGGCGATATAGTACTCAGCGAAGAAACGGCCCGGAGATTATTCGGGAAAGAAGAAAACGCTGTGGGAAAAATAATGGAAGTACCGGAATGGGGAAGCTTTACGGTGTCGGCGGTTCTGGATGCCTCCGTGGGACAGTCGCACCTGGATCATGACGTTTACTTTTCCCTGGACATTCTTCCCGCGCTCGAAAAAAATCACCAGCTCCGGGCGGTGTCGGAGGAATGGAACAATTTCAACTCGGCTTATACATATGTGAAGTTGAAACAAGGTATCACCGAAAGTCAACTGAATACCGCATTGGCGGCCGTTTCAAAAAAGCTGACCGCCAATCAACCCTTGCAGGGAAAAGAAAACCTGCTCTTTGAATCGCAGCGATTCAATAACATCATATTGGGAGAAGAGCTCATGGCCTCCACCGGAAATACCGGTTCCAGGAGCAAGGCATGGGCAGAGATATCGATCGCACTGTTGATCCTTCTTTCCGCATGTTTTAACTATACCAATCTTTCCATCGCCCGCTCTTTGTACAGGGGCAAGGAAGTGGGTATTCGCAAGGTAGCCGGCGCCAGGCGGTTCAGTGTTTTTATACAGTTTATTATTGAATCACTGATACTTTCGCTGATATCATTTGCGCTGGCATTTGTGTTGCTGAAGCTCATGATCGGCCATGTCGATTTTATCCGCGAGCTGCTTCCTGCAAACATTCGCATCGAGCCCTCTCTCATCGGATGGTTCCTGGCCTTTACCGTATTTACCGGCTTGCTGGCGGGAGCGTTGCCAGCCTGGGCGCTTTCGTCGTTCAAACCGGTACAGGTATTGAAAAATCTTTCCACCGTTAAATTATTCGGATCCAATAATCTTCGCAAGAGTCTTCTGGTGATTCAATTCTCCCTGTCGCTGGTGATCATCGTGTTTGCCATCGTGGTATCCTGGCAGTTTCAATTTATGTCCAAAGCCGACCCATTGTTTGACAGAGACAAAGTAATATCCTTAAATCTGGATGGGGCGGATTACCGGTTGGCGCAGGCTGAACTGGGAACGGTAAGCGGAGTGGAGAACATTACTGCGGTATCGCAGGAGCCAGGAAAAAATGTTTCCGGCAATGTACAGGTGAAAAGCGACCCGGCGGCCACCCCGGCAGGCATGGATTACTATGATGTGGATGCTTCTTTTGTGCCGGTGCTGAAGTTGAAATGGCTGGCTGGAAATAATTTTCCCGGTACGTCCTCTCAGGAAAAATATATTTTGATCAATGAAGCGGCGGTTCGCCAGTTGAAATTCAGCAACCCGGCTGCAGCGGTTGGACAGCAGGTGATCCTGGAAGATAGCCTTCCCGTTCAGATTACCGGTGTGGTAAAAGATTTTTATTTCCGGGGAATGGAATTCATGCCGGGCCCGTTGGTACTTCGCGACCGCCCCTCGCGATTTAACCGGCTTTTGATCCGGACAAGCCAGGCCGGCGCGCCCATGATAACAGCCCTTCAGGAAAAACTGAAAAAGCTGTTTCCGCAAAACA
Organism: uncultured Chitinophagaceae bacterium; assembly: GCA_964605065.1. Lineage (GTDB taxonomy): Bacteria > Bacteroidota > Bacteroidia > Chitinophagales > Chitinophagaceae > Endoryza. The sequence goes on from CAZSAQ010000004.1 coordinate 118,333, forward strand.
ACTTTGAAGCATATTGGCTGAAAGATAAAATGGAAGGCAGGTATGCTGCTGCCGGCATTAATTCATTATTGATCTTCCTGGCCTTGATAGTGATCACGATCGCCTGCCTGGGTCTGCTGGGAATGGTAACCTATATGACAAGGGTAAGGCACAAGGAAATCGGTATCCGGAAAGTACTCGGCGCCTCCGTGAAATCGGTGATGTATGTATTGTCGGCCACTTTCATCCGGCTGGTACTCATCGCGGGCTTGATCGGACTGCCGCTCGGATACGTGGCAGGGTACCTGTTCCTGAATTCGTTTGTAAACAGGGTCCAGTTTGGAGTGGGCGTACTGGCGATCAGCTTCGGAGGATTGATCGCGCTGGTACTGCTGGTGATCGGCGGACAGGTTTACAAAGTAGCCGTCACCAATCCGGTAAACAGCCTGCGTTCCGAATGAAACAATTAAAATAGGAAATAGTCTTTCATACACTAACTAACATAACGAACAATGATCGATCTTAAGCACATTTCGAAGTGGGTGACAGTAGGAGGGAACAGGGTATTCCTGTTGAAAGATGTTAACCTGACAGTAAAAGAGGGCGAATTCATTTCCATCATGGGTCCTTCCGGTTCCGGAAAATCCACCCTGCTGAACGTAATTGGCATGCTCGACGAATTTGATGAAGGAGAATACACATTTATTCACGAGCAGGTGCACCGGCTCAAGGAAAAGCAGCGGTCTAACCTGTACAAACAATACATTGGATTCGTATTCCAGGCCTATCATCTCATTGACGAACTCACCGTGTATGAAAATATTGAAACGCCGCTGATCTATCACGACATCAAGACTTCCGAAAGAAAGGCACTCGTATCGGACATACTCGACCGATTCAACATCGTGGGCAAAAAAGACCTTTTCCCAACACAGTTGTCGGGCGGGCAGCAACAGCTCGTAGGAATCGCCCGCGCGCTGATCAGCAAACCTAAACTGATTCTGGCCGATGAACCAACAGGCAACCTGAATTCACGCCAGGGTGAAGAAATCATGGAGTTATTCAAAAAGCTGAACCAGGAAGACGGAGTGACCATCATACAGGTAACGCATTCGGAAAAGAATGCCGGCTACGGCAATCGCGTGATTCATCTCCTGGATGGCCGGATCGACAGAGAAGAAAATTAAACAACGATAGAATAATAAAGAACCATTTAAAATGAAAAAGTATCTATTGACAGGATTGTTAGTCGGATCCGCCTGGCTGGTGAAAGGACAGGATACTACCGGGCTCTCCTTACAACAATGCATTGACCTGGCGCTGAAAAACAATATCGAGGTGAAGCAATCCGGTCTGCTGACAGAAAGAGATGAAATAAACTGGAAACAGGCAAAGACCAATGTGTTGCCCGACCTGAATGGCAGCGCTACTTTTGGCTGGAACCAGGGACGAACCATCGACCCGTTCACCAATACCTATATCAATCAGCAATTGTCTTCCTCAGGGTTGAGCCTTAGCAGCAACGTGGTATTGTTCAGCGGTCTTCAGTTGCACAATGCCATCCGTCAAACCAATCTCGCGTTCCAGGCAACCCGTCAGGATTATGAGCAGGCCAGAAATACACTCACGCTGAATGTACTGCTTACTTATCTGCAGATACTAAGCGGAGAAGATCTGCTGACGATCTCCAGGAATTCCGCGGAAGTAACCCGAAAGCAGGTGGAGAGAATGGCTGTACTGGTACGCGAAGGCGCGGTAGGGGAGTACCAGCTGACAGATTTGAAAGGACAACTGGCATCAGAAGAAATCGGCATCATCAACTCCATGAACACCCTGCAGGCCAACCGGCTCCAATTGTGCCAGCTGCTGAATATTCCGATGGATAAGAATCTAAAACTACGCCGGGACATTTTTAATGCACCGGTTAGTCTGTACGAACAGGCCCCCGATCAGGTATTTCAATCCAGTCTCTCCGGCTTTGCCGCTGTAAAGGCCACAGATCTGCGGGTAAAGAGTTTTGAGAAAGCGGTCAGCGTTGCCAAAGGCGCTTACTTCCCGGTATTGAGCTTTGGAGCCAATATCGGAAGTAACTACTCAAGCGCGGCCCAATCAGCTATTCCTGGTGCCCTGGTGGAAACCGCAACCGGCCAGTATGTGAAGATCGGAGCTACACAGTATGATGTGCTGAGACAAGACCAGCAATTCACTTTCAAAAAGATCAGCTATGGCGACCAGATCGATAATAACCTTGGTAAGTCTTACGGTTTCAGTCTTCGCGTACCGCTGTTCAATAATTTAAGGGTACGTAACCAGGTTAAGCTGGCCAACATCAACCTGCAGAATGCAAAATTGCAGAATGAAGGCATCAAGTTAAATCTGCGTCAGAATATCGAAACGGCCTACCTGAATATGTCAAGCAACTTCGACCGTTACAAAGTATTGTCGACCCAGGTGTCGGATTTTGAAGTGTCGTTCAGAGCTGCAGAAGTAAGGTTTAATAATGGAGTGATCAACTCAACCGAATATTTGCTCGTGAAGAACAATCTCGATCGCAGCAGGGCCAACCTGGTTACTGCCAGCTATGAATATATTTTAAGGACCAAGATATTGGACTTCTACCAGGGTAAATTGAGCTGGTAGAATACGGAGCGTCAGTGGAGTGGTTGAACAGGTTCAACCGCTCCCACTCTCACTCCATTTCTCTTTCCCTTTCTCTTTCTCTTTCCCTTTCTCCTCCGTTCCCGCTCCCCAAATTCCTGGACGCAAAGGAAGCCAAGAACCGCAAAGCCCGCAAAGGAAATCTTTCTATCCTCTCTTTTTCTCTTTCTCTTTCTCTTTCTCTTTCCCTTTCTCTTTCCCTTTCTCCTCCGTTCCCGCTCCCCAAATTCCTGGACGCAAAGG
>CAZSAQ010000004.1:121312-265769 GCA_964605065.1 uncultured Chitinophagaceae bacterium
CCGCTCCCCAAATTCCTGGACGCAAAGGAAGCCAAGAACCGCAAAGCCCGCAAAGAAAATCTTTCTATCCTCTCTTTTTCTCTTTCTCTTTCCCTTTCTCATTCCCTTTCTCCTCCGTTCCCGCTCCCCAAATTCCTGGACGCAAAGGAAGCCAAGAACCGCAAAGCCCGCAAAGGAATTCAATTCATTACTCTCTTTCTCTCTTTCTCTTTCTCATTCCCTTTCTCATTCCCTTTCTCTTTCCCTTTCTCCCATCCGCTCCCTTTCTCTTGCCGTTTACTCATTTGTTTAGGGTACTCATTTCAGTTGTGATTAATTTTGTGGTATCAATCATGCGAACAAAATTCAGAACAATCGCGGTTGTTTTATTAACCTTATCAGGCAAAATTGAAATGATGGCCCAGGAAAAAGCAGTTTCTCCCGTGGGAGAGTATTATTTAAAAGGAGTGATGGAAGTAGCTTCCGGCTTCAAGCTCAATGCAGATTCCACATTCGAGTTTTTCTTTTCTTACGGAGCCCTCGACCGGTCCGGATCGGGCAAGTGGACCCTGAAAGGGCATGAAGTGGAGTTCAGCAGCGACCGAAAGCCGTCGGCGGATTTCTCGCTCGTAAAATCTGAGAACATGCGGGACCTTCCCGGCACTGCTGTAAAGATTATTACAGGTGGACAATCCTACCTTGCCTCTTATGTGCACGCCCGCCTGGTGGAGGGTAGCCAAAGCGAGTTGAAGACCGCCAATTCACATGGCCTCATTCAATCGAAGTTGAAACATCCGGATTCTATTCATCTTGCCTTTGAGTTCTGCCCAGAAAAGGTTTTCGAATGGACGGTCAATGACAGCACGCATAATTATTTTGAGTTCAAAATGGAGCCCGGCATCACAGAAGTAATTTTCGATCATTTTACGCTGCACTGGGAGGAAGGGAAACTTTCCGGGCCACATCCCCTGATGAAGGAAAAGCAATTTGAATTCAGTAAGTCGGGAAATTAATATTTTCAGACCATTCGTTTAATCAAACAGGCCGTTCACTCATCGGTTCTTGTGTATTAACAGGCAAGTTTGTTTTTTTGATCTCTTATAACGAAAGATGATAAGGATCGTAACCATACTCCTCATGTTTGCCTTATATGCGGCCTTTATGGGGTGATGACAGGGTTTTTGACAAAGAGTGAAACGTGCAGCTGAGATCAACATGTGTTCGCTTCGAAAATTACCCGTACGGGTGAAATATATTATACGGACGGTTTGGACAACTTAGGCTATATCATAAGCTTTACCGGCTTTTGAGCGGCCTTTTTTTATTGCATAAACTTTGTTAACCGATGTCGACCTATTCCCCCTATTCCTCACCGGGGCTTAACCGGATCTATGACATGTTATTTTGCGATGAGCCCTCTGCTTTTTCTTCCGGCGAAACCCTGAAGGATCAGTATCCCTGGAACCAGTTAAACGGTCAGAGCGATGTTGAAACGTTGTGGAGCATCTATCGCGATCGCCAACTGGAAACAAGGCTCAGGTTGCTGGCTAGCCGGCTGCTGATGAAGGCAGGGGTAACCATAGAACAAAAAGACCTCCTGGGAGTCATCATCGAAGTGGGAATGGACAAGGGGCTGGACGTGCTGGCAGCTTACCAGGACGGCACCGCACGTTACATCAATTATACCGGAAGCATGATCGTTTGGGAAAGCCGCACCAATACCTCCGACCAGCTCATTCAAAACCTGTTCAGGGTAAGCGCTGAGATAGTACGCCAGATAGGGCCCTGGGATGGCGAAAGGCCGGCACCGCCCGCCGCCGGTGGCGCCCGGATTAATTTCCTCGTGAGCGACGGAAATTATTTTGGTCAGGCTTCCCTTAAGCAACTGACAAACGATAAACTGGCTGGTACAGTGATGGATGCAGCCACCCGCCTCATGATCTATCTTACCGAAACCAGTCGCGCCTCCCCTGACAACACCTGATTCCAAATTTTTGACCATTCACCCGGCAAAATTGGCAATTCGCCGTTTTTACATTGCCTTCGCTTCGATAATGATGTTTCTTTACAGTGTCAATAAGATGATACAGCAAGTTTAAGAGCACGATTTTTCATAAGCAGTTAGTTTTGGTCAAAAGCAGCCCCGTAAGGCTGCTTTACTTTTTTATTGTTACCAGGCAAAACGCGTAAGAAGAAGGTAGCAGAAGAAAACTAACAACCGGTTGTAATGCAGGTCTGTATTGCGTTTCCGCCGGGGCAGGAAACAATCCAGTCTCCAAAAACCACCATTCATTGATACAATTTCACACTTCGCTAAACTTGGCTGGGAAACAGCAATTTTTGAGTGCATCTTTACAGTGTTAATCAAATAGCACATTAGCCGTTAACCTGATCCTGAAATAACTTAAGAATTTATATTTTTCTCATAGTAGTTAGTTTTGGTTAAAGTCCCCGGTGTCTACCGGGGACGATTTTTTAAAGAAGAACTATCATCCTGAAGATAAATGGATCGTTCTCAGATACGTGAAGACTCTTGTGAAGGAAGGGACCATCCGTAACCGGTAATGAATCAACTGGTTTTTTTTATTGCCGGATAATGGGAATGAAAGCGACCCTGGCTCAGCCAGGGTTTTGTTTTTGGCGCCCGTGTACTAAACCGACTGGCATCTCGTTATATTCATACCCTAAATCCATTCCTATGCAATCATCCAACCGTCCCAATTGTTGCATGAATTGTAATGCCCCGATCACAGAGGATCATTTACTGATCTCCTCCGTACAATACGGTTACCCGCTCTGTGATCCCTGCGAAACACAATTACGTTCCAGGCTAAAAAGTTCGTCGCGCGAGGCGGCTAAATTGTATTTCTACCTGAGAAGGAAAGGAATCAGAGCCGAATTGCAAAAAGACAACGGTTACCGCAAAGTGGATATCGCGGTGGCAGAAGCCAGGCTCGATATTGAAGTGGATGGGAAACTGGACAATTGCAACCCTCTTCGCGCCATGGCCGAAATGAAAAAATCCTTCTGCTCCTTTAAAAAAGGATACAACACCCTTCATGTTCCCAATGCACTGGTGGCCTACGAACTCGAAAAAACCGTGGAATACATCAGCGATTTTGTAAAGATTATTGGAGTAAACAGATATTGAAGGCAATGGGACAATGGGCTAATTTGCCAATGAGCCAAAGTTAATTACGAATGACGAATGGCGAATGGCGAATGAGGAGTACAATTTGCCGATGAGCCAATTGGTCAATGAGCCAAAGTTAATTACGAATGGCGTATGGCGAATGAGGAGTACAATATGCCGATGAGCCAATTGACTAATTGGTTTCCATTCGTCATTCGCAATTCGTCATTCGCAATCCGTCATTGGCCCATTGGCCCATTGGCTCATTGCTCTAATAGTTTGCTCCATTCAATTGCGCAAATTTCAATTCATCTTCTTCCACCCAAAACTCCCAGCAGGGATGAATGGGATCATCGGTCTTGTGTACCCATCTTCCCCCGGACAAAGGCGCGAGCAATGATTTGAGATAGTCTTTGATTTCCCGGATCCGGTCATGAAAAGAAGACCGCCGGTTTTCGAGTGCCTTTAGATCTTCATAGGCCTTGTGTATAGCCAGCACTTCTTCATCCGAGTAAACACGATCCCCGTTTTTAAGGATGAGATGATGGTAATGCGCGTTCTTTACTTTGATGTCTTTTTCGAGCAAGTTGATCTGGCGATCCTGCTCAAACAGTTCCTTCACCTGGTTTTTGAGTTCAGTCATAAAAAAAGAATATTGGTATAGATTGCTGCCTTTTAATAACGATGGCAACTGCCAAATGATATGCAAGGGTTGTGCTAAAAAACAGCCGGTAAATGGCTGACTTCCAATAGCGGCCCAAAAGCCAACCCTTGAGACTGAATTGCTGCGGGAGAAATACGCGGATTTTTACGAGAGATAGGAACCGTTAGGGGCTTCTGCAGTTTGGGTAATATTTTACCCGTTTTTATTCTTTCACCCAAACAGAAACCGACCCGGGGTTAACCTTAAACTCCCCTTCACCCTGATCATCCAGCACTACTTTTTCTTCTCGGCCACCATAAATGGCTTTGAAAGATTTGCCGGCATTCACAGGGCCCATCGACATGCGCTTGAATCCCTCTTCGCTGTTGCTGATCAGTACCGCGCAACCCGATTCAGGCCGGTCTCCGGTCCCTTCCCTTGTCCATCCAATCACATTGGGATGATCAAAATAATCGCGTTGCATTCCATAGGCATACTTTGCCCTGGCTTCGATCAGTATGTCGAGGCCATTTACGCGATTGAGTTCAATGAATACTTCTTCTTCGCCGCGGTGGCCACTGTAATGGGCTTCATACAGCGCGGGGTAAAATACCACAGGGAGTCCCTGCTCCCTGAGAAGGATGATGGAATAAGCGATCGGCTTGAACCAGTAATCAACGGTGGATTCGAGCGATTGCAAAGGCTGCGTGTCGTGATTGTCCACAAATGTTACCGCCATCTCCGCGTCTTCTTTCAGCAAACTGTTGTCGAGAATCGAGGGTAAGGAAAACTCTTTTCCTCTCATCGAAGCGTCGAAAAAATTGAAATGAAGCGGCACATCGAACAGCTTTATGTGGCGACTGGTGGAGTTGATGTAGTTGCGAAGACTTTCCAAATCGGCCTTCCAGTATTCTCCAATGCATTCGAACTGTTTCTGAAAATGCTGGTTCAGATGATCAAGCCATTCGGGGAAGAAATCGGTGCTGATGTGTTTGATGGCGTCCAGCCGGAACCCATCTGTTTGGGTGGTGCCCGCATACCATTCACCCCATTTCTTCAGTTCCTGCCGCACATCCGGGTTCCGGAACTCCACGTCACAACCCATCAGGTAATCGAAATTGCCGTTTTCCGAATCGGGCACATTGTCCCAGCTTCCCTGGCTGTACTGGTGATGGATCAGGGCGATATGGCCGTCTTCACAGACACCGGTAAAATGTTGCTGATTCCATTCAAAATCGGAGTATTGCTGACGTCGCCCCGGAAACAGAAACCTGGTGTGGGCCTCTATTTCCACCTCTTCACTGGCGGCAGTCGTTCGGTCCTGCTCATTCACATAATGGGCGTAAATCTTTTCTTTTTCGTCGCCTCCTGTGCGGTGGTTCAAAACGATATCCGTTAACACTTTCATGCCGGCTCCATGGATGGCTTCTATGCAACGCAGGTATTCATCCCGCGTGCCATAACGCGTTCTTACGGTCCCTTTCTGGTCGAATTCTCCGAGGTCATAGAGATCATAAACGGCATACCCCGGCTCATTTACACCCTGGGCCGACTTATAGGCAGGGGGAAGCCAGATATGGGTAAAACCCATGCCGGCCAGCCGGCCCGCTTCTGCGGCAATGTGATTCCATAAATTTCCTTCGGGCGAATAATACCAGTGAAATGCCTGGAAGATGGTTGGGTTCATATAACGATTTCAATTGATCAGTGCGGCAACCTAAAATTTGATGCCAACTGCGGCGGGTAAGGCGCAGATAACCGTCTATCCTGCGGAAAATGCAATTCATTACAGAAAAATGTTCATTTAATAAATAATTAAACGAATAATATTCTAAATGAGGGTATATTTACTGAAATTTATTCTGAATGGAGTTCTCTCTCGATCATGTGGACCTGCGCATCCTGGAGCTGATCCAGGACAATGCCCGAATTTCCAATGCCGACCTGGCCCGCGAACTGGAAATGGCGCCTTCGGCAGTTCTGGAAAGAGTGAAGAAACTGGAACAGAAGAAAGTGATCCAGCAATACACCACCTCGATCAACCCGCTGGCGGTGAACCAGAAATTGCTTGCCTTCATTTTCATCAGGGCCAGGGAAGGAAACAGCTCAGATACGCGGATCGCGGCCGCTTTGAGCAAGGTACCTGAAGTGCAGGAGGTCCATCATATCGCAGGCGAAGATTGCTTCCTGGTTAAAGTGCGAACAGAAGATTCCGCCTCCCTGATGAAACTGATGCGGTCAAAAATCAAGAGTATTCCGGATGTGGTATCTACCAAAACCACCATCGTGCTGGAAACCGCTAAGGAACAACAACAATTGGTTATCCCGAAAAATGAGTAAGATGTCAACGGCAGTTAAAAAAGAAATTTCTCCCCTCATGCTGGTAGTGGCCTTTGCCACCTTGTACCTGGTTTGGGGCTCCACGTATTTTTTTATCGGAATCGCAGTTCAAACGATTCCTCCTTTTATTATGGGTGCCATGCGTTTTGTGGCTGCGGGGTTATTGCTGATGTTGTGGTGCCTCCTGACAAAAGAACCTTTGTTCAACTGGAAACAGATAAAGTTTGCGACCGTAACGGGAATATGCCTGCTGTTTGTTGGCACAGGTGCGGTGATTTTTGCGGAGAAAACCCTGGCCAGTTCACTGGTGGCAGTCATCATTTCTTCACAGGCGATCTGGCTGGTGCTCATGGACCGCAAACACTGGAAAGAAACGTTCACTAACAAAAATACAGTAACCGGCCTGGTGATTGGATTCATCGGAGTGATCCTGTTGTTCAGTGAAAGCGCTTCCAAGGCACTGGGAACAGCGGGCGCGCACGCCAGCATCATTGCCCTGGTAATTTTATTTGTGGGCATGCTGAGCTGGTCGGGAGGATCGATCTATTCCAAATATCATTCGTTTGGCTCTTCCACTGTAAACTCCACCTGGCAGATGCTGTCAGCCGGGCTGGTTTTCCTCCTTACCAGTTTCCTGTTCCATGAATGGAAGGGTTTCGACCTGAAACAGGTTCCTTCGGAAGCATGGTGGTCTGTGGGGTATCTTGTGGTGATGGGTTCACTCGCGGGTTTCTCGGCCTATGTTTGGTTGCTGAAAGTGCGGCCGGTTAGCCAGGTGGGCACCCACGTATACGTGAACCCGGTAGTTGCAGTATTGCTCGGCGTATTTTTTGCGGGAGAGAAAATGAGCTTCCTGCAAGTGCTCGGACTTGGTATCATTCTCACCAGCGTTTTGCTGATCAATTTCAATAAATACCGCAATCAAAAAAAGGAAGCTGTAGTAAAAGCGGCTACCGGTACACCGCCACATCGGCATAAGGAAACCGCAATGGCCGATGCTCCGAAAAAAGAATGGGCAAAGCCCTAAGCCGGCCACTTCAATACAGGCACGGGTACTTCATCCGGCAACAGTTCAGCATGAAATCCTTCCTTTTCCAGTAACCGGATAATGGCTTCCCAACGGGGAAATGTTGCTTGAATGCGAAGAATGCGATCGCAGTCTTTCAAATCGAAATTGACCCGCTGATCGGGAAGTTGCAGCTGGATCATTCCAACCAGGTAACTGGCGGCTACTTCATTTTGCACATTTGTCCGGAGTATTTCAACCATCTGCATCATGTAACAGGGTATTGACAGTATTACAAATGTAGAATCCACTCCACGTTTGGCGGAGGTGTGTTTACGGCAATCAATGGCGGTAATTGCGACAAGACTTTTATCTTTAGTAGATGAAACATGTATCAATTCTTATTCCAAACGGACAAGTAAGCCTGGTGAATATTGAAGGAACTCACCAGATACTTTCTGAAGTGAATAAAATGCTGGTTGCTCAGGACAAGGAACCTGTTTTCAGGGTGCAGTTAGTGGGTCTCGACAGGGAAACCAAGCTGCACAATGGCATGTTTGTGATCAATCCCGGCGCGCTGATCAGTGAAGTCGATAAAACAGATCTCATCTTTATACCCGCTATACATGGCGACCCTTTGCAGGTGAGAGATGCCAACAGGCCATTTTTACAATGGATCACCGATCAATATCACTCAGGTGCAGAAATTGCCAGCTTATGTCTCGGCTCTTTCTTCCTGGCGCAAACCGGTTTGCTCGATGGTAAAGTATGTTCCACTCACTGGATCGCGGCGGCACAGTTCAGATCGATGTTTCCCGACGTCAGGCTGGCCGATGAAAAGATCATCACGGATGATAAAGGAATTTACACCAGCGGAGGCGCCTATGCCTACCTCAACCTGCTTGTTTATATCATCGAAAAATACGTGGATAGAGCTACTGCCATCAGGATCGCGAAATCTTTTATGATCGACATCGATCGCAACAGCCAGTCGCCTTTCATGATGTTTACCGCGCAGAAAGATCATAGCGATGAGATCATCCTGGAGGCACAGGCCTTCATCGAAAAGAATTTTTCAGAAAAACTGACGGTCGATCAGCTGGCCAGGCAGATCGCTTTGGGAAGAAGAAGTCTCGAAAGAAGATTCAGGAAAGCCACAGGCAATTCGGTTACGGAATACATTCAGCGCGTGAAGATCGAAGCCGCCAAAAAAGGATTTGAAACCAGCCGCAAAAACATCAATGAGATCATGTATGATGTGGGATACGTAGACGTGAAAGCCTTCCGTGCCATTTTTCGCAAAATCACCGGGCTCGCTCCCGTACAATACAGAAACAAATACAATAAAGACCTGGCGGTTGCCTGATGGTGCCACCCGGAAAAACATGAAACCACTCTTTATCAGTGTCGACTGGGGAACAAGTTCCTTCCGACTGCGTTGCGTGGATGCGACAGCAGGCCGGATTGTTCACGAATTCAGATCGGGGGAAGGCATCGCTTCCCTGTATCAACGTTGGCTCGGATCAGGCCTGGATGATAGCCAGAGACATTCATTTTACCTCCGGCCGCTCTTTCTGGCCTTGCAGACATTCCCCGATGAATTAAGAACCGGATTGCCTGTTATCATCTCCGGCATGGCTTCCTCCAGTATGGGAATACGGACACTCCCTTATCTGTCATTGCCTTTATCTCTTAAGACCGGTCATCTATTGACAGCGCAACTGGATGCAGGAGATAACGATGTGATCCTTGTTTCCGGTTTGCAAACCGGCGACGATGTCATGCGGGGCGAAGAAACCATCCTGCTGGGCATTGCGGAAAAGATCAATGAAGGACTCATCATTCTTCCCGGCACCCACAGTAAACACGTGATCCTCTCCGGAGGGCAACTGATGGATTTCAAAACTTTCATGACCGGTGAACTATTTGAACTGCTGTGGAAACAAAGTACTTTATCTGCTACGGTAAACCCGGCTTCAGATACTTTTAACAGGGATGCTTTTCTCGAAGGATTGCGGGCCGCCAGAGAAGGAAACCTGCTCAACCTTTTATTTCATGCCAGAACAAGGCAACTGCTTCAGCAAATTCCGGGCGAAGATAATTTCGACTGGCTGAGTGGATTGCTGATCGGAACTGAGATGTTATCTGTACCGCCTTCTTCTCAAAAAATAGTGCTGAGTGCCGAAGGCCTGCTTCAAAACAGGTATCAATTGGCCATTGAGCAAATGTGGCCAGACAAAATGTTGCAATGTGTTGATGCCGATACCAGTTTGATAAAAGGTCAATGCATCCTGTTCAGGCAACGCTGGCCGTTCCGGGGGCGATAACCATTCAAACCTTCATCCGGCTGAAATGGCGTTTCATCCATAGACAGCGAACGCCGGTTGGTTTTGACGGTATTTACCCGTATTTTTTGGATTTTTGATCAATGAAGAAACTGGCCCTTCATCTGCTTTTCTGGCTCGCCTATATACTGCAGGATTCACTGCTGGTTTACACCTGGGTTGGTCCATTGATTCAGCCCATGTCCGAAACAAAACTGATCACCGTTTCTCTGGCGTCGGCGGCGGTAATGGTGATCCCCAAACTGATTATCGGGTACTTTATCCTTGCCGTATCGTTCGATAAGATACTCAATCAAACTGAGCGCATGAGCCGGATCGTCCTGGAGATCATGGTGGTGCTGGTAGTTTCGGTCCTGGCTTACCGGCTGCTGTCGAAGTACCTGGTGTCACCCTACATTTACGAGGGACGTTTGAAGGCTGTGAGCTTGCTGGAGATCCGCTCGATCCTGATGTCGCTCATGGATATCGGAGCCGTAGTAGGGTTGCTGGTTTTCATCAAGTTTGTAAGAATACAGGTATCCATCAAAGAGCGGGAAAAAAATATCATCCGCGAGAAACTGGAAACGGAGTTGAAATTTTTACGCAATCAGACCAACCCGCATTTTCTGATGAATACGCTGAATAATATTTACGCTTTGGCGAGAAGAAAATCTGACGACACGCCGGAGGTGGTGATGAAGCTGTCGGAGATGTTGCGCTATATTCTGTATGAGGCGGGAGAGAAGAAGATAAACCTGCTGGACGAAGTGAAAGTGTTGGAAGATTACCTTGAGCTGGAGAAGATGCGATACAGTGAGAGGCTGCAGGTCAGTTTCGAACGGGATATTGACGACGATGGATACGAGATCACCCCCCTGCTGCTGCTGCCATTCGTGGAGAATGCCTTCAAGCACGGCATCAGTGAAACCAGGTTCGAATCTTTTGTTCACATCCGGTTGAATGTACACAAGGGTGAACTGGCATTCGATATCATGAACAGCAAAGACGGACAGGTTGCTTCCAGGCAATCTACCCAGATCGGCCTCAATAATGTGAGAAGACAGCTGGAACTGATGTACCGGGAGTATCAGCTGGAGGTTGTTAATGAAGCCAGCCAGTTCCAGGCAAACCTGAAAATTAAACTCGATAGCTATGTTGAAATATAGTTGTCTCATTGTGGAGGATGAACCACTGGCAGCCGAAGTGCTGGCCGACTACATCAGCCAGGTTCCCTTCCTGGAGTTGAAAGGTGTTTGCCCGGACGCGATTTATGCCATCGAGCGGCTGCAGGCCGAGAAGGCGGATCTGATCTTCCTGGACATCCATCTGCCCAAACTAAAAGGCCTGGAGTTCCTGGAATCATTGAAGAACCCGCCTCCTGTGATTATCACCTCTGCCTATCACGACTATGCGTTGGATGCTTTTGAACTCAACGTGCTGGATTATCTGCTCAAACCGATACGGTTCAACCGTTTTCTCAAGGCCGTCAATAAACTCCATCACCCGGCATCGCCACTACCCGCACCTGCCGGATCTGCCGCCGAAAGGAAATCACTATTCTTTAATGTAGGAAAGAAAAGGGTCCGGATTTATCTCGACGAGATACTGTTTGTAGAGAGCCTGCGTGAGTACGCACGGATCACTACCCGCGACAGGAATATCGTGACCAAACTTCAATTGAGCGAGCTCGACGAATTGTTCTCCGATCCCAACTTCCTTCGTATTCACCGCTCATTTGTAGTGGCCAAAGACAAGATCAATGCTTATACCAGCACCGATGTGGAAGTGGCGGGTAAGCAGATTCCCATTGGCCGCAGCTATAAGGAATATGTTCTCTCCATGCTGGAAAGCGCAAACTGATCAAACGACCCGTCAAAGAACGCCGGAATGCTTTGGTCCATTCAATCGGGCAGTCCGGCCCACTGATACATCCGTTGGTTGAATTCATGATGGAAGCAGGTCTTCCTGCTCTACATTCATGCTATAAACCTGCTATACATGCAACCAACACGAAAATGGCCTCCGTTATCTTTGGTGATCAAAGCCTGGCTGCTCGTTGGTTCACTCGATCTGCTGGCGGCCTTCATTGATCTGTATCTGTCTACAGGCCGTAATCCGTTCGTAACCGTACCTCGTTACATCGCTTCCGGATTATTCGGCATGGAAGCGTTTACCGGAAGTGGCTGGATGATCGCCGCCGGCTTGCTCTTTCACTTCTGCTTCGCCGGGTTTTTTACACTCCTGTTTTTTGTGCTGTACATAAATGTGAAAGGGATATCCCGGTATTGGTGGCTGACGGGTATGGTGTACAGTTTGTTTATATGGGTTGTTATGAATAGAGTGGTGGTGCCGGCAAGCCGGGTGCCGGCTGTTTCAGCCTTTAATTGGACCAAGGCAGTAAAGGCGGTCGCCATATTAACGGTTCTCATCGGGCTGCCGCTCAGCTGGATCGCAAAAAAATACTATGACCGGTATCCCAAAACCATCTGGAAGGCAACGGCCCCTTGAATGCAGTGGTTTTAGTAACTTGTAGGAGTGAACAATTTCTCCTCGAAAATTTTTGGAAGACTCTCCCGCGTTCGCCGCAACCTTCGTTTGGGACTTAACCTGGCCTGGACGGCTTCTCCGAAATTATTGACCAGGTATACGCTGCTCGGAATATTTAATGCCGTAATGCCGCCGTTGTCGATATTGCTGGGAGCGATACTCGTCAATAAAATTGCAGCAGCCCGATCGCAATCGCTGGGCATCAATGATATTCTTCCGGTGATCCTGGCCCTTTGGGTGACGATAGTGGTACAGCGCGCCGTTGGATCCTATCTCGGTTATGGCCGGAACCTGTTTGTAAGAAGAGTGGAGCTGGAAGCGGAGAAAAGGCTTCTTCAAAAAGCTTCCAAACTGGATCTCGGGCATTTCGATAACTCCGATTGGTTTGACCGGCTGGCCAGAGCAAAGCGCGATGTATCCTGGAGACCCGGCGACCTGACCTGGTCGGTGCTCGGCCTTTCAGGAAATATAGTAACCATCATCCTGATGGCAGGTCTGCTGGCCAGTCTGCATTACCTGTTGGTAGTGCTGGCGCTGATGGCTGCCGTGCTTTCACTGGTCATTGAAAGCCGGGTTACTTCGAAGCTGTATAAGTTTTATTATAAGGAAACACCGGAAGAAAGAGAAAGAAACTATCTCAGCAGCTTGCTGGTAGAACCCAGGAACACGAAGGAAGTGAGAGCCTATGTACTGGCAGATTATTTGTTGGGGCGATATGGAAAATTATCGGAAGATCTTTTTCGCCAGCGCTCGCTGATGTATCGTTCCGGTATCAGGATATCCTTATTCAGCGGACTCGTTGCGGGTACCACATTGGCGCTGGCTTATGTTTTTGTAGCGATGAGAGGACTCCAGGGCACGATTGATCCGGGTGGGGTAGTACTTGTTATTGGAGCCTTTACCTCGGTGTCGGGTACCCTGGGGCAAATATCCAGCACTTTTGTTGCAGTGGATCAGCATACGACTTTTCTGGATGATTATTTTTCGTTCCTGTCTATTGAGCCGTTGGTTGCCGCTCCTACGCATCCGAAAAAAATTCCGGAGGGACCCATTGGTTCGATTGATTTTGAAAACGTCAGTTTCTCTTATCCCGGCGGTACCGGTTCGGCAGTGAAACATTTGAATCTGCATATCCATAGTGGGGAACTGATCGCATTGGTGGGAGAGAATGGAGCGGGGAAAAGCAGCCTGGTGAAATTATTGCTTCGTTTTTACGATACGCAGGAAGGCGCCGTGAAAGTAGGAGGCATCGATGTAAAGGAAATGGATCCGGATCACCTGCGTAGCCGTATCGGTGTGCTGTTCCAGGACTATGCCAATTACGAACTTTCTGTCCGCGAAAATGTGATGATGGGATGGCCTTACCGGCAGCCGGAAGACGACCGTATTCGAAAAGCCTTGAAGGATGCGCACAGCGAGTGGCTGCTGAAAAAAATGCCGCTCGGCCTTGATGCCAAAGTGGGAAGGCTGTTTGAAGGAGGGCATGACCTGTCGGGAGGCGAATGGCAGCGGTTGGCGCTCGCCAGGATCATGTATCGCAATGCAGATATATGGATACTCGATGAACCCACTTCCTCTCTCGACCCTGAGGCCGAAGCAAATATTTTCGCAGAGCTGAAAGCCAATCTGAAAGGACGAATCGGCATTGTAATCTCTCACCGGTTCTCCACAGTAAGAATCGCCGACCGGATCGCCGTGATCGACGACGGACAAATTATTGAACTGGGCACACACCACGAATTGCTGTCGGCAGGTGGTAGATACGCAAGGCTGTTCGAATTGCAGGCATCAGGGTACAGGTAATTTTTGGGGAATGAGCCAATGCGCCAATTCGTAAATGCGCCAATGCAATGACGGATTACGAATGAACCTCAAACCCCAAACTCCAAACGCCAAACCTCAAACCCCAAACCTCAAACAACCTGGTATTACAGGGCTTATTTGAAACCTAGATTAAGCGATACAATATTGGAACTCATTCCGGTGGTCCGGCTGTAATGACCGTATCTGATTTCCAGCGAACTCACATGCTGCATTTTCAACACTCCGGCAGGTGGAGCAACCCGGAATCCGGCCCCATAGAAATGACTGTCGAATGTTGACAAATCATAGTTGCTCGTAAAATAGGCATCCGATGTTTTATGCAATCCATAAGGTTGAAAATAGTCCGTTGCCGACTGGTGATAATACCGGTAGAAAGGACTGACAGAGAAGAAAGGGTTGATCTTGACCACCGGCTCTATCTGGACGGCATTGGAGTTGATTCCCCAGTCATCGTGATAGTAGCGATACCAGGTACGGATGATCAGCTTGTCTCCTGCAAAGTAATTCGCACGAATGCCCAATGGAATTTTCAATCGGGAGCCCGGAAGATTTTCCACTTTCTCTGAGTTGTCAAGGAAATAAACACGATGGAAAGGAAGACCCAGGTATCCGTTCTGGTACACCAGCTGGCCTTCGAGCAACAACTGGAAATTCTTGTTGATGATTTGCGACCAGCTGAAAGTGCCGCTGAAGGTATTCCGGTTATCACTGGCGTAATCATCATGCCCTCCGCCGCCACCTGAACGGAGTTCGATCGGGTAGATGAGTTTCACCTGGTCGAAATAGGCATTCAGTTTGGCGGTAAATTCTCCACTCCTGTCGGCGGTCTTTTTCGCGAATGAAAAATTGACGCCGGTGGAAGTGTAGTCAAATTCAGTTGAAAAGGACAAGCCCGCTCCGATGGTAGTGCCCTTTTTTTCGTTTTCCATGCTCCAGCCCACAGAAGGGTAGAAGCGGGTATCGGCATAGGACGCCGACGATACCGTATTGGGATCGATCTTATCCGAAGAAGCAGAGGTGTAATGATCGATGCCAATCTCTGCAGTCAGGAAGTGTTTCCTGTTCCTGCGATCGTATTTGCTGAATTTAACATCGAAGGAGTTGGAATAATCGGTCAGTTTTTCTGACCCGATGCCACCGGTTACTGCGGAATTATCGCCGTTCTGGTGGTAATAGCTCGATACAAAATTGGCTTCCTCGAAAGATAGTTTTCTTTTCCGGTAAGCTGTATCAGGTTTGGGGGAAGATTGAGAGAAGGCGGCCAGCACCATCACATACATCCCTATCACGGAGAGAAATAATTTCTTCATAATGGAATGATAAGTTTAGTTGCATCCGCAGCCACCACCGGTTTTGCCACCATTGGCTCCGGAAGCACCTTCGCGATAAGTTTGAAAATTCAATTCTGTTTTCTCCACTTTACGGCTGCTGAGGCCCATCTCCGAATCATTCAGCTTGTTCTTCTGGTATTCTTTCACCACCTGGCAGGAGGGAGTCATCACAGCTATTGCAGGCAACAGCAGCAACGACGAAAGAACACCAAGAACGGATCTCGTTTTTCTCATTTTAAGTGTATGTTATGTGATGTATATACTTTGTCATTGTCGTCCACGATGATGCAGGCAAGCCCTTTCACCTGGTTGATCAGATTCAAGCCCACAGACACGCCCATGATCATCACCGGCGTGGCCATCGCATCGGCCAGTTCTGCATAGGGGCTCAGGATCGTCACACTCTTTATGCCGCGAACGGGAAGCCCTGTTTTCGGATCGATGGTATGCGAATAGCGCTGGCCATCGATCATCACAAATTTTTCATAGTTGCCGGAAGTAGCGATAGAAGTATTGGTGATCTCGAGATAAGAAAAGGATTGCCTGGCTGCATTGGGATCGGCAATTCCGATGGTCCAGGGTTTGCCGTTGGGCTGATATCCCCAGGCTGTCAAATCTCCGGATGCGTTCACGATGCCGCTTTCAATTCCTTTGGATACGAGCAATTGCCTGGCTTTTTCGGCAGCATAACCTTTGCCGATTCCGCCAAACCCTATTCGCATTCCTTTTTCTTTCAGCAATACAGTACATTTTTTTTCGTCGAGGATCACATTGCGGTAATTGATCAAACGAACCAGTTTTCGCGCCGTTGCCGGGTCGGGAAGGCTGGTCATGGTCTGATCGAAATTCCACAGGCGCTTGTCGATCGAACCGTAAGTAATGTCAAATGCGCCCTGGGTAAGTTCGGAGAGGCGGAGTGATCGCTGAATGAGATCAAATACCTCCCGGTCAACCTTCACTGGTTTTATTCCCGCGTAACGGTTCACCAGGTTGGTTTGACTCTCCTCATTGAAGGTGGTGAGCAATCGTTCGATTCTCTTGATTTCCTCGATGGCTTCGTCGAGGCATTGTTGGGCGAAATCTTCGCTTGTGGTCACTACGGTAAGTTCAAAGCGATTTCCCATCAGCCTGGCCACCCGGCGGTAACTTGTCTGAACAGGCGCCAGTAGATCAGCGGCCTGCATTTCCCACAGCTTTTATTTCATTGATAAATTCTTCCGGCGAAAGACGAGGAAGGCCTTCCCATGACTTTAATACCTTACCGTCTGCATCGAGTAATACGGTCATTGGAAACTTCCCTTCCTTATTGTATTGCTCAGCGAGTTTGTCGTTTTTGGATTGCTGGGCAGGAGCTAGCTGATTTTTTCTTAACCGGGGAAAATCTGCATTTACCAATACCAGGTTGCTGGAGGCGTATTGCTCAAATGCAGTGCTGCCAAATATTTCCTTATGCATCCGGATACAGGGACCGCACCAGTCTGATCCCGAAAAGTTCAGTATGATCAGTTTATTGGAACTTTTTGCCGATTGCTTTGCTTTGTCAAAATCGGTTTCCCAGGCAATGGAAGAAAATAATACTCCTGTTAGTAACGCAATTGCCAACAATTTCATGCTCAAAGATTTGATATCAAGATAAAACCAAAACCCAAATCCCTTACCCGGAAGGGCTTGCTTAACCAGCGCTTAATAAATAAGTGTAGGTATTTAACGCAAAGGTATACGCTGAATTGTGATTTATAGTTTGCCGGTACGACGGACCGAGAGCGAAATAGCGAATTATTAACGAATGCGTGTGTAGTATCCCGGCTACGACATGCCGTGACCCTGTAAACAGCTTCATGAAAATTGCGATAAAAGTTGTAAATAGTGTATAGTTTGATTTTCCCTCA
This sequence comes from uncultured Chitinophagaceae bacterium, assembly GCA_964605065.1. GTDB lineage: Bacteria > Bacteroidota > Bacteroidia > Chitinophagales > Chitinophagaceae > Endoryza. The sequence continues at coordinate 138,329 of CAZSAQ010000004.1, forward strand.
CTTCACCTTGATTGCCAGATGAAAAAGATAGTTTTTCTGTTGTTGTTCACGCCAATTTTCAACAGGTTGTCTGCACAGTCGCCTGCCGACGAAAGGTACAGGCCGCTGATACATTTTACACCTCCTGCCCATTGGATGAACGACCCCAATGGAATGGTATGGTATAATGGAGTATACCATCTCTTTTACCAGCACAATCCGAAAGCGTCGGTTTGGGGACCGATGCATTGGGGGCATGCGACCAGTAAAGACATGATCCATTGGAAACATGAACCGATCGCTTTATATCCCGATAGCATAGGGATGATTTTTTCAGGCAGCGCGGTATATGATAAAGACAATACCTCGGGCTTCGGCAAAGAGGGAAAAGGACCCCTGGTGGCCATCTTTACCAGCCATAATGATGTGTGGGAAAGAAACGGCAGAAATGATTTCGAAAACCAGAGCCTGGCTTATTCCAATGATGCCGGAAAAACCTGGACCAAATATTCCGGCAACCCGGTATTGAAGAGTCCGGGAATCCGCGATTTCAGGGATCCGAAAGTGAGCTGGCACGAAAGCATACATAAATGGGTGATGACACTGGCGGTGCAGGACCGAATACATTTTTATTCTTCCCCCGATCTGAAATCATGGAATAAAGAAAGCGAGTTCGGGACAGGGGTAGGGGCGCATGGAGGCGTGTGGGAATGTCCCGATCTGTTCAGCCTCGACTACGAAGGCAAAAAGATCTGGATACTGATTGTAAATCTCAACCCCGGAGGACCCAATGGCGGATCCGCCACCCAGTATTTTGTGGGCAACTTCGATGGCCGTCAATTCGTTCCTTTTAATACCCGTACCAAGTGGATCGACTACGGTCCCGATGAGTACGCAGGAATCACCTGGGCCAATACCAGCCATAGAAAGATATTCTTCGGATGGATGAGCAACTGGTTATATGCAGACAAGGTACCCACCGAAACCTGGAGAAGTGCTACTACCATTCCCCGGGATCTCTCCCTTAAAAAAGTGGGGGAGGAATATTTTGTTGCCTCACGCCCTTCACCCGAGTGGAAGGTTTTGCAAACAGCGGGTAAAAGGCGGACAAATATTTCGGTTAAGGCAAATGAACAGATGCAGCCGTTCCCTGGAAGATTCGAGGTGCCGGGCAGCGTTGACCTCTCAGCAATGGCAAGTGAGGATATTGAATTGGTGGTGGCCAATGGTCAGGGCGAAGAATTGCGTATTGGGTATGATGCTTCCCTGAAACAATATTACATCGATCGCAGCAAAGCGGGTATCAGCAATTTCAATAAGGAATTCGCCAACCGGCATACTGCCCCACGAATAGCCCAATCCGCAGAAGTTAAACTGATCCTGATTTTCGACGTGACTTCTGTGGAGTTGTTTGCTGATGATGGGTTGACAGTAATGACCAGTATATTCTTTCCTGTTCAGAAGTACGATCGGCTGACCGTCCATTCCAGAAACGGAGCCCGGTTGCAGAATATAGAATACAAGCAGCTCCGACCGGCGCCAGTTAAATAACCGACTGTCAGAATTGCTGCATTTCCTGTCCGAACTGGAGCAGGTAGCCATTATTGTCGAAGATGGCGAACTCTTTCATTTCCCATTCAAATGTTTCAATCGGGTAACACACATTGGCCTTATCCTTCAGACGATCCCACAATTCATCAATCTGATCTACCGTAAAATAAAAACTGCCGGTGAAATTAGGTTGGTCGAACAGGTCGTGGTCGTTGGGGCCGGCAATCATGATTTCTACCTGGTCTTTGTACAATCGGGCCCACTGCCATTCATCATTCTTTTCTCCCACTGAAAATTCCAGAATTTCCGTATAGAATTTAACTGTATCCGGTAAGCTGTTTGTTCGGATCAGGGGGCGCATGGAGAGAAAGGGCATAGGCTTTTTTGGAATACAAATTAATTTATTTTAGTTGTTGTTTTTTTGACTTTTTACTTTTTACATTTGAATGCTGATTAATATATGTGGGCACTCCTCGAACAAAATCTTCTTAAACGGGATATTCATCTCCAGCCCGCAGAATGGGAGATGATGAAATTACTATTCGTTGAACGCAGGTATCGGAAGAATCAGTTCATTTTACAAGAGGGAAATACCGCCCAGGTGGAAACGTTCATTTTGAAAGGACTAACCCGCACTTACGAAGTGGATGAGGCAGGGCAGGAGCATGTGCTGTTCTTTGGTTGTGAAGACTGGTGGGTAGGTGATCTCTATAGTTTCCTATCCGGGGCGCCTTCAAAATATAATATCGACTGCCTCGAAGAAACAGAAACCTTGCAAATCACCAGGAGCAACCTCGACCGGCTCTACGAACAGGTTCCTGTAATGAATCGTTATTTCAGGATATTGTTGCAGAATGCCTATATCACATTATCCCAGCGGGTGGGGTCAGTTTTAAGTAAGTCAGCCCTCGAACGCTACCAGGAGTTCCTGGTGAAGTACCCCGAGATAGAAGGCCGGATCCCTAACCACCAGATTGCTTCATTTCTCGGCATCACTCCCCAAAGCCTTAGCCGGATCAGGGCACAGTATGCCGCCGGAAAATAAAACGTTTTATAACACCTGTTTCAATGGACCGTTGGTAAACATGGATCCATTACCATAGGATAACGAAATAAGATATCATAGGTGATTGGTGACCCCTCTTGTATTGACTCAACTTTGTTGAAAATAAAACAAGGTATGAGCACCACAAACATCGAACAATCTCTTCTCGAACTGAATCAGCTGGTTCTTTCCGGCAAAGCCCTCGAAGCCTTTGAAAAATTCTATCATGAAGAGGTGACCATGCAGGAAAATGACGCCCCTCCTACAGTAAGCAAAGAGGCTAACCGCAAGCGGGAGATCGAATTCTTTGGAAATATTTCCGAGTTCCGCCACGCGGAATTGAAAGGACTATCAGTAGGCGATAATATTTCATTTGTTATCTGGAAGTACGACTACACCCATAAAGAATGGGGAGTGAAAAATTATACGCAGGTATCTGTACAGTACTGGAGCGAGGGTAAAATTATCAGGGAGCGTTTCCTGTATTAAACACGAATTACGCGAATTACACGAATTGCACGAATTAAACGAATTACACGAATAGCTATGAAACAGAAAATACTTTATACAGAGAACGGCTGGGCGCCTTTGGTAATGCGACTGTTGCTCAGCGTTGTATTATGGGCGCACGGCGCTCAGAAATTGCTGGGATGGTTTGGCGGATATGGCTTTGAAAATTCCATGAAGTTTTTTACAGACACTGTCGGAATTCCTTCGGTATTGGGTTTCCTCGTGATTGTGCTGGAATTCTTCGGGCCTCTGTTTGTACTGGCGGGATTGCTAACACGTATATGGGCGGCATTGATGACGCTGTTGTTTATAGCGATCCCCCTGTCTTCCCATCTGCAGAATGGATTTTTCATGAACTGGTTTGGCAACCAGCCCGGAGAAGGGTATGAATTTTTTTTGCTGGCGATCGGATTGAGCGCAGGCCTGGTGATTGTTGGAGGAGGAAAGTATTCAGCAGATCGCTTGCTGACTATCCTAAACAAGGATAAATAGCCGGAAAATAAAAAACCACCCTCTTGCATGGGGTGGTTTTTTATTAAAAATTATGACTGACTACTTATTGAATCACGAGCTTGCCAGAATAGACGATCACATCTTTCTTAACTCTTACATAGTAAGTTCCTGCATTAAGGCCGCCCGGTAAGCTGAGCGACTGGCTGCCGGTATTTTCTTTATTAAGTACATCCTGGCTGTGAACCAGTTTTCCGGACAGATCATACAGCTCCAGTTTGTAATTTCCTTTTTCCTGGTTTTGCATCTCCAGTACAACGGTTTTATTGGTGATGACGGTAGGGTAGATTTTCACCCCGGATACGCCATTGTTCATTCCCACTCTCACAACCGAACTGTATTTGGCTGTTGCATCAATATCAATCATTTTGAGGCGATAGAAATTATTGCCTTTTACCGGCTGCGCATCCATGGCCATATAGTCATTCGTCAGTTTGCCTTTGGCAGGAACGGTAGCCATCCTGGTGAAGGTTGTTCCATCGGTGCTTTTTTCCAGTTCAAATCGATCCACATTCACTTCCTGCGATGTTTTCCATTCGGCCTGGATATTGTTTCCTGACTGGTAAGCTTTAAAAGACACCAGTGTAAGAGGCATCGCCACGGCTGAGGTGGTAAAGGACGACTGAACACTATAGAAGGTCCCGAGCGAAGAGGTCATGAACGAACGGGTGTAATAGGTGGTGCTGCCAGTGAGCCCCGTAATTCCCTGTGAAAAAGAGCCGGTGCCGGTGCCTATCGATACCTTAGTACCGGTGCTCGTAGTTGGATATTGGGATGTGGAATAAACAACACCCCGATCGGTTACTGCCACGCCCACGTTATTGCTGATATTACCCCCTAATGTGGCTACAGTTTTTCCGATAAGGGTGGGAGTATTGTTTACAACCGAGGCAGACTCCATAAAAGCCATCAGGACATCCAGTGTTCCGACTGTAGAGATGCTGGAGAGACTGCCTAAAGTAAGCGTGGATGAATTCTGGCCGGCAACTGCCAGGAGTCCTGAAGAGTTCATTGCTAAACTAAATGGAACTTCCGATCCGCCGGTACCAGGAGAAGTAGTAGCATATTCCAATCCGCCATTATCGGCATTATACCTTACAATTACTATGTCCACATTGCCGCATCCTGCCAATACTGTTGTTCCTGAAAGTGTCAGGGTTACACTCGAGTTTCCGTTGAAGCTTCCTCCGAAGTAAACTGAACCTGTACCCGTTGGAGTTACCGATCTGAAGGCGTTGTTCACGCCAGTTCCCGAACCGGTAATCATGTTACCTGCTTTCGCCCACACAAACGTATGACTGCTGGTGGAGTAGCGGCTCGCTAACAGCGAGCTGGTAGACGTACCGGAGGCAGACATGGCGCCGGCACCGGGAAGTGTAACCGTATTTTCATAGTTGCCCGCGAAATAAACATCTTTGGTCAGTGAGTCATATGCCGCTCCAAAAATAAACTCGTTACCGGCTGTTCCGTATTTGGTGGCGTCGGTAAAGGCGCCGGTAGCCGGGTTCAGTTCAAGGATGGCCACATCATTCAACCCCGAATTGGTTAAACTGTAGGAGCCAAATACGCCGGTGGCTCCATTGAACACAACACCTGCTACGAGGCGATCTGTTTCTTTGGAATAGGCCATCGCGCCAATGCCACCCGATCCGTCAGTTCCGGTACCACCGCCGCCTACCAGCCAGGCTACTGAACCATCACTGGCATTCAGCTTCACCCAAAACAGATCCGCTGCTGACCCGCCCCCGGTAACCGTAATGGTAGTACTACCCATAGTGGTGGAGGTTGCGTAGTTGCCGCTTACGTACACGCCGCCGGCCCCATCGATACACAGTGCAGCCGCATTATCCGCATTGGTACCGCCGAGTTTCTTCACCCACACCAGCCCACCATCAGAACAGCGGTATTTGGCTACATATACATCTGCATTGTTTGTATTTAAGGTAGTAGTCTCGAATGTAGCAGTATCGTTAATGATACCCGTTACATATATATAAGTGCCGTCGGTAGCGATGCCATTAAAAGCCACATTGACGTTGGATTGGGATTTCCCCACCTGTACGGCCCATACATAGTTACCCGCAGAATTGTACTTCGTTAGAAAAGTATTTTGGGTGGCGGTAGAGGCGCCCGCTTCCGTACTCAGGTTGTTAGTGCCTGCGCCCGGATCAAAATCAACCGTTTTGCAAAATCTACCGGCAAAGTAGAAGTTGCCGGACGCATCCGCACAAACGCCAAGGGCGTTCTCGCTGCTCGAACTGCTACCAAAGTCGTAAGCCTTCGACCATACCTGGGCTGAACCCGGCACAGGAGCAAGAAAGATCAGCGTAATAATAAAAATGAAAGAGAAAATCATGGCCGAGAAAGAACGGCCGCGCAGGGTAGATAGGGTTGTCATACTATATCGGGTTTTTATAGGTCTCAGATTAATCAACTACCTCAGGATCATTCACGCGGAAATTAACGTGTTAAATTATAAAGGGATTTTACGAGTATATAGTAACCTGTAAGCGGTTTTTAAAAAAGCAGTGGTACACCTCAACCGAACATAAGGGTAAGTACATAGCAATTACTCAATTTGTAAAAAATAAATCTCATGGGTTGCCGGCGGTAGAGGACTGATTGTTTGATAATTATCAATAACGAATCCCGGTTTATTTAATATTTAACAGGCCCTTTCGGTATTTAATTGATATATCAATTATATTTGTATCAATTATTTGAAACAGGCATGAAACAAGCACCCGTCCGGATTTTCCAGGAAGACAGCAGCGGAGAATTTTTTTACCTGCTGGACAAAGCCATCCGTTCTTACCGCCAGCATGCGCATGAGCAGTTGAATGGCCGTGGCCTCGACATAACGGTGGATCAGTGGCTGGTCCTCAAAGCGCTTCATGAAAACCCGGAACGCAGCCAGCAGGAGCTGGCCTCAGCGGTATTTAAAGACCACGCCTCTTTTACCCGTATGGTTGAATTATTGGTAAAGAAAGGGTATCTCAGCAGGGATATGCATCCTTCCGACCGGAGACGATTCCTGTTGCAGATCACCAAATCGGGTGCAAAATTGTTGCAGGATATGCAGCCGGTGATAGAGCAGAACAGGAAAACAGCCCTGAAAGGAATCGGTAAAAATGAATTGGCCGGCTTGCAGCAAACGCTGAAGAAGATTGTAGATAATTGTACAGATATATAAAGAGTATATCCATGAAAAAAATGATTGTGTGGGCGGCCCTGGCAGCGCCTCTCTGGATCCATGCTCAATCCGTATCACAAAAAGTAGAGCAGCTGATGAATGCCTACACGGAACAGCAGAAATTCAGCGGGAATGTATTGATTGCTGAAAAGGGTAAACTGATATTTAGTAGATCTTACGGAAGAGCAGACCGGGAGCAGGATCGGTTGAACGAGGAACATACGGAATTCAGGGCAGCATCCCTGACCAAAATGTTTACCGCGGTTCTGATCATGCAACTGGTCGAGCAAAAGAAACTGCAGCTCAACGACCCGGTATCAAAGTATATAGGCAAAATAGATGCGTCGGGTAAAGTGACACTGAAGCACCTGCTGAGCCATACTTCCGGTTTGAAAGGCCACACCCGACCCGGCTCATCTACGCTCGCGGAAATGATCGGCGGCTACCAGCCCGAACCGGCTTCCTTTATTCCCGGCGAGCGATTTGAATACAACAATTTCAATTTTATCCTGCTGGCCTACATCGCGCAGAAAAGAACAGGCATCGCTTTCCCTGATTTACTGAAGAGGAACGTACTCTTAAAAGCCGGGATGACCCATTCAGGAATTGATGCAGCCGGGAGAAAATCTCCCTTCCAGGCAACTGGCTATGTAACCGACCCCGCGACAAACCAATGGGTAGTTACAGGTAACGACAAAACTATTGGTGCCGCCAGCGGAGCGGGGGCGCTTTTTACCACTACAACAGACCTTTTTAAATGGTCGCTGCATATTGGATCGCCCAAACTGCTCAGTAAAAAATCCTGGGAACTGCTTCTCACACCGGTTCAGCCAGGCTATGGGCTTGGTTGGATGATTCGGAACCAGGACGAAAGAACAAAGTGGGGGCATACGGGTTCTATTCCGGGATTCATTGCCGATTTCGCGTGGTTTCCGAAAGAAAACATCCTGATCACCTTTCTTTCCAACTACCAGGACCTTGATGGAAGAAAGCTGGAAGAAAACCTGACGGCCATAGTGTTTAACCTTCCCTACCAGCTCCCGGTGCAACGAAAGGAAATAAAATTACCGGTGGATCAGTTACAGGAATACGTGGGGTATACGAAATCAACGAACAGGTGCAAATACAAGTGATTCTCGAAGGAACCTCGCTGATGGCGATCGCTCCGGGTGGAGATAAGATCGAACTGACACCCGAAAGCAAAGATCATTTCTTCTTAAAAGGACCTGAGATTGTGGTAGAATTCAGGAGGAATGAGGGAAAAATTGAATCCATGTTTGTTGATATGCAGGGCGGACAGCTATTTAGAAGAAAATGATCTTTTAATTCAACCAGGAGGATTGGCGGGCTGAAGACAATCGGATCGCTTATTCCTCCTCAGGAAACAGAAGCATTGTTATCAGGATAACTTTACCGGGATACCGCGACTTTCCGGCATCTGGCTGTAGTCTTTGTCATTATTTTATTTTTAGACTTGCCTGCACCCATTCCTTTTTATTTCGGGCAACCGGAACTTCTGCTCCATCGGTTGTGAGCAGAAAGCTTCCATTCTGCCGGATCCAGCTCTTCACCTTTTTTATATTTACCAGGTGTGACTGATGACATCTGATAAATCCATAGTCTCTGAGTAGTTCTTCAAATTCGGCGATCGGCCTGGATACGAGAATTTTTTCTTTGCTGTCCAGAGAAACCGTAGTGTAACTGTTGCTGGATTCGCATCTTATAATGGAATACACATTTACAAATCTTGTCTCCTTAACCGTATGCAGTGCGATACGGTGTTCTTCTTTCTGTTCGCGGATATAATGAAGCAGGTTGTCTATCCTGGCCTTTTCTTCCTCCTTCTTTTTATTCACCAATACTTTACTGACAGCCTGTTGCAATTCGGTAATATTGACCGGCTTCAGAAGGTAATCAATCGCAGAGAACTTCACTGCCTGTATTCCATATTGGTCATAGGCCGTTACAATGATCAATGCGAAATCGTAAACCGGTAAAGATCGTAACAGATCAAATCCTGATTGCTCCGGCATTTGAATATCCAGGAACACAACATCAGGGCTATTGTTAAGAATGGCGCTGCGACCTTCTGATGCGTTTCGGGCGGAAGCGACCACCTCCACCTCCGGGCAGTATTGTTGCAGCAGGTTGCCCAGGTTCAGCAGGTTGTTTTCTTCATCATCAATGAGTATCGCTCTGATGGTCATTCAGCCAGTTTTTAAAGGTGAGTTGAATAACTGTTCCGGAAGATAGATGTTCCACCTCAATCGGAGAGATCATCTTCCCTTTCAGTGAAGAATTGATCAAATTGATTCGCTGCCTGGTTAGGTCAGTTCCATGTCCGGTATAAAGACGGTCTTTTCCTATACCCTTACCATTGTCTTCCACCCGGATGATCATATCATTAACCGTCCGGGAGATGATCAGTCGAATTTTACCCTCTTCGTCCATACCGGACACGCCATGACGTACGGCGTTTTCAATCAGTGGTTGTAAAAGGAAAGATGGAAGACTGATTTCAGTTGGATTGATAGCCTGATCAATTTCGATGCTGAAATCGAATTTGAAGCGAAGCTTTTCCAGTCTCAGGTATTTTTCCATTGACTCGATCTCTTTATCAAGGGTGTTGCTGTCATCGGAAATACTTGTCAATGAATTACGCAGCAGCTGACCGAATTCAGACAGATATTGATTGGCCTGGCGCGCATCATTTTTATTGATCAGCCATTGAATGGAGCTGAGGCAATTGAATACGAAATGCGGATTCAGTCGTGCATAGATCGATTTCATCTCCAGTTGCAGTTTTTCAGTACGGGCCTCTTCTTCGGCTATCTTTCTTCGGTTTTGCCGAAGCCTCAGCAACAGGAAGATAAAACCAACAAAGGCAGCCAACAGGCTGCCCATGATTATCTTAAAGGTGGTGGTTTCGTGCCAGGCCGGTTGTATCATAAACCGATGTGTAGACACATTATGTCGCTGTCGTGCATAGCGTATGCTTAGTATGTATTGGCCATGCTTCAGATTTTTCAGCCAGATATACCCCTGGTCGTAGTCGTTGGGCCCCCAGGGCCTGATTATTTTTCCGTCTTTCTCCAACTGGTATTCAACGGCCGATCTTTTATAAATATCGGCTGTCAGCTCGAAGATGATATTGTTATCGGCCGGGGTGAGCTTCAAACTATCTGAAACAGTCGGAATTGTCTTGTCTGACAATGGCCGATTCCAGGGTTGCCTTGATTGAGCAAAGAAAGCATCGAGATTTTCATTCGTATATATTCCACTTAAAGCTGGTTTGATTTCTTTCCAGGATACAATGGAGGAAGAGATGACTTCTCCGTTCTTTTTTCTCAGCGAAATCAAAATGGCTTTACCCCAGGAGGCACGAAACCCTCCGAGAAAAGCAAAACCGGGTTCGAAATGCTGCAGGCTGATGTCGGAAAATTCTGTAACAGGTGACCAGTCTTTAAGAAGTGTGCCATCACTGTTAGAAACCTGGTATTCGTATAAGCCGGCATTCTTTCGATAGATGCCGGGAGCCAGAAAATATACATCCGACGAATCATAGGTGAACAGCTTGGCGGAATGTCCTTTCATCGCACCTTTAAAACGGAAATTGGAACCTGAAAAGGTCTTGTCGAAATCGCTGTTGCCGTCGCTGAACACGTTGTACATACCATTGTAAGGAATGGCAGTTACCAGAAAGGGCGAGCCTTTCTCGAAATCACCCCAATACGTCGTCGAGTAGTTGTCCCAGGCAATGTTGTTGGCAGACAGGGTTTGATCCGACCATTTGACCTGTGCCCGGCCCGGTAGCCCGGCGGTGGCAAGAAGGATCAAAAGAAAAATGATTTTTTTCATGTTGATTGTTTTGACAAATCTCATCACCCGGGAGCTGAACGTTGGGATCCAATGTGAGACCGGTCAATCCGGGCTTGAATTTAGCATGAAAAAGGCAGTATCCGGTTGAAGTAACTATCCATGATGAAGTGTATAAAAAGAAGCCGCCCTCCGGCAGCCTCTTTTTTCAGCAAGGTTAGTGCATGATGGGCAGGCTGATATAACTGTCGTTGTACCATCGAACCTGCAATGGTTTGCCGGCGTCTTCTAAAGTCTCCTGGCTGACGTCGTTCCCCGTTCCATAATTAATTTGCTCGAAGGGGCTTTTGTTGACATTGACGATGGCGACAATCCTGCTTCCTTTTTTTAGTTTCCGGCTGGTGAAGTAGCTGTTTGTAAATGGAAGATGGGTTCGCTTACCTGGTAACAACAGAGTTCTCTTCGTATTGTCAACTGCATAACTGGCACGACCCATGAAATAGGTAAGGAACATGAATTTTCCGTCCGGCCTCTCTTCGAACAAAGCGATGCTGTAGTCCATATCTTTTTTATTGATCGTTACACTCATGTTGCCGGTAAAATTTCCGCTAAACACTGTCTCCTGTTGCAACGGTTTGCTTTTAAACATCAATCCGCCGCCGTCGAAGAGACTGTCGTAGATAAGTTTATTCATAAAATAATAACTGTTGATGCTGCTGCGGTCTTTGAAATTGATCAATAGCGTCGAGTAGTTATTTCTTGCAGGCTTTCCCGGTGAAAGCAGCCGTTCTTTGGGATCCAGGTATAGTTTCAGCGTATCGCTGGCAACCGCTTGTAGTGACGGGACATGTCTCCATTCATTGCTGCCCATCGGTTGGAAGTTAATCTTGTCCTTGAGGAAGGCTGGCTTTGGCCCGTTCTTTAAAATGTAGTCAAACCATTCGTAGATGATGTCATGAATGGGAATATTGGCCACAGGGTCAATCGCATATCCGCCCAGGGTGGAATCGGGAAACCCCTGCGATCCGAAATGCCCAAATGGTCCGATGATCAGGTAATGCTGAGCTGTCGGATTGTATTTCATATGTTCCCGCAAATAATACATAGCGCCAACCTGTCCTCCATCATAGTACCCGGTCGTGCTCAGTACGGGTATGGTTATCTGAGCAAAATCATTTTTATAGGGGATCATCTGTTGCCAATAGGAATCATAGCCAGGATGTTGGAGCCAGCGACGGAACATCGGACTGGGTCGGCCCATCAGGCTGTCCATGCTGGAATAGCTGGTACCCAGTTCAAACCACTTCCATTGCATATCCGTCCACTGGCGGCCACGGTAATCTGCTTCATCGAGGAATTTATTATTTGAAACATAATACGTCCAGGAAAACGGGAACGACATGAATACATTATTCATCATCGGTACATCCAGCCCGGGAGCTACAGACGCTGAAGGAACGATGGTCTTCAGAGCAGGATGCAGTTTCTTGGTGGCAGCCCATTGGGTAAAACCGTTATAGCTGCCCCCCATCATTCCTATCTTCCCGTTACACCATGGTTGCCGGCTGATCCAGTCAATTGCGTCATAGGCATCCCGTCCATCGTATTCGTAAGCCCATACTGCTGTGCCGGGGCTGTATCTCTTTCCCCTTGTATAAGCCATCACGCCCACATAACCCTTATCGGCAGCAAATTTTACTTTTTTGATATCCGTTTGCCGGGCGTATATCGTAAACTGGAAGATCACCGGCAGGGGCTTTGATTCCTGTTTCTTTCGAACCATGAGTGCCGAAATAAAAGCGCCATCACTTGTTTGAATCAGAATGCTGTCTTCGACAATGTAATTGCTATCAGCCTTTACCGACTCGATAGTTGGTTCCTGTGCATGGAGAAATGACGATAGCAACAGGCATAGCAATGCCAGTGAGTACTGTGGTCTCATGTATTCGGGTTTTGTTTTTAAAAAAAATGACTAAAGGATCCTCCTGTTTTTCAGAAAGGCCGATTGCCGGCTGGATACGGTGAAAGTTTTCCCTCCTGCAAGCTCGATATCGAGCCTGCCATCTGGCAGTGGTTTTATTTTCTGGATTTGCCGGATATTGATAATAGCGGTGCGGTTTGCACGGAAAAACTGGTCAGCAGGTAATATCCTGTTCAACTGATTTAATGAGCGTTTGACCAGGGCTTTCTTATCATCGAAATGAATCTTCGCGTAATTGCCGCTCGATTCGATCCAGGCGATCCGGCTGGTTTTGATAAAATAACAACGTTCTCCTTCCCTGATAAAGATGGTTAGTTCTCCGGGGTTTTCCGGTTGAGGAGTCGCGAGCCTGGCACGGATTCTTTCCATCGCTTTGCAGAAACGCTCGTCCCGGATCGGTTTCACCAGGTAGTCTATCGCCTCCACTTCAAAGGCCTTAACCGCAAAATGATCGAAAGCTGTGGTGAAGATGACGTGTGGAACTGTATCGAGAGATTCGAGGAGATCGAAGCCTGATCCGCCCGGCATCTGCACGTCGAGGAAGAGGAGATCAGGATGATATTGGCTGATCATCGTTCCGGCCTGTTTGATATTGGCGGCTTCTCCCTTGATATCAACATCGGGATGTTGTTCGAGGTGTCGCCTGATTTCGTCACGGGCGCGGCGTTCGTCGTCAATGATCAATGCGGTAATTTTTTTCATAGGAGTGGGGTTTTGAGGATGGCCTTCACGGATTGATCGGGTTCCTGTATCAGATCCACCGAAGCATTTCCATTGAATTGTATCTGTAATCGCTCCGACAGGTTCGAGAGGCCAAGTCCTTTGTTCGGAGTGGGGCTTAGGCTTCCTGTATTTGCCACGCTGATTAACAGATATCCACCCGCGCTGCCGGCTTTAATATCGATACATCCTCCTTCGGTCAATTGGCTGATACCATGTTTGATCGCGTTTTCAACCAGCACTTGTATGCTGAGTCGAAGCACCGGTTTATCTAAAAGGGATGGGTCGGCTTCGATTGATAGTTTGAGGTTTTCTTCGAATCTTATTTTTTCAAGGGCCAGGTAGTCTTCTACCAGGTTGAGTTCCTGTTGAAGCGTTACCAGGTTATCCTGGGATGAATAAAGGGAATGACGCATCAGTTCGGAGAGCTTGTCAATAGCCTGCCTGGCCGCTTTCGGATCTTCCGCTACCAGCGCTTTAATACTGTTGAGGGAGTTGAAAAAGAAATGCGGATTGATTTGAGCCGAGAGGTTTTGAAAAGCCGCCTCCTTCGCCATTACTTCCAATTGCGCCGCCTGCTTCACTGCCCGTAACTCTCTTTGCGAATAATGATAAGCGTAGTAAGCCAGTAACCAGATCGACATCAACCTTAATCCTCCGATAAATACATTTACTGTCTGAACCTCGAAAGCCTGGCGGAGTGATCCTTCAAAATGCGACTCAAACCAATAGCGCACAAGATAATTTTTGGTGATGGTCAGTACGGTAAACAGGGCGCCAAGGATCAGGACCGCCGGAAGAATCCTTGGCAACAGCCGGGAAACCGGCAGCAGATGCCATCCCAGCCGGCGCGAAACAGTCCGGTATACATGCGAAAGTGGGATATACAGCAGCAGGTCCAATATGAAATGCAGAATAGCCAGCTTCCAGCTAAAGCCTGTTCCCAGATAGCCAACATAGGCCCATTGCAGGGCCGCCAGCGACCAGAAGAGCAGTTGGCATTTCCAGTAAACAGATATGACAGGCTGATTCGGTTTCATGAATTAACCCTACAAAGCAAAGCCTTTCTGGCAGAACCGGGAAAAGCAGGTACAGGAGCGCGGGAATCGGGGGGATGAACGTGGAAAATGAAGGTTTGGGTTTTAGATAACCATTCACCCGTCGTTGGTATTGTTCGAATTAAAGACCTTCCTGGCTCATTTGTCCTGCTGCTCCTCTTCCACGTGTGGCCAATCCAGGACAACCCCTAAAGAAAGAAAAGTGGAAGAATTGAGTGTAAATCTGAGCATTATGGCACAGGAGGCACAGCCTATACAATCCTAACTTCGCACCAAAATAGCTTGCCGAAATTTTTTTTGTAAAAGACGTAGGGGTGCGGGCAGATTGAGTTGTTGTATCTTAAATCAGTTGCAAGCTTTGTTAGTTAAAGCGAAAGAGTATACTATCGAACGGATGGAATGGCAGGATGATACTTTGCTGGCCGGTCAGCTTATGAATAAAAATGAGCTGGCTTTTGAGAAGGCTTTCAAGCGCTGGTTTCAAAGCCTGCATACCTATGCCTTTACCATGGTAAGAGATAGCTATGAAGCGGAAGAGATCGTGCAACAGGTATTCTGTAAGTTGTGGGAACGCGCAGAGAATATACACATCAGCGGATCGGTTTCAGCCTATCTCTACAGGGCGGTGTACAACGAAAGCATGAATTATCTGAAACATGAAAAGGTGAAGGCGAAGCACCAGGTGTATGTGGCTCATCAAAGTAAGCAGGAAAGGGTAGATATTCATGACGGACTCACTTCGGAGGCGCTGGAAAGAAAATATACCGCTGCCTTACAGGAGTTGCCCGAACAATGCCGGACGGTGTTTCAATTGAGCCGGTTTGATCACCTGAAATACCGGGAGATTGCTGACAGACTGGATATATCTGTCAAAACAGTAGAGAACCAGATGGGGAAGGCGCTGAAGATCCTAAAGAGCAAACTGGCGGAATTTTTAACCATCCTCATTTTTTTCCTGTACACTAAAAACTTTTAATCTGCAAATACCAAACGAACATATCGACACTTTACTGGCAAAATATCTCCTGGGCGAAACCAGTTCG
The DNA here is from genome assembly GCA_964605065.1 of uncultured Chitinophagaceae bacterium. Taxonomy (GTDB): domain Bacteria; phylum Bacteroidota; class Bacteroidia; order Chitinophagales; family Chitinophagaceae; genus Endoryza. The sequence goes on from CAZSAQ010000004.1 coordinate 153,735, forward strand.
CAGGAAGCAGAAGAAGTGGCTGATTGGCTGGATGCTGACCCGGAGCACCAGGAATATTTCAATCAGCTGGCGATAGCCTGGAAAAAGAGTATCCGGCTCAACACCTTGAATAAGCCTGATACCAATAAGGCCTGGCAGCGGTTTCAACACCGTATACAAAAGGATCATCAGCAGCCTGTCTTCAGGATCAGCCCCGCTTTCTCCAGGATAAAGGTGGCGGCTGTGCTGGTGCTGGCTTTAACGGTAGCAGTCATGGGATGGGTATTGCTGAACAATAAACCGGCAAGAATGAAGGAGATCAGTGCCGGAATCGAGCCGATGGCGGATACCCTGCCGGATGGTTCGGTAGTAACACTGAACAGGAATGCTGCGATAAGCTACCCCAGTGCATTCAGGGGAAAGCTGCGCCCTGTCCAGTTGAAAGGAGAAGCTTTTTTTAAGGTGAGCCCCAATAAAGAGAAGCCCTTTGTGATTACCGCAGGGAAGCTGGAAATTACCGTGGTCGGCACCTCTTTCAATATTAAACAATCCGCTGCAGGAACAGAAGTGATTGTGGAAACCGGTCTGGTAAAAGTGACATCAGCCGGCCAGGAGATGATGCTTTCTCCGGGAGAGAAGGGCAGCCTGTCTGCAGACGATACGCTGCTGCATAAAGAAAAAGTGGCCGACCAGCTGTATAACTATTATCGCACCCGAACTTTCGTTTGCAGGGAAACGCCGCTGTGGAAACTGGTGGAGGCACTGAACGAAGCATATTCAAGTCATATCATCATAGAACGTCCGGAGTTGAGAGATCTCACCATCGACGCTACTTTTAAAGAGGAAAAGCTGGACCGGTTACTGGAACTGATCACCCAAACCTTCAGCAACTACCAAATCCGAATCGTTAAAGAAGAAAACAGGATCATTTTACAGTAAACACATTTATCATAATTATTATGAAGAGGCATATGAGATACGTGCTCCTGCTGCTTTTTATTGCAGGTAAATCAGCCGCGCAGAGTCCGTTGCAGAAAAGTGTTACCATTGAAGTAAACCGGCAGCAGCTCAGCGAAGTGCTGGAGCTGATCAGCAAGAAGGGCGGAGTAAATTTTAGTTACAATTCCGCCATCATAAAAAAAGACAGCCTGGTTACTTTCTCGGTACGAAATAAAACGGTGAGGGAAGTATTGCAGGTACTCTTCAGCCAGGGGTATGAATTTTACGAAGATGGAAATTACATCATCATCCGTAAAACACGCAACCAGATAGCCGTGCTGCCAGTGAAAGGAGCTATGGAAAACGGAAGGATATTCTTTGTAACAGGATATGTTTATGATGAAATATCCGGAAGAGCCATCAAGGATGCGAGTGTGTATGAAAAAAAGCTGTTATATTCCGCACTTACAAATGAAAGCGGCTACTTTAAAATAAAACTGAAAAACAGTTCTCCTGGAATGACAACGCTCACTGTCAGCAAGGAGTTTTATTCCGACACGGTTGTGAAGCTGGCGTCAAAAGTGAACAGTGAGGTGTATGTTACGCTGTCTCCTCTCAACGCCGACATTAGTGAAGTAAGAATATATCCGGAGTTGGTTCCGGCTTCCGATACGGTGCCCGCTCCTGCAAGAATTGTAGACCCCGGCATTCGGGATACACCCAATGTGCAGCAAACGGCTTTAGGTGGTTTTCTGCTCTCTGAAAGACAGAAAAAGCAGAGCCTGAACCTGAAAAGGTTTATCACCAACCGTACTTTCCAGGTTTCTTTCGTACCCGGGTTTACCACTCATGGCCAGCTGGGGTCACAGGTTGTCAGTAATGTTTCTTTCAATATACTGGGAGGATACACCGCCGGCGTCAGGGGATTTGAATTGGGTGGACTCTTCAATATCGACAAAGGAAAAGTACAGTATGCACAGGTGGCGGGACTGATCAACATCGTGGGCGGAAAAACAAGAGGCGTTCAGATTGCCGGCATTACCAACCTGGTACTTGATTCCGTTGATGGAGTTCAGATCGGCGGCATCAGCAATATTGTAAAAGGATCGTTCAGGGGGTTGCAGATCGGGGGCATACAAAACCACAATACCGGCCGGTTTACAGGGTTTCAGCTCGGAGGGATCATCAACTACAGCAAAGATCATTTCCATGGGCTGCAGTTGGCAGGGATATTGAATCTTGCCCGCAAAGAAATGAAAGGGCTGCAGGTATCGGGGCTGATTAACTATGCTCATCGCGTAAAGGGACTTCAGATAGGCCTGGTCAATGTGGCAGATAGTTCCGAGGGCCTGAGTATCGGCCTCGTCAATATTGTAAAGCACGGATACAGCAAACTCGGCATTTCTTCCAACGAAGTACAAAATGTTAACCTATCCTATAAATCGGAGCATTACAAGTTATACAGCATCCTGCAGGCGGGACTGAACGCGGGAGATGACAATAAAAAATTATATACCGCCGGATATGGTATAGGAAGCAATATCGCATTCAATCGCCGTAAGACGGTCGCATTTAATCCCGAACTGCTGGCTTTGTCGATGTACCGGGGTAGCTGGGACAATACCAATTTCCTGTTCCGGTTGCAACTACAGATGAGCGTGAAGGTTTCGAAAAACTTTTCACTTTATGCGGGCCCGGCCATTTCCATGATGTATACCGATCAGAAAAATAGCGTTGCCGGGTATGGCTCCGGCTTACCTCCCTCCGGATACAAGATCCACACAGTAAACCGTAATACCAGTGCCTGGCTGGGTTGGAGTGCGGGCATAAATATCTTCTAAACAATCGCTGGCCAATTGGGGTGACACCAACGAAAGATATGGTACTAAGAATAGGCGTCATGGAATAAAGGGATACCGTCTGTTGCCGCCAGCGAGGAATAAGGACTGTAAGAAGGAATGCCTGCTACGACGATTATTTCGCAGGCTGATGGTCAAAGCTGATGACTTCCTTTAGAATCCATTTTTCATTTACCAGCAGGTAGAGATGAATGAACCTGGCGCTGCCTGTAATCACATCCGGTTTGTTTTTCTCCCGGATGTAGAAATGGTGAATGCCGGTTTGAACCGCGCCATACAGTACATTGTTGTCGTACATCGGAAATACTTCAAGACTGTTTACGTCAACCTTCCGGATGGGTTTGTGGACGGTATCGCCGCAAATGTATTTTTTGGTGTTTTCGATAAATATTTCCCTGTTTTGAATACCTGATTTGTCGTGGTAGAATTTCAAATCAGGGGCGATGGCTTGTTCAAGATAGTTAAGATCGCAGCGATTGAATATACGCTCAAAGAACACGCTGTCCTGTGTTTTCAGACGGCGGAACAGGTCTGAATCTTTGGGAACCTGGGCTGAAAGTTTATGGAATGTCGTTAACAGGAGTGCCATAGCAACAACGGAATATCTTCTCATAGCTATTAATTTCCTGTTAAGGTAGATAAGAAAAACTGAAACCCTTCTCCGAAATTGAAGGAAGTCCCATTGGTGAATGGCACCTTATTTATCCAGCCCCTTCACTTTCAATCATTGGGCTAGCAGTTCCGCAACCTGCTGGATGTTCAGATCCGACATTGCAGTATACAGGTTTCATATTTACTTCCGCAATGCCAAATTCTTCAGATTGACACTTCCGCAGGTAATTTCTTTCTTATCGATCAATGGCAGTTCGGGGGTCGTTTTGTAGGCGGAAAGCTTATAGAGGAGGTTTTGTCCTTTTAATACAAGTCCAGTCCGTAATGCACCGCCACCGCCAGCTACAGAATTCCAGGGAGATAATATCACGACATAAAAAGCAGTTGATTCATGTGGATTAATAGTTCTGTTCAGCGAAGACGGTTTTGAAAGATGGGTATCTAAGAAGGACTTTACATCCAGACCAAAGTCAAACAGCGATGCTTTATCACTGGTCATGGTATCCGAGGGTAGAAGCAGTTTCATATACCTGCCCGATGAAGATGGAAACTCGAATGAATCTAAAGGAAAATCAATTTTCAAGTCAACAGGATTTATTGTTTCATTGGTGAATTGAGTCCAGAATACAACATACCTGAATTCCGCACCATCAGCATCGGTGTATTTTACGACGCCTTTTGGACCGCTGTTTTGTATTAGCAGGCGATTACCCATAGAATCAGCATACTCATAATTCCTCACCGAATGGATGGTTTCTGATTCAACTGGAATTGTTTTCGACTTGCTGGCTTGACCGCAGCAAGAAAATCCTGTTGTCACTATAATCAGCAATAGTATGCTTACTTTCATTTTGTTCTTTTGAGGTCCTGTTGAGGCGTACAGGTAAAAGATAATAAGAAATCCTCCAGCGGAACCTGGAACGCTGTAAATAATTTAATTCCAATTATCTATAACGCCAGGCGAAAGGAGGACTCAAAGCCCGTAGTAAAAAAGACGATTCAATAACACGTAGATAAAACTAAGCAGCCCCGAGGGCCTCAGACTCGAACCTTATCCTGGTAGCAATCTTGCAATTTTCCGGAAAGTGACAACATTTTCCTACATGACCCGACATGGAGAAGATTTAGGTTGTGAGGATACGTCTGGTTTATTATTGATTCGATAGCCCGGAATTGTTTTTATGATCATGTCCTTGACAAGGTAATTAAGTGATAACTTCATATTCTTCGTTGCGCTACCCCGGGGAATGGTTTTTTGAACCACCTTTATGTGATACTAAATCCTAAAATAGCCCTGATAATCAGCTTTATATTTTTTAAATTGCTCTTTGCAAAAAGCAAATTTATCATATAATTGCTCTTTACAAAGAGCAATTATGGACAGGCTAATCGAAAAATCATCTTCCTGCTTTACATGATATTACTACGGCAAGCATAGAAGAAATCCGTCAGCTATTATACATCATAGCCGAATCTGCTCCCTTCAAACCAAATATCACCAAACTGAGCGAAAGGACTGGAGTGACGCGTAATACCTTGATCAGCTTCTTCATCACCTGGAGGATTTACGAATTATTAATAGTCTCTATCATTCAGCCTCAGGTATTGGTGCACTAGAGAAGCCTGAAAAGATTTTTTTGCATCACCCGAATCTTCAATATGCCCTTGCTTATTCGGAGGCCAACATAGGTAATTTAAGAGAGAGCTTTTTTATCAATCAGGTGGGTGCTATAAAAACAGTTACCTATTCCAGCGATGGAGATTTTGTTGTAGGAAGTAATATGTTTGAAGTGGGAGGAAAGGATAAACAGCAGCAACAGCTAAAAAACTATAAACAATCTTTTGTGGCTGCCGATGGTATCGAGATAGGACATGAGCATAAGATCCCGCTTTGGATGTTTGGATTTCTTTATTGACGGTTAGTGACTTTAATAAACTTATAAAAAACGGCCCCTTCGTATAGCGGTTTTCAGCAAAAAATAAAAAAGGACAAACTGCCGGTAACAGCAATTTGTCCTTTCTGGTAGCCTCGTCAGGAATCGAACCTGAATCTGGAGCTTCGGAAACTCTTATACTATCCATTGTACTACGAGGCCGGTAAAATCAGAACTATTTGATCAGCTCATGCGCATTGGTGGCAAAGATTTTTACCGCAATGGCGAGCAATATTACACCAAAAAATTTACGTACCGCCAACAATCCTCCGGGGCCTAAAATTCTGGCAATCAATCCCAAACTCTTCAATACCGCGAACACGATCACCAGGTTGATCAATATCCCGATCAGTACGGGCAGCGAATCGTAGTTGGCGCGCAAAGATATGATAGTTGTGAGAGTTCCGGAACCGGCAATCAAAGGAAATGCGATAGGAACCAGTGTCCCGGCCTTGGCATCACCCTCACTCTTGAAAAACTCTATCCCCAATACCATCTCGAGCCCCAAAATAAAGATCACGATCGATCCGCCCACAGCGAATGACCGCACATCCAGTCCCAGCACTTGAAGGAATTTCTCTCCGACATACAAAAAGAGGATCATCAGCGCCCCGGAGATCAAGGTCGCCCTCAACTCATCAATTCCCCCCAGTTTCTGCTTCAAAGAAATCAACAGGGGGATGGAACCGATGATATCGATTACCGCAAACAAGGTAAAAGTAACGGTCAGCAGCTCATTCAAGTTCAGCGACATGCGGCAAATTTACAGCGATCAGCCGGCATTGCCCGTTTCTGCCAGTAAATCCACATACCAGAAGCCATATTTCCCTTCGCCATTTGGCTGATCATATTGCCGGTAAACATATTCTCCCGTTTTTACTGCCAATGGACGCGAAAAAACCGGACCGTCCACGCAAAAACTATGAAACTCGCCATTCTCCCCGCAAGGATCCACGCCCGCAGGAAGGTCCCGTATAAACTGTTCATCAATCACCCGCCCGCAAAAACTGCGGTCGAGGTACTTGTCATTCACACAAACCACGATGCTTTTAAACCCTGCCCCGATAAATTCTTTGACCAATTGCCGGCTGTCCTGCTGCCAGAGCGGAAACACACAGGTAATCCCTTCCCTCGCCAGCTGCTGCTCGCGATAGACTTTCAAGTCTTCGAGGAAAATATCGCCAAAAATAGCCTGCTCACAACCCTGTGCTTTCAGCCAGTTCACTTTATCCTTCATCGTTTTTTCATATGCTTCCATATCGGGTTGCTCGGGCAATTCAAGGGTCGTTAAGGGAATACCGGTCAGCCGGGCCTGCTCCTCGAGCAAGCTTCTTCTCACACCATGCATCGAAACCCGGTCAAAGGCGGCATTGACACTGGTAAGCAGGTAGCGGATATCATAATGGCCCTGCTGCTGTATTTTCCATAAAGCGAGGGCGGAATCCTTGCCTCCGCTCCAGTTAAAATAGGCTGGTATCATCTGTTGGTTGTTAATCGACTGCAAACAAAGATAAATTTTGATCATCTGTGATCGCCACTCGATAAATTTAACCAGGCCGCTGGCGGTCAAAAAAGGTACATTTGTTTCCACTTTACTAAACTACTTTACACATGAGATCTCTTCAACGTTGGATGGCAGGCGGACTTTGTATGCTCGTCCTTTCTGCACAAGCACAGACCGATTCTGCCAAATCAGTTTCGGTTTACGATCAGCACGAAGCATTCGCTCCCTTGTTTTACCCGGCCATGGGCGATAAAACCCGCGCGGCAGATGGCACTCCCGGCCCGGAGTACTGGCAGAACCGTGCCAACTACACCATTAACGCGGCCATGAATGATGAAGATCATTCGATCAAGGGCGATGTAACCATCAGCTATGTCAACAACAGCCCGCAGGCACTCTCTTTTGTCTGGCTGCAACTCGATCAGAATATTTACAATCTCCAGTCGCGCGGAGTCGCCACAACTGCCGTCAGCGGCGGACGATGGGCCAACCGCAACCAGTTCAACGGAGGATACACCATCGCAAAAGTTTCCCTGGTACAGAACGGAGTGGCCAGTCCCGCGAAATACGAAGTGGTCGACACCCGGATGAAGATCAACCTGCCCAAATCACTCAACGCCAAAGGCGGTACCGTTACTTTCAAAGTAGAATACTCCTTTGTGGTTCCCGAATACGGTACGGATCGCTGTGGTCGCCTCAATACCAAAAACGGCTGGATCTATGAGATCGCCCAGTGGTTCCCACGGATGTGTGTATACGATAATGTAAACGGCTGGAATACGCTTCCCTACCTGGGACAAGGCGAGTTCTATCTCGAATATGGTGATATCACCTACAACGTAACAGTACCCGCTTCCCATATCGTAGTCGGTTCCGGTGAATTGCTGAATCCCCAGGAAGTATTAACCGCCGAGCAGCTGAAACGATGGGCAGCAGCGAAGAACAGCGACAAAACAGTCATCCTGCGCTCCCTGGAAGAAGTAACGGATCCCAACAGCCGGCCAACAGCCAAAAAAATGCTCACCTGGAAATTCAAATGCCAGCAAACGCGCGACGTGGCCTGGGCTAGCTCTAAAGCCTTTATATGGGATGCTGCCCGCATGAACCTGCCAGACGGTAAAAAAGCTTTGGCGATGTCTGTATATCCCGCCGAGTCAGCCGGTGATTCCGCCTGGGGACGTTCTACCGAATACGTAAAAGGAGCCATTGAATTCTATTCCAAATATCTCTATCCCTTCTCCTATCCGGTAGCCACCAACGTGGCAGGTATTGTAGGGGGAATGGAATATCCGGGTATCGTATTCTGCGGCGCAGGTGCCAGAAGAGGCGGCCTCTGGGGTGTAACCTCTCACGAGTTCGGACACAACTGGTTCCCGATGATCGTAGGCTCCGACGAAAGAAGATTTCCCTGGATGGATGAGGGCTTCAATACCTTCATCAACACCATGGCGGAAAAAGCCTTCAACAATGGCGAATATGCCGGCAACCGCGCCTTCAATGCAAGAAACTTTGTCAACTCCTTCTTTGGACGTAACGCAGAAGGCATCCTTACTGTTCCGGATGTTACCAGCCCGGCCAACCTGGGAACCATCGCCTATCGCAAACCGGGCTTTGGACTGAACCTGCTCCGCGAAAACATATTGGGACCCGATCGCCTCGACAGCGCGTTGCGCTATTACGTACATCAGTGGGCCTTCAAACATCCCACTCCTTATGATTTCTTCCATTGTATCGAAAACTATGCGGGCGAATCGCTCGACTGGTTCTGGAGAGGATGGTTCATGAACAACTGGAAGATCGACCAGGAAGTGAGGGATGTTGCCTATGTGAAGAATGATCCCGCTCAGGGAAGCATCATCACCATTGCCAACAATGAAAAACTGCCGATGCCGGTTGTAGTGGAAATAAAAGAAAGCAATGGTAAAGTAAGCCGGGTCAAACTGCCGGTAGAAGTATGGCAGCATGGAGCGGTTTGGAAATTTGCCTACGCCTCCACCAGCACCATTGAAAAAATAACCCTCGATCCGGACAACACCCTCCCCGATGTCAACTCAAAGAATAATAGCTGGGCAGGCAAAGCGGCATTTTAGGGCAAAGCGTTGATCGTTTTGCGTTTATTGTTTTTTGTTCTGTAGTGCAGGTTTGCCTGTTATTGGGTAGAATCTGACCCTGTTTCAAAATAAAAAAGCCTTCACATCAATAAAGTGTGAAGGCCTTTTTATTTTTTTCTTCGATTAGCTTTCTATGCGAACGACAAACGCAAAACAATAAACCAACTACGAGCCACAGCTAATACATCCATCCTGCATGGTACATACCGCGCCTTCGGCGAAATCTGTTGTGATGTCTTCCACATTGTTTCCTCCTTTGGCCACTGATCCCTGCACGGGTACAACCGGTTGCATTTGCTCGTCGGCTTGTTTTTCTACCGTAAACTGCACTGCCTGTGAAGCGGCCTGTGTTCTGAGGTAATACATGCCTGTCTTCAGTCCTTTCTTCCATCCATAGAAGTGCATGGAAGTGAGCTTCGAACTGGTAGGATTGTCTACAAACAGGTTGAGTGATTGCGACTGGCAGATAAATGCGCCTCGGTCAGCAGCCATGTCTATGATGGTTCTCTGTTTGATTTCCCAAACGGTTTTATACAGCTCTTTCACTTCGGCAGGAATCTCCTGGATATTCTGGATCGAACCGTTGGCGGCAATGATCCTGTTCTTCATGCTGTTGTTCCAGAGACCGAGGTTTACCAGGTCTTTCAGCAGGTGTTTGTTGACGATGATGAACTCACCGCTCAACACACGTCTTGTATATATATTGCTGGTATAAGGCTCGAAACATTCGTTGTTGCCCAGGATCTGCGAGGTAGAAGCGGTAGGCATTGGCGCCACCAGTAGTGAGTTGCGAACACCATACTGCATTACTTCTTTCCTGAGGCTGTCCCAATCCCACCGATCGCTGGGTTGTACTCCCCACATATCGAACTGGAAAATCCCTTTCGAAACAGGCGAACCGGCGAAGGTTTCATAAGCACCTTCGGTTTGAGCGAGGTCCTTGCTGGCGGTCATCGCCGCGAAATAAATGGTCTCGAAAATGTTCTTGTTCAGCATGCGGGCCAGGTCGCTTTCGAATGGAAGACGCATCAGGATAAAGGTATCTGCCAGTCCCTGTACACCCAATCCGATGGGGCGATGACGCAAATTGGAAGTTCTCGCTTCTTCAACAGGGTAGTAGTTTCCGTCGATGATCTTGTTCAGGTTTTTGGTTACCTGGTATGTCACCTCATACAGCGCATCAAAATCAAACTTTCCTTCATTTACAAAACGGGGCAGTGCGATGGAGGCAAGATTACATACCGCCACTTCATCCTTGCTGGTATATTCAATGATTTCCGTGCAGAGGTTACTGCTCTTGATGGTACCCAGGTTCTGCTGGTTGCTTTTGCGGTTGGCCGCATCTTTATATAAGAGGTAAGGCGTACCGGTTTCTATTTGTGCGTCGAGTACGGCAAACCACAGATCCTGGGCCTTTACTGTTCTGCGGGCTCTTCCTTCTGCTTCATATTGCGCATAGAGCTTTTCAAATTCTTCACCCCAGCAGTCGCTCAGTCCGGGTGCTTCATTGGGGCAGAACAGGCTCCAGTTGCCATTCGATTCCACGCGCTTCATGAACAGGTCAGGAATCCACAAAGCATAGAACAGGTCGCGGGCTCTCAGTTCTTCCTTTCCATGATTCTTGCGCAGGTCGAGGAACTCGAACACATCAGCATGCCAGGGCTCGAGGTAAACCGCGAAGGCTCCTTTTCTTTTTCCTCCACCCTGGTCCACATAACGGGCGGTATCATTGTATACACGCAGCATCGGGATGATACCGTTGCTGGTGCCATTGGTGCCGCCGATATAGCTGCCGGTGGCGCGAATATTATGAATAGCCAGTCCGATTCCACCGGCGCTTTGTGAAATTTTAGCGGTTTGTTTGAGCGTATCATAAATGCCGTCGATGCTGTCTTCCTTCATGGTCAGCAGGAAACAGGACGACATCTGCGGTTTGGGGGTGCCCGCATTGAAGAGAGTAGGCGTGGCATGGGTAAACCAGCGTTCACTCATCAGGTTATATGTTTTGATGGCGCTCTCGATATCTTCCTTGTGAATGCCTACCGCTACGCGCATGTACATATGCTGCGGGCGTTCGGCGATCCTTCCGTCTACTTTAAGCAGATATGATTTCTCCAGTGTCTTGAAGCCGAAATAATCAAAGGCAAAATCGCGATCGTAAATGATCGTGCTGTCGAGCAGCTCCGCATTTTTTTCGATCACCTCCCAAACATCATCGGCCAGCAGGGGCATTCTTTTGCCCGTTGCTTTATCGATATAGTTGTACAGTTTGTACATGGTTTGCGAGAACGACTTCACGGTATTCTTATGAAGGTTGCTCACGGCAATCCGGCTGGCCAGAATGGCATAGTCGGGGTGCTTGGTGGTCAGGGAAGCGGCTGTTTCGGCTGCGAGGTTGTCGAGCTCGGTCGTGCTCACCCCGTCATAGATGCCTTCAATAACTTTTTTAGCCACATCGATAGGGCTTACCAGGGGACTTAACGAATAACTTAACTTCTCAATACGGGCAGTGATCTTATCGAACTTGACGCTTTCTTTCTTTCCGTTTCTTTTGATAACGTACATGGTGGGTTAGTTGATGGTGAACAATGTTCTTAGAAATCTTCTTCGAGGGAGAAGGTTTGCGATTCTTTGGAAGCCAGTACGCCGGCCTTCTGGTAATCGCCTACCCGTTTTTCGAAGAAGTTGGTTTTTCCCTGGAGTGAAATCATTTCCATGAAATCAAAAGGATTGGATGCATTGAACATTTTGGGATATCCCAGTTCGCTCAGCCAGCGATCGGCTACGAACTCGATGTACTGTTTCATGAGGTCGGCATTCATGCCAATGAGTTTTACGGGCAGCGCATCGGTGATGAATTCTTTTTCGATCTCAACGGCATTTCCGATGATGCTGTATACCTGTTCCTGGCTGAGTTTGGCGTTCAGCATGGAATAGAGCAGACAGGCGAATTCGCAATGCATGCCTTCGTCGCGACTGATCAGCTCATTGCTGAAGGTCAATCCGGGCATGAGTCCTCTTTTCTTCAGCCAGAAAATGGAACAGAAGCTGCCGCTGAAGAAGATGCCTTCCACGGCTGCGAAGGCCACCAGTCTTTCGGCAAAGGTTCCGTTCTCGATCCAGCGCAGGGCCCATTGTGCTTTTTTGGTCACTGCCGGAACGGTTTCAATGGCATGGAAAAGCCGATGTTTTTCCTGCGGATCCTTTACATAGGTGTCAATCAGCAGGGCATAGGTTTCAGAATGGATGTTCTCCATCATGATCTGGAACCCATAAAAGCAACGCGCTTCGGGAAGCTGCACTTCACTCATGAAGTTGACGGCCAGGTTTTCATTGACGATGCCATCACTGGCCGCAAAAAAGGCAAGCACATGCGAGATGAAATGACGTTCGCCATCATTGAGGCTCGCCCAGTCTTTCAGGTCGCCGCTCAGATCGATTTCCTCGGCGGTCCAGAAGCTGGCTTCATGCTTTTTATATTGTTCCCATAGTTTCGGATAATTGATCGGGAGGATGACAAAGCGATCCTTGTTTTCCTTCAACAGGATTTCGTTTTCAGTTTGCATGACGCACTATTTTAACCAGGTTAGTGAATGCCGCGGGAAAGGGGTGGGGGTGCTGATTACATCCGGAAGGGCTTCCGGTGTGTATCAGTTCCTGCCTCTCAACCCGAAGGCTTGGCAACTTTTTGGTGAGCATGGCAGGTCTTCTGACTCGGTCTTGCTGATCCTTCCCGGTGGTTGGCCCACCAGTGGCTTGATTGTCAGCTTCGTGAAGGGCTGAAAGCCAAAGCTTCCGGGTTCACGGTCCTTACAGCTACGGGGATAGTTCCGGATTTACACCGGATTCCCTTTTAATCCGGCATCGGCTGCCGGCAACCATAATCACATCACAAGTTTACTAAGCAATCATTTTCCGGGACTTTTGAGTTATTCACGGACTGTGGAGAATGCGTCGTTGAAATCTGGTAAGCCAGGCGGGGACTGCGTTTCACGGGTATTTTCTGTTTCACGTTTCAGGGTTATCGTTTCGTATTTTTCAAACCCTGTTTTGGTAGTTTAATTTAACAGGATTCTGCAAAAAAAAACAGGCTTCCACAGGATTGCACCATCGTACACAAACAGAAACAATAAACCTGAAACGATAAACGTAAAAAATCCTTACCACTTCACCGTCACCCCGCCATTTACACAAAACGGAATGGAATTGTACCCGCGGATATCGAAGAATTTTTTATCGGTGAGGTTCTGCCAGTCGGTAAATAATTTGATATGATCGTTCAGCCGGTATTCGAGATAAGCACCCAAAATGAAATAAGCACCCAGGGCCACATCGGATTGCTTGTATCCTCCGAAATCATATCGCTTACTCACATACTTGCCGCTGACAGACATGAAAAATGCGTTACCGGCGTTGTATCCGATCGTTGCGTTAACGGTATGCTGTGGTCTTTTCAGCAGGTACTTGTAAGTAGTGTCTTTGAAAGTGATCCTGCTTTGCGATTCTTCGGACGGATGGAGGTACGTGTAATTGGCATTGAGCGTTATTCTCTCCAGGGGCTTATAACTGAGCTCGAGCTCGAGACCTCTTACTACCTGCTTGCTGAAATTGAAATACTGAAAAACGATATTGTTGAAGTCGAGCCCGTTGCGGATGTCGCGGTGAAGGTATACGAGTCGTCCCTGCCATTTGTCGTTTTGCTGTTGGATTCCTATTTCATAGTTGTTGCTGTATTCGGGTTTCAGGTCGGGGTTGCCATAGTCGGAATAGAGCTGGTATAAACTGGGGGCTTTAAAAGCGCTGGCGATACTTCCGAAAACGCGCCAATGTTTTGATAGCCGGTAGGAAGGATTGAAAGTAAAAGTGGAATTGGTGCCATAGCGGCTGTGCACGTTTAATCTTCCTCCCCATTCAATATTCAGTTTTTCATTTAGCCCGTTATAGATCACGGAAAAATAGGCAGAGGCCTGGCTGTGCACGGTATCCCGGAATCCACTGGTGAAAGGGCCGAAGCTGCTGATGGAAAGAAACTGGTTGTTCATGCTGCTGTACCGGAAATCGGCTCCCTGCAACAGGCTGAAGCCATGATCGAGTTTGATGTTGGAATAGATCTCCAGGTATTGGGTCTTGCCGTAATAGTCGTCCGTAGAAAACCTGGTGAAGCCGGGCACATCGCTGCTGTCATTGCGGTAGTGGCGATAGATATCGCTGTATTGATAAATGCCGTTCAGGATCACTTTGTTTTTCTGATAGTGAAAGGAAGCTCCTGCCATCAGGTTCCTGTTGCTGATACGAAAGTCTTTTTCGTCTGTAAAAACGGAAGCATCGACATCATTCCTGTAGCGAGTGTGATGAACGAAGCCGCGTACAGACAGAAATGGGGTAGCGTTGTATTGGAGAGAAGCACTGGCCACATTGCTCAAATAGCCATCCCGATCGAAACCTGCCTTTCCGGTGCTGTCGTAAGCCGCCGAAAATCCTTCCGTCGACATGCGGGCGAAACGGGCGCTGTATATCCATTTGCCCGCCCGGCCATATACCTGCGCGTTGGCGCGAAAGGTATTGAAGCTGCCATAGCCAACGGTAGACTTTACATTTACCGGCTTGCGAACGTCTTTGTCAATGGTGATGATATTGATCACTCCCGCCACGGCATCGCTGCCATACAGGGTAGACTGCGCCCCCTTGCAGATTTCAATTCTTTCCACGTCATTGAGGGAAACCAGGTTCAGATCGAACTCGGTGTTGATAAACGACGGGTCATAGGCCGGTACGCCATCGATCAGAATGAGCGTGCGCCCCGTGGCAGCACCCCGCATATAAATCGTTTGATTGGAACCTGCGGTATTCAGCGATCCGTTGATCGTGAGGCCTGCCTGCTCATTCAATACCTGGCCGATCGTTTTACCTGCCGACTTTTCCAGCAACGATTTGCTGATCACGGTAATTACTTTTCCCGTGCTGCTTTGTTTTTGAGGCGCCTTGTTGGCTGTTACAATTACATCATCCAAAAGAGAAGAACGGGCGCTGTCTTGCGCATACAGGGAGCTGCTGATTGTTACCGCAGCCACCCAAAAGAAAATCTTTTTCATGTACCAAGATTTTTAAGGTGACTGCTTCCGAGGGATAATGGTTGAATGGAAGTCTTCAACCGGAAATATAAATGTCTGTACGACTTTTACATTTCATGCCTTTCACCCGAAAGCTGAATATGTTACAGATCCTGGCAGGTCTTCTGGCTTGGTATGGCTGCACCTTCCCGTCTTCAAGACAGTGGTGATGAAGCAGCACGGGTAAACTGTTTTTCCGGACAAACAATTCAAACCCGACCTTACAGCTACGGGGATAGCGCCGGACTTACACCGGACTTCCCTTTTAATCCCGGTTACTGATACCGGGAACCAAAATCGCGGCAAAAATAGGGGAATCCCGCCGAAGGCGGGAGTTTATAGTTTATCGTTTATCGTTTCAGGTTTCAAGTTGGTTTGCTGTTTGCGGTTTACCCCGCTGGCGCGGTTATGGTCATTGTCCCGCTGGCGCGGGTATGGTCAGCGGGGGCTATGTACTATTGGGTGCAACGACCTACCCGTGCCTTAGTTGCTGCACCCAGGGAAGCCTGGCCTGCATCGTTCGCTTTATCCAGTCAACGAAGGCGGGGTTTGCAGTTTACTGTTTACGGATAAAGCAATCTGTGTAATTCGTGTTAGGTATTAATTGTTGATTTTGCCAGCCGCGACACTTTTCGTTAATGCGTTGTAAAAGAAAATCTTTTTTACCGCAACATTTTCAATTTTCACCGCAACACCCCTAACCCTTCTTAAACCTCTCCCGTAAAGGATAGTCGGACCCCCAATTGATGTCTGCATGAAACAATTCTAGCAAAGGCTCTTTTTCCAAACTCATTTTTTTCAATTCTAAAACCAGTTTTTATGTTCCCGACGAAATTATTTGCCGGCCTCGCCGGCCTGGCATTCTCATGTCTCTTTATTGCCTCCTGTCGGAAAAATGCGGAAGGAACCACTTCAACCGATTCCGGCACATCTTCTACCATTGCGGTAGCCGCAACATTAACGGAAGTACTCTCCGGCAAGCCGGGAGATAGTGTGTATGTAGTCAATGAATGTGGTCGTGGCCGTCATCGTGATTCGGTGGCGCAATCTTCTTTGCCAGGCAGTATCGGAAGTTATCTGGATGCCAACTATGCAGGGTACACGTACCATAAGGCATTTGCGGTCAAAGACAGCAGCGGCGCCATTCAGGCTTATGTCGTGATCATATACTTTAATGACAAGCCGGTTGCCGTACTGTTTGATGCGTCCGGAAATTTTGTGAAGATCCTCGAACAGCGGGAAGGCCCTGATTTAGGGGGAAGAGGATGGCAGGAAGGGGGAAGATTTGGATGCCGCGATGGAAAGCAAAAGGACTCCATTGCGCTGAGTGCATTGCCATCCTCTGTTTTAAGTTATTTCAGTGCCAATTATCCGGGCGACACATTAATTCGGGCCTATCGCAACCTTCACGACAGCGATTACGTATTAATATCCGGTAACAACGGGCTTTTTGCTACTGTGTTTGGCTCAGGCGGAACGTTTGAAAAAAGAACAGCGTTGCCGGCACCCGGGGGTGAATTGGTTTCCATCGAACAAAATAACCTGCCTGCAACAGTTACCGCTTACCTGAATGCCACTTATCCTTCCTGGGTATTTAATAAGGCATTCCGGGTGGTAAAGAGCAATACTTTGCAGGGCTTTGTAGTTATTATAGATGCGAACAATACCCGGTATGCTGTCCGTTTCGATGCCAGTGGCAATTTTGTAGCGGTCCGTACAATCTGGTAAACAAACAATCTGAATATTTATGCGAGTAACATTGTCCGTCGCTGTTTTGACACTCTCTTTGACTACGATGATTCTTTCCTGTTCCAAGAGCGGGTCCGGAAGCAGTAATTTCACGCCCGACTGTTCAACTTCGAAATCTTTTGCCACAGACGTGTTGCCGGTGATTCAGAGCACCTGTGCCACTAATACGTCCTGCCACGCGAGTGGCAGTATAGAAGGAGTCGGTGCCCTCACCAATTATTCGCAGGTATTTACTTCAAGGTTTTCTATTCGCGATGCGATTTCATCCGGAAGAATGCCCAAGACTGGTTCTTTAAGCAATGCACAAAAAAGCGCCATCATCTGCTGGATAGATGCGGGCGCTTCCAATAATTAATATTGGTGAAGGATAATAGACCGGGCTGTTTCATAAAAGTGGAACAGCCCATTTTTATTACTTTATGGCAACACTCACACCCGCATACCAGTTTCTGCCGGGTGCTGCATTGAAATATCTTCCGCCGGCGGCATTGATGTCATTTCCCAGGCTGTATAACTGGTCAAGCAGGTTGTCGGCTCCGGCATATATATTTAATCTCGATTTTGATCCGGCATTGAATTTCCATCCCAGGCGTGCACCTACAAGGTCATAGGATTTCGCCTTTACGGTATTGGCATCATTGAGATAAATGGACGATGCATGAAAGAAACTGCTGTTGAGATAAATGCCTTCGGCAAAAGTCAGATCAGCCAGGACCGATACGGTATAATCAGGAACGCTGGGCAACTTCTTGCCTGAGTAATTGACGGCATCTTTTTGAAAATCGCCATACTTGAAATTGTTCAGGGTCTGAGCCGTGAATATTCTGAATTGTTGCAGGATGGCTGAATGAAAGTTTTCGAGATAGTCAAGGCTAAGCTCGATCCCTTTTTGAGTGGCTTCGCCGGCATTAATATAATAGTCGGCATTGGCGCTATCCTTCCGGACCACCAACGCGTTCTTCAATTTAAAATAGAAAGCAGACAGATCCGCCTGCAGTCTTCCTCCCCACAAAATACTTCGTGCGCCTACTTCATAGTTTACGCCATGTTCAGCTTCGAGAAATGTGCTGATATTTCCGGTGGAGGGCAACAACTCGGCAATAGTTGGTGGTGAAAAACCCTTTGATATCGTACCGGAAAGAGATAGCACGCTGCTGAGTCGCTTAACAACCGACAACCTCGGCGAAATTTCATTCTGGTAGGTACGTTGCTGACGCAGTACCGGGTATTTATTCAAACGGGCAAATTCCACCTTCGATTTGTTGAGGCTGGCACCCGCGCTGAAAAGCCAGTGAGAGGATGTTTCAAAATCAGCCTGCGCAAAAAAATTATAGGTGGTCAGGTTGATATCGTCATTGGTCTGAAGCGTATCGGGATTGCCATTTTTGTTCTTGGATACCTGTGTGTTGAAAAAGCCCAATTGCCACTCGCTACCAGCCACCAATTGCAACTTTTGTCCGCTCCAGTCGTGCTGGTAGGCAAAAGTGGTGCGAGCCCCGAACCCGGGCTCGTTTCGTCGCTCATAGTTGCGGAAGGTGGGGTTTTTGATTTGAGCAAAAGAACCGAACAAGACCGTGGTATTTCTGAACTTTTCGGTGAATTGATACTGATGACTGATCCCGGCCAGGAAATTCTTCTGATCAATGGCGGCCTTAGCCCCGGTAGCGCTGGGAAATCCACCGGCTGCCGGTCTGGATTGACGCGGATTGCTGGCAAACTCCGCAGCTGTCAACCCTCCGGGCGTTTCATAATTGATACTATTATATAAAACGCTGGCGAGTATTGTCTGCTTCGAATGAGCGGCAATCCGCGTTACAAAACTCAGATTGTCTTTCCTGGTGGCTGTATGATCACGATAGCCATCGCCGGCTGAATGGGAGTAGGTGAGCAAACCCTGGCTTCCCTCTTTTCCAAAACCCACCGATGCCAGTAGATTCTGCAATCCGAAACTGCCGGTGGTATAGTCCAGAGACAGCAATGGTTTCGGAGTCTTGTCAAGCGAACGCAACAGCATCAGCCCACCCGTCCCGGCCCCATACAGGCTTCCGGCTGGACCTTTATTGATTTCAATAGTAGAAATATTATTTAATACAAACTGGTTGAAATAAGTATTCCCCCCGGCGTCGGTAACCGGAATATCGTTCCAGTAGATCTTGATGTTTCTGACTCCGAAAGGAGAACGAAGGGAACTTCCGCGAATGTTGAGGCGGTAGCTGCCGGGAGATCGTTCTTCCATACGAACACCAGACACAGTATTGAGCCCATTGACGAGGCTGGTTTTATTGACGCGATCGGTTTGCGTGAGCAGGATGACCGCAGCGCTGGAAGGAGCATCTATTTTTCTTCTCTGTTGTTCGAAGGCCGTTACCGTCACTTCCGTAAGTGTCTGACTCGAGTCCCTGGTCAATTCCTGGGCGATGGTCATAATGGGAAGGAACAGCAGGAAGGAATAGAGGATGATCTGCTTCATAGAAATGGAATGGGAGGTATAACGCAAAGGTAAAGGCAAATATTCTTTATCTTCCGCTCATGAAGAGCAATAAGCTGAATTTATTTTCCCTGACCATGATCGTCATCGGGCTCGTGATTGGAATGGGAATATTCCGTACCTCAAAAGATGCGGCCATCGAATCCCTGAATCCAACGATCTTTTTCGCGGCCTGGATTGTGGGCGGCATAGTGGCCTTCTGCGGCGCACTGACCTATGCCGAAATCGGATCCCGGTTCCCGGTTACGGGGGGCTATTACAAAATCTTTTCTTACGCCTATCATCCTTCCATCGCTTTCGCGATCAACTGTATTATTCTTATTTCCAATGCTGCTTCTCTTTCGGGTGTTGCGCTCATTGGCGCGGAATATATATGCCCGATCATCATTGGCCAGGACACCTCGCCCCTCATACAGGCCTTTGTTGCGATGGGAGCCATCCTGTTGTTTTATGGAGTAAACAGGATGGGTTTGAGAATGAGTTCAAAAACCCAGAACTTTCTCATGCTGGTGAAAATCGGAATGCTGGTTGTCATCATCGGATCGATATTCTTCCCTTCCGTCTACAATCAAAATCCGCTGCCGGTACCGGATCATAGCGCTTCCACCTTCGGAGCGATCCTCCTTTCTTTTGGAGTAGCGCTCAAAGCAACTTCATTCACCTACGGAGGCTACCAGCAAACCATCAACTTCGGCGACGATATTCAAAACCCCAAGAAAAATATTCCGAGAGGAATTTTCATCGGCATCCTGGCCATCATCGTGCTGTACCTGTCTGTAAGCTATGCTTATTTTAAAGTAATTGGCTTTATGGAGCTTAGGCAAACAAACGGCATTGCTTCCATCGTAGCGGAAAAACTATTTGGCCCCACCGGCAGGTATGTTTCATCCATATTGTTATTTATAGCCGTACTGGCGTATGTGAACGTGCTTTTGCTCAGCAACCCCCGGGTAATGTTTGCCATGTCGGAAGATGGAATATTGCCGGCAGCCTTCCGCAAGAAAGACGAGAAGAAAGATGTACTGACTTTCAGCCTCACCGTCTTCGCCGCCCTCTGCATCATCGTATTGTTCTTTGCCAAGAAATTTGACCAGATATTAAGTTTCACCATTTTCCTGGATTCCATCGGTATGGCAACTTCGGCGGCTACCATTTTCATCCTGCGCAAAAGAACCAGGCATCTCGACGGAACCGGCATTTATTCGATGAAGTTGTATCCTGTGCTGCCGGCTATATTCGTACTGGCCTATCTCTTTGTGGGTACCGTGATCGCTATCACCTATCCCGAATATGCGCTGATCGGCACTTCGGTTTTTATTGCATTCCTGCTACTCTATTTTATTACCCAACGATACAGAAAACAAAAAGCCTAAAATGGATCTCTCTTATATATTGAATGAATTGGGCGAAGAACGCGAGAATTACTTTAATGCCATCGCCCCACCGATCATTCAAACCAGCAATTTCGCATTCAGGACAGTTGCCGAACTGAGATCGGCTTTTGAAGATGAAATGGGAGGGTATTTATACAGCCGGGGTATCAACCCTACTGTAGATATCTTGCGCAAAAAGCTGGCGGCCCTGGATGGCGCGGAAGATTGCCTCGTGTTCAACAGCGGTGCGGCGGCTATCTTCGCCGGCGTTTTACCGTTCGTAAAATCCGGCGATCATATTGTTTCGGTGGCCAAACCCTACACCTGGGCCCAGCGAATGTTCGATGTGATCCTCCCCCGCTTTGGCGTTACTACCACCTATGTGGATGGCAGGGATATTGACAACTGGAAAAATGCTACCAAACCGAACACCAGCTTCTACTACCTGGAAAGCCCCAACAGCTGGGATTTTGTGTTGCAAGACCTGGAGGCAGTTGCCGCATTTGCCCGCTCAAAGGGCATTATCACCCTGATCGATAACAGCTATTGCTCTCCGCTATACCAGAAGCCGATCGAACTGGGTATCGACCTGTCGATGCAGACCGCCACAAAATACATCAGCGGACACAGCGACACTCTCGGAGGGGTGCTTACGGGTACCTATGCCCATATGAAGAAAATATTCGATAGCGAGTATCTCAATATCGGAAGCGGCATCCAGCCCTTTAATGCCTGGCTGCTCATCAGGGGATTAAGAACCCTGCCTGCGCGTTTTCAGAGAATCACCGCCTCCACTCAAAAAGTGCTGGCTTACCTGAAAACACACCCGGCTATCGAAGAAGTTATTTTTCCGCTGGACCCCGCCTTCCCTCAGTATGAGCTTGCCAAAAAGCAAATGAAAGGAGCCTGCGGCCTGCTAACGATCGTTTTGAAGGCCAAAAAGATGGAACAGATTGTAACCTTTTGCGAAAGTCTGCGACATATCCTGATGGCGGTGAGCTGGGGAGGGCATGAAAGCCTGGCCATTCCCAAATGCGCCTCGCTGTATCCCGACCAGTTCGACCCCCAAAACCGCGAACACAGGATGGTAAGATTGTATGTCGGCCTCGAAGACCCTGATTACCTGATCGACGACCTCAATCAGGCCCTGTCGAAATGGGACAGCTAAGGAGGTAAATGTTACCGGCCTCGGCCCTGCACGGGCAGTTAAAATATTAACAGCACTTAGACGCTGATTTGTTTACTTTGCCGGTGACAAATTTGTGACCGTCTATCAAAAATCATCCGGACACCCTTTCATTACAATTACATTTGTTATATGAATCGTTTAGTACTGGTACTCTCTAGTTTTCTGATCGTTAGTATAGCCGCAGCCCAGGATAAATGGGATTTGAAAAAATGTGTGGACTACGCCTGGGCCAATAACCTCACCGTACGCCAGAACAAGATCCTGGCAGAGGGGGCTGCTATCAACTACAAACAGGCAAAATGGGAGCAATACCCCACCGCCAATTTCAGTGTCAATACCGGTTTGCAATTCGGTCGCTCCATCGACCCTACCACCAACCAGTTTACTACTACGCAACTGCTTGGCCAGCAGTTCTCACTGAACATTGGCCAGGAAGTGTTCAACTGGCACCGGATCAAGAACAATATCGTAGCATATGATCTCGAAAACCAGGCCAGCCAGGCAGATGTTGAGAAGGTGAAGAACGATATCGGCCTGACAGTGGCTACCTATTACCTGCAAACCCTTTTGAGCAGAGAACAGATGAGAATTTCCAGGGTGCAAATGGATAATACAATGGTGCAGCTGCAGCTAACCCGCAAAAAAGTAGAAGCGGGCGGCTTACCGGAAATCAATGCCCTTACGCTGGAAAGCCAGTATGGTACCGACAGCGCCAATTATATCAATTCGAAAGCAGTAGCTGACCAAAACCTGCTGCAACTGAAAGCGCTGCTAAATGTAGACGCCTCCGAGCCTTTCGATATTGCCGTGCCACCGGTTGACCTCATACCGGTAGACGCCATTGCCGATCTCATGCCTGAATCCGTGTATGCACTGGCCATGAAAAATCAGCCGGCGCAAAAAGCCAATGAATTCAGGCTTCGTTCTCTGGATGCACTCACCAAAGTGGCCAAGGCAGGCATGTATCCCAGTCTTTCAGTAGGCGGCGGTGTGGGAACCAACTTCGCCAGCCCCGGTAAAAAAATCACTTCTGCCAGCTTTACCGGATACGACACCAGCAGCGCGGCTTTGGGTCCATTCGCGGTTGGCCCGGTAAATTATCGCATCATAAATCCCCATTTCAATTACACGCAATCATCAAAATCATTCTTTGAATATTGGGATGGATGGGGAAGCCAGCTCAACAACAACTTCCGCCAGAGCATCGGATTCACCATTTCTGTTCCCATCGCCAACGGCGGAAGAGCCCGTTTTGCCTGGGAAAGGTCAAAGCTGAACTACAAGAACGGATTGATCGTAAAAGAACAGGCCGACCAGAAACTGAAGAACGATATCTACCAGGCTTATTACAGCGCGGTAGCGGCATTGGAAAAGTTCAATGCCACCAAGATTGCCGTAACGGCAGCCGACAAAACTTACAATTTCGCGCAGAAAAGATATGACCTGGGTTTACTGAGTACCTTCGACCTGATCACCAGCCAGAACAACCTGAACCGTGCAAGAATCGATTTGGCATATTCCCAGTTCGACTATGTGTTTAAGATGAAAGTACTGGAGTTTTACAAAGGAATGGGCCTCCGGTTACAGTAATCATTACAATTTTCCATCGAAATCAAAGCATAACAACAGACTTATATGAGCAAAAGACTTAAATGGATACTCGGAATTCTGGTCGTACTGATCCTCGCAATTGTTGGATTGAAAGCAGGAGGAGTGATCGGCAAGGATGAAGGATTGAAAGTGTCCACAGAGAAAGTGGTTAAAAGAACCATTATCGAAACAGTAAACGCCAGCGGAAAAGTTTATCCCGAAGTGGAGGTTAAAGTGAGCCCCGATATTTCCGGTGAAATTGTCGAACTCCAGGTGGAAGAAGGCGACAGTGTGAAAAAAGGCACTGTGCTGGCCAAGATATATGCGGACATTTATACCACGCAGCGCGACCAGGCCTCCGCGGTGGTGAACCAGCAGCAGGCCTCTGTAGAAAACAGCAAGGCCCAACTCGAAAGCCTGAAATCGGCTCTCGACCTGGCGCAGCGCACTTACGACCGTCAGAAAAAACTGCTGGACGATAAGGTGATCTCCAAGGCCGAATTCGAACAGGCTGAAAATGCATTGCAGAACGCAAAAGCATCTTATAATGCCGCCGTTCAGGGTATACGCAGCGGACAGGCAGCAGTGGCCAGCGCTTCGGCCAGCCTGGAAAGGGCAAACAAAGACCTAAGCCGTACAGCTGTACTCGCGCCAATGAGCGGAGTAGTATCACTGCTCAACGTGAAAAAAGGAGAAAGAGTAGTGGGTAACTCAATGATGGCAGGAACCGAGATGATGCGTATCGCCGATATGCGACTGATCGAAGTGAGAGTAGATGTAGGCGAAAATGATATTCCTAAAGTGAAGCTGGGCGACTCGGCCCTGGTAGAAGTGGATGCCTACAACAACCGTAAGTTCAAAGGCATCGTAACCAAGATCGCGGCCAGCAGCACCTCTTCTTCCGCAGCTGCCATCTCCGCCAACGACGTTACCAACTTTAAGGTACATATCCGGTTACTGGCAGACGAATACAAAGATCTGCTCGATCCCAAAAATCCGAAGAACTTCCCCTTCCGCCCGGGTATGAACGCCAGCGCAGACATCCAAACCCGTCGTAAAGTGGATGTGGTTTCTGTTCCCATCAATGCGGTAACTACCCGCGAAAAAGGAAGCGACAAAGTTGTTGTGGGTAAAGAAAAGGAAAAGACAACCGAATCAGGCATGCAGGAAAATGAGAAGACTTCACTCGGAGCCGATCTCGATGAAGTAGTGTTCATCATGCAGCCGGGCGGAACCGTTAAAAAAGTAATCGTCAAAACAGACATCCAGGATATTAACTACATAGAGGTGCTGAGCGGATTGAAAGAAGGCGATGAAGTTGTTTCTTCTCCGTATAATGTAATCAGCAAAACACTCAAAGACGGCACCAAAGTAATAGTAGTGCCGAAGGATAAACTGTTTGAGCAGAAGAAGTAGGGAGGTTTGTTGTTTGGGGTTTACTGTTTGAGGTTTGAAGTTTGTTGTTATGGGCCTGAATTTCAGAAACCGTAACCTCAAACCGTAAACCGTAAACCGTAAACCTCAAACCTCATTAACTTATTCCTCCCTATCTTGCCTTAAATTGGCACCATGCAACCCGGAATTATTGGAAGCGGAAGTTGGGCAACGGCCCTGGCAAAATTGCTGACGGATAACGGCCATTCGGTAAACTGGCTGATGAGAACGGAAGAAGCGGTTCAGCATTTTAAGTCGCGCCGTCACAATCCCACCTATCTGCGTTCAGTGAATTTCGACACCTCCCTTCTCTCCCTTACCACCGATGTTCAAAAAGTTGTGGCCGCCTCGGATATACTACTGGTTGCTGCCCCTTCCGCCTTTGTGATGGATATCCTTTCTCCGCTAAAAGCCCATGATCTTTCCGGGAAGAAAATCATTTCTGCTGTCAAAGGAATCCTTCCCCAGAATAACCTGCTGTTGAACGATTATCTTAAAAATGAATATGATTTCCCCCTGGAAAATTATTTTACGGTTATGGGGCCCTGTCATGCGGAGGAAGTAGCCTCGGAAAAGCTATCCTATCTTACTTTTTCAGGCACGGATCCGGAAACCGCCTCTCAAATGGCTTCCCTGTTTGCCACTCCATATCTCAATACCATTACCAATACTGATATTTATGGAGTGCAGTATGCCGCCATCCTTAAAAATATCTATGCCCTGGGGGCCGGCATCGCCCATGGCCTCGAATACGGAGATAATTTTCAAAGTGTTCTGATCGCCAATTGCGCTGATGAAATGGCGGGCTTTCTGAAAAAGGCCGGCATACAGCATATTGAAGTCGGCGTTCACGACAACGACGATCATCGCAAGAGCCCTAATTATGCCGCCTCGGTATACCTGGGCGACCTGCTGGTAACCTGTTATTCGCTGTATAGCCGTAACCGCAGCTTCGGAACCATGATCGGAAAAGGATATTCGGTAAAATCAGCCCAGCTGGAAATGAATATGGTGGCGGAAGGATACAATGCCAGTAAGTGTATCTATCAGACTAACAGTCATATAGGCGCTTCAATGCCCATTGCCGGCACGATCTACCGGATCCTGTGGGAAAATGTTAAACCTTCGGAAGGCTTTAACCTGATCGAGCAGGTGCTCGTCTAATAAATTGTAGTAACTTTAGTATATGCCGTTCAGCATGCAATCATATGGCCCCTACTTCATCCTCGGGATGGTGGCTTTCCTCAGCCTGGTGCAGCTGGTCAAATACCTGCGGCATCGTTTGCACTAGTATTGTCGATAAATAAGTCCGCCGCAATTCCATCGGCAAATAACTTGCCTTCTTTGGTGAGCATAAAAGAGGTGTTGGTTTCTGACAACAGGTTGCTTTGTAAAAATTTACTCCCTGCCTTGCGCACCCATTCGGGTTTGTCGGCACCGAAACGCTTCACCAACTGCTCTTTGCTGATCCCTTCCATACGTCTCAACTGCGTCATCACAAACTCATTGAACTGATCGGCGGTCGACAGTTCTTCAGAACCCGGCTGCCAGTTATTTTTTTCCAGGCTGGAAATATAAAGCGCATTGTTGGAAATGTTCCATTGCCTGCCCGATCCGTTGAAGGAGTGAGCCGAAGGACCCAGGCCAAGATAAGGCACCCCTTCCCAATAAGAACTGTTATGCCGGCTTCTGAATCCTTTCCGTGCAAAATTCGAAATTTCGTAGTGCTCATATCCGGCCTCATTCATCCAATCCATCAGCAATTGGAACTGTACGGCCTGTAGATCGGGATCGATATCCTGCTTTTTGTGATCGGCGATCATTTTCTGAAGCGCCGTTCTTGGCTCCACGGTTAAAGCATAGCAGGAAATATGAGGAACGCCTGTTTGCAAAACCAGGTCAACATTCTGTTTCCATTTCTCATTGGTCAGTCCGGGTGTGCCATAAATGAGGTCGATGGTCAGGTTCGGAAAGTATGACAGAGCAAGTGTCAGCGCATTTTGCGCTTGTTCGGCCGAATGCGCGCGGTTCATCCACCGCAGGTCTTCTTCAAAAAACGACTGGATCCCGAGACTGAGCCGGTTGATGCCCGCTTTTTGCCAGGCCATTAGTTTTTCAGGGGAGATGTCGTCGGGATTGGCTTCCAGGGTAATTTCTGCCTGTTCACCAATAGTGAAAAGTGTTCTTACATGTTGAAAGATTGCATCCAGTTCGGCTGGTTCCAGCAGGGAAGGGGTTCCTCCGCCAAAATAGATGGTTTGAACCGGAGCGCCTTCCAGGTATTGGTGGCGAAGCGTCATTTCATTCAATAAAGCTTTCAGAAATCCGTTCTTTAAACTCAGTGAGGTGGAAAAATGAAAATTGCAATAGTGGCAGGCCTTCCGGCAAAAAGGGATATGAATATAGATGCCCGCCATTTCCTTTCAATGATTTTATCGAATATTACAGTTCAATTCTTGAAAAACTGATGGCAAAGGTAGAGCTATATTTACGGACTCGCGGAACTGTTCTCTTCTTCTGGTTCTTTCTGCTGCCAACCACTGTTGTTTGCCAATACAATCTGAAAATTACTCCCGTTGATCGCGATACTTCTGTCGTTAGAACGCTTGCGCTGACCACCAGCTTCAAAACCCGCGCCGCCTGCCTGGACTATATCAACCTGCTTCCTTTCAACCTGCGCAAGAAAGGATACATAACCGCTTCGGTAGACAGCTCGTTCATGGACTCCACGGGAGGCTCTATACAGTTATACCTGGGTGAATTGTACCGATGGGCGCATGTAAAAACAGATTCTGTTGACAAGGAACTGCTGGACGCCGTAAAATGGAATCGAAAGAATTTCGATAACAAAACGATGGAGACCAACGATCTTCAGGCGGTGCAGCGGCAAATGCTCGATTACCTGGAAAATAACGGGTATCCTTTTGCCAGCGTGGATCTCGACAGTGTGCAGATCATCCAGGATAGCGTTTGGGCAGTATTGAAAGTAAACAAAGGCCCCCTGTACAAGATCGATAGCATCCGGAATTATGGGACTGCCAGCATCTCCAATCGTTACCTCCAACGTTACCTGAATATTCTTAACGGAAGTATTTATCGCAAAGAAGTGATTCAGTCTATCAGCAGGCGCATCAGCGAACTCCCCTTTCTGCAGGAAGAAGCGCCCGCGAGCCTTACCTTCCTCGGAACCGGATCGGTGGTAAATCTTACGCTTGCACCACGCAAAAGCAGCCAGGTGAACGTACTCATTGGTTTATTGCCAGCCACCCAAACCTCGAATAATATTTACGAAGCGCCGCGCACAAAACTGCAGTTTACGGGCGAAGCCAATATCAACCTGCGCAATTCTCTCGGCAACGGAGAGATGATCGGCCTCAACTGGCAACAACTGCAATTGAAATCTCCCAGGCTGAATCTCGCCTATCAGCAATCATACCTGTTCGGTTCCCCCTTTGGCATCAATTTTACTTTCGATCTGTTGAAGAAGGACACCACCTTTGTTACCATCAATGCCCTCGCCGGCATGCAGTACGCAGTCTCCTCTACCCAGTCGGGGTCGGTATTCATTCAAACCCAGCAATCTTTTTTGAATACCGTCGATACACTCTCGGTGAAAGCTACGCGTCAATTGCCTCCGGAGGCGGATGTGCGGGCAATTAGCCTCGGTATCCAATACGAGGGATTTAATACCAATTACCGGTTCAATCCAACCCGGGGAAATGAATGGAATATGACCCTGGCCGCCGGAATAAAGAAAATCCGCGAAAACAATGTGATCATCCAGTTGTATGATAAAAATGACCCCGGATTTAATTTTGCCTCCCTCTATGACACCATAAAGCTGCGTTCTTTCCAGTTTCGCATGAGGGCATACGGGGCCCACTATTTCTATTTAAGCCGGGTATCCACCCTGAAAGTAGGATTGAATGGAGGCTGGTTTGAGAGTCCGAATATTTTCCGTAACGAACTGTTCCAGATAGGGGGATATAAACTTCTTCGGGGTTTTGATGAAGAAAGCATCTATGCTTCCCAGTTTTTGGTAACCACTACCGAATACAGATACATCATCGGAAGAAATTCCTATCTCTTTACTTTTCTTGATGCCGGATGGGCACGAAGCAAAACCACCTCCGGAGCGCAGAATCATGGATATTTCGGGGCCGGTATCGGGATGGCGCTGGAAACAAAGGCCGGCATTTTCAATATTTCCTACGCATTGGGTAAAAGAGATGATCTGAACCTGAACCTGCGGCAATCGAAAATCCATTTCGGCTATGTCAACTTCTTTTAGCAAACTCCTGTAAATTCTATTTCCTTCAATGAACAGGCTGCAATACTTTTGCCCCGCAATCCAAACGCTGGTGAAGAAATCGCTCCTGTCTTTTTTGTGCTTATTGCTGATCCCCATTTTTTCCTTTGGCCAGGTTTCCAATGATTCGGCCGGGAAATCCCAGGGTGACAGCCCATCGACCCCCCAGGTACCGACGAAAAAGGTTCTTCCCGATACCCTGCAGAAAATTGCAGCAGATACCCAGCCGTTAAAAGACAGCTTAGTCCTTTTAAAGCCGGTACAACAAAACCAGTCTGATACTGCCACTACCCGGAACCGGATTCGGACTTTCCAGCAGTCGCTCAGAAACCATCCTTATTATAATTTTTTCGGGGAGCCCCTGGAGTTACTGATCGCAGAAAAAGACAAGAATGGCTCTGAAGAGTTCTTCTACCTTCTGCTCGCGCTTTTCTTTTTCTATGCCCTGGTGAGGATTGTTTTTTACAAGTATCTGTCCAATATCTTCACCCTTTTCTTCCGGGCAAGCCTCCGGCAACAACAGATCAGGGAGCAACTTACCCAGAGCCCTCTTCCCTCGCTCTTGCTTAACATACTGTTTGTAATGACCGGCGGGTTATATGTGGCCATGCTCACCAGGCATTATAATTACCTGCAAAACATAGACTTTTGGCTGTTGTGCCTCTACTCCAGCGGCGGATTGATGCTGGTATATGTCGGCAAATTCCTGGTGTTAAAAACACTCGGATGGATCCTGAGAATTTCGAAGGCAACCGATGCCTACCTGTTCACCGTCTTCATGGTTAACAAGATCATAGGAATCTTCCTGTTACCGGTCCTTTTATGCCTGGCCTTTCCGTACCCCGGCTTTTTACAGGTGATAATTACCCTGTCGCTCTTCGTTTTGGCGCTACTGTGGGGATACCGGTTCCTGTTGTCTTACCGAGCCGTACGAACGGAAATTCGGATAAATCCGTTCCATTTTTTTCTGTACCTTTGCGCATTCGAAATAGCGCCTCTTTTACTGATCTATAAGGTGTTGTTATCGATTGTGGAAAGAACCAATTAAATTTCAATCCATACTACAAAAGAATATGGTTAAAAACGGGGCTAAACCTGCGTCAGGTGCGGATGATGGTATCAAAAAGATTCTGATTACTCAGCCCAGGCCTGAGACCGAAAAATCACCTTATTTCGAACTTGCCAGGAAGTATAGTGTGTCGCTGGAATTTTGTCCGTTCATCAGGCTGGAAGGTATTCCGGCAAAGGAATTCCGCAAACAAAAAATTGACATCAGCCAGTACACGGCTGTCATCTTCACCAGTCGAAATGCGATCGACCATTTCTTCAGGACCTGTGAAGAGTTGAAACTTACCATATCGCAGGACACAAAATACTTCTGCATAACCGAAGCAGTGGCGCTTTATCTTCAGAAATTCATTCTCTACCGCAAACGCAAAGTTTTTTATGGTGCCGACGGTACGAACAAAAGCATGTTTGATGTGATCAACAAGCACAAGGAGAATGAAAAATTCCTCTACCCCGTTTCGGAAAATCAGCAGGACAACGAGATCGTGAGCTGGCTCAAAAATAACCGTTGCGAATTCGCCACACCCTATATGTACCGTACGATCAGTGCGGATGTGAAAGATGTGATCGCGAAAGAATATGACGTGATCTGCTTTTTCACTCCCAGCGGTGTAAAGAGTCTTTTTGACAATGCGCCCAAGTTCAAACAGAACGGCACCAAGATCGGCGCTTTCGGTAATAACACTTCGAGGGCTGTTGAAGAGGCCGGGCTCGTGCTCGATATCAAGGCCCCGCAACCGCAGTT
Source organism: uncultured Chitinophagaceae bacterium (assembly GCA_964605065.1). Taxonomy (GTDB): domain Bacteria; phylum Bacteroidota; class Bacteroidia; order Chitinophagales; family Chitinophagaceae; genus Endoryza. Next base: position 184,728 of record CAZSAQ010000004.1, read on the forward strand.
GCCTTCCATGGTGGCGGCGCTCGACAACTACCTGTCCGCTATTCTCAGGAAAAAGTGATTGGAACGATAATTCATCAAGAGGCTGTCTCCAATGCTCGGGGCAGCCTCTTTATTTTTGCAGTCTATTCTATCATTCATTCAATCCATTTACATGGCAAGGCACAACAATCGTCTGGCAGAGGAAAGCAGTCCTTACCTGCTGCAACATGCGCACAACCCGGTAGACTGGTATCCCTGGGGAGAAGAAGCGCTTGCCAGAGCCAGAACAGAGAATAAACCCATCCTGGTGAGTATTGGTTACTCGGCCTGTCATTGGTGTCATGTAATGGAAAGGGAAAGTTTCGAAGACGAAGGAACCGCTCATTTCATGAATGAGCATTTTATCAATATCAAGATCGACCGGGAAGAAAGACCCGACCTTGATCACATTTACATGGATGCTGTTCAGGCCATGACCGGCAGCGGGGGATGGCCCCTGAATGTTTTTCTGACTCCGGCGGGCAAGCCTTTTTATGGCGGCACTTATTTCCCTCCTGAGCGGGCTTTTAATCGCCCATCCTGGCGTGAGATCCTGCTGGGGGTTTCGGAAGCCTTTCAATCAAAAAGAGAGCAGATCGATCAACAGGCGGAACAGCTCACCAACCACCTCCTTGGTACCAACCAGATCGGAAAAGCCCTCACCGACCAGCCTGCAGCCGAAGGGCTGTCGGAAAAGGAAACGGCAGAACTCTTTATTACGCTCATGCAAAATGCCGATCTGCAAGAGGGAGGTTTCGGCCGCGCACCCAAGTTTCCACAGACCTTTTCCATCCAGTTTCTGCTTCATTTTTATTATCACAGCCGACACCCGCAGGCACTCGAACATGCCCTGTTTTCACTGGATTGTATGATTCAGGGCGGCATTTACGACCAGGTGGGAGGTGGTTTCGCCCGATATTCGACCGATACAGAGTGGGTCGTCCCACATTTTGAAAAAATGCTATATGATAATGCCTTGCTGCTGCAGACTATCGCCGAGGCCTGGCAGATCAGTCGGCAACCCCACTACCTGCAAACCATCCGGCAAACCCTCCGGTTCCTGTACCGCGAGATGCGATCTCCGGAAGGTGGCTTCTATGCCGCACTGGATGCTGATAGTGAAGGGGTAGAGGGCCGATTTTATGTTTGGAGCCGGGAGGAAGTAGTCGAAGTAATCGGGGAAGAAGCGGCGATCTTCTGCGATTTTTATGATATCACTGAAAAAGGTAACTGGGAGCACCAGAACATTTTGAATATCAGGACAAAATTTTCTGAATTTGCACGCGATCGGCAAATAGAACCTGAGAACCTAGAAAAGCTGCTCGAAAGAGGGCGAACAGCCTTGCTGCAGGCACGTGGGGCCAGGGTTAGGCCTTCGCTCGACGACAAGATCCTGCTCGGATGGAATGCCCTGCTGGTTACAGCCATGGCAAAATGCGCCGTTTTACCTGGTAATGAATACTTAAGGGAGGATGTGGTAAAGACAGTGGATTTCCTGCTGGCAACATTCAGCCAGGGCGGTCATTTTCATCATACCTATAAAAATGGCCGGGCCACACAGCCAGCTTTCCTGGATGATCTGGCCGCCCTGGTGCAGGCATTGATCCATGTTCAGGAGATCAGTGGCCGGCAGGAATACCTGGAAGAAGCCTCCCGCCTCACTGAATATATCATATCGCATTTTGGAGAAGAGGAGAGCGGCTTTTTCTTTTACACATCCGCCAACCAGCCTGATGTGATTGTACGTAAGAAAGAGATATACGACGGGGCAACCGCTTCCGGCAATTCACTGATGGCCGCCAACCTTTTTTACCTCGGCGTTGTTTTTGACAGGCCCGATTGGAAGAAGAGATCGGCCAGGATGTTTGGGGCTTTGAGGGAAATGGTGAAGAAATATCCTTCCTCTTTCGGCGTCTGGGCGATGACCGGACTGGCACTCGGCCGGCCGGTGCCTGAGATTGCGCTTGTTGGGGATAACCTGGAACCGCGCCGCACCGAATTTTTATGTACTTTCATCCCCTTTCGGGTTTTCCAATCTGCTACCCAGCCACTTAATCAGTTCCCCTTATTGTCGGGCAAACCGTATGCCCGCGATGCGCAATTCTACCTTTGTCAAAACTATTCGTGCCAAAGCCCTGTTTTTGAGACTGATGCACTCGTGCGGCTGATCGAATCTGTTTAAAACTTTAATATTTTTCGGATACAATAATTTGATTTCAAGCGTCGTTTAATCCTTTGCATTAATCCGGTATTGCACTTATTAAAATAAAATTCTAAACTTGTGATGAAGTCGGTAAAACATTATTTTTGCCCAATACCCTTTAAAATTATGAAAATGAAAAACCTATCCACCTTGTCAATCTTGATGGCAATTTTCATTGTCACCGGTTGTGGTAAAATAGGGAAGAAGGCTTCTAAAGGTCTGCCTAATGACGGCCAGCTTCATGGTGTTGCTCCTGGAATGAAGAGCAATCTTACCAAGCCCTATGGAATGGTTTACGTACCACCTGGAACTTTTCACATGGGTCCCAGCGATGAAGACGTTAACTACGCCTACACTGCACGTAACAAACAAATCTCAATTAATGGTTTCTGGATGGACGCCACTGAGATCACAAACAACGAGTATCGTCAGTTTGTGAACTGGGTTCGCGACTCTACCGCAGCGGTAAAAATGCAGCTGGGTAAAGAGGTCGACGGACAATTTGTGGTTGACTGGAAAAAAGCCCAGACCATTAAGTGGAATGATAAGTCTACCATCGAAAAGGTGGAGCCGCTGATCCTGACCCCGGAAAACAGGATTTTCGGTAAAAAGGACCTCGATCCCAACAAACTGGTATATCACTCTGAAACCTTCGATCTGAAAGAAGCTGCCAGACGTGAGAATGCCGGCAAACCCCGCTCACAGTTCATCGTAAAAAAAGATGTAGCGATCTATCCCGATACCCTGATCTGGATTCGTGATTTCAGCTACTCTTATAATGAGCCGATGGCACAGCGTTATTTCTCTCACCCTGCCTTTGGAAACTATCCTGTGGTGGGTGTGAACTGGAAGCAGGCTACTGCCTTCTGCGAGTGGAGAACACATTACCTGAACTCTTTCCTCGAGAATAAGAAGAAAGCTACCGAGTCAAGTTTCCGTCTGCCCACAGAAGCAGAATGGGAATATGCAGCCCGTGGCGGTCGTTCCCAGTCTATGTTCCCCTGGGGTAACTATTACCTGAGAAACCGTAAAGGCTGTCTGCTGGCCAACTTCAAACCCGGCCGCGGTAACTACCCCGAAGATGGTGGATTTTACACGGTACGTGCTGATGCTTACTGGCCTAACGATTTCGGTCTGTATTGCATGGCGGGTAACGTGGCAGAATGGACCTCTTCTCTGTACTACGAAGGCGCTTACAACTTCCAACACGATATGAACCCGGATATCCGCTTCAATGCCAAGGACTCAGATCCTCCCCGTATGAAGCGTAAGGTAATCCGTGGTGGCAGCTGGAAAGACGTAGGATATTACCTGCAAACCAGCACTCGTAACTACGAGTACATGGACACAGCTAAGTCTTACATCGGCTTCCGTACAGTAATCGATTTACCTGCAACTCAACCGAAGCGTTAAAATTCTGCCTATCGCAAAATTTTAAATCAGATTTTACCGTTATTGAATTGATTTTAGCAATAAATCAAAACAGCATTGTATTCACATAACCCCAAAAAATAAAATCCGTTTTCCTAACCTCTTAAATTTTTAAAATTATGGCTGGAGTTTCTAAATCTACAGAAAGACTGGTGAATGTAATAGTATGTATGGGTGCCGCTATCGTAATCTTCGGCGCCTGGCAAAAAATTACCCACCAGGCATTGGCTGACTTCTTCCTGACCGCAGGTCTGATCACAGAAGCAGTGATATTTGTTGTTTACGCATTCTTGCCGCCTCCCGGATCGGAAATGCATGCCATTGCCGAAGCTCTGCCTAAACTGGCCGGTGGTGCAAGTGCAGGTAACCCTGCCCTGGACAAAATGGACAAGATGCTCCAGGAAGCCGATATCACACCCGCTAACCTGTCTCGCCTCAGCGAAGGTTTCAAGAAGCTCGGAACCTCTGTAAATAATATTGCTGAAGTGTCTGATGTGGTAAAAGCCACCAACGACTATTCTAAAAAGACTCAGGAAGCAGCTGTAGCGCTCGATTCTATGAAATCAGCCTACCAGAATGCTACTGCTACGATAGGTCATTTCAACTCAGCTGCCGACAGCACCAAACAATTCCATGAGCAGGTGCAGGTGCTGACCAAGAATTTAGGTTCACTCAATGCTATTTACGAACTCGAATTGCAGGACACCAACAACCACCTGAAAGCCATGAACAGCTTCTACAGCAACCTGGTGCAGGCTTCTGAAACCATGCAGGGATCTGTTACAGATGCTAAGAAAGCTCATGAGCAAATCGGTAAACTGGCTGGTAATCTGAGCAACCTGAATACCATCTATGGTAACATGCTCAGCGCTATGCAGGGCCGTTAATTTAGGGGTTCCATATCCTGTACCCATGTAAACAGACAAGTAAAAAGTATTGTTTAAACTGAAAAACCTAAATCCATGGCTTTACCTAAAGAGCCCCGGCAGAAGATGATCAACATGATGTATTTGGTGCTCACAGCGCTGCTGGCACTGAACGTATCATCCGAGATTCTGAACGCCTTTAAAACGGTAAATAATAGCATTGCTGTTTCCAACAAGATCATTGATGGAAAGAATGCAGTAACATACGAATCATTCGAAGAAAAAGCAAAAGATCCGCAAACTTCTGCCAAAGCTGCCATCTGGAAGCCTAAAGCGGACAAAGTAAAGCAGCTATCTGCTGACCTCTTCACTTACATCGAAAGCCTGAAACAAGACATGAAAAAAGAGTCTGGTTTGAAGGTGAAAGACGGCAAGGAAGAGTTTAAAGAAGACAACCTCGATGCCCCCACCCGTTTGATGGATAAGAACGGCAAAGGTAAAGAGCTTTACGACAGACTCGCCAAGTACCGCAGCGATGTAATTGGAGTGTTGGATCCGAAAGAATTTGCAGACAATCAGATTTTGCAAGATCAAATCAAGAAAGATATCGAGCGTTTCCAGAAAACAATTCCAATCGATTTGAGCGTTCCAAAAGGTCAAGGCGGCAAGGAGTATACAAATGATGCAAAGGGTTGGACCACCAACTATTTTCACATGACTCCTACCATTGCTGCGCTGACGATTCTGAGCAAGTTTCAGAACGACGTGAAGAACTCAGAAGCTCAAATGGTTGACTATTGCCACGATCAAATCGGTAAGGTGAAGCTGGTATACAACAAATTTCAGGCAATTGCCCAGGCTAATACCAGTTATGCCATGCCAGGAGATGAAATTCAAATCACTGCCGGTGTGGGCGCATTTAGCGACGCGGCCAAGCCAGACATCTTTATCGGAGGCCAGAAAGTACAGTTAACCAGTGATGGTACAGCTTTGTGGAAGACTACCGCTTCAGGTGAGGGTAAGAAGAATGTAGAAGTGGTTATTGAATTCACAACACCTGATGGCCGTCGCGAGAGAATTCCGAAAACGATTACATACGAAGTTGCCCGCCCTGCCGGCGTAGCTGTTTCTCCTACCAAAATGAATGTATTGTACATTGGTGTAGACAACCCTCTGCAGATCACTGCCGGAGTTGGTTCTGAAAAAATCAATGCTTCTTTCACAGGTGGAGAGATCCACAGAGTAAGCGGAAACAATTGGGTGGCTGTTCCGAAAACACCTGGAGAACAAAAGATCAATGTAATCATTGAGGGTAAGGCTACCCCTGTACTCTTCCGTGTGAAAAGACTTCCGGATCCATTCCCATATTGCGGAGGTTCAAGAGGTGGCAGACTTGCCGCTGCTACGCTGAAGGCACAGGGTGGTATCATTGCCCGGCTGGACTCAGACTTCGAAGCGCCCTTCAAGGTTCTTAGCTATACGGTAGGTGCTGTAGGAGGAAAGATCAGCCTGTATCAGCAACAGCCTAACCAGGGTAACCGCTGGACTGGTGCTGCCGCTCAACTGATTGAAAGTTGCGGACCTGGTACTGCGGTATTCTTTGATAACATCAAAGTTCAGGGATCAGACGGAACAGTCCGTGATCTTCCTCAAATGTCTTTTATTCTGAATTAATATTATAAAAAGGGTACTAATGAGAAACCGATTCATAAAGTGGGGAACCTTGATAGCGCTGGTGACAGTGATGGGCACCCTGTCGGCCGAGGCTCAAACCAAGAAGCCAAGCCGTCCGGCAACCAAGAAGGCCAGCACCAAGAAAACCACTGCCAACAAAAGCAAAAATACCTCCGATAAAGCCTTGGCAACCCCTCCGAAGGATACCACTCCGGTAGCGAAAGCTCCCGAAGCGGAGATCAAGATAGAGGCACCCAAGCCTTCTCTCCGGAACGACTATGCCTTCGACCGTAACCTGGTGAAGGAAAGGACTCCGCTGGCTTACGAGCATATCCGTGAGGATGATGCGGCCTACGTTCAGCGCGTATGGAGAGAGATCGATGTTCATGAAAAAATGAACCTCCCGTTCACTTACAAAGCGGAAGGTGATAACGGTAACCAGCGTTTTATCATGATCCTTCTGAATGCGATCAAGAAGGAAGAGATCACGGCATTCAGTGCTGCCAATGGCGATGACCGGTTTACTACCCCGATTTCCTTCAAAGACATCTCCAAGATGCTGATCGGCGAGTCTAAAAAGATCCAGGTTCCCGACTGGAACAACGACCCCGACGGATCGAAAGGACTCATGAGAGATTCTATCGTGAATGCAGAATTCAATCCCGATAATACTGTCGAAAGATATTGGGTAAAGGAAGACTGGATCTTCGATAAAGAATCATCCAGGATACATGTCCGCATCCTCGGTATCGCACCTATCAAAACAGTGCGTAATGATGATGGAAGTTTCCGCGCAGTAATGCCTGCTTTCTGGGTATATTACCCCGATCTCCGCCCGATGCTGGCCAGGTATGAAGTATACAATGGCAAGAACTTCGGTGCGCGCATGAGCTGGGAAGAATTATTCGAAAGCCGCATGTTTGCCAGCCGGATCGTTAAGTCTACCATCAACAACCCGAACGATCAGTACATCTTCGCTTACATCCAGGATCCCATCCTCCAGTTGCTGGAAGGGGAGAACATGAAAGAGAAGATCTTCAACTACGAACAAGACCTCTGGGCTTATTAATCCAGATCAAATTAAATCTAAAAAGTCCCGCCTCGGCGGGACTTTTTTATTGCCATTACTTTGTGGCCATCAGCAACATCTTTCAGAATTCACAGAGGTGCAAAGATTTATAACTGACTGAGTACAATAAAGTTTTTTAAAAATACCTATTAACGGGTATTGTTTTATGGGGCGCATTTACTATTTTTACAACGGTTTTTCATAGGATATTGGATTTTAAAAACGGGGCTGGATTTCTATCCTGGCCCCTTTTTTTTGCCATTTCTTGACGAGGCTCAAGATTTATCCAATTGCTTTCAATTACCAAACTTCTAACAGGTAGCTCTAAACATTTCTTCCCTCTTTTTTGTCCCCCGGTTCATGAAAATGCTGATACACCAGGCTCGCTTTAGATAACCCGATCGCTTCAGTTAATTCTTCCCGGCTCAACTCACGTATACGTTTAACCGATTTGAATTGTTTCAGTAAGCTGTCGGCCGTATTCCTGCCGATGCCCTTGATGTTTTCTAGCTCATTTTTAAAGGTGCCTGCGCTTCTTTTTTTGCGGTGAAAGGTGATGCCGAAACGGTGCACCTCATCGCGGATCCGCCGGATCAGTTTCAGGCTCTCACTGTTATAATCGAGTTTTACGGATTCCGAATCTCCGGGAAAAAATATTTCTTCTTCGTTCTTGGCGAGTCCTACCACCGTCATACTTCCTGTAAGCCCGGCGTCCTCGATGGCTTCCATGGCGGCTCCCAGCTGACCCTTGCCACCGTCGATAATGACCAGCTGCGGCAGGTCGGCTTTCTCTTCAACCAGCCTTTTATACCGCCGGAAAACCACTTCTTTCATGGTGGCAAAGTCGTTGATGCCTTCCACTGTCTTTACATTAAAATGGCGGTAATCTTTTTTACTGGGCACTCCGTCTTTGAAACATACCATTGCCGACACCGGGTAGCTGCCCTGGAAATTGGAGTTATCGAAACACTCGATGTGAACAGGCACTTCAGACAATTGCAGGTCTTCCTGTAGCTGGTAAAGCACCTTCTTCCGGTCGGCATCATCCTTGCCTTCGAGCCTCAGGATCTTTCTCTTCCGGAGTTCGTCCATGAAATAGTTCACGTTCATTTCGGCCAGATCCAGCAGTTTCTTTTTGTCGCCCGCCCTGGGGATGGTCTGACTGATCCCTTCCTCGGAATAGTCAACAGGGAAAGGGACAACGATTTCCCGGGCAGGGCTGTTGAAGGTTGTTCTCAAATGAACGATCGCCAGGGCCAGTACTTCTTCATCGGTTTCATCGAGTTTGGTTTCCATGGGCACGGTATGCGTTTGCACGATCGTGCCGTTTTCTACCATCAGGTAGTTGACATAGGCCGCATCGCCATCGCGCAGGATGGCAAACACGTCGGCTGTAATAAAGCGGTTGGAAACGATGATGGACCTGGCCTGGTAGGCCTCGAGGTGTTCGATCTTTTTTCGAACCAGTTCTGCTTTTTCATATTTCAGGTCGCCGGCATATGCCAGCATTTCAGCGCGGAAATGCTGGATAACGGGGTTCATATTTCCTTTGAGGAGGTTGCGGATCTGCTGCAGGCCCTCCTCGTAGTCTTCTGAAGTCTGCAATCCTTCGCAGGGGCCTTTGCAATTACCCAGGTGATATTCCAGGCAAACCTTGAATTTTCCCTTTTTTATGTTGTTTTCGCTGAGATTGAGCTTGCAGGTGCGGAGTTGGATGGTAGCTCTCACGAAATCAAGCAACTCCCTCACTTTTCCCACAGAAGTGAAAGGCCCGAGATATTCGGAACCATCGTCCCACCTGTTGCGGGTCAGGAAAACCCGCGGAAATGGTTCGTTCTTTAATACGATGAAGGGATAGGATTTATCGTCTTTCAGGTCGATATTGAACCGGGGCTGATGCTGTTTGATCAGGGAGTTTTCGAGGAAGAGCGCATCCTGCTCGGAGCTGACGATCGTGAACTCGATCCGGTGAATCCGGTTGACGAGCTCATGAGTCTTCCAACTGGTGAAGGTCTTGGTAAAATACGAGCTTACTCTCTTACGCAAACTTTTGGCCTTGCCCACATACAAGAGTTCATTCGACACGTCGAAATACTTATAAATCCCTGGCTCCAGGGGAATCGTGTGGGCGATATGTTGAAATTCTGCTGAGGTCATTGTTGGTTATCACTCTCCGTAGTCCGAAGGCTCCCAGATTACTTTTTCCATTTTCCTGAGTTGATAGTTTCCCGGGCCTTCTTCCTGTGTTGCCACCAAGTAATAACGACCAAATTTCCAGGTGAGGCGCTGAGAAATACTAGTATCCCCTTTCTGGAAGTTTTTGTCGAGGTATATCATATCCACTTTGTCACTGACAGCTCCTTTTTTTATATACACAATCAGCTTGGACACCGGCAAATCGGGTGTTTTTGCAGCATACAGTAGTTGAACGGTTTCGGTGGTTTCATCCACGATGGATGATTCTGTATAATGGCTGACAAAATACGCAGAGTCGAGACCGGGAAGATCAAACACGGAAGAGTGTTTCTTGAATTCATCTGCTTTTATGAATGAAGAATCAGTCTTTCCGTTAATGGTAATTTTTCGGAGAATGCCTGCCACGTCCTGTTCAACTTTGCTTTTGTCACTTTCCAGCAATAGCGGAATAGGTAAATAGTTTTTACGCGTAGATGCAGAATCGGGAAGGCTATCTGCCGATGTAACCTGTTCATTAATGCTTGAACGATTTTTACAGGAAATTGCAAAAAGTGTAAAACAAAGCGTGGCCGCTAGTAATAATTTCATACGAAGAATCTTCGAGTAGGTTAATAAAAGCAGCTGTAAAATTAGCGCATTTACTTGTGAGAATATTAGCGAAGTGTCTTGCTCACTCCGAGCCTGACGCCATACTCCATCAGGAATTCCTTGATGGGATATTTTTCGCTGTAAGTAGAGAACAACTGGTAGCGGAATTGAGGCCCTACCTGGAACTTGAATCCTGCCGCCTTATAGGAAAGGAACGCTTCGGCACTGGCGTTCACATTCCAGCGACGTACCAGCGACGGTTCGTGGATATAGTTCTTATAATCGGTGGTGATGAGATAATTATCCCGATTGATCAGGTAAGTTGGCTGAATGGTACCACCCACAGACAATTGGAGGCGGCCGCGTCCGAGTACCAGTACATCGACACCGATGGGGGTAGACAATTCGTAATACTTATTTTCAAGTCCTTTCTCCGAGTTGCCTCCAAAATTGCGCAACAGGGTATAGGAAGTGATGGAATCAGCAGTCGGTCTGTAGAAACTATTAAGGGCAATCGTAGCTCTTTCCGGAGAATTGGAGCGATATGCCTGTATATAATATCGGGAGAAATTGAATTGTACTCCAGTTTTAAAGGTCACATTCTTGTTGAGCGCATACATCAGCATGGATCCCACTTCAAACCCCAGCGCAGGTTTATGGTTGGCCAGCCTGTCTACGTCGCCTTCGATGTTTAGTGCGATAGGAATGATCTTAGAATCGGAAGAAATATTAGCATTCGCGTTGCTGGTTAACCGGCGATAGTTCATGGTGGGAGAGGCGATCACCTGCCAGCTCACTCTTTTAAGCCGGGGCCTGGTGAGTTCATAAACTGCATTTTCCTGCAGCCAGTTTATTCTTTTCTCATCGGTAGAAATATTGTCTGCAACGGCATTTTCGCTGTTGGAGCTGACTGTTTCATCTGCCAGGGTTTCGCTGACAGCCGCAGTTTTTGCACCTATAAACAGTGAGGACTGTTCAGGGTGAATATTTTTCAGGGCAGGTATCACATATTCGCGGGTATCGGTTGTAGATTCGATCGTCTGGCTGCGATCGGTGCTGATGGCAGGTTTGTTCAGCCGGGCATCAGCGATAATGGAAAGCGGGATCGCTTCCTGTTGCTGATCGGCGATTTCGGCTTCACTCATTGCTACAACAAGCCCTTTCTTCACGTAACTGTTCCTGTCGACGGTCTTTTTGCGGCTGGCCGCGGAGCGGGGTGGAGTGAACGGCAATACAACTGCTTCGTTGCCGGCCGGTGTACCGGAGGCAAGCTGGTCTTTTTTCTTGTTATTGACCGATTGGTGAGCAGATGTACCGGATGAGAATTGTTCTACTGCGTAATAGCTAAAACCGCCCAGGATCAGGACCAGTCCGAGCCAGTACCATTTGCGGGTTGGATGCAGTGAATTTTGGATACCCCTCCAGACTTTGTCGGACGGGTAAATTTTGTATTGATCTGATTTATGTTTTATCAGTTCTTCAAAATCAAAATCCTCATTGTAAAAACTGCGTTCCATTTTTTAGTTAGTGTTTGTACGGGTTGTTTTCATAAGGTTGAATGGTTCGCGATACTATCTGCCAGCGGCGATTCTCATCCAGTTGGCCTTTTCCGGCTTCTGTATGATTTTTTTCTTTATAAGAATGTCCTCCAGCATCTGCTTGGCACGGGTATATTGCGAACGACTGGTGCTCTCTTCTATATCGAGCATGTCGGCGATTTCCTTATGTGTGTAACCTTCAATGGCATAAAGGTTCAACACCGTACGATAGCCCATTGGCAAAATCCTGATACACTCCACAATCTGTTTCGCCTGCACAATGGAGGGAACCGATTCTTCTCTGATCTGGATAGTAGTGGCATGTATGATATCAACGCTCTCATTAAAACGCTTGTTTTTCTTGAGATGGTTGATACAGGTATGCACTACAATCCTCCGGATCCAACCTTCGAATGCTCCCTGGTTACGGAACGTATGTATTTGGGAAAATACTTTTATAAAACCCTCCTGAAGCATGTCCTCTGCATCTTCCCGGTTGTGGGCAAACCGGTAACAAACCGCAAGCATCTTTGGGCTGTATCTCATGTACAGTTCCCGCTGACTTGTGGGGTTGTTTTGTAAACAGCCTTGTAAAATGGCTTCTTCGGTCATAAAAACCTTTGGTTGCCCCGTAATTTAGACAAAATACCTTGAAATTAGGCTGCTTGATAAGAGTATTTTGGGCCACCCGAAGATGGCCCAAAACAGAAATCAATCGATTGCTCAAAATTGAACCCTCAATGCAACTAAGAAATTCCGGCCGGGAGCCGAAAAACCAGAGGCGAAATAGCGATAATTACGGTCAAGCAGATTTTCGATACCTCCCTGTAAACGAACGTTTTGTGTAATAAGTACACTTGCTTTCAGGTTGAGGGTGGTCCATGCGGGCATGCCATCTGCTGTGGCATATTGCGCGTTATCTTCCCCGTCGGCATTGTAGTCGTCCAGTTTTTTCCATCCATTGTATAGCAGAAAGAATTCAGCGTCCCATTTGTCCTGGGTATACTGAACGGCAGCCTTTCCGAAAACCGGGGGTATATGATCCAGCGGTTTGGAGCTAACGGCTGCGGAAACCAGTTTATAGGTTCCGTCGTTTTGTTTTTGATAGACAGAAGAGTTTTTGGAAGGATCAGTTTCAAACCTGCCGCGTGTATAGTTGAAGGTGCCTGTGAAGAACAGGTTTTTGACAGGATTGATCCGGATGGCGGCATTCACTCCGGTAACATAGGCTTTGTTCAAATTCTGGGTCGCCAGCACCTGGCTTCGCTGGCCGTTGTAATCAACCGAATCCTGGCCGTTCAGTTTAAAGGGCGCTTTCACCAGGGCATTGCGGAAAAAGGTATAGAATACCCCGGCATCTACACTCACCCAATGGCCCCAGCTTTTATTCAGGTTGAATTCGAAGTTGTAAGTATACTCGGGTTTGATATCCGGATTGGGAAATACTACCTGTCTGAGGGAAGTGCTGGATTCGAAGATCTTGGCGAGATCGTCGATATTGGGCGCCCGGAAGCCGGAAGAAAATACAAAGCTCAGCCTGGCATCCTTTGCAGGAATGTAATTAAGGCCGAGATTTCCGGTAACGGAGAAATTATCCTGGCTGATATCTGTAAATGGAAGCGTAAAGAATGAATTGTTGACAATGGTTGAATGCAGTGTTACCAGTTGAAACCTGATGCCGTCATTCAGCACCCATTTTCCTTCACCGAATTTGTGCAGGTGTTGGGCAAAAGCCGCATAATAGTTCATCTTGTTTTTTCCATCAGGATAGCGGGTGTCCAGTGCTGTGGTCACCTCTGTGAGCAGGTTTCGACGATCGGCAACAGATTTGAGATCATTCAGTTGCATGTCTACCCCGGTAGTGAGTTCATCCTTTTTCCATTTGTTTTGGAAATCCACAGTCAATCCTGCCACTTTTACCCGCTCTCTTCTGCTGTCGAACCGGTCGTAGCGTCTATAGTCCCTTGTTTGCCGGCTTTCTTCGATATGCTGGTAACTGGCGGTCAATTGTACCTGGTCGAATACGGCCCGGGGGCGATAGTTGAACTGGTAGGAGCCCATGATCCTTTTTTGCGGTCCATAATACCATTCGGCATAACGAAGGGTGCCGTTTCTGATATCCTGCAAGCGATCATAACGGGGTACATCAGTGGTATTCGATAATTGAAGATTGAGCTGGTGAGAGCTATTGCCGGATGGTTTAAAGAGGAATTTCTGGGTGATATCCCATTGTTTGTAACCGGAGAAACGTTGAACCCGGTCGTCACTGTTTTTTACGACCGAGTCGATTCCGTTGATTCGGCTGACATAGTTGGTTCTTCTTCCGAAATCCGGATATGCGGAAGGGTATTGGTCACCCATCTTCATATCTCCGAAATCGCTGAAGGTATAAGCCTGCAGCCAACCGAATTTTTTTCCCCCGATGCTAAGGTCGGCATGAAGCGTTTTTTCTTCATTGGCCGAACTGTAGCGTGTAAATGCGGTGCCCTGTATGCGTGTTTGCCTGCTGTTTGAGAGGGATGGTGACTTTGTTCGCAGGTGAATGACGCCTCCGAGCGCATCGCTGCCGTACAACGTAGAGGCGGGTCCGAACATGATCTCGACGCGGTCGAGCATATTCTGATCGACTGTAATTACATTCTGCAGGTGTCCGGCACGGAAAATGGCATTGTTTAGTCTTACCCCATCGATCAGCAATAGTATACGACTGGCTTCAAAGCCGCGTAGTACCGGGCTGCTGCCGCCCTGCTGGCTTTTCTGAACAAATAAATTGCCGGTATTGATCAGCAGGTCTCCGGTATTCTGGGTATTAGCCTGCGCTATGGTTTTCGCGGTGATAATCTGAACGGATTGTGCTATGTTTTTCTTCTTTTCCTGGAATTTATTGGCGGATATGAATACTTCATCGAGTTCTGTGATCCTGGCACTGTCGCGTTGTGCCTGAACCATCCCGGTCATTGCAATGGAAAGCATGACCAGGAAATATATTTTTCCTCTCATAATGAGTCAGTTTTTGTGATTGAAAATGTAGGTCGGTCCTGACAATCAGGATCGGGTATTACAGGGAGGAATCCGGAGGAGTAAAGGGAGGGTTTGCGGATGGGCCGGGATAAAAAAGCAGGGGTCTGTTGACATATTGATGATGCCTGGCCGGCTGGAGCGACAGATCGAATTCGGCCTGAAAGCCACCAAATAGAAAGAAATGAGCTAGGTTTTCCGCATTTTCACCTTCTTCACTGTTTCTCTGCATTTCCGCTGCTTCTTCTTTGAGTTGAGTTTCATCTTCGTCGAAGAGGCCCGTGACATAGACGGTTTCCGCGGTGATACGATAGGATTTTACATCGAATAAACGATGATCCACGATTACTTCGGAGCCCTCTTCGTACCAACGAAAGGAATCGGCTGGTATTTCGATGCTGTGAAGCTTTGCGTTTTCCAGCCGTTCCCGCATGTCAAGCCGTGCGATCCATTGCATACAGTTCAGGCTCACGGAAATTCCGAAGGGAATGAAAACAACCAGCATCAGAAAGGCGGCAGTTATGGATTTTGCGGGGTTGGTCATGAAATCAACACGTTTCCGGTCATTTCGGGTGGAATGGGCAATCCCATCATGGTTAATATCGACGGTGCCAGGTCGCCGAGTTTGCCGGCTTTCAGGCTGCCATGCCAGTCTTTATCGATCACAAAAAGCGGAACCAAGTTAAGGGTATGTGCTGTATTGGGAGTTCCGTCTTCATTGATCATATAATCGGCATTGCCGTGATCAGCGGTGAGGAAAACTGCATAGCCATGTTCGAGTGCTGCCGTTACCACCCTTTGCACGCAGGCATCTACAGTTTCCACAGCTTTGATGGCGGCTTCCCAAACACCCGTGTGGCCAACCATATCGGCATTGGCATAATTGAGACAGATAAAATCGGCCGATTCCTTTTCAATTTCAGGAACGATGGCGTCTGTTACTTCGATCGCGCTCATTTCGGGTTGCAGGTCGTAGGTGGCTACTTTCGGAGAGGGCACCATAATCCGGCGTTCTCCCTCAAAAGGAATTTCGCGGCCACCACTAAAAAAGAAAGAGACGTGCGGATATTTCTCCGTTTCCGCGATCCGGATTTGTGTTTTGTGCTGCTGTGCCAGTATTTCTCCAAGCGTATTACGCAGGTTATCCGATTCAAAAATTACGTGAACGCCCTGGAAACTCTGATCGTATTCGGTCATGGTGGTATAATGAAGCGCGAGTTTCTTCATTCCAAACCCCGGCATGTCTGTTTGCGACAAAACCTCGGTAATTTCCCGGCAGCGATCTGTGCGGAAATTGAAACATATAACGGCATCTCCGTCTTTGATCAGGGCAAGCGGTTCACCTGCCTGGTTGGTAATGACGGTTGGCTTGAAAAATTCATCGGTTATTTCGTTGTGATAAGAATCCTGCAGTGCAGTGAGCGCATCGGTGGCAGTAGCTCCAATACCATTCACCATCGCGTCATAAGCCAGTTTCACTCTTTCCCACCTTTTGTCGCGATCCATGGCATAATAACGGCCGCTTACCGAAGCTATTTTACCAGTTGTTTTGTCGAGGTGCGACTGCAATTCACCCAGAAAACCCAGTCCGCTTTTAGGGTCGGTATCCCTTCCGTCGGTAAAAGCATGGATATAAACATTTGAAATATTTTGCTGGTGACAGAGAGTGATGATCGCTTCGAGGTGACGGATATGAGAATGCACTCCACCATCACTCACGAGGCCGATCAGGTGAAGAGATTTTTGTTTTGTTTTGGCATACTGAAGGGTGTCCAGCAAAACTTTGTTTTCGAAAAGTTCTCCGTCGCGGATGGCCACATTGATGCGCTGCAATTCCTGGTATACGATCCGGCCGGCGCCGAGGTTAAGGTGACCCACTTCGCTATTCCCCATCTGACCATCGGGTAAACCCACTGCTTCGCCGCAGGTGACCAGGGTTGTATGCGGAAACTTGCTATATAATGAGCTTACAAACGGGGTCTTTGCGTTTTGAATAGCGTCGGAAGATTTCACCTTACCGAGCCCCCATCCGTCCATGATTACCAGCATTGCTTTCTTACCGGGCATATATTAAGAATTTGAAAGATTTCCTGCAAAGGTAATTGAATGTCCGCTTGTTAGTGATTTTTCAACCATATCTTAATTTGGCATGTTTTTAGCACCTCCTGACCAGATAATTTTACGCAAATCATGAAACACTATTTTGGTTGGGTAATGGCGGCATCCATGCTGCTGTTCATGTCGTTTCGCAATTTCGCTTCCATTGAGGAAGTAGTAAGCGCGGTAAAAAGCGGCAATGCCAATGAATTATCGCGGTACTTCGATGACAGGATCGACATTTCCCTGCCGGGAAAAAATGATAACTACAGTAGAAGTCAGGGTGAGATGATCCTCAAAGATTTTTTCAACAGCAATGATGTGAAGGATTTCCAGATCAAGCACAAAGGCGAAAACAATGGATCCGAGTATTGCTTCGGGATCCTGCAAACCCGGAATGGCAATTTCAGAACGAAACTCTACATGAAGCAGAAGGGCGACCGGCAGGTACTGCAGGAAATCGGTTTCCAGCGGGTCGATTAATAATAGCTATACCGGCCAGCGATGTAAAAATAACAGGGTCCCGTAAAAGGGACCTTTTTTCATTCTATTTTTGCGGCTCACTACTTATTCAACCAATGACTCCTACATTCCGGGAACAATTAGACTTGCTCATCCGCAATGCCCTGGCTGAGGATATTGGCGATGGCGATCATTCTGCGCTGAGCTGTATTCCGCCTGATGCTATGGGAAAAGCCATCCTTAAAATCAAACAGGCCGGAGTGCTTGCCGGTATGGAAGTGGCCGCAGCCATTTTTCATTTCAGAGAACCCGGCGCGGTGTTTACTCCGTTTAAAAAAGACGGTGAGCAGATGGTGGAGGGTGAAATCGCATTTGAGGTATCGGCATCGGTCCATTGCATTCTTCAGTGCGAAAGACTGGTGTTAAATTGCATGCAGCGGATGAGTGGCATTGCAACCCTGACCAGGCAATATGTAGACAAGCTATCCGGCTATCATACCCGGGTACTCGATACCCGCAAGACCACCCCTAATTTCAGGCTGCTGGAAAAGGAGGCGGTCCGTATCGGGGGAGGAGTAAATCATCGCATGGGGCTTTATGACATGATCATGCTCAAAGACAATCACATCGATTTCTGCGGCGGTATGCGGCAGGCTATTGAGCGGGCTTATCAGTATGTTCAACGTGTGAAGCCCGGTCTGAAAATAGAAGTGGAAACACGAAACCTGGAAGAAGCGAAAACGGCCCTCGAAACCGGCATGGTTGACCGAATCATGCTCGACAATTTTACTCCCGAATTATTACAGGAAGCGATTCAGATGATCAATGGCAGGGTAGAAACGGAGGCAAGTGGAGGAATTAACCTGGAAAACATCAGTAATTATGCGGCAACCGGTGTGGATTTTGTGAGCGTCGGAGCGCTCATTCACCAGGCACGAAGCCTCGATCTCAGTCTCAAAGCGGTAACAGCATCTTCCCGGTAACATTCAAACCTTCCAATCTAACATAATATGAGCAAGAAGAATAAGCCCGATCAAAATGGATATGTGTACAGCACCGATCCGGGATTTCAGTTTCAAGAAAACCAGGAGAAAAATTCAACGCTCACGCCGGCCATGCAGAAGCTGAGGATTATTCTGGAAACCAAACACCGGGCAGGCAAAACCGTAACGGTGGTATATGGATTCGAGGGGACAGAAGGAGACCTGGAAGATCTCGGAAAGAAGCTGAAGAATTTTTGCGGTACCGGGGGTTCGGCCAAGGACCGTGAGATTATTTTACAGGGCGATCAGCGGGAGAAAGCCCTTCAGTGGTTACTGAAAAACGGGTACTCCAAAACCAAAAAAGTATAGGCATAAAATTGTTGTCATTTACGACCCCTCATGCTCAGAAACCGGAAAGTTTAGCAAGGAATTTGCATAGGACAGAGTAAATATTCCTTCTATGAAACTTCCTGTTACCATCCTGGTTTTCATACTCTTATTTTCTATCAATTCAAGGGCACAGCTAAAGGCCAAGGTTCGATGCGATCCTTTTGAAGTGGATATTCTCAATGGTAAGATCAATAATACAAAGCCCAATTTCGGAATCGAGGAAATTAAAGCCACCTTCCCCTGTTTTACCGCGTCCAGGCCGGAAAGCAGCGAATCAAAGTGCGGAGGAACTGTAGAGTTCGCCGACAAGGGGCTGACTTATTATACGAGCCGCGATTACGTTGAAATAAAGCCCGGATTTAAAGGAAAACTGTCTATTCCATTATTGGGCGCCAAACGCGGTTCTTTCTTTAAAATATTTGGAAATCCGAAGATCAAAGACGATACCTGGGATGCCTATCAGATGTCTTATGGAACGCTGGTTTTACACTACGATAAAGCAGGCAAGGTTAACCTGATACAAATCGCCACAGTAGCATCGGAAGCATTGATGTTATGCGAGTAGTATTTTGAGCTGGTTTGATGTTTACTGTTTAAGGTTTACAGTTGCATTTTCATTGGCACATTTCTTCATTTGCCGAAAGAGGAATGCGAAGAGATGTTTATCGTTTCAGGTTTTACGTTTCACGTTGATTGCTGGTTTTGGATTTGTTACTCATCCGTCAGTTGCGTTTATCGTTTCAGGTTTAACGCTTCACGTTGAGTGATGGATTTGGATTCAATCGTCATTCGTTATTCTTCATTTGATCAAGAGCGATTTCCCTAAGTGCGGCAACTTAGGCACGGGTAGGTCGTTGTACCCTGTAATGAACAATCTCTGCCGACCATACCCGCGCCAGCAGAATTGCATTTTCATTGGCTCATTGACCAATTGGCCCATTTGCAAATCCTTCTGCATTCGTCATTCGCCATTCGGAATTGCATTTTCATTGGCTCATTGACCAATTGGCCCATTGGCACATTCTTTTATTGTCCTTGCGCCAGACTGTATGCTTTCTTGTCTCCCCACATGTTTAATAACTCAAAGGAGCAGATCTTGAAATTACCGCTCAGGCTTACGTAGAGCCCTATTATGTCTTGTTGGTTGAGAGGTTCGCCGTCGAGGCTTTCGAAGCGTGCGTTGTATTGGTTGACCAGGTTGGTATAGATCGATCCGGTTGGCCATACCTGGGTACCTCTGTTGCTGATGTTGATGAGTTGGAATTTCACTCCCGCGTGGCGCTGGCATTTTTTGGCGATTTCTGCCGGTTGCTCTTCGCTTTCGATGAACATGTCTACACCCACAATCTTTTCTTCCTGCATTTCCTTGCTCACCAGCATCGGGTTTTTGTCCAGTTTGAAGGTCGTTTGAACGGCAGGCTTGTTGGGCAGTTTGGGTTTGGCCCCCACCTGGGGTTCTTTTCCGAAGTTGCCGATAATGGCTTCCGCGAACTGGGTGGTATTGACAGAAGGTTTTGATTTATCTCCAAAGTCGCCGGTATGCACACCGCTCTCTAACGTGTACAGTAATGCGTTTTCGATAATCGAAGCATTTTCCATCAGCCCGAGGTGGCGGAGCATAGCCAGTCCGCTCAGCAGGAGGGCTGTTGGGTTGGCGATGTTTTTTCCGGCGATATCCGGGGCAGTGCCATGAACGGCTTCGAAGATGCAGATATGATCGCCGATGTTGGCGGAGGGTGCGAAACCCAATCCTCCTACCAGTCCGGCGCAGAGATCGCTGACGATATCACCCTGGAGGTTGGTCAGTACCACCACATCGAAATTATCGGGACGGGTTACCAGTTTCATGCAGAGGTCATCCACGATCACATCATCCGCTTTGAGGTCCGGGTATTCTTTGGCTACTTCGTAGAAACATTCCAGGAAGAGGCCGTCGGTGATCTTCATGATATTTGCCTTATGGCCGCAGGTGATTCTTTTGGCGTGTTTTTGCCTGGCCATTTCGAAAGCGTAGCGGATCACCTGGAGGCTGCCGGGGCGCGTAATGAAGCGGCGGCTCAGGGCCACATCGTGTGTGAGCATGTGCTCAATTCCTCCGTAGGTATCTTCGATATTTTCACGAACAATGGTTACGTCGATCGGAATGCCCGCCTTGCTGAATACCGTGTCAACGCCATGCAGGGTTTGGAATACTCTTTTGTTGGCGTAGGTATTCCAGGTTTTGCGGGCGGTTACGTTTACGCTTTTTACGCCTTTGCCTTTAGGGGTTTCCATGGGGCCTTTGAAGAGGATGCCCAGGGATTCGATGGTTTGCTGCGCTTCGGGGGTCATGCCATTGCTGAAGCCTTTGTCGAAGACCCACTTGCCCATTTCCACGAACTCATACTCCAGCGGCACGTTTCCTGCACCGAATATTTTCAGGACTGCTTCCATAATTTCCGGGCCGATCCCATCTCCCTTTGCAACAGCGATTTTCATGTGTATATAATTTTATGAATGTTTGTGAGTTGTCTGGTGCGCAAATTTAGCACGCATCCCAGAGATTCCCAGTAAATCCTCCACATTTGCTTCCATTCCGCTGTTTTTTTAATTATCTTTAATGAGTCAACACCTTACGGAATGGTATCCAAAATATCTGAAGGCATAGAGATCAGCGTAGAAACGTTTTACCAACCGGATTATTCTAACCCGGTTTCCGGGGAATTTATGTTTGCCTACCGGATCAATATTGAAAACCATAACAATTTCGCCGTGAAACTGCATCGCCGTCACTGGTATATTGTAGACGGCAGTGGCAGTCACCGCGAGGTGGAAGGAGAGGGGGTGGTAGGCGTACAACCCACCCTGCAGCCCGGCGAAAGATACCAGTATGTGAGTGGTTGCAATCTCCGCACCGAAATGGGCAAGATGTACGGTACCTACCTGATGGAAAACCTCAACAACAAGCGCCAGTTTGAAGTGAACATCCCTGTTTTCGAAATGATTGTTCCTTTTAAAATGAACTGATCTTCTTAAGTGATAAAAATGAAAATCCCGCCTCGTAGGCGGGATTTTTTTATTGTGTTATCAATGATTCAGGTTTACAATGTCATCTTATTCTTTTTAAGCCCGGTATTATAAAGCAGCCAACCCAGGATAGCAAAAGCGATAACACCCAGCAGGAAATAATTCGTCTGACCTATCGATCCAGAAATATCTTCTTCGAAATTGATCTTGGCCAATTTAGCTGAAACGTTTGGACTAGCCTGCATGAAGGCTACGATTACACCGGCCAGGGCGCCGCCGGCTACCAATCCGGTGGCAAACAAATTTCCTTTTCTGAGATCTTCCTCTTCTTCCCCTTGCTGATCTGCAGATTTTTTCTTCTTGTGGTGCCTGTCAACAATTCCCCGTATCGCGCCTCCAATGAAGATCGGCAATGTCGTGGAAAGGGGGAGGTAAATTCCAATAGCAAAGGAGAGCGCCTTGATACCGCAAAGTTCCATCACGATGGCGATAGCGACTCCCACCAGCACGAATTGCCAGTCGAGGTTGAAAGACAGGATCCCTTTGATCAGTGTTGCCATTAAGGTTGCCTGAGGCGCAGAGTAAGTATCGGTGCCGATGGCATGATGAATACCTTGTTTAACCATTGCCGCAGTTGGAGTGTCCAGTATTTTTACCGTGAACCCGATTGCGACGGAAGAAACAATGGCGCCGATAAACAAAGCCAGCTGCTGGTAACGTGGTGTTGCTCCTACTATATAACCAGTTTTCAGATCCTGGGATGTTGCGCCGGCATTGGCAGCGGCGATACAGATCATGCCACCTACCACCAGGGCCATCGGCTCATATGCCTTTCCGGTCCAGCCCACTGAAATAAACACCAGGCAGGTGCCCATCAAAGTAGCAATCGTCATGCCACTGATGGGGTTGTTAGAATTGCCGATAAGTCCAACGATCCTGGACGATACGGTTACAAAGAAGGCACCGAATACAACTACCAGTATGCCCAACAGCAGTTTGCTGAAAACAGAGTCGCCAGGTATGTTGGGAAGGATGGTCATCAACAGAACCAGGACAACACTTCCGATTCCAACGATTTTGATATTGAGGTCTCTCTCGGTTCTGAGAACGGATGTTTGATCTTTTGAACCTCCTTTGAGTGAGCTGACGCTTCCCTTGAAGGACGAGATGATAGTAGGTATTGTTTTTATCAGGGTAATAAATCCGCCGGCTGCTACCGCGCCTGCGCCAATCTGCCGCACATAGGCACGGTAAATGGCGGTTGCATAATCGTTGAAAGAATGGGTGGCTGCATTCCAGCCTCCCGGTCCGCCATCTGTAGCGATATCTTTCAGGTATCCGAGTTTCACTAATTGGAGCGCTATCGTGTCGGAGGGAACGATAGATGCCAGGAGCGGATTGAAAACGAACCAGGTGAGTACACTGCCGGCTACCAGTACGCCGGCAATCCGTGGGCCGATGATGTAACCAACGCCCAGGTATTCCGGAGTAATCTCACCGCTGATCTTGGCCGAAGGGAAATACTTGTTCGTTTGCCTGGTCATGAAGGATGGAGTTTCCGCAATGACATGAAGGATCTTTTGAAAAAAGGCATACAGCACGGCAAAGCCAAGACCTATGAAAGCCGTACGGGCGAAATCACCCCCTTTCTCTCCTGCTTTCAAAACCGATCCGCAGGCGGTTCCTTCCGGATAAGGAAGTGTATCATGTTCTTTCACGATCAGAGCTTTCCTGAGCGGGATCATCATCAGCGTTCCCAGGATGCCACCGAAGATGGCAAGGATAAGGATCGTGACATAATTAAAATATTCAGCACCCTTTGCATCACTCAGAAACAAAAATCCCGGCAGAGTAAAAACAACACCTGCCGCAATACTTTCTCCGGCACTACCGGTAGTTTGGATAATGTTGTTTTCGAGAATAGTTGTTTTCAAAAAAAGTTTACTCATCGCAATCGCCATTACTGCAATGGGTATCGAAGCAGAGACCGTAAGGCCCGCTTTCAAAGCAAGGTAAACTGTGGCGGCTCCGAAGATGATACCAAAAGCAGAACCCACCAGTACAGCCTTGAATGTAAACTCGGCCATTTTGGTTTCCGGGGCTACAAAGGGTTTAAAAGATTTCTCTGACATAGCAACAACGTTTTTTATTTTCTAAATGTGATGGGTGCCGGTTTTTGGTTTGAGGTTTACCGTTGCAGCTCAACAAACCTCAAACGGCAAACAGTAAACGGTAAACAGTAGACCTCAAACCAACCCTAAACGCTTCAGTTTTCCGAAGCCATCAGCTTCTGTAATTTCTTGCTGATCAAAAACAGGATGGCTGCGGCGATAAATGACATGAACACAAACAACATAAAGAAATCGTACAGGTTGCTCATTTTGTATCCGAGGAAACTGGTTGTTTTGCCTTCTTCGGGATAAAGAGCACTCAGGGTACCGGCTAGCTTGTTGCCAAACGCATTTGCCGTAAACCAGATCGCCATCAGCAGAGAAGCAAATTTGAAAGGAGCGAGCCGGTTAACGAGCGATAGACCGATGGGGGATAAACAAAGTTCGCCCGAGGTGTGAAGCGCATACAGCAGGGTCAGCCAGATCATAGACACTTTTTTACCGGCGGAAATATTATCCACGCCATAGGCTATCCATAAATATCCCAACCCCAGCAATACAAGGCCGATGGCCATTTTGGTAGGGGCGGAGGGATCGTTTTTGCCGAGTTTCATCCAGAACCAGGCAAAGAATGGCGCAAATAAAATGATGAAGGTTGAATTCAATGATTGAAACCAACTGGTAGGGATTTCTTTTAGAGACACACTGCCTTGTCCGTTGGTGAAGAGGTATATGTTTCCGGCTACGATTCCGATCATGAACAGCCAGAGCAAACCGAGCAATGACTGACGGAGTTGTTTGTCGTATTCGGAAGCGAGATTCCTGGCTGCTTTGCGGGTCAGCGAAAACAGGTAAGCAACCAAGCCCAGCGATAGTATAGCGATCAGCCACACCGGAATGGTCAAACCAAGATTTCTGTCTGTCTGCCGATCGGCAAAGAAGGTAAGGGAGGCGCCGGTTTGTTCGAAAGCGCTCCAGAAAAAGATCACAAAAAAACATACCACTACAATGACCGCCACTTTTTTCTTTTCCAGCGAGTTCAGGGATTTGTCGGTGTAAATGATCAGCGGGATAATGATAAAACAGGCAAGAAGCAGGTAAAACAGGTAGCTGAACTGCGCCGCATCGATATAGATCAGGGCAATGCTCACTGCCGATACCAGCGCCAGCCCGACAACGGTGACCACCGGCGACAAAGCCGCCTTTGGGGCATTGGCGGGTATCATGCCGAGTACTTTGTTATCGGGATCCACTACGTATTTTTTATGAAATACCATCTGGATGATCACACTGATCACCATGCCGATGGCTGCCACCAGGAAAGCCCATTTGAAATCGGCGGGATCGCCGGTATTGCCTACGAGTCCGCAAATGAACGGACCGATGGCGCCACCGAGGTTGATGCCCATGTAAAAGATGGTATAGGCCGGATCTTTTCTTTTGTCGTTGGTGGTGTACATTTGTCCCACCATGTTGGAGATATTAGGCTTGAAAAATCCGTTGCCCCCGATCATCATTCCCAATCCGCAGTAAAGCAGTTTAACAGCCAGGTCGGGGTTGGATTTATAGATGGAGGCGCAGGCAAAGAGTACCATTTCCGCAATGGCCATCACGACCCCTCCTAAAATTATGGAACGCTGGTTGCCCCAGTACCGGTCGGCCACATAGCCGCCTACGAGCCCAGACAGGTAGATCAGGCTGATGTAACTTCCGTAAAGATTGGAGGCAAAGGCGTCTTTGAACAGCAGCACCTGTGTCATAAACAGGATCAGGATCGCCCTCATTCCGTAGTAATTGAAACGTTCCCACATTTCAGTGGCATAAAGAACGTACAGGCCCTTGGGATGGCCTTTCGAGGCGGATTGACTCATAATAGTTTTTTTAATGGCGCAAGCGTTACTACTAACAGATTATCTGCTCAAAATACAGATAAAATCAACATTCCGGCTGTCAGCCAGAACTTTATTCGGCGGTATGATATTGAATTGCGAAATTCGCTGCCGGTAAAACAAGAATAGTTTATGAAAATCCTGCTCCTTGGCAGCGGCGGCCGTGAGCACGCTTTAGCCTGGAAACTGAATCAAAGTGTTTGGACAAATCCCCTGTTTATTGCGCCCGGTAATGCGGGTACGGCCCGATGCGGCACCAATGTACCGTTAAAGCTCAACGATTTTGAAAGTATAGGTGCCTTCTGCAAAAAAGAAGAAATCGAAATGGTGGTGGTAGGACCCGAAGAACCGCTGGTAAACGGTATATACGACTACTTTCAGGCGGATGAAGAATTGAAGAAGATCTATTTCATCGGTCCCTCAAAGAAAGGAGCGCAGCTCGAAGGAAGCAAGGCCTTCTCCAAAGCCTTCATGGAACGACACGGCATCCCTACCGCCCGTTACCGCGAATTCGATCTGGATAGCTTCGAAGAAGGGGTTAAATACCTGAACGAACATCCGCTGCCGGTAGTCATCAAAGCCGACGGACTGGCTGCCGGAAAGGGTGTGATCATATGCCAGAGCCATATCGAAGCAGTATCCGAAATAGAACTGATGCTGCAACAGAATAAATTCGGCGATGCCAGCAAAAAAGTAGTGGTCGAAGAGTTTCTTGACGGAATTGAACTGAGTGTGTTTGTACTGACGGACGGACAGAACTATGTAATACTGCCGGAAGCAAAAGACTATAAACGTATCGGCGAAGGGGATCGAGGGTTGAATACCGGTGGAATGGGAGCTGTGAGCCCGGTACCGTTTGCGACGCCGGGTTTCATGTACAAAGTGGAAGAGAAAGTGATCAAACCTACTATCGAAGGTTTGAAAAAAGAAAATATCGATTATAAAGGTTTTATCTTTTTCGGACTGATCAAAGTGAACGACCAGCCTTTTGTAATTGAATACAATTGCCGCATGGGTGATCCCGAAACGGAAGTGGTGATGCCCCGGCTGGAAAATGACCTGGTAGGCCTCTTTGTAGCCACGGCCAAACAGGAATTGGATTCTGTACATATCTCGATCGATAAACGATGCGCAGCCACGGTAATGGCGGTAAGCGGCGGGTACCCTGGTCATTATGAAAAAGGATTTACCATCAGCGGACTGGACCAAACATTACCCGAAGACAGCCTGCTGTTTCATGCAGGTACCACGGAACAGGGAGAAGAGGTGGTGACCAGTGGCGGAAGAGTGCTTTGCGTAACTTCCTACGCGCAGAATATCAAGGATGCCGTTACCAAATCAAAAGAAGCGCTCAAGAAAATCTCCTACGACGGAATGTATTTCCGAAGAGATATAGGGTATGAGTTTGATCCGAAGTTTTAAACGCAGAGAACGCAGAGAACGCAGAGAGACGCAGAGGACGCAGAGAGACGCAGAGGACACAGAAATGCACAGATTGCGCAGAACCGTAAACCGTAAACAGCAAACCTCAAACAGCAAACGTCAAACCTCAAACCCGAACACCGCTCAACATTGCATCATGCCACAACCAGTACACTATAGTGACTATCTTCAGTTGGATAAAATTCTGAATGCCCAGGAGCCGGAAAGTGAGAAGCTAAAGTCGCCCGCTCACGACGAGATGTTGTTCATCGTGATTCACCAGGCCTATGAACTCTGGTTTAAGCAATTGTTATATGAAGTGGATTCGGTGGGGGTTATCCTGGAGAAACCCTCTTTGAATGACAATTCGCCCGAATTGCAAACCGTAGTGCATCGGCTTTCCAGGGCTGTAACCATTTTGAAACTGCTGGTACAGCAGATCGACGTGATGGAAACCATGACGCCAATGGACTTTCTCGATTTTCGGGATATGTTGCGACCGGCATCCGGTTTTCAGAGCTGGCAGTTCAAACTGCTGGAAGCAAAACTGGGATTAAAATATGAACACCGTCACGGGCAAGAGTACTATATTTCTCAGTTAAGAAAAGAACATGTGGACCTCATACGCAACGCTGAAAGCAAAAGCTCCGTGCTTCAGTTACTGAATACCTGGCTTGAACGAATGCCCTTTTTTACGGAAGACGCGAACTGGAATAATTTTGCAACCCATTTCAGCGGGCAGGAGGCTATACACTTTGGAAACGATAAGGGCGATGATAAATTCTGGAATGAATATCTCTACATGTACCGGGAGAGCCTGGCTGATGTGGAAAAAGCCAATATACAATCCTTTACCGATCTGTTCACCGGGGCAAACCTGGAAAGGAAAGGAGCGCTATCGCCGGTTGCTGCAAGAGCGGCACTCTTCATTATGCTATACCGGGGTTACCCCATGCTGCAGCTTCCCTTCCAGGTATTGAATGTTTTGCTGGAGATCGATGAGCAACTCAGCACCTGGCGTTACCGGCACATGAGCATGGTACACCGGGTGATTGGTTCCCGTATCGGTACGGGAGGAAGCACCGGCCGCGACTATCTTAAGGGAGCTCTCGATAAACACTACATATTTGCTGACATTGCCAGGCTCACCAGCTTTTTGATTGAAAGAAAGAAACTACCGGCCCTCAGCGTGGAAATGGAGCGAAGGCTCGGCTTTCAATCCATCAGTTAAACCTTCCTCCTCCCGAAATGCGGCGAAACGGTTTGGCGAAGAATTCACCAACCACTTTGTTGAAATCGTCTTTGTATACAACGGGGGTGCTATGCCCTGAATTGGGGATGATCCACAAATAGGCATTCGGAATATTCTGATAGATCAGCATCGTGTGTTCTTCCCTGATAACATCATGATCTCCGCCAATGATCAGCGAAGGACATTGGATGGTATGAAGTGCCGCCAGCGGGATATGCGGTTCGTCCAGCAACAGGCGTACCAGCTTCCAGCTGTTTTTCCTGATCGGCGAGTTGTGTTCTTTTTTCAACTCATCATAAGCCGGTTTTACCATCGCCAGTACTTCAGGGTATACAGACAGGGAATCGGGGCTCAGGTTGGCTCCTGTAACAGCCAGCTTCTTTACTTTCTCGGGATGACGGATTGCCAACAACAAGGTATTGATGCCGCCGTCGCTCCATCCTATTACGTAAGCCGAATCAATTTTCAGGGAACTGAGCAGTGCCGCATAATCATCAGCCATCATTTCATAACTCAGCGAGTCGCCACTGTCTGCTGATTTACCCTGCCCACGGCTGTCGGCGATGATCACTTTGTACTTCTGCGAGAAATAAGGGATTTGCTCGGTAAAATCCCTGATGGACCCGCCATTGCCATGAATGATGAGCAAAGGCTGCCCTTCGCCATATATTTCACAATACATGTTAAACCCTCTTACAGGATAATACTTTCCTGCCCTGGGGTTGTTGCCGTAAGAGATTTTTTCGGTTTGTGCCTGGCCGTAAAAAGCAAGGGATAATAGCGAAAACAGCGTGAGGAGGGTGAAGTCAGGTTTCATGCGAATTGATTTTGAAATTTACTTCTCCCAATAAATATAACAACTAAAACAGTGAGAGATGCGGTAAACAGGAAAGCCCATTGGCTTCCTGTAAACTGCCAGATCAGACCGGCCAGCACACTGGCCAGCAAAGTAGCAATGCTCTGGCAGGAGGTGTAGAAGCCTACTGCGGTAGCCGTATTGGATCCATGGGCGATATTGGTGATCCAGGCCCTGGCAATTCCTTCACTGGCCGCGGCGTACACTCCATACAGCGCGAACAGGGCATACACCTGCCAGGTCTCACTGGCGAAGGCGAAGCAGGCGTATACCGAAACAAATACCATCAGTCCCATGAGAAAAACTCTTTTTAGCCCAATCCTGTCTGCCAGGATGCCGATAGGAAAGGCGCTCAGCGCATAAACCAGGTTGTAGAGAATATAGGAGGAAATGGTATGTGCGTCGTTGCCGGTGATCTCTTTTGTTTTCAGGATCAGGAAAAGGTCTGAACTGTTTGCCAATGAAAAAAGCAGAAGGGGCAGGATCAGCCGCCGATAATCCGGCGGCGCTATTTTCCAGTAAGAAAAGAAAGCGAAGAATCTCCGATCGGGAATGGTCGAGGCGGGTTTTTTCACTTCCCTGAGTAAAAAAATCAATCCAACCGAAATGATTCCTGGTATGAAGGCGATGTAAAAAAGTGTTTTATAGTGTTGGGGAAATCTGGAAAGAAACCACAAAGCCAGCAGCGGCCCCAATACGGCGCCGAATGTATCCCATCCCCGGTGAAAATTAAAAACGCGCGCCTTGGTGGCGGTTGTTGATTGCTGTGAGAGCAGCGCGTCCCTGGCTCCCGTACGGAGCCCTTTACCGGTTCTGTCGACGGTGCGGGCAAAAAATATCCAGGCCGGGAACGTAAACAATGCCATCAATGGCTTGGAAACGGCGCTGAGAAAATAGCCGGTCTTGATGTACGGCAGGCGAAGACCCTGCTGATCGCTGCGGGAAGCGAAGTATCCTTTGCTGAGCCCTACTACAAATTCGGCTATACCTTCCAGTAATCCTATCAGGGCAACGGAAAACCCGATCTCCTTCAGGTAAACCGGAATCACCGGGTATAACATTTCACTGGCCACATCGGCGAAGAGGCTGACCATTGAAAGTATCCAGATGGTTCGAGTAAGGAAGGACATTTTTGTTTAGGGTTTATTGTTTGATGTTTGAGGTTTGATGTTTGAGGTTTGCTGTTTGAGGTTTGATGTTTGCTGTTTGAGGTTTGAGGGTTGTTGATATTTTTTTGAAGTTCAACTTTACTCTAAAATACTAAAGGCGGGGCTTTTTTGGGGGGCGCTGGGATCGGTCGGGGCGTAGACATTTGCCGGGTTCAGGACGGGCTATGCTGAAAAATCCATGATCCCTGTGTTTTCCCGGTAATCAGCGGAATCTCCGCCTGGAGCTTTCTTTTCGGACCCTCACAATTTCCCCACCCCGCCTGCGTTTGACAGGTGGAGTACTTGTTAAAAAAATCATTGACTGGCAATTGTTTGGCTTTGTTTATTCGAATTATTTCCTCCAATTTTGCATGCATTAGAATCCTATTTAAAAACTGAGTCGAAAACATGGGACTTTTTAACTTTTTTACCCAGGAAATTGCGATTGATCTGGGGACCGCAAATACCCTCATCATACATAACGAAGAAGTAGTGGTGAATGAGCCGAGTATCGTGGCACTGGACCGGAATAACCCCAAGAATGTTCTGGCCGTGGGCAAGAAGGCATTGATGATGCACGAAAAGACCCATGAGAGCATTCGGACAGTCCGCCCCCTGAAAGACGGTGTAATCGCAGATTTTAACGCTGCGGAGTTGATGATCAGGGAGCTAATCAAGCTGGTTTACCCCAAAAAGCCCCTTTTTCCCCCGAGCTGGCGCATGATGATCTGCATTCCTTCTTCCATTACGGAAGTAGAGAAAAGGGCCGTTCGCGACAGTGCCGAACAGGCGGGAGCCAAGGAGGTTTACATGGTTTATGAGCCTATGGCTGCAGCCCTGGGTATCGGCATTGATGTAGAGGAGCCGGTAGGAAACATGATCATTGATATTGGCGGTGGTACCACGGGTATCACAGTTATTGCCCTCGCTGGGATAGTATGCGACCAGTCGATCCGTATTGCCGGGGATGAGTTTACGGCCGATATCATGGAGGCGCTTCGCCGTTACCACAGTTTGCTGATTGGTGAGCGGACCGCCGAGCAGATCAAGATCAACATTGGCGCTGCCATGAAAGATCTCGAGACTCCCCCTGAAGACATCCCGGTAAATGGCAGAGACCTCGTAACCGGTATCCCCAAACAAATCATGGTCAGCTACCAGGAAATTGCCGAAGCCCTCGATAAAAGCATCTTCAAGATAGAGGAAGCCATCCTGAAAGCACTCGAGCAGACCCCTCCCGAACTGGCTTCAGACATTTATCGCCGCGGGCTTTACCTGACCGGCGGAGGAGCCCTGTTGAGAGGACTCGATAAACGCTTGAGCCAGAAGATCAAACTTCCGGTGCATGTGGCAGACGATCCCCTGAAAAGTGTGGTACGTGGTACAGGAATTGCACTCAAGAATTACAATCGCTTTCCTTTTGTAATGCGTTAACCGGTATTGTTAATTCTCAATCTATTAAAAGCGGCCGCCGCGAAGGGTTTATAAATTTGCCTAGTGCGTAATATCTTCTTATTCATCCGGCGATATTTCAACTTCCTGTTTTTTGTTGTTCTGCAGGTAGTGGCGATCTTATTTTTGGTCCGCTACAACAAGTTCCATGAAGCCGTTTTCATGAATACCGCCAGTGAGATCACCGGAAGGTTCAATGCCCGCTACAATTCGGTTGACCAGTACTTCAGCCTGCGCAAAGCCAATGACGCGCTGGCAAAAGAAAATGCCGAATTGCGTCGTCAGCTGGCCGGCAATTTTGAATCGGCCGACACCTCCAGAACCCACGGCACCGACACCCTCCGAAAAGATTCAACTCTCTTAACCCGTCGTTTCGAATACCTACCTGCCAAAGTGGTGGGCAACAGTGTTTATTCGCAGGTGAATGTAATCATGGTTCATCGGGGACGAAACCAGGGTGTGGAACCCGGTATGGCGGTGATCGGCCCGCAGGGTGTGGTTGGAAAAGTGATCAATGTGAGCGCCAATTTCGCGGATGTCATGAGCCTGTTGCACAAGTACCAGCGCATCAGTTCCATGCTCAAAAAAAACGGGGAGATCGGTACCGTCAGGTGGGATGGGGAAGATCCCAATTATGTAACCATGGAGCGGGTGCCCCGAAGCGCCACCGTGGCCAGGGGAGATACCGTGGTTACCAGCAGCCTCGACAATTTCGAAGGCACATTTCCCCCCAACATCATGATCGGCACGGTAGCAGAAATTACCGAGGAAAAAGACAAGACATCCTATACTCTTAAATTAAAAACATCAACCAATTTCTTCAACCTGCAGTATGTCACCCTGATCAAGGACCTGCAGAAAGAAGAAAGGAAAGCATTGTCGGATTCGACCAAGAAAAAAGTGCAATGAGCAATTTTGTAAAAAATATCCTGTTGTTCGCCCTGTTCCTGCTGGTACAGGTGTTTGTACTTTTCAGGGTCAAACCGCTTCACCAGTTCATTGTGCCCTACCTGTATTTCCTGTATATATTATGGCTGCCTTTCAATACGCCCAGGGGCTGGCTGACTTTGATTGGATTTCTCTTTGGCCTGTCGCTCGATTTTTTTACCCATACTCCCGGCCTGCATGCCGCCGCCTGCTGCCTGATCGCCTATGTGCGTCCTTTCCTGATCAGCATCCTGATTTCGCAGGAAGGACAGGATCAGAACTATAAGTCGCCGTCCATTACCAGTATGGGTTTTGCGCCGTACGCCACCTATGTAATTATACTCACCTTGCTGCACCATACCTACCTCGTATTGCTGGAATGGCTGCAGTTCGGAAATCTCTGGTTCTTTATCGGAAAAGTACTGGGTACAACCGGCATCAGCCTGCTATTGATATTCCTGACCGAAATCCTGTTTTACAGAAAACAGAAGTTCAGGACCAATACGGTTTGAGTAATATTGTGCAGGTGTTGTTGATTTTAAGTTTCTGTCTTTGTAATTTGTAGAGTATCGCGGATTCACCGCCCAGCAGTATGGCATTATTCAACCAATCACGCAGTTTCATCATACGCCTGATCTTCGGCGTTGTTTTTCTCATTATCATTCTCCAGCTTTTTAACCTGCAGATCCTTTCGGGCAAGTACCGGCAGCTGGCCATCAATAACGCACAGTTCGCCAAAGTAAAATATCCCGACCGTGGAATCATTTTCGACCGCAACGGGAAGGCGATCCTGAACAATACCATCATGTTCGACCTGGTGGTAACGCCCAATGAAGCGAAAAAGGTAGATACCCAGGCTCTCTGCGACCTGCTCGAAATAGATACGGCCGAGTTCAGAAAGCGGATGCTGGATGCCCGTGCAAAGAACGGCCCCTTTCGCCCCTCCATCTTCGAAGACCTGCTTCCTCCCGCGCTTCATGCGCGGCTGGATGAGAACATCTGGCGGTTTCCCGGTTTTGCACTTGTGGAAAGACCTGTCCGCATCTATCCCTTCAATGCGGCTGCCCAGATCATGGGATACATCGGCGAAGCGGATTCGGGCATCATCAAGCGCTCCAATAATTTCTATCGCATGGGCGATTATGTAGGGCGAAGTGGTCTGGAGGCTTCTTACGAATCGGTGCTGATGGGTCAGCGGGGTGTTCAATACATGATCAAAGACAATAAAAACAGGCTCGTGGGCAGTTTTGAAAACGGGGCATACGATACACCCGCGATCGCCGGAAAAAATCTGCGCACCTATATCGATATTGAATTGCAGCAACTGGCCGAAAAACTGCTCAATAATAAAGTGGGAGCAGTGGTGGCCATCGAACCCAAAACGGGCGGCATCCTGGCCATGGCCTCCGGACCCACCTACAACCCCAATGATCTCACGGGTCCCGATAAACAGAAAAACTTCAGCCGGATGTCTCTCGACGTTTCGGCTCCCTTGTTTAACCGTGCCATCAAGGGGCAATACCCGCCCGGGTCTACCTACAAACCTCTCGGGGCATTGATCGCGCTCGACGAAGGGTTGATCAACCAGCACAGCGGAATCGGATGTGCCGGCGCTTACCTGGTTTGCAGCCGGCCGGTAAGGTGTACAGAAAAATTTGCCGGTCATGCCGCCAATCTCCGCCTGGCTATTGCCTGGTCGTGCAACTCTTTTTTCTCTGATATTCTCCGCAAAACAATAGATAATCCCCAATATCATAACCCGCGTATTGGTTTGACCAAATGGAAGGAATACTTAACTGCTTTTGGCCTGGGTCACCGGCTGGGAGTGGATCTTCCCAGTGAAGACGGAGGCAATATTCCCGATACCACCCAATATGATAAGGAATACCGCGGATCCTGGAACTCCTGCACCATGGTTACGCTCGGCATTGGCCAGGATAAAATGACTGCCACTCCCCTTCAGATTGCCAACTCCATCTGCATCGTTGCCAATAAAGGGTACTATTATCTTCCGCATTTTGTAAAAAGTTTCGATGGAGAAACGGCATCAGACACCTTACTGAAAAAATATCGCCAGAAACATGAAGTGCTTACACATATTTCCGATGACGACTATGAAACGGTCATCAGCGGTATGCAGGATGTGGTAGACATCGGAACCGCCAAGGCCATGAAGATACCCGGCATAGAAATGTGCGCCAAGACCGGTACTGCCGAAAACAAGATGGTGCTCGATGGCAAAGTGATTCAACTGAAAGATAACTCGATGTTCGTATGCTTTGCTCCCCGGGAGAACCCCAAAATAGCAGTGGCCGTAGTGATCCAGAATGGGGGATTCGGCGCGGCTTCTGCCGGTCCGATCGCCTCCCTGATCATAGAAAAATATCTCAATGACACGCTTCGTGCCGAAAGAGTGGCGAAAGTGGAAGAGATTTATAATACAAACCTGATGCCCGGCTATCTTCCGCGACTTCAGTATAAGACCGATTCTGCGCGTGCCCGTCAGTGGTTTGAACTGACCAGGGACAGCAGCTATATCCGCAAATACCTGAAAGCCGGTACGCCGTATGTGCCGCCGCCTTCGCGAAAGCCTAAACCCAGCCCCGATCTGAAAGCGAATATCGGCATGATCATTCCCGATCCGAAGAAACAATTTGGCTCACCCTCAAAAGCAATGGCAAAAAGATGAACCAGCGTGGACCTGCGATATCGAAAGGAGTGGACTGGGTGATCATCTGGTTGTACTTCGGACTGGTAACGATCGGTATCGTCAGTATATTCATGGCTACTTACAGGGAGAATGATCCCATCATTCAATCTTTCCTCAATTTTAAAACCGACTATTCCCGGCAGTTCTACTGGTTCGTGATTTCGCTCGTGCTGGGATTGTTTATCCTGCTTACCGACAGTAAATTTTTTACAGCTACCGCCAATATCTGGTATGTCATCGGCATCCTGATGCTGCTGCTGGTGTTTCCCTTCCATACACAGGTGAAAGGAACCAATTCCATCATTCGTTTTGGAAGCGTACAGGTGCAGCCGGCAGATATCTGCAAGCTGTTTGTGAACCTGGCGCTGGCAAAGTATTTGTCGAGGGTGGAAACGGATTTTGCACAACCGCGTTCACAGCTGATTGCCGCTGCCATTACCCTGGTACCCGCTCTGATCAGTATCGCTCAGAGCGAAACCGGCCTGGCATTGGTATACTTCTCATTTTTCCTGGTGATGTTCCGCGAAGGTCTTCCGGCTTCCTACCTGATCATCGGGTTTTCGCTGGCGGTATTGGTAGTGCTGACGCTCCTGCTGAAACCCATGGTATTGTTCATCACCCTGACTATAATTGCCGTGCTGGCCATTTACCTGATGCGCCGCCAGCTGAAACGACGCAGGCAACTGTTGTTTTTTGTGGTGATGATCTGGGGTGCTTCGGTGCTGATCTCTGTATTTTTTGTTCCTTTCCTGTTTACCAAAGTACTGGCCAAGCACCAGGTGGAAAGGGTATTTGACCTCATAGGCCGCGAGAACCCTTATGCATCTTCCAATACGGTAGTAAGCCAGGAATCGGAAAAGCCCAAAAAGAAACAGGACAACTACAACGTGCGGCAGAGCAAGATAGCCATTGGCAGTGGTGGATTTGCCGGCGTCGGTTTCTTGAAAGGCACCCAGACACGTTTTGATTTTGTACCCGAACAAAGAACCGATTTCATTTTTTGCACCATTGGCGAAGGGTTCGGGTTTATCGGAAGCATCGCTTTTCTGTCGATTTATTTTTTCCTGCTCTGGCGGATCGTATCGGTAGCCGAGCGGCAGCGAAGCGTGTTCAGCCGCTGTTATGCATACGGTGTCGCCTCGGTTCTTTTCTTCCATATTGCCATCAATATCTGCATGACCATCGGCCTGGCCCCCGTAATCGGTATTCCGCTTCCCTTCATCAGCTACGGCGGAACCTCCCTGCTCACCTTCACCATCATGCTGTTTATCATGATAAGACTCGATGCAGACAGACAAATGGTCTTGCGCTGATTACGCAGATTCACGCGGATTAACGCTGCTGTGGCTGATTGCATAACTTTGCGGATTATTATTTCAGAATCAAATGAGTGGTTTATGAAGATTTTACCCCTATCGGAAGGTTCGTTCACTATTGATAAATCAAAGCTGTTTGTTCCTTTTGATGTGGAGAAGGATGATTTACAGAAACGATCAAACGGAAGTTTGCTGGTGGAAGTTCAGCCATTTATACTGGTTACCTCCGAAGATGTTATCCTGATCGATACAGGGTTGGGTTTTGAAAAACAGGGTGTTCTCCAGATTCATCAAAACCTGATGGATCAGGGTATTAATCCTTCGGAAATTACCAAGGTTATAATGTCCCATCTTCATAAAGATCATGCGGGCGGTATTGGAATAGAGAGGGAAGGAATTGGACCGAAGCTTTCCTTCCCCCAGGCGACTTACTACATTCAAAGAAAGGAATTTGAATTTGCCTTTCAAAAGGGATTTCCTTCTTATATAACAGATGAACTCGAAGTCCTGCGCGACCATCCACAAGTGCACTGGTTGGAGGGGGATGGGGTGATCGACGGATACATCAAACACCAGGTTACCGGGGCTCATAGCCCTTTTCATCAGGTATTTTGGATTGTAGATGGCGGAATCACTGCATTTTTTGGGGGAGATGACGCCCCCCAACTCCAGCAAATGAAAAGCAAGTTCATTGCCAAATATGACTACGATGGGAAGAAGTGTATGGAACTTCGCCAGCACTGGTGGGAACTGGGCCGTAGAGAAGGCTGGACCTTTTTGTTTTATCATGATGTGAAAACACCCATATTCAAGGATTAGGAAGGTCGATGGCGAAGGTTAGGCGGAAGATTTTGAATTCACTACTCTTTTTATTTGCAGGCTATTGGCTCCGAAATTTAATAGCAGGCCCACCTGCATGCCTGAGACCTTCATATAATTAAGAATTTGTCTAAAATTCTGATGGAAGATCATTGGTGATGCTTTTATTTCGACAATAATCTCTCCGAATAGGACAAAATCGACCTTAAACTTCCTTTGTAAGCGAATCCCATTGTAAAAGGCATAGTATTCTTTTTCCCTTTCAAAAGGAATCAGGTGTCGGTGAAATTCTAATTCAAGCGCATCGCAATAAATCACTTCTTTAAATCCCGGCCCCAATTCTTTATGAATTGATATGGCAATCGCGATTATTTTCTTTGTCAATTCGCTGTGTAGGTAATCCATTCAACAAATTACCATTTCAGCAGTGCTCTGAAGTGTTTCTTTCCTTCCAAAAAATGATATTATCCCGCTCAATCCGTGTAATCCGCGCAATCTGCGTTAAAAAAAAGGCCCGCTCTTAACAGAGCCGGCCGTTGCTAACCTATGAAAAACACCATCTTTAATCGGGTGCGATTGTAGACCTTGCTGAAATTTTTATTGCTGTCTGAGGCGGTTGCGTTCAATTCGCTGCTGGCGCCTTTCCATCATCTCCTTTTGCAGGAAGTTGTTGAAATCCTTTTCTACCCTGAAAAATGAATTCACTTTCTCGCTCGACAATGCTTTCAGGAATTCTCCATTGAATTTCTTACGAACCTCCAGGATTTTTTCTTCCCGCTTCAATTCATCTGCCCGGTTGTCCAACTTCACCTTACGGATTTCGTCTTCGTACTTATTATAGACCGGCCAGAACTTCTGCGCCTCTTCCGGGCTCAGATTGAGCTTTTTGGTGAGATAGGCAATCTTCAATGCCTGGATCCTACCCCCATCATTATCCTGCGCAAAACCCATCATCCCCAGTCCCAGGAACATACAGAATATGAGTAAAAACTTTTTCATGACATTATCGGGTGATTAGTTTGTAATAGATGTTTCTCCGGCTACCTGCTGATCAACATATTTCTGCAATTCTTCATCAGAAATATCAGCCAGCATATCTTTCATATCGGAAGCGGTAAAATTCACATCACTACCGGTGCTTTCGGCCACAGCCGGAACGGGATCGCCATTCTGCTGCTCGAGGTATTTGATGATTTCTGTATCAGAAATACCGGCAATTCCGGGAACAGTACCGTCTACATTTTTACCTCCAAAAATCCGCATCGCGCCAATGAATATCAGTCCGGCAACAGCAGCCGCTGCGGCATAGCGCATCCATTTCCGGGCTCCGCCCATGGAGATCAGCTTTCCGCCTTTAGGTTGTGCAACCTTTTCCAGCATGACTTGATCGAGCCCTTCAAAATATCCTGCGGGTACTTTATAGGGTTGAACCGTACGTAACTGGCTCATCATCGGCGAGAGGTTCTCGAGTTCTTCATTTACCATTTCAATGGCGCGGGCACCATCAGTAATATTTGCAGGTAGCTCGCTGAAATAGTCTGCAGGAATGGCAAAAGGCATCTCACGGCCCAGTGCACCCAGCAGGGGAGAAAGCGCTTCTGTTTCTTCGCTGGCCGAACCCTGATCGAGGGCCTTCACTTTTGTGAGCATGGCATCGGCAAAGTCTTCAAAATATCCCGCAGGTACCTGGTAACCACGTTGCCTGTTCAGGCCGGGAATGGCAACAACCGGATCGGCTTGAACCAGCAAGGTCATTGTTTCCGGAAACCCTTCGAAGTATCCCTGCGGAACCCGGTATGGTACAACAGGGCTGATGGGATCGACTCCCGGCGCCAGCGCCCTCCACTCGTTTTCTATGTTTTTCC
Organism: uncultured Chitinophagaceae bacterium; assembly: GCA_964605065.1. Taxonomy (GTDB): domain Bacteria; phylum Bacteroidota; class Bacteroidia; order Chitinophagales; family Chitinophagaceae; genus Endoryza. Next base: position 224,034 of record CAZSAQ010000004.1, read on the forward strand.
TGTTGTTCATACACTGTATGAGATCAAAAAATCAGCTTAAAGTTTAATGATTCAGGATATAATCCTCAATTTTTTTTACTGCATGATGGTAGCTGGCTTTCAATGCCCCCTCGGAAGTATCCAGCACACGGCTCATTTCTTCATATGGCATTTCGTCGTAATAACGCAGGGTGAATACAACTCTCTGTTTTTCAGGCAATTGCTGGATCGCCACTTGTAGCTTCCATTCCAACTTGTTGGCATCGAAGTGTTTATCGGCTTTTACCTTGTTCTCCAGGCTGTTTTCCACATCAGAAAGGGATACGGAGGCGCGTTTTTTGGCCTGTTCCAGAAAGGTCAGGCATTCATTGGTAGCGATTCTGTAAAGCCAGGTGTAGAGTTGAGAATCTTCTCTGAAGTTTTCCAGGCCATTCCATACCCGGATGAAGACATTTTGAAGTACATCATTGGCATCGTCGTGGTCAACCACCATGCGGCGAATGTGCCAGTAAAGACGTTCCTGGTATTTCCGGATAATGGTAGTATAAGCTTTTTCCCTGGTAGCCGGATCCCGGAACTGCATCAGTAACTCGGTATCTTGAGTGGTTACCGCCATAGGTTAGCATTTAAGTTGGGTTAGAACAGATTTTGCAACCATGGTTTAACGGCGAAAGAAAATATTTTATGCGGGAAAGCCTTCGCAGATTCTCCTGGTTCCTTTATTTTCTTTTCAGCACTTTTTCGGCAGCGGCAACAATATTGGGAGTATCCAGACCATATTTCTGGAGCAACTGGGTAGGGGTTCCGCTTTCTCCAAAAGTATCATTGGTGCCAATGTATTCTATAGGAACGGGGAAATGGCTGGCGGCAACCTGCCCGATGGAATCACCGAGGCCGCCAATGATATTATGTTCTTCTACGGTTACGGCGCATTTTGTTTTACGGATGGAACGAAGAACGGCTTCTGTATCGAGCGGTTTGATGGTATGTATGTTTACGACTTCCACGCTGATGCCTTTCTCTTCGAGAATTCGTCCGGCTTCGATGGCTTTCCAAACCATGTGTCCGCAGGCGAAGATCGATACATCGGTTCCTTCGCTAAAGAACTGGGCCTTTCCGATTTCAAAGGGAAGACCGGAAGTAAAAATGGGCCATACGGGTCGGCCGAAACGGAGGTAAACCGGACCTTCATAATCGGCAATGGCCATGGTTGCCTCTTTTGTTTGCGCGTAATCGCAGGGCACGATCACGGTCATACCGGGCAACATTTTCATGAGGCCAATATCTTCCAGTATCTGGTGGGTGGCGCCATCTTCTCCGAGGGTAAGACCAGCATGGGAGGCGCATATCTTGACGTTTTTGCCTGAATACGCTACCGACTGACGGATCTGGTCATATACCCTACCGGTAGAAAAGTTGGCGAACGTGGTGGTAAAAGGAATTTTTCCGCCAATCGTCAATCCGGCACCAATGCCAATCATATTGGCTTCGGCGATACCGCACTGTATAAAACGTTCGGGAAACTCTTTGATAAACTGATTAAGCTTCAGTGAACCGGCCAGGTCGGCAGTGAGCGCCACTACGTTTGGGTTTTTGCGCGCGGCTTCAACGATTCCATCTCCAAACCCACTACGGGTATCTTTTTGTCCGGTAGACTGTATATCCTTTAACATGCTTAAAATTTGGTGCTGCAAAGTAAAGGAAAAGTTAGGTTAGCGATCACCCTTTTTCGCCTTTCATTTTCCCCGGAACGGAGGAAATTATACAGGTTTTCAGCCTGTTTGCCTATTCTTTGAAAGTCAGCGATCCCATGATCTGTTCGGCAATGGGTTTCCAGGTTTTCAGGCGGCCCTGGGTGCAATTGAAAGAGCAGATCAGCAGGGTGCCGTTGAGGTCGGTAAACAGCATATAGTTGTAGATGCGATCATCGGGGGTGTCAGTAGTGACTTTGAAGATCCCTACTTTTTTGCCGTTCAGTTCGCGGATGCTTTCTTCTTCCCAGGTGGCATCGGGGTAGGCGTTTTTCAATCCTTCCTTCAGCACTTCCTTGTATTTATCAAGGGTAGCGGCATTGGCCTTGCTGTCGGTTTGATTGAATGCAATACTGACGGCGCCGCTTACATCACTGTATACAAGTTTGGGAGGCCTGGCTCCGGGATATTTTTTTTTGATCAGTTCTTCCTTCATCGGTTTCCAGTCTTTCGGCAGCAGTAATTCCACCTTGCCATCGAGCACGGTTCTTTTCTCCAGGTCTGCCGCTTCCCAAGCAGTGAACAGGCATACAAACAGCATAACCGATTTGATCCACATTGTCTGATTAGTTTAATCCGGTTGTATTCTTCTGATAAAACAATTCGTCGTTCTTCAGTTTTTGTTCCCATCGCCAGGCGGTACTCATCATATCTTCCAGGCCGAACCTGATATTCCAGCCGAGTGTTTTACGGGCATGATCGTTATTGGCATAGATTGCGATCACATCACCCGGGCGGCGTGGCCCGATGACATAGTTCAGTTTTTGTCCGCTCACTTTCTCGAAAGCCCTGATGGCTTCCAGCACGGTAACACCATTGCCGGTACCGAGGTTGAACACTTCACAACGCTTGCTGTTTTTTGCCTGCTGCAGGTATTGAATGGCGAGCGTATGGGCATGGGCGATATCGCTTACATGTATGAAATCGCGCAGGCAGGATCCGTCGCGGGTATCGTAGTCGTTTCCATAAACCGTCATCAGAGGCAGCTTGCCGATTGCTGTTTGCGTAATGGCCGGTACCAGATTGGCGGGCCTTCCGAGCGGCAGTTCGCCCAGTAAGATGCTGGGATGCGCCCCCACGGGATTAAAATAACGCAGCAGGATAGCCTGAGTCAGGTTTGCCTTGGCAAATTCGTTGATGATCTGCTCACCCATTTGTTTGGTGTATCCATAGGGTGATTCCGCCGGTTTGGGCGGAGTGCTTTCCGTTACCGGGATCTTGTCGGGATTGCCGTACACGGTGCAGGAAGAGGAGAACACAAAACTGGGTATGTGAAATTCCTGCACGCATTTGAGCAGGTTGATCAGCGACACCAGGTTGTTTTCGAAATACAGCAGCGGCTGCTCCACCGATTCACCCACCGCTTTGAAAGCGGCAAAATGAATGATGCCTTCAATATCGTCGTTCTCGGTAAAGATCGCGTAGGTGTCGTCGAAATTGCAGAGATCGACTTTGTAATTCTTTATTTTTTTGCCGGTAATTTTTTCAATTCCTTCCAGCAGTCGGGTGGAGGATCGGGAATTGTTGTCAACGGAGATCACTTCATATCCGTTTTCAACGAGGTCTACAATAGTATGTGATCCGATATATCCGCAGCCACCGGTGACTAGAATCTTGCTCATGTTATAAGGGCCTTTTTGAGTTTATTCTTCAGATAATATATTCATGAGGTACTGACCATAACCGCTCTTCAGCAGGGGTTGGGCCATTTTTTCGAGCTGTTTGCTATCGATGAACTTTTTGCGATAGGCTATTTCTTCGATACAGGCGATCTTGATTCCCTGGCGTTGTTCGATCACCTGTACAAACAGCGAAGCCTGCATCAGGGAATCGAAAGTGCCGGTATCGAGCCAGGCCGTTCCCCTGTCGAGGATCGACACCTTGAGCTTGTTGCGGCGAAGATATTCTTTATTTACATCGGTAATTTCATATTCCCCGCGGGGGCTGGGTTTCAGGTCCCGGGCAATCTGCACTACTTCATTATTGTAGAAATACAATCCCGGAACGGCGTAATTGCTTTTTGGTTTCTGTGGTTTTTCTTCAATGGAGATGACCTGGTTGTTCCTGTCGAACTCCACTACGCCATATCTTTCCGGGTCGCTCACATGGTAGGCATATACAATTCCGCCTTCGGGCTCGGTATTGCGGGCCAGCTGTTCTCCCAGTCCGGCGCCATAAAATATATTGTCACCCAGTACCAGTGCTACATTGTCGTTGCCGATGAATTTTTCACCGATTACGAATGCCTGCGCCAGTCCGTTGGGAACGGCTTGTTCGGCGTACGAAAACGAAAGCCCCAGGTTTTCACCCGTTCCCAGCAGGCGCTGGAATTGAGGAAGGTCGTAAGGGGTGGAGATGATCAGTATTTCGCGAATACCCGCCAGCATTAGGGTCGACAAGGGATAATAGATCATCGGCTTGTCATAGATCGGCATGATCTGTTTGCTGATGGCGTAGGTAATGGGGTGCAGGCGGGTTCCGGAACCCCCGGCTAAAATAATTCCTTTCACGGATTTTAGTTTTTTGTATTACAACAGGTTAATGGTAAAATTATTGCCAAGGTAAGGAGAAAGGGTTGAAAATGGAAGTGGAGATCGCTTCCGTTACAAGCTGCGTCTGCACCAATTGCTGTTTCCGTTGTGGCCGGGCATAAAAAAACCAGCCGAAGGGCTGGTTGATTCATTACTAAGGCATCGGGAAACGACGCCCACTCATTTATATAAACAGTTTCATGATGTAGAAAACAGCGGCAGCCAGTATGGCGCTCACAGGTATGGTAAGGATCCATGCCCAAAGCAGGTTGATGGTTACGCCCCATCTTACAGCCGACAAGCGTTTGGTAGCACCCACCCCGATTATGGATCCGGTGATGGTATGTGTGGTACTCACCGGTATACCGAGTTTCTCGGTCAGGAAGAGCGTCAGGGCGCCGGCTGTTTCAGCACTGACACCTTCCAGCGGCGTTACTTTGGTGATACGGGTTCCCATTGTTTTTACAATCTTCCAGCCACCGCTCATAGTGCCGATGGCAATGGCGGTAAAGCTGGCCAGCGGAACCCACATATGGGTATTTACAAACTGGGTAAAGCTCATGTCGACACCGCGCTGCTTTTCATAAAAAATATAGGCGGCTCCGATAATACCCATCACTTTCTGCGCATCATTGCCACCATGGCCCAGGCTGAACAAGGCAGAAGAAACCAGCTGCAACCGCCGAAACCAGCTCTCGGCCCGATACGGGTTTGCCTTCCGGAACAGATTGATGATAAGTAACGTGATGATAAAGGCGATCACCATACCGATCAGGGGAGCCATGAAGATGAACAGGAAAGTAGGAATTACCTTGGCATAGTTAATGACATCGATTCCGTCTTTGGAGAGATGTCCTGCATTGGCCAGCGCGGCGCCCATAAATCCACCCAATAAGGTGTGGCTCGAGCTGGACGGAATTCCAAACCACCAGGTAAGCAGGTTCCAGGAAATGGCTGCCACCAGGCCGGCGAATATCACTTCGAGAGTAATGAAATGTTCGTTCACTGATTTGGCGATGGTATTCCCGATCTTGAATTCACCGACAACATATTTGGAAACAAAAAAAGCGGCGAAGTTGAAGATCGCTGCCCAGAGCACAGCCTGGAAGGGGGTTAATACCTTGGTAGAAACGATCGTGGCGATGGAATTGGCTGCGTCATGAAAGCCGTTGATGTAGTCAAATACCAGCGCCAGTACAATAATAATAACTAGAAAGGTCATAATGAATGCGAATGGAAGTATGAGAAAGCTGATTCCTGCACTTTAATTATGCGTATTTGATAATGATGGACTCGATAACATTGGCTGCGTCTTCGCATTTGTCTGTTACCACCTCCATCACCTGGTAGATTTCTCTTTTCTTGATCACTTCTTTCGCATCGGGTTCTGTTTCGAACAACCGGTCGATGCTGAGATCGAATATGTCGTCGGCCTGGTTTTCGATACTGTTCACCTTCACCAGCGCATCGGTAATGCTGCGCATGTTACGCATGTTGCGCAATTCTTTTACGGCAGTGCGGATATGGTCACAGCCCTGTTCAATCAGGTCGGCCATTTTCTGGATCCCCTGATCGTTCGGGTTGATCTTGTAAAAATTGATCTTTTTAGCGGTAGCGAATGTGTAATCGCAGATATCATCCAGCGCCGAGGCGAGGTAGTGAATGTCCTCGCGATCAAAGGGGGTGATGAAATTGCGGCCGAGCTCCGTAAAGATGCGGTGAGTCATTTCATCATTTTGGTGTTCCAGGTCTTCCACTTTGGAGATGATGGAAGCTCTTTTGTCAAAATCAGGCTCGGTCACCACTTCTTTAAGAGTCTTGCCCATTGCAGATACGTTATCGGCAACTTCTTCAAAAAGAGAATAGAATACCCTGTCTTTTGGCGTAAAAAGCTTCATGATTGAATTCAATCCCATGGAACAAAATTTTGCGCAAAGATTACTCTAAATAGACCATCCCGGCAAGCGGAAATATTTGGTAACAATTTCTTAATACGGGGCGTTTTTGAGCCTTTTACCTTTGCGCCAATGTTAACTTAACATGAAGCAATTGTTAACTCTCCGCCGCATCGCCATTCTTATTAGCATTTTATGTCTTTCTCAAGTAGCTGAAAGTCAGTTTTTAATGGATATGATTGATACCAGTAAATCTGTAGCCAAGGGGATACTTGATATTTATAGCAGATATGACAGGCTTCGGTTCAGCGGGTATATTCAACCACAGTTCCAGGTGGCGCAATCGAAGGGTGCAAAGAATTTCGAAGGGGGAGATTTCGCGCCAAATTCCAATGATCGGTTCATGCTTCGCCGCAGCCGGATCAGGCTCGACTATGTAAGGTCCAACCCACTGCAGCAGCCATCGATGCAATTTGTTTTTCAGATAGACGCCACTGAGAGAGGAGTAAATGTTCGGGATGCCTGGATTCGTTTGTTTGAAAATAAATGGAGGCGGTTTTCATTCACCACAGGTATGTTTGCCCGGCCTTTCGGGTACGAAGTCAACCTCGCATCTTCCGACCGCGAATCGCCCGAACGGGGCCGCATGTCGCAAACGCTGATGAAAGTGGAAAGAGACCTGGGGGCGATGATCAGCCTGGATTCAAGAAACCCGCAGGCGAAACTTAGATTCTTAAAAATTGATTTCGGAGTCTTCAACGGGCAGGGATTGAACGGTCCGGGCGAATTTGACCAATACAAAGACATCATCGGAAGGATCGCCCTGAAGCCTTACCCCATTAGCAAAAAAGTGACGGTGTCTGCAGGGTTCTCTTATTTAAATGGAGGAATTCTGCAAAGCAACAGGTACCGATATAAATTGGAAAGGACCGGAGCGGGCGAATCGTTTGTGGTGGATTCATCTGCTGATAACATCGGAACCAAGAACCCCCGGAAATATTATGGTTTCGACGGGCAGATCAAGTTCAAACACCCCTGGGGATTTACCGAACTCAGGGGCGAATACTGGTGGGGAACACAAACCGCCAGCCTGGCTTCCAGTGAAACACCCGGTCTATTGCTCGGCGCTACCGAAGGATATTATATACGGCCTTTCAATGGCGCATTTATCTATTTCCTGCAAAACATCGTGAACACCCATCACCAGGTGGTCTTCAAGCTTGACTGGTTTGATCCCAACAGCCGGGTAGCCGGCAAAGAAATAGGTAAGGCCGGAACGAGTGTGAACGCCACCAATATTAAATATACTACCTATGGCATGGGCTATAACTATTATATCAACGAGAATGTGAAGCTGATGCTGTGGTATCATTTTATTAACAATGAAAGCACCAACCTGGCAGGTTACACGGGCGATTTAGCCGATAATATCTTCACCTGCCGCCTGCAATACCGCTTCTGACAGGCGCAGGTAACATTCCGGTAACATTGAGGTCACAATTCGATCACATTGGAGTAACAGGGCGTTAACAGTGCGGGGATACTTTTGCCCGCAAATAAACAGTTACTCGTGAACAAAAATTTCCTCCTTCTCCTCGCCCTGCTGATTTGTTCTTTTACTGTATTGGCTCAAACCGGTAAGATATCCGGAAAAATTCTGAATGAAAAGAATGAACCCGTTGCCGGAGTATCTGTCAAAATCACCGGCGCGCCCGGAGGTGTTACCAGTTCTGTGGAAGGTAATTTTCTGCTCACCCTGGCTGCCGGTAAAAAATACACACTCGAGTTTTCTGCAGTGGGATATGAAAAGAAGACGGTAGAAGACATTGAAGTGCTCGAAGGAAAAGTTACCGATCTCAACATCGTGCTGAATGTGTCCAGCAAAAACCTCGGGGCTGTTACGGTAACCGCCAACAGAACCAATGCCCGCCGCGAAACGGCCGCTTCCATGATCTCTTTTCAAAAGAACACCAATACGGTCGCTTCTGTTATTTCTGCTGAAACGATCCGCCGCTCGCCGGATAAAAATACCGGTGAAGTATTGAAGCGCACACCGGGCGCCAGCATCCAGGAAGGCCGCTTCATCATTGTAAGGGGCCTGGCCGATCGATACAACCAGGCCATGCTGAACGGAATCCTGTTGTCCAGCACCGAGCCCGATCGCAAAACATTTTCTTTCGACCTGATCCCGGCGGCAATGATTGATAATATTGTTATCAATAAGGCTTTTGTTCCGGAATATCCCGGCGAATGGGCAGGTGGCCTGATCCAGGTAAATACCAAAGACATTCCTTCCAAAGGTTTTTTAAACGTGCAGGTAGGAACAGGCTTCAACTCACAAACGATCGGAAAAGATTTTTACAAAGACAAGGGCGGTAAAACCGACTGGTTGGGTATCGACGATGGAACCCGTGGATTGCCTTCCTCCTACATTACAAAATCGGAGTTTGACGTATTGACTCCGGCAGAGAAGACTGCCATCGGCAAACAGATGAGGAACGCCTGGTCTCCCGAAAAAACATCGGCTCCCCTGAATACTTCGTTCCAGTTGAACGGCGGATTCAATACAAAACTCTTTGGTAAAACCATCGGAGGTACGCTGGGTGTTACTTATAATAAAACGAACCGCTACCTGAAACTGATGAACCGGTCCAATTCCCTCTCCGGAAATGTGTTCAGTACCAACTATAATTTTGAAGATGACCGCTATATCCAGGATGTGCAGGTGGGCGCACTGGGAAGCCTCAGCATTCAACTCGATAATTTCAACAAGATATCTTTCAAATCGATCGTAAACGTTAACTCTCCCAATTACGTTACCCGCAGAAATGGTATCGACTACAACCGTGATGATGACCTGACCGGAACGGAACTGACCTTCAAACAGAATACCTTCTTCACCGTACAGGCTTCCGGCGATCATACCCTGCTGAAGCCACTCAAACTGAAGTGGTACGGCGCCTTTAATATTTTGGACGGATACATTCCCGATCAGCGCAGGATCCTCTATTCAAAATCGCAGGGAAGCAACAATCCTTACAGGCTCGTTATCTCCAACACCCTTTCGCAACAGAGCGGAAGCCGCATCTATCAAAACCTCAGCGACTATATCTATACCGCCGGCGGTGACCTGACTTATAATTTCAAAATGTTCGGTGGCAGAAGCCAGGCCCTGAAAGGAGGCTACATGCTGCAGATCAAGGATCGCCTGTATGATGCCAAACTATTTGCCAATTACCTCCCGATTGACAATGACGCGCTTCGTCAGCTGGCAGCTGATGTGGTATTTGATGCGGCTAATTTTGGGGATGGTACCGGTAATAAATTTGGTTTCGATGCGATCAAGGGAAATACTTTCCGTTACCTGGCCAATACTATTCTGAATGGTGGTTTCCTCCAGTTCGACAACCAGTTCACCGACGCTCTCCGAATAGTTTGGGGACTTCGCGTGGAGAACTACGATCAGCTGGTGGGCAGTGTTAAGAAATATGATCCCCGTCATACCCATACACAGGTCACAGACTTCCTGCCCGGTTTGAATGCCACTTATAAAGTGAATGCCAAAACGAATGTGCGCTTGTCAGGATCACAAACTGTGATCAGACCTGAGTTGAGGGAGCTGTCGTTCCTGAATATTTATGATTTTGAATTGAATGCTTCTGTTCAGGGTAATCCTAATCTTGAAAGAACCAAAGTAACCAACTTCGATCTGCGTTATGAACTCTACCCTAAAGCAGGTGAAGTGTTGACTGCCGGAGTGTTCTACAAATATTTCGACAAGCCCATCGAGCAGATTTTCAACGAAGGAAGCGGTGGTGCCAGCACTTTCAGTTTCCAGAACCCCGAAAAGGCAACTTCTTATGGTGCTGAAGTGGAGTTCCGTAAGAAGCTTGATTTCATCAAAGGCTTAAAAAACTTCACCTTCCAGGCCAACGCGGCGTATATCTACAGCCGGATCAAAGACAAGGGTTTCCAGGTGGATCGTCCGCTTCAGGGACAATCGCCCTACCTGATCAACCTCGGCCTGTTGTATGATTGGGAAAAAGCCGGATTGAATTTTACCCTTCTTTATAACCAGATCGGAGAAAGAATTTACCTCGTTGGTGACCTCACCTCCGGTGCCGGTTCACCGGATATCTATGAAGCACCCAGAGGGCTGCTTGATTTCCAGGCTTCCAAAAAGTTTCTCAAGAACAAGGCCGAGATCAGGCTGAATGTTCAGGACATCCTCAACCAGACACAGTATTTCTATCAGAATGCTGATAGCAAAACCAGTTTCCAGAAAGGTAAAGACGCTTACCGTTTCACCCGGAAATTCGGAACAACCTTCGGTATCACTTTTAGCTATTCGTTATAAATAACACTCTAAACACAAATAAAACACAGATGAAAAAGAGTATTTTGTTTTTAGTCGCTTTTGCAGGGATCGCTTTCAACGCCTGCCGCAAGATTGAAATGGACGGTGAAAAGGAAATTATCATTGTGCCCGGCCCCGGCGGTGGAAGCACCGGCCAGACGATCACCCTCTCTGGCAGGATCAATGCAGATACCACCCTTCGCAAAGAAAACACCTACATCCTGAAAGGTCTTGTTTATATGGTAGGTAACCATACCATGAATGTGGAGGCCGGAACCGTTATCAAAGGTTCATTCAGCGGCAGTGATGTGGCTGCGCTCATCATCACCCGCGGTTCAAAGATCAATGCAGTGGGTACCGCTACAGAACCCATCATCTTCACCTCGGCCGCTCCCAACCCGAGCTCCGGCGACTGGGGCGGAATCGTACTTTGCGGTAAAGCTCCCATCAACACCAGCTTCAATGGTGTAAACGGATTGTACCAGGTAGAAGGTGGCATCGACAACGCCAATGGCGACGGACTGGCCGGATCCGGTGATGCCGCCGCTCCGACACCGGTTTCCGACGACAATTCAGGAACACTCAAATATGTAAGGATCGAATATGCAGGATACGCCTTTCAGCCCGATAAAGAAATCAACAGCCTTACCATGGCTGCTGTAGGAAGCGGTACTACCATCGATCACGTTCAGGTGACCTATGCCAAGGACGACGCTTACGAATGGTTTGGCGGAACCGTTAACTGTAAATACCTGATCGCTTATAAAACACAGGATGACGACTTCGATACAGACAATGGATTTTCCGGTAAGGTTCAGTTCGGACTGGTAATCCGTGACTCCCTAATTGCCGACATCTCTACTTCAGAAGCATTCGAGAGTGATAATAACGCCAGCGGAACTACCGTTACCCCAAAAACCAGCGCGGTATTCTCCAATATCACTGCCATCGGCCCCCGTGCTACCCTGAACAATGCCGGTAACTCCTTGTTCCGCGCAGGTGCACAGATCCGCAGAAATTCGGCTCTTTCTATTTACAACTCAATCATCATGGGATGGCCCCAGGGCATCCTGATCGATGCGAGCACCGGTTCACCCACCGACCTGAACATCAAAGACAGTACGCTTCGCATCCGCAATACTACCCTCGCGGGAAATACCATTAATGTCAAGTATTCCGTTAGCGGAAGCGCGCCTACAGGCGAATCAGATGCCAGCATGCTGACCTGGTTCACCAGCGCTTTCTATAACAACGATATCCTGACCAACTCATCTGATGCAAAATTGATTCAGCCTTTCAACTATACAGCTCCCGATCCGACTCCATTTGCCGGTTCCAATGGTAACCAGAAAATCCTGAACGGCGCTGCCTTTACTGATGCGAAAGTGGCAGATCCCTTCTTCAAAGTGGTTACTTTCCGCGGAGCCATCGCGCCTGCCGGAGAAGATGCCACCTGGTGGAAAGGATGGACTTCCTTCAACGGAAAATAATTCTCGTCTAATACTCTTTTTCGATGCAATAGTTAGCTCCCCCGGATTTCCGGGGGAGATTTTTTTTGCAACAACACAAGGGGAAGAAGACGACGACAAAAATGCCGGCTGTCGAAAGTCTTAATACTAGGATAACAGTTTTTTACGCTGAAGTAACATTGCCGAAGCAACTTGCAGGCCGTAGTTCTTTTGGTTATTCAATGATTAATTTGGTTATCTAATCAGAATTTTTCTCATGTGACAGTATCCCTGGGTTTCCACCCGGGGATCTTTTTTTGGCGCAGATTACACAGATTTGCGCGGAATATGCAGAGGGAGTAAATAAAACTGATACGCCAGACTTTGACAAAAGATTTACAACCGTACTTTATCCTGATCAGTTGTCAAGAGCTGTCTCCTACACAATCTCGAAAAAAATATCAGTATACAACTTCAAGTAGAAGTTACACACTGAACAAAGAGTGAAACCTTTTAAGTTTCCGGTTTTAATAACTACGATCCGCGTTCTCTGCGGAATCTGCGTTCTCTGCGTTAGTTAAAGATAAGATCAGGATAGGTGAAGTCCAGTTCGAAGCGGAGGCTGCTGCAGCGTAACATGAGTTTCTGGATGATGGAGTCGGTACTGTGTTCATAAATAACCTGCGGAGCCCGGGGCTGGTTTATCCAGTTGTTGAAATGATCGTCGAAATCGTCTGTAATTTTCGGAAGAACCGGAACACCAAGCTTAGCCAGCGCGGCGGCATTGCATTGTTGTTCGTACTGCCCCTGGATGGGGATCGACATGATTTTCTTTTTGAGATAGAGCGCTTCGGCGGGTGTTTCAAATCCGCCGCCGGTAATGATGCCGTGGCAGTTTACCAGGCTGCGGTTGAATTCATTTTTACCGACGGGGTAAAATGTAATATTTCCCTCCCTGGTAATTTGTTTCTTCTGGTGGGAGAATATCTCAAACTGATGATCCGTGAATTGGCTGAAAGTTGTTTTTAACTGCTGGTCGCAATAGGAGGGGAGATATACCGTGATGTATCCGCGGTTGGAGGGCGTTGCCTGGAGGATGTCTTCCTTGATGACTGGCGAGAAAATGAAATCATCGTAAGACTGGAAATGCAGGCCGATGTGGTGAGTGGCTCTGGCGTAGTTCTTCAGTATCCATTCACCCACCTTGCTGGGTTTATCCGGTCTGGGGGTGTGGGGAGAAAGAAAGCTCGCCTGGTGACCGAAGTTGACCGAAGGGATTTTCTTTTTTGAGCAGGCCAGCGAGGTGATGCAATCAAAATCATTGATGACCAGATCATATTTTTCAACTGGCAGATCTCTTACCTCTTTCATGATCCTCCAGGGAGAGATGTTCTTTACGATCTTCGGATAATGCAGGCTGCCTTCGCAGGTGTAAAAAAGGCTCAGCCCCCTGCTCCTGAATTTAACGGGAGCGTCGAGGGTAAGCGTGCTGTTGGCGCCGCTCAGAAAAATATCCACCTTTCCGTATTGCTGGAGGTAAGGCAATAACTCCATGGCGCGGCTGATATGTCCGTTTCCGGTGGCCTGTACGGCATAAAAAATCTTCATGTTGTTAATTTATATAGCGAGTGAATTGATATAAAAACTGATCTCGTCGGTAATTACATTCGGATTGGCTTCTACCTGGATGGCTGTATGTTCGAAGTCTTTTTCGTTGTAGGTAAAGATCTTCCAGTTGTCGTGGTGGTATTCCAGCGCCGTCAGGTGCTCCACCCAGTCGCCGCTGTTCAGGTAGGTGACTTTGCCGTTTTCCGTTTCTATTACCCGTTGTTGCGGCTGATGGATATGTCCGCAAATGACGTAATCGAATTTTTTTTCAATGGCCAGTTCTGCCGCGATCTGTTCAAAATCGTTGATTTTGGTGACCGCCTTGTTGACGCTGGCCATAATGCTTTTTGAGATCGAAACCGGTTCTTTGCCCGCCAGTTTCAACACCGCATTTACAGCGCGGTTAAAAAGGATCAGCATTCCGTAACCGTTGCTGCCCAGTTTGGCCAGTAGTTTTGCGCTGCCCTTGGTAGTATTGTCGAAAACATCACCATGAAAGATCCAGGTCATCTTATGATTGATCTCCAGTACCAGCTTATCGGTTAACGTGAAATTGCTGAGGTTGAAATCCGTATAACGCCGCAGCAACTCGTCGTGATTGCCGGTAATGTAAAAGACCCGTGTGCCTTTCATCATCAGGTTGAGGATTTCCTTGATGACCGCCATATGCGGCGCGGGAAAATAGCGGCGGGAGAATTGCCAGCCATCTATGATATCGCCGTTCAGGATAAGAATGTTGGGATTGATGCTTTTAAGATAAGCTACCAGTTCCTTGGCCCGGCAACCGAAGGTTCCAAGGTGTACATCTGAAATTACGACTACGTCTACTGCGCGTCTTTCCATCCGGAGTTGGGTTTTACAAAGTAGATCAATCTTTGTGTATTTAATATGAACTGCAGGTTATCGTTGTTTTAATAAGCAACGCAAACGTGTGCGGATATATTTACATAACATTTCGTTAAGCATTCATTCATCTTGGCATAAATCCGGCTTAATACTACCTGTATAGCTTCGCGCTGAAATCAAAATCTCTCTCACAAACAATCAAAACTTCTGTTTATGCCAGCGTTTCGACACGCCCCTGGAAAATGGGTGGCTCTGTTTTTTCTCTTGGCCATGCCTTTTCTTGTGCAAGCTCAGGCCACAAGACTGATTTCCGGTAAGGCCGTTTCTTCCAAAGACCAGACGGGTATTCCCGGTGTTTCGGTCATGATCAAGGACAGTAAAACCGGTGTATCCACCACTGCGGAGGGCACTTTTGTTATCAATGCCAAAACCGGTGATGTGCTTTTATTCAGCGGAGTAGGAATCAAACAAACCGAGCTGACCATTGGTAATGAAAACACCTATGTGGTTACCCTCGAACAGGATCCCCGTTCGATGAGTGAAGTACTGGTAACCGCGCTGGGTATCAAGAAAGAAGCCAAGCGGCTTACCTATTCTATCCAGGAAGTAAAGACCGCCGACCTGGTGAAGGCCCGCGAACCCAATGCCATCAATAGCCTGAAAGGTAAGGTAGCCGGCCTGGTGGTGAATATTAACAACGAACTGTTGCGTCAGCCTTCCATCAATTTCAGAGGAGAAGGTAACGTATTGTTCGTGGTAGATGGGGTGCCTATTACTACCGATACCTGGAACATCAGCCCGGATGATATCGAGAGCTATACCTTTCTGAAAGGTCAAACCGCTTCTGCGCTCTACGGAAGTCTGGCGCGTAACGGAGCCATCGTTATCAATACCAAGAAAGGAACCAAAGACAAACGCGGATATTCCATCGAGTTCAACTCAAGCACCATGTTCGATAAGGGATTCCTGGCTTTCCCGATCTACCAGGACACTTACGGTCCGGGCTCAAGAGGCAAGTATGCTTTCAAAGACGGCGTAGGTGGTGGAGTGAATGACAATGATTACGATGTATGGGGACCCCGCTTCGATGGACAATTGATCCCTCAGTACGACGGAAAAGTAGATCCTTCCAATACGTATGTTACGACCTTCGGTGACGGATCCAAGTTTACAGGAAATATCATTCCTACTCCCTGGATCGCCCGCGGAAAAGACAACCTGAAGAAATTCCTGAATACAGGCATCCTCAGCACCAATCACGTGGCCATTGCCGCCAGCGGCGAAAAATATGATCTGCGATTTGGTGTTGGACATACCTATCAGAAGGCGATCGTTCCCAACATGGCGCTGAACACCACCAACTTCAACCTGAGCGCCGGTTATACATTCAGCAGCAAGCTGCGACTGACTGCTGATATCAACTACAGCCGCCAGTATTCTCCCAATTTCCCGGATGTTAACTATGGCCCCAACAGCATGATCTATAACGTGGTTATCTGGGCCGGTGCCGACTGGAGTATGGATGATATGCGCAACTACTGGCAGCCCGGCAAGATCGGTACACAACAGATCTATGCCGAATACCAACGCTACAACAACCCCTGGTTCATGGTGTACGAATGGCTTCGCCCCCACTATAAGAATGATGTGTATGGCTATGTTTCCCTGAACTGGAAGTTTGCCAAAGATTTCGAATTCATGTATCGCCCGGGTATCTCTACTTATAATATCTTCCGCCAGGAAATGATGCCGGTATCTGCGGGTGCCTATGGCCGTGATGAAAGACTGGGCGACTACCGGGAAGACAGCCGTACTTTCTTTGAAGCGAACAATGAAGTGCAGGTTAAGTACAACAGCAAATTCCTGAAGAATTTCCTGACTGTGGATGGATTTGTTGGCGGTAACGTTCGTAATGCCCGTTACAACGGAAGTTTTGCTTCTACCGATTACCTGAACGTGCCAGGCCTGTACACCCTCGCCAATACCCTGCGCCCGGGAAAAGCAGCATCCATTGCTCTGGAAAATCTCTTTATCAGCGGATACTATTCATTTGATTTCGGTCTCGGCAAATACGCCACCCTCAATGCGACCGGCCGTCTCGACAAAGCCAGCAGCTTGCCCAAAGGAAACAACACTTATTTCTATCCTTCCTTTGGTGCTTCTACTGTACTGTCTGATTACCTCAACCTTCCTTCGCAACTCACCTTCCTCAAGCTGCGAGGTTCTTACGCCCAGGGAAGAAGCGCGCAGATCTATGCCAATATCGCACAACCCAGCATCGGGTTCGGTACCGGCCAGGGATACGGACAGAATTATTATTCTCCCATCAACATGGGTATCTATGACCTGACCTCCATTGGTTATAATATCAGCAACTCCGGAACTTACAACAATGAACTCGGCGCCAGCTATGCCGACGGATTGCTGGATTCTACCTTGAAAGCAGACAACAAGAAAACCATCGAACTCGGTGCCGATTTCCGTTTCTTCAAGAACCGCCTCGGCCTGAACGTAACCTGGTTCAATTCAAAATCGGAACTGCTGTACAACCGTACCGATATTATTTCACCGGCATCCGGTTACAGCAGCATCATCGCCAACTACGGAAGCTACCGCAACCGCGGATGGGAAGTATCTCTTACCGGAACAGCCATCACAACAAAAAATTTCTCCTGGAATGTGGGAGCCAACTGGTCTACATTCGATCGCCGCTGGATCAAACATCCAAACCCCGATGCCTGGAGCCACGACGGATCACCGGTTGACCTGATCTATGGTGAAGGTTACATCCGTACTCCTGATGGTCAGCTGGTACACGGTTCCGATGGTTTGCTGATGCGTTTCCGCGATGCCGGACAAGGCAGCGCCAGAAGAATCATGGGAGAAGCAGATCCTGACTGGTCATGGGGTGTTACCAACAGTTTCAGCTATAAAGATTTTCGCCTGAGCTTCCAGTTCGACGGAGTGGTGGGCGGTAAGTTCCACGACTATGTTCGTCAGAAGACCCTGCAGGGCGGAAGACACCTCGAAACAGCTACCGGTCTTTGGGGCGAACACAGACCCGATGACGTGGGTGCAGGTTCACTGGTGCAACCGGGCATTACGCTTACCGGAAACATCATCCTCGATCCGATCACCGGGGAGATCACCAACTATAAAGACCTGACGGTGGCTCAGAATACAAAGGCCACTTCTGTTCAGAACTATTCCAGCCGTTATGCCAGCTTGCAGGAACTGAATATCATCAATAAGACTTTTGCGAAACTTCGTGAAGTAACGCTGACTTATTCATTGCCCGCTGCAGTTCTTGGCAAATCATTTATCCGTAAAGCTGAAGTTTCTTTCGTGGGTAGAAACCTGTTGCTGTTTTTCCCGAAGAAATACAAAGATGTGGATCCTGATCAGTTCACCCAGGCCGGAAGTTCAGATCTGCAGACACCTACTACCCGTCGTTTCGGTGTGAACATCAATCTCACTTTCTAAACTCATTAAGCGATCCAAAAATGAAAAAGATCACGAATATATTCCTGCTGGCCGCCATTCTGCTGGCAGCCTCCTGCAGCAAGAAGTATGAAGATTTGCAGAAAAACCCGAACATCTCCACCTCTGTACCTCCGAACCTCATCCTGAACAGGCTTCTCAACAGCCTGTCGGGCGGGCTAGGCGGAGTGGAGCCCTGGGGTGCCGTGGCGCGCTACAACCAGTTTTACTGCCGCAACTACCAGTACTATGGAGATAATCAGTACAACTGGAATGGCGGTCCCTTCGATGTTTATCTTTCGATCCTGAAGAATATTGTTCAGATGGAGAAAGAAGCCTCTAAAGCCTCCGGCAACGATAAGACTCCTTATCATGCCATCGGAAAGTTTCTGAAGGCCTACTATTTTTATAACCTGACCTCGCTGATGGGAGATGTTCCCATGAGTGAAGCAGTGAAAGGACTCGAGTCGCTCAAGCCTAAGTATGATTCCCAGAAGCAGGTTTTCCTTCAGATCATTCAATGGCTCGACGAGGCAAATGCAGATTTCGAAGCCCTGCGCGTAGCCAATAACAACACGCTGAAAGGTGATTTCTTCTATGACGGAGATTTTATGAAATGGAGAAAGCTGGCCAATACTTTCAAGCTCCGTATATTGATTGCACTGAGCAAGAAGGAAGCAGATGCCGAACTGAAGATCAAACAACGTTTTGCCGATGTGATCGGCAATGCTACAGCCAATCCTATTTTCACTGGTGCAGCCGATGATTTTTCTTACCGTTATATCGCCAACATCAACAACTATTCCACCAACCCGGTAAGCTTTGGATTTGATGCGTTGCGATATAATATGGCTGAAACCTACGTAAAAGGATGCACCGATATCAAGGATCCGCGCGTGCTGGTTACCTGCGAACCCGCCTGGAAACTGGTAAATGATAACAGCTGGGCGCCTACCGATTTCCGTGCGTTCGTGGCTCCGGGAACTGGTGTATCGCTGGATGTTATGGAGAGCCAGGCGTTGAGCTACAGCATCTCGCACATCAACCGTTACCGGTACTACAGAACATTTACTGCGGAAGATTTTATCGTGGTCGGTTATTCTGAACTTTGCTTCAATATCGCCGAAGCGATCAATCGCGGCTGGATTACCGGCGATGCTGAGACTTGGTACAAGAAAGGTATCCAGGCTTCTCAGTCGTTCTATGGCATCCACGACGGAACCAATAATGCCTATTACCTGGCCATCGGAAAATCATTGGGCGACTGGACGACCACCAGCTTCAATTTTGATTTCAATACCTACTACAACCAGGCTGGAGTGAAGTATGAAACAGGCGCCGCCGGTCTCAACAAGATACTCCTGCAAAAATACCTGGCATTCTTCCAGAATTCCGGATGGGAAGCCTATTACAATTACCGCCGTACCGGTATTCCTGCATTCAGCCAGGGTGTCGGCATCGGTAACAACGGAAAGATCCCTTCCCGCTGGACTTACCCCTCTTATGAGGCCAACAGAAACGGAGAGAACCTGAAAGCTGCACTGGATGCACAGTTTGGTGGGCAGGATGACATCAACGGACAACTTTGGTTAGTAAAATAGAACAATCATTATTCAACGCTCTCGGGCAAATCAATAGCAATCGAGCAGTTTAAATCGAACGGCGGAACTTGTCCAGGTTCCGCCCTTTTTTAAAATTTGTTTTATGAAAAAAATCCTTTTGTTTACTCTTCTCTTTATTTCCGCCACCGCGTTTTCGCAGCGGAAAACTGAAAACGTAATAGTGGTAACCCTCGATGGCATGCGCTGGCATGAGATATTCAAGGGGCTTGATCCGGTGCTGTCTTCCGATTCCACTTTCACCCGCGACCGGGAAGGCCTGAAGAAAAAGTATGCGGCCGCCACGGAACAGGAAAGCCGGGCAAAGCTGTTTCCATTTTTATGGAAAACCGTTGCTGAAAAAGGTCAGCTCTATGGTAACCGTCGTTTCGACAACAAGATCGACAACTCCAACCCTTACTGGTTTTCTTATCCTGGTTACAATGAAATTTTTACCGGCTATCCCGACACGGCCGTGAATTCAAACGACAAGATCCTTAACCAGAATGAAAACGTGCTGGAATTCCTGAACAGGCAAAAAGGGTTCAAGGGAAAAGTGGCCGCTTTCGCTACCTGGGACGTATTTCCCTACATACTCAATGAACAACGCAGTGGTGTGTATGTAAATGCCGACGTCGAAAAGCTGGATTTTCCGGATCCTACGCTGAAGCTTCTGAACGACATGCAGTTTCTGACGCCCCGCCCCATCGGTGTAAGACCCGACATCATCACTTATATGGCCGCCAGGGAATATTTGAAAATTTATCAGCCCCGTGTATTGTATATTGCCTTCGATGAAACGGATGACTACGCACATGGTGGATTGTATGATCAGTATATCGGAGCGGCTGTAGCAGAAGATGCCATGATCGGTGACCTTTGGAATTATATCCAGTCGAGCCCGGTTTATAAAGACAAGACCACACTCCTTATCACCTGTGATCATGGAAGGGGAGACAAAGAGAAGAACAACTGGCGACATCATGGTGCCAAGATCGAAGACGCGCATGAAATCTGGATGGCCGCTATCGGTCCTGATACCGCCCCGCTGGGCGAGATCAAAAAACCTGCCCAGCATTATCAAAAGCAGATAGCCGCAACCATCGCGGAGCTGCTTGGATTCCGGTTCACCGCCAATCACCCGGTAGCAGAATCTATTTCAACCGTTTTAAAATAAGTGATATGAACCACCAACAGGCTACCGATACTGCCGACAAAATCATGCGAATGTTCCTCGAATTCGGAGGCCATGAATATGCCGGGGAGAAAGTGACCCAGCTCGAACATATGTTCCAGGCCGGGGAACTGGCCAGCAGCCAGGGATTTGATGACGAGGTCGTACTCGCCGCTTTTCTTCACGACATAGGGCATATCTGCGTGAACGCGGATACCCATGCTCAGATGGATGGCTACGGAACCATCGATCATGAAGCCGTCGGCGCCGCTTATCTGCGGGATCAGGGGTTTTCGGAAAAGTTAATCCGCCTGGTTGAATCGCATGTAGATGCCAAGCGCTATCTTACGTGGAAGAGACCCGAATACTATGAACAATTGTCAGAAGCCAGCAAGAAGACCCTTGAATTCCAGGGAGGAAAAATGGAAACGGAGGAAGCCAGGGCTTTTGAATCCGACCCCTTATTTGATTTGATCATACGAATGAGAATGTGGGATGAAGAAGCAAAAATTGAAAACCAGCCCGTAAAGGACATCGAACCATACCGGCAACGCATCATCCGTCATCTCGAAGCACAATGATCTTCACCAAACCATTATTTTAAAAGGTTAGTTTCTATGAGTAAATATAAACTGGTAGTATTTGATATGGCAGGCACCACTGTCCACGACCGCGGGAATGTGGCTGATGCTTTTATGGCTGCTTTCGCGGATGAAGGCATCACCGTGGAAAGATCTGAAGTGAAGAAGGTAATGGGATGGCGTAAGAAAGACGCGATCCGCATTCTGTTGGAAAAATACAGTCCTTCCTCGCTGAATGATCAGCTGATCGATACTATTCACGACAACTTTATCAATAAGATGGTTGATTTCTATCGAAACGATGAAGAAATACGACCCCTGCCATTTGCCGAAGAACTGTTTTCACAGCTTCGGAAGGAAGGCGTTAAGGTGGCTTTGAATACCGGCTTCACCCGCACGATCACCGATACCATCCTGAATCGTTTGAACTGGCATCCGGGACAACAGATAGATTATGTGATCGCGAGCGATGAGGTAAGCGAAGGCCGTCCTTCATCCGACATGATCCAGGCTATCATGAAAGCCCTGGCCATTGACGATCCTTCTTCCATCGTTAAGCTCGGCGATACCGAAGTGGATGTATTGGAAGGGCGCAATGCCGGTTGCGGACTCGTGATCAGCGTAACAACCGGTGCTTACACGCGTGAACAACTGGAAGGATATCACCCCGATCATATTATCGATAGCCTTTCTCAGCTGTCTTCCTTAATTTCATAGATGCCACAGACCTCGCCTTTCAATCGTCAGCAGGTACTAACGGCGCTTTATGCTGCCGTAGTGGCATTTCTGACGTATGCTTCGGTATACGCTTATCGCAAACCTTTTACCGTTGCTACCTTTCCCGGTCTGGCCTATTGGGGGGTGTCGTACCAAACCCTGCTGATCATCAGCCAGGGTATCGGGTACATGTTGAGCAAGTTTTACGGCATCAAGTTCATTTCCGAATTGAAGAGACTGGGGCGATGGAAAACCAGCGCAGTGCTCGTAGGCACTTCCTGGCTGGCTTTATTGCTGTTTGGTTTCGTACCTCCGCCGTTCGGTATGCTGTGCCTTTTATTGAATGGTTTCATGCTGGGCTTCATGTGGGGAATCGTATTCAGTTACGTAGAAGGCAGAAGAGCGACGGATTTCATTGGAAGCGCCATGGCCGTGAGTTTCATTTTTGCAGGCGGCTTTACACGATCCGTAGCAGTATGGCTGCGGGATACTATGGAGGTTCCTGAAAAGTGGCTTGGTTTCATGACGGGTCTCGTATTTGTGGTTCCGCTGGTATTCTTTATTTATTTATTGGAGAAGATCCCTTCGCCGGATGAACAGGATATCCGGGAAAGAACCCGGCGGCTGCCTATGAACAGGGAGGAAAGAAGGAAATTGCTGAAATCTTTCGGATGGGGACTGATCATTATCACGATCACCTATTTGTTCCTGACCGTTATGCGCGACATCCGGGATAACTTCATGGCCAATATGTGGAACGATCTTGGATACGGAAGCAAACCATCTGTGTTTACGAAAACAGAAACCATCACTTCAATTGTTGTGCTGGCCCTTATGAGCCTGCTGGTCGTGATCCGGAATAATTTCCGGGCCTTTCAGTTAATTCATATCGTGATTGCGGCGGGTTTCCTGGTGGCGGGCATTTCTTCTTTGTTGTTTCTGCAGGGGAAGATCAGCGGAGCAGCATGGATGCAACTGACCGGGCTGGGTCTCTATATGGGCTATATTCCTTTCAATTGCATATTCTTTGAAAGAATGATCGCCTGTTTCAGGATCGCGGGCAATGTGGGATTCCTGATCTATATAGCCGACGCCTGGGGTTATTTCGGCAGCATGTCTGTGGTACTTAGCAAGGAAATTCTGAAACTGCGGCTGAACTGGGTCTCCTTCTACTCCAACGCCGTAGTTGTATTCTCCGTGATCGGCGTGGTCGGCGTGGTATTGTCCTTTTACTATTTCAACCGGAAATATAAAAACAGTCAACTCTCATGGCAACAAAATCCGCCATCGTTATCGGCGCAGGTATCGTAGGACTGGCTGCTGCCAGGGCCTTGTCTCAAAAAGGGTATTCCGTTCGCATTTTTGAAAGAAATCAGCAGGCTGTCGGGGCCTCGATCCGCAATTTTGGAATGGTGTGGCCGATCGGTCAGCCTTCCGGTTTTTTGTATGAAAGCGCCTTGAGAAGCAGGGCAGCCTGGCAGGAGATCAGCCGCTCCGGCGCGTTCTGGCACGAAGAAGCCGGCAGCCTTCACCTGGCCTACCAGGCAGATGAATGGCAGGTATTACAGGAATTGTATGAGGTGTACCATAAGGAAAGACCCGTTAGATTGCTAAGTCGTGAAGAAGTGATCGGACAATCAAACGCCGTAGTGGAAGAGGGCCTTATAGGCGGCCTATTCAGTTCAGATGAAGTAATTGTGAATCCGAAAAAAGCCATTGCGGCTATTCCTGCTTATCTGGAAGAGAAATTTGGCACGCAGCTGCTGTTTAACAAATGCGTTTCCCGCATCGAAAGTAACACCGTCTATTGCGGAAAGGAGAAATATGAGGCCGATAGAATTATACTCTGTTCCGGCGCTGATTTTGAAACGCTTTACCCCGAACTTTTCAGCAGCCTGGCGATCACCAAGTGTAAACTGCAAATGATGAGGCTGAAAGAACAGGGAACATGGCGCATGGGTCCTTCACTTTGCGGCGGTCTTTCGCTGGCCCATTATAAAAGCTTCGAAGCCGCTCCCTCGCTTGCCCTGCTGAAACAACGGTTTCAACAGGAAATGAAAGCCTATCTCGACTGGGGTATTCATGTGATGGTATCACAAAACGAAGCCGGCGAGCTGACGATCGGTGATTCGCATGAGTACGGACTGACACACGACCCTTTTGATCGTTCATTCATCAACGATATGATCGTTGACTACCTGAAAAAATTTGCGCGTTTCCAAAACTGGAATACGCTGGAAACCTGGAATGGTGTGTATGCAAAATTGACGAATGGCGAGCCCTATACCTTCCTCAATCCTGACCCGGGGGTGTGGATCCTGAATGGGCTCGGCGGAGCCGGAATGACCCTCAGTTTCGGACTGGCAGAAAAGCTGGTTGGGGAGGGGTGAAAAGTAAAAAGTAAAAAGTAATATTTTTTAAATACCTGTATTCAATAATAAGAACCTGCTTGGGCAGCTTTTTTTTGGAACGCAAAGCCCGCGAAGAACCGCTAAGTACGCAAAGGGACGCTGATAAACACGGAAGACACTGAAAAACGCAGATTACGCAGAACCTGAAACGATAAACAGTAAACCTACCCCAAACTATAACGTGAAACGATAAACCTGAAACGGTAAACAGTAAACCGCAAACACCAAACCGCAAACAGCAAACCTCAAACCCCAATCACTACTGCACCATCAGCACCTGTTTCTTCACCAATCCCTTTGCCTGGTCGGTAGCTCGAATGAAATACAGGCCTTTGGGTAAGGCCGACAGTCCGTCAATTCTGCCGGTGAGGGCGTTGAAAAAGGTTTGCTGGCGAAGGATCGAACCATTGGTTGACAGCAACTCCACTTTCCAGTTGCCTCTTTGTTTGCCGGAAAAAACAATTTGCACAAACTGGCTGGCAGGGTTGGGAAAGACTTTTATTTCCTGTGTGGCGGTGATGTCCCTGTCGATGATCCTGAGTATGGAGTATTTAATATCGCCATTGGCTTCGATCTGTTTCAACCGGAAGATCAGCTTGGGATGATTGTCGTCATTTCCGAACGAATAGGAATGCTGATAGTGCCCGGTGAGGTTCGCTTCGGCCTTTGATTTTTTGCCGGCAACTGTCTCGAATGTCTTTCCGTCAAAACTTTTCTGAATTTCGTACACCCGGTCCTTTTCTTCATTTTCTGTTGTCCAGCTAAGGTCTACGCCGTTGAATTTATTTTTGATGGCATTGAAGCTGGTAACATCGGCTTTCAAAAACCAGGTGGGGCAATAAGTGTATTGTAATCTGAAAATGATGGTATCCTGTGCGGTGGCATTGAACGTATAGTTTACACTTCCCAATACAGATGAATATGTGGTTGAGTTGTAATCGAAATCAACCGTACCCATGCCCAGGTAGTCGGCGGTATTGTAAACTGTTTGCGATACAATGGCGTGGTTCATTACATAGAGCGGCCCGCGGTTGGTATAGTCGGCACCAGAGCCGGCAACACCATCCCACGCGGCGAGTGAATAACTGCCATAGGTTCTTACCTGCGAGTTGTAGATCGGGTTGATCAGTGCCGGTCCGCTTACTTCATCCTCCCTGGTTACCCGCACGCGGTAATTGCTGATGGCGATGTTCTCGCGATTCTCCAACTGAAAGCTATATTTAAGGGTTACTTCTGCTTCCAGTTTGATTTCCATGAGTGTGCCCAGTGTTGCATCAAATTTTGGGAAGCTGAGGGATGAATAGCCGTTGCCGGTGCCAAGTAATGTAGTGTCGTATTTAATGGTTTTGAGCGGGTCTACACAGGTCTGAGCTTGTGTGCTGCCGCCGATTAACGGCAATAATAGCAGGGTAATGAGGATACGTCCAGGCCAGTTCATAGAATAATTGGATTACAACCAGTATAACCCACAACAACCCCTTAAAAATATATGGGACTTGCATTTTGTTGGATGAATAAAGGTAAATGCTGAGGAGGAGTTACAGGGTTTATTGTTTTTTGGGGTTTGAGGTTTACAGTTTGCCGAAGCAGGAGTACATAACAGCAAACTTCAAACCGTAAACAGCAAACTTTTATAAACCTATTACCCCTCTCTCTTCGTACTCAGCGTAAACCCGATCGTGGTGCCGACATCCGGAGTGCTTCTTACATGGATGGTTTGGCCGTGCGCTTCTATCAGGTGTTTGCAGATGGCGAGACCCAGTCCGGTGCCGCCTTTGTCGCGACTCCGCGCAGCGTCTGTGCGGTAGAATCTTTCGAAGATGCGGGGCAGGTGTTCTTCTTCGATGCCAATGCCATCGTCGCTGATCTCCACCAGTACGTGCGAATCATCGGTGCGATAAACGCTGGCTACGATGGTGCCGTTCATCTTTCCGTACTTGCTGGCGTTTTCAATGAGATTGGTTAAAACCTGTTTGATTTTTTCCTTGTCGGCAAATACTGTGATCGGCGCCTCACATCCCTTTTTGATGATGGGGTTGATATTTTTGGGCTGGGTTTTGATCGACAGTGCGTCGAATACTTCCAGGATCAGGTCCTGAATGATGAAACTCTGTTTGTACAGCAGTTGTTCGCCCGATTCCAGTTTGGAAATTTCGTCGAGGTCGTTGACCAGGTTAACGAGGCGGTTGGTATTTTTAGAGGCTTTCTCCAGGAATTTCCGGCTTACGGCCTCATCTTCCATGGCGCCGCTCAGCAGCGTATCGAGATATCCCTGTATGGCGAAGATGGGCGTTTTGAATTCATGCGCCAGGTTCTGCAAAAATTCTTTCCGGTAACTTTCATTTCGCTGCAGAAGTTCAATTTCCTGTTTCTGGCGTTCGCCCCATGCTTCCACATCTTCTCTTACTTCATCAATACTTTTTTGTGGAAGGATGTATTTGAAATAAACTTCCTCGCGCCGGGTAGCCTTGGTTTGATGGATGAGTTTGTAAATGAGTTTTATTTTTCGGTAGATGAACTTTTCGAGCGTAAAAAGTATGAGGCCGAAACTGCCGAAAAAGATCAGAACAAGCGAACCGATCCCTATTTTCCAACTACCGGTAATGATGTAAATCCCCACGGCGATGGGAACAGAAAGGATGACGGCGGTAAATGCCGACAGTTCCCTTGGAGATAGATTTTTTGTGGAGAACATCTTTACAAAACTACAAATCAAACTTATAACCCACGCCCTTGACCGTCCGGATGCAGTCTACCCCTAATTTCTGACGAACTTTACGAATGTGAACGTCAATAGTTCTGTCGCCCACGATCACGTCATTTCCCCAGATCTGGCTGAGAATTTCATTCCTTAAAAACACACGTCCGGGCCGGGAGGCCAGCAGGTGAAGCAATTCGAATTCCTTTTTGGCCAGGATGATCGATTTCCCCTCCACTTTCACCTCAAAATTTGAGGGGTCGATTTCCAGGTTGTCGATCTTGATGACCGTATCGGCAGGCTGATCTTTGTGGACCCGGCGAAACAGGGCATTTACCCGGCTGATCAGGACTTTAGGGCTGATTGGCTTGCTGACATAGTCGTCGGCCCCGGTTTCGAGACCCTTGATATGCGAACTTTCGTCTGATAAAGCCGTCAGGAAAATAATGAGCGTCTCTTTGAAGGCAGGCTGTAATCGCAGGATTTCGCAGACCTCCACCCCGTTCTTCTTGGGCATCATGATATCCAGGATGATCAGATCCGGCTTGTGCATCTTGGCTTTGGTCAGCGCTTCATCGCCATCCCTGGCCGTGATCACCTCATACCCCTCCTTTACCAGGTTGTACTGGATAATTTCAAGAATATCCGGTTCATCATCAGCAATCAGGATTTTTTTGCCTTTGGACTCCATCAAATTGAAAAAATTTACGCAAACCTACACAAATGAAACAGGGGCATGAAATCTTCATATTGAGTTTACAATTTCTTAATCTTACCCCGGCAACCGCCTGAACTGCCTGAATTCGACCAATTGTACTCACCTTTGCGCGGTATTTACCGTATTAGTAAATTGTTAACCCGCTATATACTCGCCCTGGCTGTCTGGCGTTTGTATACAGCGAATTGGTAGTATTTTTGCGTTGGTTGAAAGGATCCTTTATGAAGAAATTTTTACTTACCTCTTTTTGGGTGGCCTTGATGGGTTGTCAGTGGCTGATGGCGCAGGATGGAACCTATAAAATTGCAACAGACCGCCTTCTTTGGCACGACAATATCGACCGGCAGCAGAAGCGGCTGCTCGGCGAACAGGGAGATGTGAAACTGACCGGCGATCCTCAAACCGATAATGAGGTAAAAGCTGCCCTTATCGGGGAAGTCGACCGGATCCAGAAAAACATAGAGCTGGACAGCAGTTCCACCACCAACACCAAGAAAAAATACCTCCGCAGCCTGGAGTCGATGCTCAAAGGCTTCAACGATAATTGGAACAAAAAGGATTACTCGGCCTCGATGGCGCCAGCCCTGGTAGAAGCTTTCCGGCAATGCATGCGGCTGGACAGCAAAAATGAAAGCATCAGGCCCATTATCGACGGTAACAGCTACGGGGTGGGGAAAATTCTGGTCGAATGTTTCCTGTATCCTTCCGAAAACCCGGGAATTGCCTCCTCCAGGATAGAACTCGTCAGGAAATATTGCGGCCTCCACCCAGATGAAATTTTCAACGTATTACGAAATAACACCAGTTATTACTTCACCGACAGCCTGATAAAAATTGCCGGTCACCTCGACATCCAGAAGCTCTACGATGTGGCGCAGGCTCACAATGCTTTGGGAAATCGCATCCGCCAGCATCCCGACACCCTCATCCACACGGTTTCGCAAATGGCCAACAGCAAAAGCGGCAGGCTGTATTTTCCTTTCCTCGAAAATATTCTGCGTGGCAAAATCACCCTGGCAGATATAGACAAAGTGAGGGACAACGACCTCGCTTATTATCGCCTGATGGTGCAGACCCGCATCGAGTATGCCGGCCGGCTTCTGCCGCCTTCCCGGGATACCGCCCGTGAGATGAAATCGCTGGTCGACATGATGTCCCGGAAGGCCAAGGAATACTTCATCCGCGAAATAAATGCCCTCCACTCTGTGAACAATGAAGCAGTACGTTTCAAAAGACTGGACTGGCTGACTTCGCAGGAACTCTATTATCTGGCTGTATTGGGGGAGGACGAGATCTATACTTCCAGCTTTGTGAAAGGAGTTTATCCCAGGATCTTTCAGCGGATGGCCAATCCCCGCAGCGACAGCCTGCTGATGAGCGTGAATGCCGATTTCTTCCGCAAATTCATCAAGATCTGTGCGGGATACAATACCCTCAACGATTTCCTTTCGCGCATGGAAAAAGGAAATGAAAATGTGCTGATGAAAGCCTTCGTGATCGGACTGGAAAAAACTGATGGCACCGAGGAAGCAGTGGATGTCGCCGATTCTTACAGCAGTATCGTTGATAAGAACCCCAACCTGGCCGCCTTCATACGCCAGGAGGCTCATTCAAACTATGAAAAGAACAGCAGACAAACCAATAAGAAAGGGTCCGTGATCTATAATATCCTCCAGGTGTTGTTTAAATCAGCGGATACCACACAAAAAGTCGACCTTTCTTCTTCTCTTGGAATTCCACCAGTGTATTCGGTCGATTATTCGAAATTGAAAGACGACAGCGGTCGGATCATCATGCAGGTTTTCTTTTACGGTGATGAAGACAAGGACGGACAAAACTCTTATGTCAGTTTTCTGGGTAATTTCAGAAATAAGGCAGAATGGAAGATCCAGGAAAACCCAAAATGGGTGGCCATCACTTCCCTGAAAGGGCATAAGATTCAGATCTATGCCAACAGGCCCTTATTCAGCGAGAAGGGAGAAGACCTCGATGAAGAAGCCATCAACAAACTGAGCGATTACCTGTACGATAAAAAATTGAAACCTGCCATTTACGTGCATCGCGGACACAGTTATCACGTAAAGTCTACCATGAAGCGCATCATGCCTTCTGCAAGGATTGTTATACTGGGTTCCTGCGGCGGATATAACAATATCAATGAAGTGTTGTCCATCAGCCACGATGCCCATATCATTTCTTCCAAACAAACCGGAACCATGCACGTTAATGAACCCATTTTGCAGGCCATCAACAATACCCTGCTGCTCGGCAGAAATATCGACTGGCTGAGCATGTGGAAAGACCTCGATAGCAAATTCACCAATGCCGATTCAAAGGAAAAATTCGACGATTATATTCCACCCTATAAAAACCTCGGCGCCCTGTTTATAAAAGCATACAGGAAAGCAATGGGAGAACTGTAGAATAGGGAGCGGGAGAGAGAAACGGAAAGAGAAACAGAAAGAGAAACAGAAAGAGAAACAGAAAGAGAAACAGAAAGAGAAAGAGAAACAGAAATAGAAAGAGAAGGAGAAACAGACTACCTTGAAAAACTTTGCGCGCTTTGCGGTTCTTGGCGTGCTTTGCGTTCCCCGGGAGCGGGGAGAGAGAAGCAGAAACAGAAATAGAAAGAGAAAGGGAAGCAGAAAGAGAAAAAGAAAGGGAGCTGTAGATGGGTGGGGTGCCTTTTTACCTTGAAAAACTTTGCACGCTTTGCGGTTCTTGGCGTGCTTTGCGTTCCCCGGGAGCGGGGAGAGAGACACAGAAACAGAAAGAGAAACAGAAAGAGAAAGAGAAACAGAAATAGAAAGAGAAGCAGAATGTTTTCCGTAAACAGCAAACCTGCGCCTGCCTTTTTTGACTTTTTACTTTTTACTTTTGCATTTACATCATGCCAGATAAAAACGTACGGAAAAAGATATTTGATTTCAGTTTGTTAAGGCGGGTATTTCAGTATGCTCAACCTTATCGCAGGCGTTTTTACCTGTCGATATTTCTTGCCTTTCTGCTCGCCGTTTTCGCCCCCATCCGGCCCATGCTCATACAGCATACCATCAATAAATATGTAGTGGAAGGAAGCCTGAACTGGGTGGTGTGGATTACGCTCATTCAAATCGGTCTGCTGCTGGTGGAATCAGCCTTCCGTTTTTATTTTACGTATATCACCGCCTGGCTCGGTCAGAATGTGGTCAATGACCTGAGGCAAAAAGTATACGGCAAAATACTTGGTCTTAATCTATCGCAGTTCGACAAAACCCCAATCGGAACGCTCACTACCCGTACCATCAATGATATTGAATCCATCAATGATATTTTCGCGGAAGGGTTGATCCCGATCATCGCCGATCTGCTTTCCATAATTTCTATCCTGGTGGTCATGTTTTTCATCGACTGGAAACTGACCCTTATCTGCCTGGCGCCGTTTCCCTTTTTGATCATTGCCACCTATTTTTTCAAGGAAAGTGTAAACCGCTCATTTATCAGGGTACGAAATGCGGTGGCTGCCCTCAACGCCTTTGTGCAGGAACATCTTACCGGTATGCAGGTGGTACAATCTTTTGCTGCCGAAGACAAGGAATTCGACAAGTTCAAAAAGATCAATCGCGAGCATCGCAACGCCAATATCAATGCCATTTTCGCTTATTCCGTGTTTTTTCCGCTCGTAGAGATCATCCTTGCGGTATCAACCGGTTTGCTGGTTTGGTGGGCCGCTACCCGGGCCATGGGCATGACGGGTGTTGAGGCCGGTGAAATGGCCGGCAAGATCATTTCTTTCATGCTTTTTCTGAACCTACTGTTCCGCCCCCTCCGTGTAATCGCAGATAAGTTCAATGTGTTGCAGATGGGGATGATCGCCAGCGAGCGGGTGTTCAAGGTGCTGGATAATGAAGACTATATCCACCCCTCTGCCCTGGAAACCTATGACCCAGCCACTGTAAAGGGAAAAATTGAATTCGATAAAGTGAGCTTTTCGTATACCGGCGACAAATACGTGTTGTCGGATATCAGTTTTGTGGCCAGGCCAGGCGAAACCATCGCATTGGTGGGTCATACCGGAAGTGGAAAAACCTCTATCATCAGCCTGTTGAACCGCCTTTATCATATTCAGAAAGGGGCGATCAGGATCGACGATGTGCCCATCGATCATTTCAAGCTGGAAACACTCAGAAAAAACATCGGAGTGGTGCTGCAGGATGTGTTCCTGTTTTCCGGATCCATCATGGATAATATCACACTCAGAAACCCGGATATCAGCACCGAGCAGGTGATCGCTGCCGCTAAAATGATCGACATGCACGATTTCATCATGCAACTCCCCGGCGGCTACAATTATAACGTGATGGAGCGGGGAAATACACTCTCCCTCGGCCAGCGCCAGCTGATTTCTTTCATCAGAGCCCTGCTGTACAACCCTTCCATCCTGATTCTGGATGAGGCCACCTCTTCGGTTGATACACAGAGCGAAATACTCATCCAGCACGCCATCGACAAGCTGATTGCCGGCCGGACATCCATTGTGATCGCTCACCGTCTCTCCACGATCCGGAAGGCCAGCAATATCATCGTGATGGACAAAGGGGTGATCCGTGAAATGGGCACCCACGAACAACTGATGCAAAAAGGTGGCTTCTATGCCAATCTCCACAAGATGCAATTTGAAAAACAACCCCAGCACGCCTGATCGTTTTCCGGCCCTGGGAAAGTTGCTGAACACCGGTTGTTTAAACCCCTTCCAGGCCGCTTTTTCGGCACTGTTTTCTGCGGGAATTTCATGTGGGTAAATCCTGGTGAAAAAACCCGCAATCATTTTCTCTTTTTTCGGTTTTTAGGCAGCCCAACCCTTATCTTTGCGGCAAATTTTAAAACAGGTATGCTGGTTCGACGTCTACAATCCTTATGGGTAGCGGTTTTCACGGTAAGTATAATGTTTTTTTCTAATGTGGCCATCGGGCAGGGAGAGCATCATGAGGAAGCGAAGGACGAAAAATTCAATCCCCAGGAAGTAATTTTCGAGCACATCAAGGATGCGCATGAATGGCATATTGCGGGTCATACCTCAGTGCCGCTTCCGGTAATTCTTTATACCGACAAGGGCCTGGAGGTATTTTCTTCCGGTCATTTTCATCACGGGCAGGAGAAATACCAGGGTAATTACCTGTACGGCATTGAAGAAGGTAAGATCCGGGTATTTGGTGCCGATGGAAAGGTGGATGAAGAGGCTTCCGGCAAGGTTTGGGATTTCTCGATAACCAAGAACGTGGCTTCCCTGTTGCTTTCCGTTTTCCTCCTATTGCTTATTTTCCTGAGTGTGGCACGTGCCTACAAAAAGCGCGGAGTGCAGGCTCCCAAAGGGCTGGCCGGATTCATTGAACCCGTTATCATGCTGCTGCGCGATGACGTGGCTAAGCCGATTTTGGGAGCGAAATATGAAAAATACATGGGCTTTCTGCTCACTGTATTCTTCTTTATTCTTATCAACAACCTGATGGGGCTGGTGCCTTTCTTCCCCGGCGGAGCGAACCTGAGCGGTAACATCGCTTTCACTTTCACCCTGGCTATTTTCACTTTTATCATAGTAAATGTAAATGGCAATGGAGCTTACTGGAAGCATATTTTCTGGATGCCCGGCGTACCGGTCCCTATGAAAATATTCCTGGCTCCGATTGAATTTATTGGAGTATTTACCAAGCCGATCTCTCTGATGGTGCGACTGTTTGCGAACATGACCGCCGGTCACGTATTGATCCTTGGTATCGTTTGTCTGATTTTCGTGCTGAAGTCCCTGGCGGTTTCCGCAGTAGTGGTTCCGTTTACGCTGGCGCTGAGTATGATTGAATTGCTGGTGGCGTTTATCCAGGCCTTCATTTTCACCCTGCTGTCGGCTGTATATATCAGCCTGGCAACACCGGCGCACCACGACGATCATCATCATTAATCATCTTTTTTTCTTTATAAAAACAAATAAAAATGACAGGAACTATTGCTGCAGTTGGTGCTGGTTTGGCTGCTATCGGAGCAGGTATCGGTATCGGACGCATTGGTGCTTCTGCTCTTGAGAGCATGGCACGTCAGCCGGAAATGGCTTCACAGATCCAGACAAACATGTTGATCGCAGCGGCTTTCGTTGAAGCGGTTGCGCTGTTTGCCTGCGTTATCTCCTTCCTCGGGCTGTCTTAATTTACCAAAAAGCCCCCCAGCACAGGGCGAAAGGGGCTTTTTCAAAGATTTAAAAACACATCATTCATATGTTTTTTGCCGAAATAAATCCGCTTATTAAACCAGACATTGGATTAATTTTCTGGACAACCATCTCTTTCCTGCTGCTGCTGTTTGTGCTGGCCCGCTATGCGTGGAAGCCCATTCTTGGTGCGGTTAAGAAGAGAGAACAAACCATCAACGATTCACTGGCAACTGCCGAGCGCGTGAAAGCGGAAATGGCACAGCTGCAGAGCGAAAATGAAGCGCTTCTGGCCAAGGCACGTGAAGAAAGAGCACTGATGCTGAAAGAAGCACGTGAAACCAAAGACCGCATCATCAATGAAGCGAAAGAGCAGGCCAAGATTGAAGCCAATAAGATCGTTGCCGACGCACAGGCAGCCATCCAGGCGCAGAAAATGGCGGCTCTTACCGACGTGAAAAACCAGGTAGGTAACCTTGTGATCGAGGTGTCTGAGAAAGTATTGCGTCGTGAGCTGTCCGGAAAAGCTGACCAGGAAAACTATATCAAGCAGCTTTCCAACGAAATCAAACTTAATTAAGATCCGGGGGATGAGCATTCATCCTTCCCATCATATCAAATTAGTTTACATAACATGCCGAATCCCCGTTTAGCAGGAAGATATGCCAAGAGCCTGATCGGTTTAGCCAACGAGAAGAATGAACTCGAGAAGGTTTACAGCGATATGCTCTACCTGCAGGAGCTTTGCAAAAGCAGCCGGGATTTCACCAACCTGCTGAAGAGCCCGGTGATCCATGCCGATAAAAAGCTGGCGATCATCCAGGCGGTAGCCGGTAATAAAATTGGTGAGATGTCGAATGCTTTCATCCGTTTGCTGGTGAACAAGGGCCGGGAGGAAAATCTTCCCGAAATCAGTACTGCCTTCATCGAGCAATACAAAACCCAGAAAGGCATCTATACCGTAAAACTTACAACCGCCTCTCCGGCCAGCGAAGAGCTCCGCCAGGCGATCATCGACAAGGTGAAGAGCCAGACGCAGATGAAGAACATCGAGCTGAAAACTGAGGTGGACCAGGATATCATTGGCGGGTTTGTATTACAGATCGGCGATCAGTTGGTGGATGCCAGCATCGCTTACGACCTGAACAAGGTAAGAAGCCAGTTCCTTAACAACGACTTTATTTACAAGATCAGATAATAACGACTTAAACAGATAAACAATGGTAGAAATTAAACCAGATGAGATATCGGCGATACTGCGCCAGCAACTCAGCAACTTTAATGCGGGTGCCGATCTCGAAGAAGTAGGTACCGTATTGCAGGTGGGTGATGGCATCGCCCGCGTGTACGGTCTGAACAACGTGAGCAGTGGTGAGCTCGTTGAATTCGAGAATGGTGTTCGTGCCATCGCCCTCAACCTGGAAGAAGACAATGTGGGTGTGGTATTGATGGGTGAAAGCACCGATATCAAAGAAGGATCGAAAGTTCGTCGCACAGGCAAGATCGCCTCCATTAACGTTGGAGAAGGCATGCTCGGTCGCGTTGTAAACGCCCTGGGTGAGCCGATCGACGGTAAAGGACCGCTGGCCGGTGAAAAATATGAGATGCCGCTGGAGCGCAAAGCCCCCGGCGTTATCTTCCGCGAACCGGTAAAAGAACCCCTCCAGACTGGTATCAAAGCGATCGACGCGATGATCCCGGTTGGTCGTGGTCAGCGTGAATTGATCATCGGCGACCGCCAGACTGGTAAAACAGCCATCGCGATCGATACGATCATCAACCAGAAAGAATTTTTTCAGGCCGGTAAACCGGTGTACTGTATATATGTAGCGATCGGACAAAAAGCATCCACCATTGCCGGGGTGATGAAAACCCTGGAAGATAACGGAGCGATGCCTTACACTACCATTGTTGCGGCTTCCGCTTCTGATCCCGCTCCTCTCCAGTTCTACGCTCCCTTCTCTGGCGCGGCGATCGGGGAGTATTTCCGTGATACCGGACGTCCTGCCCTCATCATCTATGATGATCTTTCCAAACAGGCGGTGGCCTATCGTGAAGTATCGTTGCTGCTTCGTCGCCCCCCCGGCCGTGAAGCCTACCCCGGTGACGTATTCTACCTGCACAGCCGTCTGCTCGAACGCGCGGCCAAAGTGATCAGTGATGATGCGGTAGCCAAGAACATGAACGATCTCCCCGAATCACTCAAAAATAAAGTGAAAGGTGGCGGCTCACTGACAGCCCTGCCGATCATCGAAACACAGGCTGGTGACGTATCTGCCTATATCCCTACCAACGTGATCTCGATCACCGATGGTCAGATCTTCCTGGAAAGTAACCTGTTCAACTCAGGTATCCGCCCGGCGATCAACGTGGGTATCTCGGTTAGCCGTGTGGGTGGTAACGCACAGATCAAATCGATGAAAAAAGTAGCCGGTACCCTCAAACTGGACCAGGCACTCTACCGTGAGCTGGAAGCGTTCTCTAAATTCGGAGGCGATCTCGATGCGGCTACCAAGAACGTAATCGACAAAGGTGCCCGTAACGTGGAAATCCTGAAACAACCCCAGTACACTCCGTTTACCGTGGAAAAGCAGGTGGCAATCATCTACCTCGGTACCCAGGGTCTGTTGAAGAACGTGGCGGTGAAAAAAGTAAGAGAGTTTGAAGATCACTTCCTCATGGAAATGGAGAACAAACTCCCGGATGTAATGGCAGAGTTCAAGAAAGGAAATCTTCCGGAAGAAGGAGTGAAGAAAATGGTGGAACTGGCCAATACGATCATCCCTCAGTACAAATAGGATCAATCGCTTTTTAAAATAAAAGGAGACCTTGAAAAGGCCTCCTTTTTTTTATGGACAAAAAATCTTTCAAACTCTCTTTTCCATTTCTCTTTCCATTTCTCTTTCTCTTTCCCTTTCTCTTTCTCTTTCTCTTTTTCTGGTGCTATTCATTTCGCAGGGATTTTACAGGGTTGGCCAAGGCCGCCCGGATAGCCTGGAAACTGATCGTGGCCAGTGCAATCAGGATGGAGATCACCCCACCGGCAGCGAAAACCCATCCACCCATGCGAATGCGGTATACATAGTCCTGCAACCACTGATTCATGAAATACCAGGCAATCGGGGTAGCAATGAGAAATGCGATGGAAATAAGAACGATGAATTCCTTTGAAAACAGGTATACTATATTTGAAGCCGACGCTCCGAGCACTTTGCGAATGCCTACTTCTTTGATCCTTTGTACGGCCATAAAGGAGGCCAATCCATAAAGCCCGAGACAACTCAGGAAGATGGCGATTGCCGCAAAAATCTTGTAAAGTTGAGCCAGTTGCGCCTCCTGCCTGTAGAATTGCTCAATTTTTTCATCAAGGAACCGGTATTCATATACAAAATTGGGAAAGCTGTCTTCCCAGATCTTCTTTACTTTTTCGAGCGTGGAGGACAGGTTGGATGTTTCCAGTTTGATTCCAGCCTGGTTGTACATGGTTACATTGGTGGCGATAAGCAACGGCGCGAGCCCGTCGCGAAGCGACCGGTTATTGAAATCTTTCATCACCCCCACCACCGGGCACTTGATCCTGTCTCCCCACATGCTTATTTCCTTGTTCAGAATGTCTTCCGGCCTGGAATAACCAAGGCTCTTCATCATGGATTCATTAACCAGAAATTCCCTGGTCCAATCGGAAGCTGTCAGGTTCCTTCCGGCCACTAATTGCAGTTTATAGGCAGAAAGAAATCCATCATCCGCAAATTTGGTAATGGCTTTGAAAGATGATTCCTGCTGGGAATGATCGAACTTGAAGGTGCTCCACATGTCGTTTGCCTCTTCCACCGGCGTATTGGAACTGAAGCTGACAGCCTGAACGCCATTAACGGTCAACAGGCGCTCTTTGAGATATTCCAGGCGGCTGAGGCGAAGGCTGTCTGTACGGAATGGCACATTGATGATCGCTTCTTTGTCGAAACCCAGTGGCTGCTCCATGAAAAAGTTCATTTGCTTCACAATAACCAGCGTGCCGATGATCAGTGCCTGCGCGATGATGAACTGGAATACCACCAGGCCTCTTCTTAAGGAAATACCTCTGGTTGTATGGATGGTCTGCTTACTCTTGAATACCGTAATGGGGTTAAACCTCGACAGAACCAGCGAAGGGTAAAACCCGGCCAGTGCGGTAACAATAACGGTGACCAGCAGCAGAAACAGCAGCACGGCGGGAGATTCAAGAAAGCCCGCGCGTAGTGTAAGGCCAAGGAGACGACTGATGTAGGGCAGCGATAGAACGGTTACCAATACTGCCAGGATAACCGCACTGATAACGATCAATAAGGTTTCTGCCAGGAACTGGAACTTCAGTTGAGATTTACTGCCTCCCAGCACTTTTCTGACACCTACTTCTTTGGCGCGATTGACCGCCTGGGCGGTAGACAGGTTGACAAAATTTACGCAGGCAATCAAAAGAATGAAAGCCGCGATCAGCCATAATACATTCATCAGTTCATGGCTGATGGATTGGTTGCTGTAATTTCCTGTTCGTGTATCGTAATGGATATCTGAGAGTGCCTGGATGAATTGACTTTCCCTGCCATCGCCCGAACTCATTTTTCGGGAGTAAGCTTCCAACTGGCTATTGAACTGTCCGGGCAACATACCCCCTGGCAGCATCAGGAAACAACCAAAGTCGGCATTTGTTTTATCCTTCCAGTCCGTTGTTTTGGACATGTCTTCCGTAATTCCGGTTCCGTAGGATACTACCATTTTGAATTGGAAATCGGTATTGGCCGGAATACTCGCCAGGATGCCTGTAACTTTCAATACATCTCTCGAATGACTGAAAATAGAACCACCCGCTTCCAGTATGATGGTTTTACCGATCGCCTCCTTCCAGTTGCCGAAATATCTTTCTGCCGTTTCCCTGCTAAGCAATACTGTATTGGGATCTTTCAAGGATTCAAAAGAACCGGCCAGCAATGAAAAATCGAGCATTTTGAAAAGGGAAGGGGTAGTAAAAAATACCCCTTTGTCTTCCTTGAAAGTGGTATACGTTTTTCCATCTTCACCTGGAAGAAGCAACTGATCGTTGTGACTGGCAAATACAGGTGCTACCTGTTCCAGGTCCGGAAAGGTTGTTTTGATTCCTTCAGGTAACGGGAAAGGTACATCCCTGCTATAGGTGAGATTACCGGAGCTGGCAGACTGGTAAGTACTGACGACGCGAAATACCCGGTCTTTGTTTGCATGGAAATTATCGTAGCTCGTATGAAACTGAATGATGACAAAAATCACCAGGCAAACTGCAATGCCTACCGCCATCCCGGCAATATTGATGATGGTATAGTTCCTGTTACGAATAAAACTTCTGAACGCTGTTTTGAAATAGTTGCGGATCATCTGTAAAGTTTTATGTGATTCGGAAAACGGGGGATGACTGATTAGCAGTGAAAAATATACCAGTAATTAATTTGCTGAAAATCATTTTTTTTATGAGTGTAAATTTTGTTCTCCTGTCCGATTTTGATACAGCCGGCCGTACGGATTCAATACGAAAGCAGGCGGGTGAATAAGGGATTTGTTGCCGCGTGAAGATGTTTCATAAACGATTAGTTGTCAGTTAATGGCGGAGCTGTTTTTATTACCAGAACCGGGTGCACGCGAAGGGCGTCTCATTTTACCGACCGAGTAAGTTCAAAAAAAATTGTGAATTAGTAAATTTACTATTGCATCTACGGAATTCAGAAGCAATCTTTGTCCTGTTGATCGATGAAAACAACACATTGATCGAAACAAATGGTCGCCTGACCGAAAATTGATCCGAATCTCCTTTGAAGAGCTCCAATAAAGCGAGTTCGATTTTTTCTCAATATTTCTCCAACTTCCTTCGAAATTCAGGTTTTCCTCCAGCTTCCTATGGGCCGCAACGTACAGCATCTGTCCCTTAAAAATGAAAGAAATGAAAACGTACCTGTGCCCTCAAGCTATTGCTATACCCGTACATCAGCCTGCTCTTCTTCGCAGGGTACTGATTACCTTGCTGGCCTCTCTTCTTGCCTTCTTTACAGCTTCTGCTGATAATAATAATAACATCCCCGAACTGGTTTGGAAAAATGCA
This sequence comes from uncultured Chitinophagaceae bacterium, assembly GCA_964605065.1. GTDB lineage: Bacteria > Bacteroidota > Bacteroidia > Chitinophagales > Chitinophagaceae > Endoryza. The sequence goes on from CAZSAQ010000004.1 coordinate 264,110, forward strand.
ACACTTGTTTCCGGAGTTGCCGGACAAGACGGTGCAGTCTATCGTTTTTCGCAGGTGTCGAATGATGTGGACGCGCTGGTAACTATTAAACAGCGTTCCAGCAGCCTGGTAAGCCTGGTGAGCATTGATCTTACCAATACCGGATGGGATAAAGCCTGGCAACCGCAGATCAGTTACAATAATGGTAACACCGGTGCTGCTGCCGAGTGGTGGATGGAATTCGAGATCAACTTCGTAAACCGCAACACAACCAATTCAACTACCGTAAACCAGTTTATTCTTTCAGCAATCGATATCGACGGAAACGGCGATAAGATCCACGAATTTGTTTCGATGTACGATCTTAAAACCTACACGCTGGAATTGAATTCCATGCTTACCGTCTCCAACCTTTTCGAAACCCTGGCCGGCTTGCTGACCCTCGACGGTAAAAGGTTCGATGGCCCCACTGACAACTATGCCAATATTGATACCGGTGGTACCAAAGTAATGACCACTGCCACTTTTCAGAATCGCAACAGTTTTCGTATTCGTGCCGGTGGGGTAGCTACGGCTGCCAACGGTGCCTCTGACCGCATGTATTCCTTCTACTTCAAGAATTTCAGCTACCAGTCGCCTAACAATTTTACGCTTCCCCTGGTGCTGCTGAATTTCAATACCACTGTCAATAGCAAGAAAGTTAATGTAAGCTGGGTAACCGGAAAAGAGAAAGAGCTGAGCCATTTTGTAATCGAGCGCAGCAGCAATGGAGTTAACTACCAGGAAGTGGCGATGGTATTTGCCAATGGCAATTCGGATGTGAAGCAAAGCTATGGGTATACAGATGCGTTGAATACTGATTCCAAAGGCGTATTGTACTATAGATTGAAAATGGTTGATGTAGACGGCCGATTCCAGTACTCTGAAGTGAAGCTGATACGCATCGGCGACCAGCAGCAAGAAGTGAAAGTGTCTGTTTATCCCAACCCGGTAGTGAATGAGGTTCGGGTTACCGTTCCTGCAAGCTGGCAGAATACCAGTGTAACCATTGATGTGTTCAATATCAACGGTCAGATGGTGAAGCATGCCGCCGTGAACAGATCCGGACAAACTGAAACAGTGAATATGAACGGACTGGTATCAGGCATGTATGTAGTGAAAGTTTCGAATGGAACAGAAACTGCCAGCCAGCGCATTGTGAAGAAGTAAGGGGGACGGTTTGAGTGTTGAAGCTTGAGGTTTAGCGTTTGAAGTTTGAGGTTTGAGGTTTGGTGTTTGAAGTTTACGGTTAGGTTTGAAACCTCACCCCTCGTGTGGAAGAAAGAGAACTATGAACTGTGAAATCAGCGTACTCAGCGTATTCAGCGTTATCAGCGTACTCCAACTCCCGCGGTAAAACCGAATGTTCCTTATTTATTGAGATCACTATTACTCGCGTTATTCGCACAATTCGTGTAATTCGCATAATTCGTGTATTTCGCGTTCGAGTAATTCGTATAAATATTTTTTAAAGGGTACGATCAACAAACGCCGTCCCGTTTCTACGGGATGGCCATTTTTGAGAGCGAGGTTTGATGTTTGAAGTTTGAGGTTTGGGGTTTGGTGTTTGAGTGTTGAAGTTTGAGGTTTGGTGTTTGAAGTTTACTGTTCGGTTTGAAACCTCACCTTTCGTGTAGAAGAA
>CAZSAQ010000004.1:265869-392012 GCA_964605065.1 uncultured Chitinophagaceae bacterium
TCAGCGTACTCAGCGTTCAATTATCCTCTCCAAATACCATCCTTCCAACTCCCGCGGTAAAGCCGAATGTTCCTTATTTATTGAGATCACTATTACTCGCGTTATTCGCACAATTCGTGTAATTCGCACAATTCGTGTAATTCGCACAATTCGTGTGGTTCGCATAATTCGTGCAATTCGCGTTCGAGTAATTCGTATAAATATTTTTTAAAGGGTACGATCAACAAACGCCGTCCCGTTTCTACGGGATGGCCATTTTTGAGGTTGAGAGGTTTGGTGTTTGAGGTTTGAGGTTTACTGTTTGGTTTGAAACCTCACCTTTCGTGTAGAAGAAAGAGAACTATGAACTGTGAAATCAGCGTTCTCAGTGTTTTCAGCGTATTCAGCGTACTCAGCGTTCAATTATCCTCTCCAAATACCATCCTTCCAACTCCCGCGGTAAAGCCGAATGTTCCTTATTTATTGAGATCACTATTACTCGTGTGATTCGCACAATTCGTGTAATTCGCATAATTCGTGTAATTCGCGTTCGAGTAATTCGTATAAATATTTTTTAAAGGGTACGATCAACAAACGCCGTCCCGTTTCTACGGGATGGCCATTTTTGAGAGCGAGGTTTGATGTTTGAAGTTTGAGGTTTGGGGTTTGGTGTTTGAGTGTTGAAGTTTGAGGTTTGGTGTTTGAAGTTTACTGTTCGGTTTGAAACCTCACCTTTCGTGTAGAAGAAAGAGAACTATGTTCTGTGAAATCTGCGTTCTCAGCGTATTCAGCGTTCAGCAATTCGAGTAATTCGTATAATTCGAGTAATTCGTATAAATATTTTTTAAAGGGTACGATCAACAAACGCCGTCCCGTTTCTACGGGATGGCCATTTTTGAAAGCGAGGTTTGCGGTTTACGGTTTACCGTATACGGTTTGTTTACGGTTTGCTGTTTGAGGGATACACTTTAAAAGATCAGCGAAATCAGTGCAATCAGCGTAATCTGCGTATAAAAAATCCACTCCTTTTGTTAGTGCCTCCAATTACCTGCGGTAAACTTTCATTTATTGTACCAATTGAAAAAGTTAAACGTACTTATCATGAAACAGCAAATTTACCCTGGTATCAGCAGCAACATCGGCTTTGCAGCACTTCGTAAAGCCTGCCTGGTGACCCTTGTATTTTTCGGAGCTCTTTTGCCAAAGGCCAGAGCCCAGCAGGAACTTGTATTTAAGAACCCCACCCTTCAGTCGGGGCAAGCGGGGCAAGACAATGCCATCTACCGGTTTACCGGAGTTACCACTGGCATAGACGCCCTGGTAAAGATCAGCGGCAGATCGAACGCCCTGGTCAAGCTGGTAGACATCGACCTAGCTACCACCGGTTTTACCAAGGCTTTCCAGCCACAGGTAACCTACAACAACGGAACCGCTCCGTCAGGAGTGAGCGACTGGTGGATGGAATTTACCATCAGCTTCGTCAACACCAACAACTCGCCGGCCAATGTCAGTGCCTTCAACATCACGGCACTTGATATCGATGGAAATGCAGACAAGATCAACGAGTGGGTGAGTTTCTATGGTCAGAAATCCTACACACTGGAAAACAATACCCAGCTGCAGTATGCCAGCATCTGGGAAATGATCAACAACGTGAATACCGTAGTGGGTACAAAGTTCAGCGGTCCCGTTGCCAACTATACCAATATTGATACGGGAGCAACACGCGTAATGGCTACCACCGCTTACCAGACCGTCAACAGTCTCCGCATTCGCACCGGCGGTCACAGCACAGGATCCAGCGGCGCCGCAGACAGGATGTATTCTTTCTGGTTCAAGGCATTCACCTATCAGAAGCCGGTGGAACTGGGCTTGCCTGTTACCTTGAAGTCGTTTGGCGTGAAACTGGAAAATAAGAAACCTTTGCTCAGCTGGGTTTCTTCAAAAGAAGAGAACCTGAGTGCTTATGTAATTGAACGGAGCACCGACGGCAGCGAATACAAAGATGTGGCGATGGTTTTTGCGAATGGCACAACCAGCCTGGAAAGCAGGTATTCGTATCAGGACAATGCTCTGCCCACGTCCAAAGGCATCCTGTATTATCGCTTACGAATGATCGACATGGATCAGAAGTACCGGTATTCAGAAACCCGGCTGGTGAAGATGACTGAAGGCGATAAAACCCTCGCCATCCAGGTTTATCCCAACCCGGCCGTTAACGAAATAAGAATTACCATCCCCGCCGCCTGGCAGGATAAAAAAGTACAATACGATATATTCAATGTAAATGGGCAATCCATGAAAAGATTATCCCGTACCAATGCCAGCCAGACCGAGGTAATGGAAATCAGCTCCCTGCTTTCCGGCACGTATATAGTGAGAGCCAGCAGCGACGGTGAAACAATCACTCAGCAGTTTGTAAAATCAAAGTAAAAGAACAAGGCTTGGCGCTGGCAGTTGCCGGAAACAGATGTAGATGTAAGCAGTAAGCCCGTACCGGCCCGGCAACAGTATACTTTGCCAATTCGCATAATTCGTGCAATTCGTATAATTCGTGCAATTCGTGTAAATAATTTTTAAAGGGTACGATCAACAAACGCCCTCCTGTTTCTACAGGAGGGCTCTCTTGTTTTACGCGAATTACCCGAATTAAACGAATTACCCGAATTAGACGAATTACACGAATAAGGCGGATTGACAATCAGCAAACCGTAAACCTAAATGATCGATATTCAATAACTTATAGGATAACAAGTCATCCCAAAAAACATTTGGTTTATATTATAAACTACTTTATCTTTGAGATAAATTTACAAAGATGTTCAAGTTAATTCCGCTGCTGCTTCTGCTTCTTTCTTTTATGATCGGATCTGCTCAAACGGTTGTGACCGGACGGATCAAGGATGTAAAAGGACGGCCATTATCAGGAGCCAGCATAGCGGTGAAGGATAGCTATGATGGAGGTACTTCCGATTCTACCGGCCTGTACAGGTTTCGTACTACCGAAAAAGGGGATCATATATTATTATTTACATCTATCGGGTTCAAGTTGCAGGAACAAAAAGTTAACCTGGCAGGAGGAACGATCACCATTAATATAATAATGAAGGAGGAGCCGAACGAGCTGACTGCCGTTGTTATTTCTGCGGGAAGCTTTGAGGCGAGCGATCGCAAACGTGCGGCAGCCATCCTGGATCCGATCGATATTGTAACCACAGCCAGCGCCAATGGAGACATTACCGGTGCGCTGAAGACCCTTCCGGGAGCCCAAACAGTGGGAGAGAGCGAAGGGCTTTTTGTGAGAGGGGGTACGGCGGCGGAAACTAAAACATTTATCGACGGAACGCTGGTCAACAATTTCTTTTTCACCGGCGCCCCCAATATCGCCGCGTTCAGCCGCTTCTCGCCTTTTATCTTTAAGGGAACGGTATTCAGTACGGGTGGTTATTCGGCCTTATATGGACAGGCATTGTCATCGGCGCTGATCCTTGAATCGATCGATCTGCCAGAAAGAACGACGGCGAACCTGGGTGTGTCAGTGATCGGCGCCAATGGCGGGTACCAGTATCTCGACCCGAAGAAAAGATATTCACTGGGCGGCAGCTACAGCTATACCAACCTGGCTCCTGCATTCGAGGTATTCAAGCAGCAACAGGACTATTCGAAGGCCCCTGAAATTCACGGTGCAGACGCCAATTTCCGTATCAAGACTTCCAAAACAGGCATGCTCAAATATTATGGCTACCTCAATGCAAACAGGATGGCCTTCACCACCAACAGTCTTGATTCACTGGGCATCTTCGATAAGTTTGGATTGAAGAATTCAAATACCTATCATAATTTTTCCTGGAAAGAGAGCCTGAGCAGAAAATGGAAACTCTATACCGGACTTTCCTTTTCCTTCAACAGGGATAAGATCAACAGCGGTATGAAGAACGCCGACAAGGAAGATGAATTGGTTTCGGGTCTTGAGTTCAAACAATTTTCAATAGACAATCGTGGCCAGTTCCTGAATGCGCGTATTGTTCTGGAACGCCGGCTTAGGGGTCTTTCCGGAATCCGCTTCGGAGGGGAATATAATTACAGCCATGAAAAAAGCCTTTTCACTGATTATAACAACAACGTGTATCCGCTGGTGGTGAACGAGAACCTCAAAGCAGCCTTCGCCGAAGCGGATATTTATATCACCAACAATATTGCTGCCAAGCTGGGCGGACGCCTGGAGCATTCGGCCATTCTCGACAAAACGAATTTTGCTCCGAGAGCATCGGTAGCGTATAAGTTCGACAGGGAAAACCAGGCTTCGCTGGCATATGGTATTTTTTATCAGACACCTGAAAGAAAATATCTGCCCGCCAGCAGTGCCCTCACTTTCGCCAGGGCAACGCATTATATCGCCCAGTATCTCAGGGTTCAAAACAAAACAACATTCCGTGCAGAGATCTTCTATAAGAAGTATGAAGACCTGGTAAAGACCGATTTCTCCAACGGAAGAGAAGTGGCAGTGAACAACAAGGGATATGGGGACGCCAAGGGGATAGAATTTTTTTGGAGAGATAAGAAAAATATCAAGAACCTCGATTACTGGATATCCTATTCTTACCTCGATACCAAACGGGATTTCCTGAATTTCCCTTCCGCCATCACACCCAATTTCGCAGCTAAACATACGGCATCCCTGGTAGTGAAGAAATTTGTTTCTGCCTGGAAAATGAACGTGAACGGAGCTTACAATTTTGCCAGCGGCCGACCCTATTACAACATCGGTTTTGATGGTTCCAATTATAAGTTCAGCGATATGGGAAAAACTCCCGAGTACCACAACGTCAGTTTCTCCATCAACTACCTGCCCTTTATCGGCAAGAAGAAGCCGAAGGTGTATGATGTATATGTGCTGCAGGTAAGCAATATTTTCAACATCCGCCAGGTGTATGGATACCAGTACTCCTACAATGGTCTGAGGAAGCAGGCGATCGTGCCGCCATCGAGAATGTTTGTATTCATCGGTGCATTCCTGAGCTTTGGAGTAGATCGTTCGGATGAAGTCATGAACAGCGCCTTGTAATTCTACTATACACTTCTAAATCGAATCAGTATGTCACACTATCGCATGCCACCCCCTCCCGGTAAGGACCCCGTTCTCTGGGAGATCGCACAGAGAAGGGTAAGTTTCAGAACTCACTTTCTCGTGTATATCGTCATGAATGGTTTTTTCTGGGCCATCTGGTTTTTCTCCGGGAGGCATACCGGCCATAACGGCCTGCCCTGGGCCATCTGGCCAACCATTGGCTGGGGTATCGGGTTGTTCTTTCATTTTATCGGCGCCTATGTGGCGCCCAGATCCAACAGCGTGGAAGAAGAGTACGATAAATTGAAAAGAGATCAGCCGAACCGGTAAAAGGCATTATTTCCCAAATACAATCAAAAAACAATAAATACATCAATATGAAAAAGCTGCTTCTTTCCTTTTCTCTGCTTACTCTCGTTTTTACAGGATTCGCTCAAAGCGAACGATACACCAAAGCCATGGAGCAAAACCTGGCTACTTTTGACTCGACCCGCACCATTGACGGGTACAAGGACCTGGCAAATGCCTTTCAACGGATCGGCGATGCGGAAAAAACACAATGGTTGCCGTACTATTATTCCGCCCTTTGCCATGTATTGACCGGTTATATGCTCAGCGGCGGAGGTATGGGTGGATTTGCGGATAAAACAGACCCCGAAGCAGACCAGGCAAGTCAGCTGCTGGACAAGGCAGAAGCCCTCAGCAAAGACAATTCTGAAATCCTTTGTATACGCAAAATGGTTGCCTCCCTTCGCCTCATGGCCGATCCGATGAATCGTTACCAGACAGAAGGGCCCAAAGCCGCCCAGGCACTCGAAAAGGCAAAGGCCCTTAATCCAAACAATCCAAGGGTTTACCTGCTCGAAGGCCAGGATAAATTCTACACACCAGAACAATACGGTGGCAGCAAAACGGAAGCAAAAACCTTATTTGAAGAATCGCTGAAAAAGTTTGACAGCTTCAAGCCGGAAAGCACGCTTCATCCGCAATGGGGTAAGGACCAGGTGCAATTTATGCTGTCACAGTTGAAATAATGTGGATTAAGTCCCGGCCATACGGCCGGGACTAATTTATATTTGAAAGATTAAAACCTACGCTATGCAGGATGAGCAGCTCTCCGGAGCCGAAAGTATGCAGATCATCCAGAATATGATCAACAAAGCCAAGAACCAGTTCAGTGAGAACGGGTTTAGTTATTTATTGTGGGGCTGGGCTGTTTTCATCTGCGCCCTCAGCCAGTTTGTACTGTTGTATTATTTTGAAGTGAGCTGGCATTATGTAGTGTGGTTCCTCACCTGGGCGGTACTGGTGGTGCAGTTTTTATATGTGCGAAAGCAGAGGAAGATGAAAAGGGTTGAAACCTATACCGGCGAAATCCTCAAATATGTGTGGATTTGTTTCGTGGTGGTCATATTCCTGATCTCTTACATTCTCGGCAGCATATTTGGCCGTGAGTATTACCAATACATGAATCCGCTGCTGCTGGTATCTTATGGCATTCCGACTTTTCTTTCCGGTATTATCCTTCGTTTCCGTCCATTGGTAATTGGCGGAATCGCCTGTTGGGTATTGGCCATTGCTGCAAGCGCCACCGCATTTAAATATCAGACCCTGCTGCTGGTTACGGCTGTGGCCATCGCCTGGATCATCCCCGGTTACCTGCTGAGAGCAAGATTCAAAAAAGAAAACAACTAATTATGGAAGAGAGTAAACTTTCCAGGGAAGAAAGCCTGCGGATCATTCAGCAAATGATCGGCGAAGCCAAACGGGAGCAGAAAGATAATGGCATCGGCTGGATCATCTGGGGATGGCTGCTGTTTCTTGCCTCCATTCTTTCCTTCCTCAACGAAAGCCTGGAATGGGTGAATCAATATTTTTTCTGGAACGCTTTCGGCATCATCACGCTGGTGATGCTGCTGTATACAGCTATTAAATTCTTCTTCGGCAAAACAGCCACCAGGGTAAAAACTTATACTTCCGATCTCTTCAACCGGCTTAATATCGGCTTCTTCATTTCCCTGATGACCATCATTGTGGCCATGAACCTGGTACTGTTGAAACCAACCACGGGTTTTTGTCTGTTGCTGGGACTGTACGGTTTCTGGATCCTGATTTACGGCACTATTTTCAAATTCAAACCCTCCATAATCGGCTCCTATATCACTTCGGCCTGCGGATTGGGCGGTTTATTTGTTCACGACTATAAATACATTATGCTCATTCACGCATTTGGCGTTCTGGCAGGATATATTATTCCCGGCCACCTGGCAATGAGTGAGTTTAAAAGAATAAACAGGCAGGCGATACATGTTTAAAGACCTGGATCCCATATTACATTCGCAGTTGAGGCTGGCTGTCGTTTCGCTCCTGATTGGTGTGAAGGAGGCGGAGTTTACCTTTATCCGCGAAAAAACCAATTCAACCGCCGGCAATCTCAGCGTTCAGATCAACAAACTGAAAGAGGCGGGTTATATTGATGTGATCAAACAATTCAAAGACAACTATCCCCAGACAATCTGCAAAATCACTCCGGCTGGGATCAAGGCATTTGAAGAATATGTAAAAAACCTGCAATCCTATCTCACGGCAGGAAAATAGGATCGTTTAGCGTTTCTTGTTTCAGGTTTCACGTTCGTAAGTTATTGGCAGCTTCTTTCTTTCCCTTTCTGTTTCTCTTTCTCTTTCTGTTTCTCTTTCTGTTTCTCTTTCTGTTTCTCTTTCTGTTTCTCTTTCTCTCCCCGTTCCCGGGGAACGCAAAGCGCACGAAGAACCGCAAAGCCCGCAAAGAAAGTCAGGACATTGCTATCTTTCTGTTTCTCTTTCTCTTTCTCTTTCTCCTCTTCCGGGGCACGCAAAGCGCACGAAGAACCGCAAAGCCCGCAAAGAAAGTCAGGACATTGCTATCTTTCTGTTTCTCTTTCTCTTTCTCTTTCTCCTCTTCCGGGGCACGCAAAGCGCACGAATAACCGCAAAGCGCGCGAAGTTATTGCTGGCAAAAAATCTTTCAAAATTACTCACTCCCATTCTATTCCTGTTTCTCTTTCACTTTCTGTTTCTCTTTCTCATTCTCCGCTCTCGCTCCCAAAAAAGAACCCCCGCTGCCAGTGCAGAACGGGGGACTTTTTTACCTCTGTTAAACCTTACAAATTCTTATTCCTTGATCAGTTTCACCAGCATTCTTTCGTGATTGTTCACTACTACTTCCAGGATGTACATTCCAGGATTAAGTCTGGCTGTTCCGTCAAGCAAAATATTATTAGAGCCTTCACCAAGTTTGTAAGTTTTGCGCATCACTTCGGTGCCCGATCCGGAAAGAACCCGGAAAACCACAACCGACGACTGATTCAGTTGAACGGTGGCCGCAATATCGTTTTTGGCCGGGTTGGGTGAAACGCTGATCATTTTTGTATTTGGAGTATTATACACCCGTACTACCAATATGCGGCTTACAGTAACCTGCCCGTCTTTATCAATCATCTTCAGCCGGTAGTACAGGTCTTTTTTATTTGCCGTATTGCGGCCCACTCTGTCGATATAACTGTAAGTGGTTTTTACGGTAGAGATTCCTTTACCAGCCACTCTTCCGGCTTCTTCCCAATTGTTTCCGGTGAGGCTTCTTTCAATAATGAACTTGTCGCTGTTTTGTTCGAAAGTAGTGGTCCAGCTGATCTCCACATTGCCGTCGTTTTTATACAATCCATGAAAATCGATCATGCTTACCGGCAGGAACCCACCTGTTGGGAAGTTTATGGTTACCGTGGCGGTATTGGAACAGAGAGGGGCGAGGCCTGATTCACAAACCTGGTAAGTGAAGGTGGTGCTGTTGCCCGCAAAACCAGGGTTCGGAGTAAAACTGAAGCTGCGATCGGGATTGATCGTCACCGTTCCATTGGGTGAATTGGTGATGATGTAGCAATTGAATGGATCGTTATCGGTGTCGTAGTCGTTGCCGCAGATATTTCCATGCGCCGTGCGATTGGCCAGGCCATTGATATGATCATCGACCGCAACCGGAGCACTGTTGCAACCAAGAGAGTAGTGCTGTGAAGCGGAAACTTCCAGTTCATCAATTCCTACCCGGGTGCTTCCCTGATTGCCTTCGTAAGTGATCAGCAGCTTGTAGAGCCCTGAACCGGCACCAAAGCTTTTGGAATAGGTGTACACTTCCTGGTTGCTGGCATTGCTGATCTCGAAAACATCCAGCTGGCTCTGGATTTCATTCTCCGCATTTACCAGGTACAGTTTGAACCATCTTTTCAGCGCGCCGTTGACGTTGCTGTTGAATTTATATTTGAAAGTAACCGTAATCGATCCCGGAACTTCCAGCAGCGGGGTATATATTTTGGAAACCTGCCCCGGAAAATTGCCGGAAGCGGAACGGATGGTTCCGTCTCCTTCAATGCCGGGTTGCCAGCCGGTGCTGCTTGTTTCCATATTGGAAAACATCCAGCAGTGGTCTTGCAGAAACCCTTTCACTTCATCCACTGAAGTGCCAGGACGTGAATTGAAATCTTCTGTAGTTTGTGAAAATGCCGTTAGTGAAGCAAACATCCATGCGGATGCGAGGAGTACATTCCGTTTCATTGTTGTAAGTTTCAGAGTAATGAAATAAGCGATAGGTGGAATAGCCACCGGGCGTTTCAAAGGAGGGAAAATTCGCTTATAAAGGGTGTACGAAACGGTTTGTCAACGGTTCATAGCAATTGGAATCTGCTATCGGTAAAATTTTTCAGTAAAAAGCTTGGGAGATTGGGTAATGTCGGATTATCAGAGGATGGAGTGAGACTGAAACAAAAGTAATAGATGAAATCAGAAAATGCAAGTCGCCAAAGCCTATTTTTTTTCGCCCAAATTGCATTTATAAAACCTTAAAAAGCAATTTTTTAATGGAATACAACCATTTCGGTCGTATTTTGTAATGTCTTAAGTGCTTATGTCTGCAGTAATTCAAGTCAATCATCTCAGCAAACAATACCGGGATATCCAGGCGGTCAGCGACCTGTCCTTTTCCGTTCAGGCGGGGGAGGTGTACGGGTTTCTTGGCCAGAACGGCGCGGGTAAGTCTACCACCATCCGCATGCTGCTAACCCTGGTGGAGCCGAGCGCGGGAGAGATCGAAATGTTCGGAATGAACCTGCGCACTCACCGCCATGAGATCTTGAGCAGGGTAGGTGCGGTGATCGAACGGCCCGACCTTTATAAATATCTTACCGCCTACGAAAACCTGAAATTGTTTGCGCGCATGAGCGGAGCAGATAGCAGCCGCGGACACTTAACCAGTCAGCTGGCACAGGTTGGCCTCGATTCGCGCAAAGACAGCAAGGTCAAAACATTTTCGCAGGGCATGAAACAACGACTCGGCCTGGCAGTAGCACTCGTTCACAACCCGCAACTGATCATACTTGACGAACCTACCAACGGGCTGGACCCGCAAGGGATAGCTGACGTCCGAAATCTCATCCTTCATTTGAGCCGTCATCTCGGCAAAACGGTAGTGGTCTCCTCGCACCTGCTGAGTGAAATAGAACTGATCGCCGACCGGATGCTGATCATCGATAAAGGGAAGAAGATCGTGGAGGGATCGGTAAAAGACCTGTTTGATCCCAGCAGGATGATGGTGACACTTGAAGCCGCCAATCCCGAACTGGCAGCCACTGTGATCCGCCAGTCGCCCTGGCATCAATACCTGAAGAAGCAAAGCCGCAGTGAATTTGTATTTGAGCTGGATAAAAGTAAAGTGCCCCAGCTGGCCGCCGACCTCAGCCGTCAGCAGGTGGAGATCCTTTGCCTCCAGCCCCGCCACTCGCTCGAAGAATATTTCCTTTCACTAACAACCGCCAACAAGCATGTGGACGATTTTGAAAATTGAATTGTTCAAGATATTCAAGAGGCCCAGAACCTACATCGCTTTCATCGCAATCGGCGTGATCGTGACGCTGATTCAGCTGGCTTTTTATCTCGATGGGGAATCCTACATCAATTTCATGCTGCAGTCGCTAACACAAACATTCTCCATTGATGGAAAGAAGGTAACTGCTTATATGGTTTGTTTTATTGTGTTGCAGACATTGCTGTTACATGTTCCCCTGCTGGTAGCGCTGGTGGGAGGTGATTCGGTGGCCGGTGAAGCCAATATGGGTACCCTCCGGCTGATCATGGCCAAACCCATAAGCCGGTCGTCGCTGCTGCTGAGCAAGTTTGCCGCTTCGGTAGTTTATACTTTATTATTACTGATCTGGATGGCCATCCTGGCGCTGGGGGTATCGTACCTGGTGTTTGGGCCGGGAGACATGATCAATCAAAAAACCGATGTGGTGGTGTTTCTGCAATCGGGTGACCTGCTGTGGAGATATTTCGGTGCCTTTGGTTTTGCGGCGATCGCCATGACTACGGTGGCAGCGCTTTCTTTTCTGTTGTCCATTTTCGCGGAAAATTCCATCGGGCCGATTGTTGCCACCATGAGCATTGTTATCGTATTCACCATTCTGACCACCATGGATCTCCCGCTGTTCAACTCACTGAAGCCCTATCTTTTCACTTCTCATATGCTCGGTTGGAAACGCTTCTTTGATGAAAAGGTAGTTTACACGGGCGTGTTCAAATCCGCCGGAGTTTTGTTATTGCACATATTCCTATTCGTCGCCACCGCCCTGGTGGTCTTTAAAAGGAAGGATGTGTTGAGTTGAAGGAGTTTAGGGTTTATACGGTTTGCAGATTATGGTTTGCTGTTTACGGTTTGCAGACAGGGACTTTCAGCATCAACTGTGAAAAGCTTTCCGTGGAATTGCTCCGGTTACACGAATATAAATAAATACTTCTCACCGTTAATAACGTTGACCCTTAGTCGGTAAACAGCAAACCGTAAACTTCAAACCACAAACTCTTTGCTCAAACTCCATACTTAGTTACGCCTGGTGTGGCTACGGGGTAGAAGCCATCTTCATTGGGCAATACCGGTGGTGTTGCATTCCAGTCGTATGTTTTGGGATGGATGTCTATTCCGCTGCTGATGGCCTTATCCCATTCGATCACCTGACCGCTGTAAGTGGCCATTCTTCCCAGGATGGAGGTCATGGTACTCTTCGCGCCATTTTCGGCATCGGCAAACTTGTATTCGCCTTTGGCGATCGCGGCAAACAACTCATCGTGCTCGGTCTGATAGGGATTGTTTTCTGTTTTGGTGTCGAACTGATACAGCACTTTTCCCTTGTGGTCGACAATATTGGCGGCACCTGCAAATATTTTCCCTTTGGTACCTACCAGCAATTCATCCACCTTGCTCATCGTTCCGGGGATGTGGCGGCACTGGCTGTTCAGGATGGATCCGTCGGCATACTGGAATTCCACATAGTGGTGGTCGAAGATCTCGCCATATTCTTTCCCTTTGCGAACCTGTCTGCCGCCCATGCCTTGTGCTTTTATGGGGTATCCTCCTTTGAACCAGTTGATCACATCGATATTATGAATGTGCTGTTCGGTAATGTGGTCGCCGCAAAGCCACACAAAATAGTACCAGTTGCGCATCTGGTATTCCATTTCGGTCTGGTTGTACTTTCTTTTGTTTACCCATACGCCGTCGTTGTTCCACCAGGCTTGCGCGGAGGTAATATCGCCGATAAGGTCTTTACGCTTGAACAGCTCGCGGTAACTGTTTTGATAGTGACGCTGAAGACCTACCACCACATTCAGTTTTTTCTGTTTGGCAGTTTCGGCAGCGGCAAGCACTCTTTGAATTCCTGCCGGGTCCGTAGCAACCGGTTTCTCCATGAAAATATGTTTGCCCTGGCGCACGGCTTCTTCAAAATGGATGGGTCTGAAACCGGGAGGGGTTGTCAGGATTACTACATCTGCCAGGGGAATGGCTTTGGTATAGGCATCGAACCCGACAAACTTTCTTTCTTCGGGCACATCTATTTTATCCTTGATATTTCCTTTCACGCCACTCCAGTCGGAGATATCATCGGCGGTCAGGGTTTTGTAACAACTGTCGAGGCGATCGCGGAAGGCGTCTGCCATCGCCACCAGTTTTACGTTCTGTTTGCTGAGCATGGCCTGCATGGCAGCGCCGGTGCCTCTTCCGCCGCAGCCGATGAGGGCCACTTTGATCACGGAATCGGATCCGGAAAAATAATTAGCTGCCTGGCTCATGAAAGGAGCGGCGATAAGACCGCCCGCGAGGATGGAACTTTGTTTCACAAATTCACGGCGGGAAGGTTGTTGATTCTTTTCCATATGTCTGTGCTGGTTATGTGGGAGATGAATAATTGAATGTAATTTTTTTATGGAGTAAGATATTTTTCAAAAAAGGCTTTAATATCCGCATCCGAAGGTGCCTGCAAAGGCCGCACCAGCCTGAAGCCTACCGACATCCCATCGGTGAGCCACCATTTACTTTTAGGGATCTGGGGATCTCTTTTATTCCAGCTGGCTTCCGAATGGGCCCTCGCTGCCGATCGAAGGCCGTCTGCATTGTCGAGGTACCCGCCGCCGCGAACGCTCCGGGGATATCGGGATCCGGGAATATTTACCGTTCCGGCAGAAGAAGCTTCCGGTTTTGAATAGTACGCTTCGTCGTATTGATCGAGAGTCCATTCGGCCACATTACCGAGCATGTCATACAAACCCCAGGCATTGGGTTTCTTCAGTTTTATTTTCTGGTATTTGTTTTTGCTGTTGTCGGCATACCAGGCATAGTCCTTCAGTTGCCTGGCATCGTCGCCAAAATAATACGTACTACCGGTTCCTGCGCGGCAGGCATATTCCCATTCGGCTTCCGTGGGAAGCCGGTAGAAAATGCCCGTCTTTTTATACAGCCAGCGGCAATACATCAATGCAGTATGCTGACTCATGCTGTTAACCGGGAAACCACCCTGCTTGCCCATGCCCCAGCTGAGATCAATATATTGCGGGGTGGGGCGGGTAACGGCATCAACGTCCGAGTTGCGGCTGGTTTCTTCATCGTTGAAGAACAAAAGAAATTCATCATAGGTTACTTCATGTTCTCCCATCCAGAAAGCGGCTAGTTCCACTTTATGCTGCGGACCTTCATCGGGGCGTCTGCCCTTTTCGCTGGCAGGGCTTCCCATCTGAAATTGGCCGGCGGGAATCGGCAGCATTTTAAATGATACCTGCGAGCCGGGTATGGCCTGATCGTATGCGGTAAATGAGGTTGTTTGCGCGAAGTTTCCGGTAACAGCCAGGGCCATTATGGCCAACAACATTCCTGTTCTTTTCAATTCCTTTGGTTTGATCGGGGAAATTACACAATAATAAAACATGATTCCCCCTGCATACAGGTATCGGTCAAAATAGGTAAAACGATTGCGTAAATAGTATCATCGAATCAGGCGATAACGCATAACTTAGGTTCTCCAAACGATCTAACATGCAACGACGTCATTTCATGCAGCAATCCCTGCTGGCCGGTGGTTCCCTGATCGCCGGTTCGGCCCTCGCGAATGCAAGTACTTCAAACAACCGCCTGACAGCCGATAAACCCTTTAACCTGAACTATGCCATACATGATGGTATGTTTCGCAATAACGGGGGCAATGATTTTATCGACCAGATCAAATGGGCTTATGATATGGGATTCCGGGGTATTGAAGACAATGGAATGATGTCCAGACCGGTTGAACAACAGAAGAAAATCGGCGACACGCTGGCGAAGCTGGGGATGACCATGGGCGTTTTTGTGATCACTTCCGACAACTGGCATTGGAAGACCTCTCTCACCACCGGCAAGCAGGAATTCATTGACCGCATGGAGAAAGATTGTCGCGAAGCACTGGAAGTAGCCAAGCGCTGCAATGCTACCCATGCTACCGTGGTGCCCGGAAATTATGAACGCAGCCTGAGTTACGATATGCAACTGGCCAACGTGATCTCCGCTCTTAAAAAAGCATCCCGCATCCTGGAGCCAGGTAAACTGGTGATGGTGCTGGAACCTTTGAGCGATAATCCGGACCTGTTTCTCCGTCACTCTGACCAGACTTACATGATCTGCAAAGCGGTGGGTAGCCCTTCCTGCAAGATATTGTTCGATATGTACCATATGCAGCGTAACGAAGGAAACATCATTGCCAACATCAACAAATGCTGGGAAGAGATCGGCTATTTCCAGATCGGCGATAACCCCGGCCGCAATGAACCCACTACTGGTGAAATGAACTATAAAAACATCTTCAAACATATCCACTCCAAAGGCTACCGCGGAATATTAGGAATGGAGCATGGAAATGCACAAGCCGGAAAAGAAGGAGAAATGGCGTTGATTAAGGCGTACAGAGATAGCGATGCGTTTATGTAATGTGCCAATGGGCCAATGGGCGAATGAGCCAATGCAATGACGAATTTCGGATGACGAATGACGAATTCAATTTGCCAATGGGCCAATTGGTAAATGTGCCAATGGGGTGCAATGGCGAATGACGGATTACGAATTTCGAATGGAAAACTATAGTGCGTGTTTCTTTGCTTATTGTAGGGATTCGCGCACGCTGCCGCTCCCGCTCCCGCTCCCGCTCAATCCGCAAAGTGTAAATCGAAAACGGGCAAACCGCCAGCTAACGTTAAACGTGAAATCTGAAACGATAAACCTCCCTACCTTTGTACTCTATGCAACACAGAGTTTTAATGCTTTGTTTTTTATGGATAGGGATAGCTGGTGCCGTACGATCACAGGACGCTACAGCCCTGGCAGCGAAAGTGAAAGCCAAACTGGCCACCGTCAATGACTACCAGGCGAAGGGTCGCATGAAGATTGATGTTTCTTTCATGAAAGTACCCGATTCGGACGTGGCGATCTTCTTCAAAAAGCCAAATAAGTTCAGGATAAAAAAGCAGGACGGTCTTACTGTTACTCCCAAAGGCGGCGTGAGCATCAGCCTGAACTCCATGATTGCCGGAGATAATTATACCGCCATCCAGGCAGGTAATACTACCATCAATGGATTACCCATCACCATTATTAAACTGGTCCCTCTTGATGAAACCAGCGAGGTGGTGGTATCTACCCTCTATGTAAATGAAAAAGACCTTCTCATCTATAAAGCAAGCTCTACCACCAAGGACAATGGCACTTATGAAATGGAGATGACCTATGGCAAATTTGCCAAGTGGGGTTTACCCGATAAGATTGTTTTCTTCTTCAATACTAAAGACTACAAACTACCCAAGGGCCTGGCACTCGACTATGAAACCGCTCCCGCCAATGCCGATAAGAATGCCGCCAAAAATCAGAAAGGCAAGGTGGAGATCACTTATTCAGACTATTCAATCAATAAAGGCATTCCGGATTCTCTCTTTCAATAAAAACTTCTTTCATTTACCACCCTTCGTAGAAATACCAGCTTCGTGCAGGTGGTTTTACGATTTTATGTTCGAATTGTTATTCTCATTGGATTTTAATCGATGATTTTTGTCAATCTATCGAATAATCGATTGTATCTATGCGTTTTGGGGTAAAATATTTAGTGAGCCTTAGCGTTTACTTATATATTTGTAAATAGATACTATTAGTCGAAAATCCGATTTATGAAAAAACTAGCAGGGAATCCGTTCACCCGACTTAGAATCATCAGGATTGCACTTAGTCTCACCTTATTGTTTACCCTCACTGCTGTGGGTCTTCACTATTACGAGGAGTGGAGAGAAGAAGAAGAAAGAGAAGCCGAAGAACACGAAGGAGTTCCTGAAGTATTAAAACAGATGGAGTTATGGACCGAAATGCGGGCCTACCCTAATGCTGAACTCGATGCCACCGAATTCAACAGCGCCTACAAGATGGCTCAGGCCATGGCAAAAACTGCCAAAGATAATATTGCTCTTAACGGGGTAGCTTCCAGCACCTGGAATGTACTGGCCCCGATGAATTTTTCAGGTCGTATTCTCAGTGTGGCTATACATCCCACCAACGCAAACATCATGTGGGTGGGTTCTGCCAGTGGCGGATTATGGAAAACCACCAACGGAGGCACCGGAGCCGCAAACGGAATCAACTGGCAATATATACCCACGGGTTTCCCGGTTCTGGGTGTTAGTTCTATTGCTATTAACCCCAGCAACGGCAACGAAATTTATGTAGGTACCGGTGAAGTTTACAGCACCAATCCCGGCGGCTCTTCGGGAGCAGGCCACATCCGGGTATTCAGAGGTTCCTATGGTATCGGCATTCTGAAAAGTACCGATGGGGGTACTACCTGGACCAAATCACTCGATTTTTCGCAGTCGAGCCTTAAAGGAGTCATGGATCTGGTGATCAATCCCACCACACCCAGTACAATATTCGCGGCTACTACTGACGGAGTATATCGTTCCACCAACAGCGGATCCACCTGGACCCTGGTGCTGAACTATCCATTTGCCATGGATATGGTATTCAAGCCTGGTGATCCTAACACATTATACATAGGTTGTGGAAATTTTGCCAGTACAGGTACCGGTATATATAAAAGTACCAATGCCAATGCGGCAACTCCCACTTTCACCAAACTCACATCGCCCAATCTTCCCAACCCGATCAGTGGAAAGATACAACTGGCAATCAGTGCCAATAATGCCAATAAGATTTATGCGAGCATCGGGAGAGATCCCAATACCAGTGATGTGCAGGGGTTGTATATATCAACCGACCAGGGAGCAACCTGGAGTGCCGCTGCGGCCTCCGGCGTTACAACCATCCTGGGTAACCAGGGTTGGTATGCACATGATGTAGCGGTAAGCTCTGCTGATGCCAACCGGGTAATCTGGGGAGAGCTGGACACTTATACTTCCACCAACGGTGGATCAAGCTTTACTAAAACCGGTAACTGGAGTTCGTGGGATATTAATAATACAACAATAGGTGATCTTACTGAAGGAGCGTCCAATACTACCGGATATGTACATGCCGATGTTCACCGAATCGTGAATTCGCCCAATGACGCAACCGGGAACACATTTTTCCTTTGCACAGACGGGGGCCTGTTCAGAAGTACCAACGGAGGTAGTGCCTTCAACACTTTGAATGGCGGATTAAATACAGCCCAGATCTATGCCAATATGGCCCAGCACCCTACTAATTCAAATTATATGTTGCTGGGGCTGCAGGACAATGAAGCAATGGTATATGAAGGTAACCAGGGATGTCGGCGTATCGGAAACCTGGGTGACGGGTTTCATGCCGCGATGAATTCCAACGGAACCATTCAACTGGTAGAATCCTATTATTTCAACAGGAGAAGATCAACCAATTCGGGCGGCACCTTCGGAGCCGGAACCGGGGCGGTAGGAGCCACGGAATATGCCTGCTTTAATGTGCCAATGGTTTTCAGCAAAACCAGCGGTTCGGCGTACATGTTTGCCGGAACCAACGTATTCAAGAGATCTACCAATAGCGGTAACAGCTTTACCGACCTTAACGGAGGTACTCCCATTGCCGGCTCTCAAAACCCGGCTATTTCGATGGTGGCCCCGAATGATAACCTGGTTTATTTCTCCACTGCTCCGGCTAACGGAGTACGCAGCAAACTTTGGAAAACAGCCAACGCAACGGTAGCCTCTCCCACCTTTACAGAGATCACCGGCACACTGCCTGACAGATATTATTCAGATATCGAAACAGACCCCAACGATCCCAACCGTGTCATCGTTACGCTGTCCGGATTCGGTAGCTCGCACGTATACCTCAGCCTTAACGGCGGCAGCTCCTGGAGCGATATAGGCGGCAATCTGCCCGATGTGCCCCACAATACTATTTATATCAATTCAAGTAACCCGCGGCAGGTGTATGTAGGAAATGACCTGGGTGTATATGTAGCCAACTGGGTGCCTACAACCGGTACGCTCAGCGCAACCACTTCGGTTAACTGGGTCAGTTATAATACAGGCCTGGGCGATGCCATTATGGCCAACGATCTGCAGATGGCTCCCAACGGCAAGTTGCGCCTGGGAACCTATGGCAGGGGATTATGGGAAGTAGATCCCGCAGCCATGGCGCTTCCGGTGGTGATGAAAGAATTCAGAGGATGGGGCGTGGAAACCGGTAACCAGTTAAGCTGGATCGTGACCTCTCAAATGAACGTGGATCACTTCGAAGTGGAATACAGTTCAAACGGAACTGATTTCAGGAAAATCGCCTCGGTTAATCCCCGTAACCAGTCTGGTGATATCCGGTATGACTATCTCCATAAGTTCGACCGCCTCTCAGATGCTTTTTACCGCATCAGGGTAGTAGATGCAGACGGAGCCTATCAGTATTCTAATGTGGAACTGGTAAAAGCGATCACAATGGTTACGAAAGCGGCAGTATATCCCAACCCGGTTACCGGGTCGGAAGCTACTTTGAAAATAGTGTTGAAAGAAAACACAATGGTGGACATAGAGATATTCAATAGTGCAGGAGCCCTGGTATATGTGGATCGTCGTCAGGGTGCAAAAGGAGAGAACCAGTACCGTATGAACATCGCACGCCTGGCGGCCGGTGTGTACCAGGTTCGTTGCCGTGCGGCAGAAAGCCAATGGGCTACTACCATGGTTAAAAGATAAGTAACAAAGTGTCGTGGGTCCTTGCCGGGAACTGCGATGCTCTTAATAAAGATCGAAAACTATGAAAACGTTTACACAGGCTACAAAAAACCCGGGAGCGAAAGCCCTATTACTGAGCGCCCTCTGCCTGACCGGCGCTTTAAGTTCCCTGGCCCAATTACCCGATTGTTTAACGGGTAATGTAATGTATGGGGTATTCACGCCCACCGCACCCGCTGTGAATGCCGACAGTACCGAAATCCGCTCCATCAATTATACCACGGGAGCCGTTGGCGGCCTGATGGGTGGAAAGCGTTACTACATCGTCAGAAATTTTGGCGGGTCCAATTTCTATGGCTCTTCTGCCATGGCCATGAGTTGCGTCACCAGCAGGTTCTATTTATTTACGCAGATGGGTACCGGTAACTCCACGAAGGGAGCCAAAGACATCATCGCGATCAACCCGTTGTTGCCAACACCTACCATGACGGTTATAGGCACTACGCCCTCTTCTGTAGACAACTACCATATAGTAAAAGCGGCCATCTCTCCAAACGGCTGGGGATATGCGATCGGTGTACACCGAACGTCGACCTCCGCTACCAACGTCTTCAACCCTCTGTACCGTTTCAAGGTCTGCAATACGGCAGGATGCGCTAACGGAGCAGGTAACTGGGATTTGCTGGGATACCTGGCAGATACAGGAGTGGCACAGGGTATGAATATGTTCAATGGCGATATCGCCTTTGATGCAACCGGCAATCTATATTTTATGGCTGCCGGCTACAATACAACGCTGGGGCGATATGCAGATTCACGGTTGTTCAGAATTGCATCGGGAAATATTCCGGGATCGGCGGGAACGGGTACTATCCCGATCAGCTTCCTGGGCGATTTTAATGCACTTGACAGCACTGGGGGCAGCGGCATTGCCTTAGACCCTTCAGGAAATATTTACATATCTGTGAGACGATATACGAACAACGACCCGACCCAACCTTACAACACGGAACTTTACCGCGCATACAGTTATACCAGCGTTGGGCAGCTTACCGGGTTTGTACCACCCGCTAATACGTCGGTAGGTGATTTGGCCAGCGGTTATTTTTCCGCTACCATTCTTGCCAAAAACGAAGTTAATCTCTCCGCTACGAAAGCAGGCATGAAAGCAAATCTGAACTGGAAAGTATACAACAATACGGAGGTTACTGGGTTTGAAGTTCAGCGGAGCGCCGACGGAATCAACTTTGAAACCATCGCAAGTATTTCCCCCTCCAACACCCAATCTTCTGATGCCAGTTACTACTTTGCAGATGAATCTGCGGGAAATGAAAAATTTCGATATTACCGCATCCGCCAGTCACTAACCGGCGGCGCCATGAGGTTCTATAGCAATGTAGCCAAAATAAGTTGGGCGAATAACGTCAGCATGAGCGGCAAGTTTTCACCAAATCCGTTTGTTGACAGATTCGATATCAACGCAGAGCTGGGCACAGGATCTTCCGTGCAGATTTCATTGCTCGATCTAAATGGCAAGATCCTTCGACAGGAGCAATTTGCAGCCCACGCGGGATCCAACAAATTTACCCTGAACGGAATGGGTTCGCTGAACAAAGGAGTCTACATCGTAGAGCTTCGTTCGGGCGCCGAAGTGATCAGGGAAAAAATTTCAAAGCTATAATCTGCCCTTGACATCGTACACGTTTTCCCGGCAATAGTTTTCCAAAAAAAAGAGAAGGATTTACTCCTTCTCTTTTTCAATTTATTCAGGCAATTGATCAATTTCCCTCTTCAATCTTCTCATCCTGCACATTGGCCAGTAACATAGAGGTTACTTTCTTGAGGGGGTTGCGGCGGTTTTCAGCGTAACCATTCCGGCGGTTGATGATATCAATACACTCGTATATCGCCGTCAGAAAGGAGGAGGCATCCGCTTTGTTTTTTCCGGCTATATCGAAAGCTGTACCATGATCGGGTGAGGTTCTGATGGCAGGCAGGCCTGCGGTATAGTTTACGCCTTCCCCGGATGCCAGCGATTTGAAAGGAATCAGGCCCTGGTCGTGGTACATCGCCAGTACGGCATCAAATTTTTCATAGTGTCTGCGGGCGAAGAAGGCGTCCGCGCTATAGGGGCCCATCACCAGCATATTGTGCTTGGCTTCTTTAATGGCCGGACGAATAATCTCCTCTTCCTCTTTTCCGATCAGTCCTTCGTCGCCGGCATGCGGGTTCAGGCCCAGTACGGCAATCTTGGGTTTGTCGATTCCAAAATCGCGGATGAGCGACTGGTTCAGCACCGCCAGTTTCGACAGAATGTTCTCGCGCGTCACAAATTTAGCCGCTTCGCTCAATGGCACATGCTCGGTCAGCAGTGCCACCCGGAATTGATCGGCTACCATCAGCATCATCACTTCCTGCACTCCGAAAAGACTCTTGAGGTAGGGAGTATGACCGGTAAAATTAAACTGTGGCGATTGCGTGTTCTTTTTATGAATGGGAGCCGTTACCAGCCCCTGGATCTTTTTATCCTTTAAAGCCTCGGCGGCCGCTACCAGCGATTTCACTGCATAAATTCCCCCGGTTTCGGTCAGTTGCCCCGGCGTAATGGCCACTTCCTCTTCCCAGCAATTGAATATATTGACCTGCTTGTGATTGATGCGGGTGAAATCTTTGAGGCTTTGATAGTTGAAATTGCTGTCGGGCACCGACTTCTTATAGAAATTGATCACCTTATTGGAGGAGAAAATAATAGGGGTGCACATTTCCAGTAAGCGGTGATCCGAAAAAGCCTTGATGATCAGTTCTATCCCAATCCCATTCAGGTCTCCGGTTGAAATGCCGATCACGGGCTTATGTGCAGGTACTTGCATAATCGATGGTTGAATGGCGAAAATACGGAAAATGAAAAATCCATGGCCTAAATTGGTAGGCCCTTTCTCTTGGCCAGTGCCTACCTTTGCCATTCGCATGTATACACTCAAGAAATCACTGGGGCAGCATTTTCTGAAGGATGAAAATATTTCCCGGCAAATTGTGGACGAACTGCAGAAAGACCCGGTTCGACAGTTGCTGGAAGTAGGCCCCGGCGGAGGTGCCCTGACCAAATACCTGCTGGCATTGCCCGACATTGAATTGCGTTGCGTGGAGCTGGACGAAGAGAAAGTACAGTGGTTGTCCTCCACCTACCCGAATCTGAAAGAAAAGATCATACAGGGCAGCATTCTGGATATTGACCTTCCTTTTACCAGCGAATTCACCGTCATTGGTAATTTTCCTTATAATATTTCATCTCAGATACTGTTCCGGATGCTGGATTGGAAAGAATACGTTCCGGTCATGATCGGCATGTTTCAGAAAGAAGTAGCCCAAAGAGCCGCGGCCAAAGAGGGAAATAAGGTATACGGAGTACTCAGCGTGCTGATACAGGCCTTTTATGAGGTTGAATATCTTTTTGAGGTAAGCGAGAACAGCTTTAACCCTCCTCCCAAAGTTAAAAGCGCCGTCATCAGGCTGAGGAGAAGAAAAGATGTTCCGGACATGAAATCGGAACGTTATTTTTTCAACCTGGTAAAAACAGCCTTTAATCAAAGAAGGAAAACACTGCGAAATGCAGTGAAACCGCTATTCGACGCCAAAGAACTTGAAGATCCTCTGTTCAATAAAAGAGCCGAACAGCTCAGCGTAGCGGAATTTGCCGCACTGACGTTCAGAATGCGTTAAAAGTAACGGAACCACCATAAAACCGGAGTCATGAGAAGAGTTATCATCACAGCAAAGGCGCATGACTATTTGATCGAACAATTGAAACAGCGCCAATATCAGGTCGACTATCTTCCCCAGATCACTTACGACGAACTGATGCAGCAGATCAGTGAGGTGGAGGGGTTGATCGTTACCACGCGCCTGAATATCGACAAGACCCTGCTGGAAGCGGCCCGTTCACTGAAATGGATCGGAAGGCTGGGAAGCGGCATGGAGCTGATCGATGTCTCCTTCGCCACTTCAAAGGGAATCAAGTGTGTGAGCAGTCCGGAAGGAAACCGCAACGCGGTAGCAGAACATTCGCTCGGTTTGTTGCTGGCTATATTAAACAGGATCGTATCGAGCAATCGGGAAGTAGTGCAGGGCAACTGGATAAGGGACGCCAACAGGGGCACGGAGCTTTCCGGCCGCACCGTGGGCATCATCGGATACGGCAATACCGGCAGCCAGTTCGCGAAACTTTTATCTGTGTTCAATGTAACCGTGCTGGCGTTTGACAAATACAAATTTGGCTTCGGTGGCGGATACATCAAGGAAGCCAGCCTGGAACAGGTACAACGGTATGCGGATGTGATCAGCTTGCATATTCCCCTGACCGCTGAAACTTTTCACCTGGCCAATGCTGAATTTTTTGGGGCCCTGCAACAGAAGCCTGTTTTCCTGAATACATCGCGGGGCAAAACTCACGACACCCAGGCATTGATCACAGCACTACAGAAGGGACAGATCAGCGGAGCAGGCTTGGATGTGCTGGAAAATGAAAAGCCCGATCATTTTTCGGCTGAAGAAAAGCAACAGTTCGACTGGCTCAATCAACATCCCTCTGTCATCATCACCCCCCATATTGCCGGTTACAGCCACGAAGCCTTTCTCAACATGG
The DNA here is from genome assembly GCA_964605065.1 of uncultured Chitinophagaceae bacterium. Classification (GTDB taxonomy): domain Bacteria; phylum Bacteroidota; class Bacteroidia; order Chitinophagales; family Chitinophagaceae; genus Endoryza. The sequence goes on from CAZSAQ010000004.1 coordinate 290,064, forward strand.
CGAAAGTGGTATTAGAGAAATTAGGAATCTGAGAGCAGGTCAGGGCAGTATGGCCTGGGAAAAGCATTCGCTTATCTTTATTTTCCAGACCAGCCATATATGAAGAGAATAACTCAAACTGCAACCTGCCTGCTGATCGTATTGAGCCTGCCGAACTTACTGCGATCGCAAAATGCCTCCCTCACCCGGCTTCAATGCGAATACCTCGAGAAGCCGCTCGGGATCGATGTGCCGAATCCGCGATTGACCTGGATATACAACGATAGCCGACAGTTGGCCGCCCAGCAGTCTTTCCAGATAACGATCAGCGAAGAACCCGGAATGACATCAAAAAAAGAAAAGACCTGGCAGTCTGCGCGTATCAGCAGCGCAAGAGGGTTTTTTGTTTACAATGGCCCTGCCCTTAAGCCATTTACCCGATACTACTGGAAAGTGATCGCCTGGGACCGTCAGCAACGGGCTATCTCTTCTTCCCCATCCTGGTTCGAAACAGGAATGAGGGAAATCTCAAACTGGCGGGGTATGTGGATACAGGATACCAGAGATATTCACCTGAAACCGGCGCCATATTTCAGAAAGCAGTTCATTAATACAAAAAAGATTGTTTCTGCCCGGGCCTATATCGCCGCGGCGGGACTCTTTGAGTTGTATGTAAACGGACATAAAATCGGGGATCACTTTATGGATCCAATGTATACCCGTTTCGACAGAAGGATATTGTATGTTACTCACGATATCACATCGGCTTTACAACAAGGAGAAAACGCTATTGGTGTTTTGCTCGGAAACGGATGGTACAATCACCAATCGACAGCAGTCTGGTATTTTCATGAAGCACCCTGGCGTGCCAGGCCTTCATTCTGCCTCAATATCCGGATCAGGTACGACGACGGAACAGAAAAAATAATGGTAACCGATAAATCCTGGAAGACCTCCCTGTCTCCGGTGATCTTTAACAGCATCTATACCGCCGAGCATTACAATGCCAACCTCGAACAACCGGGCTGGAATCTCCCCGGCTTTGCCGACAGCGCCTGGAAGGGAGTGATCATCCGGCCGGCGCCTGCGATGAATATTGTATCACAATCCATGCAGCCCGTTCGGCTTACCGACAGCCTGCAGGCAAGCTTGCTTTCTAATTCCGGCGATACGGTGTATGTGTTCAAATTTCCCAGGAACCTGGCGGGCATCAGTCGCCTGTCGCTCCGGTGTAATCCCTCTATCCGCATCCGGATGAAACATGGTGAGCGGCTTTACGCTAATGGAAGAGTGGATATTTCCAACATCGACGCCCATTACCGGCCGACCGACGACTCAGACCCCTTTCAGACCGATATCTTCATTCCCAAAGGAAACGGTCAGACCGAAACCTTTCAGCCGCGGTTCAACTATAAGGGGTTTCAGTACGTGGAGGTAACCAGCAATCGGCCGGTACAGTTAACTGCGGAAAACCTGACCGCTTTTTTTGCACACAGCGATGTGCCGGTTGCAGGCAGCGTTCATTCTTCCAACAGCACACTCAATAAAATCTGGGAAGCAACCAATCAATCCTATTTGTCTAACCTGTTCGGATACCCGACCGATTGCCCTCACCGTGAGAAAAACGGGTGGACAGGGGATGCCCAGATTGCCAGCGAAACAGGGCTCTTCAATTTTGATGCGATCACTATCTATGAGAAATGGCTCGCCGATCATCGCGATGAGCAGCAGCCGAATGGAGTATTGCCTGCCATTATTCCCACCAGCGGATGGGGATACGAGTGGGCCAATGGGCCCGACTGGACCAGCACCATCGCCATCATACCATGGAATGTTTACCTGTTTTATGGTGATGATAAATTGCTGAGAGAAAGTTATGAGTCCATCCGGCGATATGTGGATTACATCAATGAACAATATCCCAGCGGGATCACTTCCTGGGGACTAGGTGACTGGATTCCGGTAAAGTCACAGGCGCCAGTTGATCTTACTTCCACCGCCTATTACTATGCAGATGCTAAAATTCTGGCAGCCGCAGCCAAATTGTTCGGCAAGGACGAAGACTATAAAAAATACAGCCGGCTCGCCACGAAAATCAGGGATGCGTTCAACGCCAAATTTTTTCATAGCGAAGAGGTCATCTATGGAAGCGGGCTGCAAACCGAATTGAGTGTGCCGTTGATGTGGGGCCTCGTTCCTGAGGCTCTCGTCAGCAAAGTGGCCGCAAGCCTGGCAAAAAGAATGGCCGCTGATGGGTACAAGCTTGATGTTGGACTACTCGGCACCAAAGCCATCCTGAATGCATTAAGCGAGAACGGTTACGCCGATATTGCCTACAAACTCGCATCGTCCGAAGAGTTTCCCTCCTGGGGATGGTGGATCAGGAACGGCACCACCACTTTGCTCGAAAACTGGCCTATCGATGCCAAATCGGATATTTCGATGAACCATATCATGTTTGGCGAGATAGGCGCCTGGATGTACAAAGCGCTGGGCGGAATAAGGCCAGACCCGAAACAACCTGGTTTCCGTAACATATTATTAGAACCTCATGTTGTGGAAGGACTCGATTCTTTCGAAACTTCGCATCAATCGCCTTATGGCACCATACGGTCGGCCTGGAAAAAAGAAAATGGCCAGGTGCGATTTCAGTTTACCATACCTGCCGGCGCAACTGCCGATGTAAAATTGCAGGTGGGGTGGAAAAAAGTCTTGTTGGCACAGAAAGAATATCGTTCAGCGGACGGATTTGTTAAAATAAAGTGTATGTCCGGTACGTATGAAATGATTGTCAAATAATCCCGGCCCTATAAAGTTTCGTTAATAGGATAAAACTGATTTGACTTCTGATTGGTTCGTTCGTCTTACGAATGAATGTTATCACCTCAAAACAGTTTTTATGAAAAGAAATCTACTCATCCTTTTGTTAGCCATTCCGGTTGTTTTTTCTGCTTGTACCAAAGCCGTGTTGCGTGATGGTAATACACTCGTTGGACAATGGGTGCTCGACTATGCCGAAAAATCAGATGGCTATCGGAGCACCACCATTTATACCGGTTACGAACAGGGTGTTTTCTCCTTTTATGGAAACGGGCAGGCCGTATACGATGACGGGTATGAAGTAATGAAGGGAAGCTGGTACCTGCGTTGGGTGAACGACGGATACTATGACGCGCATGGTGTATATCACAGTGGAAGTCGTCAGGTTTTCAGCCTGCATCTGCAAAATTATTCCGGCAGCAGGGTAATCGATTGGGATTTTGACGAAGCCTGGTTCGGCAACAGTGTTAATTTCAACGCTGTTTATTACGGCAGCAGCTACGATTATAAATATGTTTTTTCCAGATACTAACCGGTTCAGTTACGGGAAATCAAACAGTTAATCCGGCCAGGTTGTACAAATGACGGGGCCGGATTTGATTATATAAAAATTCCCTATTTTTGCAACTTATATAGCAACGCTTCAGCAATTGTTCTGAGGCGTTGTTATTTTTTTCTGTTTAATACAGACTAACGAATCAAAAGGAGGTAGTTATGAGCGGAATCTTATATGTAACCAAGGACACGCTGGAGCAGATGAAAGCTGACTTGAACCGCATGAAGGCAGTTGATCGCCCGGCGGCTTCCAGAGCAATTGCCGAAGCACGTGAGAAGGGAGACCTCAAGGAAAATGCCGAATACGATGCAGCCAAGGAGGCCCAGGGAATCCTCGAGGCCAAGCTCAAAAAACTGGAGAGCGATATTGCCAGCGCCCGGGTGCTGGATGAGAGTGCTGTGGATACCAGTAAAGTTTCCATCCTTACCAGGGTAACTGTTATGAATCTTACTGCCAAAAAGCAGCAGACTTTTCATATTGTATCGGAGAAGGAAGCGGATCTGAAGCAAGGAAAAATTTCCGTTACTTCTCCCATCGGAAAGGGCCTGCTGGGCAAAACGGTTGGTGAAATAGCCGAAGTAACCGTTCCAGCTGGTTTGCTGAAGTTTAAAATTGAAAATATTTCTGTGTAATCAGCGTCCCAAAAAATGACCATCTTTTCGAAAATAATAGCAGGGGAAATTCCTTCCTACAAGATCGCGGAGAACGATAAATTTTTCGCTTTCCTCGATATTTTTCCGTTGACAGAAGGGCATGTGCTGGTAGTGCCAAAGCTGGAAGTAGATAAATTCTTCGACATCCCGGAGGATTACCTGGCAGAGATGCTGGTTTTTACCAGGCCCATTGCCCGCGCCATTGAGGCCTCTTTTCCCTGTAACCGCTGCGGCATGGCCGTGGTCGGTTTGGAAGTGCCGCATGCACACATGCATCTTGTTCCCATCAATGACATTGACGATCTTAATTTCACGAGAGGAAAGAAAAAGCTGAGCCCTGAACAATTGAAAGCAGTACAGGAAAAGATCCTTTCCAACCTGTGATAACATTCCAGGCCGGCTTTATCGGGAGGTTTTTTTCAAACGCCCGGGATTTTTGTTGATGAACTCTTCCCAGTTTTTTATCCGGGCACCGGTAGGTTCTTTCAATACCGGGTTATCCTGGAAATGATGGCAGACCGCCACCGCCAGGGCGTCAGAGGCATCGAGATATTTCAGGGAGGCGGCTTTGAGAGAGAGTAATTGCTGAAGCATTTTCCAAACCTGGTCTTTATCCGCATTGCCATTTCCGGTTACCGATTGTTTTACTTTCTTGGGCGAGTATTCAAATACTTCCACTCCGGCATTCATGGCCGCGGCAATCGCCACTCCCTGCGCCCGCCCCAATTTGAGCATGCTCTGCACGTTTTTTCCGAAAAACGGGGCTTCAATGGCAAAGCTGTGCGGCTGGTACTTCAGGATAAGCTCGTTCACCTTGCGGTGAATCATTTGCAAACGCTCATAGTTGTCTTTTTTGGCGTTCATCTTCAGGATGCTCATTTCACGCAGCTCGAGGCGTGTGCCCTGAACCGCGATAATGCTATACCCCATTACGAGTGTACCAGGGTCGATGCCGAGAATTATTTTTGAAGAGTTTTGCAAGGTGCGGTCGAATTCAATTATTTTGTATTACCATTTGTTACGGCTGAACAAAAATATCAAATTAATCCTCAACTATGTGGTCGGCCCACTGTTGTTCTGCCTGCTGGCGTATTCCATTTACCAGCAAATTCTGCATCAGCCGAACTGGAAGCAATCCCTTCAGCAGATCACACACTCATTCAACAAAACCAGCGGTATTCAATTGGTTCTGGTAATCGCCCTGCTGTTCGTAAACTGGGGTATCGAGGCACTGAAATGGCAAAAAGTAATCGCCAACATTCAACCGATCCGATGGATACAATGCCTCAAGGCGATCTTTACCGGAACCACACTAGCTTTTTTCACCCCCAACCGGATGGGAGAATACCTGGGCAGGGTATTGTATATCGAACCCGGTAAACGGGGGCAGGCCATCTCGCTCACCCTGGTATGCAGCATGGCCCAACTGCTGGTAACGCTGTTGCTGGGCATCCTGGGCATGCTCATGATCCGGCGCGAACTGCTGGAAAAAATGGGGGAATCCTCGTCCATCTGGCTCAATGCTGTGCTCTATATATCCAGCCTGGGAGCGGTTTTTTTAACATTACTTTATTTCAAACTTTCCTGGGTGATCCGACTCATAGAAAAGATTCCACGTATTGAACAATTTGTTCGTTATGTGAGGGTTTTGGACAATTTTAACGCAACCATACTACTGCAGATTTTGTCATTATCCCTGATAAGGTATCTTGTATTCATCGTCCAATATTACCTTTTGTTTAAGGTATTCGGCGTGCAGTTGAGCGGGTGGCAGGTTTTTTGGGCAGTCAGTGTAGTCTTCCTGGTACTCGCGATCGTACCAACCATTGCTCTGGTTACCGAACTGGGGGTAAGGTGGAAGACAAGCCTGGAAGTGATTCAGTTGTTCAGCACAAATCTGGTGGGGATCATGGCAACCTCTCTGGCGATCTGGATCATCAATCTGGTAATACCGGCATTGATCGGGAGTTTGTTAATTTTGAACATCAGGCTGTTTCAATACAAGGAAGAACAAAAAAGAAAGGCACAGCAATCCTGAGCGATCAATTAAAACAATGAAAGCATTCAGTACGGTCATTTTTTTCCTCATAACGTTATCCGGTTTGGCGCAAACGGGCAATGATGATTTCTGCGGAATAAAAAACACCTCTTTCCAGGCGGGCGAAACAGTTACCTTTAAAGTGATGTATTCGCTGGTAACCAATTTCGGAGCGGGCGAAGTGACCTTCAGTTCCTCGCTGGAGTATATCAACAACAAACCGGTTTTTCATGTGGTGGGCGATGGGAAAACCTACCCTTTTTATGACAAGGTGTTCAAGGTGCGCGACCGTTACGAAACCTATATCGACACCAATACGCTTCAGCCGCTGAAATTCATCCGGAATGTGTACGAGGGAGGATACAAGAAATATGAAAATGTTTCCTTCAACAAAACCACCAACACCGCCATCACCAACGATGGTGTATTCAAAACACCCGCCTGCGTACAGGATGTGCTTAGTTCCATCTATTACGCGAGAAACATCGACTTCGACAAGTATAAACCGGGCGATAAAATTCCCTTTACTATTTTCCTGGACAACGAATTGTACAGTATTTATATTCGTTACCTCGGAAAGGAAACCATCAAGACCAAATACGGAAAGTTCAGGGCCATCAAATTCAAGCCCATGCTGATTAAAGGAACTTTATTTGAAGGGGGTGAAAAAATGACCGTTTGGGTAAGCGATGACCCCAATCATATTCCTGTCAGAATTGAAAGTCCGATTACGGTCGGCAGCGTAAAGGTAGACCTGATCGGCCACCGCAACCTTCGTTATCCGCTCAGTTCCCTGCTTAGCCTGCGTTAGATAATACTTCTTCCAGCCGGAACGTACTCTTCACCCGGATGCCTTTGTCTGTCTGCTGCAGGGTACAACATTCATTGACCGGGTCATGCTCAAAAAACAACACATACCCGTTTTCCATGGCTTCTTTCAAAAATACTTTTTTCTCCTGCATGGATACCAACGGCTGCATATCGTAGGCCATGATATAGGGGATCGGGATATGCGCTGTTGCAGGAAGGAGGTCTGCCATAAAAACTATCGTTATGCCCCTGTACCTTATTTTCGGGATCATCATGGCTTCTGTATGACCATTGACAAATCCCAACGAAATGTTGCCGGAAAAAGGCACGTAGGGTATTTCCGTAACAAGGCCTTCACCCGCTGCTGGCGGTGGGTCAATAAACTTCAGCCGTCCACTATCCCGGATAGGTAAAATGTTTTCTTTCAGAAACGATGCTTTTTCGCGGTCATTGGGTTGCGTGGCTGTTTTCCAGTGAACGGGGTTACTCCAGTAAGTGGCATTCGGGAAGGCGGGCAGATACTGATCACCCGATTTAAGGATACTCCCTCCGCAATGATCGAAATGAAGATGGGTAAGCAATACATCGGTAATATCTTCTCGTCTGAACCCATGGCTGGCGAGTGATTTGTCGAGAGTGTCTTCTCCATGCAGATAGTAATGACCGAAAAATTTCGCGTCCTGTTTATCTCCCATACCGTTGTCTATCAGGATCAGCCTGTCCTCCTCTTTGATCAACAAAGAGCGCAATGCCCAGCTGCACATATTGTTTTCGTCTGCAGGGTTCAGTTTGTTCCAGATGGATTTTGGAACCACCCCAAACATGGCACCGCCATCGAGTTTGAAGTAGCCGGTATTGATTGAGTATAAAATCATGAGGTAAAATTACGTCTTCCGGATGACGTATTACAAATAACGAATGGCGAATGAAGAATCAAGCCTTGTCTAAAATGCAAACCCCTCAAAGGAGTGGGAGCGGGAGTGAGAGCGTGAGCGGGAGCGGGAGCGTGCGCGAATCACTACAATAAGCAAAAAAACACGCACTATAGTTTTCCATTCGAAATTCGTCATTCGCCATTCGCCATTTCACCCCATTGGCAAATTGAATTCGTCATTCGTCATCCGTCATTCATTTTGGATTGCTTTTCAATTTCCGCTGTGTATTGTAAGTATAGATCAGCCAGATAAAGCCCAGCAGGAAAAAGGTCATCAGGGCCAATACCGAATTTCTCTGCGATCCCGATAGTTCGGTGATATAGCCGAAGCTCAGCATGCCGATCACCACCGCTACTTTTTCAGTAACATCATAGAAGCTGAAGAAAGAGGCGGTATCTTTTGTTTCGGGCATCAGTTTACTATAGGTACTACGGCTCAGGGATTGAATTCCGCCCATTACAAAACCTACACAGGAGGCGAGGCAGAAAAACAGGTAGGGCTTGCCTACCGGAAACAGGTAGGCCCAGATACAAATCGCTACCCAGATCAGAACAACCACCATCAATGCAGGGAAATTTCCAATGCGAGAGGATAGTTTGCTTATAGCAAAGGCACCTGGTATGGCAATTAGTTGAATAATCAGGATGGCGATCATGAGAAATTTCCGGTCGATATGGAGCTCCGAAGTACCATATAAGGTGGCTGCCAGCATAACCGTTTGTACTCCCATGTTGTAAAAGAAAAATGCCCCGAGATATCTTTTAATCACCGGCATTTGGCGAAGCTGACCCCATACTTTGAGCAATTCTTTGTATCCATGCGATAGCAAGTGGCTTTTTTCGCGGGCATTGCCGGCCGCAACAGGCTGGGGCATCCTGGAAAGGGAGTAGAACCCGAAGCAAAACCACCAGATCCCGGTAAGCAGAAACGAGAGTCGGGCCGCAAACGTGCCATCGGTAAACCAATCATCGGATTTAAGAATAAATACAAAACAGATCAGTTGCAGGATCACGCTGCCGATGTACCCAAAAGAAAAACCTCTCGCACTCACCCGGTCGCGGTCTTCGGGCGCGGCGATTTCAGGAAGGAATGAGTTGCTGAAAACATAACTACTCCAGAATCCGATACAGGCAAAGATCATACAGACCAGCCCTACCCACAGGTATTCGGGAGGATTGGCCGGGTTTCTTTTGAACAGGAACATTGTTGAACAGGCCAGGCTGCCCATGGAAAGAAAGAATGCCATGAAGCGTTTTTTCGTTCCCCGGTAATCGGCGATGGAGGTCAGCAGCGGAAGGATCAGGGCAACGATCAGCAGGGCGAGGGCGAGTGTATAATTATACAGGGAAGAGTTGACAAAACGCCTTCCCAGGAAGGTAACATAGTTTTCACCGGGTGCATTTCCCGGATCTCTGAACGATTCAAAATAGGCAGGGAATATAGTGGCGGTAATGACCAGGTTATAAACTGAATTGGCCCAGTCGAACATCGCCCAGCCATTGATCACTCTTTTGGAAGCAGTTTGCATGGTTTAAAGTTGGGTGGATGAAATTAAGGAAAATCAAACGCCTTTAATGCGAGCCGATCACTCCCTTCCAAACCAGGATAAGCAGGATGGTGCCGGCCACAATGCGATACCATCCGAAAAGTCGAAAGCCATGTTTCTGTAAAAAACCGATAAAAAACCGAATGGCCAGTATGGCAACCACAAAGGCCACAATATTTCCAATTACAAATGCCTTGGTATTGTCGGGGCTCGACAGGATGATTTCATAGCCTTTCTGCGCGGTTGCTTCCGGTCCCCAGTCTTTCAGAAACAGGGAGTACCCGGTGGCGGCTGCCATGGTAGGCACCGCGAGGAAAAAGGAAAATTCTGCCGCCAGCCGGCGGGATAACTTCTGGCTCATTCCCCCGATAATGGTAGCAGCACTGCGGCTGATGCCCGGAAGAGCCACGGCCAGTACCTGGAACAGGCCGATCACAAACGCTTTCGGATAACTGATCTCGGATTCTTTCTCGATGCCCGGGTTTTTGAAAAGGCGATCGATAAACAGCAGTACCAGTCCGCCGGCAATGAACATCCAGGCGATAAAAGCAGGGTTGCCGAGTTTTTCGTCGATGATATCGTCGAACAATTTACCGAACACCAGGGCCGGAATGACAGCCACCAGCAGCTTGGCATAGAATTGCCAACGCTTGAAATCGATAAACTTTTTCCAGTAAAGCACCACCACTGCCAGGATGGCCCCGAGCTGAATGGCGATCTCAAATATTTTCGTAAAAGGATCATCCTGGATGCCATACAGTGAGCTGGCAGCCACCATGTGCCCCGTACTGGAGATCGGCAGAAATTCGGTTAGTCCTTCTACAATGGCTATCACAATGGCCTGGATGATCGACATAAGCTGGTTTTATAGTAAAACTATTCAAAAGAGCGGGAAAAAAGAAAGCGATACCGTGGCATCGCTTTCTGAATATCGGTTAACCCTGGAAGATCATGCTTTGGGTTTGCGGAAAATGGCAAATACTTCAATTCCCAGGCCCAGCAAAATAATAATGGGTGCCAGGGTGATTCTGCGGAAACTGTATACTTCCTCTTTCAGGAAAGTGCTGTTGTCTCCGCTTTTACCTCCAGACATCAGGACAAACCCAATACCTATCACGACCGCGCCAATCAGCATCCATTTATAATTCTCCTTTCCGAAAAGGGAAGGCGCCTGGGGGGGAGTAGCAGACTGTTTCTTATCTGACATGAATTAAATTGTTAGGGGTGCAAGATAGGGAAAAACCGATCTAGTTTCAACCGGTCAATACAGGTCGTCGAGCTTCATTTTAAGGTATTTGATGATGGAGCGGTGGGTGCTGACCAGGGTGATGGATATACCGATCAGCAGGATCACCACGCATAACAGCAGCAGCGTGCTGTTGTCCCGGAGGCTTTTCAGTTCCGGTACCCAGTTCTCTACGGAAATCACCACAAAAATGATAGCGGCGATGGCAATGCCCGCGGAAATGGCTCCGTTGATGACGGCCCGCAGGTTTAGCGGCCGGGCAATGAACCATCGCGTGGCTCCTACCATCTGCATCGTTTTGATCAAAAAGCGGTTGCTGAACATGGCCAGGCGGATGGTATTGTCGATCAGGATGACCGTGAGCGCCAGCAGCACAATGGCCAGGATGGCCAAGGCAAGGGAAACCTTGCGAAGCAGGCTGAACTTCGCTACCACTTCTTCCGGAAATTTTACCAGCGAAACAAACCCAAAACGGCCCAGCTCATTCTTGAAAGTGGACATATGGGCCGAATCGGCAAACTCGCTCTTGAAATGCACATCCACACTGCGCGGGAGCACCATGTTGTCGATCAGGTCATTAAAATTTTCATTGCCCATATTCAGCCATTCCTTCTTGGCCTCTTCTTTGTCTATGTACCGGTAGTTTTTTACATAGCTATGCGTTTGCACAAAACTGAGAAGGGAATCCTTTTCCTTGTCGGTACTGGTTTGCTTGATAAAAATATTGATGGTGGTGCTTTCCCGGACGATCTGCTCCAGTTTCCGGGAATTCAACACTACCCACCCCAAAATACCCACGATAAAAAGGACCAGGGTAACCCCCAGGATGGCCATAAAATATGATGGCTTGGATCTTTTGGCCGAAAGTTTTCCGGTTTGCGGCATGCTCTCTTTTTTTGATGGATTAGTAAGACCGTAGAAAGCGCAAAAATAACGGATTTAGCCCGTTAAATTGTATTTTTGACCCCCCTTGAACGGCCTGCGAAACAAGTTATTTCAGCACCGGTTTTATTTAAGGAGGTATTCACAATTAACCGGATACCAGCCCAAAACGTATAAAGTCAACAGTACATGGAATATAATTTCAGGGATATTGAAAAGAAATGGCAGGAATGGTGGAACAGGAACCAGTCATATAAGGTTTCCAACAATGTTTCCAAACCCAAGTACTATGTGCTGGATATGTTTCCTTACCCCAGCGGAGCGGGTTTGCATGTGGGGCATCCGCTGGGATACATCGCCTCTGATATTTTCAGCCGCTTCAAGCGCCTGAAAGGATACAACGTACTCCACCCGATGGGTTACGATGCCTTCGGGTTGCCTGCTGAGCAGTATGCCATTGAACACGGCGTTCATCCGGCCGTGTCAACCGATCAGAATATCGCCAATTTCAGAAAACAACTCGATAATATCGGATTCTGCTTCGATTGGGACCGCGAAGTGAAAACCAGCGACCCTTCGTATTATAAATGGACGCAATGGATCTTTCTTCAATTGTTTAAAAGCTTCTACAACCGCCAAACCCGAAAAGCAGAACCAATCAGCCGCCTGGTGCAGGAATTCGAAGCTGGAGGAAATAGTCAGCACCCATGCCCGGGGGATCCGTCGCTTCGTTTTACTGCCACCGAATGGAAAGGGTATACCGAAGCCGAGCGCGAAAATATTCTGATGAATTACCGCCTCGCTTATTGCGGATATGGGGAAGTAAACTGGTGCGAAGGACTGGGAACCGTGCTGGCAAACGACGAAGTGATCAACGGGGTTAGCGAAAGAGGCGGCTTTCCGGTGGTAAAGAAAAAACTCCGCCAATGGTATTTGCGCATCACTGAATATGCCGATCGTTTGCTGGAAGGACTGGAAAGAATCGAGTTCAGCGATGCCATGAAAGAAATGCAGACGAACTGGATCGGAAAATCCTCCGGAGCAGAGATAGATTTTGAAGTGGAAGATAAGAATGATCCCGATTTATTAGAGACTAATCGTAAACAAGTCAGCAAGACTATTCAAACCGAATTATCTTCTCCCCTCTCCCCTGGGAGAGGGGCCGGGGGTGAGGGTGAGGGCACCCGCCTCAAGGTCTACACCACCCGACCCGACACCATCTTCGGGGTCGACTTCATGGTCATCGCGCCCGAACATGAACTGGTAAGCCAATTGACTACTCCATCACAACAGGCGGCAGTAGAGGAATATATCGCCTATGTGAAAAGTCGAAGCGAGAGAGAAAGGATGGCTGAGAAGAAGATCAGCGGAGTTTTCACCGGTTCCTATGCACTCAATCCATTCAACAAACGCCGCATCCCCATCTGGATCAGCGAATACGTTTTGGCTGGCTATGGTACAGGCGCCATCATGGCGGTTCCCTGCGGAGATGAACGGGATCATAAATTCGCCCAACACTTTAACATCCCCATCACCAATATCATTGGCGCTCACTATAACGGGGAAGATGCCAATCCTACCAAAGACGCGAAACTGGAAAACAGCGATTTCCTAAACGGAATGGTCATGCGCAACGCGATGGAAGTGGTCATCAGCAAACTGGAAGAACTCGGCATCGGCACCCGAAAAACCAATTTCAAAATGCGCGATGCGGCTTTCAGCCGTCAACGATACTGGGGCGAACCCTTTCCTGTCAAATGGATCAACGGCATCGCCTACCCGATGGACGAATCGGAGCTGCCACTTCAATTGCCCCACGTGGATAGTTACAAACCCGGACCGGAAGGCGAAGGGCCTCTGGCGAATATTCCTGAATGGACGTCGCGCCACCTCGAAACCAATACCATGCCCGGATATGCCGGCAGCAGCTGGTATTTCCTGCGTTATATGGATCCTCACAACGACCAGGAATTCTGCAGCCGCAGCGCAAGCGACTATTGGGGTCAGGTCGACTTATACATCGGGGGAACGGAACATGCGGTGGGTCACCTGCTCTATAGCCGGATGTGGACCAAAGCCCTGTTCGATCTGGGTTTTATCGGGCACGACGAACCGTATAAGAAATTAGTCAACCAGGGCATGATTCAGGGTAGCAGCCGCTTCGTATATCGCAAGCGCGGTAGCCACGAATTTGTATCGGCGGGCCTCAAAGATCAGTTTGACACCGACGAGATTCATGTGGATGTAAATATTGTCGACGGACTGGAGCTGGATACGGAAGCATTCAGAAACTGGCGCGAAGAGTACCGCTCCGCCACTTTTATCCTGGAAGAGGGTAAATACATCTGTGGAAGCCTGACTGAAAAAATGAGCAAACGACTGTATAACACAGTCAATCCCGACGACCTGGTGATGAAATATGGCGCAGATACTTTCCGTATGTATGAAATGTTTCTCGGCCCGGTCGAGATCAGCAAGCCCTGGGATACCAAAGGCATCGAAGGCGTTCACCGCTTTCTCAAAAAGTTGTGGAGACTGTTTTATGATGAAGTAAAGGGGCCTCAATGGTCCGATCAGCCGCCTACGCCCGAAGAATGGAAAGTACTGCATAGAACCATTCGCAAAATAGAAGACGATACCGAACGGTTTAGTTTTAATACGGCGGTGAGCGGATTCATGATCTGTGTCAACGAACTCTCCGATCTCAAATGCCATAAAAAAGCAATTCTGCAACCGTTGTTGATATTACTCACTCCCTATGCGCCGCATCTTTGCGAAGAGCTGTGGCAGCAACTGGGCAATACCGGCAGCATTCTTGATGCCCCTTACCCGTTGTTTGAACAGAAATTCGTAACGGAAACTTCCAAAGAATACCCGATATCGATCAACGGAAAACTCCGCACGACTATTAATATCCCCCTGGATATGCAGCAGACGGAAGTAGAACAGATGGTATTGTCTAACGAAGTGGTGCAGAAATGGATGGAGGGTAAGCAGCCTAAAAAGATCGTTTTTGTGAAGGGCAGAATGGTCAATGTAGTCGTGTAGATTTGTAAATTTGGATAAATCTCACCTCATGTTCTGCAGAGGCAATCAAATCTGTTTGCTGTTGTTCTGTTTGCTGACAGCATCTTTCGCGTCCTTTTCACAGGATACCGATTACAAAGAGCCTTCGAAAAAAAGCCAGGCTTACCATGAATCCCGTTTATACGTTTCTACCCCTCCCTACGGATTGGAGAAAGTAAGGAAGCTGATGAAGAAAATGGTGGATGTGCCGGATAAGGTCGAAATGGACATGGGCACCCTTTCCCTGTCTTCCAAAGACTACGCCTCGCTGACTATCAGAGAAAAGTTTACCTATACCATGATACATGGGGAGAGTTACAGCCAGGCCTGTGATGTTTTCCTGGCAGAGGAAGGAGAAGAAAACCGCATCTACAAACGCCTGCCCGATTTTTTTGCGGAAGAAAGCTGGAGCGATCGCCAGGTAAAATTTCTGAAAGACAACCGCGATTCGGTCATGGCCCTGATCAGAGAAAGTGTTATCCGCAGCAAAAAATTTGGCCTTAATTACAAAGCCGCGATCCTGGAGATCAATGGCCTGGAAATGATCCCCTTCCTGGTCGACTACTTCAATCAGCAGAAAAAAGACGGCGATATCTTAACGCTGATGAATCTGTTGATGAAAGAAAACAAGTATCCTTCGTTCATGAATTCTGCAACCTACCAGAAATTATACAGCTCGGAAAATAGTTATCAGGGCTACATTGTGTTTAATAAGGCGAATGAAGAATTGATCATTAAAAGAGCACTCGAATTTTACCAGACCCGCGCAAAAAAGAAGTGATGGGGCGAAATTACCCGATAGCGAGCCGGCTTTTGGCTGCCGCAATATTCACGTTTGTTTGCGATGTCGCTTTCTCTCAGGATCCGGCATTTGTTACCATTCCGGCAGGACGTTATACAGTAGGAAAGAAAGGACATCCCACTAACCCGTTGCGGACCATCAAGGTCGACAGTTTTCAAATCAGTACTACCGAGATTACCAATGCACAGTTCGGGAAATTCATTAGCGCTACCGGATACCGCACGGATGCGGAACGAAGACGGGATGCGCTGGTGTTTGAACCGGGGTTGAAAGACTTTGACTGGATCAATGACAGCACGGCTTATTGGAGATTTCCCAATGGAGTAAGCAGGGGAGGGGTCGATGGGAAAATGAACCATCCCGTTACCGGGATCAGCTTCAGTGACGCGGAAGCTTTCTGCAAATGGGCCGGATTTCGGCTTCCCACACTCGATGAGTGGGAAATAGCAGGCAGGGCAGGCAATGGGCATGACTTTTTTTTCGGCACCGATAGAAACCAGCTTCACCGATATGCCAATATCTGGTGGGGAAAAGATCACCTGGAAGCGGATACGACCGATGGTTACCTGTACACTTCACCGGTGGCTAGCTTTGCCCCCAACCCCTGGGGCCTTTATGATGTGTACGGAAACGTTTTTGAATATTGCACCGGCCGGCTGCCAGCCGATCGCAATGAGTCAGTCGTTCATTCCAGAGGCGGATCCTGGTGGTGCAGTCCGTACAGCTGCAATTATTTTAACTCTTACGATATCGGCCGGCTAAACCGGCATGCGAGTTTCAGCAACCAGGGTTTTCGCGTGGTAAAATCAAAATAACACACTATTGATCGGGCGTTTTCACCAGGCGGATAACCGCACTGCTGTTTTCGTTGGCATACAGTCTTGCTTCATATCTTTTGTCGCCCACAATCGCAACCATGAAAGAAGTGTTAGGCGGGATGGAGCCAAGGTTTTCCGCAACCATCACCAGTTCATTATCCTCATTCAGATCGGCAGCATTCAGGTGAATGGTATATGGCTTGTCGGTAAGAAAGATATGTTCAAAGATCATCCTTCCATTCAGGTAGAGCGCAATAGAATCGCCGTCAATTTGAGCATTGTCATAGAACCTCAGTTCAATGGTTTTCGAAGTAACCGGGATCACTGTTTGAACCACTTTCTTACGTGAACCGAATTTCTGATCGTTGCTGCTGGCAGGTGGCCTGCTGGCAATCACAGGTTCGGTTACCCGCGGACCGGTACTGTTTGTAACAGTGGGAGGAATGCGATCCGATGGCCTGGCTATTGTTTCCTTTTCTTCCGGAAATGGCATGGATCCCTGGGCTAAACTGAGACTGTCGATCAGAAGCGGATCATTGGCGCCCACAAAATAATTTTCTATGACCCAATCCCAGTCGTCGGGAAAATCAACCTGGTTCGACTTCTGGAGATGAAGTTCTCTTTTGGAGCTGGAAAGATCATCCTTGATGGTCGAGGTCCCGTCCAGCAACATCTCCTCATTACCCGGACAATTGAAATCGGCCATATTCAAACGGGCTGGTACGGAAAGATTATTAACCACTCCCCGCTGGCTATGATTCTCTATCAGCCAGTCGTCCCACCAGATCACGTCATTGGTCTTTCCATCGAAATAGCCTTTTATGGCATAGCGTAGATAGTTGTTTTTCGAACTGTAGTAATAGGAAGTACCCGTAAGACTGTCCCCCTTTTTGATGATTTTCAGTTCCACCCGGGTGTTATTGATGCGCCCTTTCCAGGCTCCGGTGATTGTCTGGGATTTTGTTAAAAATCCGGTAAGCAGCAGCCCTATAAGCGGCAAGGATAATTTCACGGTGCGAATTTTTGGTGGAAATAGCTGTTTAGCGCTAAATTAAACGAGGTATTCCCGAACATATTTTGAACAAAACTGTTTTTAACAATATGGCATTTCCCAATAGTCTATTAATAGAAGCCCTTCGGGAAACCGCGACCCGACTGGAGCAAGGAGCACCCTATGCGTGGGGCAATCATGGGTCCTGCAATTGCGGAAATTTACTACAGGTAGTTTGTAATTTGTCAAAGGAAGACATTCTCCAGTATGCGCATATGGGTCAGGGCGAGTGGACGGAACTGGCATTGGAGTTCTGCCCGGTAAGCCAGGCTCCGCTCGACCTGATGATGCGGAAACTGATCGAGCTCGGTCTTACTCCTACCGACATACACCACCTCGAATATCTCGACGACAGGGAAGTGTTGCAACATTTGCAGGGAGGTTTCAGATGGCTGAAAAGAAATATCAGGGAAGATGTGATCCTTTATTTTCGAGCAATGGCCGATAGTCTCGAAGAAAAACTTTTGGCAGAGATCGACATCAGCCCTGTTGTTGCGCAGGTGGAAAGCCGCAGCCCACTCGTTTTTACCACTACGGAAATAAACTGTTAACCCCCCTTACGGCTCCGGAGATTCCGGCTGGATCCTGTCCTTGTCCAGATCATCGTCTTCATCCTCTTCCTCCCTTCTTTTTTTCGAAAGAGCGGAATAGATAATAATCGACAGCAACAACACTGAAAAAAACAGGATCATCCACATACATCGGGCGGTACATAGTCTTTTCAGGCAGCCATGCCCGCTTCAATACTCTAAAAACTATGCCATAACAGCCCATAGTATACAAAAAACCCCGCCAGTGGCGGGGTCTTCTATCGCTCAGGTTTTGAAACTCAGAATGCTTTTTTGTTTGCTTTCTCTTTCAGTTGATTCAGCATTTCTTTAACCGCCGCCTCAATCTGCGAATCTTTGCCATTCAGAAAATCTTCATACTTCAATGGCACGCGGATATCAGGTTCCAGTTGAAGATTTTCAGTGGGCCTGTTTTCCTTTCCGATAGTAGCCACCATCGGAATACCAAATACGATGGTCGGATCGATCTGGGTTTCCCACCATACCGCGGTTCCGGTTCCGGGTACCGGCATACCTACCAGTTTGCCAATTCCATTCTGTTTGTAGATATAGGGGAAGATGAAAGCATCGCTGTAATTGCTTTCACTCATTAACACAACACTTGGTTTGCTCCAGCGGCCCATGGGTTCACCGTCTTTTAACCGGTTGCCCTGGGGGGCAAAGTCCAGGTAGCGTTTACCACTGAGGAAAGTAGCGAGGTCATCATGTAACCAGCCGCCTCCATTGAAACGGGTGTCCACGATCAGCGCCTCTTTGTCAAAATTCTTGCCCATCACGGCATCGAAAGTGTTGCGGTAGCTGCCATCGTTCATACCCTGAACATGCACATATCCTACTTTTCCATCGCTCAATTTGTAAACCATATCTTCCATCTTCTTCAGCCAGCGCTTATACATGAGGTTGGCTTCTTCGCCAAATGAAATGGGTTTTACCACTTCTTCAAAACGGGTATTGGTGGCAGGATCAAGCACAGAAACCAGGGTGTTCTTTCCGGTTTTTCTGTTCAGGAATTTACTCCAGTCTACATTATCGGAAATCTCTTCCCCATCAATTTTCTCAATGATCATTCCGCCCTTCAATTTGCTGGTTGATTTGTCGAACGGACCGCCATTTATTACTTCCGTTACTTTAACGCCTTTGCCGGTATAGGTTTCGTCATACAATAGACCCATGGCAGCGGTAACATCCGGATTTTGCATCTGTGGCGAGTAGCGGCCTCCTGTGTGTGAGGCATTCAGCTCTCCGAGCATTTCGCTCAGCAATTCCTGGAAGTCGTAGTTGTTGCTGATATGAGGAAGGAATTTCGCATAGGTAGCCTTGATTCCTTTCCAGTCCAGCCCGTGCAATTGTGGGTCATAGAATTTCTTCTGTACCTGTCTCCAGGCATGGTCAAGAATGTATTCTCTTTCTTCGGCAGCATTCAGCACCATTTCACCATTGATGGCAATGGGCGAAACTTTTCCGCTTTCGTCCACTTTCACCAGCGCGCCATTATTGGTTACATAAAGTGTTTTGCCGTCTTTGCTCATTTCAATGCCACTGGGAGAACCGCCGAGCTTGGCGAGTATCCTGGTTTCGCGCGTACGGGGTTCTGTTACCCACAGGTCAAACCCTTTTTCAAAGGAAGCGAGGTAATAGATCTTGCTGCCGTCGTTGTTGATGGCATAGTCCGAAATGGAGGAACTGTTGATGGTCAGCCGGCTGATACGGTCTTCAAATCCTTCCAGGTTGGGAGTGAAGCCTTTTTTCTCTTCTGCCGGTTCTTTTTTAGCGGCTGGCTTGGCGGCTGTGGTTGTTTCAGCAGGTTTTTCCTTGTCTGCCTTATCTTTTTCCTGTTTTTCTTTTTCTTCCTTTTCTTTCAGCAGGGCAAAATCTTCTTTATTGAGTTTGTAGCGATCATAAAGCTCCTGGTCGAAGAAGCCGGCATAGATATCCACTTCACGGCTTCCCTGGAAAGCAAGCGATTTGCGCCCTTCCTTGGAGCTGGCCCATACCATAGCTTTTCCGTCCATCGCCCATTTGGGATTACCCTGTCCGAATCCGCTCTTCATCGGATGCTGGATTTCGCCGGTACCATCGGCTTTGATCAATGCCGCATTGCCGGTAAACCAGTTTCCTTCGGCATCATCGGCAATGATCCATTTGTTATCGGGGCTCCAGTTGAAGTCCCAGTCTCCATCGGCATACGAATGATTCCTGCCTTCGGGGAGCAGGGTTCTTGTCTGTTTGCTGGCCAGGTTGTATACTTTCAGAATATTGCGGTCGGCCACATAGGCGATTTCTTTACCATCGGGTGAGAATTTCGGCTGATACTCTTCCGAAGTCGTTGCGATCAGCGGCTCTTCATTGATCACGGTGGAAGCATAGAAGTAAGGTTCTTCCTTGCGGCTGAT
Source organism: uncultured Chitinophagaceae bacterium (assembly GCA_964605065.1). Taxonomy (GTDB): domain Bacteria; phylum Bacteroidota; class Bacteroidia; order Chitinophagales; family Chitinophagaceae; genus Endoryza. The sequence goes on from CAZSAQ010000004.1 coordinate 310,228, forward strand.
CATGGCACGGTAAATATCCCAGTTGTCATTTCTCTCCGCCGCATATACCAGGCTTCTGCCATCGGGGCTCCAGGCAACCATACGCTCCTGCTGCGGAGTATTGGTTACGCGTTTGGTTTGCCCGCCTTCCACACTCGTTACAAAGATCTCCCCGCGGGTTACAAAAGCGATTTCCTTCCCATTGGGCGATAGTTCAAACTGAGTAACATTACCGTTGATGGATACATTCTTCTCCACACCGGCACGTCCGTCATTGATGATCTGGATATTTACTTTCTGAGGCTGACTTCCCTCTTTCATGGTAAAAATCTCTCCATCATTGCTGAAGCAGAGTGTATTGTTACTGCTGATGCTGAGGTGACGCACAGGATTGTTCTTAAAGCTGGTGAGTGTCTGCTCCGCCATTTTATTCAGCACCGGAGTCTTGTAGATATTCTGCGTGCCGTTTTTTTCGCTCAGGTAATAGATAAATTGATCGTCGCCGGAAAATACAGGTTCGCGATCCTCTCCCTCAAAACCACTGACCTGGCGATACGTGTTGGATTTTATATCCATGATCCATACATCGCGGGTAACCGAGGAAGTATGGTGCTTGCGCAACGCGTCTTCATATCCCTTGCGATCCTGGAATACGATCTGTGTTCCCTTGCTGTTGTAATGTGCGTTTTCAAAACCGGCAGAGGAAATCAGCACCGGCCTGCCGCCGGTAACATTTACCGAATACAGGTTTTGGAAAAGACGAGGGCTGTAGAAACGGACGTTCTTATCGGGTATATTCCGGGAGCTGGTGAACAATACCCGCTGGTTGTCGATAGAAAAATCGGTAGGGTAGTCCGGAGAACTGTGATAGGTGAGGCGAACCGGACTTCCACCAGTGGCCGGCATCACGAATACGTCAAAGTTTCCATAGCGGTCGCTTGCAAAGGCCAGGTATTTTCCATCATGACTCCATACCGGCATCATATCGTGCGCTTCATGAATGGTGAGCGGAACAGCAACACCGCCCGCGGCATCTACCCGGTAAATATCTCCCTTGTAGCCAAAGGCAATGGTTTTTCCATCAGGGCTGATCGCCGGATAACGCAGCCATAAAGGAGTATTCTGTGCCTGGGTCGCCAGTGCCGCTGCTCCAAAAAGCAACATCAACATAAACTTTCTCATATGAATAAATTTGATTTAGAGAAGAAGAGTGTAAAAGGTAAGTTATTCATTCCGGGTAATAATTCCATAGAAGTTTTTATAAAAGGAAATGTTTTTATAAGAAAGGTTTCACCCTCTTTTACGAGCTGAATGTGTAAATTGTCGGATGAAAATATCACTGCCTCTTCTGTTCGTTTTACTTTGTCTGTCCATTCAAATGCAAGCTCAGGATCTGCCTGTTATGACCTTTAACCTCCGGTTCAACAACCCGGGTGATGGCATCAATGCCTGGCCTAACCGGAAGCAATGGGCGGCCTCGCAGGTATCCTTTCACCAGGCCGACATAGTGGGAGTGCAGGAAGCCTTGTACGGCCAGATAACCGACCTTTTAGGAATGCTGCCCGGTTTTTCCTTCACCGGAGTAGGCAGAGACGATGGAAAAGAAAAGGGCGAATTTTCTGCGATATTGTATAATAATCGAAGGGTGAAATTGCTGAAATCTGCTACATTCTGGCTATCGGAAACTCCGGATATTCCAGGTAGCAAAAGCTGGGATGCTGCCATTACCCGTGTTGTCACCTGGGCCCTGTTCCGTGATCTGAAAACAAAAAAGGAATTCTATTTCTTCAATACCCATTTCGACCATATTGGTAAAATCGCAAGGCGTACAAGCGCGGAAATACTGCTGAAGAAAGTAAAAGACATTGCGGGTGCCCAGCCGGCGATTATCACCGGCGATTTTAACGCACATCCCGACGATGAACCCATCCAGGTTATTATGGATCCTTCCAACCCCTTGCACCTGACAGATTCCAAAGCGATCTCCGCTCAGCCACACTATGGTCCCACCGGCACATTTAACGCCTTTCAGTCAAAGGAGCAAAGTGATCAACCCATCGACTATATTTTTCTGAGGGGTAAGTTTAAAGTGTTGCAGCATGCTACCCTTTCGGAAACCTGGGAAGGAAGATTTTCATCCGATCACTTCCCCGTACTCGCCAGGATCATCCTTCTTTAAACAATACGCCGGCTGCTATGATCAATATTTTGGCTGAAAATACCATTCGACGACACCAGGCAGGCTTTCACCCCGTTGTTCGATTCGATCCTCGTAAAGATCGCCTGGTAAAAATGGATTTTACCAGCCGCAACCAGGAACTTACTTCTTCTGTTATCTCAGACACGGGCCTTTTCAGCCAATGGGTAACAAAGTATTTATCCACTCATCAGGCCTGTTATGGCATCGGCGGTTATGGGGAAGAGAGAACTGTCTATGACAGGAGTCCTTTGTTTGATTCACCCGGTGAACCACGAAGAGTACACCTGGGCACCGATATCTGGGGCGAAGCCGGCACACCGGTATTCGCTTTTATGGGTGGTATGGTTCACAGTTTCGCATTCAATGATCATTATGGCGACTATGGCGCCACCCTGATTTTGTTACACCAGCTGGACGGGATGGATTTCTACACTCTGTACGGACATATTTCCCTGAAAGACATCAGCCACCTTTCGCAGGGCCAGTACGTCACCAGGGGTGAAACCATCGCATCGTTTGGTATTCCTGCAGAGAACGGACATTGGCCCCCGCACCTGCATTTCCAGGTAATAATGAATATGGAACTGCAGGTAGGCGACTATCCGGGCGTATGCAGGGCCTCTGAAAAGGAAAAGTATCTTTTCAATTGCCCAAATCCGGATATTATTCTTCAATTGGAAAAGTATTGTTGAGCGGTTAAGACTTAGCCGTTCTTTAAATAATTACCCGGAATCCTTCCATCCGCATCGGCCCTGCCCTCACCGCCGGCCTCTTTCCCGCGGGTAGAGGGGAGTAATTCAGTAATTAGCCTTTTCTTGGAATAATTACTGTTACCGGTTTTAAGCTTTCATGGTCTTTGAATAATTGCCTGGATTTATTCTACAGCTGTTCACCACCGAAGAAAATAGTCATTGGCTGACGAGCTAATTTCAAATACACACTGATCCGCTCCCGCTCTCACTCCCACTCCTCAAAAAGGGCTGTACATCGGTTTCCGTTCGCCTTTTTTTGTGGTACTTTTTTTGGCGAAACAAAAAAAGTACCATCAGCGACTTGCCCCGGCAACAATGCCTCCAATATGCTCGCAAAAGCACTCACTCACGCTCTCGCTCCCTGGAGTCCAGCCGACTTTAACCGGACAACAGTGATTGGAAAAATACTGCTGAAGTCAGCAAAAGGCATTCACGAGTTCATCCCACTCCTGTTCAAGCGAAACCGAAGGTCGCTTCCTGCCTGCTTTGCTGTACCAGTAATCTGCATTCCAGATATCACCTTCTTTGCGGTGAAGATAGGCATGTATCCAACTCGCATTGTTGTCAGCAATATCCTGGATAAGCGTATGCGCTTCTTCCCAATTACCCCGCCCATCTTCCCAAAGCGCCTGCAGATAAATACTGATCCCCGCTGGGGCTTTTGCATTGTGCAGCGTTTGCCGGAAGGAGACTGAATCCATACAAAGGTTTTACAGGATCAAAATTAAGCCGCGCGAAGATCATAGTAAAATCAGTCCATTTCGATTTTGCTCACCATTCACCTTTTTCAAACCTGGTTATATAAGATCACTTTTCCGCGGGTATGGCCCTTATGAACATATTGCAGGGCTTCCACAGCTTCTGACAGCGGAAATTGTTTGTCGATGTGCAATTTCACAATACCCTTGTCGATCAGCCCGGCAATCTCTGCCAGTTGAGCCTGGTTTGAAACAAAGAGAAACCGGGTAGCGGAAATATCAAATCCTTTTAACAATTCTTCTCTTGGGTTGGCGGTGATGGAAACATAACGGCCTCCTTTTTTCAATGCACGAAATGATTCCAGTTGAATGTCGGGGGTAGCCTGGCTATCCAGCACCAGGTCGGCGTCTTTAACCACTTCGCTTAGCCGGTATTGTTGGTAGTTGATCACTTCATCGGCACCCGCGTCCAGCAAAAACTGACGGTTTCTCTCGGAAGCCGTGGTAATCACATAGGCGCCTCTCCATTTGGCAAACTGGATGGCGAAATAGCCCACTCCTCCGGCTCCAGCCTGCACTACCACTTTTTCGCCTGCTTGCAGATACCCATGGTCAAACAAAGCCTGCCAGGCCGTGAGGGAAGCCAGCGGAATCGCCGCTGCCTCTGTTAGTGAAACACTGGCAGGAGCATGCTGGAGAAATTCCGCCCTCGAAGAAACATATTCCGCAAAGGCCCCCTGTTTCTGCCACTCCAGTGAACCAATTACCCGGTCGCCGGCCCGGAACTGGGTTACCTTGCTGCCGGTTGATTCAACAATACCCGAAATATCACTGCCCAAAATGGTGGGCAATGGAAAGTATCCGTTCAGGACAGTTTTCCAATCAACCGGGTTAACACCGGCCGCATGAATTCTTACCAGCACTTCATCGTCTCCGGCAACCGGTTTCTCGATGTCTTTCACAAACACCTGGTCAAAAGAACCTTTACCTGTTGCAATTATTGCTTTCATGTGTTCAGTATTTCAATTGTTATAGACAGAGGCAAACAGTTTTGCAAAATCTTCCAGTTTCGTGCTGCCCAATGAGGGGCGATGCTTCCAGTAGTCTTCCTGCAACTTGCCTTCGTTCAATCTTTGGCCCATTTCCACATACATGCCTGCAATTTCAGCAGGAAATCCGGCATCCATCATTCCCTTCAAAGCCTGCTCATCGGGAAAGTTGATCCAGGGAGTTTCCGGTTTGCCCACGGCAGTGCCCAGTACGCTGGCTACTTCAGATGGATGGCGCTCATCGCTGGCGATGTACTCAATGGTAAACCCGTTGAAATCGAGTGCAAGCAATTTTTTTAACGCCACTCCGGCAATATCGTCGGTATCTGTCAATACCAGTTTTTCGTCGGTGCTTCCAAAGTTACTGCCGGCAATGTTCATGTGTTTGATGAGACCCACCTGCCCCAACAGATTCAGAAAAAAATAGGAGGGGCGCAATGCCACTGTAGAAAGGCCTTTTACCTCAGCCAGTTTTCTCTCCAGGTAGGCCACACCGTCAATAGGACCCGCCCCATTTTCGAGGTGCGCTCCTATACTGCTTAGGGAAACAGCGAACCTGATCCCGTTTTCGGCAACCGCCCTGGCATAATTATCCGCCACTTTCTTCTGATACACCCGGTATTGAGGCGCTGCTGTATTGGGCGGTATCATCAGGTACACCGCATCTGCGCCTTTCAGAGCTGCCGAAACAAATGCGAAATCTTCCACTGAACCCGCCAGCCCGCGGGCTCCAAGCGATTCAATTTCTTTCAGTCTTTCCGGCTGACTGGTAATAACGGTTACTTCGTTTCCTGCTTTTACGAGACCGGCAACAAGCGGTCGGCTGATATGGCCCAGCGAGCCTGTAATTACATATTTCATGGTATGTCGTATTGGTTATTATTGTATATACAAATATTAAGACAAAAAAAATTAGTCTTCCAGTTTATCGGCCAGCCGGCTGATGTTTTGAACCATTCGGCAGCTTTCCTCTTTACCGAGCAGCTGGCTGTAGGTCTGATGAAACTCCTGCACACATTCTTCCAGCTGCTGACGAAGTTCTTTTCCCTTGGGGGAAGGATATACATTGGTCAGTTTTCCTTCGGTGATCCTGACCAGTAATTTTTTCTCTTCCAGTTTTTCGATCAGGCGGGTTACGGTACTGGGTTGCAACTGCAATTGCCTGGCGATTACAGTTGGTTGTATTCCGGGCATGTCGATCACGAGCATCAACAGGTAGGCATGGCTGGGCGACAGATCTACCTTACGATAGATATCGCTGGCCAGCTTCTCTATCTTCCTCGCCAGTGCATTGGCAGTGAAGTAAAGACAACTGGCATACCGGCTGTCCGACGTTTTCATGCATCAAAGATAAGAGGATTTTGTTTGTATATGCAAATAAGTGGGATATTTTTTTTCTTCCCATGCGGGGGCTGAATGTTAAATTTACGGCATGTCCAATCCGAATCTAAAAAGTGAAAGAGAGAGCCTGAGTGCTGCTGACCGCGAATTTGAGAACAACATCCGGCCATCGGCCCTGGATGATTTTTCGGGTCAGCAGCAGATTATCGACAACCTCCGGATATTCATTAAAGCAGCAAAGATCAGGGGGGAAGCATTGGATCATGTGCTTTTTCACGGGCCCCCGGGTTTGGGTAAAACTACTCTTTCGCGGATCGTGGCCAATGAACTGGGTGTAAACATCCGGGAGACCTCGGGCCCGGTGATCGAAAAGCCGGGCGACCTGGCCGGCCTGCTGACCAACCTGGAACCGAATGATGTATTGTTCATAGATGAAATACACCGGCTGAGTACGGTGGTGGAAGAATACCTGTACGCAGCCATGGAAGACTATCGCATAGATATCATGATCGATACCGGTCCCAACGCCCGCAGCATACAACTCAACCTGAATCCCTTTACTTTAATTGGAGCCACTACTCGAAGCGGCCTGCTGACAGCGCCCCTGCTGTCGAGGTTTGCCATCAAGTCGCGCCTGGAATATTACAATGCAGACACACTGAAGAAGATCGTTCTCCGATCGGCCTCCATTCTGAATGTGTCTATGGAAGATGCGGCCGCGCGTGAAATTGCGGGTCGCAGCAGGGCCACGCCGCGAATTGCCAATGGCCTCCTGAGGAGGGTTCGTGATTTCGCACAAGTATTAAACGATGGAAAAATCGACCTGGGCATAACCCGGCATGCGTTAAAAGCGCTCCATGTTGATGAGCATGGACTGGATGAAATGGATAACCGGATTTTATCTACGATTATTGAGAAATTCAAAGGCGGCCCGGTTGGAATCACCACCATCGCCACCGCCGTAGCGGAAGAACCGGGTACCCTCGAAGAAGTATATGAACCATTCCTGATACAGGAAGGATTTTTGCAACGCACCCCCCGCGGACGGGAAGTAACGTATAAGGCATACGAACACCTGGGTAAAAAAGCTCCGGGCGACGGTGGCCTGTTCAGCGCATAAAAAAAGACCGGATCAATGCCGGTCTTTTTTTATGAGATATATCGTTTGATCAGGCGGAAACAGGTGCTACCAGCCTGAAACCATTGCCATGGATATTTACAATTTCAATGGTTGAATCTTCTTTCAAATATTTGCGAAGTTTGGCGATGTACACATCCATACTTCTTCCGTTGAAATAAGTATCGCTGCCCCATATTTTTTTCAAGGCCTGCTCGCGGGGCAACAGGTCATTGAGGTGTTCGGCGAGCATTTTCAGCAACTCGTTTTCCTTGGGCGAAAGCGTCTGGGTCTTTCCACCGTGGCTGAGTTCCCGAAGTTTGGGATTGAAATGATAGCTGCCCAGATCGAATTCCTTGTTCTCGTTTTCCTTATTGGTTTCCTCATTTCTTTTGAGGATGGCTTTTATCTTCAGCAGTAATACCTCGCTGTCGAATGGTTTGGTGATGTAGTCGTCTGCCCCCAGCCGGTAACCCTGGATGATGTCTTCCTTCATGGTTTTCGCACTCAGAAAGAACAGGGGGATGTCGAGATCGACTTCACGGATCTCTTCGGCAAGGGTAAAACCGTCCATGTGAGGCATCATGATATCCAGCAGGCACAGGTCAAATTTTTCACGTTGAAATGCCGCCAAACCCAGGCGGCCGTCGCGTTCAAGGGTAACATCAAAATCATTCAGCTCCAGGTAATTCTTCAACACCATTCCCAGGTTCTGGTCATCTTCGCAGAGAAGTATCTTGTATTTCTTTCCTTCCATATTGTTTTGTTTAGATGTTACCGTAAATAAAAGTAAATCATCGGCCAAACTGGTGAGCCGGCCAATAATATTTTGTTAATAAAGATAGTGTAATATGCTCAAATGAGGCGATTTCCGGTTTAGCATTGCCATTTCTATCCTATAAATTTGCGCTGTAAAGAAGGAAATATAATTATGCGACTGACACCTGAAAACAAATTCAAGAAGCTGATTGTGATTGGCGACCGGGTACTGGTCAGACCCACCAAGCCGAATGAACGAACAGAAAGTGGTTTATACCTGCCGCCTGGCGTTCAGGAGAAAGAAAAAGTACAGCAGGGTTATGTTATCAAAACCGGACCGGGATATGCCATACCCATGCCGGTGGAAGATGAAAGCTGGAAGAGTGAAGACGACCAGGTAAAATATTTTCCACTCCAGGTAAAAGAAGGCGACCTGGCCATCTTCCTGGTCAGCGGCTCAACGGAAGTAGTATACGAGAACGATAAATACTTCATCGTACCTCAAGGCGCGATCCTGATGCTCGAGCGCGAAGAAGATATCTGATACGACAACCCGTTTGGACCACCGGAAAATGAGGGGACGACCGTGCTTAAAAATCAGAAAATTTCTCTCCCGATCCGGGTGTTTCCTTTAACTTCCCCAAAAACTAAGGGTATGGCAACGGCAGAACAGTTTCTTCAGAAGATCAATGAAGGGTACAATTTCAAAGGCGAATCGGCAACAATGGGTATTGGCGTGTTCGACGGACAACCCGTACCTGGCGCAATTGTAAAGCTGCCTTTAAAAACCATGAATCGTCATGGGCTCATTGCCGGGGCCACCGGTACCGGTAAAACCAAAACACTCCAGGTCATTTCCGAAGCACTCAGTGACGCAAGCGTGCCGGTATTGTTGATGGATATCAAAGGCGATTTGAGCGGTATCGCGGCAGCGGGAACAGCCAATGACAAGATCAACGATCGCTGTCAGAAAGCAGGCATCGAATACAAGCCATCGGCCTTCCCGGTTGAACTGATGAGCCTGAGCAATGAAAAAGGAGTGCGCTTACGGGCTACCGTTAGTGAATTCGGACCTATACTGCTCTCCAAAATACTTGGATTGAACGATACCCAGGAAGGAGTGGTGTCGATGATCTTCAAATATTGCGACGATCATAAAATGCCTTTGCTGGATTTGAAGGATTTTACCAAAACGCTTCAGTACATCAGCAACGAAGGCAAATCGGATATTGAAAAAGAATACGGCAAGATTTCCACCTCTTCTACGGGAACCATTCTGCGAAAGGTGATAGAATTGCAACAGCAGGGAGCCGATCTCTTCTTCGGAGAACCGAGCTTCGAGGTAGACGACCTGATGCGCATTGCCGACGATGGTCGTGGAATCATCAGCGTACTGCGGGTTACCGACATGCAAAGCAAACCGAAACTGTTCTCCACCTTCATGCTGAGCCTGCTGGCCGAATTATATGCCACCCTGCCCGAAGAAGGCGATGTGGAGAAACCCAAACTGGTTCTCTTCATCGACGAAGCACACCTGGTATTCCAGGAAGCCACGAGCGCCCTGCTCCAGCAGATCGAAACGGTGATCAAACTGATCCGCTCGAAAGGGGTAGGAATTTTCTTCTGTACACAAAATCCGCAGGATATTCCGGCGAGCGTATTGGCCCAGTTGGGATTAAAAGTGCAGCATGCCCTACGCGCGTTCACTGCGGCCGATCGCAAAACCATCAAACAGGCGGCAGAGAATTACCCGGAAACTGAATTCTATAAAACCGAAGATGCCATTACGCAATTGGGTATCGGTGAGGCCTTCGTAACCATGCTCAATGAAAAAGGTATTCCAACACCCCTGGTGCATACGATGCTCGTACCTCCCAGGAGCAGAATGGATATATTGACAGACCAGGAGCTGGATTCGCTGGTGGCCAAATCGAAACTGGTAAAAAAATATGCCGAAACCGTCGACACGCAAAGCGCTTATGAAATCCTGACGGGCAAACTGGAAGAGGCAGCCAGAAAATCACAAGAAGAAGCGACAGAAAAAGAGAAAGAAAAAGAAGGAAAAACATCCCGCAAAGAAGAAAAATCTACCATAGAAAAAGTATTGGATAACTCCGTAACGCGGCAAATCGGAAGAACGGCCGCCAATGTCATTACCCGCAGCCTGCTGGGCGCACTAGGCCTTGGCGGAAGAAGCAGTTCAAGAAGCAAGAAGTCGGGTTGGTTCTGACAGGATTAACCCATCCATTGTAAGGTGTCGCGGTTTCCCCTGGTGATTTTGTTTTCTTCTTCCAGGATCCTGATCACCTGCCAGGCCTGTTCCTCGGAATGATGATCCAGCTTTTGCAGCAGCTCCCGGATACTAAGGGGATGTCCAATCAGGAAATTGCGGATTTCGTTTTCTATCAGCCGGAAATTGTCTGCCGTCAGCTGCCTGCTTCTGTTCGACAAACAATGATCACACTGACCGCAATCGGCAGCGTTTTCCTCGCCGAAATACCGGCCGATCATTTTCGAGCGGCAGTTCTGCTGATCCCGCACATACCCGATCATCGCGGCTATTCTGGCGGCATAGGCAGCTTTTCTTTTTTCGTATTCAACCAGGTTGATCGATAGTTCATTAACCGGAACGCGATCAAACGGAAAGAAGATCTGTGGATTGTCTTTTTGAGGAACATACCGGATGATCTGAAAAGCGTCGAGTGTAGTCAGCCCGGCTTTCACTTTTTCCAGGTCGGACCGGAGAATCCAGGCCAGCGTTTTTTCATGGATGCGGACAGGATTTTCAAAAATTCCCTCATAACTCCTGAGCAACGCCTGGATCAGCGGATCAAGCTCTTCATGATCGCGCTGAAACGATATTAGTCTTTCCCGGTTGGTAATGAATTCCACCGACGATGGCAGAAAAACCTGTTCGTTGTAACTGAGCTTGTCTTCCTGTTCGAGCGCTTTCAATGCGGCCCAGGCAATGGGCGAGGATATCTTGAATCTTCTCAGAAATTCAAGATAGTCGAAGCTGTGGTAAGTGCCGGCGCCCTGGCCTTCGGGCAATTGAATATAGTTCACCACAGACTGGTATACCTGCCTGATTGTTTCAAGAGGGGGAAACCTGGTTTCGGGCTGCGCTGCCAGCTCCTCCAGTTCGGTGTCAGAACAAAGCAGGATCGCTTTTGAAGGCAATCCGTCTCTCCCCGCTCTGCCGGCTTCCTGGTAATAGTTCTCCAGGCAATCCGGAACATCGGCATGTATCACCATTCGTACATCCGGTTTATCGATTCCCATGCCGAATGCATTGGTGCAGGCCATGATCCTGGTTCTGTTTTGTATCCAGTCTTCCTGTTTTTTATTTCGCTCGGCATGACTCAGGCCGGCGTGATAAAAATCGGAAGAGATGCCGTTCATGCGCAACAGGTCGCTGATCTCCCGGGTCCTTTTCCGGGTCTTGCAATACACCAGTCCGCTTCCGGTAGTTCTCTGCAGTTCCTGGATCATTTTGTTGATCCGGGAATCAACCGGCTGCACGGCATAGGAAAGATTAGGGCGCGCAAACGACTGGCGAAAGACACGATGCCTGCCAAACTGCAGATGTTTGACGATATCATCCTGTACTACAGGAGTGGCCGATGCAGTCAGCGCCATCACCGGAACATTTTTCAGTTCTTCCCGAATACGCGCAATCCGCAAATACGGCGGACGAAAATCATATCCCCATTGCGAGATGCAATGAGCCTCGTCTACGGCAATCAGGCTCACCTCAAATGCCGGTAACCATTCTTTGAAAAGTGTTGTCTCCAGCCTTTCCGGCGATACATACAGAAATTTGCAATTACTCTCTGCGGCAACCCGGAAAGTATTCTCCACTTCTTTTCTTTCCATTCCTGAAAAGATGGAGAAGGCGGTGATGTTTCTTCTGCGAAGCTGTTCTACCTGGTCCTTCATCAGGGCGATCAGGGGGGATATCACCAGGCACAGTCCTGGCATCTGCATGGCTGGCACCTGGTAACAAAGCGACTTGCCTCCACCCGTCGGCAACAGCGCCAGCACATCTTCTCCATCCAGCACGGTTTGCATGATATCTTCCTGCAAAGGCCGGAAATGATCATAGTTCCAATACTGCTTGAGAATGCGATGAAGAGAAGTCAGATGAAAATGTTTGAGGTAAAATTAGGATAATTTGAAAGGGGACGTAAGGTTTGAAGCATACTGTTTACTGTTTTGAGTTTACGGTTTGCCGTTTGCAGGGCAACATCTCCCGCACCATTCGCGTAATTCGTATAATTCGTATAATTCGTGTAATTCGTATTCAATAAACCCTCTTCACAAACAACCTCACCGAATTTGCAGCCAGTACCACATCGCTCAGAGCCATCAGGAGCGCGCCATACGTGGGGCCATAGTGCCCGAGCAAACCAACAGCGGCAACGGGGATGGCGATAATATTGTAAGCAAAGGCCCAGAAGAGGTTCTGGCGAATGGTGATATAGGTATGTTTGCCCAGTCCCAGTGCCAATGGCAGATGCCCGAGTCCCTGGTTCATCAGTACCACATCAGCCGTTTGAACAGCCACCTGCGACGCATCGCTCATCGAAATGCCAACAGTGGCCTTGGCGAGGGCAGGGGCGTCGTTGATTCCGTCACCCACCATAGCGGTAGGACGATCGGCACTGAGAGAAGCAATCCGCTCCAGTTTTTGCTGAGGGCTTTGTTCGGCAATGATCTCATCAATGCCCAGTATTGAACCGATCTGCCGCGATTTCTCATACCGGTCGCCGCTGAGCAGGATGGTTTTTATGTTTTTGTTTTTCAGGTAACGGATTACTTCCGGTGCTTCCGGCCTGATTTCATCTTTCAGATCAATCCAGCCAATGATGGTTCCGTTTCTCGACACATACACAAGGTGACCCGGATCTATTTCCTGTCCGGCGGCGATCTGGTAAGAGCCCGCCCGGAACACATTCCCTTCGCGGTCGGTTCCGGTCATGCCCTCGCCCCTGGTCTCTTCTATTTTCTGCCAGCGGATAAGATCTTTCGTTTTCCATTTTTCAGCCAGGCAGGCCGCGATGGGATGGTTCGAGAATTTTTCGAGCGAGAATACAATCTTTTTGAAATAATCATCTTCCTCGGTGGTATGGTAAGCGGCTATCTCGAATTTTCCTGTTGTCAGCGTCCCGGTCTTGTCGAACACAATCTGACGGATATCTTTAAACGCTTCCAGGCTCCGGGCGTTCCGGAATAGAATTCCCGAGCGGGCCGCCCTTCCCAGGCCAACCGCAATGGCTGCCGGAGTGGCCAGTCCCATGGCGCAGGGGCAGGAGATCACCAATACCGCAATGCTGCGCATCAGTGATTCGGTGAAGGCGCCTACAACCAGGTAGTTTACAATAAAGGTGAGCAGGGAAATGCCCAGCACAAGCGGTACAAACACGGCGCTGATGCGATCGGCCAGTTGCTGCATCGGCGGCTTTTCAGACTGTGCCTGTTTTACCAGGTTGATGATATTGGCGAGCACCGAATCACTCGCTGCCGCTGTAACCTGTGCTTGCACGTTACCATCTGTCAGCAAACTTCCGCCCACCAATAACTCCTTTTGTTTTTTGGTGAGGGGCATACTTTCGCCGGTGATGATCGATTCGTTCACAGTAGCTTCACCCACGAGTATCTTGCAATCGGCCGGAACCTGTTCGCCGGATTTGATCAGGATCAGATCGCCGCTCCGGAGTTGCGTATTTTCTACCGGAAACACCAGCATTTCATGATGCTCATCGAAGGCGATCATATTGGCCATCACTTTCTGCGAGCGGGCCAGGCTGTTCAACGCCCGCTGTGTGGATTCGAGAGAAGCATCTTCCAGGTAATTGCCCAGGAATACAAGCGTTATGATGGTGGCCGCTGTTTCATAATATTGAAAGGCCATTCCTCCTCCCGTAAGTGTTCCGTAAAGACTGTATCCAAATGCGGCCGTAGCCCCAATGGCCACCAGTACATTCATGTTGGGAATTCCATGGCGCACGCTCAACCAGGCACTCTTTCCAAAAAAACTCATGCCGATCACATAAACCGGAAGGCAAAGAGCCAGTTGCCACCAGGGGTTGGTGAGAAAATGACCCCATTGATGAACCCCCGGGATCATATGTAACATCAACACAATCGTAAAGGGCGCGCAGATCAGCACATAACGGAGAAAACGGTTCATCGATCCCTGTTCATGGCCATGACCGTGATTGTGAGAAGAGGGGTTTTCGGGCCGGATCACCTTGTATCCGAGAGACTCTATTCCTTTTTCCAGTGCTGTTTGCGAATCTTTAGTTTCTGTATCAAAAAAAACTTCGCCCCCGACCAGGTTTACTTTTACATTCTGAAGCCCCTGGTTACGTAAATATTTATCGATGGTTAACGCACAGTTTGAGCAGGTCATGCCCTCTACTTTCCATTTCACTTGTTCCATAAACGGGTAATTGTACTTTCAGGAAATACCATGCAAAATTACACGGCCTTTGCAGCCCGCCTGTTCTGAATCAGGGAATTTAAAATATACCAGGTTGCAAAAAGCTACGGGCCCCTCCCTTGACGGTTGCAGCCCGTGCAGATCGGTTATCTTTGCCACATGGAAATTGAATTCGGACTACCGGAAATCAGGCAGGCTGCCCGTTCATTCTGGCAGATCGCCGGCCAGTCGGCTGTTTTTGCTTTTCACGGACAGATGGGTGCCGGTAAAACAACTTTCATACATGCACTCTGCGACGAGAAAAAAGTGAGCAGTACCGTGGGAAGTCCGACGTTTTCCCTCATCAATGAATATCGCTACCCCGAGGGGATTATCTATCATATCGATCTGTACAGGCTAAATAGCGAAGAAGAAGCCATCAGGGCAGGTGTAGAGGATTGCCTGTACAGTGGCCATATTTGCCTGGTTGAATGGCCTGAAAAGGCTCCCGGCCTGTTCCCGGATGATACCCGGCATGTACATCTTAAACTGAAAGATAACGGACACCGTCTTCTTGAAATCAACAATAAATAGTTATTTTTGAAGGCAGCCCTGCCACGAACCGCAGGCGCCCGCAACTTACCACAAATAAGCACCTTTCATGTCTTCACAGAAGCCTATCATCAGCCCATCTTTCAGTTATGAAACTTTGGAAGAGACACTGGACGTGAAGCCAAAAGGTTCGCAGATCCAAATCGGTATTCCCAAAGAAACAGCCTTCCAGGAAAACAGGGTGGCTCTTACCCCCGATGCCGTAGGAGTGCTCGTCAGCAATGGCCACCAGGTGATCCTGGAACACAATGCCGGCGACGCTGCCCATTTCCGCGATAAAGACTATTCCGAAGCCGGCGCCAAGATCGTTTACGACAAAGCCGAAGTATATAAAGCGCCGATACTGGTAAAGAGCGCCCCGGTGGTGGAAGAAGATATTCCGCACCTGCAACTCAACCAGGTGGTCATTTCACCCATACATCTGAGCGTGTTGAAAACCGAACTGCTTCAGAAGATGATGGAGAAAAGAATTACTGCCATCTCCTTCGAAAACCTGAAGGACGACAGCGATAGTTATCCCATCGTAAGAAGCATGAGTGAGATCGCCGGTAGCGCCGTGATGCTGATTGCGGCACAATACCTGAGCTCGGCCAACCATGGCAAAGGTGTGCTGCTTGGCGGTATCTCCGGTATCCCGCCAACCAAAGTGATCATTCTCGGAGCCGGAATCGTAGGTGAATATGCCACCAGGGCCGCCATCGCCCTGGGCGCTTCTGTAAAAGTTTTTGATAACAGTGTTTACAGGCTGAAGCGCCTTCAGAATAATATCGGTCAAAGATTATGGACCTCGGTGATCGAACCCCGCATCCTGGCCAAACAACTCAAAACCTGTGAAGTGGCCGTGGGCGCGCTCTACACCCCCGGTGCACGCACCCCTGTGGTGGTTACCGAAGAAATGGTCAGCAATATGCGCACCGGTAGCGTCATCATTGACGTTAGCATCGACCGCGGCGGATGTTTCGAAACTTCCGAGATCACTACCCACGAAAGCCCGATCTTCCTCAAGTACGGAGTCATTCACTACTGCGTTCCCAATATACCCTCCGGTTTCGCCCGCACTGCCAGCCAGGCCATCAGCAATGTACTGATGCCCCTGCTGCTCGAAGTAGGCGATGAAGGCGGTTTCGAAAACCTCATCTGGCACAAAGTACACCTGCGTAGCGGCATCTACCTGTTCAAAGGAGCCCTTACCAATTTCCACCTTAGCCAGCGCTTCGATCTCAAGTATACCGACCTCAATCTCCTGATCGCCAGCCGCAGATAAAAAAGCACATTTTTTTCTTTTCTTAATTCCCTGACAACCAGGGGTATATATTCCAGTGAAAAAAAAGATTGGGTACTCTTTTTAATTAAACGTTTGTTTAAATCAAACATTTGTTTAATTTGCGCCCTCTAAAAAAGGAGCCGTAAAGATGGAATACAATGAAAAGCAGTTGCAGATTATGGACGCGGCTGAAACGCTGTTTGCCGAACAGGGTTTTAATGGCACCTCGGTACGGGATATTGCCGAGAAGGCCAATGTGAACCTGGCGATGATCTCGTACTATTTCGGGTCGAAAGAGAAATTGCTGGAGGCCATTTTCGGGTATCGGGGCGAAATCATGAAACTGAAACTGGAATCGATCATTCAGTTGTCGGACCTGCCGGCCATGGAGAAGATGAACCTGCTGATTGATCACTATATCAACAAGGTGATTGCGCAACAATGTTTTCACCGCATCCTCGCGCGCGAACAGGTGCTGAATACAACCGGTTCCATTTCCGACCTGATCCTGCAGATGAAAAGAACCAATTTCGAATTGATCCGCAAACTCGTGGAAGAAGGGCAGAAGAATGGTGAATTCAAACCGGATATTGATATCTCCCTGATGATGTCGACCATGATCGGAACGGCCAATAACCTGATCACCTCCAAATATTATTATCGCGAACTGAATAACCTGCAGCAGATGACGGAAGAGGATTTCCAGAATCATCTCCGGTCAAAGCTGAGTGTATACCTGAAACAACTGTTTAAAATCATTCTTTCAAATGAAAAATAAGATGAAATACGGATGGGTGTTGCTGATGCTGTGTGGAATGAAGGCCTACTCCCAGGAACAAAAAAGCCTGCAATTGCAGGAAGCGATCGAGTTGAGCGTAAAAAACAGCAAGCAGCTGCGGGCCAGCCAGGCCAGGATTGAGGAAGCGTCGGCAGCGGTGGACGAGGCAAAGGAAAAGCGCCTTCCCAACGCAAGTGTAAGCGGTTCGTACCTGAGGCTGAACAGCGCCAATATCACCATGAAATCGCAAAGCAGTGGCGGCGGTTCCGGTAACGGCGGTGGAGAACCGAAAGTAAACCAGTTGGCTTACGGCTTGCTCAATGTGTCGCAACCGATCTATGATGGCGGCCGCATCCGCTTTGGAATTGAATCGGCGGAATTCCTGAAAAAAGCCATCAGCCTGGATGCCGACAATGCCCGCGAGGAGATCGTACAGAATACGATAGAAGCCTATGCCAACCTCTTCAAGGCACATACTGCTGTTCGGCTGATGCAGGAAAGCCTCGCTTCTTCCCAGCAACGGGTGAAAGAACTGGGCAATATGGAGAAGAATGGTCTGCTGGCCAGGAACGATCTGCTCAAAGCACAGCTGCAATCTTCAAATGTGGAGCTCAGCCTGCTGGATGCCCAGAACAATGAGCAGGTAGCGATGGTGAATATGAACCTGATGCTGGGACTACCCACCGAAACATTACTGGTGCTGGATACAAACGGGATAGAAAAGAAGAATGACGACCGGGTGCTGGACGACTATCTGAAACTGGCAGGCAGCAACCGCAAAGACATGGCGGCGACGGATCTCCGTAAAAAAGCAGCAGAAGCCGGCATCAGGGTAGCCAAAAGCGATATGTATCCTTCTCTAAACCTGACAGGTGGTTACATTGCGGCGGATATCCCCAACTTCTTTTCCATAACCAACGCGCTGAACGTCGGGGTAGGGGTGAGCTACAACATCGGCTCGCTCTGGAAAACAAAATCAAAGATCAAGCAGGCTGAAGCAAGAGTAAAACAGATCGAAGCCAATGAAGCGCAACTGGATGACGCCATCCGCCTGCAGGTAAACAGAAATTACCTGTCACTCCTCAGCAGCCGGAAGAAAATCGACGTGAACGCGGTAGCGGTGGCACAAGCCGAAGAAAATTACAGGATCGTGAAGAACAAGTTCGATAACAGCCTGGCCACGACCACGGAACTTCTCGATGCGGATGTGGCACAGCTGCAGGCCCGCATGAGTTACACCCTGGCCCGCGCAGACGCCTTCGTCGCCTATCACAAACTGCTTCAAACAACAGGTACACTGAGTACTCAATTCCTGAAACAATAATATTACTCAAACTGGTATAACTGAATATATATGGAAACAACAACGCAGACTGCTCCCAAAAAAAGAAACCCGGTTTTTATCATCATCCTCGCCATCCTCGTGATCGGCGGTTCCTGGTTCGGCATTCAAAGGTATGTACATGGATTGCATCACGAAGAAACCGACAATGCCCAGGTAAGCGCCGACATCGTCCCTGTCATTCCCCGCATAAGCGGTTATGTATGGGAAGTGCGCGTAAAAGACAACCAATTGGTAAAAGCAGGAGACACCCTGCTGGTACTCGATAATCGCGATTATGTGATCAAGCTGCAGCAGGCGGAAGCAGCCCTTTCGGCTGCCGAAACCAATCTGAGAAGTGCCGAGCAAACTACACAAGCTTCAAGAACAGGAATTGCCACTGCGCAATCGGCGATCGGTACCATCGACGCGCAGATAGAAGCGGCCAAAATTACGCTGTGGAGAGCGACCCAGGATTATAACCGTTATGCCAACCTGATAAAGGATCATTCCATTACGCAACAGCAGTTCGAGCAGGCGGAAGCCGCCAGGCTGAATGCGGAGAAGCAGGTAGCCATTCTGGAAAGTCAGAAACGCCAGGCCGCCCAGCAAACCAATTCAGTATCGGCACAAAGCAACGCCACCGCCACACAAATTGACGTGGCAGGAGCCAACATCAAACAACGGAAGGTAGATGTGGAAGCCGCTAAACTGAATCTTACCTATACCGTGATCACGGCACAAAGAGACGGAAGAGTATCAAAAGTAAACGTACAACCGGGCCAGCTGGTACAGGCAGGACAGGCTGTATTCAGCGTAGTGCAGAGCGAAGCAGTATGGGTTGTTGCCAATTTCAAGGAAACCCAACTCGATAAAATGAAGGTCGGACAGAAAGTGATTGTGCATGCGGATGTATTTCCGGGCCACTCCTTCGAAGCCACGCTTTCCTCTTTTTCCCCGGCTACGGGTTCTACTTTCGCGCTGTTGCCGGCAGACAATGCCAGCGGAAACTTTGTGAAAGTGGTACAGAGATTACCGGTGAAGATTGAGTTCACCGGCAAAGACAGCCTGTTAAATCAGCTCAGGCCGGGCATGAACGTAACAGTAGACGTTCATCTCGATTAACAGACAGTATTATTTAATCGTCAGCTAAGTATTCAAATCAGGAATGTATGGTTAAAGCGGAATCTTTGGTCGAGTATGGATCACGGAGAGTGATCATCACGCTTACGGCGATCATCTGCGCTCTGCTCGAAATTGTGGACACCACCATCGTGAACGTGGCTTTGAAAGACATGCAGGGTAACCTGGGCGCCACCACTACGGAAGTGGGTTGGGTGGTAACGGCGTATGCGATCGGAAACGTGATCATCGTTCCGATGACCAGCTGGCTGGCGCAACAGTTTGGCAGAAGAAATTATTTCGCCGCTTCGATCGTATTGTTTACCATTTGTTCCTGGTTGTGCGGACAGGCCACCAGCATCAACGAACTGGTTATTTTCCGGTTTTTACAGGGATTAGGCGGAGGAGCCTTGCTGGTGACTTCCCAAACCATTATCACCGAAAGCTATCCTCCTGAAAAAAGAGGAATGGCACAGGCAATATATGGACTGGGTGTCATTGTCGGTCCCACTCTGGGGCCCCCCTTGGGCGGATATATCATCGATCATGCCAGCTGGCCCCTGATATTTTATATCAACATTCCATTGGGAGTGATCGCTGCCCTGCTAACGCTGCAGTTTGTACGCAGTCCAAAGTATTCGGAGAAAAGTTCAATGGCCGATATTGACTGGCTGGGCATCGCGTTGCTGGCAACGTTTGTAGGGTCGCTTCAGTATATCCTGGAAAAAGGACATGATGACGACTGGTTCGAAAGCAACACCATCATCTGGCTGGCAGTGGTGGCGGTATTCGGCGGATTCTTTTTCATTTGGCGGGAACTGACCTTCCGAAACCCGATCGTAAATCTTCGGGTGCTCAGGAACGGTAACCTGCGGATGGGCACCATTCTATCCTTTATCATGGGATTTGGTCTTTATGGTACTACCTTCATCATTCCCCTCTATACGCAGGTGAACCTGGGATGGACGGCCACCCAGGCAGGATTGCTATTGGTGCCGGCGGCACTCACTACCGCTTTCATGATGCCGATCATTGGCCGATTGTTGCAGGCCGGCGCTCCGCAGCCACTGCTGGCTTCGCTGGGCATGCTGATGTTTTTCTTTTTCTGCATGTGGGGATACAAGATACTGACGCCCGATACCGGGAAAGATGCCTTTTTCTGGATGCTCATTTTCCGGGGCGTAGCGCTCGGTTTGCTGTTCATTCCGGTAACCACGCTTTCGTTAAGTACCTTAAAAGGCAGAGAGATTGGAGATGGCGCGGCCTTTACAGGTATGATGCGTCAGTTGGGTGGATCCTTCGGCATCGCGCTGATCACCACTTTTATGGCGCAGCAAACAGTACAGCACCGTGCCAACCTGGTTGATCACCTCGATGTTACCAATCCTTCGGTACAAAGCAGGGTCAGTGCGATGGAACTCTCCTTTATGCTCAAAGGCGCACCTTACAACAAGGCTGCCGGACAGGCGCACCAGATACTGGACTATTCCGTAACCAACCAGGCCAGTGTGCTGTCGTATATGGATGTATTCTTTTATACGGGAATCATCTTCCTGGTTTGCGTACCCTTTATCTTGATGGTTCGAACCAAAAAGAAAGCCGGAAAAGTTGACCTCAGTGCGGCACATTAAAAAGTAAAAAGTAATATTTTTTAAATACCTATACTCTCTTATAAAATACTTTTTTTACGCGATTTTTTGGAACGCAAAGCGCGCGAAGAACCGCTAAGGGCGCAGAGGTGTAGAGGACGCTGAAAACGCTGAAGGCACAGATTACGCAGAACAGTAAACAGTAAACCGTAAACCTACCTCAACTATAACGTGAAACGATATAAACAGTAAACCGCAAACCAACCCTAACCCTTCTTAAAATCCAAAATCGAAATCTTCTCTTCACAAAACCCGTATTCAGCCGTATCGTTGCTGCTGACGATGATGATCCTGTTTTGCCGGAATTCTTCTATCAATCGCTGGTAAAGAGTGATGCCTTCCGCATCGAGGTTGGTACAGGGTTCGTCCAGCAGGATCAGATCGGTATCGCTGAATATAGCCTGCGCAAGCTTCACTCTTTGCTTCATGCCGCTGCTGTAGTAACGGATCTGTTTATGAGCGGCCCCGGACAGTCCGACTGCATTGATAACCTGCCCGATGGTTTTTCCTGGCAGGAATGATTTGAACTGTTGATGAAATTGCAAGAGTTCAGTCACTGTCATTTCTTCGATCAGCTCCAGGTAGGGAGCAGCAATGGAGAGGCGCTGGTAGATATTCTCCGCAGATTTTTCCGGGGGTATGTCCCCGATGTAATAATCAACTTTTCCTTCCGAGAGGGAGAGGGCACCTCCAATGGCTTGCAATAACGTGGATTTTCCGGATCCGTTCGGACCGGTAATGGCATAGGCGCGCCCTTCATGAAAGTCAAACGTAAGCTGACGGAATATCCAGTCGCGGTTGAAGCGTTTGCCCGCTTTAGTCAGCGATATCTTCATCCACACTATTTTTGGAATAGCGTTTAATAATACCGCGACCGCTTTCGCGAATGAAGGTAACGATCTCGTCTCTCTCGTCGGTGGCCGGGTATTCTTCTTCCAGTACCTCGAGAGCCTGGGAGGTATTCATGCCTTTATTGTAGATGACACGATAGATATCCAGGATGTGATTGATCTTGTCAACGGTAAAGCCCCTTCGCTTCAATCCAACGGAATTGACACCGGAATAGCTCAGTGGCTGACGACCGGCCTTGATATAGGGAGGAACATCTTTTCCGACCAGCGATCCGCCGCTTACAAACGCATGTTGCCCGATTTTCACAAACTGGTGAACAGCACACATGCCTCCGAGAATGGACCAATCGCCCATCTCTACGTGACCGGCGATTTGGGTGTTATTGCTCATTACACAATAGTTGCCAACGATCACGTCGTGCGCCAGGTGGCTATAGGCCATGATAAGGCAATTACGGCCTACCTTGGTCTTCCAGCGGTCTTTAGTACCTCTGTTAATAGTAACAAATTCCCGGATAGTAGTATTGTCGCCTATTTCAACGATGGTATCCTCGCCTTCAAATTTCAAATCCTGGGGGATGGCAGCTATAACGGCTCCCGGGAATATCCGGCAGTTCTTTCCGATGCGCGCGCCTTCCATGATCGTTACATTGCTCCCAATCCACGTACCCTCACCAATTTCTACATTCTGGTGGATAACAGTGAACGGATCAACTTTTACATTCGTAGCCAGTTTCGCGTTGGGATGTATATACGTATGGGGATGAATCATTGAATTGAGATTCTTAAGTATTGGTTTACTTCCGGTAACAGGTTCCATCCCGTCCACCGGTTTCAGGTTTGCACGATTTGGTTGGTGATTTGATTTCAAGACATTGATTGAAAACAAAAAACGCCAGAATTGAATTCTGACGTGCAAAAATAGTCTTAAATCCGAAAAAATAGGGTTTTTGACGGCCCGGACCTAAAAAACAGGGGTTTTTGGTTGTTCAGGCACTGATTCGTGAAAAATGGAATAGTTATCCCCGTTTAACCAGTTGAGCTACAAGGTCGGCCTCTGTGGCGATCTTGTTGCCTACGTACACAGTACCCCTCATTTCACAAATACCCCGGCGAATGGGCGACATCAGTTCCATCTTGAGAATGAGGGTGTCTCCGGGAACAACCTTCATCTTGAATTTGCAGTTGTCTATTTTCAGAAAATAAGTGTCGTAATCGCCGGGAGGCATGGCATTAATGGCCAGAATTCCCCCCGTTTGAGCGAGCGCTTCCACCTGCAGCACACCAGGCATCACAGGGTTGCCGGGAAAATGACCGGTGAAAAACTGCTCATTGAAAGTCACATTTTTAATACCCACAATATGCTTGTCGGTAAGCTCAATGATCTTGTCAACCAGCAGGAAAGGGTAGCGGTGAGGCAATTTCTTTTCGATCTGCTGGGTGTTGTACAAAGGCGGCTGTCCGGGGTCATAAACCGGAACATCCTTGGTGTGTTTATTTTTCTTGATATACTGTTTGATCTTGCGGGCGAAGTCTACATTGCTGCTGTGGCCGGGGCGATTGGCGATGATATGCGCTTTGATGGGGTAGCCGATGAGCGCCAGGTCGCCTACAACATCCAGCAGCTTATGACGGGCGGGCTCATTGGGAAAACGCAGCTCCAGGTTGTTGAGATATCCTTCACTCTTCACTTCGATCTTGTCTCTTCCGAATGCCTTTGCCAGGCGCTCCATTTCCTTATCGGTAACGGGTTTATCAACAACCACGATGGCATTATTGATATCGCCTCCTTTGATAAGATTGTGATCGAGCAGCATTTCCAGTTCATGCAGAAAACAGAAAGTGCGGCAGGGTGCGATCTCGGCTTTGAAATCACGCATTGCCTTCAGACCGGCATGCTGCGTGCCCAGCACAGGGCTGTTGAAATCAATCAGCGTGGTGATCTTATATTCTGTAGCCGGAAGGGCGGTCATTTCCACCCGCTTCTTTTCATCGTAATGGGTGATATTGGTGTCGATGGTGTACCAGGCTTTGGCTGCGTCCTGCTCGATCACACCGGCTTCCTCGATGATCTCTACAAAAGGTTCGCTGCTGCCATCGATAATCGGCATCTCGGGGCCGTTCACTTCAATCAGGCAGTTGTCGATACCCATTCCCACGAGTGCTGCCAGCACATGTTCTACGGTATACACTTTCGCGCCATTGTCTTCCAGCGTGGTACCACGGCTGGTATCGGTCACCAGGTCGCAATCAGCCTTGATGATGGGCATGCCGGGCAGGTCGATGCGCTGAAATTGGTAGCCAAAGCCGGGATTGGCAGGTCTGAGAGTCATGTCTACGTTCACTCCGGTATGTAAGCCCGTACCGGAAATACTCACAGCCATTCCTAAAGTATGCTGCTTGTCTGGATTGAAGTTGCTGTTCATCAGGATTTGTTAGAGCCGCAAAGATACGATTGTTAGGGCTTTGTCAAGCGGGGCCTTTACCGGCAGGGCCCGTTTTTTCCGGTTACAAAACCACAATCGTTGATGAGTAAATAGTTGAGAACTAGAATTGCACGCCCGGGCAGTAATGCGACTGTTCGATCATTTATACACGCTCTTTCAGCAATTGCTGCACGAGTTTCTCGAGCTCCTTGATCCTTTTTTCCAGGTCGGGCAGGTTTCTGCTGACGGCCTGGCTGCGAAGGGCTGAGGTATAATCGAAGGCCGGAGAGCCTGTAACGGCGGTATTGGGTGTTTTGATAGATTTGCTCACGCCACTCTGCGCATTGATTCGGCTGCCGTCGGCTATCTGTATATGACCCACAATGCCGGCCTGCCCGCCAATCTGTACGTTGTTGCCGATCTTGGTACTGCCGCTCACCCCTGCCTGCGCAGCGATCACGGTATTATGACCTACTTCCACGTTATGCGCCACCTGGATCAGGTTGTCGAGTTTCGCTCCTGCCTTGATGAGCGTTGAGCCCATGGTAGCACGGTCGATGGTCGCGTTAGCACCAATCTCAACACCATCTTCCACGATCACATTGCCGATCTGCGGCACTTTCTGAAAACTGCCATCGGCCTGGGGAGCAAAACCAAAACCATCGCTCCCAACCACTGTTCCGGCATGTATGATCACATTCTTACCGATCCGGCAATCATGGTAGATCCTGACACCGGGATGAATAACTGAATTATCACCAATAGTTACATTATCGCCCAGGAATACCTGGGGAAAGATCTTTACATTATTCCCTACAACTACATTATTGCCGAGGTAGGCAAAAGCACCCAGGTAAACTTTTTCACCCACTTTGGCGGTTTTCGAAACATAGACCGGATCTTCCGTTCCACTCAGTTGCTGGGTAGCCATTTGCTGATAGGCGGACAGAAGTGTGGCAAATGCGGTATAGGCGTCTTTCACCCGGATACGGGTAGCGGCAATCTCCTGCCGGAGTTCCTGCGATTCATTGATGATAAGGATAGATGCCCCGGTAGTATATAGGTAGTCCTCGTATTTCGGGTTGGCAAGAAAGGCCAGCTGCCCCTGTTTGGCCTCTTCAATTTTCCCAAAGGATGAAACGGAGGTTTCAGGATCGCCTTCAACCCTCCCATTTATGATCATTGCTATCTGTGCAGCTGAAAATTGCATTTCTAAACTTTTTACTATGATAAGCAGACAGGGGTCTGATCAACCCTGGCAACTGTAATAACAAATGTAATATTTTTTGACCGGTGCCGATAAGGACTGCTGAATTAGCGCATTGTCTACCCGGGAAATATCTCTTACGGTTCCGTCCTTAAACAGGATATTGATCTTTTCTTCGTAAGGATCGTAAGTGGTGCTCACCGCTTCTCCGCTGAACAGGAAGTACCTGCTCTCTTCTTCGGAAATTTCCAGGGTCTTGCAGATACTTTTTCGCTGCTCTTCTATCCAATCAGGATCAAAGGGCGCAGCCTGAAGTTTGACCTTCAGCAGCTTCCTTTCGACCAACATTTTACAAAGCGTGCTGAGAATTTTATCAGGATGATAGATCCAATTTTTGATAGCCGACAGCACATCATAATCGTCGAGCCGGCAAAATTCATCCAAATGCTTTTCAATTACCCCCTGTTCTGCATTGAGCAGGAAATAATCCAGCATCACCGAAGCGGAGCTCACCTTTTCACCGGCTGCCAGCAATTCCTGCACCCTTTCAATGATCCTGACCAGCATCTTCTCTGCTCCGATAACGGTTTTGTGCAGGTATACCTGCCAGTACATCAGCCGTCGGCTTACCAGGAATTTCTCAGTGGAATAGATGGCTTTCTCTTCTACCATCAGATCGCCATTATGCACGGTCAGCATTTTTATGATGCGGTCGTACCCGATCACGCCTTCCGATACACCGGTAAAAAAACTGTCGCGGCTCAGGTAGTCCATCCTGTCTACGTCCAGTTGCCCCGAAATGAGCTGGTGGAGGAAAGGTTTGTGATAATTATTGGTGAAAATATCGATGGCTGTCTGCAATTCGCCCCCGAACTGCTCATTGAGTATTCTCATGATCAGGATGGATATCGCCTCATGATGAACATCCCGGATCAGTACATTTTCGAGAGCATGCGAGAAAGGACCATGGCCTACATCATGAAGCAGGATGGCGATCTTCGCCGACAATTCTTCATGGGGCTGAATATCCACAGATTTACTCTTTAGCTCATGCAAAGCCTGGCACATCAGGTGATAGGCCCCCAGGGAGTGGTGAAGGCGGCTGTGCACAGCGCCCGGGTATACCAGGTGTGCAAATGCCATCTGGTGGATCCGCCGCAAACGCTGATAATAAGGATGAGAGATCACCTTGAAAATGGTAGGATGATCAATCGTAATGAACCCATGTACAGGATCATTGATTATTTTGCGTACGCGCTGGGTCATGAGTGCTGCTTTCGTTTTTGTTAAAACTTAGCCGACAAATGTACAAAGCAGGCGGGGATTAAAAAGTTTTATTACTTTAACCGGCAGAGAGCAACAGGAAGGGAATACCGGACAGAAACCCTTTCAACATCAATCCATCACCAAACAACCATCCAAAGTTTCATGTCTTTAGCAAAAATCCTCTGGGTAGACGACGAAATAGAAAGCCTGCAGTCTCAGATCCTTTTTCTGCAGAACAAAGGATACGAGGTAAACTCCATGACCAATGGTTTTGATGCGGTAGATTATGTAAAAGACAATCTCGTGGATGTGGTTTTGCTCGATGAAACCATGCCGGGCATAACCGGGCTCGAAACCCTGGCCAAGATCAAGGAGGTCAACCAGTCCCTTCCCATCGTGCTGATCACAAAAAACGAAACCGAAAACCTGATGGACGATGCCATCGGTTCCCAGATAAGCGACTATCTGATCAAACCCGTGAATCCGAACCAGGTATTGCTCAGCCTGAAAAAGATCATCGACAACAAGCGGCTGGTGGCAGAAAAAACCACTTCTGCTTACCAGCAACAGTTCCGCAACCTGTTCATGGCTTTGAACAGCAACCCGGATTACAACGAATGGATGGACATCTACAAAAAACTTGTTTACTGGGAGCTTGAAATGGAAAAGAGCGACAGCCCCGAAATGAGGGAAGTGTTGCAGACCCAGAAAAGCGAAGCGAATACCGAATTCTTCAAGTTTGTTTCGAAGAACTATGCCAAATGGGTAAGCCCCAAGAGCGCCGAAGCTCCGGTAATGAGCCATAACCTTTTTCAGTTCAAAGTGCTGCCGCATGTAGAAAAAGGTACCTCCACATTTTTTGTGTTGCTCGACAACCTTCGTTTCGATCAGTGGAAGGCCATCCAGCCCATTTTTTCCGAAAGTTTCCGCATTCTCGAAGAAGATACTTTTTACAGCATTCTCCCTACTGCCACCCAATATGCCCGCAATGCCATCTTCGCCGGCATGCTGCCCATGGAAATCGAAAAAAATTACCCGCAGTTGTGGAAGAATGACGAAGAAGAAGGAGGAAAGAATCTGCATGAAGAAGACCTCTTCAAATCACTGCTGCGCAGACTCAAAAAAGACAATCTCAAATACTCCTACACCAAGATCCTGAATAACCAGGCAGGTCAGGATCTTGTCAACAATATTCACAACCTGCTGAACAATGATATCAATATCATCGTCTACAATTTTGTGGATATGCTCAGTCATGCCCGCACCGAAATGGAAGTGCTTAAAGAACTGGCCGGCGATGAAATCAGTTATCGTTCGGTTACCCGCAGCTGGTTCGAACATTCCCCGCTTCACCAGGCACTGAAGAAGGTTGCCGATAAAAAAATCAACCTGATCCTGGCCACCGACCATGGCAGTGTAAGGGTAAAGACTCCGGTGAAGGTGATAGGAGACAAGCAGACAACTACCAACCTCCGGTACAAACATGGAAGAAACCTGAACTATGACGCCAAGGATGTGCTTGCATTCCGGGATCCCAAGGAGGCAGGCCTTCCCGTACCATCCGTCAATTCCTCTTTTATTTTTGCCAGGGAAGATTATTTCCTGTGTTATCCCAATAATTACAATTATTACGTCAACTATTACCGCAATACATTCCAGCATGGTGGGGTAAGCCTGGAGGAAATGATCGTACCGGTTATCAAAATGACCAGCCGTTAAGCGAAAAGCACCATTGCAGGATGTGGATAATCTCCCGTAACTCTGGAGATCTATTTTTTAAATTTGCCTCAAACTCAAAGGGCTTTCAGCAATGAAATACACGCAGCATACGCTTGATAAAATTGAAAAAGTACTCGAAGAAGCTGACTATATCATTCGTTACGAACGTGGCACTTTCCAGAGCGGATATTGCATCCTCGAGGCGAAGAAAGTAGTGGTGTTGAACAAATTCCTTCAAATGGAAGGAAGAATTAATACCCTGATGGATATTATTCCCCAACTGCAGGTCAATCCTGAACTCCTCAGCCCGGAGGCCCGCAAAACTTTTGAAGAAGTGATGGCCCGCCAGGAAATCTGATCAATAATTTTTTACCATTCTCCTGCAAGCAGTTATTTTTGGGCGTGACCTGTCCGCAAATAACTATTACCTTCCTGGGTACCGGTACCAGCAGTGGAGTTCCCATGATTGGATGTGATTGCCCTGTATGTACCTCAATGGATGCAAGGGATAAACGTCTTCGATCCAGTGTACTGATTCAATCCGCCACTACCACCATTGTCATCGATTCCGGACCCGATTTTCGTTACCAGATGCTGAGAGCGCAGGTGAAAAAGCTCGATGCTATCATTTTCACCCATCCGCATAAAGATCATGTGGCCGGTCTCGATGATGTGAGAGCCTATAATTTTTTCTCGGGCAAGCCCATGGAAGTGTATGCCAATGAAATGACGCAGGCTGTACTGCTCCGCGAGTTTCCCTATGCCTTTGCGGATAAAAAATATCCCGGTGTTCCCGAGATCAATCTCAATACCATCGCCCTCGATCCGTTCCTGGTGGGCGATATTCCTGTACAACCCATTGAAGTATGGCATCTGAAAATGCCCGTGCTCGGCTTTCGTTTCGGATCGTTTACCTATATCACCGATGCGAACAGGATTGAGGAAACGGAAAGGGAAAAGATCAAAGGAGCGCCGGTGCTGGTACTGAATGCTCTTAGAAAGGAAAAGCATATTTCTCACTTTACCCTTTCCGAAGCCATCGAAACTGCCCATGAATTGAAAGCCGGACATTGCTATCTCACACATCTGAGTCACCAGATGGGCAAACACCAGGAAGTTTCATCCTCTCTTCCTTCGGATGTACAACTGGCATACGACGGTTTGCAATTGCATCTCTGATTTTTTATTCTTCCGATCAAAGATTTTTCTCCGATCTTTTCCGGCTTTGCACATTTTTATTTTTATCGTTTCGGTCAATTTCACTGTCTAAACAAACAAAAATGTGGAAGGAGTATTTAAAATTCACCCGTGGCGAAAGAATAGCCATCATCTCGCTGGTTGTTTTGATAATAATATTATTGGTTCTTCCGTCAGTAGTCAGTTTCGAATCGCCCCCCACACTACAGGAAATAGGATTGCTCTCAAATACAGAAGCAACGCGACCGGATAGCGGGGGTCGGGAAATTCCCGGCAATGGGCAGTATTCACCAGGTACACAAAATACCGAAGCAGCAGAGAGTCGTTCCGCACCCCGAAAGATTTCGATGTTCTATTTTGATCCCAATAAACTTTCGGAGCAGGGATGGATGAAATTAGGGGTGAGTGAAAAAGCAGCCCGTACTATTCAAAACTATCTTGGTAAAGGCGGCAGATTCAGAACACCCGAAGACATCAGGAAGATTTATAGTCTCAGAGAGGAAGAAAAGGTTAGGTTGCTTCCGTTTGTCCGGATCGAGGAAGCCATTCAAAAAAAGAGCTACTCGGCGCCGGCATTGATCAGACCGGTTTCTTATCCCGGGTCCTCTGAAAAAAAGGAGAATTTCGGCAGTGCCCGCAAATTCGCAGCTCATGAATCCGGCAAACCGGTCATTCTAGACATCAACCAGGCCGATAGTGTGCAGTGGCTGTCATTGCCCGGCATCGGTAGCCGTCTGGCCGGAAGAATACTTCATTTTCGGGAGGCATTGGGAGGGTTTTGCCAAGTCCGGCAGGTGAGTGAAATCTACGGACTGGCCGATTCTGTTTTCCAGAATATCAGCCCGCAACTGAGGTGCGCCATTCCAACTATTCGCAAGCTGGCGATCAACATGGCAGATAAGCAGCAACTATCGTTACATCCTTATATCCGTTATCGCCGGGCCGATGCCATTCTCCGGTTCAGACAACAGCATGGCTCTTTTTCATCATTGAAGGAACTGCAGTCTCTTACCCTCTGGACCGAAGAAGAATGGACCAAGCTCGAACCATACCTGACGCTGTAGAAGAGAAAGAGAAAGGGAAAGAGAAATAGAAAGAGAGAAGGAGCGGAGGGGAGAAAGAGAAAGAGAAAGAGAAAGAGAGTGGGAAAGAGAAAGGGAAATAGAAAGAGAGAAGGAGCGAGAGTCGGAGTGAGAGTGAGAGCGGGAGCGATAGGAGGAGCGGGGAGAAAGTAGAGGGATACTCACATGCATTTCACCAATCCGTGCATTCTGCGTACTCCGCGAAATCTGCATACTTAACGAAATCTGCGCATCTAACAAGTGTTAGTTAATACCAAAAATACCCTATATTGCGTTCCGTTGAGGACGATCCTGTGAAAACACAGGCTGCAGAAACTACAAATGACCGAATGCTATGAATTTTGAAACCTCTGAATTAACACAACAGGTGGCCCAGACTGCCCGCGATTTTGCGCAGCAGCATATCCGACCCTATGTGATGAAATGGGACGAATCGCAGGAATTCCCGGTACAAGTGTTTCGGGAAATGGGGAAACTGGGTCTGATGGGTGTACTTGTTCCGGAAGAATACGGCGGTGCCGGTCTGACCTATATGGAATATGTAGCCATTATCCAGGAGATCGCGAAGGTTTGCGGTTCGGTGGGATTGAGCCTGGCGGCTCACAATTCACTTTGTACCGGCCATATCCTCACATTTGGTAATGAAGAACAAAAGAAGAAATACCTGCCCAGGCTGGCGAGCGGCGAATGGATAGGCGCCTGGGGGCTCACGGAAGCCAATACCGGCAGCGATGCGGGTAACATGCGCACCACAGCCGTCAGGGATGGAGATCACTGGATCCTGAACGGAACCAAGAACTGGATCACCCACGGAAAAACCGGTGAGCTGGCGGTAGTCGTAGCCAGAACAGGCGAACCCAGGGCGAAAGACAATGCCACAGCCTTTGTAGTGGAAAGAGGAACCCCTGGTTTCAGCGGAGGAAAAAAGGAAAACAAACTGGGCATGAGAGCCAGCGAAACGGCTGAAATGGTTTTTGATAATTGCAGAATTCCGGACGCACAACGATTAGGTGAGATCGGCCATGGGTTCAAACAATCACTCAAAGTACTCGATGGTGGCAGAATTTCCATTGCAGCATTGTCGCTGGGAATCGCAAAAGGCGCATTCGAAGCCGCGGTGAAATATTCCAAAGAAAGACATCAGTTCGATCAGCCCATCGCCAATTTTCAGGGAATATCGTTCAAACTCGCCGATATGGCCACTGAAATTGAAGCAGCCGAATTACTCACCCTGCAGGCCTGTGATCTGAAAATAAAAGGACTGCCCATGTCTAAAGAAGCCGCAATGGCCAAGTATTATGCCAGTGAAGTAGCCGTGAAAACCGCCAACGATGCGGTTCAGGTTTTTGGAGGATACGGATACACCAAAGACTTTCCGGTTGAAAAATATTATCGTGACAGTAAACTATGCACGATCGGGGAAGGAACCTCTGAAATTCAAAAACTGGTGATCTCCCGGGAAATTTTGAGATAATAACAATGATTAAGGTTGCTTGTCTTGTTTGTCCCCCGATTTGTCGGGGGCTTTTTATTGGGAGCATTGTTGCCGGCGGGTCTCACCCAGTCTGTTGCATGTTTATTCGGAAGACTCGCTTTAAGCTGTTTCAGGTAAACAATTCTTTGATCTTGCCGAAATGAATTTTACTTGCCAGTTTCTGGTAAGACGTATTTAACAAGAGGATGTTTACTCATTCGCAATTTTATTTCGAACTCGGGAGCAAAAAAAGCAATTAATAGTTTCACTTTCGGACAACTTATTAATAACTTTGATTCGTGGAAAATCAGATCAGGTGCAGGACAATCATTTTTTACAAGCATTACTTTGAAGACTTTTTTATTAGACAACGAGCCAAGGTGAAAGAAAAAATCATCTGGACATTTGACTTAATTGAAGAAGTGGCAAAAGTTCCGGAATCATATCTCAGGCATCTGGAGGGCACTGACGGACTTTTCGAGATTCGGGTTCAGCAAGCCAACGATATATTCCGCATTTTTTGCTTTTTTGATAAAGGACAGCTTATAGTGATTGCAAGCGGTTTTCAAAAGAAAACCCAAAAAACGCCTAGGCGAGAAATTGAAAAAGCTTTGAAAATTAAAAAAGAGTATGAAAGCGAGAAAAAATAACCTCATAACCCTTGATCAGTTCAAGGACAAACATTACGGTAAACCCGGCTCGGCAAGGCGAATTGAATTGGATGCGGGGTACGAAAATTTTAAAATCGGCGCTTTATTACACGAGGCCCGATTGGAGAAGGGATTATCGCAAGCCGAATTGGCAGAAAAAGCGGGTACAACCAAGTCCTATATTTCCAAAATTGAAAATGGTCTGAAGGAAGTCCGATTCTCGACACTGCAAAGAATTGTCGAAATTGGATTGGGCGGACGAGTACAACTAACTATCCTTCTGAAGTGACCGAATTCAGTTAACCCATCGCTCATGGCTCACCTGATCATGGCAATGGTTTCCATGGCCTGCTGGCAATTGTATTGATAGGTCATTTCCTTGTGATTGATCAAATCAACAATGGTTCCGACAAAACAGAGTCCGGCCGTAAAAAAGAACAGAATTCCCATCCCGATCTGGCCAAGGATAAATCTTTGAACGCCGGAGAAACCCACAAACCCCAGCAGGGTGCAAATCAGTACGGTGTCTTCCGTCTTTCTTTTGTTGTTGTATAGCGCCACGAACATGTTCATTTTTTCGTCGCTCAGTCCGGCTGTCAGGTTTTCCAGGTAGGCGAGTTCGTCGGGTTTTATATTTCTGAGGTATAGTAATCGTTGATCCATATACGAAGTTTTGGTGGTTTGGCTGCTAGTAAAAGATAAATCTATTCCAGGAAATCATCGTCATTTTTTGGGCTGTATTTTTCGAACACCTTTTCAATGGCGCCGGAAAATATAGGAAACTTCTGTTTGGCAAAATCCTTGACGATCTCGATGGCTTTCAGGGCCTGCTGGTCGGTAAGTCCCTCTGCTTTCAGTTTGTCGATCAACTCCTGCATAAAATTGGGGGTTGGTAATTTCTATAAATGTAACTCCCCCAAAAACAAAAGTCAAAATTCAGGCAAAAATTCCGGAGAACTTTTTTCTGAATTCTGACTTTTGAAGTTATTAGCTGATTAAGCGACTTTCAGAAGATTCATCTTGCTCTTGTCAAACTTCAACCGGGCATACTCGATGTCGAGGTGGAAATTGGTTTGTTTGGAAGAGGGAAGTTCAAACATGGCATCGGTCAGTATGCTTTCGCAGATACTTCTGAGGCCACGTGCTCCCAGCTTGTATTCGATGGCTTTTTCGACCATGAAATCAAGCACTTCGTCGTCAATGGTTATCTGGATGCCTTCCAGCTCAAACAATTTTTTGTACTGGCGGATCAATGCGTTCTTCGGTTCAGTCAAAATGGAGCGGAGAGTGGGCTGGTCCAGCGGGTTGAGGTGAGTGACCACCGGCAAACGGCCCAGCAGTTCGGGGATAAGCCCGAAGCTCTTCAGGTCCGTGGCATTCACATATTGAAGAAGGTTTTTCTTCATATGCTCCTGCAGTTCCTTATTGACGTTGAAGCCGATGGCATTGGTATTAACCCGGCGGGCGATCACCTTGTCAATTCCATCGAATGCTCCTCCACAGATAAAAAGTATATTCTGTGTGTTGATCTTGATGAGTTTTTGTTCCGGGTGCTTTCTGCCTCCCTGTGGGGGAACCAGCACATCGGTTCCTTCCAGCAATTTCAGCAGACCCTGCTGTACCCCTTCACCGCTCACATCCCTGGTAATGGAGGGATTGTCACCCTTGCGGGCGATCTTATCGATCTCGTCCACATATACAATTCCTTTTTCCGCTGCCGCCACATCATAGTTGCATACCTGCAGCAAACGGGTCAGGATGCTTTCCACGTCTTCTCCCACGTAACCGGCTTCTGTAAACACAGTAGCGTCAACAATAGCAAAAGGAACATTCAGCAATTTGGCAATAGTTTTAGCCAGGAGAGTTTTTCCGGTTCCGGTCTCTCCAACCATCACAATGTTGCTTTTCTCTATTTCGATTTCGTTCTCCGTAGTCTTCTGCTGAAGTCTCTTATAGTGGTTGTAAACTGCCACAGCGAGTACTTTCTTGGCATCATCCTGTCCGATGACATACTCATCCAGAAATCGCTTGATCTCTACCGGTTTTTTTACCGTCAGTTTGAAAGAAGAAGATCCGGCGCCACTGCCGTCCTGGCGAGTGGCCAGTTCCTGTTCGATAATTTCCTGCGCATGTTCAACACAGTTCTCGCAGATATGTCCTTCCTGGCCGGCGATCAGAATCTTGACTTCATCACGGCTGCGGCCACAAAAAGAACAATGTAAGGTAGTTTTTGCCATCGTTTATAATCCTGTTCACAAAGGTATTCAATACAATTGCCAAATCCCAATAAAAAACCCCA
This sequence comes from uncultured Chitinophagaceae bacterium, assembly GCA_964605065.1. Classification (GTDB taxonomy): domain Bacteria; phylum Bacteroidota; class Bacteroidia; order Chitinophagales; family Chitinophagaceae; genus Endoryza. The sequence goes on from CAZSAQ010000004.1 coordinate 345,464, forward strand.
AAATCCTTTCCGGCTTAGTAAGCGGAAGTTTTGGGGTTAATATGCTAATATCAAACAAGTTAGATCTTGTCGAGCACCTGGTCTACGATGCCGTAGGATACTGCTTCCTGCGCATCCATCCAGTAATCCCTGTCGAAATCCTTCAGTATCTGATTAACGGTTTTTCCGGTATTTTCTGCGAGGATTTTCGCTCCGATCATCTTTACTTTTAGAGTTTGTTTGGCCTGTATTTCCAGGTCGGCGCTCACACCCTGGATATATCCGCCCAGGCTGGGCTGGTGGATCATCACTTCTCCGTGAGGATAGATCTGTCTTTTGCCTTTCACACCGCCACTGAGCAGGATGGAACCCATCGACGCGGCAAGTCCCATGCAAATGGTAACTACAGGGCTCTGGATCATTTTCATGGTATCGTAAATCACCATACCGCTGGTAACTACACCACCGGGGCTGTTGATATAAAACTTGATCTCTTCGCCGGGTTTGTCGGCATCCAGCAACAGCAATTTACTGACGATATCCCTGGCGCTTTTGTCATCTACCACGCCCCAGAGATATACACTGCGTTTGTCGAAGAAATATTTCTCGAGCTTTTTGCTGAACATCATGAGGTCGCTCTTGGGCTGCTCTTCTTTCTCGTCATCCTCATCGTCCATCCGCCAGTTTCCGAATAAATATTGATTCTGTTTCATCTAAATTTTTGATTTTTTGTATTCAGTTCCTAAATCGGCTTAATTATCTTTTTTCTCTTTCCGGGGGTTGATCAGCAGTACCTCATCCACCAAACCGTATTCTTTGGCTTCCTCTGAAGTGAGCCAGTAGTCGCGCTCGCAGTCTTTTTCCACTTGTTTAAGGGGCTTGCCGGTATGATAAGAAATGATATCGTACAGGTTCTTCTTGATTTTTTTGATTTCATTAACGGTGATCTCGATATCGCTGGCTTGTCCGCCAATCGCGCCGCTGGGCTGGTGCATCATTACCCGGCTGTGGCGAAGGGCAGTTCGTTTACCCTTGGTGCCGGCACAAAGAAGCACCTGTGCCATGGAGGCAGCCATGCCAATACAAATGGTGGCTACATCGGGTGTGATGTACTGCATGGTGTCATAAACACCCAGGCCGCTGTAAACACTGCCGCCCGGAGAGTTGATATACATTTGTATATCGCGGGTACGGTCGGTGCTTTCCAGGAACAACATCTGGGCGGTAATGATATTGGCTACCTCATCATTAATGGGATATCCCAGGAAAATGATGCGATCCATCATCAGACGGCTGTACACGTCCATCACCGCAATGTTCATGGGCCGCTCTTCAATAATATTGGGAGTAAGATTGGTAACCGAGTGTTTGGTGTAGGCATCTAACGTGTTGCTGCTTATACCCCTGTGCTTTATCGCATATTTTTCAAATTCTTGTCCTAAGTTCATCATGAAATAAAGGTATTTAGATTGGCAATTTAATTCTTTTGACTAACCAAATACCGTGCAAATGAAAAAATCGGACATTTTGCCACACCCGCATAAAAAAAGCTCCCGGAGGAGCTTTTACTATTTTAGTGGTGGTGATGCTGGTGCTTTTCGAGTTCTGCACTGAATTCTTCCACCGTTACTGGCTTCTCTGTGGCATGAACCTTTGAGGAGGCCCACTCGAACACTTTCTCGGTTTGAATGCGGTGATAAGCGTCTTCCACAAATTTGCGGTCCTTCATCATGCGGTCAACATAGTCATTGATCCAGGGTTGCTCGCCGTCGAGCGACTGCATGCCACCCATATAACTGAAGAGTTGTTGTTTGGCGAAATTTTTCAGGTCTTCAGGAGCCACTTCCAGGTTGTTTTCACGGCTGATCTTGTCAGTGATCAGGGTCCACTTGAGCTGATTGAGGAAGGAAGGGAACTCCTGCTCTACTTCCTGCTCGGACTTGGGTTGTTCTCCGCCTCTTTGCAGCCATTTTTTCAGGAAAGGTTCCGGAAATTCAATTTTAGTATGCTCAAGCAGCACATGGTAAAGCTCGTGCTGGAGATGATTGCTGCTCTGCCGGTCCCACTGAGACTGGATATCCTCTCTGATCGCTGTTTTCAGTTCCTCTTCTGATTTGATCTCTTTATTGGGGAAGGCGGCTTTGAAAAATTCCTCATTCAGGTCAGCTTTTTCAACAAATCCAACCTTGGTGATCACCATATTGAAATATTTGTCGGCAGCGGCCTTGTCGTGTTTGTCGAAACCAAGATCGGCCAGTACCCATTCTTTCTCCCGTTCGTCGAAAGCCTGGCTCAGCTGCAGAACGATATTGTCGTCCTTTTTCTTTCCGATCAGGTTGGGTCTGAAAGCTTCCGCAAAATATTTTACCAGCAGGGAATTGTCTTTGGTAGCGCCGCCTTCGACAGCGTTTCCGCTGGCGTCTGACTCGATGAAATTTACGTTCACTACGTTATCATCGCCGGTTACGGTTTCGGGCTCGGTCATTTTACCGTAACGAAGTCTCAGCCTGTCTACTTCCTCGTTAACCATTTCGTCGGTGATGGTTACTTTGTAGCGGGTTGCTTTTTCGGTGGCCAGGTCGGCGAGTTCGAATTCGGGTTTCAGACCCACCTCAAAAGTGAAGGCATAGTCGGCCGGGTTGTTCATGTCTAACTGGCGGATATCATTTTCCGTCATTGGCAGTGGCTGGGCGAAAATGTCGAGTTTTTCGTTCACCATATAACCATTGAGTTCTTTTTCCACCGTACGCAGTACTTCATCCGCAAAAACAGCCGGACCGTGCATCTTCTTGATAACACCTGCGGGTACCATTCCTTTACGGAAGCCGGGGATGCTGGCGTTCTTCCCGTAGCTCTTCAGTGTTTTTTCGAAAGACGGCTGATAGTCATCCTTTCCCACCTTCACGATTATTTTATCGTTCAGCAGGCCGATATTCTCTCTGGTTATTGTTGCCATAGTAACTTTTTTTGAATAGGGGGGCAAAGGTAATGCAATTCGCCCTTTCGGCCGATGCTAAAATCAAAAAACTGGAAATACGAGTGTCAGGCCTTGTCCTCTAGTACCAGCAGGGGAACCTGGGTATCGTAGGCCATCGAAGTGGTATGATCGGTGGAAAACAGGCGGGAGAAGAAGCCGTGTTTGTGTTCTACCATCACCAGCAGATCGTGATCATTATGTTTCAAGTAGTTAGAAATACCTTCCCTGATGCTGCCAGCTTCAACCATCTGGTAGCGGTGTTCATGCTTTTCCAGCACTATTTCAAGCAGTTTTCGGCCTGCCATCATTTCCGTTCCGGATTCGGTGCTTTTGGTAAAAACATGAAAGATGTCGATCGGCGCGTTGAATTGGCCGGCAATATGAAGAAGCGGATCAAAAGTGCGGGAGCGGTTTTCGAAGTTGAAATCGCTGGCAAAACTGATTTTCCGGATGGGCTGGTAGCTGGCCTGCCCGGGCACTATCAGCACGGCCGTCTTGCATTTTCTGATAACGTTGACCGTGGTGCTGCCGATGATTTTCTCAAGACCACCTGCCCCTTTCATGCCCATCACGATCAGGTCAATGGCATTCTCTTCCGACAAATGCCTGATCTCATCGCTGGGAATACCGATGCGGGCCAGGTAGCTGACTTCAATATCGTGTTGTTCAAGAATAGAATCCGCCAGTTGTTTCAACAGCCGTTCATTTTCGCTCTGTTGTTCGTCTGCAGTTACCATTACATAGGGAACTTCACTGACCGGGGTGGGAAGCATGTAGGCATGAAAGAGAATCAATTTTGCCTGGAAGGAAGAGGCGAGACCTGCCGCGTAACGGGCTGCATTATTGGAAACTTCTGAAAAATCGACCGGAATCAGAATCGTTTGCATGTTCTTTACTTTTAAAGAGTGAGTAAATCATCGCTCAACGAACAGTCACCAGGCAGGTATTTACTTCGTTACAATAATAACAAGATTCGGGAAACAAACAGGTTTCCCAAATGTTATTTTTTAAGTGCGCATGGAGGGACTCGAACCCCCACGGATCACTCCACCAGATCCTAAGTCTGGCGCGGCTACCAATTACGCCACATGCGCCTGTATGCAAAGAACACAACCACCTGCGTGATCAGCAGGAGGGCTGCAAATGTAACAGATTTGCCCTAATAAAAACAGCTTCTTTTGTGTAAATTCGTTTTATAGAAATGAGCATGGAAACAAGCGGCGCCGTCATATCATACAATCTCAACGAAGAGCAGGAAAAGAAATTAATCCTCCGGGAATACCGTTCCCTGTTAAGAGCCCTCAAACCAAAATTGAAACCGGGTGATAAAGAACTGGTGAGGATGGCTTTCGAAATGGCGGCGGATGCCCACAAGGATATGCGCCGCAAAAGCGGAGAACCCTACATTCTCCATCCGCTGGCTGTTGCCAGGATATGTGTCGAGGAAATCGGGCTGGGGGTGCGTTCCAGCATCTGCGCCCTTTTACACGATACGGTGGAAGACACCGATATTACCCTCGAAGATGTGGAAAGGGAGTTCGGTCACGAGATCACCCGGATTGTTGACGGGCTGACCAAGATCTCCAACGTCATCGACGTAAACGCTTCGCAGCAGGCCGAAAATTTCAAGAAGATCCTGCTGACCCTGACAGACGATCCGCGCGTGATCCTTATCAAACTGGCCGACAGGTTGCACAATATGCGCACTCTCGACAGCATGAAACGGGAAAAGCAGCTCAAGATTTCTTCTGAAACCGTATATGTGTACGCGCCGCTGGCGCATCGGATGGGTTTGTATAATATCAAAACGGAACTGGAAGACCTGGCGATGAAATACATGGAGCCGGAAGCATACAAGGAAATTGCCCGCAAGCTGGCCGAAACAAAAAGAGAAAGAACCAGGTATATCAACGAGTTCATCAAACCCATCAAGGAAAAACTGGATAAAGGGCAGTTCGATTTCGAGATCTATGGTCGCCCCAAAAGCATCCATTCCATCTGGAACAAGATGAAGAAAAAGGCAGTGGCCTTTGAAGAAGTATATGACCTGTTTGCCATTCGGGTAATTCTTAATTCGCCCCACGATAAAGAAAAAGAAGATTGCTGGAAAGTGTATTCATTTATTACCGACGAATACACGCCGGCCCCCGAGCGTTTGCGCGACTGGCTGAGCAATCCCAAATCGAACGGATATGAGGCGCTTCACACCACCGTGATGGGTCCGCAGGGGAAATGGGTGGAAGTACAGATCCGGACCAAAAGAATGAATGAGATCGCCGAAAAAGGCCTCGCCGCTCACTGGAAATACAAGGAAGGGGCAGCTGATGAAAGCCGCTTCGATAAATGGTTTCAGCAGATTCGTGAAGTGCTCAATACGCAGGACAGTGATTCGGTAGATTTTCTACAGGATTTTAAAACGAGTTTCCTGGCCGAGGAAATATATGTTTACACGCCCAAGGGAGATGTGAAGATGCTGCCGGTGGGATCAACTGCCCTCGATTTTGCATTTGCCATTCACAGTGCGGTGGGTTCGCAATGTATCGGCGCCAAAGTGAATCATAAACTGGTTCCGATCAGTCATAAGCTCAGAAGTGGCGACCAGGTCGAGATCATCACTTCTGCCAAACAAAAGCCCAACGAAGACTGGCTGAATCTGGTGGTAACGGCCAAGGCCAAAACAAAGATCAAAGATGCGCTCAAGGAAGAAAAGCGAAAAGTGGCCGATGAAGGGAAATACATCGTTCAGCGCAAAATGGATTCGATCGGCGCTTCTTTCAGCCAGCATAATGTAGACATCCTTACCGTTTTTTATAAACTTCCCTCACCCCTGGAGCTCTATTACCAGGTTTCTATCAAGAATATCGACCTGAAAGAATTGAAGGAATTCCAGGTTTTGGGCGATAAGCTCGAACCACCCAAACCTGTTCGCCCTGTGGCGGAACTGCGACCCGAACCTTCCGGAAATGCAGCCTCAAAAAAAGATACCGAACTGATTATTTTTGGTGAAAGCAGCGATAAGATCGTCTATCACCTGGCTAACTGTTGTAAGCCCATTCCGGGTGATGACGTATTCGGCTTCGTTACCACTGGCAAGGGGCTAACCATTCACCGCACCAATTGCCCCAATGCCGCCAAACTGATGGCCAATTATGGCCACCGGGTGGTGAAAACCAAATGGGCCAAGAATAAAGAGATATCTTTCCTGACCGGTTTGAAGATCATCGGTCTGGACGATGTGGGCGTTATCCACAAGATCACCAACCTGATTTCAGGAGAGCTGAAGGTCAATATCAGCGCCATGACCATCGAAGCGAAAGAAGGGCTTTTCCAGGGAAATATCAAAGTATTTGTACACGACAAGGAAGAGCTCGACAAGCTGGTCGACCGGCTTAAAAAACTGCCGGGCATCGAAACGGTCGACCGCTACGATACAGAGCAGGTATAATCCGGAAAAAATGGGGGTGTTTTTATTTTATCCTTTTCACCTCAACGCCTAATTTTGCTGCCTTTGTTAACAATTCAAAAGCTTATAAATGGTAGATGTTCTTTTAGGCCTCCAGTGGGGCGATGAAGGTAAGGGTAAAATTGTAGATTACTTCGCCCCTCAGTATGATATCGTCGCCCGTTTCCAGGGAGGACCTAATGCAGGACATACACTGTACGTGGAAGGGAAAAAAATCGTTCTTCACCAGATCCCTTCGGGCATTTTTCATGAGAACAAGATCAACCTGATCGGTAATGGGGTAGTGCTGGATGCGGTTACTCTTCGTAAAGAATGCGAATCCGTAAAATCCTTCGGCGTCGACTATCGTAAAAATCTCTACATCTCTGAGAGAACGCACCTGATCCTTCCCACTCACCGCGCGCTCGATAAAGCATCCGAACTGGCCAAGGGCAATGAGAAAATTGGTTCCACCCTGAAAGGAATCGGCCCCTCCTATATGGACAAGACCGGAAGAAACGGTCTTCGCGTAGGCGATCTGCTGGATAAGAGTTTTACAACGCAGTATATCAAACTTCGCCTCAAACACCAGCGTCTGCTCGACAGCATGAACTTTCAGGAAGACATCACAGCCTGGGAAGAAGAGTTCTTCGAAGCCATCGAGTTCATGCGCCAGTTCAAGATCGTAAACGGAGAATATTTCATCAACGATAAGATCAGCCAGGGAATGAAAGTAATGGCAGAAGGAGCGCAGGGCAGCATGCTCGATGTGGACTTCGGAACATTCCCCTTCGTAACCTCTTCCAATACCATTTCAGCCGGCGTTTGTACCGGACTGGGAGTGGCTCCCCAGAAAATTCGGGAGGTAATCGGTGTTACCAAGGCTTATTGTACCCGCGTAGGCAGCGGCCCATTCCCCACTGAACTCAATGATGCAACCGGAGAAGAACTCCGCAAAATCGGTAATGAATTCGGTGCTACCACCGGTCGCCCCCGCCGTTGCGGATGGATCGACCTCGTGGCGCTCAGGTTCGCCTGTATGGTCAATGGCGTCACAAAACTGGTGATGACCAAGGCCGATGTGCTGGATGCATTTTCCGAGCTGAAGGTATGTACGGCCTATAAAATCGATGGGCAATCTGTCAGGGAGGTGCCTTTTCAAATGACAAGAGTAAACATCGAACCCGAGCTGGAAAGCTTTAAAGGGTGGAATACCAATACATCCGTAGCCCGGAAACCAGCAGATTTACCTGTTGAAGCCAAGGATTACATCGACTTTATCAACAAATATCTCGGTGTGAAAATTGCATGGATTTCCAATGGCCCCGGACGGGATCAACTGATAGAAATTAAATAATTTTTTTCGCTTTTTCGAAGGAAAAAAAAGTAAAGAAAATTTTGGCTAATTAAAAACTTCGCTGAAATTTTACAACCTAATCTTACTGGCAAATGGCAGCAAAATCTGGAAAAGGAAAAAGTGCAAGTAATAATCCTGCACCCAAATCATCAAAAGAGGAAACTCCCAAAAAAGCTTCTCCCAAATCCAAGAAGCAAATGGAAGACGATGAGGAGGACGAATTAGAAGAAGAGGAAACAGAAACCACCTCATCGAAAAAAGCAGTAAAATCTACCTCCAGGAAGAAGGATGATGAGGAGGAGGACGATGATGATGACGCTGAAGGAGACGATGAAGTCGATGATTGGGATAAACCAGAGGAAGACGATAGCTGGGATCCTGACTTCGAAGAATTCGATCTTCCCAAGTCAAAAGGCAAGAAGGCTGCCAGCCCGGGCAAAAAAGGCAAAGAAGAAGATGACCTCGACATGGACGACGAATTCAAGGATATGGACCTCTTCAACGACAGGGGCTTTGATGATGAAGAAGACGATTTTTAAGACCCATTTTCTCAATTCTCATTGTGGCCAGCGTTTTCCCTATTACTGATTTCGAAAAAACTAAAATAAAAATGTTGAACTGGATTTCACAGTTCAACATTTTTGCTTTTCTGGATAATCATCAATACCAGTCCAGCCATCATAGCATTGAATGCCTGGCCGCCGCAGGCTCGGTGGATTCCATCATGGCCAATGGACCCGGCGCGCTGGATCATTTCGATCGGTTCAACAGACAGTATCCCGGTCGCTGGAAATTCGGCCACCTCTCGTATGATCTGAAAAATGATATTGAAGGGCTGCACAGCCGTCACCCCAATACCGTCGGTTTTCCTGATCTGTTCTTTTTCCTGCCCGAAATCCTGATCCAATTGACCCGGCAGGAGATCAGCATCCAAAGCCACTCGGGGGGCGAAGAACAGATATGGAAGAACATTCAATCGTTCGGGTCTTATATTCCGCAGTCTTCCGCAGAAGCTCCCATGCAGGCGCGCTTCACCAAAGAACAATACATCGGTGCAGTGCAGAAAATCCAGCAACATATTATCCGCGGCGATTGCTATGAAGTGAATTTTTGCCAGGAATTTTTTACTACAAACACTCATATCGATCCGCTGCGGGTCTATCACTCACTGAGCAACTCATCGCCCAATCCCTTCTCTGCCTGGTACCGGCTAGACGACCGCTACCTGGTGTGCGCGAGCCCGGAACGGTACCTGAAAAAAGAAGGTGAAACGGTGTTTTCTCAGCCGATAAAAGGCACCAGCAGAAGAATGGCCGACACAGCAGCCGACGAGGCCAGCCGCCAGGCCCTGTTGAACAACCCTAAAGAGCGTTCCGAAAATGTGATGGTGGTCGATCTGGTTCGAAACGATCTCTCAAAGTTTTGCCGGGAAGGCAGCGTGGAAGTGGAAGAGCTCTTCGGCATCTATAGCTTTCCGCAGGTGCACCAGATGGTTTCTACGGTCAGGGGAAAACTTCTGCCCGATGTATCCATCGCCTCCATGATCAGGCATAGCTTTCCCATGGGCTCCATGACAGGGGCTCCCAAAAGACGCGTCATGGAGCTGATCGATATCTATGAGAAAAGCAGGAGGGGACTTTTTTCCGGCGCTCTGGGATATATTACGCCCGCGGAAGACTGCGACTTCAACGTTGTTATCCGCAGCCTGCTGTATAATCAATCGCAGCCCTATCTTTCTTACCAGGCTGGTTCGGCCATTACCTATTACGCTGATGCCGAAGCGGAATACGAAGAATGTTTATTGAAGGCAGAGGCCATAAAAAAGGTATTGGCCGGATAGCCAATACCTCGTTCTTATTTCTTTTTGATTACAGTTTATTTTCTGTCGTTGCTTCTGTAGTAAGAAGTTGTGATCGCTGACACAGAGGCGCCACTCAGCAGTAATTGCACCGATTCGTTCAGGATCTGGTATTTATTGGCGACAAACAATTCCATCTTTTCAGCGGGCAGTTTCAATTCATACCCTGTTTCTCCCATCGCCATTACGTGATCGAAATTGGGATTGTAACGGTTGAAATCTGCAATGTCCATCATTACTACCCGGGCAATTACCGTAGAGTGGTATTTGCCGGATATCTTGATCGATTTTGCTTCTGCCTGTTCCTTATCGCTCAGGTTGCGGTCAGACAGGATCTGCGAAACAGCATTGATCTGCTCTATCGTTTCCGCCTTGGTGAGCGTAGTCAGTCCGCCCTGTCCTTCGAACACATAGTGCGTTCCAATAAACTTCTTGACGTGTGTGCGGGTTTCGTTGGGCAGATAACGCTGGATCGTCCAGAAGTTCCTGCTTCCGCCGCTTTTTTTGATGGCGCTGTATACATTCGCCGGTCCGCCGTTATAGGCGGCGATCACCAGCAGCCAGTCTCCAAACTCGCCATAGAGGTCGCGCAGGTACTTGGCCGCGGCATGCGTGCTTTTTATATAATTGGTGCGTTCATCCACCCGGCGGCTAACCACCAGGCCCAGATCACGGGCCGTCTGGGGCATAAACTGCCAGGGGCCTACGGCTCCTGCCCAGGATACGGCGGTAGATTTCAGTTTGGACTCGATAACGGCCAGGTATTTCAGCTCGGTCGGCAGGTTATAACGGGTGAAGACCGCATCCATCATATTAAAATACGGACGTGCCCAGTCTTTCATTTTGAGCAGGTCTTTACCATGAGACTCCATATAGTCTTGTACAAAACTCACTGCCCTCGGATTGAGCTTTACCCCGTTTTCAGCCGGGGCAGACAGGTCAAACAGGTCGGGGATGGCGTTCGCATTGTCTGCGGAAGCCTCCTTTGCCGGTGCCTGGATCGTATCCCTCAATACCCTGGAGGTAACCTGTTTTTTGGCTTTCGGGCTACGGGAAGAAGTGGTCGACGGCTTTTTGCCACCTCCGGTCTCCGCCATGGCCATCATCACCATACCCAGGCAAAGAATACTCAGAATCAATAATTTTTGTTTCATCATCATTTTGTTTACTCAGCAAAACGACCCAACAGGAACTGGACCAAATGATGGTTGACAAAGGATAATAGGAAAGTCTAACAGAGGATACTGGGAAAGGTGGGTGTACAGATCAAAACAGGGTCAGATTAATGGTTCTTCTATTTATTGTTCTTCCCTGTACAAGCGCATCCATTGATCGGATAGCTGAAGCAAAGATAGCTCGGAAAACTGGTTAGTCATAACCTGGACACCGAATGGTAAGCCATTACTGTGCCAAAAAAGCGGGAGAGAGATGCCTGGAACCCCAACAAGATTACTAAAAACTGTAAAAATGTCAGCCAGGTACATGGAGATGGGGTCTTCGATCTTTTCCCCGAATGGGAAAGCCGTATTGGGAGAGTTGGGTAAAATGAGGGCGTCGAAACTGCTGAAGATCACGTTGGTTTTTTGCACGAGCAGGTTTCTTACCTGCTGAGCCCTGGTAAAATAGGCATCGTAATAGCCCGAGCTCAGCACAAAGTTTCCCAGCATGATCCTCTTTTTTACTTCCCATCCGAACCCTTCGGATCGGTTGCGGGAGTAAAATTCTGTCAGGTCCGGATTTTTATCCACATTTCTATAACCATATCGCACTCCATCGAAGCGTGACAGGTTAGAAGACGCTTCTGCAGTGGTTAATATATAATAGGTAGGTATAATATAATCAATGTACTCGAAATCAACCGCTTCCAACTGGTGGCCATCTTGTTTGAGTTTCAGGATCAATCCCTTGAGTTTTCCGGCAATTTCCGGATCGAGTGCGGGGCTTTCGAGGGCCTGTTTGAAGTAGGCGATTTTGAGAGGCTGCTGCGGCTGGTTCAGTTCTTTGCTATAGGCTGGTACGGGCACATCCGAAGAGGTGCTGTCGTAATCGCTTTGCCCGCTGATGATCTCCAGCAGCAGGGCGGCATCGGGAATGTTGAGGCTGAAAATCCCTATCTGGTCGAAGGAAGAGGCATAGGCGATCAGTCCGTAGCGGGAGATGCGGCCATAGGTCGGCTTTAGGCCCACGATTCCGCAGAAATCGGCCGGTTGCCTCACCGAGCCTCCTGTATCGCTGCCGAGGCTAACCATGCAGCAGTACGATTGTACGGCCACCGCCGAACCGCCGGAAGAGCCACCCGGCACCTTGGTTTCATCCAGGGCGTTGAGGACGCGTCCATAGGCCGAGTTTTCATTGGTAGAACCCATTGCAAATTCATCGCAATTGGTATGGCCGATAATGATGGCTTCTTCATCGAGCAGTTTCTGTACCGCATCGGCGTGGTAGATCGACACAAAGGGCTGGAGGATGCGTGAGGCAGCTGTGAGCGGGTGATCTTTGTAGGCGATTACATCTTTAAGGGCTATCACAACGCCATGCAATTTGCCCATGGGCGAACCTGCTTTCCTTTTTTCGTCCAGGCGATGCGCGAGCTCTAACGCTTCATCTGCATAAACTGCAACAAAGGCGTTGAGGTGTTGCTGTCTGGTTATGGACTGCAGGTAAAATTGAACGGCCTCACTACATGAAGTGATGCCGTTCAACAAATCTGTATGATATTGCTGTATTGAATCGAAGTGGAACAAGTCGCCAACTGTTTTTTACAGGCAAGAACCGATAATGCGACGAGTCAATTATTGTGCAGAAGAAGTAGAAGAAGGTTGTTTGTCTTTTTCGTTCATGCCGTCTTCGATTTCTTTCTTCACGTTGTTCTTGGCGTCATTGAATTCGCGGATACCTTTACCCAAGCCACGCATCAGTTCAGGAATTTTACGGCCACCGAAAAGGAGCAATACAACGATCAAAATGATGATCATTTCCTGACCGCCAATGTTGAAGAGAAGAAAAGTAGGTTCCATTGTATCTGATTTAATGATATGAACAGCGAAGTTAAGTTAAATATTGTAGGATGGGGAATAAAAAAACGGAAACCAATTGTTAATGAAATCAGTTTCCGTCTCTTAGAAAATTTACAGCTTTTATTACTGGGCAGCAGCTTCTGAATGTCTCTTTTCTTTGATCCTTGCGCTCTTACCGCTTCTTCCGCGGAGGAAGTACAGTTTCGCTCTGCGAACACGACCTGACTTGTTCAGATCAATGGATTCGATATTAGGAGAGTAAAGAGGGAAGGTTCTTTCAACACCCACACCATCGGAAATTTTACGTACTGTAAAAGTTGCGGTGTGGCCTGTACCCTGGCGTTTGATTACATCGCCACGGAAGCTCTGGATACGCTCTTTACCACCTTCAATGATCTTATAGTTAACAGATACATTATCACCTGCTTTGAATTTCGGGAACTCTTTTTTACCTGTCAATTGCTCGTGTACAAACTGAACTGCTGCGTTCATGACTTTTAAATTTAAGGGAGGCAAAGGTAATGAAAACTTTGTTCCGGTAATAGCCCGGGCAAACATTTTTTTGCCTCACCAGATTGAATATTAATGGCGGCCGGGGTCTTTAATCAGCGGGCTACGTTTACGGCTCTTTTTTCGCGGATTACGGTTACTTTGATCTGTCCGGGGAAGGTCATCTCATTCTGGATCTTCTGGGCGATCTCGAAGGAGAGCTTGTCGGAATCGGAATCTGTAACTTTATCAGCTTCAACAATTACGCGCAGTTCGCGGCCGGCCTGGATGGCATAGGCTTTCTCCACCCCATTGTAGGCCATGGCCAGGTTTTCGAGGTCCTTGATGCGCTGAAGATATTGCTGCATGATCTCACGCCGGGCGCCGGGTCTGGCGCCGCTGATGGCGTCGCAGGCCTGTACGATGGGGGAGATCACGTATTGCATTTCCATTTCGTCGTGGTGGGCGCCGATGGCATTGACCACTGCGGGGTTCTCCCCGTATTTTTCAGCCAGCTTGGCGCCGAGCAGGGCGTGGCTGAGTTCTGATTCCTCATCGGGCACTTTGCCGATATCGTGCAAAAGGCCGGCTCTTTTCGCCAGTTTGGGATTCATACCGAGTTCGGCAGCCATGGTAGCGCAGAGGTTTGCCGTTTCCCGGCTATGCATCAGCAGGTTCTGACCGTAAGAAGAACGGAAACGCATACGTCCTACCATTCTTACCAGCTCCTTATGTAAACCATGAATACCTAATTCGATGACGGTTCTTTCGCCGATCTCCATGACCTGTTCTTCGATCTGGCGGCGTGTTTTTTCCACGACTTCCTCAATGCGGGCCGGGTGGATACGGCCGTCAGAAACCAGTCTCTGCAAGCTCAAACGGGCTATCTCGCGGCGAAGCGGGTCGAATGAAGAAAGAATGATGGCTTCGGGGGTATCATCCACAATCAGATCCACCCCGGTGGCGGCTTCTATTGCCCGGATGTTCCTGCCCTCGCGGCCAATGATCTGGCCCTTGATCTCATCGCTTTCCAGGTTGAACACGGTGATCGAGTTTTCGATGGCCTGCTCAGCCGCCGTGCGCTGGATGGTTTGAATGATGATCTTCCGGGCTTCTTTATTGGCTTTTTGCTTGGCTTCGTCGATGATCTCCTGCTGGATGCCGATGGCCTGGGTCTGGGCTTCTTTTTTCAGGCTTTCCACGAGCTGGCTTTTGGCTTCTTCGGCAGTGAGGGCGGCAATTTTCTCCAGCCGGCGGATATGCTCCTCCTGGTGTTTTTCCAGTTCTGTACGCTTCAGATTGACAACATCAATCTGGCGGTTGAGGTTTTCCTTGATGGCTTCGTTTTCCTTGATCTGCTTCTCCAGGTTGCCTTCCTTCTGGTTGATGGATTGTTCTTTCTGGCGGATCCTGTTTTCAGCTTCACTGGCCTTCCTGTTTCTCTCCAGGATTTCCTTGTCGTGATTGGCCTTCAGTTGTACAAATTTTTCCTTGGCCTCCAGTTCTTTTTCTCGTTTCAGGGTTTCTGCTCTTAATTCTGCCTCTTTTAACAGGTTCTGAGCCTGCAGCTCGGCCTCCTGTACCTTTTGGGTGGTGTTTTTAGCAAAGATGAATTTCCCTGCCAGAATGCCTATCAGAAGCGCGGCGCCTCCGATTATATAGGTTAAAGTGTTCGCTTCCATTGTCTTTCAATGATTTTAGTAGTTCTGTTTGATCGGTTATCCTTTCTATGTTATGATTTCTTGCCATAACGTTTGATAGCTTGCGAAAGTACGAAAATTAACCCACTGAAACCCAGCAGGGGGTGAATCGTTCTTCAGAAAAAATCGGAGATGGAGGAAATGCGGCAGGCCGTATCCTTAATCAAGGGCCTTGTCGAGCATGGCTTCGAGGCGGCCGAGCGATTCGGAAACGTTTTCTTCCACCGCCAGGCGGCGGCCCGACTGCTGCTCGGTGGCATACCATAACAACACCATCGAAACATAATCCTGCATGTCTTTACCGGCAAACTCTGTTTTGAATTCAATGAGCTTGTCGTTGATGATGCGAATGGTTTTTCTAACCGTCTCCTCGTCTTTGGTAGAAACTTTGATCCGGTAGTTGCGATCACCGATGACAATATTTATTGGAATTAATGTATCCATAACTTGGTTAATTCAAATGCTTGTATTATTTTTATCCACACTGAATTCACAATTTCCTATCTGGACCAGTATTGAAGGATCGTTTTGGAAGGTTAAGCATAAGTATCCATTGAAGACTAATTAATACCAAAACCGAACGATCGATGATTGCAAAACTGAAGTCATCCGTCTTTATTGACGCTCTGACATTAGAACTGGTAGCGCCGCTACAATCCAGTCTCCGTGCCATTTTACGTGATGATCGGGGGCTCGAATGCAGCCGTTTGGAAACCAGCATGCCCACCGGCCAAAGCACGCTCACCTGGAAAGGCCTGAATGATCTACCCTACGGAGTATATACGCTCGAACTGTCGCAGGGTGAAGACGAAATGAAAGTGCGCCTGGTCAAAAGAGTCTGATTTTCCCCATTAATCTGCCAGCATCGCGATACACCGGTCAATTTCCCGGATGTAAGTATTCATGCGTTTCTCAAGGTCCTTTTTCTCCGTCATGGTCAGGCTGCCCGAGGCCATCTTCAGGGCGGTGAGTTTCTGTTCCAGTCCATCCACTAATTCCCTGCTACCCGCTGCCTGTTCTTTCAATAGCTGGTTTTCCTGTAAAAGCCGGTCGTTTTCCTTTTGCAGCAACTGGTTTTTCTTCAGCAACTGCTGAAGTTTATCCTGAATCCTTTTTAACTGTTGCTCCATTGTCAAACTATTTTCTGATTTCAACACCGAGTTTTTTCTCCAGTGCCGACACAATGCTGTTCATCATGCCGTCGATTTCTTTATCGGTCAGCGTTTTTTCAGGGTCGAGGAAGGTAAAACTAAGGGCAAGTGATTTCTTGTCCTTTCCAAGTTTATCGCTTTCAAAAATATCGAACAATTTGATGTTCTCCAGTTTGTCGAGGTGTACACTTTTCACCGTGTTTTCCACTTCCGAATAGGGTAAGGTGGAAGGCACCACCATCGCGAGGTCTCTGTACACGGGCAGTTGCCTGGGCAGGGCTTTGGCCTGGATATCCTTTTTACGGGCCATTTCGAGCAGGGGTTCCCAGTTGAAATCGGCGAAGAAAACTGGCTGGCCGATATCAAATCTTTTCAATTCACCGGTATGTACGGTTCCGATCTCGGCGATCACTTCCTTGCCTACCGAATAGCGCACACCGGCAGCAATCTTGCTGTCCTGGATGGGCTCTACCTGCATTTTCTGCAGACCCATTAGCCGCAGTATGCTGTTTACTACTCCCTTCAGGTAGTAGAAATCGGCGGCGATTTGTTTCCCTTTCCAGGTAGTGTCCGACACGTGCCCTGTTATATACAGGCAGAGGTGATCCTTCTCTGCATACTTGCCGGGTCCGGAAGTGGAATAGGTTTTACCGAATTCAAAAAAGAAGAGGTCTTCGTTTTTACGGTTCAGGTTGTACACCACCGCTTCCAGGCCGGTTTCCAGCATGGAGGGGCGCATGATATTATGAACAGCGCTGAGGTTATTAAGCAGTTTCACCGCACCGGCCAGATCGTCTTCCGCAAAGTAGGCGGCATTGGTGATAGAGTTGGTGAAGATCTCGTTGAAGCCAAGTCCTACGAGGTAATCGGCCACTTTTTCTTTCCAGGTTTGCTTGTATCCAAAATGATCCACAGCCGGAGAAATGGTGATGGAGCTCGGGATCTCGATGTTATCCAGTCCGTCGATCCGCATAATTTCTTCTACAATATCGGCTGGCAGGCTGATGTCGGGCTTGCTGTAAGGAACGGCAACGAGTATATCATCCATTCCTTCCCGCATGATCTCGAAGCCCAGGCTGGTAAGAATTTTTTTCACGGCATCGGGATGATAGTTTTTTCCACTGAGCTTTTTGAGGAAATGGAATCTGAGAGAGGCCTGTGTTTTGGGTTGTTTGCCCGGATACACGTCCACGATGTCCGAAGAAATTTCTCCGCCGGCCAGTTCAACGATCATCTGGGCTGCCCGCTTGAGAACAGGGACTGTATTGCTGATATCGGTATTTTTTTCGAAGCGGGTAGCCGCATCGGTTCTCAGGCCATGACGGAAAGAGGTTTTCCTGATGTCAATCGGGTTGAACCAGGCACTTTCCAGGAAAATTTCCGTGGTATCGTTTTTTACGCCGCTCGCCGCTCCGCCGAATACGCCGGCAATACACATCCCTTCTCCGGCACCATTACAGATGATCAGGTCTTCGGCGCTGAGTTTCCTTTCTTTTTCGTCGAGTGAAAGGAAGGGAGTTCCTTCCGGTAGATTCTTCACGATTACCTTATTGCCCTTGATCGCGGCGGCATTGAAGGCATGCAGGGGTTGCCCGGTTTCATGCAGGATGAAATTGGTGATGTCTACAATATTGTTGATGGGCCGCTGTCCGATGGCCTTGAGTTTTTGCTTGAGCCATAACGGGCTTTCTCCAATGGTAACATTAGAGATGCTGACACCGCTGTATCGCTGGCAAGCTTCCTGGTTGTCTATGTCAACGGCGATGGGGCGACTGTTGGAAGCGGGTTTGAAAGAGTTGGTGAAGGGAGATTTTACCTTGTAATCTTTTTTATCGTGATGACACAGATAGGCGCATACATCACGGGCTACACCCAGGTGGCTCATGGCATCCATGCGGTTGGGAGTGAGTCCTATTTCGTATATCCAATCGGTATATAAACTGAAAAACTCGGAAGCGGCGGTACCCGTTTTGGCATTGGCCGGTAAAACCAGGATGCCCGCATGATTGTCGGTCAGCCCGATCTCGTCTTCAGCGCAGATCATGCCATAACTTTCGACGCCGCGAATTTTCGCCACTTTCATGGTGAGGGGATCGCCTTTATAAGGATAGATGGTTGCGCCCACGGGGGCCACAATTACTTTCTGACCGGCGGCCACATTGGGGGCTCCGCATACAATCTGTAACGGCTCGCTTGCTCCGATGGATACTTTGGTAACCGAGAGTTTGTCGGCATTGGGGTGCTTTTCGCATTCGATCACCTCTCCGATAACCAGTCCCTGCATACCGCCCTTTACCTCTTCATATTTTTCGAGGCTTTCCACTTCCAGTCCGATTGAAGTGAGTATCCGGCTGAGTCTTTCAGGGTCGAGGGTCACCGGCAGGTACTCACTTAACCAATTATAGCTGATTGTCATAGCGGCAAAGATACAAAAGCGCCGGTACCCGGCAGCCAGGGAATATGTTAGTCTTTAGCATCATTGATCTCGATCCAATAGCCGTCCGGATCGCGCAGCCAGATCTGATGTACCCCGTCTACCCGGGTGGTAATGGATTGCTTTTTTCCGGCCACATCTTCCCAGCTGATCGAACGCTGACGCAGGATATCGGTAAATTTTTCAACCGATGATACGCTAAAGCAGATATGGTTGTTTTTGAAGTACTCTTTTTTTGCTTCGGCTCCTTCAATGATATGGAGCGAAGAGCCGGGCCCGATCTTCATCCAGGTATGTTTTCCATCGTGAAACGGTTCCGGGATGGTATCCAGCCCGATCACATCGCGGTAGAACCCGGTACTGGTTTTTAAATCGACAACAAAAATGGCCAGGTGGTTGATGTGCGCGTTTGTTTTTTGTGCCCGCAGATGATTTGAAAAAAGACAAACCAGTGCCAGCGCCAGCAGGAAGTATGATTTTTTCATAACAACAAGGTAAGAGATTATTGAAGATGATTGGAAATTGACTCGTTATTAACCATCTGCTTGCAAATCAGGGCTGGAACACCGAGATTTTATCCGTTTGAATTTTTTCGCTGGCGCTAATTGAGGTCTGTAAACGGTTTGAGGGCAATATAGCGGCTGAAAGCCGCGTGAAATGGGCTTTTTATACCGGGGAGTAATAGGAAATCCTTACTGGGATTGAGTTGTAGCGTACCGTA
Source organism: uncultured Chitinophagaceae bacterium (assembly GCA_964605065.1). GTDB lineage: Bacteria > Bacteroidota > Bacteroidia > Chitinophagales > Chitinophagaceae > Endoryza. The sequence continues at coordinate 364,589 of CAZSAQ010000004.1, forward strand.
TCAAGTACCAAATATTTGGGGTGAAATTCTTTCGCACATCATGTGTTAATTTCGCAGCCGGAAGCGTGCCGATTTTTTTTAAATTGTGCATAAGCCGATGATTATTGTGGGTAAGCCTGGAATTGATGTGGAAAAGCCCCGGAATAAGCTGGTTATAAATATTCGCATTCGAATTATTTCAACCGGAGGATAGCGGTACCTATATTCGCCATCCTGACCCAAGGGCTAACATTGCCATAACAGTAGAGTAACATTTACGTAATACAAGGCTGGAACTAACCCGGAAGTCATTGGTTGGAATATCCAATTGATGCGACGAGCCTTCTTGTCGCCCCCCATCCTGAAAAACCGAATTCAAACCAATGGTAAAACGTATTTTTTATAATTGACAATGGATCTTACTAACCTTAACAGAGACCGAAATAAAGCCAGGCGCAAGAGCTCGATAGATCTTAGTACCATGATGTATGGCAAAGTACCCCCGCAGGCCAAAGACCTGGAAGAGGCGGTACTGGGTGCCATCATGCTGGAGAAAAGCGCCTTCGATACCGTAGTGGAAATCCTCAAACCGGAGTGTTTTTATTCAGATAATCACCAGCGGATCTATCGTGCCATGCAGGGGCTTCAGCAAAAGAACCAGCCGATTGATATCCTCACGGTTGTGGAGGAGCTGAAACGCCGCGAGGAACTGGAAATCGTTGGCGGGCCTTACTATGTAACCAAACTGACCAACTCGGTCGTTTCTTCGGCCAATATAGAAGCGCACTCAAGGATCATTCTGCAGAAATTCATCCAGCGCGAACTGATCCGGATCAGCGGAGAGATCATCAGCGATTCTTACGAAGACAGTACCGATGTGTTCGATCTGCTGGATGAAGCAGAGAGCAAATTGTTCGAGATCACCAACAATCACCTCAGAAAGAATTTCGACAGCATCGATACGGTTCTGGTAAAAACCGTGCAGCGTATAGAAGACATGCGCCATCGCAATGAAGACATCACTGGCGTACCGAGTGGTTTTTCTTCGCTGGACAAGATCACTTACGGATGGCAGAATACGGATCTGATCATCCTGGCGGCCCGCCCCTCAGTGGGTAAAACCGCCTTCGCCCTGAACCTCGCCCGTTATGCCTGTTTACACGGAAACAAAAAAACTCCCGTTGCTTTCTTCAGCCTGGAGATGAGTGCCGGTCAGCTGGTTCAGCGTATTCTCAGCGCCGAATCAGAAATATGGCTGGAAAAGATCGCCCGCGGCAAGCTGGCCGATCATGAAATGAAACAATTGTATGCCAAGGGCATTCAGCAACTGGCCAAGGCACCGATGTTTATCGACGACACGGCGGCTTTGAACATTTTTGAACTAAGAGCCAAATGCCGCCGCCTGAAGAATAAACACAATATCGGCCTGATCATTATCGACTACCTGCAATTGATGAGCGGCAGCGCCGATCGCAATTCCAATCGTGAACAGGAGATCAGCAAAATTTCCCGCGACCTGAAAGGATTGGCAAAAGAACTACAGGTGCCGATCATCGCCCTTTCACAGCTCAGTCGTGCGGTCGAATCCAGGAAAGACGGAGAAAAGATCCCGCAGCTGAGTGACCTTCGTGAATCCGGTGCGATTGAACAGGATGCTGATATGGTTATGTTCCTTTATCGCCCCGAATATTACGGTATCACCGCCAACGAACATGGCGAAAGCAATAAAGGCGAAACCTATGTAAAGATCGCCAAGCACCGTAACGGATCGCTCGATACGGTACGACTGAAGGCGCTCCTGCATATCCAGAAATTCGTGGAATTCAGTGAAGACGACGGATTCGGCAACCTGCCTTCCGGCGGCAGCTGGAGACCCGTACCTTCCGACGAAGGAGCCGATGGCGGCGCCAAACTGTACATCCAGGCCGGAAGTAAAATGAATGACCTGCCCATCGATGATGGGGATGAAACACCATTCTGAGCCAGATAACCGGATGACCGATTCAGTAACGATATACTATACACGAAAATAAGTCCCGTTCCGACGCATGTCACTTTTCTTCAGCAAAGAAACCGGCATTGAAGGCTCCCTGATCACCCTGGATGAGGACAATTCCCGCCATATCATCAGTGTACTTCGTATGGCGGTGGGAGAGAAGTTAACATTAACCAACGGAGAAGGGATCCTGATGAAGGCGAGCATCGCCGACGATCACAAAAAGAGATGCCAGGTAAGGATAGACTCGGTCGAAAATCATCTTCCCGTTTCTCCAAAGATCACCATCGCGGTATCCCTGCTGAAGAACAGCAGCCGGCTGGAATGGTTCCTGGAGAAAGCCACGGAAATCGGAGTACATTCCATCATTCCATTGATAGCAGAACGCACCGAGAAGCAACAATTCCGGATAGACAGAATGCGCGGCATCCTGGTCAGCGCGATGTTGCAGAGCCAGCAATACTGGTTGCCCGGCTTGCAGGAACCTGTAAAAATGAATCGCTTCCTGGAAACTGATTTTGGCGATACACGCAAGTTGATCGCTCATTGCGATGAACAGCATAAAACGCCATTGACTTCTTTGACAAATGACCGTAAGGATACCGTGATCTGCATTGGTCCCGAAGGAGATTTTACCAGGGAGGAGATTACCAAAGCGCTGTCGCAGCATTTTGTATCCGTCGGCCTCGGCGCAACGCGGTTGCGCACAGAAACCGCTGCGGTGGTAGCAGCCACCCTTCTATGTATACGATAGGAATTTTTAGTATTAGTGAGCCGAATCATCCGTACCGGATGATTCTTCTTCCAGCTTCGGCTCCCGCAATTCAACCGGTTTACGGGCTACCTGTCGTTTGCGCATAATCATATTCAACAATTCCACGCCGAAAGAAAAGGCCATTCCGAAGTAGATATAATTTTTGAGGTGCAACTCATGCGCAGCCTGGCTGTCCCACCCTTCAATCACCAGGCTCAGGCCTATCATGACCAGGAAGGAGAGGGCCAGCATTTTAAGCGTAGGATGCTTGTGTATGAAAGAAGATATTTTCGGACTGAAGAGAAACATCACCACCATGGCGATCACAACCGCCGCGATCATGATCTCTACGTGCTTGGCCGTACCGCCGGCCGTAATGATGCTGTCGAAAGAAAACACGGCATCGATGATCATGATCTGGCCCACGGCCTGCGGAAATGTCAAGGATTCTTTGCGGGCAGTGGCATTCGGATCTTCGCCTTCCAGCTTATGGTGAATTTCCATGACTGATTTGTAGATAAGAAATATACCTCCGCCCAGCATCACCAGACTGGCCAGGTCGAAACCTTTGCTTCCAATATGAAATAGGGCTTTGCCTTTTTGTGTCAGCAACCAGCTTAATCCCATCAACAGTAAACTGCGCGACAGGATTCCGGTGACCATCCAGGTACGCCGGGCTCTTGTTTGCTCTTTCGCGGTTTTCAACCGGTTCATGATGATGCTTACAAAAATCACATTGTCGATGCCCAATACGATTTCTAAAACAACCAGGATCAGGAAACTGATCAGCGCATCAATGCTAAAAAGGTCGTGCATAATTGGTTTTCAAATTTCGATGCGCAAAAATAAGGTATTCCGGCTGCGGCCTTTTCCGCAGACGCCCGGAAATCTACGAGGATACCGATTCTGGCACAATTTTTAACCTGAAAAGTTGTTATATCACACACAACCCTTTTCGTATAGGAAAAAATCTACGCTAATTCGACCTGTTTAAACTCAACCGTTCAACCATGAAAAGGGTATTCTTCCTGTTATTGGCGTTTGCCATTCAATCGGCCAGGGCGCAATTTGCCAACGAGCCAGGTAATTTTCAAATTCAGATCGGCAGTGGTTATACCCGTGATTTTCCCGGACTGGGAGGTCTTGGCGGATTTGCCGAAGGAAAATTTTCGATGGCCGAACGCTGGCAGGGCGGTATCGGGCTGAAATATCTAAACATGCAGGGATATCCCAGAACCCAATCGGTACAGGAATATACCCGCGCTGCCACGATCGATTTCAATTTGTATTATTCCCTGCTCGATAACGAAGTGAGCGCCCTGAGGCTCGGCGCCGGTTACGCTTTTTCATTCTACAATATTCGTCGTTCGTATCCCGATACGCAGGGTTCCGGTATAGAAAAAACAACCATCTGGCCTTCGAGAGATGCAAAGGGCCGGACTTCCGGTATCAGCCTGATGGCGGAGTATGAATATTATTTTTCTTCAGGAATTTCGCTGGGTGCCCGCGTAGCTTCCTATAAAGCCTATGATCGGGTAATGTATTTCGGTCCGTTCGTAGGCATCAGTCTGTAGACAATATCTTTTTTACAATGGCCGGTCCCTCATAGATAAACCCGGTCCATACCTGCACCAGGCTGGCGCCGGCGGCGGTTTTTTGTTGAGCATCTTCCCGCGTGAAGATGCCACCCGAGCCAATGATCGGAATCTTGCCTTTGGTTTTTCCGCTTACAAATGCGATCAGATCGGTTGAACGTTGCGTGAGCGGTTTGCCGCTCAAGCCTCCCGCGCCTATTTTATCAAGCATATCTTTTCCTGTTTGCAAGGCTTCGCGACTGATCGTGGTATTGGCGATAACCAGTCCATCCAGCCTGATTTCGAGCGCCAGGTCAATTACATCGTCTACCTGCGAAGGACTCAGATCGGGAGCGATCTTCAGCAACAAGGGCTTTGGCGATAATTGTTGCGCGTTGATGGTCTGCAGGTGAGAGAGGATTTTTCTAAGCGAATCCTTTTCCTGCAGCTCACGCAGCCCCGGCGTATTGGGAGAACTGACATTTACTACAAAATAATCCACCCAGTCGAATAGTTCCCTGAAGCAGATCTCATAGTCTTTCCAGGCTTCCTCGTTAGGGGTAACTTTATTCTTCCCGATATTTCCTCCGATGATCAGGCGGGCATATTGACTGTTCTTACCGGCTGCATAATCTACCTGGTTCTTCCAGTCTTTCAATCGCGACGCTACTATTTTCACCCCTTCGTTATTAAAACCCATCCGGTTGATCAGGGCTTTGTCTTTTGGCAGGCGGAACAACCTTGGCTTTTCGTTTCCTGCCTGTGGCAACGGAGTGACCGTACCGATTTCCACCGACCCGAATCCCAGGCATTCCAGTTCACGCAGGTATCTGGCATTTTTATCGAAGCCCGCTGCCAGGCCTACCGGGTTTCTGAACCGGAGATTCCATATCTGCACCGGTTTAGAAGGCGCTTTGAAAAGGGAATTGACCAAACGGCGGGTAAGCGTTGAAGAACAAAGCAGCCTGAGGCTGTTCATGGCAAAATAGTGCACTGCTTCAGCGTCAAACCAGAACAGGAAAGATCGGATTATCTTGTACATAGTTGGGGTTGCAAGATAATTATAAGGCGGGTAAGGTGAATGGAGAGGGAGAGGGAATTCCTGAATCCCGGCTGCATGGAGGAAATTAGTCAATTGGTAAACTAGTCAATGAGCCAATTAGTCAATGGAATGGAGCTTCAATTGACTAATTGACTAATTGGCTCATTGGCAAATTGTATTAGTTGTTCATGCAACTAATTGAAAATTTCTTTATCTTTAGCATCTTAAAAACTATTCTATGCAGGAAGCATATATCGTTGCCGGTTTTCGTACTGCGGTCGGAAAGGCCAAGAGAGGGGGTTTCAGGTTTACCCGTCCCGACGACCTGGCTATTGAGGTGATTGGCGGGTTGATGAAATCTGTTCCGCAATTGGATCCGAAGCGGGTGGATGATGTCATTGTAGGGAATGCGGTTCCGGAGGCGGAGCAGGGTTTGCAGGTGGGGCGCATCATTGCTGCCCGGGCGCTGGGATATGAAGTGCCGGGTATGACGGTCAACCGCTATTGCGCATCGGGACTCGAAACGATTGCCATTGCCACGGCAAAGATCCGGATGGGAATGGCCGATTGTATAGTAGCCGGCGGAACAGAAAGCATGAGCATGGTTCCAACGGCGGGTTGGAAAACAGTTCCTGCTTTTTCCATAGCCAGCGATGAACCCGACTATTATCTGAGTATGGGATTGACGGCGGAAGCAGTGGCCAAAGAATATAATGTAAGCCGCGAAGACCAGGACCAGTTTTCTCTGCAATCGCATCAGAAGGCGATCAGCGCGATACAAAACGGGTATTTCAAACCGGGCATTCTTCCGATTACCGTTGAAGAGGTTTATCTGGATGAGAAAAGCAAAAAGCAAAAACGAACATACGTGGTGGATACGGACGAAGGTCCGCGCCAGGATACCAGCCTCGAGGCGCTGGCCAAGCTCAAACCAGCCTTTGCCATGACCGGAACCGTAACGGCGGGTAATTCCTCCCAAACTTCAGACGGAGCTGCCTTTGTGCTGGTGATGAGTGAAAAGATGGTGAATGAACTGGGATTAAAACCCATTGCACGCCTGGTTGCCTGCGTTTCTGCCGGAGTGCATCCGAGGGTGATGGGAATAGGCCCGGTAGTAGCGGTACCCAAGGTATTGAAGCAGGCCGGACTGTCCCTCGGTCAGATCGACCTGGTGGAATTGAACGAAGCTTTTGCCTCACAGGCATTGGCAGTAATCAGAAAACTGGAACTCAACCCCGAACAGGTCAATATCAATGGAGGAGCGATTGCACTCGGTCATCCGCTCGGCTGTACCGGTTGTAAATTAACCATCCAGATCACCCATGATCTCAAACGCCTGAATAAAAAGTACGGAATCGTAACTGCTTGCGTAGGCGGCGGACAGGGTATTGCGGGAGTGATTGAAAATATTTCCTGACCAGCTTTACGGAAAGGAGAAAGAGAAAGAGAAGGAGAAAGAGAAAGAGAAATGGAGTTATGACCTGATTTCCTTTGCGCGCTCTGCGGTTCTTTGTGATCTTTGCGTCCAGGCCTGTTGGGAGCGGGAGTGAGAGCGGAAAGAGAAAGGGAAAGGGAAGGAATTGGAATGGGGAAAGAGACAGAGAATTAGAGCAATGAATTGATTTCATCTTTATTGAATAACATCCGAAAATTAATCCGGATCAAGTCCCGCCAACCGGCGGGACTTGGTATTTATACCAATATTGTAATGAAAATTTACGTTATAGAGTGGTCGAGCCATTATATGGCAGAATTTTTGAATCGAACTGGCAGTCTGGAACCCAATGATCCACGGCGGTAGTCCGCCACAACAATTAATGCTTATGGATAGAAGAGACTTTCTTACCCTCAGAAAGAGTAAATCCAATCCTGTTCCCCGGGCCTTCGATGGCGTAAGGGGAATTACCTCAGGTCTGAATCCTTATGCCGGCCCCTGGACCAGCAAGGAAGTGGCGCATCTGCTGAAACGCACGATGTTCGGATCCGCCAAGGCCGATATGGACTACTTCAAAACACTGACTCCATCGCAGGCCGTTGATGCCTTGCTGAGCATGGGTAATGCACCACAGCCCCCCATTAAGAATTACGATAACACCGATATTTCATCCACCGATCCGGATTATGCCATTGCGCAGGGTGCCACCTGGATAAATACCTATTCGGACGATGGCGCCGCAAACGGCAAGCGCCTTGCCTCCCTGAAAACATGGTGGGTAGGAAACCTGGTAAACCAGGAAAGAAATATTTCCGAAAAAATGATCCTGTTCTGGCACAATCATTTTTCGACCGAAGCCAGTATGTATGAACGCGGCACCTTCGGTTATCGTTATTATCAACTCCTTCGCCAGCATGCACTGGGCAATTTCAAGCAGTTTGTAAGAGACATGACGCTCGACCTGGCCATGCTGAAATACCTCAACGGGTATCTCAACACCGATACCGCTCCGGACGAAAACTATGCCCGGGAACTACAGGAGTTGTTTACCCTCGGTAAAGAAAACAATCCTAATTACACAGAGGACGATGTGAAAGCCGCCGCCAGGGTACTTACCGGTTGGAAGATCGATTTCACGAACGATACGGTAAACTTTGCCATCAACAGGCATGATAAAACGGCGAAGCAGTTTTCTTCTTTCTTCAATAACACAGTCATCGCCGGAAGAACGGATGCCAATGCGGGTAATGCCGAACTCGATGATCTGCTCAATATGATCTTTAACAAATCGGTGGAAGTATCGGAATTCATTGTCCGGAAATTCTACCGCTGGTTTTGTTACTATACCATCGATTCCGCCACCGAAACCAATGTGATCAAACCACTGGCCAAGCAATTCAGGGATGGCAACTGGGAAATCAAACCCGTACTCGCCACATTGCTGAAGAGCGAGCATTTCTTCGATCCGCTCAGCCAGGGTTGCCTCATCAAAAGCCCGGTAGAACATACCGTGGGCATGTTCCGTGAATTCGGCGTGGCCTTTCCTCCTGCTTCCGATTGGGAAAATGCCTACAACATGTGGTTGTTTGTGTTGTTTATTTCCGCCCAGTTGCAGCAGAATGTGGGCGATCCGCCCAGTGTTTCGGGGTGGTCGGCCTATTACCAGGTGCCGCAGTTTTACGAGATCTGGATCAACTCCGATACGCTCCCCAAACGAAATGTGTTTACCGACCTGATGGTGGGCAACGGATACATGCAGGGTGGCAAGAAGCTCGCCATCGATGTGGTGGCCTTTACCAAAACCCTATCAAATCCTTCAGATCCCAATCAGCTTCTCAACGACGTACTTGACATCCTCTACCGGGTACCCATATCCGACCAGTCGAAGCAGGTGATCAAGCAGCAGATATTATTGAGCAACCAGACACAGGACTATTACTGGACCAATGCCTGGAATGCTTACCTGGCCAGCCCCGGGGATCCCGCGGCGCTCAACATTGTTGAAACCAGGCTGAAAGCGTTGTACAAATATTTCATGAATCTGGCCGAGTATCAACTCGCGTAACCCTAACGCTAAAAACAATAACTATGAAGCGTCGCGACTTTTTCAGACAAACCATTCCAGCCGCCGTTACCCTGCCTGCGCTCGTCAACGGGTTTTCGGTGAAAGCATATACCGGTCAATCCCCGCTGGTACAGGCATTGATGGGTGCCACCACAGATACCGATAAGGTGTTTGTGATCATCCAGCTCAATGGAGGAAATGATGGATTGAACATGGTAATCCCCATCGAATATTATTCGCAGTATTTCAACGCAAGATCCAATATTGCCATCCCGCTCAACCGGGTTCTGCCGCTGACGGGCAACAGCAAAACCGGTTTGCATCCCAGCATGACCGGCATGCAGACGCTTTACAATGAAGGAAAGCTGTCCATCATTCAGTCGGTGGGCTATCCTTCCCCCAATTTTTCGCATTTCCGTGCCACCGATATATGGATGACTGCTTCCGATTCGGACCAGGTGCTGAACAGTGGCTGGGCCGGACGTTATCTGAATGTCGAGTTTCCCAACTATCCCAACGGTTACCCCAATTCGCAGATGCCCGACCCGCTGGCAATACAGATCGGTTCATTGACTTCTCTGGCGCTGCAAGGGCCGGCGGTGAGTATGGGGATCAGCATCAGCGACCCTACTTCGTTTTATAATTTCCTCGATGGAGTGGAAGATCCCGTTCCGGATACTCCCTGGGGAAAAGAACTGAAGTATGTGCGGATGATCGCCGATCAAACCCAGCAGTATTCGATCGCCATCCGCAATGCCGCCAATAAAGTAACCTCGCAGGGCTCTTACCCATCTGGTAATGACCTGGCAGCGCAATTGAAAGTGGTTGCCCGGCTCATCAAGGGTGGACTGAAAACCCGTCTGTATATGGTGAGTACCGGTGGTTTCGACAACCATTCCAGCCAGGTAGACTCTGCAGACACCACTGTTGGAACCCATGCGAACCTGATGGCAAAGGTTTCCAATGCCATCAAAGCCTTTATGGATGATGTGAAAGCCATGGGTGTAGACGACAGGGTGATCGGCATGACCTTCTCCGAGTTCGGCCGGAGGATCAAATCCAATTCCAGCCTGGGAACCGACCACGGAGCCGCCGCGCCTTTGTTTGTGTTTGGTAAAAATGTCCGTTCCGGAGTGGTGGGTAACAACCCTGTAATACCCAGTAATGTTTCTGTTAATGATAATATTCCCTTCCAATATGATTTCCGCAGTATTTATGCTTCCGTGCTGAAGCAATGGTTCTGTGTGAAAGACACCGATCTTCAAACCATCATGCTGAAGAACTTCCAGGAAATACCACTTTGCGTCAATGGCGCCTGCGGAACAACCGGGCTTGAGGATGTGATACGCGGATCGGGAGAAGAAGTGATCACCAATTATCCCAATCCGTTTGTGGAAAGCACCACGTTGACCTTTAAGACAAAGGGCGGACATACCCTCATCCAGATTATCGATCCTTTAGGCAGGGTTATCCGCACGCTGGCCGATAAAACGTACGCCCCCGGAACCTACAGCCTTGGATTTGACAGCATGGGTTTGCCCCGCGGAGTGTATTATGCCCGCTTCCAGAACGGCTCGTTCCAGCAGGTCAGGGCGATGCTTAAAACACGCTAAAAGCCAGGCTGAACAAGATTTACACATCTTTTTGTTTTTTGTGGTGATTGGGTAATATGATTTATATTGCTGTTGCAACGTGAACTTGAAGCCCGCCAACCACATGACCAAAGTTTTTGTAACCGATGATCACGAACTCTACCTCGAAGGACTGTGCCTGTTGCTTAAAAAGCAGGATGGGGTGGAAGTCGTGGGGAGCAGCCTGACCGCGAAAGACTTACTGGCAAAACTGCCAACCCTTTCATTCGACATCCTTCTGCTCGATGTACACCTTCCCGATATGGAAGAAGAAGAATTGCTTCGCAAGATCAGGGAAATAAAACCCGAGCAGAAAGTGCTGTACCTGACCATGATGAGGGGTACCCGCTACATCCACCGCCTGGTAAAATACGGCGTGCAGGGATACCTGCTCAAGAACGCGGGCATTGAAGAGTTGAAGACCGCCATACAAACTATCCGGGCCGGCGGCACTTACTACAGCAAAGAGATCAACATTATCGATGCGGCCGGCGATTTTCGTAATACCATCACCATTGAAGACAAGCAGGTAAATGAAATTCTCTCCAAGCGGGAGATCGAAATACTCAAGCTTATTTGTAAAGAATACAGCAACCAGGAGATTGCCGAAAAGCTGTTTCTCAGTATCAGTACCGTGGAAACCCATCGAAAAAATCTGATCGCTAAACTGGGTGTCAATAACACCGTCGGACTGGTTAAGTTCGCCATCAAGAACAACCTGGTCGACTAATGTGCTGAAGAAATCATCAATGAGAATGGGAATACTTGTGCGGGTATACCTGATAACACTGTTGTTTTTTCCCGCCAGGGTGGTATACGCGGCTGCCGACACCTCTCACATCAAAGCTATCTACGATCATTGCCTCGAACTGGATGAAAGTAAAACCGATTCGCTCTGTTATTATGCGCAATGGATCGCCGGCGAGAGTAAAAAAATCAACTTTTTCAAAGGACCTGTTTTATCGCTTCGCTTGTTTGGTTTGTGTCATGAAATGAAAGCAGACTATCAGCAGGCGATCGATTTTTATTTGCAGGACCTGGAAGAAGCGCAGCTACTTACCGAGAAGGCCTATGAAATATCCGCCCTGAGCGACCTGGCCATCGTTTATTCGAAAATCCAGCAGCCGGCGATGGCCAAGAGATTTTACCTGCAATGTGCCAACCTCGCCCTACAAACCAGGGAGACCTACACGGTGGTCACTTCCTTCAATAACCTGGGGGTTATTTACAATCAGCTGGGTGAATATGACAGTGCGCTGTACTTTCTCAATCGCGCCCTCGCTATTGTACGCGATGAGAAGGCCAACATGGATTATTCCGGTACGCTCAATAATATCGGCAATGCCTACTTTAAAAAGAAAGACTACGCCAGGGCGCTGGAGTATTTTCAGCAAAATTATCGTTCACACTCCGGTACGGAATCCGATCCCTCCGATCTGTGGACCGATCATATCAACCTGGCCGATACCTACATCGCCATAAAAAAATTCGATTCGGCGGAATGGCATCTTTCGGCTGCGGCCGGCATCAACAGGCATCTTCAATCGAAAAGCAAGGAAGCCGACCAGTATGCGCTGTTTGCCAAATTGTATGAATCGAAAGGATCTTACTCTAAGGCATATGAATACCTGACCCGCTGGTACCAGCTGGATACTTCTATCGTAAATGGCAATACCCAGAGTACGATTGCCGAACTGCAGGAGAAATACAACGCCCGGCAAAGAGAGAACGAAAATAAACTGTTGCTCTCCACCGTAGAAAAGGAACAGCTGCGGACCCGCAACCTTACGATCATATCGGTGGGGTTGGCCATCATCGGTGCCCTGGTGGCGGCAGCTTTTGTCATCAAGCGACGATCCAACGAAAGATTGAAGCAGACCAATGATCTGATCCTTCGGCAAAATGAAAGACTCGCCGAACTAAATGCAGAGAAAAATTCCCTGATCAGTATAGTATCGCACGACCTGGCCAGTCCTTTTTCTGCTATCCAGATGTGGAACCAGGTGCTCGAAGCTGAAAGGCATCATCTTTCTGAAGACCAGGCGAGAGCTGTTCAGAAAATCAATCAGTCTTCCGCTCATGGACAACAGCTCATTCGCAATATCCTCGATATAGAAAAAGCGGAGGTCAATCAGAACCGGATACAACTGGAAACCTTTGACCTCTGTCAATTGCTGCGAAGCGTGGTGGACAATTTTACACATCACGCCAGCAGGAAACAGATCGAAGTGTCGATCCGGTATGAATCAGAACCCGTGATCATCCTGAACGACCGGCAATTGGTGCAAAGAATTTTTGAGAATCTTTTTTCGAATGCGATCAAGTACACTTTGCCCGGGAAAAAAGTGTGGATGGAATTATATGAAGAGGAGCCCGGTGTGGTGGTAAAGGTCTGTGACCAGGGTGTAGGGATCAGCCAGGACGAATTGCCCCAGCTTTTCTCCAAATACGGCCGCATTTCTTCCCAACCCACCGGCGATGAATCCTCCACCGGTCTGGGTCTTTCCATTGTAAAAAGAATTGTCGATGAATTGAATGGAAGCATCAGCTGCCATAGCGAAGCCGGCCAGGGTTCCGTTTTCACCGTTAAACTAAAAAAGTAGACGGATGGAGCTGCAATTGTTATTTGCTGCTATATTTGCAACGTAGTATCAAAAATGCTTTTCCGGATCAACATAAGGAAGTGGATCACCTGCGTATTGTTGCTGCTGTTTGCATTCGGCAACGTACCCAGGAAATTATTGCACGATACCTTCACCCATCATATCGATGGTGGAGTGCAGTCTTCCCGTTATGCCTCTGTTGAAATGCAGAACAGCGGGCTGGGTTGTCATTGCGACGATCTTTACTCTCAGCCTGTATTTGACAATACCAGTTTTTCATTCGAACCTTCTCCTCTCGTGCCGGTGGCCGACAAAAGCATGTCTGAGCTTCCGGCTGTGTATCGCGCCGAAACACTTTCATTTGGATTAAGAGGTCCGCCTGCCTTCGCCTGATCTTCCAGCCAATCATTTGACATTCGGTGTTAACAGGATTCTGTTGACCGGCGAAACAGTTTTTACATGGACTTAATTAATCTATTATCATGAAGCGTGTTATCGTTTATTTCCTGCTGTTCAGTTTTGTATTTGTTCCTTTTCAACCGATACTGGCCAATGGTGTTACGGATTCCCTGGGTTATTTATCTTTTAGCGGAAAAGTTACCGATGGTAAAACCGGCGAACCTCTCCAGGGAGCCAGCGTGTATTTTTCTGACCTGAAGACCGGGGCCACCACCAACAAAGACGGAATATTCTCCATCAGCAATATTCCCCAGGGAAAGCACCTGGTTGAAATTTCATTTATAGGTTATGCCACACTAACAGAGTACGTGGAGCTGTCGCAAGACCTCCGGAAAGATTTCAGTCTTTCCCCTACCGTTATTGAGAATCGGGAAGTGGTAGTAACCGGTGTGAGCGCCGCCACACAGCAAAGGCGTGCCGTTACGCCCATTACCGTTGTAAAGAGACAGGATATCATAAAAGTCACTGCCACCAATCTCATCGATGCCCTGGCGAAGAAGCCGGGTATCTCCCAGATCAGCACCGGTCCGGCCGTATCCAAGCCGGTTATCCGCGGGCTCGGATACAATCGGGTGGTGGTATTGAATGACGGAGCCAGGCAGGAAGGACAACAATGGGGCGATGAGCACGGTATTGAAATAGATGAGTACAGTGTACAGAAAGTGGAGATTCTGAAGGGACCTGCTTCCCTGATGTATGGAAGCGATGCGATGGCGGGAGTGATCAATATTCTGACCAATGTTCCGGTATCACAGGGTACCCTGAAAGGTTCTATCGTCAGCAACTACCAAACCAATAACCGGCTCAGGGGGGTAGGCGCTAACCTGGCTGGAAACAGCCTGAGCGGATTCAACTGGAATGTATATGGCTCTTATAAGGCAGCGGCCGACTATGAAAATAAATATGACGGACGCGTATACAACTCCAAGTTCCGCGAAATGAATTTCGGAGGTTATGTGGGTGTCAACCGCAGTTGGGGATACAGCCACGTGATCTTCTCGCGCTTCAATCAAAAGCTCGGACTGATAGAAGGTACCCGTGATGTCGACGGGTTTTTTGTAAAGCCCATTCCCGGAGGAGGGGAGGAAACCGTTACGTCGTCTGATAACAATGGAACGCTTCCGGGGATTCCCTGGCAGCATATACAACATACCAAGCTCGTCAGCGATAATTCTTTCAATATCGGTAACGGCCGGTTGACGGCAGTGATCGGCTACCAGCGAAACCAGCGGATGGAGTATGGCAATATAGATGATCCGTCCGAGCGCGAATTGTATTTCGATCTGAATACCGGTACATACAACCTGGCCTATCATTTCCGGGAAAGCAATGGCTGGAGAAATTCAATCGGCCTGAATGGGATGTGGCAATCCAATCAGAACAAAGGCGCCGAGGTATTGATTCCGGAATACAACCTTTTTGATGTGGGTGGCTTCTGGTATACCCAGAAGAACTGGAAGAAGCTATCAGTGAGTGGCGGCATCAGGATGGATAACCGTTCTCTTTCGTCCAAAGAACTGACCGAAGGCGCCGATATAAAATTCAACGCTTTTAATAAGAACTTCGCCAATGTATCGGGCAGCATCGGGCTGAGTTACGAGGCGACCAATGATCTGACCCTTAAATTCAATATCGCCCGCGGGTTCCGTTCACCCGCCATAGCCGAGCTGGCCTCGAACGGCGCTCATGAAGGAACCAATCGCTATGAGTATGGCGACCAGGCACTGAAATCCGAAACCTCCCTGCAGATAGACGGAGGGCTCGAGTGGAATTCAGAGCATCTATCCGTAACAGCCAGTCTCTTCTATAACAATATTTCCAACTTCATTTTTTACAGGAAGCTTTCCAATGCCGGCGGAACCGATTCGCTGGTAGAAGTGGATGGAGATTTTCTGACTGCCTTTCAATTTGATCAGCGACGTGCCACACTGGCCGGTGCGGAGTTCAGTCTCGACATTCACCCGCATCCGCTCGACTGGCTGCATTTCGAGAATTCATTTTCCTTTGTAAGAGGCCGGTTTGCCGAGCCGCTTGAAGGAAGCAGGAATATTCCCTTTGTGCCGGCTGCCCGTTTGCTGTCGGATCTTCGGGGTGATTTTATGAAAAAAGGGAAACTGTTCCGCAATGTATTCCTGATGGTAGAGATGGATGCCACTTTCGAACAATCGCATCCTTTCACCGGGTACAATACAGAAACCGTTACTCCTTCCTATACTTTGTTTAACATTGGCACGGGAACCGATATTGTTTCCAAAGGCAAGACCCTTTTCAGCCTTTATATAACGGCGATCAATGTGGGTGATGTGGCCTACCAGAATCATCTTAGCCGGTTGAAATACACCGACATCAACCAGGCCACCGGACGCATGGGGGTATTTAATATGGGCCGTAATTTCAGTATCAAGCTGAATGTGCCGATCACTGGCCGCCTGGGGAAATCCAGCTAAGGCCGGCATACATACTAAAACAAAAATCCGGTCGTTAAATAGTGGGCTTACTAACCCAAACTCATAAGGACCGAAAGTCCCGCCAAACCCGGCGGGACTTTCTTTTTGACTTATTTTTGCATATGGAGTTGTCGATAAATACCCCCGCCTTATTGTTTCCTGCGATTTCATTGTTGATGCTGGCTTACACCAACCGGTTTTTGTCGCTGGCCAACCTGATTCGTAACCTGCATGATAAGTATAAGAAAGACAAGGATCAGAAACATATTATTGATCAGATCCGCAATCTCCGGGCAAGGGTACGACTGATCCGTTCTATGCAGGCTTTTGGCGTGTTGAGTTTTCTTTTTTGTGTGGTATGCATGTTCTGTATATTCAAAGGATGGGCCACCGCCAGCTACCTGATCTTTGCTGCCAGTATCGGATCGTTTATTGTTTCTCTGATCCTGTCGCTGATAGAGATCACCCTGAGCATGCGGGCGCTCGAAGTGGAACTGAGCGATATGGAAGAATTGACCCGAAGCAGCTTCTTTGGAGAAATATTGGGTGGGGCGCAGAAGAACGCTGAAAACGCTGAATAACGCTGAATACGCAGAAAACGCTGATTACGCAGTTTTAAGGTTTATCTTTTGCGTAATAATCTTCGCTGGCATAATCGAAATGTTTCACCTTGTCTTCTTTGTAGTTGGGATTATAGCGGACAAAGAAATACAGGTAGATCACGCGGCTGATGCGCATCAGCCAGGGTTGTAGAATGATCAGCAAGAAAATATTGGATCCGAGCCACCAGAAGAAGCGATTGTCTTTGGTGCTCATGCCGATGAGCACGATCCAGGCTACAAAAGTGGCAACAGAGAGCGCTACCGACAATGCATAGCTCACATAGCCTGTGCCATACCAGAAACCCACTTCCAGT
Organism: uncultured Chitinophagaceae bacterium; assembly: GCA_964605065.1. GTDB lineage: Bacteria > Bacteroidota > Bacteroidia > Chitinophagales > Chitinophagaceae > Endoryza. Next base: position 381,490 of record CAZSAQ010000004.1, read on the forward strand.
TCATAAGGCTGACCACACACCTCGCATTTTTTAGGCATATCAAATACCTTCTTGAGATTCCAGGGATTGCTGTTGTTGAACATTTTACCCCGGCGGCAGCGGGGACAACGCATGGTGAGGATACTCCAGAAATAATTCGGCTTTGATTCGTTGCTCATGCCGCAAAAGTAGGATTATTGATAAAAAAAGAGAGTGATAATTATCACTCTCGGACTAGGAAGGCAATTTGCTAATGGGCCAATGGGTCAATTAGTCAATGAGCCAATGCAATAACGGATTACGAATGACGAATGACGAATGAACTGCAAACGGCAAACCGCAAACCTACGTGAAACGTTAAACCTGAAACGATAAACGCCTTCGCTCCCGCTAGTTGGCGGACATCGGCGGGGTAACCTGTTTTTTTCTTTCGCCGATCTGCTGGCGCCACATCGCGTAATAGAGCCCTTTGTCTTCGGTCAGTCTTTCGTGTGTGCCTGTTTCCACGATATCGCCCTGCTCCAGTACATAGATGCGATCGGCATGCATGATGGTGGAGAGTCGGTGCGCAATGAGGATGGTGATCTGGTTTCTTTGCGAAGAGATCTGTTTGATCGTATTGGTGATGTCTTCTTCCGTGATAGAATCCAGGGAGGAGGTGGCTTCGTCGAAGATCAACAGCCTTGGTTTGCGCAGCAGTGCGCGGGCGATGGATAATCTTTGTTTTTCGCCCCCTGAAAGTTTCAGTCCGCCTTCGCCGATCATGGTATCAAGACCTTTTTCAGCACGCGACAGCAATTTCTGGCAGGATGCTTTGTTGAGTACATCGAGCAATTCTTCTTCTGTGGCGTTGGGGTTGACGAAGAGCAGGTTTTCTTTGATCGTTCCGGAGAACAATTGCGTGTCCTGTGTTACGAAACCGATCTGGTTGCGGAGATCATCGAAGTTGATGGCCGTTTCATCGAGGCCGTTGTACAGGATCTTTCCTTCCTGCGGACGGTAAAGACCCACCAGCAATTTCATCATCGTCGTTTTGCCTGAGCCCGAGGGGCCGACAAAGGCGATCGTTTCCCCCACTTTAACATTGAAGTTGATATTGCTGATCGCTTTTTGCGAAGCCGTCTGGTGTTTGAATCCTACGCTTGCGAATTCAAGCGATTTGATGTCTCCCAGGTGTTGAGGATTTTCCGGTTGGGTTTCCGGTGTTTTTTTCATCAGGTTCTGGAAATTATTCAGCGAGGCTTCCGCTTCGCGGTAGGAGAGCAGGATGTTTCCGATCTCCTGCAAGGGTCCGAATACGAAGAATGAGAAGATCTGCATCGTTACCAGTTGGCCCGCATCCATTTCGCGATGAAATATCAGCATCATCAGCAGGAAGAGGATCACCTGGCGGAGGGTGTTGACGAAGGTTCCCTGGATGAAGGCGATGCTTCGGATCCTTTTCACTTTCGTCAGTTCCAGTCCCAGTATTTTAAACGTGTTTTTATTCAGCCGGTCCACTTCCTGTGTCGTCAGCCCCAGGCTTTTTACCAGTTCGATATTCCGGAGTGATTCCGTGGTGGTACCTGCCAGCGCCGTGGTTTGTCCCACGATCGTTTTCTGGATCACCTTGATTTTTTTACTCAGCAGGTTAGTGATCAGCGACAGCAGGAGGATTCCCACCAGGTAGACCACCGGCACATACCATTTGATATAGATCGCCGCATAAAAGAATACGAAGGCCACACTGACAAAAATGGCGAAGAGCAGGTTGATGCAGTAGTTCATGAACTTTTCCACGTCTGTCCGAACTTTTGTCAGGATTGACAGGGTTTCGCCGCTCCGCTGGTCTTCAAATTCCTGGTAGGGCAGTTTCATGGCGTGCCGGAGACCGTCTGTGAATACTTTCGCTCCGAATTTTTGAACGATCACGTTCAGGAAATAATCCTGGAAGTTTTTGGCGATCCGGCTGATCATGGCTACCGTGATCGAGGCGATCACCAGCCAGATGATACCCCAGCGGATTTCCGTCTTACCAGATTGATTCGTATAGGTTTGTTTGAGAAAGAGGTAGTCGTGCATTTCCAGTTTCACCCCCGGGGCGGGTGTCGACTGGTGGAAAGTGGCCAGGTTGATCATTTTGCCGAAGATGATCGGGTCGAGCAGGGAGAAACCTGTGTTGACCGAGGCCAGAACGATCGTGAGAACCACCAGCCAGCGATAGGGCCGGAGGTATTGGAGCAATATCTTCATAAATGAGCGGGTGTATTAAGAATGAATCTGATAGGCAGCAAATTCTGTACAATTTCGGCAAATCTGACGAAAAGTCTTTCTCCCTCCGGGATACCCGCTTTCCGCCAGGCGCCCGGCTGGCGAGTCATCTCCTGAATGCAACTGGCGAGTCACCCCCGACTGCATCAGGCGAGTCACCCCCCGACAAGGTCGGGGAGACTCGCCAGCAAAAATTCATTCGAATAATGAATCTGGCCAATCACCCCGGCAGGAATGACGATGACTGGCCCTGGGGGATTGATCCGAAACTGCGCTACTAAATTTATCAGGCCGCTATTCAGGCGAGTCTCCCCCGACTGCATCTGGCGAGTCACTCCCGACAAGGTCGGGAAGACTCGCCAGGAAACTCAGGAGAGTCCGCGATCCCGAAAAAAATCATTCATCCATTTCCCTAAAGGCGCTTTGATTATTTGAATTAATGCATTTACGGGAATCCGTAAGGAGGGGTCTGCTTTCGATGATAATTTCATGGGCCGGGTCATTGGCGGGCAACCCTTCATGAGCATCTGGCGAGTCATCTCCTGAATGCATCTGGCGAGCTATCCCCCGACTGCATCTGGCGAGTCACTCCCCGACCGCGTCGGGGGAGACTCGCCAGGACCTCTCCCGGTTATGGCTAACGGTTAAAATATTGACATCGATCATCATTAAACGAATTTTCGAAAATATTCATTACTTTTTCATAGCTTTTACCATAAACTGTTGGTTAGCCGAAACCTACGCCCCTCTTCCCCAAGCCTGGTCTGTGACTGAGGAGGACGAAGTCGTGGAGGGAGGGTTAGTTTGGGGCTGCATTGTTGTAATTACGCAATGTCAATTGCGTAGTTTGAGGTAGTGGGTTAAATGCAGTTGCAATTGATAATGAATTCTGATAATACGTAAATATATACGTTGTATGCCATGACGCCGTAATGCAGACATTCGAGTTGGCGGACAAGCGCAATTATAGGCGAATTTCTTATGTATGCCCAGGAACTGTCGTTTCTTTAAAAGAATTCCACGATCTAATTGACAACCTATTTAGATTTCTGAAAAAGAATCTGAGAATAGAATTTCGACCGTGTTGACTCAACACGGCATACAACATTGGTTTTGCGTCATGGCGGCTGATGAGCAAGTGCTGATCGATAGTAATTCTATTTAACTTTAGTACTTGGGCTGGGCGGACGGATCGCAAAATGCCGCCACGAACGCAAAGCCCTGAACGTTGTATGTCACCTTAAACGAACATCCTGCTAAAATTCAAACTAACATGACTTTGCCAAGCTACCCCACGCAATTTTTAGCACATTGCAAGGCACACAAAGCCGACACACAAAAGCCAACACACAAAAGCCAACCTTGCAAAGAGCTAAAAATGCCAATGCACTACCCACCCACCCCGGCTGACGGAAATCTCCTCAGCTTTGACCCAAACATTAGCAAGAACAACTGTAAACTGCAATCCAAAAGTTAAAGACTTAACTAACTTCGCAAATTATGTTTATCACACAGCCTAAAATATTTATTAGTAGCACCATTCAAGATATGCCTTCTGAAAGGAAAGCTGCGTTAAAGGCTATCGAAAAGGTAGGAGGTTTTCCTGTGATGTCAGAACATACAATGGAGGCCCAAAGTACTGATTCCCTTACGGCATGTTTGAGTAAAGTGAGAGAATCTGATATCTATGTGTTAATAATGGGGGGCCGTTATGGCTGGCAACCGGAAGGCAAAGAGTCCATTACTGAATTGGAATATCAAACCGCAAGAAGCTATAACTGTCCTATTCTAGTAATCAATACTACTTATAATAAAGAACAATTACAGAAAGAATTTGAAGCCAAGGTCGAGCCAAACTATTTTAGGAAGACTGTTCAAGACGCTTATGAGTTAGAAACGGAACTTGAAAAAGCCCTTAAAACAGAAATTGACAAAAAGCAAAACGAGTATTTTAGTAAAACCGAACCTGTTTATTCCAATCTAGTAAAAATTGAATTTCCTTCACATCTTTATATTGCAGATTTAGACATTGATAAAAAAGCGGTAAGGAAATACAATAAAGAAAGAAAAAGACCATTCTTTAAACCAAGCCTACACGATTATGCTGTTTCAGCATTATTTATGAATGACATTTCCTTCCCTCACGATTGGATTGTATGGGATGGAAGGTTAATCACATTTCACAACCTTCAAGATGACACAATTGGGCTGACAAAAATAGTGGACAGAGGAACATCGGAGATATTTTCCTGCGATGAATTCTATGAATCATCCCCAGACCATTTTTCCCAATTTAAATATCTATTAAAAAAATGTCTTGAAGCAAAGCTTCATAAGTTAAAAGTAAAATGGATTAAGGACGGAAAAATGTTTGCCTTTCTACCATTGCAAAAAGATGAATTAGGAAGATGGCAACCCAGGTCTATTGAATGGACAAAAACTGTTAAGCGAGCAACCAGGAAGGTAGTTGAAATAAAAATGAACCTAAAAAACAAAGAAGAGGTTTTTAATATGAGATGCCTTGCTTTTCGTGTGGGATTTGAAAATTTTGATAAAAACTGGTATTTATCTATCAAGCCTGAATGGATTTTTCTTTGGAGCGATATTCGAGTTTGCCATTTAGCTTCTAAAAACATTCAATGGCTAAAGAAGACTGAAAGAAATATGCATGTATTCAATCACTTCAATTTTATTTTAAGATACTTGCAACCGTCTGCTTCAGAATCCCTTTTTTTAGAATACAAAGATTACCCATTTTTGAAAATTAAGGATATAGAACAATTCGATTTTGCTCCGGTTGTTCCTGATAATGTTTGGACAAATCTTGAGGAAATTGGAGTACAGAAAAAACTTACAGACGAAAGTGGAAATGTTGACTTATTTGGCATATGAAAGCAGATTATTTACAAGAACCATTTTTAATTTTTGGCAAAGGAAAAAGCATTTGCCCGAGAGAAGGTATTGCCGGGCTTGATGTTTATGACACTGTTATTGAAGCAAGAAAAAATCAATTATTAATAGGAATTATAGGAATTGAGGAGGATGTTGAAAATCTAAAAAGTTGGCTAAAACGGTTTGAAAGTTATATACCGGCTAACCCCAAAGGAAAGCAGAAAGGATTATTCAAATCATTTCCGGGAGTTAATCAAGATAAAGGATTCTGTGCAAAATTTATTTATGATTCAAATTATGAAAGGATTATTTCTCCGAATGATATTAAAGCCATTTTGAAAGAGCCAGATAGAAATAAAAAAGTATTAGATGCAGTTGAACTATTTGGCCAAAATATCGGGTTTCTTTCCGACATAAAAAATTGTGACGTAGTAGTCTGCATAATTCCCAAAACTTTTGAAGGAAAAATTGTAAAAGAAAACAAAGATGATGAGCCAGTAGAGACGAGTGCCGATGACAATGAAGAACCAGAATTGGAACTAAACTTTAGAAGAGCTTTAAAAGCACGGGCAATGCAGTATAATACGCCAATTCAATTACTTCGGGAATATGTATTACACGATACAAAGAAATCGCAAGATGTTGCTACCAAAGCATGGAATTTTTGTACTGCACTTTATTACAAAGGGCTTCAAACAATTCCATGGAAATTAGAAGTAGATGAAAACCGGCCAAAAGTTTGCTACGTCGGCATTGGCTTTTATAGAAGCAGAGATAAAAAAACTATACAAACCAGTTTAGCGCAGATATTCAATGAAAACGGGAAGGGTGTTATTTTAAGAGGCACTCCGGTTATTGAAGATAAAGATGACCTCAAACCTCACTTAACTTATGATCAGTCTTTGACTTTACTGAAAGAAGCTCTGACAAAATATAAATTTGCAACAGGAACAATGCCGGGGCGAGTTGTTTTACACAAGACTTCGAAGTATTATGAAGACGAATTGGACGGTTTTTTTCAAGCAATGCAGGATTTAGGAGTTACGGAGTACGATATTGTAACCATAATGGAGACAGACCTAAGATTCTTTAGAAACAATCTCTATCCGCCGGTTAGAGGGTCATTATTTTCCTTGACTGAAGGTAGACATATACTGTACACCAGAGGTTCTGTTCATCAATACCAAACGTATCCTGGAATGTATATTCCTTCTCCTTTGGAAATAAGGATTGTAAGTGCCGTATCTTCATCAAAATCTATTTGTAAAGAGATACTTGGATTGACAAAAATGAACTGGAACAATACACAATTTGACAATAAATATCCTATTACAATTGGCTGTGCTCGACGAGTAGGAGAAATTATGAAATATCTTGACGAAAATGAACATCCAAAAGAATCTTATGCTTTTTATATGTAAATCGCTGTCAACTCAATGTAGCTAGTATGAATAGATATAAAACAATTCAGTGGCACATCATTTACCGGCAAATTGCATTGCAATTACATAAATATTACAAACAAAATAAAAGTGCTTCCGGGCTAATCTTATTTGAGCTACTTAATGGTTCTATCAAATATAAAAAGCATAATTCATGGCTTTCTAACATCAAACGAATTAAAAGACCTTCATTAGATCCTATCCAATTGTTTGTAAGTGTTAGCAGAAGCAGGCAAAATGAAAGAGTTCGGACTGAAATCATAAATGAAGTATGCAGTTTGCTTGGAATTCATAAAAATTGGGAACAAATTAATTTCGAAGGCTGCCCAACTCCGGTAGCCCTTAAGTTACAATACATACGACCAGAAACTGTCCAAATACATATTTGGGAGGCCTTTAATGCCGTGATGCAAAACGGAAAAAAAGCATTGACGCCATTTCTTTGGGAGGAAGTGAAAGAGTGGAGAGGAATACAAATTCCATCATTTACAATCTTTCTATTTTGGATTAATAGCGATAATTTTCTACCACTAGATAAAAACACAAGACAATACTTAGAACAAGGTGGTTTATTAAAACCAAATTCTGGAACAATTTATCAAATATACATTAGCTTATTAAACAATAGAAGGATAAGAAATTACACAAAACTGTCTTTAGAGGCATACTATTTCGTTAATGAACCCAAAAGCTTTAAAAAGAAATTTAAAAGAAATAGTCTTTTTCAAAGCGATTATATTAGCTCCTCGACCTTTAAGTTTGTGGGAATTCGTACTCTGACAAGAAATAGTGAAATACATAAGATTTTAAATTCAAACCAGTATTATCCTTTTGATTTTACCTTAATACCAGATTATAGCACTAATGGTAAAGGCAAACAGTTGACAAGGTTTAAGTTCGTGAACAATGAAATAGAAACTCTATATAGCCTTGAAAGTTTGAAAATAAATATAACTGCAATTGTTGGAAAAAACGGATCAGGAAAAAGTACCCTTTTAGATTTATTGTTAATGGGTATATATAATCTGTCTATTGAATTGGGATTTATTGACAGTGAAGAAAATTCTACTATTAAACGATTGAATATCGAAATCTATTGGCATACAGATACATTATATAAACTGGTTTTTGGCAGAGAGATTACGTTCTTCAGATTTCGGAAAACAGTTGATGAACTCAAAAACATAATTTACGAGCTTCCTAATGAATCAAGTAACTTACTTGATGTAAGAGACAATTTCTTTTATTCAATCCTTGTCAACTATTCTCATTATGCGTTAAATAGTACTGATTATAAAATCGATTGGATTACCCCCTTGTCTCATAAAAATGATGGTTATATAACACCGTTGGTTATTAATCCTAAGCGGACAGATGGCAATATCGATATAAACACACAGAAGCATTTATTAAATATGCGTCTTTTGCTTAACATGATAGAGCTACACGATGACGATATCCCACTTCAAAGCTTTAGATACATTGATAATGGTAAATATTTAAAATATTTTTCTTTAAGTTATGACGAGCAAAAGCAAAAGGAAAAAGAAAAGGAAGCCAATAAGCACATCTATGAAGATTCAAAGATTATAAGAATAATAATGGATAAAGCTAATGAAGTGTTTGGTTTACCAGGAAGAACTAAAATACCAACGGTATATATTAGCGCCATTGAATATTACCTCTCAAATAAATTATTTACTATAATAAGTCGTTATGAGCGGTTTAAAAATGAATACGAAGAAGGGCTACATAATTTAGTTAAGCATAATATTGCCTCAACAGTTGAAGGAATGGATTGGGAGTATGAAATCGCATTAAAGGATCGCCTTCAAGAACTCTTACAAGATATACAAAAGGATAAAAGTCATATTACGCTTAAATTTAAACAAGCAATTAACTATCTAAAATACCCGTCATTAAATAAACTTGTTAATGAATCGGTAGAGTTAAAAAAACTGATAGAATTTGATAAGTATAAACAAGTTGTTGAAAAAATAATTAACGATAACCCCAACGATAATTTCACACTGGCAGAATTCTTACCACCCCCTATTTTCAAACTAGAGTTCTATCTTGATGATATAAATAAAAGCAGTTTTAATAAAGCTAGCTCTGGAGAGTATCAACTGTTGAGTGTTTTAAGCAGTATCCTATATCATATTCGAAATATAGATTCTATTGATACCGATAATAGATATAATTACATAGCTGCAGTGCTAGACGAAATAGAACTTTATTTTCATCCAAATTTGCAGCGCCTTTTTGTAAAGAAATTACTTGACGCACTTTCAAAATTAGAAACGGATTTATATGGCATTCATATAATATTTGCAACACATTCACCTTTTATTCTATCGGATTTACAGCAAAGGAAAATTCTTAAGCTTAAAAATGGAGGAGTTGAAAAGGCAATTGATTCATATAATACCTTTGCAGCGAACATCCATGACTTATTAGCTGATGAATTTTTTCTTAATGAAGGATATCTGGGTGCCTTTGCCCAAAGGCAAATAGAAAAAGCGATTACTATTCTAAACTACATAATCGCTGACAACGAAATAAAAGGTATTTCGAATTATGCTACTAGTCTAAAAGAAAGGAATGCCTTAAAAACTCGCTGGGAATCTGAAAAAACGATTTGTAAAGATAGATTACAGATGCTGGGATATTGGACTGAAACAGAATCATTAGAAATTCAAAATATAGAAAATGTAAAATCTTCTCTGTTTGCGCTAATCGATTCAATAGGCGAACCTCTTATAAAAGATAAACTCCAAAAAATGTATTCTCTTGCTTTTGAGATTGATTATCGAAACGAAACAGACAATCGCAATAAAGCAAAGCAGTCAATTATTCAACTAATGGCAGAAAATAATATTACACTTGAAGAATTAAATTAACAATGCTATTTATTGACGACAAACAGGCACATATTCAGCATGCGAAAAATCTGCATGTTAAGTATATAACTTGCTATATTAACAGAAAGATTTATGGGAAAACCGCAACCTCTGTCTGTAGTGATCCAGCATGCACGATCTGTAACAGCAGAACACAAAAACTCAGAGTAAGCAAGTATTTGTTTTCGGTATTAGATCAATTGGACTTAACAAAAATACCTGGAGGTACTCCAAAAGAATTATTAAGCTTTCATAATAAGTTTGAACGATTATATAAATCATCCGGCAAGTCTGTACTTTCAAAAAAAGATAAGATAAGCTTAACCGGGATATTTAATTACGATTGGTTTGATACAAAAGAAAATAAACTTTACAATGCCTATGACTTATGTAATAGTCTTAAGATTGAAACCTGTGTGTATTGCAATAGACTTTATACATCGACTGTAATATCTAATAAAAAAGCCCTTGTTATACGACCCACGCTAGATCATTGGTTCCCTCAAGGACAATATCCGATTTTAGCTTTGTCATTCTATAATCTAATTCCTTCGTGTTCACCTTGTAATAGTTCAATAAAACATGCCTCAAATTTTAAACTAACAAAAAACATACACCCCTATGTCGATAGTAATGTAACCGGTAATTATACTCTACAATCAACATACGACAAATCTCTTAGAAGTTTTAAGATTAAAGTCATTTCCAAAGACAATAAAATTCGAACGACTCTAGAAGAAATGAAAATTGCAGAAATTTATGAGCACCATCAGTCTGAGTTAAACGATCTTGACCTTTTGCAAAAAAAATATAACAAAAGCTATTTAAAGGACTTAAACAGATTACTTGGGACATCATTAAGTGAAAAGGATGTGTATCGCATCATGTTTGGTGTTGAATATGAAGATGAAAATTTTTATAAAAGACCATTAAGCAAGCTTAAGAAAGATATACTCAATATTAAATTAAGATAGGCGTTCGCAGAGCTACACAGACACACTGTGTAAGCTCCCCCAAAAATAGTACGTTTTGAAAGTAGAGAGAAATCTTAACTTTA
>CAZSAQ010000005.1:0-123438 GCA_964605065.1 uncultured Chitinophagaceae bacterium
GTTTCTCTTTCTCTTTCTCTCACTCCTGCTCCCCAAATTCCTGGACGCAAAGGGCGCAAAGTTTTTCAAGGTAAAAAGCACAGTACTCTACTGCCATTCTATTTCTCTTTCTGTTTCTCTTTCCCTTTCTCTTTCTGTTTCTCTTTCTCTTTCTCTCACTCCTGCTCCCCAAATTCCTGGACGCAAAGGGCACGAAGAACCGCAAAGCGCGCAAAGTTTTTCAAGGTAAAAAGCACAGCACTCTACTGCCATTCTATTTCTCTTTCTCTTTCTCTTTCTCTTTCTCTTTCTGTTTCCCTTTCTCTTTCTCTTTCCCGGTCTCACTCCAGTATCCAGGTGTCCTTGCTTCCTCCTCCCTGGGAAGAATTGACCACTAACGATCCTTCCCTGAGGGCTACCCTTGTCAGTCCCCCCGGAACGATCTCAATTCCCGAAGGGCCGCAAAGCGCATAGGGGCGAAGATCCACGTGCCTGGCCTGGAACTTGCCGTCGATGTAACAGGGTACGGTAGATAAACCTATGATTGGCTGGGCTATAAACTCTCTCGGATTTTCAGTAACAGCCTTTTTGAATTCTTCCACCTGTTCGTCGCTTGTCTGGTTGCCCATCAGCATTCCATATCCTCCCGATTGGTTGGTTCTCTTGATAACCATATTGCTGATATTGGAAAAAACATAGTCTCTCGAATCGGCATCGCTCAAATGATAGGTGGGTACATTCGGCAGAATCGGCTCTTCATTGAGATAGTAACGGATCATTTCGGGTACATAGGCGTACACGGCCTTATCATCGGCCACACCGTTTCCAACGGCATTGGCGATGGCTACAGTTCCTTTGCGGTAGGCGCCCATCAATCCGGGTACACCCAGCAGGCTGTCGGGGCGGAAGGTCAGCGGATCAAGAAATTCATCATCGATCCTTCTATAGATCACATCTACCTGGTCCAGCCCGTGGGTGGTTTTCATATAAACCTTATGATTGCTCACCACCAGGTCGCGGCCTTCTACCAGCGGAATTCCCATCTGGCGGGCAAGGAACGTGTGTTCGTAGTAAGCGGAATTATAAACACCGGGTGTCAAAATCACCGCGGTGGGGTTGCTGACAGGCCTGGGTGATAACGACAATAAAATGGAGTGAAGGAGAAGCGGATAGTTATTCACCATCCGTACATTATTTGCGGAGAGCAGATCGGAAAAAAGCCGTTTGGTTACTTCGCGGTTCTCCAGCATGTAAGACACTCCCGAAGGAGTACGCAGGTTGTCTTCAAGGATGTAGAATTTTCCTTCTTCCCCTCTGATCAGGTCTATTCCGGAGATATGAACATAAATGTCATAGGGAACATCGATGCCATACACTTCACGGGTAAAGTGAGGGCAGGAAGCAACGAGCCAGGCAGGGATCTTGCCGTCTTTCAGAATTTGCTGCTCGTGATAAATGTCTTTCAAAAAAAGGTTCAGCGCCTTGAGCCGTTGTTTGATCCCCGACTCTATATGAGTCCATTCCTGTGCGGTAATGATCCTGGGAAGGATGTCGAACGGAAAGATCCTTTCTATTCCGGCATCATCGCTGTAAACGGTAAAAGTGATGCCCTGGTTCATGAACAGTTCACTGGCCTGGAGGTCTTTCTGCGAAAGATTTTCAGTGGTAAAATGACCGAGTGAATGAAACAACTGCCGGTAAGGCTCCCGGATCGAATCGCCAGCCATCATTTCATCCCATGTACCTCTACGGGTATAGGTCGATAGTAGTTGTTCCGCAGTCATAGCAGTTGGTTTATCAATAAAAAAAAGAGTCACCGGTCCCAGATTATCGGACAAGCAACTCTTCGGATAAATATAGGAAAAAAATCACTTCCCCATCCACTTCTTGAAATCGGTCACCTTTTCCCGGCTTACCAGGGCTTCTTTGTCAACGGCGGGTTTGAGCTGGAGGATCAGCCGGTTTCCGAAATAGTCATCGATCTTGTCGATAGAACCGATAGAAACATAGAAGGAACGGCTGATGCGGAAATATTTTTCCGGGTCGAGCATATCCTCGAGTTCATCCATGGTGTAGTCTACCACGAATTTTTTATTGTCGGGGGTCTTGAAGAAATTGAGGCGGCCATCACTGTAGAAATAGGCGATATCATCAACTTCCACGCTCACGAGTTTCTGCGCGTTTTTGACCAGGAAACGTTTCCTGTACTCTTTGGGCTGCAGTTTCTGCTGCAGCTCTTTTACCAGGGATTCCATATTAATGCCTGATGAACCTGCGGAGCTGTCTTTCTTGAGTGTATTGAACTTTTTTAACGCGGCTTCCAGGTCTTCCTTTTGCACGGGCTTCAGCAGGTAATCGATGCTGTTCACCTTGAAAGCTTTCAGGGCGTATTCGTCATAACTGGTCGTAAAAATGACGGGGCTCTTTACCTGGATGAGGTTGAAGATTTCGAAGCTTTGTCCGTCGGCCAGCTCGATATCCATCAGGATCAGATCCGGCGAAGGATGGTTTTGCAGCCATTCTACCGAGGCGGCGATGCTGTCTGCTTCTCCCACGACTTCCGCTGTGGGTTCCACCGCATTGAGCAGTTTCCTGATTTTTTTTACTGCCAGTTCTTCGTCTTCGATGATTAAAATTTTCATACACCGTTTTTTAGTGATGGTTTATATGCCTGTTAATTGGATAAGCTGGGTTTATCTTCTGTGTACCGGGCCGCGGCCGGGTTCCACACAAGGGGTAATACCACCATGAAATTTCTTTCGCCATCTACGATCTGGAAGCCGGGTTGTTTCAATAATTCATACTTCGCCCTGATATTGTTCAGCCCGATTCGTGTCGATTTTTCCTTCTGTTGTTTCCGGTTCAGGTTATTGTTCACCACCAGCTGGTTGGCGGCGGTGGTGAAGATTTCAATCGACAACGGACTGTTTTTACTGACCACATTGTGCTTCACCGCATTCTCCACAAGCAACTGCAGGCTCAGTGAAGGAACCAGGTAAGGATAACACCTTTTGTCGATCTGCATGTGAAGATTCAGTCCTTCGCCATGACGTGTTTTCAGCAATTGAAAATAGCTGCTGATGAACTTGATCTCGTTTTCGATGGTACTCATGCCGTCTTCATTATTTCGGAGCAGGTAACGGTACACTTTGCTGAGCTCATCGAGAAACTGACCGGCCCTTTTTCTGTCTTCGGAAATGAGAGAAGAAAGGGTATTGAAGCAATTGAAAAGAAAATGGGGGTTTACTTTCTGTTTGAGGTGATCAAACTCCTGCTGCATGCTCATTTGCTTGAGCGTTTCTTTTTCCGCCACGGATTCTTTGTATTTGTCAATGATATAGATGACTTCCCACAGAGTTTCGAAAATGATATTGATGCTGAGCCCCACGAGGTAGGCATTCTTCAGATCGCCGTTCTTGATGCTGTAACCACCGATGTGCAGGCTGTGAAATACATAGATGATCAGCAGCACCGAGGGGGTCATGATCAGCAGGTTAACCGCCAGCTTATAAAATACGCGTTTGCTGGTTTGCTCGAGGCCTGGAAACCGCTTGCGCAGTGCCGAATCGTATTCGGCATGCAAACGCCAGGAAACGTAGCCAATGGCATATATGATTGAGTAACCGATCGCCCAGAGTTTCCATTCGGAATACATTCTTTGTCCATACATAATATAGCAAAGGACAAACGAAATGAATGGCATGGAAATCCAGAAACCATACACATAGATCCGGGGAACGGGCGATAGCTTCATGCCGGCACCTCCTTTTCATTAAGCAGCGGCAGTACGATCGTGCGCTTCCGGGCAGATTCGACGATGGTAATTCCGGCGGGGTGAAGCAGGCGGTATTTATGCAACAGGTTGTCCAGCCCCTCGTCCATATCGAGGTTCTGCACAATGATCTTTTCGTGTATGCTATGGGTTATGAGCAATTCCTTTTCATCATTCATCTCGACTGCAATGTTCAGCGGATCCTTTTTGCTGATGGCATTGGTATAGATAATATTTTCCAGTACCACCTGCATGCTCAGCGGCGGCATACAAAGCGAATGAACATCGTGCCTGACCCTGATCTCGGCTGAAATGGCGTTTCCAAATCTTTCCTTGATCAGGTAGAGGTACGAACGGGCGAAGCGGATCTCATCGTTCACGGAAACCAGCAATTCATCATCGCTGCGCAACAGGTAGCGGTGTACCTTGGTCATTTCGTCGAGGAATTTTTCAGCTTTCTCTTCATCTTCTTCAATTAACCCCGAGAGGGTATTGAAACAATTGAAAAGAAAATGGGGGTTGATCTGTCCTTTCAAACCCAATAGCTTGCTTCGCTGGTAAGCATTTTTCAACTCTTCTGTTTCTGTAATGGAAGATTTCCAGGCCTCCCAATTGGCTACTCCTTCATTCATAAACGTAATCACTGTGCTCATGATACAACCATACAATATCGCCCACCAGAGCATCCCCTGCCTGGGTTCACAATCAGACAAGCTGATGGCATTATATAAAAGATACATCCCCGACATGGCTATGATGTTCATAAGATAGAACACGGGGAGCATGACGCTGATCCGTCTGAAGAGATCACCCGCGGCAGGTATTCTGTTTCTGATAAACAGGGCTACCCGGCCAAAGAGGTAATACACGAACGCCATGTACACGCCGGTGATCAGGAACTGCTTGAGAAATACCAGCGGCGAGCTGAATGAACATCTCGCAAAAACCAGCAGGTTGAGGATAACAACATAGGGCGCCAGTACTACTGCCAGTACCCGCGGCTCTCTATTGCTGTATTGAATGATCCTCATGTTATTAAAATTATACAAAAGCAGGCGCTATACCGGCTTTTGCTGTATGAGTTGCGTGTACGCGGTATGAACTGTGGCAACCCGCGCATGAATTGTGTACCATAAAGTGGTAAGAATCAAAACTAACGGTTGTTTTTCTGCTGACCTTCCCGATCAGGCCTTCAGTTCTGCCATGATCCAGGTACCTTTTTCATCGGTCTGAATTTCTACCGCGCCTCCTTCCAGGGCCCTGACCCTTGTCCTGATCTCGTTCACATTTCGGGTTACCGCATTGTTCACTTTTGGCAGGGTAACGGCCAGCGAAAAGATCTGAAGATGCAGTTTCGATTTGTAATAGTCTATCTGAACGGTCGTTTGCCTGGCCTTCAGTTCTTCCACAAGAGTTACGATGGCCAGTTTATAGATCAGGATGAACTCGTGACGAAGATGCATCGACAGCGAAAGGTCCAGCACTTTGGGATCGGCCTGCACAGAAATCTTGGCGGAATGTTTATTTTCCAGCGCCTGGGCCACCTCGGTGATGCGCTCCAGGATCTTTCCCATTTTATCGTTGGAAGGATCGATGCTCCACAATACATCATTCATCGCCACCACCATGTTTCGGCTCTTCTGCTGGATTTCATAAATATATTCTTTGGCCTGGGCGGTTTCGGTATCAGCCTTGATACGGGCAATTTCACTGAGTACGCTGATATTTTGCAGTACGGTGTTCACTTCATCATGCAGGTTATCAGCAATGGAAGTTCTGATCTCCTGTTCTTTTTTCAACCTCTCCAGTCGCTGCCTGTCAAAAATGAACAGCACGGTAGTGGCTGCAATGATCAGCAGTGAATAAAACCACCAGGTTTTCCAGAAAGGAGGCTTGATATGAAAGACGAGCTCCGTAACAGGCGCCTCCCGAACATTGGTGGCGGCAGATACCCTGAAATGATATTCCCCGGGGGGAAGATAATTATAGGAAACTTCTGAATTCGGACTGGCCATTATCCAGTCTTTCTCCACGCCCGACATCATATACCGAAGAGTATACATATTCTGGTAGCTGAGCGTGGCAAATTCGACACTGAAGGAGGTTTCATCATAGTTAAGTTCAATGACCTTTAACTTAAGCAATGAATCGAGGCTCAGCCTTTTGCCCATCAGCTGAAATCCGGTGATCTGAACAGGGGGCCTGGGGGAATTGGATACATCCAGTTTTGCGGGATCGAACAACAAAACATCGTGCGCTGTTCCGAAGGCTACCCGTCCATCCTGGAGCAGGCCGGAAGCCGCAAAGTTATAATAGCTGGCATTTACGCCATCGTTGGCGGTATACTGACTCAGATTTCCGCGGATGGGGTGGTAGCTGATGATGCCGGCATCTGTTGTCATCCACACAAAACCTCTCTTGTCCTTGATCATGTTTGAAATGGCAGCGGCAGGGAGTCCGTTTTTCTGGGTCACATATCGGAAACGATTGGTTTTTATATTCAGGATATTCGCCCCATCGGCGGCAATCAGGTAAAGGCTGTCGTTGTATTGAATCACGTCGGCTGTAGTGGAAGATCGCAGGCCATTACCCAGCGTATCGGATGAAAGATAGTGGTTGAGGATCTTGTTATTGCCGATATCCAGCCTGAACACCCCATTGCCATCGGTGGCAGCCCACAACTGGTTGTGCGTGTCGATCATCGCTTTCACCACGATACTGTTCAAGTGGAAGGGAATGGAATACTGATTGGTCTGCCGGTCCCAACGGATGACTGTACCTCTTTGTGTTCCGAACCAGAGATTACCCTGCTGGTCTTCGTCAATCTGGCGGATGGTGGAAGTTTCGCCGGCGGGAAATTTTACCTTTTCAGTTTTGCCGGTGTTCCGGTGCCAGATGAAAAGCCCTCCACCCTGTTGTGCTCTCCATATATCCCCATTGGAATGCTCGTGCAGGGCCCAGGTCATCCCTTCCCCCATTTTCATATGGGATTCATACAGATGGTCGACTCGAATGGGATTGAAATTGGAATCGTAGGAAAACACCCCTTCGCCCCAGGTAGATACCAGGATGTGACCATCGCGTGTTTGAATGATATCAGTAACATCCTGCGGATAGTCCTTGTTATCGTACACCCGTTTGTTCTTGACATTATAGATCATCTGGGCGGGCGGGTTGAAACGGTAGAGCCCCGTATTGGTACCCAGCCATACATTTTGTTCGCGATCCTCCAGCAGGTGGAATACATAATCATAGTTGATGCTGTACTCGCCGTTTGCGTTTTTGGCGATGGGTTCCACTGCCAGTTGATCCGGGTACAGTTTGGCAAGAATGTTTTCTCCATGAACCCAGAAACTTCCGTCTTTCAGTTCCGCGAAGCCGGTGATGGCCCAATAGGCATAATGCATCCGCTGCTCGATCAGGCTGCTCCATTCCACCAATTGATCGCCTTCGGGCTGATAGCTGTATACCCGCATTCCGGTTACTTCGGGCCAGGTGATGATCCAGGCCCGGTGAAAACGATCCATATAAAATGACAGCACATCCAGGTAGCGGCCGAGTTTACTGATATAAGGATCGTTTTCCGTGTTCTTTTCCGAATACGACATCAGCCCGTTGCCATAGTTGTATTTCACCAATCCGGCTTGGGTGCCGATCCAGTAAACGCCCTGGTAGCGGTCTTCGGCCAGGTTCAGGATATGATATCCTTCCGGAAGTGTAAAACGGTTGAATTTTTTATCGAAGGACTGCGTTTTCTCGTCATAGGTCATCGCAAACTTTTTTGCATTGACCAGGATCACATCTCCATTACGGCCACAGAATATCTGGCCATAAGCCTTAAAAAGTTCATCGCGCGTGGCATTGACCTTCACCCGGTGAAACTTGAAGGTCTTTACATCGAAATACCCGATCTGAAACCCGCTGAAAGTAATCCAGAGCCGGTTCCTGGTATCCCGGTTTAGTCCCGAAAGAGGACCGTCCGGCAGGGAGTATGGATTGCCCGGTTCGTGCTGAAAGCTGATGATGCGGTGACCGTCGTACCGCTGTAATGTGTTTCCATTTAATATCCACATATAACCTGACGAATCCTGCTGAACAGAGTAAACAGTATTGGAAGCCAGCCCATCATGTGTATTGAGCTGAGAAAAAAGGTAGTTTTTTGGACTTTGCGCGGCAAGCCACCACGGACAAAGGGTTAATAAAAGCAGAAGTATGCGGGAGAGCATGAATAAAAATACTGATTAGCGGCCTATCTGCCATCGGCGGCGGATGAATTGTTGAAAATGGCGAATGAATTGTGGTAAAGCAACTATTGGGAGCGGTGGAGAGAAAGAGAAAGAGAAAGGGAAAGGGAAAGAGAAAGCAACAATTAACCGCAAACCTCAAACCCCAAACCGCAAACCTCTGCGCCTTCAGCGAAATCAGCGCCTTCAGCGACCTCAGCGTCAAAACAATTCATCCGCTACTGCTGTCAATTCATCCCGATGTGTCTTTTCTTTTTTTTATTTCTCATGCAATTTTGAAAAGTAAACAACACAATTAACCTTATTATGAAGCGTCTTACTTTAAATCAGTACATTTCTATTATCAGGCTGTCGGCTATTCTGCTGATCATGGCCATCCTGTCTCTTTTTATGTTGTCATTTACCATCGAACGCAAAATGGCAGACGATATATGGAAGCAACTCGGAATTTCAAAAACAGAAGGAACCAACAGCATCAGGGAGAGCTTCTTTTATAATTATCTTCAATATTACCAGGCAAAAGGGTTTAAGAATATCGTATCGGGCAACCGCGAAGCCGTGGCGAAAGACTTACTGGAATATACCAAACAGTACATCAACAGCCCGGAGTTCAAAAAAGCTTACGACGCGCACCGCGCCAGCCTCAAACCGGCCGAACCCGAATTCAAAAAAGAGCGTACCAAACTGGAAGTACAGAAAGAAGAAGTAGAAAAACTTCAGAAAACCATCAAGGATAACGAAGAAACCATTAAGACCCTTACCGGTGATGTGAAAAAGGGTTTTGAGCAGGCCGTAGCAGAACAGAAAAAAATGCTCAAAGACTACCAGGACCCCAAAAACCAGATGTGGGAATTCATGGCCCAGGGAGATGTGAATGAAAATAAGTACAAGAGAGATCAGTTTAAGCGCGACATGGAAAAATGGGAGAACGATTTCCCGGCCAGCCCTTCTCTCATCGTAAAGCAACGCCTGGAGAAGTTCATGAAAGAAACAGCGGATATCGACTACAATGCGGAACTGAAAGACAGGTATAATAAAAAAGTATTTGTGAAACCGGAGTACGAAAGGAAATCGAGGGAATGGAAAATGGGATTCCGGGCGGGTAAAAATGTTACGGAAACTGCCCGTGCGTTCGTTCAAAAATGGCTGACAGAGATCAAGTAATAAAACAGTTTTGTAAGTATGGTTGAATAAGGAGCCCCGTAAGGCTCCTTTTTTGTACGTAGTAAAAAGTAAGAAGTAAAAAGTAAAAAGTAAAATTTTCTAAATGCCTGTATTTAATAAAGGCATGCTGCCGGTGCCGGATTTCTTTTGGAACGCAAAGATCGCCAAGAACCGCTAAGGGCGCAAAGGATGCGGATTAAGCTCCACTCTCCCGCGGGAGAGGGGTTGGGGGTGAGGCCCGCAAACCGCAAACCAACCGTAAACTGTAAACCGTAAACTTGCCCCCTAACTATAACGTGAAACGATAAACCTGAAACGATAAACGAGTAACCCTATCCCAAACCATAACCTGAAACGATAAACCTGAAACGATAAACAGTAAACCTGCCTCAAACCAACCATCCCTTTCTCCAATTCATTCATACTCTTATTGACCCGGGCACCTTAATCAGGGAAATTTGTTCAAAATAGTTACAGATGCAAAAACGTGTAAACATATTTAATCAGATCCATAAGGGTCTCCGTGCGATGCTCTATGATACAGCGCTTACCCTGCAGCTGACAGACTTCACCAACATAAAAGAAACATATACAGCACTGGCCAAGCTGGACGCCGTGTTGAATACTTTTCTCAAGCATGCCGAACACGAAGATCAATTTATCCTGCCGGTGGTAGAAAAGCACAGCAAAGAGCTGATGCAGGAGTTCGACCAGGAACATGAAAAGGATGAGTTCATGACTCATCGGCTGCATAGCCTGGTAAATACCTTTCACCAGAATTCTTCCGAACAGGCACGGACCGAGAACGGGGAAAAGATATTCCGCGCGTTCAACGAGTTCATCGCTTTCAACCTGTATCATATGAACAAGGAGGAGGAGAAGCTGAATAGCCTGCTGTGGAGTCACTATTCCGACGAACAGATACTGGACATTCAGCGGGAACTGGTAAAATCCATTACGCCGGAAGAAAATATAATGGTAAGTCAGTGGATGATGCGTGGCATCAGCGATCCGGAGATCGTAAACTGGCTGAAAGCCATCAAGAATGAAGCGCCCAGTTTTGTTTTTCAGGGAATCATTGGCCTGGCCGAGCAGGTGCTGACAACTGAACGCTGGTGCCGGATTCAATGCAGGCTGTCTGAAGGACTTCAACTGGCCTGATCAGTAAACAACAATCAATAGCCATAATCATTAAACCTTTTGTCATGAAATCAAAAATGTTCTTTTTACTGGCGATGATCGCCATCTCGCTGCCGGGCCTGGCCCAGCATATCCCTTCCCTGGAAGTGAAACGAAATAAAATTGAGTTGCCGTCTTTCAGCCGTATCCGGGTGGATGCACAGATAAACCTCGTGCTCTATGAAGGAGAGGGAAGCCATACTGCCACGGTAGAAGGACAGGGACAGGCTGCCGACAAAATCCAATTGAAAGTGGAGGACGGTACACTGGTGATCTATAGCGCGGGAAGAAAAAATTACAAGAAATCCGTGGTGGTTTCTATTCCTGTAAGCGACCTCCAACAGATCAGCCTCGACGATGACGCGATGGTAGTATCCGTTTCCCCTCTTCGCTCAAACAATATAGACGTGGTAGTCAACAGCGAATGCTGGATGAAGCTGCGTCTTACCGGCAAGTTGAATGTCAGGGAAGGCCAGGGAAGCGGCTTCGGTATGGTCAGCTACAACGATGCTGCCCGCGAATATGTTTTTGGAGACCGCTGAGCCATCAACCTGTATTCACCCTGAGCAACTCGTACAGCAAAAAATGCAGTTCATGGGCAATGCGCTTTACAGGGCCTTCGCCACAGCGTAGCTTGCCTTCTGAATCAATTGTTCACCATTAAACACCGAAAATGAAAAAGTTGTCCGTTACGCTTCTGCTGATAGCCATGGCAGGCGCGATTACGATTGTATCCTGCGAATCCAATGCCCGTGCCAACGAAGGCACCGGCACGGAAAGCCCCGATAAATTCACTGCCGAGCAGGTAAAGAGAGGAGAGTATCTTGTCAATGCCATTGGATGTGATGACTGTCATTCACCGAAGAATATGGGGCCGCAGGGTCCCGAGATCGACACCACGCGCCGACTGTCAGGCCGTCGCTCGGACCTGCCGATGCCCAAAGCCGATACCAATGCACTGAAGTCATGGGCCCTGTTTGCCCCCGACCTCACCGCGGCTGCAGGCCCCTGGGGAATGTCCTTCTCTGCCAACATCACCAGCGATGAATCCGGAATTGGTAACTGGAATTTCAACCAGTTCAAAAAAGCCATTCGCGAAGGCAAGCTGAAAGGAATGGATAAT
Source organism: uncultured Chitinophagaceae bacterium (assembly GCA_964605065.1). Classification (GTDB taxonomy): domain Bacteria; phylum Bacteroidota; class Bacteroidia; order Chitinophagales; family Chitinophagaceae; genus Endoryza. The sequence goes on from CAZSAQ010000005.1 coordinate 11,462, forward strand.
ACCAGGCCGCTGTTGCCGCCGATGCCCTGGACTCAGTACCGCAATTTCAGTGATGAAGATCTGATGAGCATCTTCGCATTCCTGAAATCTACCAAACCGGTAAGCAATGTCGTGCCGGCACCCATCGCACCAAACAAATTATAAGGACGGGTATGCGCAGTTGTCTGGATTCCAAATGACGAATGGCGAATGACGGATGACGAATGAAATCAAAACCAAAAAGTCAGCGTGAAACATTAAACGCATGTATTAATTTGCACGGCTATTTTCTACAGCTGTTCACCACCGAAGAACTAAAGCTGGGCAATATACCTGGATCCACTCCCGCACAATAAAGGGGACTATTTCAATGTAAAATAGGAGACCAACCGACTTTACCCTGACAACAGCGAACAGGTAATCATATAGTGAGCCGGCAGGAAACTGCCGGTTTTTTTTGTATATAGGATAACCATTATAGTTATATACATCAATTCATGCTCTGCTTTTGGCAAGTCATCACAACTACCCTTTACAAAGGCGCTGAAGGGGAGGATATTTATATCCAATAAACAATCAGCCATGAAAATATTTATGCTGGCCTGCTGGTTCTGTCTGCCTCTTGCCACGATAGCGCAGGGGAGCGATATTCCGGCCGCCAGAAACGCGTCGAAAATCAAAGTTCCCGAAGGTCTGATCACCGGCGACAGCATCAGCTGGATGATCAGTACCGTGTCAACGATGGGATATGTCAATACCACCCCGGGAGCTAATTACAATACCTACAAAAGCGGTGGAGGGATGATCGTCCGGTTTAAATTCAGCAAAGACGGTACCTATCGTTTCCAGATGTATCTGCAGGCCAATAGCTACGGCGTGGATACGGAAACCTGGACCGACTGTGAAGGAACGGTGGAGTTCTTCCGCAACAGCAAGGGACACCAGTTCATGCGCACCAGGGCGCTTAAAGGCACCTACCGCATTGCCAGGAATGGCAATACAACTACCCGTCCTGTTCCCGCTTCGGACCTGGCCAACCAGCATTCCAATACATACATTTGTGAACTGACACTATTAAAAGACGATCCTGTCAACGAGTATTTTTTGCTGGTAGACCTGGACGCACATCCCACAGCCAGCCTGGACAATCCGGCAACCATTCAGCCCGACTGGGTATCCAGGTTCCACATTCCGAAAAGAAAATAAACAACAACAAATAGCCATTAACAAATACCATTAAACCTTGTCAACATGTCACCCAAAAAAATACTGATCATTACAGTTCCGGCCGACGGCCATTTTAACCCGCTTACCGGCATTGCCACACACCTGAAACAATCCGGTCACGATGTACGCTGGTATACGCAGGACTTTTATAAAGCGAAGTTGGAGAAACTGGGCATTCCGCATTTCCCCTTCGTGAAACAGCCCCAACTCAACCAGGAAAATTTCAGGGAATATTTCAAAGAGCGGGATAATATGAAGACCCAGATATCCAAACTCAGGTTTGATTTCGAACACTTCTTCATCCGGCGTTGTCCCGAAGCAGTGGAAGACATCGCGACCATCCACGAAACATTTCCCTTCGACCTGGTGATCGGCGACCTGCTTTGTTTCTCCCTGCCCATCGTAAAAAAATTATTTAATGTACCGGTGATCGTTGCGGGCATCGTTCCGGTGGCAGAATCTTCGGTAGACCTGCCCCCGTCCGGAATGGGCTTGCTGCCTTCCCATTCTGTTTTCAGCGGACTCAGAAACTGGCTGGTCAGGGTCATGAGCAACCAGCTGATCTTTGGAAAGGTTGAACAGATCTATCGCGACATACTGAACAACTATTCAGTAGAAGCACCGCAAGGAAACCTGTTCGATATCATCTACCGTTCGGTGGATATGGTTTGGCAGAGCGGAAGCCCCGGCTTTGAATACAAAAGAAGCGACTGGAACCCCAGGCTTCGGTTTGTAGGGCCGCTTCTCCCTCACAAAATGCCGCATCGCGTTCCCTACATTCTCCGGATGAAGCAGCGATATGAGAAGGTCGTTCTGGTTACCCAGGGAACCGCGGAAGCGGATATCGAAAAGATACTGGTGCCTACCCTTGAAGCCTATCGCAATACCAATACCATGGTAATTGCCACCACCGGCTCGAATGGCACAGCAAAACTGAGAGAGCGCTTTCCGGAATCAAATTTCGTGATCGAAGATTTTATTCCTTACAGCGATGTGATGCCCATCTGTGATGTATACATTACCAATGGAGGATACGGAGGTGTGCTGCTGGGTATCCAGAATAAACTCCCGATGGTAGTAGCCGGCGTACACGAAGGAAAAAACGAAATATGCGCGAGGATAGGATATTTTGACCTCGGAATAAACCTCAAAACGGAAAAGCCCAGTGCGGAGATGATCCGCAAAGCAGTGGAAAAGATCTCTTCCGACAAAAAATACAAAAAGAACGTTCAGCTTCTTGCCGCGGAGTTCAGAACCTATGACACGAATAAAATAATCAGCGATTCGCTGGCTGAATTGCTACAACCTGGTCAGTCGATCATTCGAACCATACCTGAAGTATCGAAGAAGGTCACAGCCTGAATTTAATGTCATTGGAGGATAACCGGTTGCTGAAACCGGTTATCCCCTTTTATAAGATCATCATGCGTACTTGCTATATGCTCATTAGTTTTTTCCTTTGCCTTATTGGCAAAGGCCAATCCGGTGTTATTTCCGTCAAGGAATGGCTGGCTTCTGTTCCGCCAGTAGTACAGTTGATAGACTCTGCCGGAAGAATGTTTGCCAGGGGTGAGGTCAACCCATTTGTACCTTTAGAAAAGAAAATGAAAGAGGAACTGCTTCAACTTGCCAATAAGGCCGGGCGTAAAAGTTACCTGCTTGCACTTTTGTCTGATACGTACGACGGTAGTACGCGTTATGACATCAATCGTCAGCGCGATGATCGGGCGTTTACACTGCGGCAGCGCGAATGTAGCCTGGAGATCGCAGCTGCGCTGGACAACTATACAAGAAAATGCTCTGATCATGGCAGGATACTGTCCAGTGAAGAATTCATCAGCCGGGCTGTTCTAACCAGGTACCTCGAAGCTGCCGGCGGCAGTTTCCTTGAACTGAAAGAAGCGGTCTCTTCTGCGCTCCTCAGGTTTGATCTTTATTGCCGGCAGAAGGGGTTTCAGCAATTGATAGACGAAGGGAATTCTGTCCATCCCCATTATCTGCAGGCGCTGGAGGCACACGGCTTTCTGCTGAATCATGTGAAGCAGTTGCTCGAGATGTCCAAAGCCTATGGCGAAATGACGGCTAAATGGTTGCAGGATTGCAAATCGCTTCCCTGCGGTTGCCACTGATAGCTGATCAGAGAACACCGAGTGATGCCTTTTGCGGAGTATTTGCCAGCTGGTAAGCCCGTTCGGCTTGCAGCATATGACGATCGATATGGGCAATCAGGAAGCCGAATACATCTCCCAGTTTCAGTCTTATGAATGTAGCAATGGAGATCGGAACACGCACGCTGTTCAGATCTACCGATTCTGCCATCCTCATCAGCAATTGCAGCCTTTCCATCTGATCGATAAACTCAGCCACTACTTTTCCGGCATCCAGGTCGGCAGCGGGAACAGCATTGGACGGAGCCTTCATTTTCATTTTCAGATGACCGTTAGGGGAGGGCTGCATGAGGTTGGTGAAATAGTTGCCCAGCCATCCTGATCTGAATTGAGATTGCGGGTGGATGTTTTTTGTTTTCGCCCTGGCTATTTCGCGCTCAATCGCAGGAAGATAATACCGGCCGTAAATGTTGAGGTGCTCCAGGCATTCGGCCGCGCTCCACGATTTAGCCGTCGGCTTGGCCAGCAACAGAAAAGGTTGCGCGTTCTGCCATTCCCGAACAGCCTTGGTGATTTGTCTTTCAGTTTGTTGATGCAGGTGCTCCAGCATCACTTTACTCGAATAATTTTTCATGACTCGGTTGTTTATTTATGCAAATATGCACCCGCCTCAAAAAGATATTCTTGGCAAATACCAAGATTTTCAAAACTTCACCGATCCGAGCAGTTTGCTGAAATTGGTGGCATCCATTCCCAGGTAATTGGCGAGATATTTATGGGGGATCAACTGTAGTACGTGCGGGCTTCTCTTCAATAAAGCCCTCAGCTTCTCTTCGGAAGAATAGCATTGCAATTCAACCTGTCGCTCCAGCAGACCGTGAATAACTCCTCCCAGGCCCAGCCTGATCAGCCTTTCAATAGAATGATATGTCAACATCAATTCGTTCAATTGCTGGTGGCTTGTCCGTAGAAAGATGCTGGGAGACAGGGTTTCGAAAAAATAGGGTGAAGGCTTCTGTGTAAGAAATGAGTTTAATACACCCGCAAAGGAGGGAGGGTACATAAAAACCAGCGTGGCTTCACGATCCTGTTCGTCGGTATAATACACGCGTTGTATGCCATCCAGTACAAAATAAAGATACCGCTCAGTGTCGCCTATTGCAGTGAGCACAGTTTTTCTCTTCGAATGTAATGGTTGCCAGATGCCGGAAAACGCCTCCCATTCTTCTTGTTGTAAGGGCAGGATGGCCTGCGTAACCTGTCGCAGCTGGTCGTATGCGGTTTCGTCCACGCGGTTCATGGAATGAAAATAGCAAACCTTACCCGTATTTGAACAGGTTGTGGATGCCTGATTTATTTGGGCAGGTACCCCACGGCCTTTTCAAATTTTTCCACCCATCCGCTCTTGGCTTCCAGGTTGCTGCTGAAACCGCTGCTCATCGAAAAATCATAGGTAAACTCTTCCCCAAACATGCCATTGGCGATGTCGAAGCTGCCGGTACCGCGCATGCCGAGGTCGGAAAACTGGTTGTTATTGTCGAATACAATGTAAAATGTTTGCGATACTTCCGTGCTCAGGATGTCGCGATAGAAAGTTCCATCTACTCCCGCGCCAACATAAAGCGTCGAACTACCGGTCTTGAAGCTTTTTTCTGCGCCTACCTTGATGAGCTTGTACACGTCCGCTTCCACATTAAATCCGTCGCAATCGGCTTTCACTTTTGCAACCGATACTGAAAAGCTCAGCTTGAGCCAGGAGGGGCATTCAATGTTCACTTTCCTGGACGATTGAAGGATGGAGTCTGCCTGCTGGGTCGTTAAATTAATATGGCATTCCATCGGGGGAGGAGTAAGATTGACAGCCTGCATGCAACTGCTCAGAAAAGTGAAATACTGCGCAACCGTGGCATACACCACTCTTTTATTGGCCATGGAGGGATCGAGCTGCACGATATTGATCATGCCGTTGATATATTCTTTCCAGCGGCTCTGAACGATCCTGATGCGGTGAGTGAGGAAAGCATTATAATCTGCCACGAGCTTGTCGGCATGCGGTTTTCGCATGTCGCAGCACTTTTTTTGATAGGCCATGGCTACAGCTGCAGCATTGTTGGGGTCCGACGGAGGGGAAGGACAGATGGTTTCATGATCGGACTTGGCCCAGTTTTCTACCATTGCCTGCAGGAAAGGAACATCATCTTCTTCGATCAACCCGAGCAGGCCGCTGTATTCCTTGCCCAGGTCGCTGAGCAGATCGTTTACCAGGTCAAAATATACGCCGGGGTACTTCCTGCCTTCCGCCTGCAATTGTTCCTGGGTGGGTATGCCTGCGTTGAACCAGAAAAGATACTCCTGTGCCAGCGATTGCATGAACCCGCTGTATTTTTGAGACCAGCCCACCACTTCATCTGTATTGGTGGGCAGATCGGGGATGCTGAACTTTCCAAGTGCTATTTCAGAAAAGAAGTCCTTTTGTGGTGTTCCGTCCATTGCCATTTTCCGGCGGCGAAGCTCCGTAAGGCTCAGCGTGTGATTGCGGATCTTTCTTTTCAGCTGTGCCATGGATGATTTGCGCTGTGCTACCTGGAATTCCTTTCCAAAATGCTGCAGGGCCTCGTCAAACTGCCCGTTGAAAGTTTTTATCATGGCCATAGAACGGTTGGCTTCGGGGTGCATCGGATCGATATCGAGACACTGTTTGAGGTACTGCTCCGATTTCGACAGATCACCAAGGCCGAGATAACCCTGACCGATATTATTCATCACGGTTGCGCTTTTGGGATTGTCGGCAAGCGTGCGTTGCAGAAGCGGAATGGCATATTCTTCCATCTTATTCATGTTAAGCATCGCTCCGAGGTTATTCCAGTTCGCCGCATTGTCGGGTTGTTTTTGTGTGGCTTTCATGGCAAGCAGAAGAGCTGCCTGGGGTTGATCATCGTAAAAACCTCCTACGGCTGCGCGCTGCAAGGCGCGTCCATCCTGCTTTCCGGCAATTTGCTCTACCTGCTGGCTCAATTGAGGGCCGGCAATGGTTTTCAGCGCAGTTTCCATCTTGGATACCTGTTGTAACAATTGCTGCCGCGTTGGTGGTATCGCAGGGATCAGGGAGAGTCTGCGCATATCCTTAACCGGTACAACCACCTCGCCTCCGGGAAGGGCCGAAGGGTCTATCTTTACGCCATAATCATCCGCCATTTCTTTGGCTTCCTTACCGAGCTGCTTCTGCATTTCTTCTGCATATCTTTTCTGCTCTTCCGGTGTCATCTTCATGAGCTTCTGCAGATCGGGCATGGTCGGCGTTTTCGGCTTTTTCTGCGCGAAAGTGGTACTGGCAAAGAAGAATAGAAAGAAGAGGATGGATAGACGTTTCATGATTGTAATCTTTCTGCTGAACAGAGACTGGAATAGAGAAGAGAAAGCGTGGCCTTGCAGGCCACGCTTTCGGGTTCAATTAGCGAATAAAATATCCGATTGATAACTGTACACTGTGAGTTTTGTAGGTATTGCCTTCATCGCGGGTGATGTTGGTCAAACCCATCTGATATCCCAGATTAAAGAACAAACCATTCTTGAAGCGCAAGCCAGCAACCGCGCCGGCGCCAACATCGAGTCTTTTGAAATTGGAACCACCGTCTTCCTCTTTCTTGAAAGCGTCAGATTCCAGTGTTTCACTTTCCTCTCCTCCGCCTTCTACTGTATAGTAAGCGGTAAGTTTTGATTTGCCGCTGAGGCCGTAGTTCACGAAAGGTCCCGCACCGGCAAACAGTTCACCAATACCCAATTCTTTTTTATACAGGGCATAGACGGGCAGTTGCAGGTAATGAAACTTATTTTTGGCCACGATCTTTACTTCGCCCAGGTCGCCATTGTCCGGATCGATGCCAACAGTAGTGGCTTCAACCTGGTGTTGCTGGTAATGAAGGCCGCTGCGCAGGGCAAAGTTTTCGTTGATCCCGAACTCCACTACAACGCCGCCACCCGGAGAGAACAAGGCTTTCTTGTCGAAATCAGTACCCTCCTGGAATTTAATTTTGGCAGTAGTGATGTTGCCTGCTCCCTGGATTCCGATCGATACCTGTGAGAAACCCGCTGCCGCGATCATCAGGCCGGCAGCCAATAGAAATACTTTTTTCATAAAACTCGATAAGGTTTTTGTTAATTAAAAAAACTATTGATAATAATAAGTGACTGGATAGCGCCGGTCAGCGACCAAATACAATACCGGCAATCAGAAATAAAAAGCCTGTGAGGTTGGCGATCTGGCGCAGTGAAAAGATATGCAGCCAGTGATCGCGATATACCTGCCAGTCGGCCGGATATTGGTCTTTTGTCCAGCTATTGATAAGCTGATTGATTGGCATATTGCCTTTCATCATCAACACGGTATCGCAAACTATTCCCAGCCAGGCAACGATGGAACCAATCATCAGCAGCCCGCCGTGACTGCAGGCGGAAAATATCAGCAGCAGCGTAGAACTGATCAGCGTGGAATAGAACGGATACCTGAACCTGGCCCGAAAATTTTTGTCGAGCAGATGACGTAATTCGATATACATTTCCGCACCCGCATTCTTCTGCACATTTCTCAAAGCAATCAGGTACATGAATGATTGCGATACCAGCGAACTGTAGGCGATCAGGGTAATGAAGGCGATGATGTTCAACTCCATGATTACTGTTTTATGAATTCGACCCTTCTGTTTTGCGCTTTTCCTTCTCTAGTTTTGTTATCGCCCACCGGTTCCTTTTCGCCCTTTCCATCAGTACTGATGCGGGAGGCGTCAATACCGAAATCGGTGGAAAGGCTTTGCTTAACAGACTCGGCCCTTTTCCTGGACAACTCAAGATTGGCTGCGTCTGAACCGTCCGCATCGGTATGACCAATAATCATGATCCTGATATCGGGGAATTTTGTCATCACATCCGCAATCTCGCGCAGCACTCCGTTGCTTTCGGGCATGATGGTGGCAGCATTGACTTCGAAGAGGATGCCGGTTGTCGAGAACTTTCCCTCTTCAACCAGCTTATGGCGGGTATCGGGAAGCCCTTTGGCGATCTTGATATTGGTGACGGCATATCCGATCTCGGCATCGTTGCCCGTGTTCATTTTTACCCGGAAATATAACTGGTTAAGAAGTGTACCGGCTATGATCGCCTTGGGGAGATCGTACAATTTTTCATCATTCATCCATATACGCAGGCGCTCTTTCTGAACCTGCATGGAGAAGTGAATGACCTTGTTGAATGAATTTTCCAGTTGCGGCACCCGCTTTACGTCAGTATTGAGGTAACGGGCGTGCTTGTCGAAAGTTTCCAGGTGAAAATGAGAACCGCCGTAATCATTTGGCTGGATCTTCATGTCAACGGCAAAGAACTTCGAATAATCCTTTACTAAAATATTATCAGTGGTAGTCAGGTCGCCGCTCGACAGAATGCCGAAGGCGAACATCGGGAATACCGCTTTATCGTTTTCGCGGCGGGGTAACAAATCGAATTCTACGGTAAAGTTCTCCGTGAAGCTGTCTACATTATCCGTGAGATACGTAGCGCCCTGGTAGAACTGCATCCAGTTCCCTTTGGCAGCGCTCAGTGTAACCACCGCTCCGTTGCCATTGCTATTCCAGCCGGTGGCCAGCTCCCCAGCCTGGTCGGTCGCGAAACTATTGCTGTAAATAATTTTTTCGCCCGGTACAAAATCGAATTTTGCATAAGACTTCACCGCAGTACCAGATTTCTTGCCGGTATTGGCACTACCCGGTTCAGCGGGTGCGGAGGAGGGTTGTGTTTCCTTGCCTTCCAGCTCATCCAGTGTTTTATCGATTCCCTTGTCTACTTTCTTGTCTATTCTTTGTTCAACCTTTGATTCCACCTTGTTCTGTACTTTTTTGATCAACCCTTTCAGTTGGGCCTGTGAAGACAAGCCGGCAACCAGGCAGCAGACGATCAGGAACAATTTTGTTTTCATACTGCTAAATTTTGAGTCACGAATGTAGACCGCGACACGGCCAACTTCAACTGCTATGCGGTTGAATTGATAAATAGAGCGGTTGAGTTGCTCTTTTTGCAGGCAACGCTGGCACGAGTTTTTTGTGAGTACGAGTAAACGAAACAAGATGAGTAAGTATTCAGCAAAAGCACAGCAGAAAGTGCACAAAGCGCTTCACGAAGAGAAGGAAGGCACCCTGAAGAGCGGGAGCGGAAAAAAAGTAACCAGCCGCAAACAGGCCATCGCTATAGGACTATCGGAAGCCAGGAAAGCCGGAGCCAAAGTGCCTGTTAAAAAGAAGGCGTCAAAAAAATCAGCCTCCCGCAGGAAGGCAACAAAGAGGGGAGCGAGCCGAAAGAGTAGCCGGTAGAATGTTCTTATTTTATTTGTTCACCAGGAAATAAATTTTATGTCAACAAAAACCAATGAAGCCACTTCCCTGCGGCCGGAAGGAGAGAGGGTACTCGACAGCAGCTATGTATTTGCCGATCTTCAACCATTTATCAGGCAGGTGATGGAAGAAAAAGTGTGGACGGTCAGCGACCGGAATGCAATCACGCTGTTCAAGTCGCCTGGATTAACGGTAACCATTATTGCCCTGAAGCCCGGAGCTGAAATGAAAGAAAACAAGCTGGAAGGCTTTTTTTCCATCCAGTTGCTGCAGGGAGCCGGAACCCTGAAAACAAGGGAAGGCAGTATCGATGCGGTAACCGGAAACATGGTGGTGTTCCATCCCCGCATCACCCATTCGTTCAGGGCCAGCGATCAGTGTGTGCTGATGATCTCGCATTACAACGGGTAAGGGAAGTAAAGCAAAAACGCCAACGTAAGGGGAAGCGAAAGTGCGGGCCGGCGCAGACAAGCACCCCGGCCTTGCTATTCCGCCATTTCTACCTGCGGAACGACAATCGGTTTTTGAATATGCGACAATTTTGCTTTCACCACCAGCGATACCTGGTAAACGAGGAAGAGGCAGATCACGGTAAAGGCAGACACCACGATTCCCAGGATATGATAATTTTCCAGCGGGCTGCTGCTGGTTTTTTGGTGAACGATCAATCCTGCTGCAAATGCACCAATGCCTCCGGCCATTTGCTGCAGCGCCGCACATACACTCATAAATGCACCGCGGTCGGCCATATCCGGAATCGCCGAATTCAACGTAGTGGCCGGAACGATCCGGCTCATGATCCCCATAAACAGGAATACATTCACGATCATCAGCGTGACCAGACTTACCACGGGAAGATTAACGTAAATATTCACCATGATTATGGCAATGACCGATCCGGTAAAGAATACTTTGTATTTGTCGTACTTGTCGCTGAGCCTGCCTACCAATGGCATGATCACCACCGACGACAGACCCGAAACGAGATACAACCATTGCAATTGTTCCTGATGTATGTGCAGGTTGTTAATTGAAAATGCAGAACCGAACGGCATCAGCATATAGCCTCCCACAGGAAGGAAGGTCACCGCAATATAGGCCGCGCGATACTTTTTATTGGTGAGGGTATGATACAGGTGCAGGAATGGATTTTTATCGGTCTGAACCGCCAGGTGTTTGTCAATGGGTTTCAGGTTCAGCAGGATCAACCCTATGATCAGCCCGGCTAATACCACAATCATCATGAAAGCCGATTGCCAGCCCCACCGTGGGGCAAAGAATAGCCCGATAGGGATGCCTAGCACCTGGCTAGCAGCAAAACCCATCTGTACAAACCCCATCACTTTACCACGCTGATTCAATTCGAAAAGGTCAGTAATGATCGACATGCTGATCGCGCCGATCACCCCGCCGAACAAACCGGTAACGATCCTGGCCGCCAGCAGGGTCCAGAAACTATTGGAAAGTGCGCAGCACAAAGTGCCCAGTATAAATCCGGCATAAAAAAACAGCAGCACTTTTTTACGGTCATATTTGTCCACGAATCCGGCGGCAACAATAGAAGAGATACAGGCGCTGATGGCATAGGAAGACACGATCAGCCCGAAACGGGTCGTATTGATGCCCGGTACCTTCATCAGCAAAAAGCCCAGTGGAGAAATGATCATGAAATCCAGTACCACAGTAAACTGCAAAAGTGCCAGCATGGCGATTACCATTTTCTGATAACCGGTTAACGGTTGAGAGGCGATTGTTTTGTTCATGTGTTTAGTCTAACTCAGCACAATCGAAACCGTGCTGATGAATGATTGAAATGACCGCCGCGCAATCAAGAGAGGTAGAGATAACTCTCAACACACAATCGATGTCGTGCAGATCCAGGTTCCATTGAACGATGTCCGGATGATTGTCCAGGTGCTTCCCGATCTTTTGCCTGTCGGACTCTGTCCGGATATTCGTTCTGCATATGATGATATGGTTCAGATCAACTGCCATACGTTGTTTCCACTGATAAGTATATCGGAATTATTTTTTGAGGGCCCTGATCACCAGATCGAAAGCCGCCCACAGTAATTTATTGTTCAGTACAAAGGATCTTCCGCCGATACTGGTACCTTCATTGTGAAACCGGACCAGGGCATACAGGGGAGCGTAGGCTACCGACCAGAACACTTCGATCGGCATGGGATTGATTTCGCCCCTGGCCACCGCGTTTTTTACAAACCTGCCCATGGTTTCCCGGAAGGCATTGATGGAATCTTCAAAAGCCTTGAATTCGTATTGCGAACCACGCAACTGCTCAAAGAACAGGGAAGAAACCGGGTTATCCATCATGTACCTGGCCCGTACTTTCCACTGGAAACGCAACCCCTCCTCAAAATTCATCTCGGGATTAAAATCTTTCAGAGTAGCCTCCGACATCCGCTCAAACTCCTCAATGGCAATGCGCGTAATCAGGTCTTCCTTATCCTTATAATATATATATAGCGTGGCCACCGAAATATCGCAGGCCTTCGACAGCTTGTTCATGCTGAAGCCTTCCAGGCCGGTTCGAACCACCATTTCCATTGCTTTTTCCCTTACCAACTGAACTTTTTCAATGTCTCTTGTTCTCATCAGAAGATTTATACAGGACTAAAATAAGTGAATATTCGTTCATTTATGAAAAACCAGCCTTATTTTTTTCAGCCCGACGAATATAGCCGTGGCAGAGGCGTTCCAGCCGCCTGATTGAGTATATGGTGATTTTTTTTATTTAAATGCTGATCGGGGTGGCCTGCTATGCAGAGCCCTATTCTCTGTATCTTACGAATGAATTAAACAGTCATCATGAAAACCACCCTGATTCTGAGTTTATTTCTACTTCTGACTGGTACCCTTGCCGCGCAAAGCACCAAGAGCGGCTGGACCCCTCTCTTCGATGGCAAAACCCTGAACGGATGGAAGCAACTGACTGGCGAAGCTCCCTACGATGTAGTGAATGGGGAGATCGTAGGTACCGCCGTGGTGGGGAAAGTCAATAATTTCCTGGCAACAGAAAAGACATATGGTGATTTTATCCTGGAGCTGGAAACCAGGATCGAAGACAGCACCATCAATTCCGGTATTCAGTTCAGGAGTTTCCTGGATGCCCGCAGGGGTGTGGTATACGGCTACCAGTACGAGCTCGATGGCTCTTCCAGGAAGTGGAGTGCCGGTATTTATGACGAACAGAGAAGAGGATGGCTTTATCCGCTCACCCTTCACCCGGAAGCCAAAGATGTTTTCCGGCTGGATGGGTATAACAAAGTGAGGATCGAATGCAAAGGGAATATCGTGGCCACCTGGCTCAATGGCCTGCCAGTTTCTTACCTGGTGGATACCAGCAACCGGGCAGGCTTTATCGCTTTGCAGGTGCACAACATCTCCGATCCCAAACTGGCAGGCAAAAAGATCCACTGGCGCAACATCCGTATCCAGACAGGCAAGGTGCAGCTGACACCCTTTCCCAAAAATATTTATGTGGTTGACCTGGTGCCCAACAGTCTCAGCCAACAGGAAGCAAAAAGCGGTTATCGATTGCTGTTTGATGGTGTTTCGGGTAAAGGCTGGAAGGGGGCTTATAAAAGCGGTTTCCCGGAAAAGGGATGGACGATTGAAAACGGTGAATTGAGCGTACTTCCTTCCGGGGGTGGCGAATCGACCAACGGCGGAGACATCGTTACTCTCGAACAATTCAGTGCCTTTGACCTGAGTTTTGAATTTAAGATGACGCCCGGCGCCAACAGCGGTGTCAAGTATTTTGTAACATTAAGTGAAAACAATACCGGATCGGCCATCGGGCTGGAGTACCAGGTACTGGATGATACCCTTCATCCCGATGCCAAACTCGGCAGAGACGGCAATCGTACCATGGCTTCCCTGTATGACCTGATCAGGGCCAATAAGGAAAAAAGATTTATCAATCCCGTTGGCGAATGGAACCGCGGACGGATCGTTGTATATCCCAATAATCATGCAGAGCATTATCTGAACGGAATAAAGGTACTCGAATACGATCGGGGATCAGCGGCTTACCGGGAACTGGTGGCGATCAGCAAGTACAAAGTTTGGACAAACTTCGGGGAAGCGGCAAAGGGTCATATCCTGTTACAGGATCATGGCAATGCAGTCAGCTACCGCAGCATCCGGATCAAAGTATTGAAATAACCAACCATAATATTTCTGCCATATGAACAGAAGAAAATTCATTCACCAGGCCTCTCTTGCCACAGCGGGCGTTACCATTTTGAACTTTCCCGTTTTCGGTAAGAACGCTCCGAGTAACAAAGTTGTATTGGCCGCAATGGGCGTCAACAGCCGGGGTGCTTACCTGGCAAAGTCATTTGCCTCATTTCCGAATGTAGAAGTGGCTTATATATGTGATGTGGAGGATGTGGCCATCAAAAACGGGCTGGATGCGGTGAAAGATGCTCCACGAAAACCGACGGTAATAAAAGACATCCGCGAACTGGTGAAGAGAACCGACTTTGATGGCTTGGTCATTGCGGCACCCGATCACTGGCATGCACCGGCAGCCATTCTCGCGGTGGCACATGGCAAGCATGTATATGTAGAAAAGCCCTGCAGCCACAATCCGCACGAAAGCGATCTGCTGATAGCGGCCATGAAGAAACACCGCAGGCTGGTGCAGATGGGTAACCAGCGGAGATCTTTTCCGACATTGATACAGGCAGTAAAAGAAGTAAGGGAAGGAGTCATAGGCAAACCCTATTTCGCGAAAGCCTGGTATGCCAATAACAGGAAACCGATCGGCGTAGGCAAGAATATACCGGTACCGGCTACCCTGGATTTTGACCTTTGGCAGGGACCCGCTCCCAGAAAAGAATACAAAGACAACCTCGTGCACTATAACTGGCATTGGTTCTGGCACTGGGGAACGGCGGAAACCTGTAACAACGGCACACACGAAATTGATTGCTGCCGCTGGTTCCTGGGAACAGATTACCCCACTGCCGTTACTTCTGCAGGAGGCCGGTATGCCTACCAGGACGACTGGCAAACTCCCGACACACAAGTAGCCAGTTTTGAATTTGCCGATGGCAAAGCCATCACCTGGGAAGGAAGAAGCTGCAACCATTATCCGGTGGAAGGGTCCGGCAGGGGATTTATTATTTATGGAGAGAAAGGAACCCTGGTTAACAATGGCGGAGGAGAATACAAATTCTTTGACAGCAGCAATAAACTGATGAGAGAAGTAAAAACAGATGTAAAAACGGAAGCGGGTAATACGGTTAGCGCCAGCGGTTCTATTGAACTCCTGCACCTGGAAAATTTTGTACAATCCGTCCGGGGAGAAGCCGCTCTCCATTCACCGATCGAAGAAGGAGCCAGGAGCGTATTACTCTGTCATCTCGCCAACATTTCACAGCGAGTGGGCAGGCGATTGGTATGTGATCCCTCCAATGGGCACATCCTGCATGATAAAGAAGCGGCCGGTTTATGGAAGAGAAGCTATGAAAAAGGCTGGGAGCCCGTCTTTTGAGTGATTGCAATCCTGTTGAATGGGCGGGTAAATCTTTACCGGAAAGAGGAAACAAATACCCAGCAACTCCTCAAAAAGGGGAAAATAATCCCGGTAGTTATAAAAGCCCTCAGGCCACCGGCTCCATGGAATGTTTTTTGAACCGGTTAAACTGGTTTTTCATAGGATATTTGGATTTTAATCGGGGTTGAATATTCATTCTGGCCCCTTTTTTATATATATCTTCCAATGGAATTGAAGGAAAGATATAAATCGGTATTCCTAGTGGACGACGACCCGGATGATCACTTTGTCTTTGCCACCGCCCTTCGCGAAGTGGATCCGCAGGTAGATCTCAAGACGTTTAGTTCCTGCGCCGATCTGCTTTCCAGCTTCGCGCAGATCAATTCTCTTCCACATCTCATCGTAATCGATATGAATATGCCAGGCAGCGATGGTTGCCAGTGTCTGAAGGAGATCCGTCGGCTCGAAGCGATGTTGCCAGTGCCGGTCATCATGTATTCAACAGCCAGTTCACCCGCTTCCATTAAGACCGCCTATGAAGAAGGCGCCAGGGGGTTTTTTGTGAAACCCAACTCGATGACCGATATCAAAACTGTCATACACCAACTATTGAACGATTGGGTCTATAAGGGCACGGAGAGAGTGACCGAATCGGCTCTTTCCGGCAGCCAGGAATCACTTCCGGCCGGTACGGGACAATGATCTTTTTTGCGGCACCATTTTCGTTTATTACCCGGGGTATGCATGCCGGGATTTACTAATGGATAAAGTTGTAACAACCAAAATCAGCCCGGCCACCATACACCAAACACATGTCGACTGCACCCACCACCATACCGGCTTCACCGTTCAGTTGTGAAGCACGAATGAAAGCCCTGTTTATGCAGGCGCCCGCGGCGATTGCGATCCTTGAGGGGCCGCAGTTCATCTTCTCGTTTGTTAATCCCCTTTTTGAGTCCCTTTTCGGTCGCCAGCAACAGGAACTGCTGGGTCAACCGCTCCGGAAAGTGTATCCGGAACTCGAAGGGCAGGGCGTATTTGAGTTGCTGATGGGCGTATTCGATTCGGGAGAAGCCTATCATGGCCGGGAGTTTCCGGGACGGTTATTTCACCAGCAAACTTTGAGAACAGGCTACTACGATTTCGTGGCGCAGCCGATCAGGGATGCCGGAGGGCAGGTGTCGGACATCATGATTCACGCGGTGGAAGTAACGGAACGGGTGCTGGCCAGGAAAAAGATCGAAGAGAGTGAACAGCGTTTCCAGAACATGGTTTCCTCTTCTCCCTTCGCAATCTCCATATTCAAGGGATCAGCCTTTATAGTATCGGTAGCCAATGATACCTGTCTCGATTTTTTCGGACAAACCCGCGAATCGATGATCGGGCGCTCCCTCTATTCCATTATGCCCGAGGTACTGGCCCAGGGCTTCGGAACAATACTCTACCAGGTAATGGATACGGGTCAACCCTACCTGGGGAGCCAGGTACCAATCATCATTAAACGAAAAGGAAAAACGGAAACCCGGTATTGCGATTTTGTTTACCAGGCCGTCCGGGACAGCGACGGAAAAATAGACGGAGTGGCCGTTATCGCCTATGAGGTAACCCCGGTCGCCCTGCTGCATCAACAGATCCGTGAAAACGAAAAGCAGCTCAAGGAACTGGCCAACGCGATGCCGCAGGTGGTATGGATCGCCGACAGCGAAGGCAAGGTAACCTACTACAACAACCGGGTGGAAGAGTTTGCCGGCGCCATTCAATACGAAGATGGTACCTGGTCCTGGGAAGGGGTATTGCATCCTGATGATCTTCCGGCCACGGTGGAAGCCTGGGAAGCTGCGGTCAGCAAGGGACTGCCCGCTTATGAAATAGCGCACCGTATCAAGATGAAAGACGGCAATTTTCACTGGCACCTCAGCAGGGCATTTCCACAAAAAAATGAACAGGGCGAAATCGTTAAATGGTTTGGAACGGCTACCGATATTCATGCTCAGAAGATCGGAGAGATGAAAGTGAAGGAAAGCGAAGAGCGTTTCAAGCAACTGGCCGATATGATGCCACAGATGGTATGGACCGCCCAGCCGGATGGACAGACGGACTACTACAACAAACGCTGGTATGAGTATACGGGATATGAAGAATCTTATGGCGACCAAAGCTGGATGCCGCTTATTCACCCCGAAGACCTCGACAGAACGGTAGAGGCCTGGAACAAAGCGCTGACTACTGCCACGCTTTACGAAGTGGAATACCGTCTGAAAGACCGTACCCGGCCGGGCCATTACCGTTGGTTCCTGGGGAGGAGCCTTCCGGTAAGAGATTGCCAGGGAAAAATCGTAAAATGGTTTGGCACCTGCACCGATATCGACGACCAGAAAAACTTTTCCGAAAAGCTGGAAAGCCTGGTGGCCGCAAGAACAGCAGAACTGCAGCATGAAAAGGAATTTATAGAAGCAGTGCTCAACTCGTCCAATGATGCCATCGCGGTTTTCGATAAAGAAATGAAATATATTCTGGGCAACTCCAGGATGGAACAGCAATTCAACCTGCAAAAGGATCAGTATACCAATCGATCGCTGTTGGAAGTGTTTCCTCACCTGCAGCAGTCCGAATTTCAGCAGGACCTGACGCGATGCCTGCAGGGAGACAGTTTCATGAAGGAAGCTTACCGTTCGCTGGTGGCCGACAAATGGCTGCAGAATTATTTTGTGCCGTTGCGTGAAAGCGATGGCTCCATTTATGGCGCGATGGTGGTGGGCCACGATATTACCGATGTAATGGAAGCGACAGAAAAAGTGCGATGGGCCAATGAGGCACTTCAGCAGAAGAACGCGGAACTGGAAAGAACCAATAACGAACTGGAATCATTCAACTACATTGCCAGCCACGATCTGCAGGAGCCCCTCCGTAAAATTCAAACTTTCATTGACCTGCTTCAGCAGGCAGAGGGAAAAGAAGAAGCCAACCGCTATTTCGGAAAGATCCGGCAATCCGCTAAAAGAATGTCGGAACTGATCCGCTCCGTTCTTTCTTACAGCCGGCTCTCCGACAGGAATGAGGAAAGAACAACGGTAGACCTCAATACCGTTATGGAAGAGGTGATCCAGGATTTCGAACTGATGATCGCGGAAAAACAGGCGGTGGTGGATTATCCACAACTGCCGAAAGTGGAAGGCATTCCTTTTCAGTTGAAACAGCTGTTTCACAACCTTATCAGCAATTCACTGAAGTTTTGTCCGCAAAATCCTGTTATCCGCATTCGCTATGAAATGGCAGGACCGGGAATACTACCTGACAAAGACCGCGAATACCTCTATATTAAACTTTCTGATAATGGGATCGGCTTTGAACAACAGTTCAGTGAACAGATATTCCAGTTATTTCAACGCCTCCATTCAAGAGACCAGTTTGCCGGTACAGGAATCGGTCTCAGCATTGTTAAAAAGATAGTGGAGAACCACAAGGGATTGATCTCTGCTGAAGGGGAGCCGGGAAACGGGTCCACTTTTCATATCTGGTTGCCGGTGTAAAGAACATGTTCGTTTCTTCCTTCGGTTTGGGGAGTCCGGGAGAGGAGGGAAGTTTTCAGTCAGTTCGCTTGTTCAATATCCATGGCACGCCGATTGTTTGGTACTAAACAAATTTTCAACTTCAAAACCCGGCCGCTGGCTAGTGACGGAATCAACATTTGGACAGTCTGATGGAAACAACAATGACCATATTGCTGATCGATGATGATATGGACGATACCCTGCTGTTCAGAAAAGTGGTATCGGATATCGACAAATCAATTATTTTTCTGTCGGCCCGGGATGGAAAGGAGGCCTTTGAGTATTTGCAGTCGGGCCGGCAACGATCACCCGATATCATCTTTCTCGATCTGAATATGCCGCGAATGAATGGCAAGGAATGCCTGTTGCTTCTCAAAAAGGACCCCTTGCTGAAAGATATTCCGGTGATTATTTACACCACTTCTTCGCTGCCCAGAGACAAACAGGAAACCATTGCCGCCGGCGCGATCTGTTTCATCACCAAGCCTTCCAGTATTTCGGACCTGAAAAAAATAATGCTGGCAATTACCGCGGGATTTCCCGAAAGACTGGAAGACTCCCTGCGGGCGCTCAGTAATACCGGCAATCATTTTGTTGCCTGTTAACACAAATTTTATCACCGGCAGAAGGGAGCCAGACTATGATATTGATCGTTGACGACAAACCTGAAAATCTCTTTTCGCTGAAGTCACTCCTTCAGTTGCACCTCTATGAAGTAGAAACAGCGCTGTCTGGAGAGGAGGCGTTGAGAAAGATCCTCAAACAGGAATTTGAACTGATCATATTGGATGTGCAGATGCCGGAGATGGATGGATATGAAGTGGCCGAAACGCTGGCTGGGTACAGTAAAACAAAAAATATCCCGATCATCTTCCTGTCTGCAGTGAATATTGACAAACGGTTTATTACAAAAGGGTATGCTTCGGGCGGTGTTGATTATATCACCAAACCCTTCGACCCGGACCTGCTGTTGCTGAAAGTAAAAACATTCTGCAGACTTTACCAGCAAACCAGCGAACTGAAGAAGATACAGGAAGCGCTCCGGCAGGAAATAGAAGTACGCAAGCAGGCCCAGAAGGCGCTGGAAGATATCAACCTTTCGCTCGAGGAAAAGATCGGCGAGAGAACCCGATCGCTGCTGGATACCAACCGCAAGCTGGAGGCCAGCAATACCGAACTGCAGCAGTTTACTTCCGTGGCCTCCCATGATCTGCAGGAACCGCTTCGAAAGATCAGCACATTCAGCCTGCTGCTTTCGGAATTCTGCAAGGAAGAGGGAAGCGAAGCTGTGCTGTACCTGAACAAGATCATTCATTCGTCGGAAAGAATGAGGAACCTCATCAACGACCTGTTGAACTATTCGAAGCTGTCGATGGACGCGCAGTATCAGTCAACCGCCCTTCAACCGATACTTCAGGATACCCTCAACGATCTTGAATTGTCGATCCGCGAAAGAAAAGCGCAAGTGAAACTCTCCGCAGTGCCTGCGGCAGAGGTCATTCCCGGCCAGATCCGCCAGGTATTCCAGAATATCATCAGCAATGCCTTGAAATTTTCCCGCAGCGAAAACCCGGTCCTGCTTGAGATATGGAGTGATACTTCCCTGCAAAAAAGCCTGGACGCGCCGGCCGTGGCCAACGGGAACTTCCTGCGGATCTATTTCCGCGACAACGGGATCGGATTCGATGAAATCTATCTCGACCGGATATTCACCATGTTCCAGAGATTGCATGGCAAGGATGAATTTGAGGGAACAGGCATTGGTCTGGCCATCGTAAAAAAGATTGTAGAAAACCACCACGGATTTATCAGCGCCCGTAGCCAGGAAGGCGAGGGTTCCACTTTCATTATCGTAATTCCCATTCAACAATATGCGATTCAGCCTGACCCCGTTAAATAAAAAAGCCGATATGAACAGCTCGTTCAAGAGAAACCTGATCACGGGTTATTCCATTTCGTTGCTTTTACTGATCGTAAGCGCCATCGCTTCCTATTTCAGTATCACCAACCTGCTGGAATCACAACGCCTGGTCAATCATACCAACCAGGTGTACGTCAAACTGGAAGATGTGATCTCGGTACTGAAAGACGCCGAAACCGGACAGCGCGGATTTTTGCTGACAGGTAATCGTGAATTCCTGGAGCCGTACAACGGCTCACTGTCGAGGGTTAACCGAACAATCGACGAACTGATGTCGCTGGCTAGCGATAATGAAGACCAGCAAAAGGACTTGTTCAACCTGAAAAAAATAGTGCAGGGAAGAATGTCCAAGCTGCAGGAGTTGATTGATGATAAGGCCGCCGGACGGGCTTATGAGGTGGATGATCTCGAACAGGGCAAGATCTACATGGATCAGGCAAGGCAACTGGTAGCGCAGATGCAAAACCGCGAGCGTTCGCTGCTGATCAGGAGAACCGATACCATGAACCGTTTCGCCTCATCCACTCCGGTTCTTATCGCCGTTGCTTCCATATTGTCATTGCTGGTAACGATTGTTTCGTTTTACCGGGTTAATGCGGACTATGAAAACCGGGTCAGACTGCAAACGGAACTGGAGCAAAAAGACCAGGAAATATCCAGGCGCGTGGAGATCATTGGAGGCATTGCCGACAAGATCTCTTCGGGAGATTATAAGATCAGCGTGGATGATGAAGGAAAGGACTCGCTGGGAAGCATCGCCACTGCGCTCAACAAGATGGCGGAGTCGCTGGACTATTCCTTTACCTCTCTATCGCAAAAAGAATGGTTGCAATCGGGCATCGCCACTCTTAACGAAAAGATGATCGGTGAAAAGGACCTGGCAACCCTTCTGTCAAAATCATTGGAACACCTGACCGCTTATACCGGATCCGAGCTGGGTGCTTTTTATATTTCCAGGGATCATCGTTACCTGAATCTCGAAGCGGCCGTGGGACTGGATGCGGAGTCTGCCAGGGGCGGGTTGAAAACCGGCGAAGGCCTGGCGGGAAGGGCTGCCGCTTCCGCCAAAATGGAACAGGTAACAAATCTCGAAGAAACAGATTTGGTGCTTTCCTTTTCCGGGGGAAGCATCAAGCCGAAAAATATGATCGCTGTTCCTGTACTCCACGAGGGCAGGGTAAAAGCAGTCATCGAAATGGGTTCCCTGCTAACCTACGATGCCACCAAAATGGAGTTCCTGAAAGTGGCGGCCGAAAATATCGGTACAGCCATCCAAAGCGCGCAGGATCATCAGCGCCTGGAGGAACTGCTGGCCGAAACCCAGGCACAATCCGAAGAATTGCAGGCGCAGCAATCTGAACTGGAGAACATCAATACCGAACTTGAAGCACAATCCGAAGAACTACAGGCCTCGGAGGAAGAACTGAAAGTGCAGCAGGAGGAATTGCAGCAGGCCAATCAGGAACTGGAAGAACGAAGCCGTCTTCTGGAAGAAAAGAACGAACTGATACTCGAAAGGAATCTTGAAATTCAAAGAAAGGCGGAAGAGCTGGAATTGTCAACCCGGTATAAATCGGAATTTCTCGCAAACATGTCGCATGAACTGCGAACACCGCTCAATTCGATCTTACTTTTATCGCGGTTGTTATCGGAGAACCATCCGCACAACCTCAACAGCGACCAGGTAGAATATGCACAGGTTATTCAAAGTTCCGGCAAGGGACTGTTAACCCTCATTGATGAAATATTGGACTTGTCAAAAATTGAATCGGGTCGGATGGACCTCGAATACCTGCCCTTGTCGCTCGATAAGCTTACCGAAGAATTGAAAGGACTCTTTGAACACATGGCTCGTGAAAAGGGGATCGAATTCAACATCAGCAGGGAAACGGGCGTGCCGGACCTGATAGAAACCGACCAGCTGCGGCTCGAACAGATCCTGCGCAACCTGCTGTCCAATGCGCTTAAGTTTACCCGCAAAGGTTCCGTTGTATTAACCATGAGATCGGCGGGACAGGATATTTCCTTTTCTGTGAAGGATACCGGAATCGGCATACCTGCCGATAAACAACAAACCATCTTCGAGGCGTTTCAGCAGGCCGACGGATCAACCCGCCGGCAATATGGCGGCACCGGTTTGGGTCTTTCGATCAGCCGTCAGCTGGCTCGCTTGTTGGGAGGCGATATCAGCTTGCAGAGCCAGGAAGGCAAAGGAAGTGATTTTACATTAACCATACCCGTCAGTAAGCCCGCTGTAACCGATAAAATATTGGAAACGCATTATCCCGATCCTTCTGAAATGGGGATAAAGCCGGACGAAACAGCCATCGACTACGAAAAGTACATAGCCCCGGTAATTCCACCCGCCATTGCCGACGACCGGAACCTGTTGCAACCGGGAGACCGTATCATCCTGATCATCGAGGACGATACCTCTTTTGCGAGATCCCTGCTGGATTACACCCGGTCGAGAGGGTATAAGGGAATCGTGGCTGTTCGGGGAGACGAGGGTATTGAACTCGCCCGGCAACTGTTGCCCACCGGCATTTTGCTGGATATTCAACTGCCGGTAAAAAGCGGATGGGAAGTGATGGATGCCCTCAAATCGAATCCGCAGACAAGGCCGATACCGGTACACATGATGTCTTCCTTCGATATTAAAACCAAGGGACTGACCAAAGGTGCCGTCGACTTTATCAACAAGCCGGTTGCATTTGAGAAACTGGGAGAGATGTTCCAGCGCATTGAGCAGGCGCTCAGCAAGCATCCCAAAAAAGTGCTGATCGTGGAAGAGAATTCCAAACATGCGCAGGCGCTTTCCTATTTCCTCCAGCAGTTCAATGTAGCCTCGGAAATCAGGAACAATGTGGGAGACGGCATACAGGCGCTGAATCGCCATGAAGTGGATTGTGTCATCCTGGATATGGGCATTCCGGCTCCTCACTCCTACGAAATGCTGGAAGAAGTGAAAAAGACTCCGGGCATGGAAAATCTCCCGATCATCATTTTTACCGGCAAGAACCTGTCGCATGTGGAAGAGAAAAGAATCAGGCAGTATGCCGATTCGATTGTGATCAAGACGGCACATTCCTATCAGCGCATACTCGACGAGGTATCACTCTTCCTGCACCTGGTGGAAGAAACAAGAAAAAATGGCAAATCCAGCCGCAGCAAGAAAATTGGAGGCGTGTCGGAAGTGCTGAAAGGAAAAACGGTCATGATCGTGGATGATGACGCGCGAAATATATTCTCTCTCACCAAATCGCTGGAGCATTATGAAGTCAATGTTATTTCAGCAACAGATGGGAAAGAGGCATTGAGCCTGCTGGAAGAGAAAAGAAAAGTCGACATCATCCTCATGGATATGATGATGCCGGAAATGGACGGATATGAATCTACCCGTCGAATCAGGGCCAATTCAAAATATAAAAGTCTTCCGATCATTGCGGTAACGGCCAAGGCGATGACTGGCGATCGGGAGAAATGCATCGAGGCAGGCGCTTCAGACTATATCACCAAGCCGGTGGATGTCGATCAGCTGATTTCCCTGCTGAGAGTCTGGCTTTACTAATTGTTATGGTTCTTCAAAACAATCTTTCATGAGTGCTGTTTTAATTATCGATGATGACCAGCGGAACATATTTGCCCTCAAAGCTGTATTGCAAGCGAGGAACATCACCGTTCATACGGCGATGGATGCACGGGAGGGATTGGAAAAATTATCAGCCGAAAGGGACGTCGGCCTGGTGCTGCTCGATATGATGATGCCCGGGATGGATGGCTACGAAACTTTGTCGCTGATCAGGGCTGAGGGACAATGGAAGGAACTGCCGGTTGTCGCGGTCACCGCCCAGGCCATGGCAGGGGATCGGGAAAAATGCCTGTCCGCCGGCGCGACGGACTATTTGTCCAAGCCGATCGATGTAGACAGGCTGCTCGAGATGCTGAAACAATTTCACAAACCGAACCATTGAGAGATATTAATATCAGGGAGGAAGAACTCGAAATGCTCATTAACGAGGTATTTAGCCTCTATGGGTACGATTTCTCCAATTATGCAAGAGCCTCCCTGAAAAGAAGGGTGAGTCGCCTGATTGCGGTAGATCATTTTCACAGCTTCGCGGAATTGCTGTATCGCGTTCGAACAGATACGGGGTATTGGCCACACCTGGTGGAAGAACTGACGGTTAACGTAACAGAGATGTTTCGGGATCCTTCATTTTTTAAAACAGTCCGGGACAAGATTTTACCGGTTCTGGCCACGCATCCCTTCATCCGCATCTGGCATGCCGGTTGCTCTTCGGGGGAAGAGGTATATTCGATGGCGATATTGCTGAAGGAAGCCAATCTGCTGGAACGGTCCCGGATATACGCTACTGACCTGAACCCTTCCGTTGTGGAGAATGTAAGAAAAGGCATTTTTCCGTTGCACCAGATGAAACAATATTCGGAGAATTATATACAGTCGGGTGGAAAAAGGGATTTCTCTTCTTACTATACGGCCAATTATGACTGGGCGCTTTTCGATCAATCGCTGAGTGAAAAAATGATCGCTTCCACGCACAACCTGGTATCAGACCGTTCGTTCAACGAATTCCAGGTGATCTTCTGCCGGAATGTGATGATTTATTTTGATAAGACACTTCAGGACAAAGTGCTCAACCTGTTCGATGAAAGTTTGCAGAAACTGGGCTTCCTCCTGTTGGGCTCCAAGGAGAATATCCGGTTTTCAACCATCGCCGGTAAATACCAGGCATTCGAAGCAAAAGAGAAAATATGGAGAAAGATGCAATAGCACAGCAGCTTCTGATCATCGGCGGATCAGCCGGTAGCCTCGAATGGCTGCTCAGGATCGTTATGGCACTACCCGAAGAAACCCGGCTGGCTGTGGTGGTGGTGGTGCACCGGCGCAATGGCAATGATTCGATTCTGACCGATCTGCTGAAAGCCAGAACAGGCCGGCGGGTGAAGGAAGTGGAAGATAAGGAGGCCATCAAAGCGGAAACCATCTATATCGCACCCTCCGATTATCACCTGCTGGTGGAAGATACCCAATCGTTCGCACTTGATATTTCTGAAAAGGTCCACTTCAGCCGGCCAAGCATTGATGTGAGCTTTACCTCCGCCGCTCATACTTTTGGAAACCGGTGCGCCGCGATTTTATTGTCGGGAGCCAATGCCGATGGCGCCGAAGGATTGCTGGCCATTCGCGAAGCCCGGGGTTTTGTGGCGATACAGGATCCGCAGCTATCTGAAGTTGGCTTCATGCCGCAGCAGGGCCTGAATCTGTTGAAACCGGATGCCCTCATCAACGATGATAACCTTACAGAGGTAGTTACCGCGATCGTGAACAGGGCAGTATGATCGCTACTCTTCCTGTTTTTGCCGGTTGCTTTTTTTATTTCGCCGGCCCTGCTTGCGAAGGGAATTCTCTTCCGCTTCATCTATGGAATGAGAAGCAAAAAGTTCGCGATTGGCCTCTGCCGCTTCGGATAACTTGATATAAAACCGCTTGAGTACCTTCAGCTCCTCTTCGGTGAGGTCTTCAATATCGATCAGACGGTTACTGGCCTTTTCGCTGGTAGCGATCAGCTCATTCAGTTTCAGCTGTATGGCGGTCGTGTCTTTGTTTTGTGATTGCTGGATCACAAATACCATCAGGAAAGTGATGATGGTGGTCCCGGTGTTGATCACCAATTGCCAGGTATCGGAAAAATGAAAAATGGGCCCGCTCGCCGCCCAGGCAATAACGATCAGCATAGCGAGTAAAGTGGCCACAGGGCGCCCCACGGCCTGGGTGATGGCCGTGGCAACTTTGTTATAGAAGCGGGAGATCTTCAATTTCTGCTCATCGAGTTGCTCTTCTTTCATGGTACACGTGTTTAACTCCACTCACCCAAAAAGCGAACCACGCCACCCTGATGAGTGCAGCAGACGTATGGCTTCTCCACTGCGCCGGGTTCGGTTCATTCACCTCCTCAAACTGTAGACTATATTCCCCCGGACTAAAAGCCCCGTGAAGAAGCATCGCCACTTCCTGTGGAAACATTTCCACGAAAAATCACGGTTAGGTCATATTTCTCCTTCGGAAACAGGCCGTTCCCGCTTTTAAAAAAAATTATCAGTTTTTAAGGTCAAATGGCCTGATGCTTGACTTTCATCGGTGAAACCATCCATAAAATTGTAATGGTATGATCACACAAAAACTCAGTCAGAAGCAACAGATAAAAATTCTTCCGAGTCAGATCGAAATGCTCAACCTGTTCCACCTCACCACCATGGAGCTGGAGAGGAGAATTGAACAGGAACTGGAAGAGAACCCGGTACTGGAGGAAAAAGCAAAGGAGGAAGAGCCGGAATCCCGCAAGGACGAACAACAGGAATTTGCATCCTGGGAGGAATACGGTTATGATGATATACCGGACTACCGCCAGGAGCATGCGGCCTATTTTTCTGCTTCACAGATACCGGAAAAGCCCATTCTTTTTGAAACCGATTTCCGAGACTCGCTGAAAGAGCAGGTGAAATGGATGAATCTTCCTGCTGAAGAAATGAGCCTCGCTGAGTACATCATTGAATCGCTGAGCGATGCCGGCATGCTGGAAGATTCTGTGGAAACCATCGCGGAAGACTATTCATTCAAGGAAAACAAATGGGTAGACAGTGAGCAGGTGGAACAGGTGCTGGCAAAAATTCAGCAGCTCGACCCTGCAGGCATCGGGGCCCGCAAAATGCAGGAGTGTTTCCTGCTTCAGTTGAACCGGATGGATCAGCAGGTGCCGGAAGTAAAACGGGCTACCCAGCTGATCGCCGACCATTATAAAGAACTGAGCAATGGTGAAATCCACCGGCTGATGGAAGCTACCGGAATGACGCATGAACAATTGCGCAATATCCTGGAGCTGATTGCTGGCTTGCAGTTCAGGCCGGTGAGCCAGGGATCCACTGCCGAAGAGGCCAGGGAGCGGATTGTGCCCGACTTCATCGCCGTGGTGGAAGAAGAACAGGTGGTGATCAGCCTTGCCCGTCAGCGCTCCGAATCGCTGTTCATCAATCAATCCTGGATCGATAGCATGAAAGCTCTTTGCCAGAAGAAAGATAAAGTCGCCAACCAATACCTGAAGAGCAAATTGGAAAGGGCCGAGTGGTTCTTAACAGCCATCAACCAGCGCGAATCTACCATGCTGACTATTATGAACGCGATTGTACGGTGGCAGGAAGCGTATTTTCTTTCAGGCGACCATCTGCAACTGAAACCGATGATCCTGAAGAATATTGCCGATTGCACGGGTCTGGACATTTCTACCATCAGCAGGGTTACCTCGAACAAATATGTCTCTACGCCTTTTGGTAATATCCTGTTAAAGAATCTTTTTTCAGAAGGGTTGAAAGACCTGCAGGGAGAAGTGGTCAACAGCAAGGTGATTCAGAAAGCGTTGCAGGATATTATTGAGTCTGAGAACAAAGAAAAACCGTTCACAGACTTTGAGCTGGCAGACCGCCTGACACAGAAGGGGTTCAGGCTGGCACGTCGCACGGTGGCTAAGTACCGCGAGATGCTGCGGATACCCAGCGCCCAGTGGCGTGCAATTTGGGCATGATTTTTTCCTACACTAACCAGAAAGTATTTTATGGCAACTATATTAATTATAGATGATGACTATGATATTTGCTTTTTGCTGAAAAGCTATCTCAGCCGCCAGGGTTACAAAGTGCTGGACACTTTGAAGGCCGGCCGCGCACTGGAGATCCTTTCAGAAGTGAAAGTAGATGTCGTTTTATGCGATTATCGCCTGGGCGATACCGATGGCAAAACCATGATCCGCAAAATCAAGGAATTGCAGCAGGTGCCGGTGATCATCATTACGGCTTATAATGACAGCCGGGTGGCGGTAGATACCATGAAAATGGGCGCCTTTGATTTTGTGCTTAAACCATTTATGCAGGAGGATATCCATCAGGCGGTGAAGGCTGCCCTGGAAAATCCGCATATGGGATACCGTGATAGCCTCCTGCCGGCCAGCAACGGAAATGGCAGACACCACAACGGCGCAGCTGCATTTGTCCAGGCTGAATCTTCCCCTGATTTATTGAGTGAATTGGGAGAGGCAATGGCGGAGGAAGAAGAAAAGCCATCGAAACTCAGGTCCCTGCGGGTTTCTTCCATCGATCATGAATATGAAATGATCGTGAAGGCGCTGAAGCAGACAAACTTTAACAAGACCAAGGCGGCCAAAGTATTGAACATCGATCGGAAGACCTTGTACAATAAGCTCGCGCTCTATCGCGAACTGGTAAAGAATGCACGCCTGGAAGAAGACGGATCAGATCGATGAGAGAGGCAGGGAGCGGCTCATTTTGCCGAGCGCCTGCAGTGCTTTTTCTGTTTTCTCATTCGAGGGTAATCCGTAATTCAGCCGGAAGCAATGATGGTATTGATTGCGCAGGGAGAACATCCTGCCGGGGGCGATGCTGATCTGCTGCCTGATCGCCCGGTCATACAAGTCCAATGCATCCATGTCACGTGGCAATTCCACCCATAACACAAATCCACCCTGCGGCCTGCTCAACCGGGTATCCGGTGAGGGAAAATGCTCATGAATGGTCTTCACATACATCAGGTATCGTGAATACAGTTGCTGTCGCAGTTTACGCAGGTGTGTTTCGTACCGGCCCGTTTCCAGGAAATGCGCGATTACTTCCTGCGTAAGCGTGGCCGGCGAAATGGCGCGGTACAGCTGTGCTCTCGACACTTCATTCCTGAATCGACCAGCCTCCACCCACCCGGTACGATAGCCAGGCGCGAGACTCTTCGACACGGAACTGCACCAGAGTACCCAGCCTTCCTCATCATAGGTCTTGCAGGATTTCGGGCGTTGTTCACCGAAATAAATATCGCCGTTGATATCATTTTCAATAATGGGAACTCCATAAACGGATGCCAGGCGGGCGACGGCTTTTTTGTGTTCGTCGGGCATACAGCAGCCCATTGGATTGCTGAAATTACTGATGAGCAGGCAGGCAGCTATTTTCTTCCTCTGTAAAGCCTTTTCCAATTCGTTCATATCGATGCCGGTTACGGGATCTGTAGGAAGCTCCAGTACCTGCAAAGAAAAACTTTGTGCCACCTGCAACATGCCGAAAGAGACGGGGCTTTCCATGATCACCGTATCGCCGGGACTGGTAATGGCCGCCAGGCAATAAGAAATCGCATTGAGGCAACCAGCCGTTACGAGTATGTCACGGTAATCCAGTTTGGCTTCCATGGCGAATGACCAGCGGGCGATCTGGCGACGCAATCTTTCATTGCCGGCGGGATGTTCATATCCCGCGCCGCCATCGTCGAGCCGGCGCATCGCATGCACCAGGGCCTTGTTCAGTTTGGCTACGGGTAACAGGTCGGGACAAGGATGTGCCGAAGAAAAAGGGATCATTTTTTTCCCGCTGCCGAGATTGCCGTATACCTTTTCGGTCAGCGAATCAATGTCCTCCGTAGCCAGCGAAACAGGCGGCCGGCTTCGGCTGACTGTTGCGAGGTTGTTATGGGGAGACTGGCACACAAAAAAACCGGATTGCGGCCTCGCCTGCACCAGCGAACGGCTTTCGAGATAATGATATGCCTGTATGGCCGTACTCTGGCTCACTCCATATTCACGGCTGATAACCCGAAGCGACGGAAGCCGATCTCCGATTTTCAGAATCTCTTTCTTTATTTGTTGTTCGATCGTAGCAGCTATTCGCTGGTACAATAAGGGGTTTTGAGGGATGGTCTTCATAACTGCTATGGTCGAAAATATAGAAATTGTATCTGTTATGGTATGATTCAATCAATGAATTTTGTAAAACCATGCAGCAACAACGCGATATCTATGTCATCGGAGGGGGCGCCATTGGTAAAGCACTGGCTTTCTTTCTGGCATCGGAAAACAGGAAAGTGACCCTGGTAAGGGTTCAGTCACACATACATGCCAACAACGAGGAGCTGATTTCCCTTTCCCTGAAGGAACAACCGACTTCCTCCTGCCGCGTGGCTACGGCACGCACAGAAGACCTGTCGGAGCGCGACGGTATTTTCGTGGTGACAAGTAAATCGTATGGTAACCTTGCGCTGGCCCGCAAACTGCGGCAGCAGCGCCTCACAGGTCCGCTTGTTATTATGCAGAACGGACTGGGTGTCGAAACGCCATTTTTGTCGGAGGGCTTCACCGAAGTCTACCGGTGCGTACTATTTGCCACGAGCCAGCTGAGAAATGAAGTGGTACATTTTAAACCGGTTGCTTCCTCCCCGATAGGAATAGTGAAAGGACAAGGCTCCGGCCTGCAGTCAATCGTTTCCCTGCTGGACAGTGCTTATTTCCGTTTTCATGCCGACGCGGATATTGAAACCATCAGTTGGAAAAAGGCACTCTCCAACATCGTTTTCAATTCCATCTGTCCCCTGCTTGATGTAGACAACGGAATTTTTGCCAGGAACGGGGAGGTAATGTCCCTGGCAGATCGGATCATTGAACAATGTATACAGGTGGCCCGGCAAAGGGGTATCGCCTTAACTGCCGGAGAGATTCACGATACGGTGCTCCTCATTAGTCGCGCCTCGGATGGACAGGATATATCTACCCTGCAGGATATCCGACAGGGTCGCGAAACAGAAATCAACACCTTGAATATGGAACTTTGTCGCCTGGCCCAGGAACCCGGCTTGTCGGAAATAGTTCGGGAAACCTGGCTGCTGGGGCGAATGATTCAGCTAAAGGCAATGCTGCATACAAAAGAAAAAGCTATTAAAGAACAAACACAACAGGAGTTAACATGAAAAAAGTAGGACTGGTCGGTGGTATCAGCTGGGTATCTACAGTTGACTATTACCGTGAGATCAATAAAAGAGTCAACGAAAAGCGGGGCGGACTGGAAGCCGCAGAATTATTGTTGTATTCGCTGGACTTTGGGCAATTGCAGCAACTGGGATGGGACAATGCCTATAACTTTCTCAAAAATGCCTGCGTAACCCTTCAGCATGCTTCCGTAGATGCCATCGCCCTATGCGCCAATACGGCTCACCTGTACATCGACAGACTGAAGGAAGAAATACCCTTGCCGTTTATTGACCTGATGCAGGCAACGGTGAGCGACATTCAGGCCAGGAAGATAGATACGGTTGCCCTGCTGGGTACTTCCTTTACGATGGAACGCGATTTTTTCAAAAACGCCTTGAAGAAAGGAGGTATCCAGGTACTGATCCCTGAATCGGAAGAGGAACGGGCTTATGTGCAGCAAACGATCCGCGATGAATTGGGCAAAGGACTGGTAAAACCCGAAACCAGGAGCCGCTACACCCTCGTCATTGACGAGCTTCGTAAAAGAGGCGCTGCGGGATTGATCCTGGGTTGTACCGAACTGCCCTTGCTGATAAAGCCTTCGGAAACAGACCTGCCCCTTTTCGATACGGTCAGTATCCATACCAGCGCCATCGTTGACTTTATTCTTTCCTGAAGCAGCAACAACAACCGGAATGAACATCATCGCTCTTGATAACAGCCATATTGACCAGGTAGTAAAAATGTATGAATGGGCCAGGGAGATTCAACACAAACATGAGATCGTGGTGTGGCCCGATTTTCCAATAGAAATGATTGAACAGGACATCGCATCCGGGACCGTATGGGCACTTGCCGATAACAATGACCTCGCCTGTATCTGGACAATCGCCCTGGAAGATCCGCTGATCTGGGGAGAAAGGAACAGCGATCCGGCCGTATACATTCACCGGATTGCCACTCATCCGGACTATCGCGGGCGAAGACTGGTAAACGAACTCGTTTCATGGGCGCAGGATTTCGCCCGGCAGCAGGGGAAGAAATACATAAGGATGGATACGGTGGGCAACAACCGAAAACTGATCAGCCACTATACACAATGCGGGTTTGATTTCCTGGGTATGTTTGTACTGCCCGATACCCGGAATCTGCCGCAGCACTATCAAAAAGATGCGGTTTGTCTTTTTGAGAGGAAAGTGAACTGACCAAAACAGAAATAAAACTCACTGCATGGAATTCTATTGTTTTTTGCCGGTTTCCATACTGGAAGAAGTGTTTGAAGGTAAACATTCGCTGACCGCGCAGGAGTGCGGGCAAGCCCTTTGCCGTACGCACGAATCATTCATAGCGGAAGTGGACAGATTACCCCCGGATTTGTTGACGTATGTGTTGCCTGGCAAGTGGTCGGCCGCGCAGCAGCTGGCTCACCTGGCGATCTGCCTCGAAGCAGTGGCGAAAGCGTTGCATTTGGAGGAAGGGTTGGCCGGCAAATTCGGAACGATCAATCGGCCGCTGCTGGATAGCATGGGCCTGGTAAGGCTTTACCGCGATCAGTTGCAGGGAGGGGGGAAAGCGCCGGAGCGATTCATACCCGCACCTGTAACCGATTCGGAGAAAGCCGGCTGGATCGCGCGGCTTAGAGCCGTGCTGCAGGATGTCAGCCAGGCGATCATCCGGTTCGATGAAGCCGCTCTCGACCGGCTGGCCATGCCCCATCCCTTTCTGGGTTTGCTTTCCGTCAGGGAAATGATGTACCTGATGATCTTCCACGCACCTCATCACCTCGCGCAGGTCAGGTACCAGCTCGATCAGAAAGAAAAGCAACTTCATCTGCCATCCAATTAACACTGATACATGAATTATTTTCGAAAAAAACCGCTGTCGGCTTATGAGCAGGATATCAAAAGCAGCCAGCTGAAAAGGGTTTTAGGTAAATGGGAACTCACTGCCCTGGGAGTGGGTGCCGTTATCGGCGGCGGTATTTTTGTGCTCACCGGCGTGGCAGCAAACCTGTATGCGGGTCCTGCGCTCGCACTCTCCTTTGTACTGGCGGGTGTGGGCTGCCTGTTTGCCGCCCTGTGTTATGCCGAATTTTCTTCTATACTGCCTGTTACCGGTTCCGCCTATGCGTATTCTTATGGAACGGTGGGCGAACTGTTCGCCTGGTTTATCGGGTGGAACCTGATCCTCGAATATATGATGGGCGCCACTACAGTTGCTGTCAGTTGGTCGAAGTATTTCGTGAACCTGCTTCAGCTGGCCGGTATCGATGGAATTCCTGTGTGGCTGCTGAATGATCCGGTTTCGGCGCGCGAACTGGCCGCTCAGTCGGGAGTGGCGGCCCCCGTGTTTTCCATCAACCTGCCGGCCGGTCTCATCGTTTGGCTGGTCACCTTTATTCTCTACCGCGGAATCAAGGAATCGGCAAGAACCAATAATTTCATCGTGGTACTGAAAGTACTGGCTGTATTGTTTGTGGTGATCGTAGGCATGTTCTATATCAACCAATCCAACTGGCATCCGTTTATCCCGGCCAGAACGATCGACAACGCTGCAGTGGGTCACTATGGATGGTCTGGTGTGGTGACTGCTGCCGGAATCGTGTTTTTCGCTTTTATCGGTTTTGACGCTGTTTCCACCCAATCGCAGGAGGCAATCAACCCAACGAAGCACATTCCCTTTGCCATCATTACCTCGCTGGTGGTCTGTACCACCCTGTACATACTTGTTTCACTGGTATTGACGGGCATGGTCAATTACAAGAATATCGATCTGGGTGCACCGGTGGCATCGGCATTCAAACAGGTTGGACTGACGGGTGCTTCCTGGATCATCACTGTTGCGGCAGTGGTAGGACTGATCTCCGTGATGCTGGTGATGATGCTTTCGCAAACCCGCATTTTTTTCAATATGGCCAAGGACGGGTTGTTACCCGGGGGATTGTTTGCTTCCATACACCCTGTTTACAAAACGCCGTACAAAAGCACCCTGCTGGTGGGAGGCATCGCCTCACTGGTGGCGGCGGTAACACCGATCGAGAAAGCAACCAAGATGACCAGCATCGGCACCTTGTTTGCTTTTGCGATGATATGCGGAGCGGTATGGCTCCTGAGAAAGAGGGAGCCGGCATTGCAAAGGCCATACAGGGTGAAATATCTTCCCGTTGTGGCCACCCTGGGAATCCTCTTCAATGTATTCCTTATGTTCAGTCTCGACCGGTCTACCTGGTGGCGATTCCTGGTCTGGAGTGTGATCGGAATCGCGATCTATTTCCTTTACAGCGCCCGGAAGAGTAATTTGAATGATAAAACAAGGAAGGCGGATGGATAGATAGGAGAGCGCGTTAGCAGCACTCACCACTTGAACTTCACAGACAAATTCAGTACCCGTCCATCAATAGGAGCCCAGAGCGCATTGAATACTGGATGGGTAATGCTGCCGCTATATAATGCTTCCTTCCGGCTTTGGCGGAAGTCCAGGAGATTTTCTCCGTTCAGAACGGTACTGAAATGGCGATTCCATTTCTTTTCGATCATTGCCGCCAGGAAGAAGAATCCGGGAGTTGACGTGTAATCCAGCCGGTGCTGTGAACCGGTATAGGAGCCCTCGATCCCCAATCGCAAGGCCGGTTCTTCCCAATTCTTTACCAAAGTAAATGCCATCCTATTCCTGGGTGTAAGCGGCAAAAACGAATGATCGGGTAAATATTTACGCTCGGCGATCGTAAACGTATAACCGGCATACAATTCAAAGCCGTTGATCACCGCGCTGATGTATGTATCGTATCCATACGTGAGGACGGATCTGTCCTGGTTGATAAAAGTATATTCGTCGTTCGGTAATAGAGTGGCCACCAACGGATGGCGGAGCTGGGTAAGAAAAAAAGCGTGGTTGATGAACAGTTCATGATCCTCATCCCAACGGAATGTATAATTCACTTCGGCATTGTAGCCAACCGATTTTTCGGAACGCGCTGTTTCCGGCAGCGATTGAATCTGCCGGATGGGAATATCGATGTTCTGCGGAGCAAGCGCATTGGGTGTTTTATAGCCGAAACCTACACCCCATCGTGTAGCCCATTGCTCATTAAAGCGATGGAAAAAAGAAACGCGCGGGAGAAGGAAATTGCCGTAAGTGAAATGGTAGTCATTTCTTAACCCGAATTCAAGCAAAGTTTCTTCACGCAGGTACCAGGTTTGCTGCACAAACGCACCAATCGTATTATTATGGAAGTCTTTCAGCAACAGCGGTTGGGACAGCGTGGTAAAGCGATCGCCGGTTGCGTTGACGCCGGCAATCAGATTGTGTGCCTGTAAACTGATCTCCGAATAGTAATTCAGCTGGCGGCCCGTAAAGTCGGGTTCGTTGCCGGTAATGGTTCTTTTGAACAGACTGACACTGTTTTTCCATTCGATGCGGGAATGTGGGGCCAGGTTTCTTTTCATCGACAGTTCAAGACTG
Source organism: uncultured Chitinophagaceae bacterium (assembly GCA_964605065.1). GTDB lineage: Bacteria > Bacteroidota > Bacteroidia > Chitinophagales > Chitinophagaceae > Endoryza. The sequence continues at coordinate 47,427 of CAZSAQ010000005.1, forward strand.
TTGCGATGGATCCGGTTATTTTCAAAAAACTGGTGAACAGCATCCGGCTTGCCATCGAGAACCATCATATCGCCCCCATTCCTTTTTTCAAATGTTCCGGTGTACCCGGCCACAATAGTGGTTTTGTCGTCGGGGTAAAAAAACAAACGGGGATGCACTACCCATCCCTTCCAGTCGGACACATCCGACAACCCATCGTTGTTAACATCAACCGCTTTCTGAAAATTATAACCGGCATAAAACGTATACCCGGCTTTTTTATATTTTTTGGAGAGATAGGTATTCAGGTTGGTTTCTTTGAGGGTGGTCTGGTTGAGGTTGAGCACAGCCTCCTGTTTTTGTCCCGGCGTGCGGGAGATGATATTAACCAGTCCGCCAATAGCGCCTCCTCCGTACAGCGTGGAGGAAGAGCCCTTGATCAGCTCCACCTGTTTGAGATCGAGCGGCGGAATACTCAGGATGCCAAACCCGCCACTGAAACCATCGTACAATGGCAGTCCATCTTTCAAAATTTGCGTATACCGTCCGTCCAGTCCCTGGATGCGGATATTGGCATTGCCACTGACGGCGCTGCTTTGCTGGATCTGCACACCACTGATGTCGCCCAGGATACTGGCAATACCGGCAGGTTTGATGCTGCTTTCTTCTTCCATTTCTTCTCTGCCCAATACCTCCACTTTTATCGGGGCATTTTCAATTCGTTGATTGTTGCGGGTAGAGGAGAGTACGGTTACTTCGCCGAGTGTAGTGGCAGAAGGAACCAGCCGTATCAGTAATGTATCGGAAAACGGGATGGGAACGATGGTATCTGTTGTTTGAAAACCTACAGAACTCAGGCGAAGCGCATATCGGCCGGTAGCGAGTGTTAACAGCGCCATTCCGTCTTTGCCTGTAATAGCCATATCCCGTCCATTGACGGCGATAGAAACAGCTTCGAGCGGTGAATGATGATCGGCATGCTCCACTTTTATCCGGAGAGTAGATTGACTATAAGAAGCAACGAAACAAAACAGGAGAAAGACTGTGGAATAAATTGATCTCAACGTGTGGGAGTGGTTCATGGGCTTCCGATTCAGGTAAATGAGGGACACCATCAGCGACCGCTAATTTACGAAATAGCCAAAAAATGGAAATCCGCCGGGCTCGCTATTCATTCACACCCCTCCAAAATTAACCCGGCGCGATTTCAAAATCTTACTGCTTTTTGTTTTCCTTGTATCGCTTATCGGGCGTACCATTCTTCTTCAAATGACTGGCGGCAGATTTGCCCTTGTTTTCCTTGTATCTTTTATCGGGTGTACCGTCTTTCTTCAGCGGTGCTCCGGCCGGGGCGGCTTCTTTTTTTTCCTTTTTGTCAGAAGACACCTTGGTGGTAGCTGCTTTTTCATTCTTTTTAGGAGTTGTCTGGGCAAATCCTGCACTGCCCAGGAGTACTACGGCCAGGCAGGCCATCAATAACTTTTTCATGGTGATCTTGTTTTGTGTTTTTGAATAATGATGATTCAATGGAATCACGAGATAAAGCTACCAGTATCCGGAAGGCGGGACTTCGGGTCTTCGGCCAATAGGCATATTTGATCGGCGGGAAAGGAAGGATGACCGATTCGTTAGCCGGCTTGCCAAACAAGCCTGTTCTGATTTCACTGTTGTTCGTTTAAAACTCTGCTGATCTTTTTATTCTTGCCCCGGGTGCTTCCATAGAATTTCTTCCATCGTCGCTCCCGCTCCCATTCGCTCCCGTTCTCACTCACAGGCAACTGCTTCATGACTCACTCGCAACAGGCAGCTTCACCGAATTAACAAACTGTCATTTTAAATAAGCAGTTTTTGACAACATGGTCGTTGCGGGGGAATGATAAGTTTGAATCTCCTGCACCAGGTGCACAAAATGAAGCGTAGGGTATGAAAACAATTGTCGTTAGTATAGCCATTCTCACCGGTTTGTGTTCTTTTTCAACAACCCGATCTCAGACGGTTGCCTGGAAATTCGCCAGTAAGGCCGCGTTTGTGGCATCGCCCCAGGCGAAAGACGAGGTGATCTATATTGGCAGCACCGACAGTTTTTTTTATGCCATCGATGCAAGGGAGGGAAAGAAGCAATGGTCTGTAAAAACCGGCGGCGATATCCGTTCCACAGCCTGCCTGGTCGGTCAGCAATTATATTTTCTCAGCGGCGATGGTTATCTCTGGTGTGTGAATACCAGGGGTACCCTGCAATGGAAATTCAGGACCGGCGGAGAAAGAAAATATGAACGCTACAGTTTCGCCGATTACTACCAGTCTTCCCCCGTTTACTCAAACGGGATCCTCTATTTCGGTTCCGGGGATCATCATGTTTACGCAGTGGAAGCCATCACCGGTAAACTGAAATGGAAATTCAAAACCGGTAATGTTGTTCATACCAACCCGGTCATCAGCAACGGCAAAGTATATGTCGGTTCTTTCGATGGCTGGTTCTATGCGCTCGACCAGCAAGCGGGTACACTGAAATGGAAATTCAAATCTGTCGGGCAACGCTACTTTCCATTGGGCGAGTTCAATGGTTCGCCCACGGTAGCGGGTGATGCCGTTTATGTGGGTGCCCGCGATTTCAATTTCTATGCCCTTGATACGGCGAAGGCCTTCTGCCTCTGGAACAGAAGCTTTCTGAAAGGGTGGGCGATCACCACACCATTATTCAGGGATGGTTCGCTCTATGTGGGCACTTCGGAAGATCGTGTCTTTCTCAGTCTCGATCCGGCAGACGGACACAGTAAGTGGTCCTTCGATGCCGGCTTCAATATTTTCGGTTCACCCGAATGGAGTGATTCCGCCATTTATTTCGGCACTATGATGGGCAAGGTGTTCGGACTGGACGCCCGGACAGGAGAATCGCTTTTCCAGTTTGTTACCGATGGCTGCCAGGCCAACTACTCCCGTTATTTCAAGGACAACGGCCAATACAGGGATGACATCCGGAATATTCTCCGCCGAAATGAAGACCTCATCACCCTTTACCAGGACATGGGCGCGATCCTGTCGAAGCCATTGATCATCGGCCGGCAGATGTGGATTTCTTCCATGGATGGACAACTCTATTGTCTTCAATTACCTGCCCGATAAAATTCCGCTGATATGAAATACTTACCGCTGATTTTTTTGTTAATGAGCCTTTGCTTATGCACCCATTCCCGGCAATCTGCCTCTTCCAGGCACCAGGTTTCCGCCAAAACCGGCATCGATCCCCTGCTCTGGCGGGCGCACTGGAAATTTTTATAAGCGGAAAGTAGATCCCGCGGGATAATGGTAAATTAATAGTGTCAAATCATCTTCATGTCTGTCCGGTTCATAAAAATAAACGAATACAACAAGACTTGTATGAACAAGCCTTCGGATAGTGACGTGATCTATTATTCCGAACTGAACGAATGGTATACCCGCAACGCCTTCAGAAGTTATAGCATCAAGTTTGTACTCGAAGGAACGATCTTTTACCAGCGAAAGGGGATGGACTTGCCGGTGAGAGCGAATGAGATCCTGGTATCGGGCAGGGAAGAGGAAGTGATTGCCCAGTTCGATTCCGGAAGACCGGTTAAGAGCATTTGCGTCGATGTTTCCCCGCAAACGATCGCGGAGGTTTACAGCTGCCTGGTTGCCGGTGAGGAAAGCGGGCTGATCGACAGGATGGTGGTTCCGCAGTACGAGCAGGCCTGGATCCGGCTCGAAACCTGTCCATCGGTTGCCTTCAACGGTGCGTCCCTGCTGAGAAATATTCTTCGCCAGCAAACCGACAGCCTGGACAATGAATGGATCTATGAAATAGCCACCGAAGTAGTGAAGCACAAATTCATGGACCAGGTTCGGATTGCTCAACTCCCTTACGTGAAGGCTTCGACCAGGAAAGAGATCTACCGCCGCCTGAAAACCGGGAAAGAATTTATAGAGGAGAATTTCACGAGCATCGATAGCATCCAGGAGGTTGCGCGGGAATGCCTGATGTCCGAATTTCATTTTATCCGCAGCTTCCGGAAACTATATGAGGTGTCGCCCTATCAATACCTGCTTCGCCGGCGGCTGCAGCATGCCATCAGGATCATGCAATCTACCAGCGATGATCTGTGCTCCATCGCCCTTCAATGCGGCTTTCCCGACCTGGCTACTTTCAGCAAAGCCTTCAGCCGCACTTATCATTTTTCACCTTCTGCGTACCGCAACCTGTTAGCCGGGTAATTTTCTTTTCAACTGAAACACATTTCCCTCGGGATCTTCTCCATCACATATTTCATATCCCCATTGAGGGTATTGATTGATGGATCGCATGGAAATATTCTTTGCCAGCAGCCTGTTGCGCAGCGCCTCCAGGTTTTCAGTAATCATAAACACCAGTTTGGTATTCTGGTAATAGGATTGTGGTGCCTCCTGGCTGTCGTGAAAAGAATCGGGAATCTTGTGCAGGCCGATCGAAGCACCACCGGTATCCAGCAATTGCCAGTCGGCACCCATCGACTCTACTACCACACATCCAAAGAAATCGGTGTAAAATTCAGCAAGCAGGGAAACATTTTTTACAAACAGTATGATTCCTTCCAGGGAAGCTTGTGGCATGATAGCTGATTTTTAGGGATGGAAATTTAGGAAAAAGTAAAAGACCTCCAATAGGTTGTTGAGTTTTTCCAGGATAGGGATGCCAGTTATAAGAGCAGACAAACAAAAGGCACCGGGAATTCATCCTGGCTGAGAATGAAACCCTGTGCCCTTAAAGCAGAGATGGAACGTGAAATTCGGTAGAAGATAGCTGCGGCGAACAGGTATAAGTACGGGAAAATTAAAGGTGTAAACACCCCTTGATAGTCAATAAATCCACCATAAACAATGCTCCGGTTTCTGCCAATCAGACAAATTAGAATATTGATAGTCAATGTTTTATGGTATTGTTGTTTTTCCGGGTACACTTTTTTGCCGCCTCTTTCGTTTTTAGAATGGTTACTAATCCGTTTACCCTAATACCCAACCCGTGAAAAAGCTAGAATACGTCTATTTCACTATCTATCACTATTATAGCCGACAGAGCTATTTTCCCGACAGTTTATCAGTTAGATTAAAATCTATGTACCTGCTGGCCATGGCCGCAGGCGGATGGCTCCTGCTGTTGCAGCTGGCATTCCTGAGATTTATCAAGAACGCCTGGTTCGTGTCTCACCCGGTGGCGATGATGTATAGCCTGACGATATACACTTCGGTAACCTTTCTGTTCTACCGGATATTCATCGTAAAAGAGTACGATCAGAAAATCATTACCAAGTTTGAAACTGCCTGGAACGAGAATCCCAACAAAAAAAGAGACCTCTTCCTGGCTCTGTTCGTCGCCCTGGTACCCTATATTATCATGGTATCGATCAAGTATTATTTCCCGAGAGCCAAATAGGACACGGAAATAATACTTGAGCTTCTCCATTCTCAATCGCCCGACTGGAATTCTACCAGGAAGGGCTTTAGTCTTATGCCATTTTTGTTTCTGAAAGCGTTTGTGATGGAGAACTGGTAGGATTGACGGGGTTTTACAAATACCTCATAGCTGAAAGTCTTCTGGTCTTCAGACCAGCCGATGATCCTTTTGAATTCGTATACAAAGGCCTCTCCTTTGGGACCCACATCGAATCCTCTGAAGGTGGTGTCCATCTCCTGTGAAAAGCTGATGTCGATCCGGATCAGCCCGGACTTTACCGTATTGGTTTCCAGGAAAGGTTTCACCGAAACGACCAGGGGTCTTTTTTTCTCATAGTCCTTCCACATCGCCTGCAATGATTTTGGAAACAGACCCGAACCATCCACGATCATTTCTACCTGCTTGTTATCGAAAAAATCGAGCTCCATCAGTTGACGAACGGCTTCGGCCTTATTCGCGCTCTTCTGGTAGTATCTTTCACAGATTTCGTACCCGATATAATAGCCCAGGTCTCTCATCTGAAGTTCATTTCGGTTCACCGACCAAAGCCAGTTATTGACATTGCCAAAATAAATATCTTCCATAAACCTGGCCACTACTTTGTCGGTATGCTGTTTGCCGAATTCAACCGCGGGTGTATTCGAATTTTTCCCGGTGGCCATACAGGAAAGAAATTCTGCCACGCCTTCATACAGGCAATAGGAAAGCAGGTTATCTGCCAGCGGCTTTTGTTGCGTATGAATATATTCATGCGTACAGGTCAGCGCGATATTTTCACTGGGTCTGAATAACTGGTAAAAGTCGTGAAGATGTGCAGGTAGTTCGCCAATAGCAGTAGCCGAATCGCCGAGCTGCATTTCCGATCCTATCAATACTTTATTGCTGTCGATGGTGGCGCCAGCGCGAAAAGCGCCGACCAGGAAATAAATGGGTGCAGGCCTGAGAGCAGGGTAGATCTTTTTCAATTTCCGGATATCAGCTTCGATGGCAGCATAATATTTCCGGTGCCGGTCTATATTGGGCCGAATGGACTTCCAGAAAGCAGGGTATTGCCGAATGGCATGAATATAGTCTCCCGTAGTATAACGCCTCACTTTCTGCAGGCTTCTCAAGCCTTCGGATCCTTTGTATAAATAGATATTTTCGAGGTAACGGGCCTGCAAAGTAGAATCGCTTGTGCTGTTGATGCGGTCAAGCGCGGTCCAGAACCTTTCCAGGTCTTCATCAACAAACTTCTGAGATTGGGCAAGGAGGGGACAGGCATACAGGATGAAGGCCGATCGAAGCAGGAATTTCTTCATGCAGGGGTTGGTTTAGTGGATGTATAAAACGGAATGGAGTAAAAATAGATCGATCGGATGAAAGTAAGGACTGATTCGAAAATTATCGCACGCTAATTTGACAATTATCCCCGTAACTTTTTTTTCCAACTATGAAAACTGCAAAACATTAACTTTTGATCGTTGCCGCTCTAATTTCTACATTTATCCCTTCAATCGCCAAACAATACCGTTCATGTCGTCGCTACTTATTGGAAGTTTATTCATTAGTTTACTGCATGCTCTGATCCCCAATCATTGGCTGCCGGTACTGGCCATCGGGCGAAAAGAAGGCTGGAGCCTGGGCGAAACCACGCGGATCACTTTTATTGCCGGGCTTTCGCATGTGGTCAGCACGGTATTGATTGGCGTGTTGCTGGCAATGATCGGAGGCGAGGTATCGCGCCATGTGGAAGCATGGAGTCACCTGATTGGCCCGAGTCTGCTGATCCTGATCGGACTTTATTTCATCAGGCAGCACTACACCCATCACCATTTTCACCTGCAAAAGAACCAGCTCAACAAGAAAGGCAGGCCGGCCATCATCGCCGCACTGGTGATCGCCATGTTCCTGTCGCCCTGCCTGGAGATAGAGGCTTATTTTCTGCTGGCGGGCACTAAGGGATGGACGTTTTTGTTGCTGCTGGCCATCTTATATTCCGTCATTACCCTCAGCGGTATGCTTATCTGGATCCGTATTGCCTATAAAGGGATGCTGAAATTGAACTGGCATGCCCTCGAACACAAGGCGGGAATAATAACCGGGGGAATTTTGATTCTTACAGGAATTCTTTCGTATTTTCTGAATTAATTATGAGTGGCCACAGCGCATCAACAGGACATACCGGACATCAGCATGATCACGGAGGCATCTTCGGGAAGAAGACCGAGTTTTATTTCTCACTCATCTGCGGAATATTTCTGTTGATCGGGTTTGTTCTTCAAAGAGTCGCACCCTTCTGGATCAGCCTGTCGGCCTATATCGTCTCCTACCTGTTCGGCAGCGTATATACCGTCAAAGAGGCTTTTCATAGCCTCCGGCATGGAAAATTCGAAATTGATTTTCTCATGCTTGTTGCCGCAGCCGGTGCCGCTGCCTTGGGCGAATGGCCCGAAGGCGCTTTATTGCTTTTTCTTTTCAGCCTGGGTCATTCACTCGAGAATATGGCGATGGATAAAGCCAGGAAGTCGATTGAAGCACTGGCGGACCTCTCTCCAAAAATGGCCCTGGTCCGGCGAAACGGTGATCAGGTAGAAGTACCGGTGGAAGATTTGGAAAAAGGAGAGATCGTTATTGTAAAGCCCAATAGCAAGATACCCGCCGACGGATTGGTGGTATACGGCAACAGTTCGGTAAACCAGGCACCCATTACCGGGGAGAGCATTCCTGTCGACAAGACAGCGGTTGATCCGCAATCCATCAACTTCAGCGATGAGAAAAAAATACCTGCAGAGCATCGTGTATTCGCCGGTACACTCAACGGAGCCGGGGTGCTGGAAGTGCAAACGATCCGGGAGGCTACCGATTCTACACTGGCCCGCGTGATTCAAATGGTGAAAGAAGCCGAACAGCAGCAATCGCCCACACAACATTTCACCAAGAACATCGAGAAATACTACGTGCCCGCTATATTAATATTGGTGACCCTGCTGATGTTTGCGTTTGTCGTGATCGACGAACCCTTCAGCAAGAGTTTTTACCGGGCCATGTCGGTACTCGTGGCTGCCAGCCCCTGCGCGCTGGCCATCTCTACCCCTTCTGCAGTATTGAGCGGGGTGGCCCGTGCGGCCAGGCAGGGCGTGCTGGTAAAAGGGGGCCGTCCGCTCGAAGATCTCGGGAATCTCACGGCAGTTGCTTTCGATAAAACAGGAACGCTTACCGAAGGGAAGCCGAAACTGAACAAAGTGATCACGCTCGATGGCATCAGAGAAGAAGAATTGCTGCATACCGCCGTTGCCGTTGAACGATTAAGCGATCATCCTCTGGCAGCGGCCGTCGTGAAGGGAGGACTTGAAAAACTGAAAAATGCAAAGGTCGAAGAGGCCACCGACCTGCGGGCTCATCTCGGAAAAGGCATCGAAGCCAGGTTTAGGGGACATACCGTAATCATCGGCAATGATGAATTGTTCCGGAATTTCGAAGAGGGTGGGTTGCCCAACGATGTGGCCGGACTGGTGGCAACATTGCAGGAAGAAGGAAATACAACGATGGTAGTGAAGCGGGGACAGGAGTACATGGGTATTATCGGCGTGATGGATCTTCCCCGACCGGAAGCAGCTGCCGTATTGAAAGAACTTAAAGACATCGGGATCAGGAAAATGGTAATGCTGACCGGCGACAACCAGCGGGTGGCCGACGCCATTGCTGAAAAGATCGGACTGACCGATGCGCATGGTGATTTGTTACCCGAAGAGAAAGTGGCGGCCATTACCAATTTAAGAAAACAGGAGAACAGGATCGCCATGGTGGGTGATGGCGTGAATGATGCACCAGCCATGGCCAGAAGTACTGTGGGCATTGCCATGGGTGCTGCCGGAAGTGATGTAGCCCTGGAAACCGCCGATATCGCGCTGATGGCCGATCGCCTCGACAATCTGCCCTTCGCCATTGGGCTCAGCCGTAAGAGCCGCACCATCATCAAACAAAATCTGTTCATCAGCATGGGCATGGTTGCCTTGCTGATTCCTCTCACCATAATGGGATGGGCCAGCCTCGGCCCCGCAGTAGTCGGCCACGAAGGCTCAACAGTTGTTGTGGTGCTGAATGCACTAAGATTGCTGGGTTACGAGAGAAAATAACTTGCCAGTTGCAAAAAATGAAAGCAAGCGCGCCTTCAGTGCCCCCAGCGTTTCAGCGTCCTCTGCGCCCTCAGCGTTTCAGCGTCCAAAAAAAAGTCTCTCCCCCGCTTCACATTTTTACCTGTTTCTGCGTCATTATATGATTAGTTAGAATTTTTCTCATGTCTGATGTGCGGCGGTTGTTTTTACAGCCGCCAATATTTTCCTGTACGATCCCCTCGCAGATCGTGGAGGTTGATTTTTGATTAAGGTAAACGCCAGTTATGGCTCTGAAGGGCAACCATCAGCCGGTTGCCCCTTTCAGGTTTATTGACAGGAATTGCTCTACTGATACTGGATTTATGTTTTTGGACTGGAATCACATGCATCGTCAGTTCTTATCTGATCTCGGCCATATTTGCCGTGATCAGGCCGATGAAATGCAGATCATCAGGCAGGGGTTCTGCTTTACCCTGCGTAGTTGGTATGGCATTCGGCGGAAATGGGAGGAAGCAGGAGAGATAGCCAAAGACGAGGAGATATTTTTTTTCAAAGAGTGCAAGCCGCTGATCACAAGGTGGATGGATTTTTATCTGTTATGTTACCAGGGTTTGTTGTTCGTTCCGGGTGACCGGAGCGGGGCCATTGCTTTTTGGAACGCTGAAGTACAGAGGGCCGCGCGTTTTCGTCAGCAACACCCGGAGTTCGTAGCATATATCGCAAATAACTGCACGCACCAGGATGCCAGTTGGTTCGTAAGAGCGGCTCGTATAGATTCTACCGGCCGGCCCGATCGCCTCTTTCTGGATGAACAATGCCGGTCGAGCCACGACGGGCTGCTGCGTACCCTGATGGCCTGGGATCTGTACCTGCCCTGGGTAGAACAGAAACTGCTGTTGTTGCGCTCCTGAATATCAACTTTTACAAGGCGTTAAACTATATGCGAAACGGAGTGAAGGCCAGAAATGCGCGGTGAATTCGGGGGAAATACTCATTTTTAGTCAACCATATTTTCCTTACTTTAATTGTAGCAGTGGCGAGCGTGAGGAGTATTTCAGGTGAGCGCAATTAATATTACTTCGGGAGCAAGTCAGCGAACGAAAGAAGGTCGATTTTTCCATCTTTGGTAAATATACATTTGGAACTGTTTTCGGAAAATGGGAAGCCGGTCTCCCTGAAGTCCCTTTCTGCGAGGAAATACAGAGGGACACGTTTGCCTGGTGCCGACCTGGAAGGCACCGAGCAGGCAGACTATTCTCTTTACCATCACTTCTACAATAGCCCGCTTTTCGGATTTTCTTTACTCACCATCGATACCAATACGGAACAATCTTTTCAGTTCCGCTTCGATCGCAGGGAGCTTCGCCTGCAGGTATTGCTCACCGGGGGATGGCAGGACAAGACCACCACCGAGAAAATAATGCCCGGGCAATACCGGCTTTCACTGGATCACCGGCTGGATGCGGTTTTCTCTGCCGGGCAGCATACCGAGTTCCTGGTATTTCACCTTCATCCCGAACTGATTGCACAGCTACCCTTGTCTGAATCACTCCAGCCCTCATCAGTGAAAATACTCAGTGAGCCGATGAGAGAGATCATTCATAAAATTTTACGCAATCCTTATGAAGACATGCTCCGGCAGGGATTGTATGATTATAGTGTGCGTGAGCTGATCTTCTATCACCTCGCCCGGCCACCCGTAGTATTACCCGGCGAACTGAGCGAATCCGAGATGGCGCTAGCCTATGAAGCCGACCGGATCATTGCGGCGAGCCTCGACCGCCATTATACCATTCACGAACTCGCCAGGATGCTCAATACCAATGTATACACGCTGAAGAATGCCTTTTCGCGGTTGTTCGGCATGGGCACTTTCGAACGATTGCAAAAACTGAAAATGGAACATGCCACTTACCTGCTCGAACAAACAGACGAACAGATACAATCCGTGGCCTATCTCTCCGGTTATGAAACCGTTACCGGTTTCATCAATTCCTTCCGGGAACATTTTGGCGTTACCCCGCGAGAATGGAGAAACCGGAGCCGCGGCAAGTCCAGGGAATGATCTGTTGTGTGATACATACATTATCGTTAGCCTCTAATTAATATCCTTTATATAATAACCTCATTAAAACGTGGTAGAATATAACCTTTCCCTATATTCGCAGTGAAAACTATTTTTGCGAAATCTTCAGGACCTCATTTGAAGCTTTCGCTTTGAGTCTCGCATTAGAAACCTCGCAATTTTCAGATGTCACGAGACGATAAGCAAGAGCTCACGTTTTGGCGTGGGCTCCCTTATTCGTGACAAGGCCTTGCGAGGGCCCCTAATGCGATAAGTGGAGACCCGCGCCTTTCTTTTCCTCCACCGGCTCAATTCATTCAAAACCGTAAACAGGTGAGTAAAGATTGGCCAGGCATGGAACCCGGATTCCTGGAGGCATTTCGCGGTGGCGAGGAATGGGCCTTCGACCGGCTCTTTCGCAGCTGGTTCGGACCGCTGTCTTTCTATGCCAATAAATATGTAAAGGATGAATCGCTGGCCGAGGACATCGTGCAGGATTGTTTCCTGGAGTTATGGTCGCGCCGCCGCAAACTCGCGCACATAGAAGCCGTGATCAGCTACCTCCACCGCACGGTATACCATCGCGTACTCACTCATTTCAGAAAGCAGAAGGGATGGCAATGGGTATCGGAGGAAAATATTCCCGATACACCCGCGCCGGGGCAGGCAGCCGAGCTGGAAATGCTGGCCCGCATCGCGCAGGTGATGGACAACCTGCCCCTGCGCATGAAACAGGTGCTCACCCTGCACTATCTCGAAGGCAAATCGCTGGAGGAGATCGGTGCCGAACTGCAGATCGACCCGCATACCGTTCGCCAGCACCGGTACCGCGCCATTCAGCTCGTCAGGAAAACAATTATTACCACCTGATAAACTTTATTAGATGAATATTTTCTTGCTTCTCGAAAAATATTTTTTCAAAGCGCTGTACATTTTGAGGGCCTTTCGCACTCTATTAAATGGCGGCCTGTTTGATCTTAATTTTTACGCATATGGGACCGCTGGATAAAAGATGGGAAGGAATGACTGACCCGCAACGCATCGGCTACCTGATGGCCGGTTTCGTATCGGATCGGCTGACCCTGGCAGAAAGGGAAGAACTCGATGAGTGGGTAACTGCTTCCGACGATCATATGCAGATTTTCGAAGCACTGACCGAGGAAGAGTATCTCCATTCTTTTTTGAAATGGCAGACCACCCGGAACATCGATGCAAGACTGGCAGAGACCAAATTACGTTACCGCCAACGACGGCAGAAGAAAAGGAAGCGATGGATCTACGCGGTGGCAGCGATACTGATAGCGGCGATCGCCACCAGTTGGTATCTGTGGCCGGAGAAAAAGGAAGTCGTACCACTGGCACAGAACAGCCTCGATATACCGCCGGGCAGCAGCAAGGCTGAGCTCAGACTGCCGGATGGAAAACGTATCGTGCTGGAAGGGATCACCGATACCATGATAGGCGCGATCCATATCCGCGACGGAGCGATCGTATATGAACAAAGCCTCGACACGGCCTGGCACGAAGTAACGATACCACAAAAGGGATTTTACCGGTTGCAATTACCGGACGGAACCCGGGTCTGGCTGAATTCGGTTTCTTCTATCCGTTACCCCGGCCGCTTCGAAGCCAACGGGCGAACGGTGATCGTAACCGGGGAAGCCTATTTCCAGGTAGCCAAAGACCCCTCGAGGCCCTTCGTGGTGCAGACCGGCACCCAAACACTGCGGGCCACGGGGACGGCTTTTAACATCAACGGATTCGAAGGATGGATCAGCCTGGAGGAAGGGACCATTACCATAAATGGAAAGAAACTGGTACCGGGCGATCAGATCAACCAGGAAATGGTGATCCGCGAAGCCGACCTGGCCACCGTACTCGCCTGGACACGCAATGAATTCCGTTTTAGAAACCAGACCATTGAAGAACTCAAGCCGATCCTGGAACGCTGGTACGATATACCCATACAGATCGACGAACACATAGCATTTCATTTTAACGGAACCATCGACCGTTCCGTGCCTTTATCAAGAGTCCTGGAGTTATTGCAAGAAACGGGACAGGTACATTTCAGCATGGAGAATTCTGCTATTCACGTGAGAAGACAGGCTCCTTAGGCCCTGTCCGCACCAAACGATTATTGTCTAACCAAAACAAGGTAGCACATGCATTTACCTGCAAGAATTCTATTGCCCCTGTGGCTCCTGTGCCTGGCATTCAGCAGCCGTGCGCAGTCCATCAGCCTCACCGTCGAAAACCAGGCCTTGGAGAAAGTAATGGCCAGTATCGAGCAGCAATCGGGGCATCATTTCATTTACAGTTCGGAAATGATGAGCCTTTCCAAACCTGTAACGGCGAGTTTCCGCAACGAAACGCTCGTCCGTGCGCTGGAAATATGTTTCAAAGACCAGCCCCTGACCTATACGCTCAACGACAAACACATTGTGCTCCAGGTGAAGAAACCCAAGGCCGCCGCCGAAGAAAAAAGGGTTTTCACCGGGCAGGTGGTCGATGAGAAAGGGGAGGGGCTGCCTGGTATATCAGTACTGATCAAGGGGACCAGTAAAGGCACCACCACCGATGCAAAGGGGCAGTTCCTGCTCGACGACGTACCCGTCAGCTTCCGCCTCGAAATATCCGGAGTATCCATCGAAACCCGGGAGATTGCCATAACCAATACCAGTTTCCTGAAAATCGAAACCACCCAGAAGCTCGGCGAGCTCGACCAGACCGTCGTCATCGCCTACGGCTCCGCCAAAAAACGCTACCTCGTCGAATCGGTGAGTAAGGTGAAGGGGGAAGATATCAGCAAACAATCCGTCAGCAACCCCATCCTCGCCCTCGGTGGCAGAGTGGCGGGTTTGCAGATCATCCAGGGATCGGGGGTGCCGGGGTCGAATGTTACGATTCGGTTGCGAGGCAGAAATAGTTTGGCAAATGGACTCGATCCGCTTATCGTCGTTGATGGAGTTCCATTCCCCTCTACTCCTGTGAATACAACTTTTTTGCCGGCAGGAATTTCACCTAGTCCATTCGATTTTCTAAACCCTGCTGATATTCAAAGTGTGGAAGTTCTAAAAGATGCCTCTGCAACTGCTATTTATGGTTCAAGAGGCGCTAATGGAGTCATTTTGATAACAACTAAAAAAGCGACAATCTCTAAAACTTTAGTTTCAGTAAATGCATCGTCTGGATTTGGGAAGGTTACACGGACTATGAACTTGCTGAATACTGAACAGTTTAGAATAATGCGATTGGAGGCATTTAGAAATGATAATTCGACACCCACAAACTCGAATGCCCCAGACTTAAAACTTTGGGATTCCACGAAGTATACAGATTGGCAGGAGCGATTGATCGGAAACACAATGACTTTTTCTGACTTGAACACATCCGTTTCAATGGGAAATCAGCACACTCGTTTTCTTTGTGCCACGGGATATAGACGAGAATCTACGGTTTTTGCTGGCGATTTTTATTCTGAGAAGATTTCAGCGATGACGAATGTCAATCATCGTTCTGTTAATAAGAAATTTGAAATATCGGTTTCATTAAGTTTTATGCAGAATAGGAGCGTCTTGCCAAAAGATGATTTAACAAATTATATCAGAACGGCACCTAATGCGCCTGAAATATTCACTTCAGATGGAAAGCTGGAATGGGCCAACTCTACTTGGGTAAATCCGTGGACTTCTGTTCTCCAGTACACCATTGGGAGCAATCAAACATGGCAAATGAATACGAATTTATCCTACAAATTCTTGCCATGTCTGGAGTTTCGTGTAACTGGTGGCTATACCTCGATTTATAATAATGATAGCTATAGATCGCCTATGGCCTCGTTGAATCCTTCGACGAATCCACAATCAAAATCAGGGTGGAACAAGCGGGATATTCAAATCAAAATTTTTGAACCGCAATTAATTTTCAGTTCAATTGTGGGGAAAAGAAACAACTTTAACCTGCTTGTAGGTGCAAGTATTCAGTCCTCCGAGAACAATGGAATGTTTGTGCAAGGAACCGGATATGCAAATGATGATTTGCTAGGTAGCGTTACGTCTGCTAACAGTATTTCAGTCACTAGCGAGACGGCTATAAAATATAGGTATGCCGCAGTTTTTAGTAGAATGCAATATGACTTCGATAAAAGGTACTTGGTGTCGATTAGTGCGAGAAGAGATGGTTCTAGCAGATTTGGACCTGAATCAAGATTCGCGAATTTCTACTCCATTGGCTCTGGATGGGTGTGGACCTCTGAAAAATGGATGAAGAATGCAAAGTGGATAAGTAGCGGAAAGCTGAGAGCTTCCTATGGGACAACTGGGAATGATCAGATTGGCGACTATAAATATCTCGATTTGTATGGACCTAGTTCGACTCAATATATGAATGGCGCTATATACAATCCCATTCAACTTTATAGCCCCCGATATAACTGGGAGAAAGTTAGAAAAACAGAGCTTGGGCTAGATATTGCGCTTATGGATTCCCGCATTCTGTTGACATTGAATTACTTCTATAATAAAACAACTAATCAACTGGTAAATTATACTTTACCAATAACAACTGGTTTTTCGGGAGTCTTGAGAAATATACCGGCTGTGATTTCAAATAGTGGATGGGAGGTTGAAGCAAACATTGATCTGCTAAGGAAGGGGCGATTTAAATGGAATGCAAGCCTTAATATAACTATTCCCAAGAATGAGTTAGTGTCTTTTTATAACTTTGAATCTTCGACTTACGCATCTATTTATGTTATTGGAAAACCTTTGAATGTTGTGAAGTCTTTTGAAAGTAAAGGGGTAGACCCGAACACTGGGTTATATGTTTTCACAGATTTTGATAAGGATGGAAAAATTACATCTTCTAAAGATCAACAGAAGGTAATCTCCACTGTTGTAAAATACTATGGCGGAATTGAAAATACTTTCTATTATGGGAAGTTTTCATTCTCATTCCATTTTGGGTTTTCAAAGCAGCCCTACGCAAGAAATTATCTCAACTCATTCCAGAAACCTGGATCTATCGAAAATCAGCCGGATTGGGTTCTTAATCGTTGGCAGATTTCTGGTGACTTAACAAATACTCAAAGATTCACATCAACAGCCTCACAACCTTCGACTTCCTATAGCAATTACCGCCAGAGTGATGCAGCTTATAGTGACGCGTCATTTGTTAGGCTTCGAAATGTTCAGTTCATGTATAGAAGTGGATGGTATAGAGTTTGGGTAGCCGGACAAAATCTGCTTACAATTAGTCATTTTAAAGGTTTAGATCCTGAAACTCTAAACTTACTACCACCGATTAAAACCCTTTCTGCGGGAATCAATCTTAATTTATAATTGAATTGTATGAAGAAATTGTCAACTGTCCTTTTAATAGGACTTTTAGCTACACCTTTTTCTTGCAGAAAATTTGTAGACCCTGGTAAGCCAGTTTCACAACTTGATAGGCGGGTAGTTTTTTCAAGCGAAAATACCGCCACTGCAGCAATTTTGGCTATTTACGCCAATTTGGAATATTCACTGTTACTGGGTGATTTGGTGGTGTTTACAGGTATGTCTGCGGATGAGTTCAAGAATGCTTCATCATCAATTGAGTATCAGGATATATACAATTGCAATATCAATCCGAGTAGCAATGTAACAGATGATTTTTGGAAGCGAATATATTCGTTGATTTATCAGTGTAATGCCGTGATCGAAGGTGTGACCGAGTCCCCAACTTTGAGTATTCAAGTGAAGAAACAAATTGCAGCAGAGGCAAAATTCATTCGAGCATTTTTATATTTCAATTTGATGAATTTGTACGGGTCTGTTCCCTTGGTAATCTCTACGAAGTTTGAAGAGAATGTCAGAATACCAAGAGCTGAACTGCAACAGATATATGTGTTTTTAAAATCTGACCTGGAGGGAATCAGGAATGACCTTCCTGATGACTATAGATCTAGAACGAATTCAATAACAAGTGAGCGTTTACGGGCGAACAAGGCATGCTTGGATGCGCTTCTTTCGAAGATATACTTGTATGGGTCAGAGTGGCAGGAATCTGCGAAATGTGCGACTAGTGTTATTTCACAATCAGACAAATATATACTATTGAATAGCCTTTCCGATATTTTTTTGAAGAATAGTAAAGAACAGATTTGGGAGATTCAGCCCACACTTCCCGGCTTTAATTGTTATACAGGATTCTTGTTGATATTGACATACGATCCTTATTTAGTTTATTTAGACGAAGCCAATTTAGCGATATATGAGGCCAACGATAGTCGACCTGCCAAATGGATTGGGATATATAACTCCGGCAGCACTAAATACTATTTTTCCTATAAGTATAAGGTAGCCTTTAGTTCGGTAGTTACGGAATATACTAGCGTTTTTAGGCTCGCTGAAGTTGTATTGAATAGAGCAGAGGCTAGAGCCCGAGTTAATGATGTTGCTGGGGGGCTGGAAGATTTGAATAAAATTAGAGAAAGAGCGGGAATATCAACCATTTCATCAATAACCCAGGGAGCGTTGTTGGATTCTATTTTATTGGAAAGAAGAAGAGAACTTTTGGCTGAAGGAGCTAATCGTTGGTTTGATTTGAAAAGAACGCATCTTGTTGATTCAGTAATGGGCTCTAAAAAGGGAGCAAATTGGAAACCTTCTGACGGCCTGTATCCAATCCCGCAATCGGAACTACTTAGAAATTCTTCACTAACTCAGAATCCAGGGTACTAACTAGAAAATATTTTTAATGAAAAAAGAGAATAAAGGTTTTTTGACTATTGTACTACTCATATTAGCTTCTATGGCAAGCGGCCAAGTACAAATTGGTAGCTCAGTTGAGGAATTGGTGCAGAGTGTTACTACGAAAAAAGTAATTAAAAGCGGCAAGCCTGTTATTATTGAATTTTTTGGCGAGCAATGTATTGTTTGCGTGAAAATGTTGCCGAAAATAGATTCACTCGATAAATTGTTTCGAGATAAAGTCTCTTTTGTTTTGATTGGAAACGAACATGAGCAATTGCCAAAGACATTTGGGTTGTACAAGAAGAAATATAACTTGTCAATGGATATAATATGTGACTCCGTGATGTATAAGAAAGTTAAACCTCCTTATCAACCCTTTTTTGTATGGGTGGATGATAACGGAATAGTCGTTGGGTTTAGTAGTCCAACGTTGGTAACTAGTGAGAATATCAAGCTGTTCGTTGAGAAAAAATATGATTTTTTTGAGAGTCACCAGAAGGTTGTTGCAAATGGTGCTGGCGATCTTATTGAGTCCTCAGGAAGGAACGTTGTTGTTCAGTCAGTTTTTTTCGAAACGAAAGACAGTAGCGTGTTTCGGTGTCCATTCCTATTGAAGCTTGAGCATTCAGACCCCCAGTTAAAATTTATTAATGTAAAATTGAATGAGCTTTGTTTTATTGCTTGGTTTGGAAGATTGGGTTGGATGAGAGGTGAGTCTGAGTATGAAGATACGTGGCCAAGAGTAGTAATTGAGGGCGACGATAAATTTGTAGAAATGATGGATAGTAAGGTTTCGTATTTTATGCGATTTCGAGCGTACCGGCCAACTTATTACTTACAAAAATTCCTGATTAATGATATTCAAAGAACGTTTAATATTGAAGGAAGTATACAGATTCGCGAAATGCCATGTTGGGTAGTATATAGAAGTGATACTTCAAGTCGGTTTTTTGGAGCTAATCATAATGGTGGGCATGCATATATGAAAGATACATACGGTGGAATTTACGTTAAGGCGATGCCATTTACAGAAGTTCTTCGGGTAGTTGAATTAAAAACGCAAGTAAAGTTGCCGATAATTGATGAATCAGGAATTCGGTGGCCCGTAGACTTAGATGTTTCTGCAGTAATGACAGACTGGGATGAGGTTGTATCTGCATTGAGAGGAAAGGGAATTTTATTTAAATTGGAGAAAAGGTACATGCGCGTTCTGGTTGTTCGGAAGCGAGGGGGATAGGCAGCAGCGGTTAGCCACTGCTACCTATTTTAGTTTATTGACCAGCCCATTTGTAGGCGGTTCCGTCTGCATGGAACAATGGCCGTTCCTGGTTTAAAACAGGAATTGTTTTGAAGCATTGTACTTCAGTGCTGATGGGACATGGTTCAACGGATGTCGGAATGAGGACTTCACTTCCGGGATTTTTGTAATACACATCCTCCGTTTTTGAGGGAGTGAACGCACTGAAACCGATCGCCAGCATGGCAGCCAGGACAACAGGAATTACCTTTTTCATAATTTGTCATTTTAGGTTTAATAATAAAAGACCATTGCTATTTACAGAGGCCTTACCTCACCTAGGTTATATTTCGGGTACCACTTATATGAAAGTAGACTCATGGCCGTCAGGCTTATATTCAACCACAGATGTCCCTTCCAGCTCATGCTGCTGATGATGCCGCCGCAACTGCAGGGCAGATGAGGTAAGGCGGTCATCATCCATACGATGTAAACATTAAAACACCCGAGCAGTAATGCCGATGCTAACAGACCTGTTTTCCGCGTGGCCGGTAACATCAACAGGATACCTATCATTAATTCTGCAACAGGCACTAGCCAGGATAAAAGCGGCTGAAAGCCCTTAAGCAGGGGATTCATATACAATTGGGAGAGAAAATTTTCTCTCCCTTTGAGTTTTACCACGCCTGTGTAGAAAAATAGTAAAACCAGCACAGCCGTGAGTGTTTCCATGAATAGAAGTGGCCATTTGAAGGATTGCCCTTTCATGTTGTAAATATCGGATGCCTATGAGCGTTAATGATTGCTCCCGTGGTAATAAAGATTTCTGTGAAGAAAGAATCAACGAGCCAGAGCCAATTCTGAATGACGAATTGCGAATGACGAATTACGAATGGGGATGAGAGAATGAACTTCAGGAAGCTACAGTCATCGCTGGCGCGGGTATGGTCGGTCGGGTTTCATAATAGCAGAGACCGGCGACCTACCCGTGCCTTAGATGTAACCCGTATGGGACTCTATGAATTGTAACGCAATTGGCAACCGTTCATCTTGCCGAGTTTTACCGGATAGTCATTTATTCGGATAACTATGGCACGGGTAGGTCGGTAGATTCCCTTATTCCGGAAGCGTGTTGACCATACCCACGCCAACAATCAGGAATAATATGCCAATGAGCCAATGCAAAATGCAATTACGAATGGCAAGTGGCGGATGACGAATGGCTCCAGATCACTAATCAACATGAAACCTTAAACCTGAAACAATAAACGTTTCTATTTTACCCGCGCCAGCAATCAGGAATAATATGCCAATGAGTCAATGCAAATGCAATTACGAATGGCGAATGACGAATGGTTCCAGATCATTAATCAACGTGAAACGTTAAACCTGAAACGATAAACGTTTCTATTTTACCCGCGCCAGCAATCAGGAATAAAATGCCAATGAGCCAATGCAAATGCAATTACGAATGGCGATTGACGGATGACGAATGGTCCCAGATCACTAATCAACGTGAAACCTTAAACCTGAAACGATAAACGTTTCTATTTTACCCCCGCCAGCAGAGAATTGGATGTACTAGTTATTACCTCAGGCGAAACATGGCATCCTCTTCCATTGAATAGCTCTCGCCTGAATCAATCAATTGGATCTTTTCACGTATTGTTTGAGCAGCTGACTTCAGGTGCTGAATAATAATCAACTGGTTTCTTACCTGTTCCTCTTTAGCATCGATAGTCCTGAGAAATTTTGGCGTCTTGATATCTTCCAACTTCTGCTCCTGGACAGCCAGCTCGGTTTCCATCCTTAACAAGGTTTCTGATAGTCTGCGCCTGTCCTTTTTCCGTCTTAAGTTTTCTTCTTTTTCTTTTCTGAGTCTTTCTTGCTCATTCTTCTCTTCGAGGGCCTTCTGTGCCATCCTATTCTCGGTAGCTCTCACTACTGAGTCCAGCATAAGCTGTTGGCGCTTTTGTATTTCCTCTTGTGACGGGCCGCAGGCACATATCAATACGCAAGCGAGAATTGATAGGCATAGTAATAGTGGGTGTTTCATCGGGATTTAATTGTTACCTGTATCAACGGGATATAGAATTTAATATTATTGGTAGCGAAGAATAATGTACGTCCGCATACAACGAGCCTCTATAATTTATGAAAAATACGGTTTCCCGTAACAGATATATATATGAGAGGTAGAGAATAGTGAATGGTGATTTGACGGAAATAGGAGAGATAACATAAAAGAATAAACGAAAAAAGGAGAGCTTGTACAATAAATGATTTATCGGAGCATTATTAGGACAGTAGTGACGAGTAGGGAAGCGGTTTGACTAAGATTGCCGGGAAAGTTTATTGGACGATTGCGGATATTGGTAAGTTGCCAGGCAAAAGTTTAGTTGCCGCAGCTAGGATGGTTTGTTGTGTTCTAGGCTGGGTGGACAAAGATTTTGGATAGATTTCAAACGGACAACTGTTGGAAACGTAGCTGTAATACTGTATGACGACCTACTCTTGTGATTAAGTGATGGTAATCAGCTGGTTATTATTTACCATATAAAACCCTCAACCATGAAAAGAGTATTTATTTTCATCCTACTGCTATCTAATCTAACCGTATTTGCTCAATCGAATGAGGAATACGAAGTAGTTTCGATGATAGAGAATCAAAAATTTTATTTGAACAGCCAGTCGAGACTTGGAGGAACTACAAAAACTTATTTGTCTATTAGTTTGCCGGCAAATACGGTTTCATGGATTTATATGTTGACAACGGTAAAGGCGTCCACCCCACCTGCTCTTAATTTGATGCCCCAGGTTGCGCGTCTGATCGATAAAACCGGGTTGACAGCCTCTCTGGTGAGCTCATTAACCTATCCTTCTGGGGAATCTACTATTAATGCGTATGTTATTCCTCAAAATCAGTTTTCAAAATTTATGAACGGTAATGAGTTTAGCTATTATCCACCGGCTTCCCGCAGAGCATTCAATTCCGGTCCTGTGAAAGTTGATCACCCGTTTAATAGCGGTCAATTCTATATTGGGCTGGAGAACCCGGCTGCGATAAGCGGAGTGACTGTATTTATTGATGTGGTAGCGATTGTTAAAAGAGGTAAGCCAGCCTTACTTACAGTTTTGGAGACGATACAGAAAGTAATTGATAAGCCCGTCAATGACGGAAACGGCCGGTCAAACAATGGCACCGTAGGTATTAACAATGGTCCCGTAAATGAGAATTTTAGCAGGCAGGATGAGGGAGCATTCAAAAGAAGAAATCAGGCGGCCAACATTGGTAATCTCGGATGGTATGCGTATGAACGAGGTGATTATAATGCTTGTATTGAGCATAGTATAAAGTCCATTTCGATTTACCCCCTTTTTTATGTGTCGGCAAATCTTGCGCTCTGTTACCTAGTACAAGGAAATGATTCGCTGGCAATGGAACAATACATGAAGGCGCTCGAAGTGCTGTCAGGTGAAAATGATCAAAAGGCAAGCATGCAAGGTGCTATTAAAGATATTGAGGATGCGAAAAACAAACAAAAGTTGAATCCGATTGCAGATGATATCTTGAAACTTCTGAGAAGCAAATTATAATAGAACTGACCAGCAATCAGGAATAAAATGCCAATGAGCCAATGCAAATGCAATTACGAATGGCGAATGACGGATGACGAATGGTTCCAGATCACTAATCAACGTGAAACGTTAAACCTGAAACGATAAACGTTTCTATTTTACCCGCGCCAGCAGGAAATATGCTCTTCGCAAACCTCAAACACCAAACCTCACTCAAACACCAAACCGAATTTCAGGCATCAATCATTTATTCAAAAAAGTGAGGCGAGCCCCCGCCCGACCGCGGAGCACACTCGCCTCTGGTGAGACACCCATTCATCCTCACCAACCCAAATCTGATATCGTTAACAAAATTTGTCTGAAAACGATATCTACGGTCTTAGTCCTGCGGCGTGATCTTTGGAAAGACAAGCTTCGAAGGGTCAATTTTGTCGATCTCTATCAATCCGGGCATGCCGGTAATATAATCTCTGGCACTGCTGTACCGGTATAGTTCCGCTTGCTGCACAATTCTGGCCTTCACGGGTCCCTGGTGAATGAAGTCCAGCTTTTGCTGAACCATCTTGGCATTCTGTAATTCGAAATGAAAAGTCGGGTTCTTCCATAGTTGAATGCTCTGCGTGTCTTCATAATATTTCCTTGATAATTCCAGTTCCTGTAGTATCCATCCCCTGCGTGTTTCATGCGGACTGGACAACAGGGCCTGGTGCAACCGGGGGGCCGCCCAGGCTTTAATATCCTGGATCAGTTCTTTCGGCTTGCCCTCTTTCGATTTGTAAATGATCTGAAAGTAATTGCTCATCACCGACCAGGCATGCAATTCAAGCCCCTTGTATTTCTTGCCATATCTCCAGCTGTCAAGAATAATATTCCGGTATTCCGGTCGCGTGAAAAGATCTACCCAGTTCGCAACAGTACAGGTGACAAAATAGAGCCCGAATTGATTCATTAGATTATTTTTTGAATGTTGGGGGATGCAAGATTACGACATGACGGAAAAGGAAAGAAAGGAAAAACAACAATGGCTAAGGAGAATAATACGGAGGAAAAATGGTTAATTAAACATGCGTGCAGGATTTGAGTATACACCTTGACATTGCCAAGACCGAAGTGCTATTGCTCATATGGGAACCAGATTGGAGAGAAAGCGGGAGCGAAGAGGTGAAATACAAAAAACATAATAGGATATATCTGCGTGTTATACGATGTTTTCAGAATTATTCATGTAATTTTATTCAAGAGTTTCAACACGTACAACCCACACTCAACAACTGTTTATGGCTTTTATCATTTACGGCAGGGCGAATATGAAGATCGGCTTTGGAGAAGAAATGACGCGCTGTCCTTATTGCGAAAGTGATAGTACTGCGGATGTATTCGTATACGGTACCTATTTTCATATTTTCTGGCTGCCGATGTTTCCGGTAAACAAGGATGTAAACCTGACCTGCCATCGCTGCGGGGGAAAACGGGTTGGACTGATATTCAACAAAAACCTTTTCAAGTATCCCAATCACCTGAATCACTCTTATCGGTATAAATGGTACAGCTACATCGGACTTGCTCTTGTATTAAGTCCGTTCGCCATGGTTCTTGCCGGTATACTGATTGAGAGCTTCTCTTCCGCGACCTGATAGCCGGAATAAATGCGGGAAACACTGTCCCCGCAGCAGTTGTAGCCAGGAGCAGGGCGGTTTTGGCCTGTTGCCTCATGCGGAACGACGGCTTCTGATCTTCTTTGCCGAAACATTCGTATATTAAATAACTGAGCAGCCGGCAGAATGCTCCGGCCGCTCAGGTATCATGACAAACCTTCAGCAGTTTTACAATGCTGTTTCTATGCTGGGAAGCCAAACCTGGGAGGAAATCATGCCTTATTTCCAGGAAGAATGGCTGGCTCCCGGTCAGTTCTTTCTTCGGGAAAACGAGGTGGCCCGAAAGATTGCCTTCCTGGAAAGAGGAGTAGTACGTGCCTTTTTCATCAACCAGGAAGGACAGGAATACAACAAACAGTTCTTTGTCGGGCCGGCGAGCATCGGCGGATACTCCTCGCTGCTTACCGGTAAACCCAACCTCATCCCGCAACAGGCTCTCACGGAATGTAAAATTTTTACCTGCGACTATGCGGCTATCACCAGCCGTTTCGACCAATACCACGACCTGGAAAGACTGGCCCGCAAAATGGCGGAATATTATTTCCTCGAAAAAGAGAAAAAGGAACTCGAAATCGTTCTGCTGGACGCCACCCAACGTTACAAGATATTTCAAAACGAGTTTCCGGGGTTGGAACAGCTGATTCCGCAGTATCATATCGCCTCCTACCTGGGTATTTCGGCGACCCAGCTGAGCCGCATCCGCCACCAGATGGCATCGGCCAGGTAGGAACAAACACTTCTTTACATATGTAAACGCGGGTCTTTACTTATGTTATCGACCGCAGGGGTGCCGCGGATGTTCTTTTGTGTTTTCAAACAAATAAAACACAAAAGATGAAAAAGTATCTGAAAGCGGCCAGCCTGTTACTCGCGGCCACTCTTATTCTGTCCATACTGTTTAATGCCTGCGCCATTCACCCCCTCGCCTGGAAGGCGCCATCGGATCCCGGCACAGCAGCAGCCACAAAGGGAAGGGAAGTTTTGACATTGGCCGATAAGATACCCCTGCAGGGATGGTATGGCCCGGAAGATATTGTATTCGACAGTGCCGGAAACCTCTACACCGGTGTTCACAAAGGAGAAACCTCTTTCAAAGACGGATGCATTATGAAAATTGATAAACAGGGACGGCAGGAAGTCTTCTACCAGGCAGGCTCCTGGGTGGCCGGTCTTCATTTCGATGTGGCCGGTAACCTGGTCGCGCTAAGCCACAGACAGGGTCTGATACGCATCGGTAAAAACAAAAAGGTGGAAGTTCTCGCCGATAAAGACGAATCGGGCCAACGCTTTCTCATCCCGAACGGGCTCGATATTGCCAGGGATGGTAAAATCTATTTTTCCAATACATCGGAAGAGTCTGCCTATACGATCCGCTACGGTAAGAAGATCATCCTGGAGATGAAACCACTGGGCGGTCTGTATTGCTACGATCCGGCAACACAGAAAGTGACCACGCTCATCAAAGGAACTTTTTTTGGCAACGGGGTGGTGTTATCGCAGGATGAAAGCCACCTGCTGATGGTCGAAACTTCCCAATACCGCATTCTTCGTTACTGGCTGAAAGGCCCCAATGCCGGAAAGACCGAGCCATTTATGGAGAACCTTCCCGGTTTTCCCAATGGAATTTCGATTCGCGAAGATGGCAGCTACTGGCTTGGTTTTACTACCCGCAGAAACGCGGATCTCGATAACATCCATTCAAAACCATTCCTGAAGAAACTGCTTTACGGTCTGCCCTCATTTCTGCAACCCAGTGCGGAGAAATTCGGAATGATCATGAACATTTCATCAGAGGGCGCCATCATTAACACCTATTTCGATACCAAAGGAATGGTGATGCCGGAAGCAGGGGCTGTAAAGGAATATCAGGGAAATCTGTATCTCGGTGGTGACCTGCTCCCGCATATTGGTAAACTACCGATCGACAGCCTTTCAGGGCAGGCAGCTTCCGCCGCAGAAACAGTCGTACCAGAAGAGAAGCTCACAGACAGCCAGCTTGCGGTTCTCAAAGGCAAATATGGAGTAAACAAGACGATCCCTGCTGCTTATGAAAGGCCGATCCTGGTGGCCCTTTCTCATTTCCCCGAATTGACGCATACTGACATCCGTTGGGAGATCAGAAACAACTATACACCGCTTTCCACCCGGCCGGTATTGCGTACCGTTTTTAACAGAAAAAGCCGGCGCGCCTATATCATTACCATCAGCCGACAGACGATCGACACCCTTCAGCCGCTGCTCTTTGATCGTCTCAGCTTCGAGCAACAGGTCGGTATCATGGGGCATGAACTGAGTCATGTGCTGGACTTCAAAGAAAAAAGTCTGTTGGGATCTCTCAAGAACCTGGTTGGCCACCTGGACCCTCGATTCCTGGATGCCATGGAATATCATACCGACCTGATCTGCATTCATCATGGCTTAGGCAACGAACTCAAGTCGTATAGCCGCCACGTAAGACAGAGCATGCAGGTTCGCAACTGGAGGGGTGTTGACTATGTTTATTCATCCGATTCTCACCCGGAAAGGTATATGAATCCTGAGACCATAGAGAAATACATGAACATCGCATCGATCAACTAAAAAAATAGAGCAATGATTCGCAAAGGAGATACCATCGAGAACAGAAGAACAGGGCAAAGAATGAAATTCCTCCGGACGTGGGAGGATACGAACGGCACCCAGTTACAGATAGAATGTTTTAGCCCGCCAACTGCAGCCAGGGAGCCCGAGCATATTCACCCGTACCAGGTCAACAGATTTCATGTGATTTCAGGGAGGTTGCATTTTCGCATAAACGGAAAGATTCAGGTGCTTCAAAACGGTGAATCAATCGACATCCCCAAAAATACTCCGCATTGCTTCTGGAATGAGCATTCTGAGGAAGCTCATTATGTGCAGGAATTTTTCCCGGCATTGCGTATAGACGGATTGTTCGAAACCTTCTTCGCCCTGGCCCGCGATGGCAAGCTGAACAAACAAGGTGCACCCAACCTATTTCGCACTTCCCTGATCATGCTCCGCTACCAAAACGAAATTCGCCTGTCAACCCCTCCCTGGATTTTTCAAAAAGCTCTCTTCTGTTTGCTGTCGCCCATTGCCAGGATGATGAGATACAAACCGGACCACAGATAGGAGAGAAAGAGAAAGGGAAAGAGAAAGAGAAAGGGAAAGAGAAAGAGAAATGGAAAGAGAAATGGAAAGAGAAAGAGAGAGTGAAAGGGAGAAAGATCACCGATTAGCGGGTTGCTTCCAAACTGTCAACCGCTGTCTCAACTTCCCAACCCGGGGGATTGAGTTCGTTAAACAAATGTAACCTGCCTGTCTGTATCGGGCGATTTTGTATCAATAAAACAGATACAACAACCCGGCCATGAACGAACTGCTCAAACAGCATATTCTCCGTCGCCTCGGAAAAGATACTGATAACCTCGACCTGGTATTGTCGAAGTTTAAAGAAATAGAAGTAAAGCGAAATACATTACTACTTAAGCAAGGGGAGATTTGTCGCTATGTGTATTTTATCGCCAAAGGATGCCTCCAGGTATTCGTGTACGATGGCGATATGAATGAAACGACCCGCGATATTATCGTAGAAGACCACTGGTGCAGCGAATTGATGAGTTTCGGCAATGGCACACCGGCTGCTGAGAATATCCGTGCCGTGGAGCCTTCACTGCTGCTGGCCATCGATCGCGCCGGTTTTGGCGAAATGATGCAAAGAGTGCCTCAATTTGATAAAGTTTACAGGCAGATACTCGAAGCTTCCTATGCCAATTCCGTTTACCGTATCAATAGCTTTGTTTCCTTGTCAGCACTCGATCGGATCCGCTGGCTGATGGAGAACAGACCAGCGCTTCTCACAAGAGTGTCGAGTAAGCTCATTGCCTCCTACCTGGGTATCCACAAAGATGTCTTTAGCCGGCTGAAAGCAAAATTGTAGACTTTTGTCATCGTTGCGAAAAAAGGGTAACATGACCTTTGAGTCATCATTCAACTTTACATCGCAACACCATGACAGAGTACCTTCTTTTATTCAGAAACGCCTCCGCGGAAAATAGTTATTTAACCAGCTCCGACGACATGGCGAAGGATATGCCCAGCTGGCAATCCTGGATCGGACACATCGCCCTGCAAGGAAAGCTGATGCATACTGCCCCGATTCGTTTCGAAGCCTCTATAGTTGATCAGCAGGGTAACACCACTGATCAACCCCACCGCGACGCCAATAAAGTATTGGTGACAGGGTACCTGCTGTGTAAAGCAGACTCCCTGCAGGAAGTGCAGGAGTGGGCCAAAACCTGCCCGATCCTTCGATATCCTCATAGTAGTGTGGAAATCCGCGCGCTTGTACCTTTCCCCGTTCAATAAAATTTTATTTATGAAACTCATTTTATCCGCCGGCCGATATATATTTTTATTGTCCTTCCTGTTCTATGTGGCGCTATATTTCGGAATGCCTGCTGTAGGTGCTTCGTTCGTCCCTGCCTGGCTTCCCTTTCCTTTGTTTTGGAATTATTTCACCGGGGTATTGATTGTTGCCTTTATCGTAAGTGGACTGATTGGAAAATATGATCAGGTTGCCAGTCTCCTAATGGCTTTGTATGTATTCCTGATGATTTTCCTGGTACATATCCCAAGAGCTTCAACCAATGAAAATGACCAATTGAATATTTTCAGAAACCTGATGGTCATCGGAGCACTATTGATTTACGCCAAATACGCGGCCAAAGACAGGCACAACAACGGCTGGTGAAGCGAGAACGGAGCGAGAGCGAAAGCGGGAGTGAGAACCGAGCGGGAGCGAGAGCGGGAGGTTTGGAGAGCAAGTTCAGCGTCTTCAGCGTTCTCCGCGTCTTCCGCGTCTTCTGCGTCTTCAGCGTTACAAAAAAATTCGCGTAATTCGTGTATGAATCTACGTCTTTCGGGAGCGGCTAAGATCGGACTGGTTGTATTGGCTTTTATCATTTCCGTACTCGGCTTTATGGTTAAACTGCCCTCTTCTTTCCGGCATCACGACAAAGAATTGCACGCTCTCTTCTATTTCCTGGCAGCAGCCTTCCTGAATTTGCTTTTTACCCGTGGCCGTTTATGGGTGCATGCGCTGTTGTTCGGCGCGCTCTACCTTTTCGGACTGGCCATCGAATACAGCCAGGAATATTCCAACCAGTTTTTCCGGGTAAAGATCCACGGACGATTCGACCCGGAAGATGTGAAATGGAATACCATCGGACTGGTGGCTTTCTCGGCTCTTTGGGTGCTGATCACCCTGGTTCAATGGGGAATGAAGAAAAGCAAATCTCTGCCCGGGCAAACCTCAGACCAGCTTTAACCAGGAATTAGATCACAACGACGATGCAATGCCGGACGAAAGAAACAGGTAATGCCTGCCAGCGGAAGGCGCCTGTAACAAAACTTTCCGTAACTGTTCTTCCTTCTCCTTGAAATGCGACCAGCCGCTGGAATGGATGGGGACTACGATCCGGGGTGACAGCACTTCAACAGTTTTCAGTAACTCGCGGCTGTTCATGGTATAATGTCCGAAACCAGTTAGGTACCTGAACTGAACTGACCCCACATGCGCAATGAGCTGGTTGACCCGGAACCGCTTGCCTACTTCAGCAATTCCTTTGAAGAACACAGTATCGCCGGTGATGTAGAGCACCCCATTTTCCTGACCGTCGAATTCAATGATAAACCCGATCACATCGCCAGCAAAAAAATGCGGCACCCAGGATGGGTGATGCTGCGCAGGCGTGGCAGTAATCTTTAATCCCGGTAACTTCTCCGTTTGAAACTCGAGAGATTCCCAGGGCTGCAAACCGGTAATACCTGCTATCGAATGCGCCGCCTTACGGGTAGAGATAATCACCGGCACCCGATCGAGAAACGCCCTGCCTTTATGGTCCAGGTTGTCTTTATGCTGGTGATGACTCAGCAATACCAGGTCGATAGGAGGAAGTCTTTCCACCGGAACAGAAGGATGGCCGGTTTTCCGCGAAAAACTGCCGGATCCATGATAGTATATCCCTCCGGCATCATCCAGCGTTGGATCGGTAAGAATGCGAAAGCTGCCGATTTCCAATAGCACACAGGCCGTGTCAATATGGGTGATGGTAATATTCAGATCAGGCAAATTAATAATAATTATTGCCTGCTGCTTTAATCAATGCGGCTATTCGATATATCAATCCGTACAGATAGGAGAAATGAGGAGCAGACTCAGACTATTTCCATCAGCGTATTGCCATCCACTTTCAATTGTACATGAATGGCCTTTAATAACCTGACATCAGGCTTTTGACGGCCGTTTAGGATCTGTGATAACTTGGTTTCGCTCACTCCCAGCAACTGGGCGGCATAAGACTGGTTAATGCCCATCTGTGAAAACTTCACCGAAAGAATATCACGCAAAGAAGTGCTGACGGGCATTTGCTCGTGCTGATCTTCATAATCCTCCGCGGCTTTTGACAAAGTCTTCAGACGCCTGATAGAAGCAGGGCTCAAATTCTTCTCCCCGATCTTCATCAGTTTTTCAATTTCAGCCATTGTCAGCTGATAGGCTTCTTTCGACATTATCTTTCCTCTCATATGAAATGTTCTTTAAGCATTATTCAATGGAATGTTCGTCTTCATATTCCTTTTGCGTTCCGGCAAACTGGATATACACCGCTCTGGCCTTAAACACGATCATGGCCGTGATCAAGAACGTTCCGCTCAACCGGAAAAGATACAGGCCATCTTCATGTGTCTGCTCCACGGTAAACGAAGAAACGGATTTCTTCATTCCCTGCTCACTGCTCCATTTCGAACCATTCACCTCCAGGTACCAGTCTAACATCTTTTTCTCCGACCGGGAATGACGCCGGATACAGTCATAAAGCACTCTTTTATTAATAACCTGCATGCACGAAACGATATAAAGTTAACGAGGAATACCCGGAATTCTAAATTTAATTTAGAAAAATTGAAATAAATTTAGTAAATCGAAATAAAAGATATTGTAAATCAATAATTTATATTTAACCTCTACGATTTCCTATCCGTTCTTATCGCAATCCCGTAAAAACACCTGGGCTACGGATGCAGGAATTGGATAAATTCGGAAACTCACTTAAACCGAATCCGATCATGAAAAATAAGCCTGCTTTCCGAAAATTGAGAGGATATGCTTTTGATCCTTCCATGTCGCTCGAACTGGACAATGCCAGTATAAACGAAATTACCTACAAAATCCCATGGGAAGAAAACCTGGGAGCGGGTCCTGAAGGAGAGTACATCAAAGTGGTGGATCGCGACCCTTCCAGCAATGCGGTATACCGGCCGGTTGATTTGAACCAGAAGGAAATTCTGGCCAGCGACGGGCTGGATCCCAGCGAAAGCAATCCCCAGTTTCACCAGCAGATGGTATATGCGGTGGCGATGAACACAATCAGGAATTTTGAAAAAGCGATTGGCCGCCAGGTTCAGTGGAGCCCGGTAACGGTGGAAGTGAAAAGGCCATCGGGTGGCGACCGGTCACAGACTTTCCGTGTGTATGTCCAGAAATTACTACTGTATCCGCACGCGTTTCGGGGAGCGAATGCCTATTATTCGCCCGACAGAAAGGCAATACTATTCGGATATTTCAATGCTACTCCAGCCAGCGACGACCTGCACATGCCGGGTAGTATTGTATTTTCCTGTCTCTCGCATGATATCATCGCCCATGAAGTTTCTCATGCCATCCTGGATGGGATGTTTATGCGCTTCATGGAAGCGACTCACCCGGATGTAGCGGCGTTTCATGAAGCCTTCGCAGATATCATCGCCCTGTTTCAGCATTTCAGTTTTGTGGAAGTGACCAATCACGAGATCTCGAAGACCCGCGGGCGATTCGATGCGGAAAACCTGCTGGGTAAACTGGCCGTTGAATTTGGAAAAGCATCGGGTAGTCTCGACAGCCTTCGCGATGGCATCGGTGTCATTAAAAATAAAAAATGGGAGAGGATCAAACCCGATCTCAAAGCATACAGAACCATTTTCGAATGTCATGACCGGGGATCCATTCTGGTTGCGGCAGTCTTCGATGCCTTCGTCAATATTTATGATCGCCGTGCTTCCGAGATCATCAAGATAGCCACCGGCGGCACGGGTGTTTTGCCGAATGGGGAGTTGAATACCCACCTGGTTCAAAGCCTGGCCACAGAGGCCTCCAAAACGGCCTCCCATATCCTGAACATGTGCATTCGTGCATTGGATTATTGCCCGCCGGTAGATATTTGCTTTGGAGATTATCTCCGGGCGATCATCACGGCAGATCTCGACCTGGTGGCCGACGACAAGCGGGGATACCGCATTTCATTTATCGATGCTTTTCGTAAACGAGGCATCTATCCGGAAGGAATCTCAAGCCTGTCGGTAGAAAGCCTCTCGTACAATGTTGGCGACGAATCCGAAGCGTTCGACCGGTTTACAGAACCTCTCGCCGATTTTCTCAAAGACTTCAAAAATGAGATCGGGTATGAAAAAGACCGCAGGCAGGTGTTCAATCTTACCAGGCGATTTATCGTTAACCGGGAGATCAATGCCTCACGCAGCGAGAAACCCATCGTAGGCCTGCACCAATATTTCTATCAGCGTGTCATCAAATCGGATAAGCTCAGCAATTTATTCGAAAGACTCACCGGGCTGGTGTTCACTGAAAATTACAAGGACCTCCACGTAAACACTTCTCCCAAATACCGGACAGGGCCCTCGCTGGAAATTCAGGATATCAGGCTGAACAACAGGGTGGCCCCGGATGGAAGTATCCAGAACCAGATCATCGTAATACTGGCACAGAGTTGCGGTGTAAAAGTCACCTACGAAGAAAGTTCGGATAAACACATCATCAAAACTTTCAAAGCTTCGTCGGAAACAGAATTCGGAGAAGGTGAATTTTTATTCAGGGGCGGCTGCACGCTGGTATTCGATCTGAATGAAATGAAATTGAAGCATATTGTTTCCAAACCGCTCCTGGACATGGAAATGTGGCGAAAGAAACGAAAATATGTACCCAACCAGGCTCGCGTGATCATGCAATATGAATGTGAATACGGCAGGTATAGCGAAGAAACCGGCATCGCGGCCCTGAAAGACCAGGTTGAACCTCTATCCTATATTCACCAATCTAAAACAACCGATCATGATTAATGCCGACAATATCCTCATCAGAATGTATCATACCGGATCGGTGGGCGACTGCTTCCTGCTGCTCTTCCGCAAGGATGATGAAGTGGTGTTTACCATGCTGATCGACTGCGGTGGCTACAAAACAAAGAAAGAGCCGATCATGGCCTGCGTGAAAGATATTCAGTCGTCCATCATCGACAATACCATCGATCTGGTCGTTGTTACCCACGAACACGAAGACCATGTAAGCGGATTCAACCAGGCCCGCGCAATATTCGACAATATCAAATTTCGGCAGGTGTGGATGTCGTGGGCGGAGAATGAAGACGACCCGCTTGCCAGGAAATTGCTGGCCGAGAAAGGAAAAAAGGTAAAGGCCCTGCAGGCGTTACTGGAAAGAAACCTGCAGCAGGTAAGGGCCCGCCAGCGGGTGAGGAGCTCTTATGTAAAATATTTGAGGGGTCTGGAGAAAAGAAGACTGGGACTAAAAAAGGCCATAGACTTGCTCGAATTCGAGAATATTGCGTCGCTTACCAGCCCGGGAGTAAGACTGAAGATCAGCGATGCGATGAAATACGTCAAAGGAAAGTCGATCTCCAGGGCAAAAAGTAAAATGTACCGTAAACCCGGTGAGGTTATCGATGATATGGTAGGCGGAGTGAAGTTTCACATACTGGGTCCGCCCTACGACGATGATCTTCACGGCATCAAGAACGACCTGCAGCACAATGAAATGTATTCCATCGCCAGGAAGCTGGGCATGCGTTTCAATGATTTCAACCTGGCCGACAGCACTCTTGAAAATGATCATTACCTGAAGTCTCCTTTTTCGGCGCGTTTTAAGATGGACGAAAAGGAGGTGAAAAAATTCAACCGTGACCACTACAACAAATCGCAGAATCAATGGCGGCAGATCGAATATGACTGGCTGGATGGAGCAGGAGAACTCGCAATTGCACTCACCAGTTATGTAAACAATACCAGCCTGGCCTTCGCCATTGAAATGAAAAATTCAGGAAAGGTGTTGCTTTTCCCTGCCGATGCACAGTCGGGCAACTGGATGTCGTGGCATGATGACGCGGTCAGCAAGAAGCTGAAGAAAAATGGAGGACGAACCGCCTCGCAGCTACTGGCCAAAACGATCTTCTACAAGGTAGGTCATCATGGAAGCCATAACGGCACCGCTTCCCTGAGTGGATTGGAAAAGATGCTGGAAGAAAAGATACTGGCCTTTATGCCACTGGTGCAGGATAAGGTGCCTGATGCCTGGGGTGGCAGTGAGAATTTTCCTGCGAAAGCATTATATAAAAAGCTGGTGGAAAAAACGCACGGAGCGCTGATCCGTACAGACAAAGGACTGATCAATGAGCTGAAAGCGGCAGACCTTAGAAAGGCGAAGTATTCTGCTGAAGAAATAAAAAAGTTGAAAGCCGCCTCGTCCAACCCTCTGTATCATGAGGTGAAGTTTGAGTTGTGAATACGCGAAATACACGAATTACGCGAATTACACGAATTATTGTTCGAAGCAGGGAAAGAAAAGTGCCAATGGGCCAATTAGTAAATTAGTCAATGCTAATTCGTCATTCGCTATTCGTAATTCGTAATAACCCATTGGCCCATTTACCAATTGACCAATTGGCTCATTGCTCATTCATTCCTTTCCCTTTCATGATTTTCGGAATACATTTTTCAATTCTTGCCTGGCGGGTCGTTGATTGTTTAGGCTGGGAGAAATGTAACAGGTAGGCCCTCTGGCGGCCTGGCGTAAGGGAGTGAAATGCCTTATTTAATTCTTTGTTTTTGTTCAGCACCTGTTGAAATTCTTCCGGCACTTCGAATTCGCTCACTTTCTTGAATTTGACTTTTAGTCCGGCTTTTTCTGCCTCGATCGCCTCATACACATAGGCTTTCAGGGTTGATTTTAGCGACACCACCTGGTTCATATTAGTGATCTTTACGATCCGGGCGCTTTGCGTATTCTTGCCAGGGCTTGCCAGGATATTAGCCTCATCGGTGAGCAGGACTCCTTTGAAAAAGCTGAAGACGCAACAATCCTTCAGCGTTCCCAGGATAACCAGGTTGGTGCCTTCAAAAGAATAGCAGGGAGATCCCCATTTCAGATCTTCCTCCAATGGGCAGGAAAGCAATAGTGCACGAAGTGCCGTCAGCTCCTCTTTCCAGGACTCTAAAGAATCAAAATAACTGTCAGTGCTCTTCGTCATGGTATGAAATGTTTATTTAGTTGGTGTCCACGCTAACTAATTAATTTGCCAATGAGCCAATTGGTCAATTAGTCAATGCTCATTCGTCATTCGTCATTCGTAATTCGTCATAGCCCATTGGCCCATTTACCAATTGACCAATTGGCTCATTCGTCATTCGGCATTCGTCATTTGTAATAGCCCATTGGCCCATTTACCAATTGACCAATTGGCTCATTGCTCATACGTCATTCGTCATTCGTAATAGCCCATTGGCCCATTTACCAATTGACCAATTGGCTCATTGCTCATTCATTCCTTTCCCTTTCATGATTTCCGGTATCCATTTTTCAATCCTGGCTATGCGGGTAGACGATTGTTTGGCCTGGGAGAAATGCAGCAGGTAGGCTCTTTGCCGGCCCGGCGTGAGCGCTTCAAATGCTTTTTTCAGGGTCTTGCTTTTTTGTAGCCGGGCCTGGAATTCTTCCGGCACCTTGTATTCTTCCACTTTTTTGAGCCTGACTTTCAGACCTGCTTTTTCAACTTCGATGGCCTCATAGATATATTCTTTGATGAATCGTTGCTTCGAAGTGATTTCTTTCAGGGAGGTGAATCTCATCTGGCGTGCGGACTGAGCATTTTCTGTTTGCTGGATCAGCAGGTTCTCTGCGTCGCCCAGCAAAGCGCCTTTGAAAAACAGGAGAGCGCAATATTCCTTGAAGCCATGAATCAGTACAATATTGGCGTTTTGGAAGGTGTAGCAGGGGCAGCCCCACTTCAGTTCTTCCGTTACCCCGCATTGCAACGCGATGGATCGTAGTTTCTGATATTCTTTTTGCCAGGCGCCGTCTTTCTCAAAAAAGAAATCTGCTTTTGGGTTCATGATATTCTTTTTTTAAAGGTAAGTGATTCCGTTTTCCTGCTGTCGGGCCGGAAGTACCAGGAAACCAGGGTTAGGAGAAGCAATAAGGTGGGTCCGAAAAACTCTTTCGGTTGATCGTGCAGGATGCCATGAGAGAGAAGTGCGCCCGACATGGCAAAGAAGAAACCGGCGTAAGCCCATTCTTTCAGGATGGGGAAGCCTGGCAACAGTACGGCCAATACGCCCAGAATTTTCCAAACCCCGATGATGGGCATCAGGTAGGAGGGATACCCCAGCCGGGCAAACAGTTCCGATTCTTCCTTCATTTTCAGCAGTTGTACCACTCCGGTAGACAACATACCCAGCGAAAGCCAGGCGGTGGCAATCCAATAGATAATTCTGTTTCTTTTTTGCATCGCTTACGATTTTAGTTTTTCCATCACCTGTTGCAGTTTATTATGGGCCATATTGATGCCATAAGAGAAGGGGAGTTTGAGCAACTGATCGCGCAGTTCATTCGAACGGTAGATCGCATGAATCGTCAGCCGGCTGGTGTCGGCTGTGAGCGATTCGAATTCCAGGAATTCGAGCTGTACCTCAAAAGGGGCGTTTTCCATTTCGAAGGTGCGGACGATTTTCTGGTTGGGTACAAACGAATGGATCGTGCCGTTGGCTTTAAACATCACCTGCCCTTCCGGGTTGGCCGTTTCGAACTCGTAGCTGCCATGCGCCCGATTTTCGAGTTTCAATACCCGCGTGCCCATCCATTGGGAAACAATTTCCGGATCTTCATAGGCCTTAAAAAGCAATGCCACCGGCAGCTCGAATTCCCGGATGATGTGCAGGTCCTGGCAACCTGCCTCTGCCACCACTTTCGTTTTATTTTCCATGTTGTTTATTTTTTTGGTTTATAGTTTTTCATGATCGATTCGAGTTTGTTGAAGCGGTCGTCCCACATCTTTCGGAATGGTTCGATAAAGTCTGCCACCTCTTTCATTTTTTTTGGATTGATGTGATAAAAGATTTCCCGGCCCGAAGGCTCCTGAGTCAGCAACTCGCATTCGGTGAGTATCTGCAAGTGCTTTGAAATGGTGGGCCGGGCGCTGTCGAAGTTTCCGGCGATGGCGCCGGCTGTCAGCGACTGGCTTGCTACCAATAACAGGATCGCGCGGCGAGTGGGGTCGGCGATCGCCTGGAATACATCTCTTCTTAAAT
This sequence comes from uncultured Chitinophagaceae bacterium, assembly GCA_964605065.1. GTDB lineage: Bacteria > Bacteroidota > Bacteroidia > Chitinophagales > Chitinophagaceae > Endoryza. Next base: position 85,650 of record CAZSAQ010000005.1, read on the forward strand.
TCATTTGCGTAGCTATTTGGCTACAAATATATATGAAGTCATTTGGCTACGCAAATTTATTTTTTGCAAAGAGCAGGCTGCCTGAGGGGCCATCATTTCGGCAGGGGTAAAAGCCCGCAAACCCTTTAAGTCATAAAGGGCATGTATACTTGCAGAAAAAGAAGGTTGGTTGGTTTAAATTTAATATATTCGAATCAAGGCGATAGTAGAATCATTGCAACCTCAAAGCGCACAGGAAGATTTGTACCAGTTTAATAGTACAACCCCTTAAACCTTTTTCCAGGAATGATCCAGGTAGAGATTCCGGGCAGCTATATTACTGCCAATGATCTGAACAATATTATCGCCAGGGCCAAAACCTCCCCCAAAGAGAATAAGCGGGAGGTTTTTAAGATTGTTGCCCTTAAACGCCTGGAAGAAGTGGAGATTTCTTTTATTGGCTATCTCATGCTGCTTTTGGAGAAGTATCCTCACCTGCACTTTGAATTGAATTTTGAGCATAATTTCAAAAAGACGGATCACGAATTTTTCAGAAAACTTACACAGTATGGCACTTATGCCTATCTGATGTTAAAGCGGGACCCTTTCCTCTTAAAATTGGGTGATGGCACTTCTCATTTCAGGTTAAGTGAGTATAGCACCTTCCCTGAAAACTGGCTGGTGCATTCGGATAGCTTCATGTTGTTGTTCCTGATATCGCGACGTAGAAGCTTCGTTCACCAATGTTTTTTTGAGAAGTCTTTTGCCCAGCTCACGGAGAAGACCCCGGTTGATAAGCACAACTCCTATATCGGATGGTCGGAGGATGATGAGAAGTTGTTTCAGCTTTACAATCATGCAATCCTTGATTCATCTGAAACAAAAGACCCCGACGGTTGCCTGATAAACCTGGGACGGATAGCCTTCTATAAAAGTTTGAGAAATGCAGACTTCCTGGTAAAATTTCTTGGTGCCGGTGAATCGGAACCGAAGTCTTCCAAAACAAAGAGCCTTTTTCAGGAGATGGCGGGAAAGCCATTGATTTACACATTTGTATTTGCTACACTCAGTGCAAAAGGGGTACTTACAGGAGACGATCCTTATGAAATACTGGAGACCATATGGTCCTTTACCAAAGATTTTGTTTCGGGATTGCGGGAACTGGTGAAAAATATAGACGAGCACGTTAGTAACAATTGTGGGGTAGTGGCGGCCCAGGTATTCAGTCTCAAGCACGGCGAAAAGATGAAATCCGGTTCTTTTCTGAACCAATATTTCAATACAACCAAACAAGGGGAAACGCCCAAAGCGGTATTGTATACTACGGTTTTTGACCTGGGAGACACGGGAATAGTTCCTACGTTGCAAATAAGTACACAGCAAAAGCGAGATAAGTTATTAGCGGAAAACGACGAAAACGCGGAGCTGTTTGACAAAGACCTTAAGGTGTTGAGTGATCGGGAGTTTAAAGTGAACGAACTGTTCGCTACCGACAAAGCATCCAGGCTTTATCAACAATGCAAAAGACATCTTGTTCATTGCGGCCTACTGAGATTAGCTTCACTGATAAAAAGTAATGATGGCGGGTTGCAGGTCTTTACTTCCTCTTTATTTGGCAGGCAGAGCTTTTCAGAACCGGATTTGCCGGTAAACCCCGCAGAAGAAGTTTTTCATGGCACCTGTATCAATCTTATACTTCCTATCCGCAGGAAAACGGGTTTTGCCAGTCCGCTTCAGCATTACCTTCCCTCAGATTCGGCTAAAATGGACATCTGGGGAATCGAAGAACTCTTTGGTGTGAAAAGGGAGACTTTCCAAAAAGGGGTGAAATATAATGAGGGAACGGCAAAGCAGGTAATCGAATATGATGTTTCCTACAGAACGATCCAGGGAGATGACGATGAGTTGAATTTATGGACCGGCATTGAAAAGGACATCAGGGCCTCTATGATTTACGATGATCGGAGTCGCCTGCGAATCCTTTGTCTGGATTTCGAAAATGCTATACTCGATGGCAGCCAGCTGTTAAGAGTGGCCGGCAACCTGGAGTTTAATTTTCCCGATCTGCCTGTCATATTCAAGGGCATTCCGGTCGACAAGATGCGGGAATTTATCGAGATCAATAAAACTATTTCCCGGCTTAGCGATACGCTGGATTTTTGGAATATCAGCAATCCGCTGGTGTTTATTTCTTACCTGCACCATCAGGAATTTGGAAGGTTTTATTTTACAGATGTGTTTTGGGGAAAGCAATTTGCTTGTAACCTTCATCTGAACAGGAGGATTGCACGGGCAAATTTCAATGTCACTTCCTCTGTATACGAGCGTAGCAGCGAGCCGGAAGCTGCGGACAAGGATTGTGATATGACTGTTATCGTATCGCCGCTTGTAAGTGAAAATGGGTCAATACTACCGCTGGATCTACTTTTCACTGAGAGTAATGGAAGTACCTATTTTGAGCAAAATGCTTTTATATTACTTCAAAACGAGTTTAAATAGCCCCTATGGATATGAAGTTGTTAACGGAAAGCTATCCGGGATTCAAAATACCACGTTCACACTACAGGATCGGAGCAAAACTGCATATCTCGGATTTCTACTTCGCCAAGCGGATTTTTCAGAATTCTTTTTTTGCCAGCAAGTTTGCTTTCCTGCTGGTAAAAAGAATGGAGGAAGTGTTTACGGAAGTCGAGATCAAGCGGTTTTGTGAAGAAGGTGTGTCGCTGGTTGGATATGGGTTGTATTCAGAGCTTCTGCTGAGTCTGACTGAAAAGTTTTGGGTTAAAAAATGGCCGATGGGAGAGGGCAGACTGAACCACAACCTGGTTAGTGATGAAGGGGATATGAATTTGATCAAGTCTACTCCTTTGCTGCCACATGTGATTCTTATTATCCCTATCGCCAGTACATTTAGTACGGCTTTGAAAGTGGAAGAGTTTATTGTAAAAGGGAAATACACGGGAAGGGTAAACCCTAATCACTTCAATTTGCTTCACGTGCGGGACTTAGGGCCAAAGGCCAGTGACCTGAGAAAGGAATTCAAATGGGAGGAACCTGATAACGACGACCGTATGATTTTTGTGGAATCGCTCTTTGACAAAGTTCAAAAGCAACGGCGGGAGCATTTTTTTGTAGTGTTGCCAACCCATTGGCAGTCTGTTGAAAAGTGCGCACATTGTTATCCCAGCCGGTTCGGAAATGGTAAATTGGTGGATGAGGAGTGTTTAATTGAAACAAACAGCACTTCATTGGTGCCGGCGGTGGTATTCAGCTTTCCGACGATCCGCCGGCTGACGGAGGAAGAAGACAAAAGAACCTATAAGTTTAGCGCCGGCATGATGAAGTATTCTGTGCTGCCGAATTCGAGTGGATTTATCAACTATACATTTAACTCAGAGGAATTTTTGAATTTGAATAGAGACACTGTCGGTCCATGGTTGGAAGGACTGGCGGCCACAGAGTACAACAAGGAAGATATGCGAAGTCTGCAGACCCTTATCATATCTTCCTGTCATCAGTCGAACGTGGCCTTCCTGAATTTGGTCAATGAACTGCTGTTCAGTTCAGCGGCAAATATCATTCACTATGACCCTAAAAACGATTTTATTGAAAATTTTGAGGTTACTTATGGGAATGACATCAATACAGCAGACCGCATCGTTTTTGTAGATGATTCACTAAAACAGGGCAGCACATTTCTGCGCATAAATGATTTTGTTTCCTATGTATTAAGGAACAAAGCGAATGCGACAAGCTACAGGAAAGGCCGGGCAACGGGCATTTCCGATTGTATTATTCTGATGAATAAATCGAGCCCATACGCGGAAGCCCTGATAAAAGGCAGGCTGGTAGGATCAAAGCGCATCGATTCATTTGCCAATCTTCATTTGTTTCCTACCCTGCCGGTTGGAGATTATGGATATTTTATTGAGGAGACCCGGAAGTATACCCGAATTATCCAGGAATCCTTTCTGGATAGCCTGAAAAAATATTTTTCACAGCAGTATGCCAAATTACTTGTTCCCATTCCGCAGGGCCTCACAAGGGATGGCGAAATGGAATTAAAAGAACGTCATTTAATAACGCTGGAAGCCATCCACCTGATTTATAAATTTTTGTCGGTTAAGGAAAACCAACCCGGACACAATACATATGTCCGCGATTTCATCAGGATGATTAACGCATCAGCCAGCACTTCCTTTAAATATGAGGTAAAATATGCAAAGCCTGTTATGGGTTTCTCCCCCTTGGAAATGGCTACTATCAAGGCGCTGACCCAGTACCCGTTAACCCAATATGAGCCGCTGAAGAGAATTTCTTTCAGATGGATTTTGCAGTTGCTGGATGAGGAAGTGAAAGATATAACCAAAGGAGGAATCCTTAGTTACGAAAGATTGAATTATTTCAAGTTTCTTTTAGGTCGGGCCAGCCAGATCAATTCCAATTATCTTTTGTCGGAAGAGATGTTTGAAATGCTGGTGAAATTGTTGTCACAGGAATCGGTTGGGGCATTATTTGGGGACATTCAAAGGATCGAGGCTGACCTGCTGAAAACAACCGCTGAAAATGCTGATTCGGAAGATGTTCGTAAAAAGGCAGAAAGGATCAGGTCCAGGCTGGAAGAGCAGGTTAGCGAGTTTCATGTTTTTTTTGCGGCACAGATAAAGGAATTGCTATATAAAAATGATGAGAGAGCGATTTGGCTGGAAGAGCTATTGTTGGCTTTTTCCGGAAAAGGAGACAGATACTTTAGCCAGCTCATTCGGATCATGCGGGCGGAAAACAGCATGTTGATACAAAACTTTGTAGAATCCCTCAAAGAAGATGATGCCTGGAAGAAACTGTATAGTAACGGAGAGAGAGGAAAAGACAAGGAAGAAATGGAAGAAGCCGTAAACGAAGATATCTTACCTATCCGGAACCTGTTTAACGATTCAGCTGTTATCAATAGTACAAGGTTCAGGAAAATGGAGCGTTTCTTCGAACAGGCCGGACAGCTTCCAGCCTCTGAGAACATATTGTTTCAGCATTATCTGTGGTTGATGTATTTTCTCCAGTATGACAATAAAAAGAAGAAGCTTTCACTAACGGAAAGAACCGGTTTTATTTGTAACCGGATCCGTTTGATAATCGATTCAAAGTTGAACAACGTTCCGGACATACTCAATCCGGGCGTGTTTTTGGTGATCGTAGACAGCCAGCAGAAGCCCTTCCTGGTATATGATAAAAACCGGGAGGGAAAGTCTTTAGTTGACAACGATAGCTGGGAGAGGTCAAATCCATTTCTGGGTCATTTTATTAAAGGTGTCTCGGACGAGCACATGAGTTATCACAAAACTATCATGGAGCTTACGAGGGATAAAAATGACAAAGGGTGGATCGATATGTATTCAGTGAGTGATGACCCGACGATAAAAAATTTGCATCAGGATTTTTTACCGCAGAAAATGAACCGGTTGATATTGGTCCGCTTATATGAGAGAACGGCAGATCTGAAAACAAGCAATATGGGGTTGCTGGGTATTTATTATGAAAGCAATACCGATGCCCTTACCAATGTGAACCGGGTAAGATATCTTTTGTTGTTGATTGGTCAGCTTTCCAATTTTGTGGAGCGACATCATCAGAATAACGAGTTCAGGGATTGGGTGATCGCCGAAAATACCAAAAAACTGGCTCTGTTGTCCGGACATGGAAGAGAGATGCTTCAGCAGTTGTCTGAAGTAGATCCCAGGTTTAAGACTATCTCGAATCATTTGATGCATCTTCAGACTATTATTTTGTTAGACAAGGAGGTTGTTAATGATAAGGAGAACGAGGAAGATTATATAAAAAGGAGATTTTTTCAGTTTTATGATGTAAAGGGCAAAGAGACAGTCAGGCGAAAAGATTTCGAAGAGATCATGGAGATGGCGCAAATTATTTATGCCGCTGCAGAGGTAGAAAATAAGGAAGAGCTCGATCCGGTGCCCGATTTAACGTTTGGCAACGATGAGGACTTTCAATTTTCGTTCAATAAGAATATTCTGAATCTCATATTTTTTGAGTTGATTATCAATGCTAAAAAGAATCGCTGGCATTTTGTAGGCGATAAGCCAGGCAATATGGAAAGAAACGAGTTAAAGATGGAAGTGGAACTGTCGCAAACAGGGGAGGGCCGGCAGCTTGAAATTAGAATGCTCAATACCTGTCCCTTACGTAAGGATCGCGATTTTTTTAGAGCACTTTCCTCCGAAGCCAGAAATGTGAAGGATAATGATGCCACCGCCGGAACCGCCCTTGTAAAAAAACTGGTGCGTAAGATTCTGGGTGGGAGGATTTCTTTTGAGGAGAAGAAAATAACTGAGGAGATCGGCTATTTCGAAGTTTTGATCACCCTTAAAGAAATGCTGGATGAAAAAGATCATAGCAATCATTGAAAATCAGTTTACCCAATTCGACTATATGCGGCAGGAGTTGACAAAAGCCGGGTACCGGGTTTTTCCAGAGAAAGAGGACTACAAGGAATTTGTTGATTCGATCAGGGTTTTCTGCGATCCCCGGTATGATGAGAAAATTCGGAAGAAGAATGCCAAGAAGATTTTCCTGGGAAAACTTGAAGAACTGGATGTGTCATTGTTCCTCATCGATTTCAAATTGGCAGGTACCTGGGACGGGATGAACGGTGTTCAACTGGCGCTGGACATCAGGGGCGAACTGGTAAAATTCGAAAACACTCCCGTGATTTTTTTGAGTCGTACGCCATCCAATAACCAGGAGGTGAAGATGGACCTTAGGCTTATAGATAACTGCAAATGGGTGGAGAAAGGGTATTCTGGTATGAGTTTAAAAGAAAGCTCCTATTTCAGGTTGCATGTGGTAGAAGAAATACCGAAGCTCATTTCGGCTAAGAAGGAAGATGACGACATTTCAATAGGGAAAAGGCTACATGAAAGCGAACTGGTGTATAGTCTGGAAGAATCGAAGCGTTTGAAAGAGTTGATTGACGGGGGAATTCTTACCTCTCACCAGCGGAAAATTATCAGGCAACTGGAGCAATTGGTAACAAAAGGGGAAGGAACCGACGAAATAAAGAAGCTTTTACTATTACTCTAAATAATGCATGAACAATGCGAGTTTTATATTTTCACTTGTCAAGGTTTTTTGACACCACGCTTGATGGCATCCTGATCGGATTGATTACCGGAGTAGCTATCAACATTCTTACTGGAGAGAATTCAAACAAATTCAGCCTGGCGCTTATCTGTTATGCAGTGGCGTGCCTTTTGATGATTTTACTGATCAGAAAGAGACAGTTTATGGATAGGGAGTTAGAAAAGCGAGCAGCGGTTAAGGCTACGCTGGATGAGAAATGGCGTGCGTCTATTCAGATCGATAATTGGAAGAAGCGAACTTCTTACCTGGCATTACTGTTCGCTTTTTTTGGCGTCGTCATCTGGGGAACTTTGTCGGTAATTGATAACAGGAAAGCTGATGTCGCAGACCTGAAGTTCGAAAATAAAAAATTCAAAGACAGCCTCCTGGTTCTCAGCGCCGAGAATGAGTTATTGAAGAAGATCTTCCTGGCGGCAAAAGATACAGTTGGTAAAGCGGAAACGGCAGGTGAAAAAATCGGGATTGAAAAGAAATCAGCCAGTCGGTAGCAGCAGCCTTAAATTAAAGCATTGATTCCAACAGTTTGGCACCGGATCTTTGTTTGCGTGAAATGGTGTCAATAGCGTTGTTGACGTAAGCCTGTACATTTACGGAACATCGGCTATCGTCTATCACTATCTTATTTTTGAATTCATCAGGGCCGAAATGTGTGACCAGGTCCTTAAAAAGTTCAGCAAAGAAACCGATACTGATATTGGTAGCTTCTTCCGGAATCAGGAATATCAATTTGCTGGAATCCTGAAAGACTTCTTCCAATCCAAGCTTGTGTCTAAGCTTAATTCCCCAGGTGGGAGAATCAAATGAATTTGCACCATTGATCATGAATTCCCTAAGATCGATAGTGGTTATAGGAAGATCCATATTTTGTTATTTTCGATTAAGAGTAATCATAAAAAATACTTGCCAAAGGCGAGCAGATAATTCCGGGGCAGAAGGACAATTTACTGGCTGCAAAGGTAGTGTATTTCTTTTCTGCCAGTAATGAAAAATACGGCAAACCGGCTGTATTTGCAAATATCAGCCGGGAGTTTTTTTAGATGTAAATGATTCGTTAATAATGGGATAGAGAATACTTGAGGGTTCTTTTTCGGGAATCAAGCCAGGCCGCCGCAATGCTCCGGCTAAGTAGGGAGGAAGTTCACTTATCCCTGACCGGTCGATTTTAAGAAAAGCAGGGGATGTTATTCCCCGGAAGGAGTCGCTAAAGCCACAGGCAATCAGTAATTTGCGGCAAAATTTTACCATGCGCATAGCAATCAACGGAATGGGAAGGATCGGCAGAACCCTGTTCAGGAGACTGATTCACGACGAGCGAATTGAAGTGGTAGCGGTAAACGATATCATGGATCCGGCCAACCTGGCCTATCTGGTAAAATACGATTCGTTGTATGGGGCATGGTCGCGCAACCTCGTACTCGAGGGAAGCCAGTTTGTGTCGGAAGGAAAGAGAGTAACCGTGTTGCAGGAAGCAGACCCATCACAGATCAACTGGAAACAGCTCGATGTGGAGATCGTAGTGGAATGCAGCGGAAGGTTTTCGAAGAAAGAGGCTGCCAGCCAACATTTGATGGCTGGCGCCAAACGGGTATTGTTGTCCACTACGGGCTCGCCGGATATTCCCTTATTGATCTATGGACACAACCACGTTAACCCCGCTTCCGAAGGAGATATTATTTCTCCGGGCGGATGCATGACCAATTGCTCCACACATATTCTTTACCTGTTAAATGCAATTGGTATCGAGTCGGCTCAAATCAACATGCTTCATTCCTATACTTCCCGGCAGGAGTTGGTGGACACCGCGCACACGCAGTTCAGACGGGGCAGGGCCGCCGCGGAATCCATGATACCGGTGGAGATCGACCTGGCGCAATCGCTGGAACGCATCTTGCCGTTGCAGGGAAAAATTGCCGCCGTGTCGGTGCGGGTCCCGGTTACCAATGGCGCGATGATGGATTGCACCGTACAAATGCAGCAGGAAGTGAGCAGGGAGCAAATCAACGAGCTGTTTCGCAAGGCTGCTGAAGGCGAATACAAAGGCATCATTCAATATACGGAAGACCCGCTGGTATCGGCCGATATCAGAGGAAATACTCATTCCTGTATCATAGATGGATCGCTCACTTCGGTAATTGGCAGGCAATTGAAGGTGATCGCCTGGTTCGATAACGAATACGGCTATATCAGCCGCATGATCGATTGGCTGCGGTACTGGATGTAATAAGGAACCCGCCCGAAAAACTTTTTGCGGAGAACTGCCGGATTCTTTAAATTGCATAAGCGCTTATATAAATGGTGATATATGAAATTTTTTGAAAAGACCGGCAAGATGGCGATTGGCAGCCGCCTGCGCCTGCTGTCAAACCGTATGACCGATGATGCTGCATCGATCTTTCAATTGTATGGAAATGATTTGCAGCCGCGGTGGTTTCCGGTATATTATGTACTGTCGGAGAGCGGGCCGATGTCGGTAACTGATATTGCCGCAGAGATCGGCCATTCGCAGCCCTCGGTTAGCCAGATACTTCGGGAAATGTCGAAGAAGGGTCTGATAAAGGAAAAAAAAGATGCGAAAGACGGGAGAAGGACGGTGGTATCGCTCACCGCAAAAGGATCGGCTATGAAAGCGAGGATGGAACAGCAATATGCAGACGTGGAGAACGCGGTTGAACAACTGATGGCCCAAACACAAAGCAATCTCTGGCAGGCTATCGAAGAATGGGAGTACCTGCTTAACCAACGTTCATTGTTGCAACGGGTGTCGGATCAGCGCAAACTGAGAGAAAGCGCGAAGGTGAAGATCGTAGAATACCAACCCAAATACCAGCAGGCCTTTCGCCAGCTCAATGAAGAATGGATCAGGAAATATTTCAAAATGGAGGAAGCGGACTACAAGGCACTGGACCATCCAAAGAAATATATCCTCGAAAAAGGGGGCGCTATCCTGGTGGCGCTCTATGAAGGCAGGGCAATTGGAGTGTGCGCACTCATCAAAATGGAGGATCCCCTTTATCAGTATGAACTGGCCAAAATGGCGGTGTCTCCTCTTGCCCAGGGTAAAAACATCGGATGGCTGCTGGGCCGGGCGATCATTGAAAAAGCAAAGGAACTGGGGGCTTCACGCCTTTACCTGGAGAGCAATACGAAATTGAAACCGGCTATCAGTCTCTATGAGAAGCTGGGGTTCCAGAAAGTTTCCGGCCGGCCAACTCCTTATGAACGATGCAATATTCAAATGGAGCTGGCGCTGAATAGCTGATTGGCTGGAGAAGAGGGATCGTTTCTCCCCTAGTAAAAACGTATCTGGTCATAATCGAGCAGGATGGATTCCAATGATTCTTCTTCATTACTGAATGCATCGAGACCGGTTAATGGACCAAAGGAAATACCGGTTTTCTTTTCAATTTCGGCGATCTTTTTCTGCGCTGTTTTGTGCTTGCCAAAAACAAATTCGTTCTCTGTCAGGAATTCAGCCTGCGAAAGTTCGTATCCGGTGGCGCACAGTTTGCCGGTTTCATCATGAATAAATGCAATGACCTTCCAGAAGCTCCTGGGTACTTTTACTCCGTAATACACAGGATCGTCCGGTTGGAAAACGGGCCCGGTAAACACATTGATGCGCTGCTGATCCTTTCTGGCATTGTGCAGGGCGTAGTTTTCGAGGCCGAGCCAGATGCCGGCATTCATTCCCTGCATTTGAGGAACGGTATTGGTAACGTGCATGGAGTCATTATTGCCGAGAGAGGCGGACTGATCATCTCCCCAAATGGGATCCTCCCGGCGGGTCATGTGCCCTCTGCTGAATTTTGGCGCATTGCCATAACATTCATGCATGATCTGCGCAGACTCCGGAATACGGGGATCCAGTCTCCAGGCCGGTCGCTTCATACCGGTGGAGGTGGCCCCGTCGATATTTACGGCGCTGAAGAAACATTGTCTCCGGCTCTTGCTCATCACAACAGAAAAATGTTCATACCGGAGCACCTGCTCTGGCTGCCCGCCGGAAGCAAATTGAAGAATGTCCTTTTGGTGTTTTTCCTTTTTAATACTGGGGAGCCTGACGGGAAATTCCTCACCGAGGAAACTATCTACATATCCCTGACGATCATCATAGTCCTCGGGCTTCCCCTCGGAAACAAATTGGTCTTCTGAATGATCGCCGGCACCGGCTGCAGTTATTGCAATTCCGGCTGAACCGACGGTATCACCGATGCTGACCCTGATACGGATAGGAATGGTGACATCAAGGGTCTGACCGGGAACAACTAAGTTTGAAGAGGGCGTATGGCCCGGGTTGACTGACATGGTTTCTGATTTTGAAGTGAAGGATCCTCCCGACAACTCTTTCAGTTTTTTAGCGATAAGGGTCGAGGGAACAGCAAAATTTGTTTCCAGGAATCTGCCGGCGAAGTGGATGCCTGCCGCTTCCCCGGTTTTCAGATGAATCAATACCGATCCGGAATTTCCACCAAGCGTGGAGCAGTCGTGCCAGAGCTCTTTATCACCCAGTTTTTTGAGTTTGCCGGGCGCGAGTCTTTTCTTATCATAGACATTGCCGAATATCTGATCCATCAGGTCCTGCTCGGGTATCCGGCTATCCCTGGCCGGATAACCGATCACGGCGATATCCGAATTTTCCTGCAGACCGGATTGGGCGAGCCTGATTTTCGCGGGAAGTGTTGCGCCCGCGCGGGCAGAAACCTTGAGAAACGCGATATCGGGACCAGGCTCCTTTTCAATATGCAATACGCGTTCTATGGTAAAATTGAATTCCCCGTCGCGGTCAAATTCTTCCAGGAAATCGACCGATGGAATCAACGTTTTTCCACTATTGCCTTTGCGAAAGACAAATTTTTTTCCATCCGCGCGTGCAAATTCATTGGCAACATGCCGGTTGGTGATGATTACTTCATCATCTACCATCCACCCGGTACCGATCCAGTCGAAAAGGGGGTGATGCTGCACTTCAATCCGGCCAACGGCCTGGATAACCGGGGAGAGAATTTTCTTTGCCGCCTGGAGCCGGCCTTGCCAGGTCCTGCTTTCGGCATCAGAAAATTCCAGAACGGCCGCCCCATCCTGAACAGCCAGTACAGGCCTGCCGGTGCGGAGTACAATTGTTTCGAGATAAATGCCGGACCCGGCTGATTCGAGTTGATTTTTTCGGGGAGACAATTCAGCCAATGCCTTTGCTTTTACGCGGGCATCGTCGGTTGATCTCAGTTCATTCAATTCGGCAGACAGTTCCTCATCGGAGGCCTCGATGGCGGTGACCATCGTTAGTATTTTTTCGCCAGGATTTTTCATGTGCCAATCTGTTTAAGGTGTATAGAAAGGAATAGTGACCTTCTATTACTCAGCTGTCGCTGCTGGTTGTGGAAACATGGTAGGATGCCAGGTACTCCCCGAGCGGTTTGCCACTGGTATTTTTCTCAAGCATGGTTCGCCCCAACACATGACCCCAGTTTTCCCTGGGATGTTCGGTGTCGCCACCGTAATGTATACCCGAAGCAATGAGCTCGGCGGCGGCGGTAACCACCACGGAGCCGGAATTACCCCCGAGGGTAGAGGCATCATGGGAGAATTGCCAGCTGGAATCATCATCAGGCCCCTCCATTATTTTTCCAGGGGCGATTCTTTTGCAGCCGTAAGCATTTTTAAATATCATGTCGAGAACAGGTTCGGTGTAAAAGTCTACCCCTTCGGCGCCGGGATCGCCGGGATAACCAATGGTAAAGATGGTTGTATCCGGCCAGGCCCAGGATTTGGACAGATCCCAGGACAGAAGCGAATCGGACGGAATGACGCGTTTGCCGGGGCCGATCTCGATGATGGCCAGGTCGAGCTTGTGATGATCTACGTCGAAGCGGTCTATGGACGCGGGACCGCAATAAACCACTTTGCGTAGTACACGCGGATCGACCGACATTCGGGTTTTGTATTCGAAACCGAAGTCAATATTTGTGTTGTTGACAAATTTCCAATTATTGTTGTCCTCAACGGCAATAGTCTGCAATACGTGACGGTTGGTAACGATCAGGTCAGGATGGATCAGAAAACCGGTACCGATATGCCGTTTGCCAATATTGATCCTGCCCACACAGTCGATGGCCTTTCTCAGTAGGGTTTCGCTTTGTGTCAACCGGAGCTTCCAGTCTGTAGTCGGACTGCTATCAAAATCTACCCATCCATTCTTGATCATGAATGAAGGCCGGGAACCGTCTGTTTGAACGATCACTTCGAGCCTTGCTACAAACTGGGGGTTTTGTGATAAGAATTCATCGTTGTTGTCTGCAACAGCCATCAATGGGTCTTTGCTTTCTTCCACTAATTTCAGGGCGGCCTCTTTCAGTCCCGGATCATTGTCGGCGAAACTTTCAATCATGCGACTGATCCCTTCCTTCGATCTCTCGATTCGTTCGCTGATCTCTGATTCGGCGAATTCGCCGGCCGAAGATTCTGTAGATTCCGTATGAAAGCCTGCCTTTCTGGAGAGTTTCTTCCTGAATGATTCGGCAACTGATTTTTGAAAAGTGGTGGGCATACAATTTTTTTTGAAATGGATAATCAGGTTGAGTCATTTGTCCTTCGCCGATGCGAATAGATACTCTCTGCTTGTAATGTTTTACACAGGGCATCGGGGCGATTTTAATCCGGATTTATGAGGTACGCGATCCTGTTAGCTTTTCATGGCATCCTGGCTTTTCTGGGATTTCGGAATATTGGCCGGCCGGTATTTATTGTCTGACTGTATTCGTTCCAGTACGCTTTCGTGAATATGCTGATGGGTTTCTGTGCCGAGCTCCACTTTTCTCGGGGAACGAAAAATCTGAAGGATGCTGTCGAGGGGCTTGCGCATGGTTCCCATTACATTCGGGCGTACTTCTGTTCTGACGCTGATCTCATCAAAACAAAGCCCGATGTCGGTGGCTTTGTTGATCATCCAGTCGAGACTGATGTCGCTGAGACCTGTATCGGGGTATCCGCCACCAACGTTGCGGTGAACACCGGGAAACCAGGTTTGCTCCAGTACCACGCCCCTGGGTTTTCCGGCTTCGGCGGATGGTAGGGACCACAGACAGGCTGAATAGGACTGTCGTTGTTCATCCAGTGCCAATGCGTGAAAGGCGCATTGAACATTGGCGGGTAAACGCGTATCCCAGAATTCGTATCGCGCTTTTTTAAAAAGGGCCACATTGCGCGGTATTCCCAATGTGCCAACAGTTTCCCAAACTCCCAGCATTTTTATGGGTGTAACAGACTCGTAACAATTGTTTCTCCTGAAATTTTCCAGCTCAGCAGCAAAGCTGTCTGCATAGGAGGCCTTGGACCGGTATAATTCATAGGCTTCGTCGACCTTATGCACAAACTCGTGCCGCAGCAGTCCGCAATGATTGATGAATCCTGCCAGGCAGCGCGCTATATAAGCGCCCTTGCTGAAGCCAAACAGGTAAATATCATCACCAATGGTATAATTGAGGGAGATGAACGAATACATATCCTTGATGATGAAATCGATCTCTTTGCCGTCGAAAATGCCGATGGCGCGGTTGAACCAATTGTATTTTTTACCTCTGCCTTTATCGTACATTTTCATTTGAACCCTGTTGTCATGGGTTCGGTCGCTCAACAACCGGTATAGTTTTTCAACATTCGTTTCAACAGGTTTGCCGTTTTCAAAAACTGTTTCCTGTTCCCAGATGCCGTCACAACAGATCGTAATGCATTTTTTTTCCTCGTTTCGGAAAATTGTTCTCACGCGATCGATCTCCATGAACTGGATCATGTCGATGATATTGACGTCAAAACTTCCGGGCTGGCTGATATCGGTAAGCCGGAGGCCATATCGCTTGTTGATCATCTGTTCAAGATCGCCTTTGTCTCGCAGCGACGTACGATAACCGTTGAGGGTGTCGAGGTAGGTATTGACGGGATAGTAACTCCTGGTAACACTCTTGATGAAAGAATCAAGCGGGAAGCGGCGGTTGTAGAATGCTTTATAGGGATGTGGCAGTAATTTGCGAACAGGCTCGGGATTGTTGTCTTCCTGGTCCCCGCCAAACTTCCGGATGATCTTTACAATGGCCAGCCGGTGGGCTTCTTTGTTTTCCTGTTTGTTGAGCCTGCCGAGCAGCCGGATAATGCTGAAATTGGCGTCTATAAAAATTTGTGCCGCCAGCTGCCCCATCGCATCGTACTTTTCATCCGCTTCCAGCATTTTTTCGCGCACCTGCACCAGTTCATGTAGGGCTTCCTGGAAATTTTCTTTCTGTTCATAGTAGCGGCTTTTCAGCAACCGGAAGGGAAACAAACCAAACAGACTGTCTTTGCGATCGCGGAACGACCGTTCGATACAAGCCAGGAATGTTTTTTCATCGCCCAGCCTTTCGTACAGCTTGGCTTCGTAGTAGTCGAGCACATCTTCCTGAGTATCCCGCTGCGGTCTTGCCTGCAATCCATTGGCAATGTCTCTGAGGGTCACTTCGTCGCCGGCTTCCAGTGCTTCGTCGATGAGCGTACTGTAATAGAATTGCCAGGCGCGTTGAGAAACACTGGCAAGGTCGGTATGACTGGCCGGAATGTTCAGGAGAGCAGCCAGGTAAATTTTGGCATCGTCCGAAAATTCCTTCAGCGAGTTTTCCAGGTAAGGCCGCATGGCATCTTCATAATTGTCGAGCGCCACTCTGGGATCTCGCCCCGACTGGAGTAAATGATACAGGTACTCTGCCTTGTCCTGCGGAGATTTTTTGTCTTTATAATACCGGATGGCCATTTCGTGCAGCCTGGCGGATTTTTCCGGTTCCTTGCTAACGATCAGCCGGTGGAGTTCAATGCGAAGGTCCATCCGAAATGAAATGCCGTTGTTGGTGGCGGTGATCAGGAAACTTTCCCTCGACAATTGCTCATAAATGTCATTGGCTTCTGCTTCGCTGATGGGGCCGAGGTCACAGATCTCTGCCAGCACCTCCCTGATGACGGAAGGATTGATGGTTCTGATGAGAAGTCCGGGTATCGCAATTTTCCGTACCCGCGGATCATGCGTATGGTCCAGGTTGCGCTGCACCAGAAATTGTAACGAAAACTCCTCTTCGAGTTTGAGTTGATCGGAACCATAAATAGCATGAAAATCTTCCAGGGTATTTACTTCATTTTTGAAGAACTGGTCGGCTATCAACTGAAGCTTTAACGGATTGCCGCCGAAATGATCATAGACAAAGGAACCGAGGTCGGTATTGTTCACTTTCTTAGATGCCAGGTAGGCAACCGCAGATTCTTTGTCAAAATCGGGCAGGGAATGGGTGGTGAATTTCAGGCTCAGGTTTTCCAGTTCCGAACGTCCCACAAAAATGGGAAACAGCCCTTTGATGGAATTGGACAAGGTCTTGATAAAATGCAGGAAGTTGTTGAGCTGTGTACGGTTGGCCCTGTACTGAATCTCTTCGAACGAATCCAGCACGAGGAAAATCGGCAATGAGTTGTATTTGCTCTTGTTGAACTCGAGCAGGTATTTGTCGAGGATCAGCTCATGATCGGTGCTGCGTGTTTCCTGACCCGGGGATTCAAATTTCAGATCTATTTCGCGGGCAATGGAATCGAAGATCGGCTTGGATACCGGAAACTGGCTGGCAAGCTGATCGAGTGCATACCGGACAAGCAGCAGCGGTTCTGTCACCGACAGTCCCGGGCGGTCAAAATCAAGGTATACAATCGGAATTCGCTGACCGTTGGTCGTTGTCTGATTATTCAGCACAAATTTGGCCACCAGCGTTGATTTGCCGACGCCGCCGATGCCCGTGATCAGAAGCGGTTGTATCTCCTGGATGGAAGGCGTGGATCCCAGGAATTTCCGGATCCTGGTCAGTGTGTTCTCCGTGCCCTTAAAATGGTTTTCCATAAACTCCAGGTCGGCGACTCTTCCTTTAAAATGTCGGGTAATTTTTTCGAATGGCTGTAGAAATTCTTTCTGTCTGAGCAAAGTCATCAGTTCTTCTTCCCGGGGAACGCTGATAATGGTACCCGAAGCCCACTTGCAAACGGAATGAGCCGCTGCGAGTTCATCCAATGATAATTTAGACAGGGGTAACGGGTTGCCGGCAAGATAGGAGGTATATACTTTTTGAAAGAAATGATCGAAAGGATAACTGATCTTATCGAGCATTTCATTGATTTGCTCACGCGATTTGAAAGATTTCAGGGTATTGTTACGGGTGGTATCATCGAGTATCCATTTTCCGTTATTTTCACCGGCAGGCTCATGAGGCGGATCGGAAAGGGAAGTTGGATTGGAAAGCCGGATGGATTTTTGCAGCAGCTCTTTCCATTCGGTTTCGGGAAGGGAGGCTTTGTTACCGAGGCGCCGGTAACTTTCCTCGATAGAGGGCTTGTTGAAATAAA
Organism: uncultured Chitinophagaceae bacterium; assembly: GCA_964605065.1. Lineage (GTDB taxonomy): Bacteria > Bacteroidota > Bacteroidia > Chitinophagales > Chitinophagaceae > Endoryza. The sequence goes on from CAZSAQ010000005.1 coordinate 103,179, forward strand.
CCATCAGCGATGCAATGGAGAAGACGAGCCCTGTTTCCGACATTTCCTTGCGGCTGCTGAAATTCTTGATACTCGCCTCAACGGCAGACATCTTGATACGTGGTCTGTTTTCGGAGCTGCTCATAACTTAGTTGTCTTTGTTGATTTCTTCCAGAAAGCCATTGTACCACTCGGCCAGCTGTTCACCGATCTCGGGCACGTTGGTTTTGTCGGGCCCTACGCTGTAAAGGGTGGGAGGAATAATGCTGATGAATTTGTTTACAAACTCATTTTCGGTCAACTCAAAATCATAGGTCTTGGCCAGAATTTGATAAAGGTCCTGGAAAAAAGAAACGACCTGTTCCCTGGTGAAAGTACCATAACCCAGCATCACTCTTTTGGCGAGATACTTTATTTCACCGCTCCATTCCTGCAGCAATTTTTTTCCGCCGATCACAAAATAACACCGGTAGTTGGACTTGATCGATTCCTGTGCAAGGTCTTTGATCCACGATTTGCCATCATTGCTGAGCAGGTACTGGAACTGGTCTACAAAAAAGAAAGTGTAGTTTTTCCGGGCATTCAGCGCCTCTTTGATCTGTGTGGAAAACTGGGTGAACTTAATGGCGTCTGTATTGAAACCGGTAATACCTAGTTTATCATAGAAGTATTGAGTGAGATGCTTCGGCTCGATCAGGCTGCCATTGGCGTATTCGTGTTTGATCTTGATCAGTTCGATGTGAATGAAATCGGCGCATTCTATTTCCTGGGCAATTTCACTGAAATAATAACTGAGGTAGGTGATGCCGCTTTTTTCTTCGCCATCGATCAGCATCAGCTTGTTTTTATCATTTACCACCAGCTGCATTTTTTCTACAATGGATTGTCGGCCCACAAATGGCAATACATTACGCAGCAGGGTCTTCCGGAAGAAGGATTCCTGAATTTCTATTTTACCCTGTTTGAGAACGAACACTTCGTCATAGGCAACTAAAAATTCCGTCACCACCGACCGGCTGTTAAACCCGGCATCGGTTCGCAGGCATTCTACCAGCGAGGGCAGGCTGCCTTTTTGTTTCAGGCTGTCGAGATACAGCATCAGGCGGTCTTCCCAACCATTAGGGCCGCCTACGGTGGCATTGTCGTAAGTAATACCGAGTTCCTGCTCGTACTTGCTGGAGAAGGTTTGAATGGTAGAGTATTCAAATATCTTCTTGCAGCACTCAAACAGTTTCTTTTTTATGGTAGCCGGAAATTCCATCAGCTGATAAGGTTTTTATTTTTCAGGTCCGTGAAAATATTCTCTATCAGAATGCCCTGGTTGTACTTGTCTGCCCAGTATTCATCTCCCATATTATGCAGGGCAATCAGATTAAAGTCCTGATCGAAGCAGGGTGAACCGGACGAACCGCCCATGGTATTCACCTGGTAGCGCACACGCTGCCTTTTGTCGTCGCAACCGGTGATCATGTTGAAACCAATGGCTACCTGGCAGGGTTTGCGGTCGGGATGCTGGATAATAATGATATGCCCGCCTTCACATTGGGCTCTTGCCGTGGGCGAGGGGCGCAGCCATCCTCTTTTTTCAAAGGCGGTTCCTTCACCAAGAACCTTGCTTACGTTGGGTCCGAAGGGATGATCGCCTGCGGGATCTTTCAGTTTTAAAAGGGCATAGTCAAGGCAGTCGACCGGCCAGTCTACCTTTAAGGAAGGACTGCCTTCTTCGTCAAAAGAGCAGTAGGGACTGTGTGCGAGAACGGGGGTAGCCGGATCGAGTGCGTAATCGGTACCGGGGTTGATTATATTGTTTTTGGAGAGATAGAAATCGAACTTCAGGGTCACCTGTTCGGGTTTCGCCTGTTGGTCGATCACATCGCGTATGACGTGATAGTTGGTGAGCACGAGGTTGCTGCCCACCAGAAACCCGGTTCCCCATTTTATTGAGCCATTATTCAGTATAACCTGAATTCTGCATACACATCGTTTGCTGGCTATCATCCCGTCGATGAATAGTTGAACAGGAAGCAAAGGATGATTGTTGAGGAGCGTTTGCAAAGTTTGCGGGGCGGCCGGATTCCTGTCATACCATCCCGTGTCTTCCTCATTCTGTATTTCGATGGCCAGCTTTTGGAGGGCGGCGTCTCTGGGCCGCTCAGACACAACTGCTTCTACCAGCTTTAAATGCCATTCTTCCTGTATGGCGCGATTGATCAGGGTCAGCAGGATATTGTCAAGATGCGGAGTGTACACGCCACTGTATTCAAGCAGGCTTTTGTCGAGCCTCCTCGACAGCATAAGCTGCAGGGAAAACGGGTCGAATAACCGTTTGAGGGTTTGTATCAGATCGTCTTTTTGTTTACCGGTCATACAGCACCTGTTTACTTATTTGAATAGTTGTCTACGGATGTAGAATGGCTTTTTTTCGGTTGATGCCGATTGGCGGAATCGAAATCGAGTCAAATATTTTCAGGGTATCTGTTCCGAATATTTTTTTCGACACGATGTAATAACTGGCAGGATTGGCATTGTACCGTTCAAACTGACCCCGGCTGTTGGAAACCGTATCAAGCGACGCATTTTTCAGGGAATCAACGAGCGCCGCCGACCGGCTGGTATATAGCCGGAAAGGGAGATTGGTTACGGGCGTTCCGAAGGGGTCGGTAAACAGCACCACCGCGCCATTGGTAAATGCGGGATAAACATATACATCGCCGGTGAGTTGTTTGTCGCTGCGGCTTCCGCTTATTTTTGTGGCGCCCCTGTAAGAAACGCCGTTCCGGGTAAAGTTGCTGAAAAGGATAAAGGTTTTTGAACCATCTACCGAAGGAATGGAGAATGATCCGGTGGAATCTGTTGTCAGGATATACACATAGGTAGAGGTATCGTTGCCGGTATTGACGTATACTTTTTGCCGGGCGATCGGCGCGGGTACGCTTTGGTTAATGCTGTCTGCCTGGTAAAGGCGACCGGTCAGGGTGGTACGGCCATCAAACTCCTTGTTCTTGTCGCAGGAAAAGAAGACGGCGAGGGAAAGAAGAACGGCAATGTTTCGGATATATTTTTTCATGGTCTTATTTAATGAGGTTAAAGAATTTCGCAAAATCAGTGAACAGGGAAATGTCGGTGCTGATTCCGGCATAAAAGCCGATGCGATAGGGGTTGCGGGTGTTGGTAGCCGAACCGTTGCTGTACTCTACATATTTATACTTGTTGGCAATAACGCCGCCATTGATACAAAGTCCCGGCCATATATCCAGGCCCACGCCGGTAAAGAGATTGTCGAGCGGCTTTTTTACATCAACCGCCAGGTTCACACTGAGCCGGCTGGGCCACAGCGCCTGTCCGTTATGATCTCTCCTGAAGAAGATCTTGTTACTCCGGATGTCCGTTTTTCGCAAAAAGACCTTCACCCCCAGTATAAAGTGCACCCGGGGTTCGGCGCTGAGCGTACTTTTATTGCCGGCGCTGTCGGTAGAGATCGTCGCGAAATTATTAAAGGTGTAGGCAAAGCCGGCCATCGGGAAGAAGCGATATAATTTATTGATGCGATAACTGAAAGTGTCCGGTACGATCTTGCTCTTGGAAGTATCACCGCTCACCACGGTGTTCAGGTAGTAAGTGGCTTTCTTGGGGCCCTGCATTTTTTTGGCAGGGTTAGCTACCTGCGAATGATAACCCGATGTCTTGTCGGTGTTTTCTTCTGCCGACAGGTCGGGGTTGTTTTGTTGCAACAGGTAATCGATGGATTTGTTCAGTAGTATCAGTGTGGCAACCTGGGTCTTTAGCTCTGCTGTTTTATCGGCGATCGTATTTTTCAGGTTAATCAGGGAATTGGTAAAATTATCGTTGGGGCTTCCGATGCGTCCGATGCTGCTGACGGCATCAGACAGCTTCTTAAACAGAGGGGAAAGTTCACCGGTTACAAACGATGCGTCATTGGTAATTTCGGTAAAACTGATCTTGATATCGGCCCGTTCGTTTTCCTTCAGGTTATGGGTAAGGATGACAGTCTGATCGGTTTCCAGGTATTCATCCACGCTGGAAAGATTCATCAATTGATAACGGTTTGCCGCGTCATGATGACGCATCCAGTAGATCATTTTATCGGCGCCCGTCCTGCTGCCTGATATAAGAATGCCTTTGTTCAGTTGTGACCCGGTAGTTCTAAACGCCGCTGAATTCTTGTTGTTAACAGAAACAGCATCCCGGTATGATTTACTCTTCTGTTCAATGTTTTTGTACAAAAGTTTTAGGGAGTCAATGACAGAAAGCAGGGAATCGAGCTGGGGGATATTGATTTTTTTGTAATCAGTGTTTTTTACCAGGTCTTCCCGGCTGGCAATCTTGATCCGCAGACTGGCAAGCATGCTGGTGTCCGGCTCGATACCCAGGCCGTCATCTGATTTGAACCCCAGTGGATTCAAAGCCGGCATGGCGCTGCTTTGATACCAAAGCCATTTCAACATCCATTCTTTGTTGCGGCTCAGGTTGGTGCGGGATCTGATGGAGGTAACCAGGCTGCTGCTCCGCTCGATCAAAGGGTCCAATAAAACAATAATTTTCTCCATCGAATCTTGCAGACGAGTGGCAAGAATGTTGTTTCTGGCTATTACATCAAATGAATCCTTAGTAAGCTTAACCAGGTGTTTAAAGAAGGAGCTATGAATGGTCAGCTTTGAGTTGATATCCTCAATAAGCGGCTTGATCTTTCGCTGCAGATCCGGGATGCCGGCGGCATTGAAACTGACATTGAAATCTGATTTGCTCGACTGAAGCCAATTGAATACCAGCTTTCGAAACGGCTCTTTTTTTGATAATGTGAATCCGGCCTGAATTTCCTTTGGAGGAAGGCTGATTGTATAAAGACCACTTGTTACATTGGGCTCGAAATCCACATTGAATGGGGTCGTACTGTTATCAACCCGGAGAGTCAGGTAACTTTTATCTTTCTGCAGGAAAGAGGGTACATGCGGGGAGGCCGAGGCTGGATCTACCGGCTTGGCCAGCACAATTCCTATTTCGCCCATGATGCTGCGGATATCTGACGAAGTGATACCGTAAACTTCTTCGAGGACATCCATTTTTTCAACGTCAGCAAGAAGTTGGGTAAGCAGCCCGTTGGCCTTGGTTAATTTACTTTTCAGAGCGGATTCATATTTGGTGAAATCTTCGGTGGTATTAAAAATAAAGCCCAGCTTGTCGCCCTTAAAGACCGTATCGGGTAGTGTAGTTTTCAGCTTTCCTTCACTATCAAAGGAAATCGTGTACTCACGCTGGCTGGAAGCTTGCTGAAACAGCAGAAAAGTCAGGATGGAAAGGAGTATTTTCATAATAAGATGATCTGGTGTATTTTTTATTTATACATCTGAATAATGCAATTCGATTTTATCTGAAGAGCCGGGTACTCTTCGCAAGACCGCAAATTCACCGATAGGGCCGGGATTGCTGTCGGCATGCCAGGGAGGGATAATTACCTGCGTGCTGTCGGCGAGACGTAAGTCCAGGAAAGACAAGAATTTTTCGGGTGGATATTCACTGCGCGCCGTAAGCCTGTATGATTCCAGGGTAACACAATGGTTTTTGAGTTCTGGCATCAGGGGAGTGTCAAGTCTTGTGTCATCAAAACCTTCGAAGCCACAACTGTATCTGAACTGATTACCCGCAGACGAGAGAACCCGGATGAAAGCCGTTAAGGACTGTCCCGGATTTACCCTCGTAAGCTGCGTTGATTGGATGTTGCTGGTTAAATCAGCTACGCAGCTTCCGATCGACCAGAATAGTCCTCCGCCCATTTGGGAGAAACCCCATTGCAGGATAGGTTGAAGGATTAAACCCGAGCCTTGCAATCCGATAAAGAAAAAGATAAGTTGACTTTTTTTGTCTGTGGGCTTTTCGGGTACTTGCAGATTGGCCCGGAAGGAGACGATGGGTTTACCGGAATTGTTATCGAAGCCGGCAGTAGCCACCCAGTGCGGATTGATCGCTTCCAGCAAGCCAACTTCTGTGGATTCGAGTGCCAGTGATTTCAGGGATCTTTTGCGTTTTCCAATCAGCAGCTTTCCGTTCGCCACCCTGAATTTTCCTTTTTTTCGGGCCAGTTTCACCTTCGATGCCAATCGCAGGCCGCCTGGCATCAATACATATTTGGCTGTTTTTTTGCGCGCTGATTTATTGGCATCCTTGCTATTGCTCTTTGATTTCGGACCGGCGATCTTTCTGGCAGGCGCTTTTTTGGCGGCGTTTTTTTTCCTTTTCTTTTTGATAGTTGATTTGCTCATGATGTACCTCAGATAATTGGGTCGTTAAACGGATACCGATGGTAAACAGCCCGGTCAGAAAAACCATAACATTCCATCCAACCGGTTTCTGCCGGAATGAAGGTGAATCAACAGCCATCGGGAAAAAATCAGCCCTTAACAGAGAAATTCATCAGGTACCAGGAAAATGTAGATGTAGCTATTGCGCCTCTCCCTTGTAGAAAAGGGGAATCAGAAATGACCAAACCAATACAAGGAGCGATGCGATGAACGGTTTATTATAGCCCTCAGGAATATAGGGGCCTCCCAGCCAATACAGCCAGATCACAAAGGCAATGGCAGCTATCGCCACCGGTATTGGCTGACTGGGTTTGTTTTCCGTGGGATCTTTGGTGCCCCAAAGTCGAAGAACGATCAATAAAATAAGACAGACGATCGGCCAGATGATTTGAACTGTTTTCTGATCTTCAGGGATGAACCCTTTTCCGATCATGTACAGACCCACAATTTCGGCGGGAATCATTTTTAAAAGACGGCCGAGATAATCTTTGAATCCCTGGTTAGGATCCTGAACGGGGGTTTCTTCGAGTTTTGTTTTTCTCGAAACGGTACTGCGTTGTTCAATGCGAAAAGGAGCAGCCATAGTAGGTTGGTTTAGGAAATGAAATAAAATCTCATCTATTTTAACAGCACCGCTTACCCTAATATAAGGGTTTTATTTGATTTTCCTGACGCGCATGTCCTTTAGGGTTAAAAAACGGAGAAAAGGGAGACCGAAGCTCATTGGCGGGGACACAGGTGCCGAACAATACAAGCCGCCCCTGCCGGAAGGGGCGGCTTGTATTATTTTCTCAGGGAAGGGTCAGTGTCCGGGTGGTCAAAGCCCGGCAGTCAGGATAAGGCCCTGGAACCTATTGCGAAAGGATCAGTTCAGGCGATGAAGGGCTTCCTGCAGTACCCGGTCATTTCCTGCCTCGATATCCAACTTGCTGTTGCGTAGGAGCAGGCCTGGAGCAACTCCCTTGCCTTCCTCGCTTTTTCCATCGGCATTTCTATAGTCGCCTACACCAACAAAGTACAGCCATCCATTGGGCAGCTCACGGGAAATTACATCCGTGAAACCACCGGCTGTGGTATCGCCGATCTGTTGTATGTGTGCTTGCGTATTCATCGCCCAGGTGAAGGTTTCTCCGGCGCTGGCGGTCCACCGGGTAGTCAATAATTTAGTTGGTTTATTATATTGATAGGATCCCTGTTTATCGGTGTACCATTCCATTACGGGTCCAAACTGATTGCGGCCGGTTCCGCTGCGTTTTCGGGTGGTCATAAACAGCTTTTTCTGAACGGCAAACCATCCGCTGATATAGCGGCTCACCTGGTCGTCTCCCCCGGCGTGATCGCGGATATCAACGATCATACCTTTGGTGTTTTTCAGGTATTCCATAATTACTCCCATTTGCTGCTGGTAGTAGGAAATGGGTTTGTCGAACTCCCTGAAATGAATATAACCGATATTGTCGGCGGTGATTCCATATTGTAAATGATCGTCTACGATGCGCAAACCGGGCAGGTACCGCTGTCGAACGAGGTTGATAGAGAAATCTTCCTGCTTCTGGTTGTTACGGAAGAACACACTGCTTTCGTAGCGGGGGAGATGGTCGCTGGTGGGTTGCAGAAACACATGGATATCGTTCAGCGGCGTGATCAGTTGGCAAAGCACCTGGTACAATTGTTCATTGGTGAGATTGTCGTTTACCTGGGGCCTGTATACGGTATACAGAGAATCCCAGTTCACCTGCCGGGTTTCAAACAACCCATACCATTGATCGAAGCCTTTCCAGAGGGATTCGAAGTTTTCAGTAGGCGTATTGGCAGGCTGGGAAGGCAGCAGCATTTTTTTACAGGAACCAAAGGCCATGGCGATACCGGCAACGGCAAAAAATATTCTTTTCATGGGATGAATTAAGATTTAAGGGTTAACGAAACATGGAAACTGTTTTGAAGAAGGGACAGAGGCATTTCTTCCGAATAGTGAAGCCACTGACCGGAGTAATGCAAACCAATTCCAAATTTGCGGCTGATGTTATAGTCATATCCTGCTTCCACCTGTACCTGCTGAAATTTGTCTGGCGACACGAACCGGCTACCCTGTTTGAAAACAGTGCTCAGGTTGTCACCGCCGCTGGAAGAACTGACGGAATTATGATAGGGAAGCCGGGTATTCCTGGCCACCAGTGCCAATGATGCTCCAACCGAGAAGCGATGCTTTTTCTGAAGAAGGAGTTGTGCATAATAGGCGGCCGAGGCAGCGCTGCTGTTGAGCCAACCCACCCTTACAATATTGTCGCTGTAAAAAAGCTGGTTCGATAACTGCAATCCGGCATAACCGGTTAGCTGTACCGGTTTGCCCGGTGAAACAGTTGATCGATGTATTCTTTGCAGGTAGCCAAGCCTCAACTGACCGAAGTACAAAGTTCCGGTCAATGGCCAGGATCCTGTTTTAGGGCTGCCGTCTTCCTGGAAGCCAGTTTCGTAGAATTGACGCGTTCGCAAAGCGTCGGGAAAGAAATCTCCGAATGAAGCATTGAGTTCCGCCAGGACAAGCGCATGGTGGGTGAAGCGCCGGTACTGAAAGCCAACCTGCTTTTCATTGGAACGATACAACAATGGCGAAGCCTGTCGGTCGACCAGCAGGGTTTGCCGGTAACCTGCACTCAATCGAAATTCATTTTTTGTTTGGGAGAGGCAAAGGGAGCACAAAAAGATGCTGAGTATCAGCAGTACGGAAGCTCTCATTTTTTGGTTCATAGCCCGCAAATGTGAAGCTTAATTGTGTGAAGGAAAGATTAACAGGCGGCGAATTGTTGTATTTGAGGGATGAACTGCGTTTCAGGAGCTCCGGTGAAAAAACGCGATAACATTAAGTATAGCTACTCCCTTTTACCCGCCACCCATCACAAGTGCAATTGAAACCGGCGAAGTCGTTCCTGTCAATTCCGGCCGCACACTCCCCGAGGTATTCTGAAATTTTATGCAGCAGCGCCTCACTGCATACTATAGCCAAGTCTTATTTTACACCGGTAGAAGCTCCCGTTTATTTCCTGTTCGAGTGCCAGTACTTCTTTCGTTTTCTTGCTGATCCAAAACACTTCTTTCCTGTCTTTGCTTTCATGCACCAGCAGCCAGCAGTCTATTTTTTGGTTATTGTTGCCGGTAATCTGTCCGGAGCCAGTAACGGTATAGGCTACTTCCTGGTAATGGAAACTGGTGCCGGGATAAAACAAAGGGATCACCAGTGTTACTCCTTTCTTATAAGGCAACAAGGGAAAGGTTTCCAAACCCAGGTGCCAGTTTAAAAAAAATTTCCCCGTGGATGACTGGTAGCCCGACCAGACAAGTTTGGAGGGTTTGGCATCGGCTTCTTTAAACCCGACACCCTGGTAATTGATCGATTTGTTCAGCAGTTCTACTTCCGCTTCATTGGGGGATTTACCGGCTTCTCCCATAGAGGCCGGTATTTTCCACCAGGCCTTATGATACAGCGGCTGCATTGTTCTTTCGGCCGAGACGGATCTTACCAGATGCGTGTTGCTGTCTTTATCTTCCCAAACCTGGGTAACTTCAATGGCCGGAGCGCCACTATAGGTGGTTCGTTTGATGGCTCTGGTTAATATCTGGGTATGAGTTCTTAATGAGGTTTTGTCCGATTTAAGGTAAACGAGATAGCGGTGCGTACCTTCTTTCAGAAACCTGGTATTTAACTTGCTGGCTGTGATTCTGATGGTATTTTCTGTTTTGTAGAAAAATAATGATTGAAAGAGAACATCAACCAGGTTGATTAGCTTCATATTTATTCGATTGATAATAGAAAGCCCCGCTGCAATAATGTTTTTATAGTCCCGAAGTATTTTAATAGATCCGTATTGCCGCTCTGCCTGTAGCCGGGGTTGTTCCCGGCAAACAGGAATTGATTGATCCCCCCGATCCTTTTTTGGAGTTCAAAGCAGGACCCCGGGAACGCCTGTTTTAAAATACGCTTCCTGTCTTCTTCAGAACGGCCGATACTTTTTCGCCATTCGCCTTTATCGTCACAAATTTCCTGATCGACGCGCCGGCCTCCGTACCATACTGTGTCGTTTTGGTTCGTTCCTGTGAGCCGGCATAGGCACCATTGATGTAGGTGTCCGTATATCCCACTACTTCGGTTCGGTTATTGGTGTGGACGAATGAAAATTCGGTGACCAGCAGGTATTCGCCGGGCATAAGATTGGTAAAATCGAAATGCCCTTTATCGTCATATACGCTGGTTACCTTTATGCATTCCGCCGCTTCTTTGCTCAGTGGTACCGGTTTCCCTTTGTTCCTTAGTTTTTCATTTACGCTTAGCCATTCCTTATAATACGCTGTTAAGGGAATCAGGATGATGGATGTGCCCCTGGGTGCAAATTGTTTTTTATTTATGTTGAATACAGACTTCCCCTTTACCACCATATTGTTCTGGTTATCTTTTGCGAAGGCAACTCCGCTAATCACACTGTTGCCATCTTTTACCAGTTTCATGGTTTCGGTTTTATTGAAGGGTGTCTTAACGGTTATTTCGAAGTCGGTTTCCTTGTCCGTTAACAGGTATCTCTGGCCATCTCCGGCAACCATTTCAATTTTCCAGGTACGGCTGTTGTTTTGGTCAATGAAATAATCGTATTTTTCGTTGGGGCCTTCTTCATAAACACTCACCTGCCATACTTTGTGCTCTCCGCTGTAGCGGCTTGTGTAAACATTATTTTTTACGCTTTCAATAGTGGTGGTTTTGAAATTGCTGACGCTGCCCGGTTTGCAATCGTATACGGGTATCTTTGCCCGATAACCCAGGGTGAGGGGCATGGCCGCAAATACATGGGGGTAAATGTAACTGTCGAAAAAGGGCGACTGCGACACATCCTTTATTTCACTATGCCTGCTCTTTGATTTGTCATAATAATAGCCCCTGATCTCTTTGCCATAGTTCAAAACCATTTGTTTAGCCGGGCTGGAGGAGGAGCGGTAAACCGGGGCCAGTGAAGTAGCGTCGGCAATGGTTGTGTCGAAGTATTTTTCCTGGTTTGAATACATTGTTAAAACGGTAAACACAGATATGGTTTTGGCATCCGGTTTTACAGTTACTACATACGAACCAACAGGAACATAACCCGATTGGCTGAGGGCTTGCAGTTCCATTTCAAAAGTGGAGGCTTTTAGTTTCTTCGGATCCAAGCTTTTGTCACCCGGTTTCAGAATAGCTTGTGCGAGACTGAGGAAGCTGATGAAAGATAGCAGTAATGTGAATAGTGTTTTCATATCGTTTCTGATTGCTATATTTTATGATTACTCCTCATCATAGTTGGCTGGAACCAACCCTTCTATGAACACTTCAAAGGACTCCGCTACGAGTATGTCTTCATCGCTCTCCACATCAATCCATCTTACAAGGGGAGAATCGCTATCCCTGTAGTCCAGTGTTAACCAACTGGGCCCTTCGCCAGACAACAGCACCTGCCGGACGGGTAAACCCCATTCTCTCGAAATGTATTCCGTATGGAGGATATTGTGGGTGGTTTCGTGGCTTTCATCGGTTACGATTCCAAATAGTTCCGGTAGCGGAATATTACAGCCAACATAGTTTGTAGGGATGTCAATGACATACTCAAATCCCTTGGTGTATCCTCCATTCGATATTTTCAGCAGGTCTATATATGCCTGCGGCAGGGTTACTTGTAATAAGGCTTGTGCCGCAAGGATCATTTCTGGCGTAAGCGGAGGATTATTATAATAGTTATTGTCCCAAAAATTAGAGGAAGTCATGGCGTAACTCATTCATGTGATTTATTATAGTAAGGGTGTCAGGTCGTATACCAATACTTTTCCAGACATATCGCCGCTTTCGTCATTGTGTGGAAATCCTATAGCCAGTGTTTTGCCATCGGATGACAAGGCAATCGACCATCCTGTTGTATTATTGGCCGGTTTAGTTACTTCGATGCCATGGGTATCGGTAATACTGGCTATTTCCTTCCATCCTTTGGGTTTGCGGCTAAACACTTTTACATACCCCGGTTTGGCAAAGCCTACATACGGAGCGCTGATGGCGAGAACGGTTCCGTCGGCGGATAAAGAAACCGAATGACCGAAATACGAGTTGTGTTGCGATGGCTTCAAAACCGGCAATTGATTGGTCCAGTCGGAGCCGGACAGGGTATAGGTTTCAACAAAACCTGCATTGAGCTCCAGTATATCGATATTTGAAGAGGAGGCAACGAGCGTGGTGCCGTTTTTGGATAGTTCAACTCCGGTGCCCAGGTGTGATCTTAAGGTGTTGCCCGTGAATTTGGTGGCTTGCTGCTTCCATTGACCTGCCTCCCTTTTGAAAAAGGTAACTTCTCCGGCTTTTCTGTATTGACGGCTGTCCTTGTTGTGATGGCCTATCACCACTGTATTTCCATCGGCAGACAGCGACAGGGATGGAATATAAATATAATCAGTCGGGTAAGGTGTCAGCTCATCGCTATCCGGCAGCCACTGATTTCCATCTAAGGAAAAGAATTTGATGCATATGGTCTTGTGCTGGTTGCATTCATGAGCAATGGCGATCCTCGTTGCGTCAGGAGTGATGGCGATCGACGTGATCAGATCATTGGCGTCTTCCAGCTGCATGACCTGACCGGATTTTACCCAGGCCTGACCATTGAATGAATAGAGGTAAACAGTTTGAAAGGGAGAGGCCACCAGGAGTTTTGTACCGTCGGCCGACAATTCCATGACCTCTCCATACCGAAAATCCTGTTTTCCCGGCAGTATTTCCTGACCCAACAATTGCCAGCTGGCGTCTTTGAATTGGTAAATCCCTATTCTCCCTTTGGTATCTCCCGATTGGCTGTTCAATGGAGCGGCGACGGCAAGAACTGATCCGTCGGCAGATATTTTTAGGTTTCTTCCAAACTGCTCTTCCAGCGAATGGCCGGTGAGCATCGTACCTTTTAAATTTTGGGCGAATCCTATTGCTGGGAGGAATAACAGCAATAGGGAAAAATAAAGTGAATACTTCTTTTTGTTCATGGTTCAATAATGAGTGGTTACTTCAGATTTGCCGGCTCTTGCCTCGTACTGTTGCTGCCGTTGCAGTTTCAGTATCGTTTTCTGCGATTTTTGTTTGTTCTTTATTTTCCCGTTTTGGGGAAGGGTTTAAGGAAAGCGGTCAAATAAGCAAACGACTATGGAATCCTCTTCCTGGTTTGATACGTGGTCATGAGTTGAGATGATATGTCGTCTTACCTGCTGATCGCTTTCATCGTTCCGCGATAATCATTCGCGCCCAAAGTATTTAATATTGTTACGCTTTCCTAACCGTTGAAACGCAAGGCCGCTTTTTTTAACTTAGGTTAATTAATGTTTTCAGTTCACTTTTTTTGCGTAGTAACAGATTGGTTTGACACAGTCCCCTCACAAGCGCGGCCGGCAAAGCGTTGTCAGAATAAAAGAGTGAACTGAATATCTATTGTAAAAAAGTATCCTGTGACCCGTCTATTGTTTTTTCGCGGCTCTGACAATTGGGGCCTGATGTCGACAGAGAAGCAATTGGGTTTTAACCGTGCTCCGGTTGAAACGTCAGCACAACATCTCCCTTTTTTTTGCCCGATTCAACATAGTGGTGGGCCGCTACAATTTCATCGAAGGGGTACACTCTGTCGATGACAGCCTTGCATTTGTTTTGATCAGACAATTCCCGGATCAGGTGCAAATAGGCAAGTTTTTCAGGAGCCGTATCCAGGCCGGACACCGTTATATAACGTCCGCCGGCATTTAGCAGATGCCGGCTGTTAATGAAAGATATTTTGCCCACCGCATCGAAAATGATGTCATACCGTTTTGTGGATCGGGTGTAGTCCTGTTCATCATAAAAAATCACCTCTGCGATATCAAATTTCTTCATGAATTCTTTTCCTTGGGTGCTGCAAACGGCCGTTACCGTTGCATTATAATATTTGGCAAACTGCATCGCCGCCGTGCCTACAGAACCGGTTGCGCCATATATGAGTACCCGTGGATTGTTATAGTTTTGAATGCCTGCTTTCTGCAGAAAATAGATGGCCGTATGCCAGCCAAAAGGAAGGGAGGCGGCTTCTTCGAAGGAAATACCGGCGGGCATGGCGGCGATCGCGGCATTTTCATTAACGGCGATATATTCTGCGTATGACCCAAATTGAAACCCGTTCATTCCGAAAACACTTTCCCCTTTCCTGAACCTGGTTACCCCATCACCCGCCTTTTCTATGATTCCGGAATACACGATGCCCAGAACAGCCTTTCGCGGTTTGGTAAAGCCAAGCACAATACGCATCACGAATCTCAGGAACCCTGATACATATAATCCTCTTACTTTCACGTCTCCGGAGTTGACAGATGTTGCCATTACTTTAACCAACACCTCATTTTTCTTACAAACAGGTATGGGCATATCCTGTATTTGCAGCACTTCAGGGGGCCCATACCTTTTACAAACTGCGGCTTTCATATTGTTATAAGTTTAGAAGTTTAAACCCGGGGGGCGACCGGATTTTGGAATGAATACCTTGGCCCATTTCTTTTCTTTGGCAGGGTAGTATTGAAGGCGCTTTGTATGGTCCGGCCATTGCATCATTGCAGTAGGAGGCTCTGTCAACAAACGCTTCGATAATAGAGAGAGGAGATGCCCCGAACGATTTTTTTTGAACACACTGAATCTCCCGTCTGTCCTGTTTGCCTGATCACTCCTGTATTTCCACAATGAATCCGATGCGTGAATAACGGAACAGGCAGTTTGCAGCCGAAACTGTTGGATCGGCATACAGGTGCCGTTGGTATTACCACAATATTTTTCGCCCCGTAGACCAGGATGCTCGCCGTTCGCAGTGTCCGGGAACGCAGCAAAATTCCCTGGGTCGAATGCCCGGGAATCGGCGAATTTCTGATTAAGAGGAGCCATGGAAGGAAGCTTTGTGAAACTCCCGGAGCCGTCATATCGAATCCTGGTGATGATAGTATTTGATGTACTCCCGGATAGGCATCTGCCGAAGAAGGCATCTTTATTTCGGGGTCGCGCCTTAACAGATGAGACGTTCAGGAGCAGCAGCAAAACAAATGAAAAGGCCATTTCTTTCATGAGTATTACATTATTCCTGCAATACTAAGCAACGGGCCTTTGTGTATCCATTCACTAAGGTTAAGAAAGAGAGCGCTGATCAAATTAGATGATGTAGCGAAGAGGGTTGCCGCCATTTCATATTAGCAACCTGATTTTTTCGGTTACAAAATTCCGGGATTTAGTTAAATGAAGCCACCAAACAATTACCAGTTTTGGTGCTGGAGGTCCGTTATGTGAAACTGTTGCCACACATACAGATTAAAGCCGAAGTCACTGAAATGACAGCTACGGATCTGAGTTTGGGGGCAAGGGCATTCGATATGGAAGGCACCTGCGTAAATATTTCTTTTACGATGTATAACAAAAGCAGCCGAACAGGCACTTTTTAAGACAGAAACGGACGTGCTAGCTGGTAAATCATTCTAATGATGAATAAGTAAATATTTCTAACAACTTAAAAAATAAACACTATGTATTTAGTAATTGGTGCAACAGGAAATGTGGGTGCTCAACTGGTTGCTCAACTCAGGGAAATGGGAAAAGAAGTTCGTGCGTTTGTCAGAAATGCGGCAAAGGCCAATTTTCCGGAGGGAACTCAGATAGTGGTTGGACACCTTGACGACGAAGCCAGCCTGGCAGCTGCCGCACAGGGGGCGGAAGGAATTTTCTATATGCAGCTGGAGCCTTCCGTAAAACAAGCGGAGAAGTTTATTAACGCTATCCGCCACTCCGGCGCAAAGAAAATAGCCTTGCTTTCATCGGTGGGCACACACCTGGAACCTAAACCGGTAATTGGCGCGGCCATTGCTGCACGGGATGAAGTGTTCCGTAAATCGGGATTGAATGTAATTTATCTCTGCCCCAATGCACTTCATTCCAATGCAATTTGGTGGAAGCCGGGTATTGTGGAGTCAGGTCAGGTAGTGGATGCAACTGATCCCGGAAAAACAGTGCCCGTAGACCCCTACGATGTGGCAAGAATTGCTGCGCTGGTTTTAACGCAGGATGGTCACGCAGGGAAAAACTATATCCTCAACGGTCCGGAAGCGTTGAGCGCCCGGGAGCAGGTTGAGATATTGAGCGAGGTCTTGGGACGTTCCATAGATTTTATCTCAGTAACGCCTGAAAAATATACGGAAGAGGCAATCCAAAAAGAGATAATGTCCCAGCCATTTGCCCTGGCCATTCAGAATCTCAATGAATTGTTCCGGGCAGGCAGAGCGGGCGTAGTAGCACATGATATCATAAACCTGACCGGGATCGCCCCCCGCAGCTTTCGGCAATGGTGCGAGGAGCATCGTGGTGAATTCAAGTAATCCGCTTCTTATACAGCAGCCATATTATTCATACCTTTCAAATAGTAACCGAAGGGCGATAAAAAAATTAATACAGCAGGAAAATGAGCAAAGGGCACCTGATGAAAATTGAAACATTAACGCAACTGCATCGCGTTTTTGGGTTGGAAAAGCCTGTTCATCCGTTAGTGAGTGTTGTGAATTTGGAGGATGTCAAAATTATTCCGGGCACACTCGCTGATTTTCTTGTATTGAATTTCTACAAGATTGCCTACAAGTCGGAAATTAATGGTGCGGTTAAGTATGGGCAAAATTATTATGACTTTGGAGAGGGCGGTCTGGTTTTCACCGCCCCCAACCAGACCTTCCAAAGTCCTGATGAAAAGGAAAAATCAGGGTATTTATTGTTCATACACCCCGACTTTTTATTATCCTACCAGCTGTCCAGGAAAATAAAGCAATACGGGTTCTTTTCTTATGCCACAAACGAAGCGTTACATCTGTCGGATAAGGAAAAAACTACGATCATCTCGATATTGAAAATAATTCAGGAAGAGTTAAGTAGCAGGATCGATGATTTCAGCCAGGACATAGTGATTTCGCAAATTGAACTATTACTTAATTACAGCAATCGCTTTTATAAAAGGCAGTTCATTACCCGAAAAGCTGTGCACCATGAATTGCTCCAACGAATGGAAGAAATCCTGGATCAGTATTTTAACAACGAACAAGCGGTTAGCCATGGGCTGCCAACGGTTCAGTATATTTCGGACAGGTTAAATATTTCCCCCAATTATTTGAGTGACTTGTTGAAGGTATTAACCGGGCAAAGCACGCAGCAACACATCCATGAAAAGTTAATAGAGAAAGCCAAAGAAAGATTATCAACAACCGAATTGTCGGTAAGCGAAATCGCCTATGAATTGGGCTTTGAACATTCGCAGTCGTTTTCAAGATTATTTAAAAGTAAAACCAACCAGAGCCCATTGGCGTTCAGGGCGGGTTTTTCGTAGGGCGACCTCTGATTTTCCAGTGCAAAATGCATTTGTATTGTTCGTTGCTGAGCTTGGTGTACGCGGGCAGACAAAGAATACTTCGGGACGCTGCGATCTGATCCGCCTGCGGCGGACTATCCATTTCGCTTCTTGTTTATTGAAAAGGCAATCATATAAAAAATGCCCTGATTGTACAGGGGGTGGTCCGCAGTGGATTTTTATCGAACAGGGTTTTTGCAGATTTTAAGGAGATACTTAGACTCCGGCATTTTCCAAAAATGTAGAAAGCAGTGAAAATCAAATAGTAGTCGCAAGTAAAGCAGATATCGATTTTTACAATTTCGGAATCCAATTCCGAAATTGTAAATTTGATCCTATGATTATTCGCACAGCTGCTGAAGAAGTAAAGGCATTGGCAAGCAAATTTAAAGCTATTGCTATTGTTGGGCCTCGCCAATCAGGGAAGACTACTTTAGCCAGGTATGTCTTTCCAAGAAAGAGCTATGTTTCCTTGGAAAATCCGGATATCCGGCAGTTTGCAACAGATGATCCACGTGCATTTCTCGAGCAATATGCTGGGGGAGCCATTTTTGATGAGGCTCAACGGGTACCGGAACTGTTTTCCTATTTACAGCAGATCCTGGATGACTCAACAGAAAAAGGGCAATTTATACTGACAGGGTCCAACAATTTCTTGCTACAAGAGAATATTTCACAAAGCTTGGCGGGTAGAATAGCTTACATGTATTTACTCCCTTTTTCTGTATACGAGGCTGAAGACGCGATGAAAAGGAAACAAACTGTTGAAGATGCAATGTTCCAGGGAGGATACCCGCCAATTTATGACAATGAGATTGAACCGGTGAAATGGCTGCCCAACTACATCAGAACTTATATAGAAAGAGATGTACGGCAGATAAAGAACATAAGTAATCTGAACCTTTTTGAAAGATTTTTGAAACTCTGCGCCGGAAGAACTGGCCAGTTATTAAACATGAGTAGCCTGGCAATAGAAGCCGGTGTTGATAGTAAAACGATTGGATCTTGGCTTGGGGTACTCGAAAGTAGTTTCATTATCCATCTGTTGCAACCACATCATCAGAACTTTAATAAGCGAATTGTAAAAATGCCTAAATTATATTTCTATGATACAGGATTAGTGTGCTCCTTGCTGGGGATTACAAAAGCCGCGCAGCTTAATCTTCATCCGCTTAAAGGCAATTTATTTGAAAATTTAGTTGTCAGTGAACTGATGAAAGAACGGTTTAATAAAAACCTACCAGTAAACCTGTATTTCTGGCGCGACAATACAGGAAATGAAATTGATATCATTATTGATGACGGTATTACTTTATACCCAGTGGAAATAAAGGCAGGCAAGACTATTACGAACGATTATTTTAAGAATTTTCATTTTTGGAATAAGATAAGCGGAGTCAATGAAGGGAGTGTGATTTACGCGGGAAATGAACTACAAAAAAGAAGCAGTGGTATTACAGTAATGCCCTGGAGCAATTCGCGATTGTTGTTGGAAAGAGATTAATTTTAGCGATACCATTCCTCAATGCTTTCCCAGCGGATTTTTGGATAAGTTATAATTCTAATATTTATGCACTTAACCAAAGAATATATCGAACATCCAATATTTAGTAAGCTTGAAGACTTTTCAACTTTTTACGACTCGTTGTCATTTTCAATTTTTCGGTGGTCGTCGACAGGTACGACAGCTATATTTAATATTGATTCGTACATAATGTCTTCCATGAAAGGTACGGTAGAGTCAATTAAGATAGTACTCAAGGATGGACAGGTTAACGACGCATATGCTTTACTAAGAAAATATCATGATTCAATAGTTATTAACATTTATGTATCTGCTTTCCTTCAGGAAAACTGCAACCTGGAGACTTTCGTAGTTGAAAAAATTAACAACTGGATTCATGGAAAAGAGAAACTGCCATCTTATAGACAGATGAGTGATTATATTAAAACAAAGGAGGCTTTAAAAGAGTTAAGCGCTTTGTTGAGTAAAGACGAGCGGTACGTGAAACTGCGAAGCCGTGGAAACGATCATATGCATTATAACTTTTTTTACTACATGATGATTAATGATAAATCAATTTATAACGAACGGCGGATAAAATTTCTCAACACAATGTTGTCGGATCTCATTAACCTTTTTATAATGCATTTCGCATACCTGTTTACATTAAATCCTCACTACATGATATCAAGCGATTATTGTGATGCTTTGGATTGTGATTCCATTCCGGAACCTGGGTCAGAGTATTGGGTGGCTAATTTTGTTCAAGTGGAGTTTGATAATACCATAAAGAAGCACAGGACAGATATTGCGAGTTACATTAAGGAAAATACTATGATGGAGTTGCAGTGAGTAGAGCATTTGATTTTATTTTTAAAATATGCGTACAACTGATTTAATCACAGATCCGCCTGCGGCGGACTACCCATTTCGCTGAATCTTTTTGGGAAGCCGTTAAAATACAAAAGCCTCGCATTACTGCGAGGCTTCGTGCCCAGAACTGGATTCGAATCCCGAATATTTCGGGACGCTGCGAC
>CAZSAQ010000005.1:123538-348297 GCA_964605065.1 uncultured Chitinophagaceae bacterium
AAATAAAAAAGCCCCCGATTGTGTCGGAGGCTTCGTGCCCAGAACTGGATTCGAATCCCGAATATTTCGGGACGCTGCGACCTGATCCGCCTGCGGCGGACTACCCATTTCGCTTCTTGTTTATTGAAAAGGCAATCAAATAAAAAAGCCCCCGATTGTGTCGGAGGCTTCGTGCCCAGAACTGGATTCGAACCAGCACACCCTTGCGGGCGCTGCGACCTGAACACAGTGCGTCTACCAATTTCGCCATCTGGGCTCGGGGGTGCAAATATAGGCGATCGCCATTAAAAAAAACACTATTTTTTGTTCGTTTTCCATCCAATCAATAAAACCCCGGCTACCACCAGCAGGGTGCCGAACAACTGGGCGGCAAATATCTTCTCTCCCAGCACAAAATGAGCCTGTAAAATGGTGGAAACAGGCCCGATACTGCTCACGATGGCCACATTATTCGATCCGATCCTCTTCACTCCGGCTGAAATCATGAAAGAAGGAATTACGGTGGCTACCACAGCCAGCAGCAAACCGTACACCCAGTTCTCCCTCACCAATTGTACCGGAACAGCAAACTGGTGGCTGACGGCGAAATGAACAAACACTCCGGCGGTAGAACTGAGCATGGCATAGGCGGTAAACTTATTGGCGCCGACCTTCGGAATTAGCCGGCCGCTGCCTGCTATATAAGTGGCATAAGTGATGGCGCATAAAAATATCAGAAAACTACCCCAGTAGAAATTCGGATTGGCAACATCACCCCGTAGTTCGCCAACGTAAGCGATGCCAATTCCGGAATAGGTCAGCAAAAGAGCCCATTTCTGGATGCCACTGATCCGCTCCCCGAAAATGAAGAAGTTCATCAGCAACACAAAAGTGGGGTAAAGGAAAAGGATCAGTCGCTCGAGGCCGGCAGATATATATTGCAGACCCACAAAATCGAGCAGGCTGCAGAGGTAATAACCAAACAGGCCGAGGCCAACTACCTGCAGCCATTGCTTCCTGGTAAACTGAACATTTTCCTTTTTTCCGCTCACCAGGAAGGCCGTGCCCAGGTAAAAGGGAAGAGAAAAAATCATGCGAAGCGTTAACAGTGTAAGCGCATCGGTCTTGATATCCGCAAATGCTTTTTTGACAATAATAGCCTTGGTGGAAAACAATACTGCCCCCAAAAAAGTGATCACAAATCCGATAATCGCATTTCTTCGCAAGTATTAAAATGATTTGGTGAATACCCGTAGAATCTGCCTATCGAATGACGTACGCCATTAGTCATTCGTAATTTGCATTGGCTCATTTACCAATTAACACATTACTAATTGTTTTCTCTCCCCGACCAAGGAACGCAAAGCCCGCCAAGAACCGCAGAGGACGCGAAGAGTGAGTTCGAGTTGATTTGAGATCTCAGATTCATTCGCCATTCGCCATTCGCCATCCGTCATTCGTAATTTGCATTGGCTCATTTACCAATTGGCTCATTGGCAAATTGCTTTTCAGTTCCCTCACCCCCTGCCCCTCTCCCAAGGGCGAGGGGAGTTATACACTTATTATTGTTTTCCATTCGTAATTCGCAATCCGTCATTCGTAATTTGCATTTGCATTGGCTCATTAACCAATTGGCTCATTGGCAAATTATTCACACACTTACATTAAAGTCTCTCAGCGCGTCATTCAGGCTGGTCTTGAGATCGGTACTGGGTTTGCGCTGACCGATGATGAGGGCGCAGCTGACATTGTATTCCCCGGCAGGAAATTTTTTCAGATAAGAACCAGGAATCACAACGCTGCGTGCCGGCACGCGGCCCTTGTATTCCACCGGAGCAGGACCGCTGACGTCGATAATTTTTGTAGACTGGGTCAATACGACATTAGCGCCCAATACGGCTTCTTTTTCTACGATCACGCCTTCTACTACAATACAGCGTGAACCGATGAAACATCCATCTTCAATGATCACCGGGCTGGCCTGAAGAGGCTCCAGCACTCCGCCAATGCCCACCCCTCCGCTAAGATGCACTCCTTTGCCTATCTGGGCGCAACTGCCCACGGTAGCCCAGGTATCTACCATCGTTCCTTCATCCACATAGGCTCCGATATTGACGTAGCTGGGCATCAGTACCACATTTTTGGCTACATAGGCGCCATACCGCGCCACAGCATGCGGCACGGCCCTTACTCCAAGATCTTTATAGTTTTTTTTCAGCAGCATTTTATCATGAAACTCAAATGGCTCGAGGGTCCAGGTTTGCATGGGCTGGATGCCGAAATACAGGAGGATGGCCTGTTTTACCCATTCATTCACCTGCCAGCCTGTATCTGACGGAGAAGCAGTACGCAAACGTCCTTTATCCACTTCTTCAATCAC
Source organism: uncultured Chitinophagaceae bacterium (assembly GCA_964605065.1). GTDB lineage: Bacteria > Bacteroidota > Bacteroidia > Chitinophagales > Chitinophagaceae > Endoryza. The sequence continues at coordinate 125,898 of CAZSAQ010000005.1, forward strand.
GGCGCGTACGGCATCGGAATATCGTTGATCTTTTAATAGTTCCCGGTTACTCCAGGCTTCCAGAATGAGTTGCTTGAGATCCATTGCCAATTTTTGTGCAAAACTAACTGATTGAGGTTTTATTTGACCATTTATTTAAGATAACCGGGTAAGTGGATGTATATGTAAATTGCGTGCATTTCCCGCACCGAATTCATTATGCTGAATAACCAGTTTGAAGAAGATATTCGCCTCTCGCTCGAAACGCTCAGGGCGGGCGGGATCATCCTGTATCCCACCGATACCATTTGGGGAATCGGGTGTGACGCCACCAATGAATCAGCGGTGAAAAAAATATATGACCTTAAAAAAAGACCGGATCAAAAAAGTATGATCGTCCTGCTGTCGCACGAAAGAGAATTGCTTCAATATGTGGCCGGGCCCGATATGGAAGTTTTTCAGTATCTCGATACCGTAACCCGGCCCACAACGGTGATCTATGACGGAGCGATCGGGCTGGCAGACAACCTGACTGGCGAAGACGGCAGCATCGGGATCCGCATAGTAAAAGAGGAGTTTTGCCGGCACCTGGTAAAACGGCTCGGAAGGCCCCTGGTTTCTACATCTGCCAATATTTCGGGCGACCGTTCACCCGCTATTTTTGCGGAAATATCGACGGCCATCAGAGAAGGTGTTGATTACATCGTGAAATATCGCCAGGACGACGACCAGCCGGGCCAGCCTTCGTCCATCGTGAAATGGGAGAACGGAAAAGTAAAGGTTATTCGCCCCTGATATTCTTTTCAACGCGCGCTGTTCAATACATATTCTTAGTTTTGCGCCCACATGAAAAAAATCCTGGTCATACAAACAGCCTTTATCGGTGATGTAGTGCTGGCAACGGCGCTGCTCGAAAAGTTGCATGCCCACTATCCCGAAGCGGCGATCGATTTCCTGGTGAGAAAAGGAAACGAAGGATTGCTGACCAACCACCCGTACCTGCGTGAAGTGCTGGTATGGAATAAAAAGGAAAGTAAATGGGGGCACTTGTACCAGATGCTGAAACTGATCCGCAACAGGCACTACGACACGGTGATCAATATTCAGCGGTTTGCTGCCACCGGCCTGCTGACTGCTTTTTCGGGGGCCAAACTAAAAATAGGCTTTGATAAAAATCCCCTGAGCTTTCTTTTCACCAAACGCGTGAAGCATGTGATCAGCACCGCCAGCGAGCCGCTGCATGAAGTAGACAGAAACCAGCAACTGATTGCCTCCTTCACCGATGACCAAGCTTCCAGGCCCCGCTTGTATCCTTCGGTCAATGATTTTGATTCGGTAAAGTCGTATAAAAGCAACCCCTATATCATCGTGGCTCCCGCTTCGGTGTGGTTTACCAAACAGTATCCGGCCGATAAATGGATCAAGTTCATCGATCGGATTCCCGCTTCTGTAAAGATATTCCTGGTAGGCGCTCCTTCCGATCAGGAGCTCTGTGAAAACATCCGCAAAGGAACCACGCACCCTTCGGTTCATGTTCTGGCCGGAAAACTGAATTATCTGCAGTCTGCCGCCCTGCAGCGGGACGCATTGATGAACTATGTCAATGACTCGGCGCCGATGCATTTCGCCTCTGCCATGAACGCGCCGGTGACTGCCGTTTATTGTTCTACTTTACCTTCTTTCGGCTTCGGCCCTCTGTCCGATAAAAGTTATGTAGTTGAAATTGATCACGAGCTCGATTGCCGGCCCTGTGGCTTGCATGGAAGAGCCAGCTGTCCCCAGGGTCATTTCCGCTGCGCCTATGAAATAAGGGAAGAACAGTTGTTAGATAAATTATAGCAATTAATGGTTGGCGGTTTGCTGTTTACGGTATGTTGGCACAATCCGCTTATCGGGTGAACAGCTAATCCTCACATTCAGTAATCAATTCACATGAAGCCGCAAACTGTAAACCGTAAACAGTAAACAGCAAAACTGAAACTCCACTACCTTTGTCTTATGGACATCCCCTGCTCGGAAAAAGAAATGTTTGTCTTTCATAAAATTGCCCATGCGGCAGCGGAATTGAATGTTCCCTGCTACCTGATTGGTGGTTTTGTGCGGGATAAACGGATAGAACGGGCAACCAAGGACGCCGATATCGTCTGCGTGGGCGATGGCATCGAACTGGCACATAAAGTAGCCCACCGGTTTCAACCTGTTCCGCCTGTCAGCTATTTCAAAAATTTCGGTACAGCGCAGATCAGAATAGGCGATTGGGAAATTGAGTTTGTAGGCGCCCGCAAAGAAAGCTACCGGTATCACTCCCGTAACCCGGAAGTAAGCCCCGGTACACTGGAAGACGACCAGCGTCGGCGCGATTTCACCATCAATGCCCTGGCCATAAGCCTGAACAGCGACGACTTCGGAAAACTGATAGATCCCTTTGGCGGACTGGAAGACCTTGCCAACCGCATCATTAAAACACCGCTGGACCCCGACCAGACCTTCAGCGACGATCCGCTGCGGATGTTGCGGGCTATCCGGTTCGCTTCTCAATTGGGCTTTCATATTGAAGCAAGAACTTACGAAGGCATCCGGATGAATATCGAACGCATCCGGATCGTTAGCCAGGAACGTATTTCCGAAGAACTGAATAAAATACTGATGAGCTCCAAACCCTCTATCGGTTTTGATCTCCTTTATAAAACAGGGCTGCTTCATATTATTTTTCCGGCGATGGTGGACCTTGCCGGCGCGGAATACATTGACGGGAAAGGCCATAAAGACAATTTTTATCATACCCTGCAGGTAGTGGATAATATTTCCCTGCATACACATGACCTATGGCTCAGATGGGCAGCATTATTGCATGATATCGGAAAGCCCGCTACCAAAAAATTTGAAGAAGGCCATGGCTGGACCTTTCACGGCCATGAAGTAGTGGGTGGCAGAATGGTGGGAAAGATTTTCTCCAGGCTGAAGCTTCCCCAGAATGAGAAAATGCGTTTTGTCAGAAAGATGGTTGAACTGCACCTAAGACCCATCAGCCTGACAAAAGAAAATATTACCGACAGCGCCATCCGCAGATTGCTATTTGATGCGGGCGACGATATCGATGCCCTGATGACACTCTGTGAGGCGGACATCACTTCCAAAAACAAGTTGAAAGTGAAACGGTACCTGGAAAATTTTGAGCTGGTCAGGCAACGGCTGCGGGAAGTGGAAGAGAAGGACAGGATCCGCAACTGGCAGCCGCCGGTAACGGGGGAGATGATCATGGAAACTTTTGGGCTATCTCCCGGAAAAGCAGTGGGTGATTTGAAAAATGCCATCCGGGAAGCTATTCTCGATGGTGAAATTGAAAACTCCTATCCGGCCGCCTACAGCTATATGTTGAAGAAGGCGTCCGAGATGAAACTGCAACCGGTCAGGGATCATTCAAATGAGTGAATTCCCTTATTTTTGACGGGCATGGCGGTGAGCCGGCCGGCATCGATTCACAAAAAAATTAAGCAATGGCGGTTTTAAGATTCAGGATCTATTTCGAAGAGGATGACAGCATTTACCGCGACGTGGCAGTAAAGCATACGCAGCATTTTTTACAGCTGCACCAGGTGATATTGAAAGCTTACGAATTCGACAGCAAGCACCAGGCTACTTTTTACAGAAGCAATGACAACTGGCTGAGGGGTCGTGAGATCTCTCTCGAAAAATACGACAAGGAATACAAGGCCCCGCCACTCCTCATGAGTGAAACTACCGTGGGTTCGGAGATCAGGGACCCCAACCAACGCTTCATTTATGTCTATGACTTCAACCGTAACTGGACCTTCCTGGTTGAGCTGATCAAAGTTGACAAGGAAGAAAATGCCAAACTCGACTACCCCGCTGTTCTGCGCTCCGAAGGAATCGCTCCTTCCCAGTACGGCACCAAGGGGCTGGTGGGGGATAAGCTGGCCGAAATGGAGGAGAAATACGACCTCAGTGCCGGAGCAGAAGGTTTCGGCACGGAAGGAGAAGAAGGTGATTCGGAAGATTTCGGTCTGGCCGACGAAGGAGAAAGCGGCAGCGAAGAAACTTTATAAACCGGGATCATTTTCCACCTGAGCGAATGAAAGCCAACACCTGCATTATCATCACAGGGCCTACCGCCGTTGGCAAAACTGCTGTCGCCATCCGGTTGGCACAACACTTCCATACGGAAATCATATCGGCCGATTCACGGCAATGCTATCGCGAACTGAACATCGGTGTGGCCAAGCCAACAACAGCAGAACTCGGGGCCGTTCATCACTGGTTCATCGATTCCCATTCCATACACGACAATGTAACCGCTGCTGACTATGAGCAATATGCGCTGAAGGCCGTTGATCAGGTCTTTCAGCAACATAATATCGCCATCATGGTCGGAGGCACCGGTTTGTATATCCGCGCTTTTATGGACGGCATGGACCCGATTCCGGGCATCGACCCCATGATCCGTCAGCAGGTAATACGGCTGTATGAAGAAAAAGGGATCAACCAGCTGCGTGAAACCCTGGCAAAAATGGACCCGCTCTTCGGCGAAAAAGGGGATATGGACAATCCGCAGCGGCTCATGCGCGCACTGGAAGTAAAATGGTCCACCGGGCAGTCGATCCGCTTTTTCCAGGAAGGACAAAAAGCCAGCCGGCCATTTCAAATGATTACCATCGGCCTGGAATTACCCCGCGAATTGCTTTACAGGCAAATCAATCTGCGGGTAGATCAGATGATGGCCGGGGGATTGCTGGAAGAAGCCAGGCAGTTTTATGAGTACCGTCATCTCAATGCCCTGCAAACCGTAGGCTATTCGGAGTTGTACGAATTCTTCGATGGTAAATGCACGTTGCCGGAAGCAGTGGAGAAAATAAAACAGCATACCCGTAATTATGCAAAACGACAAATCACCTGGTTTAAAAAAGCTGGCATAAATGCCTACTTTTCCCCGCACGACTGGCCAGGCATCCTATCTTTTGTAGAAGCAAAACTACAGTCCGCCGATTTCACTTAGTGCCTCCTAAATTAAATGAATAATTCGCGATTTTACCGGCCGGCAAATTGAAATAAACACCTGCCATTACCCGATATTAGTATGGTATTTATGCAAACCGTCCAATATCATTGAAGTCCGTTTTATTCCAGTAATCCTATGAATGCAGTTCGAAAGGTTAAGGGTCTGATGTAACCTCGAAAACAAAAATCCCCCCGCTTTTGCGGGGGGATTTTATTTAAGTTGCTTTATAAGCCTGCTATTGAAAACCTTAGAACTTGAATCCCAGTGTCAACAGCACGTTGCCGGTGTTGTTCTTGATGTCGGCGAAGGTATTGGCCTTGTCGGAAAGGCGATACGGGAAGTTGACTTCCTTCATCATACTGTGAACATAGGTAAGGTCAATGAAAATCCCTTTATTGCGGTATCCCAGTCCTCCGCTAAGGTTCATTCGGTTACCCTTCAGCTCTGAATCCTTATAAGGATTGCCGAAATAGGCAAATCCCAAACGGGCCATGATGACATTGAACTTCAATTCGCCACCTACCCGGAAATTGAAGGTATTTTTATAGACTGCCTTGGTGGCCTTGTTAACCGCGTCGTAGTAGTCGTCGGATTCATAATCGCTGGCGCTGGTAAATCGTCCGCTCCTGACCGTTACATATTCGATGTCTGCTGTAATGAAACCACGCTGCTGTTTCACATCTTCCACCTCATGCAGTACGTAAGAGGCGCTGACGGTGAATTTCCAGGGGCTCATGAAATCAAACTTGAAATCGTTGTTGGCAGCAAACGCCTTATCGGTAACACTGTCGGCTCCGGCGGGTAATCCATACAGGGTAGGATAGTTCTCCAGGTCGGTGACCATTTTGGCGGATACCAGCTTCTGGTTCAATCCGTACACACTGGGCGTTTGCACGGCAACCCCCACCCTGAAAAATTCGGCAGGCTTGGCAATAAGACCCAGCCGCGCATTGAGGCCAAAACCTTTTTGCGTCATCGTTTCTTCGTAAGAAGCATAGTTGAAGTCATTGTCTGTGTTGCCGGTGGCATCACTTTCCTTTATGTAAGTTGTGCGGGTATAGTTAACGATGGGAAGGCCAACACTGAGACCGAAATAGAGCTTGTCGTCCATATTGGCAGCATAACCGAAAGCGATTTCGGTGATGCCTCCTTTTGTTTTTACCAGGCGCTCCTGGTCTACCAGACCCGGTTTTTCGCCCTGGCCAATCAGGGTGATGCCGCCACCATTGAGGTGGAGCGTATCAACGAGGTATTCGTATACGGCCATTTTGGTGGGCAGGCTGATCAAAGAAGAATTTCGCCAGTCGGAATTGTCCAGTGAAAGACCCGAAGCAGCAAAATCGAGAGCATATTCTTCGGAAAAGGAACTGTAGTCGTTTTGTCCTTTGTAATAGATATTTGAATTAAAATTAGCCACGCGGTTAACCCCGATGCTGAAGGCATTGCTTTTCCAGCGGCTGTAGCGGTTGGAGTAACCCCATACCAGCCCGGAAGTGCCCAGGTTGAATTTGTTGACGGCGTCGCTCTTGCTATCGGTTCCCCGGAAAGAGCCCTTGGATTTCTGAAAATTGAACCCCGGGCTCAAAACGATCTCGCCGGTTTTGTACAAACCCAGCCCGGCCGGATTCACAAACAGCGAGCTGATCTCTCCACCCAGCGAAGCCATGGCACCACCTATCGCCTGGTTACGGGCCGTGCCGGAGGGGTTGGTATAGCCCAGCCGAAGCGCGTCTTCAGGAATTTGGGCCAGCAGGGTATGGGAAGTGAAGAGAAGGAAAAACAGGTAAAGAATTCTTTTCATAACACTCAAGGATTTAGCTGTAGCGAACCAACAAAAAAGAGGAAATCAAATTCAAGAAAGGCTCAAATTGAATTCCTCTTTTCTTATTAAGAGAAAGTAAGATCAGTCTGTGATTTATCCGCCGCGACGACCGCTTCCGCCACCACTGCTGCTGCCCCCGGAAGAACTTCCGCTGCTGCTGCTCCTGCTGGACGAAGAAGAGGAAGAACTGGAAGAAGAAGGTGTATAACTACGGCTGGGGCTGCTGTTACCCGAATTCCGGTAGGAATTGCTGTTGTCGTAACTGCTGCTATTACCGTTTTTGAATACCCGGCGGATGCTGCTGCCCAGGCTGTTGTTCGAATTGTTATAGTTGCCGTATCCGCTGTTGGGCAACCGGCTGCTGGTGCCCTTACGGAACAACTGTGTATTGCTGTTGTTGTAATTGGTATTGGTATAGGAACCCAGGCTGAAATTTCTTACCCTGTTGTACACCACCGGATTTGTTTTGGGGTTCAGGATGATGATATTCGGGCAATAAGGATTGTAAAAACTGTTCCATGTCCAATAACTGTTCCAGTAGTTGTTCCAGCTATAGGCGTAGGGACTTCCCCAACCAATGTTCCAGGTGCTGTAACTGTTCCAGTCGTAGTCGTCAAAAGCATTCCAGCGATAGGGATTCCTCACTCTCATTCTCAGCCAGTGGTCGTTATAGTTATCGTATTCGTAGCTCGAATACCGACCCGCACGATCCTGCTTCACTTCTACATATTCGGCAGATTCTCTCTCCGGTGAGTAGTAAACGTCATCGGGAGTTTGAGTGGTCTTGTACGCGCTGGAACAGCTGGCAAAGCCGGCCGAAATGGCGAGAACGAGTAGAAATCGAGAGTTCATAGACGTGGTTTTTAAAGTTTTACAAACCTAAACGTTACTTTTGCGTTCCGGTACTAAAAGTACAATAAAAAGACAGCCGGTAAAAGCATTTTATTGCAGCCGGAATGTTAAAAGTTTAAAAATAAGACATTGAGCCAAAAGGCTTAAGGCAAATCAACTTTTTTTATCACATGAGTAAAGAAATTACCTCCAGGGAGCAGGACTATTCTCAATGGTATAACGACCTGGTGATTAAAGGGAGCCTGGCGGATTATTCGGCTGTGCGCGGTTGTATGGTAATCAAGCCTTATGGCTTTGCCCTTTGGGAGAATATGCGCGACGCGCTCGACCGAATGTTTAAGGATACCGGTCACGTAAATGCTTATTTTCCCCTGTTTGTTCCCAAGAGCCTTTTTGAAGCGGAGGAAAAAAATGCCGAAGGTTTCGCCAAGGAATGCGCGGTTGTTACGCATTATCGCCTGAAATCTGATCCTTCCAAGAAAGGAGGCCTCATGGTGGATCCCGATGCCAAACTGGAAGAAGAACTGGTGGTCCGCCCCACAAGTGAAGCGATCATCTGGAATACTTATAAAAATTGGATACAGTCGTACCGCGACCTGCCGATCCTGATCAATCAATGGGCCAATGTGGTTCGATGGGAAATGCGTACACGCCTGTTTCTTCGCACAGCCGAATTTCTGTGGCAGGAAGGCCATACGGCCCATGCTACTGCCCAGGAAGCTGTGGAAGAAACCAGGAAGATGCTGGACGTATACGCCGATTTCGTGGAAAACTGGATGGCCCTGCCGGTGATCAAGGGTGTTAAAACGGAAAGTGAGCGCTTCGCCGGAGCGGTAGACACCTATTGCATCGAAGCACTGATGCAGGATGGAAAGGCCCTGCAGGCCGGCACCTCCCATTTCCTCGGTCAAAATTTCGCAAAAGCCTTCGATGTCCGGTTCTCCGATCGTGACAACAAACTGGATTATGTATGGGCTACCAGCTGGGGCGTCAGTACCCGCCTGATCGGAGCCCTGGTAATGGCGCACAGCGACGACGACGGCCTGATACTGCCTCCGAAAATAGCCCCATTGCAGGTGGTCATCGTTCCCATTTATAAAGGAGAAGAACAGAAGGCGAAAATTGATGTGAAAGTTCAGGAATTGCTCAAAGAACTGAAGGCAGCCGGTGTAAGAGTGAAATACGACGACTCCGACAACAGCCGCCCGGGATGGAAGTTTGCTGAATATGAAATGAAAGGCGTACCGGTCCGCATTGCCATCGGGGCCCGGGACCTCGAGAACAATACGGTCGAACTGGCGCGGCGCGATACCAAAGAAAAAGCAAGCGTTTCCATGGATGGATTGTCGGCCCGCATCATCAGCCTGCTGGAAGAAGTACAGAAATCCATCTATAACAAAGCACTGGTCTACCGCGATGCACATATAACGCGTGTTGACAGTTGGCAGGAATTCGAAAGCGTGCTGAACGAAAAAACCGGCTTCGTTTCCGCACATTGGGACGGTACTGCCGAAACAGAAGCAAAGATCAAGGAACTCACAAAGGCGACTATCCGCTGCATTCCGCTCGATAACCCGGCTGAAGAGGGAATGTGTATACTCACGGGAAAGCCCAGCCAGCAGCGTGTATTATTTGCACAAGCATATTAACCGGAAGCTTTTATTTTATTATAGAGCCGTCCTGATCCGACGGCTCTTTTTTTGAAAAACCGCCTGGTTATTTATAAGTTTTCACGACATCTTGTTCGTAGCAAGCCTTCTTTTTGTTTCTTTTGGGAGGTAAGTAATTAAATAACTATCTTGATCAGCCTAAACAAATCAATCGTATATGGAAGGCAATGAAACTCTTTTCGATCTACAGGTAGACGACCCGATAAAACAACATCTCTCCGACACTGCCAAGTGGGCCAAGTTTCTTTCGATCACCGGATTTGTATTTTGCGGACTGATTCTTCTCGGTTCACTGTTTGCAATAGTAACCTTATCAGGCGCATCAGATACAGCGGCGCTAGGAGCCACGCAACTTATATTGTTACTGGTATTCATGCTGCTGTATATCTTACCGTTGATATTTTTATTCAATTTCGCCAGAAATATGCTTGCAGCCCTCAGGCAGAGCGATCAGCTGGCTCTTACTACTTCTTTTAGAAACCTGAAGATGTGTTATAAATACCTCGGTATTCTGACGATTGTACTGCTGGGTATCTATGCGCTCGCATTTATTGTTGGGCTGATGGCAGGGGCATCCATCTGATTGTAGTACATTTGAAGCAACGACCAGTTAATTTTGTGATATATGGAGACTAACCAGAATCAATCGATATTGGACAATGAGATTACAGTCAATTCTCCTGTCCGGCAATACCTGGCTGATGCCACACGATGGGCCAGATTTTTATGCATAGCCATAACGGCCCTGATGGTAATCTTTGTAGGATTTCTGTTGCTGGCGGGAAGCAGTTTATCGGCTGTGCTCGAAACGGAGTTTGAACTGCCCCCCGGTAATTATTATGCCGTATTGATCGGCGTTGCGCTGTTTGCTGCCATCATCATGGGAATACTTTTCTATTTCCTCTGGAGGTTTTCTACGCTCACAAAAGCAGGCATCGATCTGAAGAACCAGGAAATGTTCAATAGCGGCCTGGCGGCATTGAAGACCTATTTTATTATTTCCGGAGTGTTTAGCATTATCGGTATGGTAAGCACGATCCGTCTTCTGTTTTCATTATTTTAAATCAGGACCTACATGGAAAACTCATCCCATAGCCAGCAAGATATTTTTGAAGTAGAGTTCGATCATTCTGCCAAAGAACAATTGCAGAATGCAGCTTCCTGGGCAAAACTGATCGCAATTTTAAGTTTTGTCTCCTATGGAGTATCACTGGTGGCGGCATTCCTCGGAAAGGAGACATCACTCACCGGCCGGGCTGAAAGAAGTACCGGGTCATTGAATTTGGTGACGACCCTGGTTACTGTGTTAATAGGGGGTGCCATCGCCTATTTTCTTTACAAATTCGCGCGCAAAACAAACGACGGTTTGCAGAAACTGGGTCAGGCCGACCTGGAAGAAGGATTCAGCGCACTACGCTATTACTTTAAAATTCAGGGAATCCTGATGATCATTTTAGTGGTGGTGGTAATACTGGGTGTTATCGTTTTATCCATTAAGGGAATAGCGGTGTGAGGGCAGCCTGATCAGTTCACCGCGTAATAATTATAATCTTTCAAAAGAGTTTCCAGGAAATCGAGTGAATCCTGGTCACTTTCCAGTTTCAACTTGCTCTTGATCCGGTCGGCGATCCGAAGAGACAGATCATAATCATTTTTCTTTCTCACGTTTTCAATAATGCTTTTCAGTGTATTGATATCCCTGTCGCTGAGCTGCATTACCTGGGGATATTTGGGTTGGTAGGTCGATTCCACCTCGGTAAACACGGTATCTTCCCAGGACGTACGGTTTTTGAGATCAATTATGATGGTTCCCGCTACCAGGTCACCGATTCTTTGCGACATGGGTGTAAATATAACCGCGGCCAGGCCGATGAAAATGATCGGGAAGAAATAAATCGGGATGTCTTTACTGGCGATAGCGAAAACGAAAAGAAAAGGAAAATCAATCAGCCGGAAGGCCCACCTGAGGAGGTACTGACCAAGGCTTGGCTGCCCTCCTTCCATCGTTACCACCTGGATATTCATGGCCATTTTCCCCGGGCTGCGGCCATTGAAACTGATCTCGCAAATGAGGTGATAAAAAAGTACCAGCAGGTTAATGGCCAGCGCCATCCAGAAACTCCAGTCCTGGTCAGGTTCGCCCCAGGCTACAATAAAATATTGATTGATATTAAAAATAAGCGTAAGGAGCTTCACCAGCACCCACTGGATCAGCCAGTCAATCAGCCAGGCAAAAAATCGTTTGTGAAAGGGCGAAATGGCGAAATCGACCTCGATATTAAACCCCGTATCCATTTTTACCAACGCCATACAACGATTTGATGTTTATTTTGTAGTCAGATACTAAAACGTTCGAATTTAACTATTATATTTATCCATAAATATATTTTTTTACCGCTGAACGGGCAACCGGCAGCAGTTAAATATGGCTTACCGTGCGAGAGGGATTATTCATCAAAAAAAATATCGATAAGTGGCGTCAGTATCAGTATGAGAAGACGAACGACCCCGACGAAATGGCCAGCCAGTTTACCGAACTGGTGAACGATTTGGGGTATTCCAAAACTTTCTATCCGCAAAGCAAGGTTACTTCCTATTTGAACGGGCTGGCATCACGGATCTACCTGGGTATTTACAAGAATAAAAAGGAAGAGTCTTCCCGCATCATACGGTTCTGGAAAACCGAACTGCCGATGGTTCTGTACAACCATCGCCGTGCCTTGTTCATCGCCCTGTTCATATTTGTGTTGTTTGCCATCATCGGAGCCGTTTCGGCTGCTCACGATCGCACCTTCATTTCTGCGATCCTCAGCCCGGGTTATGTGGAGATGACGGAGGAAAATATTGCCAATGGTGATCCGTTCGGTGTATACAAAGGGGAAGAGGAATGGAAGATGTTTATCAGTATTGCGATCAACAATATCCAGGTGTCCTTTTACATATTCGTACTCGGGTTCTTACTTTCCCTGGGTACAGGTTGGCTTTTGCTCAAGAACGGGGTAATGGTGGGAGTTTTCCAATACCTGTTTTTTTCAAAAGGTCTCGGATGGGCATCCGTACTGGTGATCTGGATCCATGGCACGCTTGAAATTTCATCGATCATATTGTCCGGGGCAGCGGGGATCATCCTGGGCAACAGCATCCTGTTCCCGGGAACCATCACCCGAAAAAAATCCCTGCTGGCAGGCGCTAAAGACGGCATGAAAATACTGGTAGGCATCGCGCCGATACTGCTGGTAGCGGCCTTCCTGGAGGGATTCGTAACCCGTCATACCGATATGCCCAAGGCCATCAGCATTTCAATCCTGGCAATATCTTTCCTTTTTGTGATATGGTATTTTGGATTCTATCCTGCACAGGTTGCACGCAAACTGAAATCAAAACCGGTTTCCCCCATTACATATGAACCTCCGAGTACCGGGAACATATAAACGGATTGCGGCATGGGTAACCTTGCTGATGACCTGCTGCCTCACCTCCCTGGCGCAGCAGCAGGATACCTCCGTGCATGAAATCCTCGTTGACACACAGGCGGTGCTGGTAAAAGATACGGTGGAAATAAATTATGACAACATCGATACGGTGGGGGCGGACGAGAATGACGAACAGACCACATCTGATACCGAACGTATCGTAAGTGATCAGACAGATACCATTCCCTATTATTACCCCGATTCCATAGTGAATCGCTCCGTTTCCGAACACCTCGCCGACAGTTTCCGCAATTCGAGGCTGTACGCTTATGCCAACGACCCGCGATACTGGACCAACCAGCCAGTGGTTGAAAAGGAAAAGCGGCAAGGTCCTGGAGCCCTGGAAAAAATACTGGGCAGTCTCACCTTCCGCATCATATTATATACCCTGCTTGCCCTGCTATTGGTTTATGTGGTATACAGGATCATCGTCAACAACAGCCTTTTTTACGGCCCTTCCCGGAAATTGGTGACCGAAGAAGCTGTGAGGGAAGAAGAGATCAGGGACGTGGACCTCGATGCAAAGATCGCACAGTCGATTGCATCCGGCGATCATCGCGCGGCAGTGCGGTTTATGTATCTGAAAGGATTGCAGCGGCTCGACCTTGCCGGGTTGATCAGTTATCACCCGCAGGCAACCAATTATGAATATACCCGGCAGTTAACAACCCACGCGCTGGCAGGTGATTTTGAGTGGCTGACACATGTGTACGAATACATATGGTATGGCGAATTCAGGGTGAATGAAGAACAATTCGGATTGCTGCGCTCGTATTTCGAAAAATTCTATAAATCGGTGAGGAGTTGAGTTACAGAAAGTACATATTGGCTGGCCTGGCTATAGCAGTTTTCCTGGTGTCCTGCGGCAAAACGGCGAAGGATGAATTCAAGGTGGACAAACGCATCAGCCTGTGGAGAAAAGATGATATTCCCTATGGCCTGAAATATATGTACGAGTCCCTTCCGCAATTGTTTCCGGGCGCTGAAATAGTAGCGGATAACCAGGCCCCGGGAAGCCAGTCGGTTTTTACCTCTTCCAAAAAGAATGTAGAAAGCAAAATAAGCCGGCACGGAGGAAAAACACTACAATTCATCATCAGCCGCAATTTCGAGCCTACTACAACCGAATGGCGTCATCTGATGCGTTACGTACAAAATGACGGTAACGCTCTCTTCATTTCCAGTTTCCAGATCAGCAGTATGGTAATGGATGAATTGAATATGAAGGCGGTTTTCTCCAATGCCTACCAGTTTGGTCAGGATTCGATGGAGCTGAAACTGCTGGATCCCCATACTTCCCTGGAAGCTTCCTTCAGTTACCCCGGCTACCGCTGCAATAATTTTTTCGCCAAACTCGAATCGGAATATGTTTCGGTAATGGGTCGTAATGCGGAAGGATACCCGAATTTCATCCGGGTGAGGTACACCGGCGGCGGTACCCTGTTTATTCACCTTTCGCCCCTGGCCTTCACCAATTACTTTCTTTTACATAAAAAGAACAAGCAATACCTCGATTATGCAGCGGCTCTCCTGCCCCGTGATGTAGAACTGATCTATTGGGCAGAGTATTTCAGATCCGGCACCTCCGGACAAAATCAGTCGCAGGGGAACGGAGTAGCCACCGCACTGAGCTGGATCAACAAGCAGCCGCCGCTCTCCATGGCTCTGTGGCTGCTGTTGCTGTTGCTGGCGCTGATCTATGTTTTCGAGTCAAAGAGAAAACAACGCATCATCCCGGAAAAAAAGGCGCTCAAAAATTCATCGCTTGAATTTGTAAAAACGATCGGGCACCTGTATTACCAGCGAAGAGATAACCGGAACCTGGCGGCTAAAATGACGGCACATTTCCTGGATCATGTACGCAATCGTTATAACCTGTCTACCAGCAGAACCGATGAGGAATTCGCCAAAAAACTGGCTTTTAAAACCGGTATTGAATACCCCGTCATTCACGATATCCTGTATCAATCCAGGTACCTGGCAGACCAGGAACTGGTAACGGATACGGAACTGCTGCACTTTAATCATCAACTTGAAAATTTTTATAAACAGGCATAAAAATGGAAGAAAATTTTTTTGAACAGAGAACCGACCTGGACAGCCTACGCACAGCGGTAAGCAACCTGAAAGCGGAGATCGGAAAAGTGATCGTAGGCCAGGAACAGATGATCGATCTGCTGCTGGCAGCAGTGCTGGCAGACGGTCATGTACTGATTGAAGGCGTTCCGGGTGTTGCCAAAACTCTTACGGCCAAACTACTCAGCAAAAGTATTTCGGTCGGCTTTTCCCGGATTCAGTTTACGCCCGATCTGATGCCGAGCGATGTACTGGGCACCTCCATATTTAACCCGAAAGACTCGGTGTTTCAATTCAAGCAGGGACCCGTTTTCAGCAATATCATTCTTATCGATGAGATCAACCGGGCACCGGCCAAAACACAGGCAGCCTTATTTGAAGTGATGGAAGAAAGGCAGATCACCGTCGACGGACAAACCTATGCGCTTTCATTCCCTTTCCTGGTAGTGGCTACGCAGAACCCCATCGAGCAGGAGGGTACCTACCATTTGCCGGAAGCGCAGCTGGACCGATTTCTGTTCAAGATCAATGTTGGCTACCCTACTCTTGAACAGGAGTTCCAGGTTGTACTCAATCATCATCATACAGGGCTTAACCATCTCATCGGCCAGGTGCAGGCAGTGCTGGGAGTGGACCAGCTCGACGATTTGCGTAAGAAGGTAAGAGGTATTCACGTGGAGGAAAAGCTGATCAGCTTTATTACTTCCATTGTAAGCAATACCCGCAATCATAAATCCATTTACCTCGGCGCCTCTCCCAGGGCTTCTATCGGCATCCTGAACGGGGCAAAAGCATTAGCGGCCATGCGTGGACGTGACTTCGTAACACCCGAGGATATTGTTTACATTGCGCCTGCCGTATTACGCCACCGCATCGTGCTCACACCGGAAAAGGAAATGGAAGGCGCCTCCCCCGACGATATCATCAACCAGATTATTCAGGCCATTGAAGTACCCCGGTAACCCTTAGCGCATGTTTTTATACGAGCGATATCTCCAACCCTTGTTTTTTTCCAGGCGATTCTTCTGGATACTGGCCGCATTTGTATTCCTGTTTATTGTATCGTTCGTGGTTCCGCCCGCATACCCGGTTCTCCAACTCTGCCTGCTGGTTTTTGCACTGATCACCCTGGTGGACTACCTCAGCCTGTTTGTTATCCGCCAGCCGGTAAATGCGGAACGACAAATTGCCGACCGCCTCAGCAATGGAGATGAGAATGCCGTGTCCATTAAAATCAGGAACCATTACCCTTTCCGCATCCGGGCATCTGTTATAGATGAATTGCCCGATCAGTTCCAGATGCGTGATTTCCTCATCCGGCAAACGATCGGAAGCCGCGAGGAAATGTCGTTTCCTTACCAGGTACGGCCCGTAGAACGTGGAGAATACCTTTTTCATGATATCCGGATCTTCGCCAAAAGCCCGCTTGGCCTGATCATACGGCGGGTCACCATCCCCTCGGAGAAACTGGTAAAAGTGATGCCATCATTTTTGTCACTACGGCAGTTTGAACTCAAGGCGCATTCCAGCAACCTCGTTGAAGCCGGCAATCGAAAAGTAAGAAAGATCGGCCATAGCCTCGAGTTTGAACAGATCCGCGACTATGTGATGGGCGACGATATCAGAACCGTGAACTGGAAAGCCACCGCGAGGAAAGGGCAGATCATGGTCAACAACTATACCGACGAAAAGAGCCAGCAGGTTTATTGTATCATCGACAAGGGAAGGGTAATGAAAATGCCCTTCGAAGGCATGACCTTGCTGGACTACGCGATCAACGCTTCCCTGGCCCTGCTGAGAGTGGCGCTCATCCGGCAGGACCGTGCCGGACTGATCACCTTCGATGAGAACATCGGCCATGTGGTTCCGGCCGATCATAAGATCGGGCAGATGACCCATATCCTGGAAGCGCTGTACAATCAGCAGACCCGGTTCATGGAAAGCGATTACGAAAAACTGTACGCCTTGCTCCGGACCCGGGTGAGCCAGCGAAGCCTGGTGGTATTATTTACCAATTTCGAATCAATAAGCAGCCTTCACCGCCAGTTGCCCTATATGCGCAGCATCGCCCGCAATCATTTGCTGCTGGTGGTTTTCTTTGAGAATACAGAACTCCGGCAGCTCACCGGTAAACCGGCCCATGACCTTGAATCGCTCTACACGCGCACCATCGCTGAAAAATTCGCCTTCGAAAAAAGATTGATCGTTAAAGAACTTCAGCAACACGGTATCTTTACCATTTTGACGGCTCCTTCAGACCTGACCATCAATACCGTGAACAAGTATCTTGAATTGAAGGCCAGGCAGGCGATCTGAGTCGTCTTGTCATTTCAATAGTTATCATGAATCCTTTTGAAGCAGGAAAAGTTTTGCTGATCAACAAGCCTCTGGAGTGGACTTCCTTCGATGCTGTGCGCAAGATCCGCAACCTCGTGCGCATCAAAAAGGTGGGTCATGCCGGCACCCTGGACCCCTTGGCAACCGGGATGCTGATCATCTGTACCGGCAAGTTCACCAAACGCATCAATGAGTACATGGCCCGGGAGAAAGAGTATACCGGCACATTCGTGTTAGGCGCCACCACGCCCACTTACGACCTGGAGAGTGAGCCCGAAAACCATCGTTCCCTGGAAGGGATTACCGAAGAAATGATACGAAATGCCGTATTGCCTTTTACCGGCGAGATCTTGCAGGTGCCGCCCGCGCATTCAGCTATTAAAAAAGACGGGAAAAGAGTATATGAGCTCGCCCGCAAAGGGGTAGAGGTAAAACTGGACCCCCGCCGCGTACACATTTATGAATTCGACATTACTTCCATCGAACTGCCGGTTGTTTCTTTCCGGGTGGTTTGTTCAACGGGTACCTATATACGAAGCCTGGCTAACGATTTTGGAGCCAGCCTGGGATGCGGTGCCTACCTGGGAAGCCTCTGCCGCACCCGCATTGGAAATTTCACACTCGATCAGGCAATGACGATGACCGAAGCGGAAGAGCATATCAGATCGGAACTTCAGAAAGGATAGCCGATGCCCAGCTGGAATTGACCGTCAAACAATTTGAGGTCATAAAACCATCCGTTATTGATGCTGGCATAGCGGGGGTTCTTCAATTTATAGGCCCAGTCGAGACGGATCAGGAAGAAATCAAAATCAAATCGCAGACTGGTTCCGCCACCAATGGCAATGTCTTTATACAGCCGGCCAAAATCAAAGGACGCTTCCGGAATTTTTTGCGTTCCGGCTGCATCCCGGAATTCAGGCCCCCACACATTACCGATGTCAAGAAAAACTGCGCTCTTGACCTTTACCCCGGCAATCGTAGTTACATTGAAGCGGTATTCGATATTTCCTTCGAGGCGCATGTTGCCGAAGCGGTCATTGGACCGGTTACTGGCCGTATCGTACAGCGGAGTGGAGCCGGGTCCCAACCTCCGCACCTGCCAGGCACGCATGCTGTAAGGGCCACCGGCAAAATAGGCTTTGAAGAACGGCAATTTGTTTTCGGGCTGATCTCCCTTTTTACCGTATACATATCCATATCCCGCAAAAGCCCGGAAGGCCCACCCGTTGTAATCAAGCTGCTGGTTCACGAGCTCGATGTCTGTCTTTACGTACCGGAACAGGTTGTTTCGTTCGAGATCCCTGATGAATCCAAAGAGCGCTCCGCTTTCTTCTACGCGCAGTTTAAGATTGGTGGTGCGGTTCTTCTTTCTCCACGAGGTATTCATCCCGCCAATGATTCCTATCACGAAGCCATCATTGAAAGCATAACGAAGCGAAGGTATCTGCTGGATCAGTTTGTTGAGACTGTCTTTTCCCCGCAGAAGTGTGTACTCCACGTTGGGGATCGTCAGCAGCCAGCTGATGCTGCGGTCACGACCTTTGCGTACCGTCCATTCATATCCCCAGGAAGAGTTGATCGAATTCACATTGTAAATATCCTTCCGGATGGTATAAGCGCCATTGATGTTAAATACTGTTCTCACATTCAGCAGGCGGTCTTCGCTTCTCTCATTCAGTTTAAACGGAATGATCAGCCGGGGAAAATAGATTGAGTGAGAAACATTGGTCTGAAGGGTCTGGATGAAATTGGATCCGAACTCCACACCGAATCGGGCATTGGTACTCGACTGAATCGCTTCATGAAAAGCATTCCGGTTGGTGACGGAAAAATTAACTCCCAATCCGAACAGCTGGCTCGTGGTCAGGTAATCGGCCACGTTGCGGCTGGCTTCCAGGTCGATCTTGAGATTCAGTTTCGGAGCGGGAAATAACCTTATTTCCGCATCCAGGCGGGGCACAGTATCATTGTATCTTTCTTTGAGTGTAAGGTCTACATTTTGCCAGGCGCCCAGGCGATTGAATGTATTGACCGTCCTGAAATAATTGCGCTCGCGGTAAACGGAATCCTGTTTCAGAAATATGTTCCGGGATAAGAAAGGTAGTTTGAAACGATTGCTGGTTGTATAGAAAGTGATCGGAGGATTTTTCAGGGAATCCACTTTGTAATCTATGATCGAATCCTGCAGGTAAAACTGATCGGGGTATACCTTGATGGTTCCCATCCTGAATTGTTTGAGGTGGGTGGGGTCATTGGCTTCCCGCTGTTTAAAGACCACGTTGATGGTGGGGTTCAGGTTTTTTCGCCGCAGCGAATCCAGCAACCGTATTTGTTCAAAGGGATCGATGCTGGGATCAATCAGGGCGGCTATGACCGTATCCACTTCTGCATATATATCGTTTCCGCTGACTTTATAATAACCGCTATCATGGAATATTCTCAGGAGTCGATCTCTTTCATCTGAAATATTCTGTAACGAATAGGCTTCTCCTTTTTTCAGGAGCGTTCTTTCTTTTGTCCTCATCGCGAGGCTCTGCAGCTCGGGTGTGAGCAGGTCAAACCCAACAGAATCCAGCCTGGTGAGCCTGCCGGTGGTTACGTAAAAATTAATGGTCGTTCGAAGTTGTTTCTTGACCGTATCGATGAAGAAGGTGTCGCGAATGGTTGGATAAAAATAGCCCCGCGCGTTGAGAAGGGCCGACATGAAAATGCGGGAGCGAAAGATATTGATTGTATCAAAAACCGGTGGTTTGATCAGCTTTTTATAGACACCCGCATAGGAAATGACCCTTGTCTTCAGACTGTCATCGAGCTGGTTTTCCAGGCTGGAGATCAATTCGAGTCTTTCGGAAGCGCTGAAATTACCCGTTACATTGATATTGGTTTTAAAAACAAAAGGTTTTCCGCGGGGATAGTTCTTTCCGGGTGTTACGCAGGAGGCGAATAGAACCAGCAAAAGACCGGTGAGGCCTAAGGAGGAAAAGGTAAAACAGTTAACTTGCCGTTTAAGTAGCATATTTTTTTAAAACAAAGCCGGATGCTGGTAAAATCGCAGGTCAAATATATTCAAAGTTTAAGCCAGAAAAAAGGAAGAGAGGAAGAAGGGCTCTTCATAGCGGAAGGCCCCAAATTAATTAACGAATTATTGAATGAACCGGCGGTTCGCCTGAAGCAATTATTCGCCCTTCGCAGCTGGCTCGATCAGTCAACCGGTCATAACGACCGCTCCGGATGGGTTGAGGTAACCGAAGAGGAACTCGGCAGAATCTCCCTGCAGAAAGCGCCCAACCAGGTCCTCGCGATTTTCCATCAACCCGAATTTGCTGCGCCGGTTCATACGGCCGGGCGGCTCACCCTATTCCTGGATACGGTTCAGGATCCCGGCAATATGGGCACCATCCTTCGGTGCGCCGACTGGTTTGGAGTTACCCAGGTGGTGTGTACGGAGGACTGTGCGGATATTTTTAATCCCAAAGTGGTACAGTCGACCATGGGCAGCATCGCAAGAGTGCAGGTAGTGTACGTAAGGGGAGAGGAGTGGTTACGGTCGCAATCCGGAGTTCCCGTGCTGGCCGCGATGCTCGATGGAAAAAGTTTGTACGACATGCCCCGGATACAGGAAGGGATTATCCTGGTGGGCAATGAATCAAAAGGGATCAGTGCTTCCGTCTTATCGGCTGTTCCGGGTTTGCAGAAGATCACCATCCCGCGAAAGGGCCAGGCCGAATCGCTGAATGCGGCAGTGGCCACCGGAATCATCCTGTCGCACCTTACCTGAACTGAATTGCCTTCACGGGCTGTATGCGGGCGATCACCAGCGTTGGCAGTAACAGCACAAGTACACAAACGATAAAAGTACCGATATTCACCAGCGCGATCTGCCACCATACAATATTGACGGCTGCCTGCGAGATATAGTAAGATTCTTCGGGCAAAGTAATGAACCCGTATCGCTGCTGCAGCCAGCAGATCAGGAAAGCCAGTAAATTGCCAATCAGCAGCCCGGTAAAAGTGATCAGCGCTCCCTGGTATAAAAATACTTTCTGGATACTGAAATTGGAAGCGCCCAACGCCTTGAGCAACCCCACCATCCGGGTCCTTTCCAACACCAGAATCAACAGGCAGGTGATGAGGTTAAGCGACGCAATGGCAATCATAATGATCAGAACAATATAGATAGTCTGGTTTTGTAAACCCAGCCAATCAAAAATAGCAGGGTAAATCTCCCGGATGGTATTGCTGCCCAGCCCAACGGGCAGGTAGGGGGTAATATCGTAGCTTACCTGGTCCATCTGCCGGTAATCCTTCAATACGATCTCATATCCTCCCACTTCATTTTCATTCCATCGGTTAAGTCTTTGCACCAGTTTCAGATCTCCGAGGGCAAATGATTTGTCATATTCTTCGATACCGGTTTTAAAAATACCTACCACTTTTAATTTATCCGGGCGCAGCGACTGACCATCGGCCTGAATGAAGAATATGATGACATCATCATTCAGTTTCAGGTTGAGCTGGCGGGCCATGGACTCGGACAGGTTGATCTCCCGGCTGTAACCGCTGTCCCTGAAACGCACCCAACGGCCGCTGAGAAGGAACTTGTTGATGCTATTGAAGTCATAGTCTTTTTCGATTCCCTTGAATAGTACCAGTTCGATGGTTTCTGCCGTTTTTAATACGGCGCTCTTGGTAGCATAGGCCTGTACATTCTGTATGGCCGGATTGAGCACGGCCAGTTTTTTGACCGAATCACTTTTCAGAATCGGAATCTCCTCGGAAAGAGAAGCCTGCAGGGAATTGTAGTCCTGTACCCGTATATGCCCGAAGAAACTGAAAACCTTGTTGCTGATGGTTTGCTGAAACCCGCTGGCGAAGGCCAGCGTGAGAATCATTACCGTTACGCTGATGATGGTGGCAATGATCGACAACCGGATGATAAAGCGGGAAAAGCTTTTCTGCGGGTTAAAGGCGATCCGGCGGGCAACAAAACTGGAGAAATTGTTCAACGGCATGATTTTCGTTCATCAAAAATAAAGGCTCGGTTACAAAGACCCATTATTTTTTATGCCGGGTGCAATCTTTACCGGTGGCCATTCGTCTTAATTTATCAGTAATTTCGGATTGAATCTATTGAATTATCGAAAAGATCATATGAAGTATATCCTTTGCCTGGCCCTGGCCGCCCTGTCATTGAGCATCGAAGCCCAGATTCCGGACGCTGTCTATGTTTCCAATCTCAAATCGGTGCAATTGTACCAGAAGGGCAACCAGCTGGCTTATCCCATCATGCGGCCCAACAGCCCCGAGGCGCTCGAATTGCATTTTGACGACCTGGATGGCAATGTAAAGAACTATTCCTACACCTTTCAATTGTGTAATGCCGACTGGACACCCGCCCTGGTGAGCCAGTTTGATTTTTTGAAAGGCTATTCTCAGATCAGGCTGAATACTTACCGGATGTCCTCGATCGCCTTTACCCGCTATACCCATTACCAGGCGGTTTTGCCGGATCGCAATTGTGTGCCTACCCGGTCGGGCAATTATATCCTTAAAGTATTCCTGGATGGCGATACTTCCAAACTCGTGATCAGTAAAAGAATCCTGGTGGTGGAAGAAAAAGCATCGATTGCCGCCCAGGTGCAGCAACCATTCAACAACCAGTTTTTTCGCACCCATCAGAAAATACAGTTTAAGGTTAACCTGAGCGAACAACTGAATGTGGTCAATCACCTGCAACAGGTCAATGTGGTGATCCTTCAGAATTATCGCTGGGATAATGCTATCAGGAATATTAAACCCGTATTTTTTTCCAGAAACCAGATGGAGTTTAACACCGAAAATGACGCGATCTTTCCCGCCGGCAAGGAATGGCGATGGCTCGATCTGAGAAGCTTCCGGCTGCAGAGCGATCGGGTGATGAACGCGGTGTACAACAAAACTTCCACCGAAATATTCGTAAAGCCCGACATGGACCGCTCCAACCAGCGGTTCGGATTCTTCAGAGATCACAATGGCTGGTATTATATCGAATGTACGGAAAGCATCAACCCCTTCTGGCAGGCCGATTACGCTACCGTTCATTTCAGTTTCGTAGCACCCAACAACCTGCTGTTGCCTAACAAAGATGTTTACATCCTGGGAGAGCTGACCAATTACGAAATCAGCGACCGGACAAGGCTTACATTTAACCCCGACAAAGGAGTGTATGAAACTTCCCTGTTCCTTAAACAAGGCTACTACGATTACACCTATATAACCATCGACCGGAGCGATCCACAACGCCGGGCACAGTTCGATTTTACCGAAGGAAACTACTGGGAAAGTGAAAACGAATATACCATACTGGTATATTATCGCGCGCTCGGCGGAAGAACCGATGAACTGGTAGGTATCGGAAAAGTAAACTCGCTGACAGGAAGATAGGGGGGGACAATTTGCCAATGTGACAATTGGTCAATGAGCCAATGCAATGCAATTACGAATGACGGATGGGAGGCAATTTGTCAATGTGATAATTGGTCAATGAGCCAATGCAATTACGAATGGCGAATTACGAATGACGAATGACGGATGGGAGGCAATTTGCCAATGAGCCAATTGGTCAATGAGCCAATGCAATTACGAATGGCGAATTACGAATGAATCTGAGATCTCAAATCAACTCAAACTCGCTCTTCGCGTCCTCTGCGGTTCTTGGCGGGCTTTGCGTTCCTCCTACGGCCAATGAAGAAATGGGCCAATGTGCCGATTGGTCAATGAGCCAATGCAATTATGAATGGCGAATTACGAATGACGAATGACGGATGGGAGGCAATTTGCCAATGTGCCAATGTGCCAATTGGTCAATGCGCCAATGCAATTAAGAATGGCGAATTACGAATGAACGGCACGACAACGGGAAACTTGTAACGGGTAACGCAAAATCCGCCTTTCGGTTAAAATAAGTGAGCAATATTTTTTTTCGTCGTCCTTAATTAATCTATTCAGTTGATTATTCTGTTTTTTCACCTACATTTGCGGCCGGCAGGTCTTACACGACCAGCTCCTGCTGAACCTCCCCAGGGCCGGAAGGCAGCAAGGATAAGTGGTTGTAGCGGTGCGATGTGAGTAGCCTGCCTTTTTTTTCTTTTCATTCCCACCAAATCTGCTGGTAATCAATGCTTCTTATTAGAGACAACTCCAGGCGGGCAAAAGAAGTCATCATTTTTTTCTGGATTTACATCGCCGCAAATATCATCTCTATCATTGCCAGGTTTTATCAGTACAGCTTGATCAATAAAATCATTGCCAGTCCTGCTGAGTTGAACATGGACGAAGTAAACCGCAATGACCAGATACAGCAGATCATTTCGATCCTCTCCTTAGCTGTGGGGGGGCTGCTGGCGATATTTTTTATTCGCTGGTTCAGGCGAGCCTATTTTAACCTGCACGCACTTCCCGTTAATTATGCATCTTTCCAGGAAGGATGGGCGGCAGGAAGCTGGTTTGTTCCCATTCTCAACCTTATCAGGCCCTACCAGATCATGAGAGAAACCTGGGAAGGAACCCAACAGTTTCTTGCACACCGCCTTCCCACCCAGTCTTCTTCGATCGTGGTTTCCTGGTGGGTAATCTATCTTGGATCCAATATCTTCTCTACCATCGCCGCAAAGATGATGACGGGGGCGGCAGATATGGAATCACTCCGGACCAATACCCTTATTTTTATTGTTTCAGAAGTGGTGTCAATAGGTTCAGCGGTGGTGGCCATGATTATGGTGAGCCGGATGGGCCGGATCGAAAATGAATTACTGCTCGAGGCACAGACCCCGTCAGACAGTATATTTGCTGTCGGCGATGAGTCCTGAGCGCTGTTACAACTATCAATTATCAACAACTCCCTTATATGAAGTTTTTTATCGATACGGCCAACCTGGCACAGATCAAAGAAGCCCATGAATTGGGCATTTTGGATGGCGTAACTACCAACCCTTCCCTGATGGCCAAAGAAGGCATTAAAGGTGAAGCGGCCATCATGAAGCACTACGAAACCATTTGCAATATGGTAGATGGCGATGTGAGCGCGGAAGTGATTTCAACCGACTTCAATGGCATGGTGGAAGAAGGAAAGAAATTCGCCGCCATCCACCCCAATATCGTTGTAAAGGTTCCAATGATCAAAGACGGCATCAAAGCCCTGAAATGGTTTTCTGAAAACGGGATCAAAACCAACTGTACACTGGTATTCTCCGCAGGCCAGGCGATCCTCGCGGCCAAAGCAGGTGCTACCTACGTATCGCCATTTATCGGAAGGATCGACGACAGCAGCTGGGATGGCATCCAGCTCATCGAGCAGATATCACATATTTACACCCTGCAGGGCTTTAAAACTGAAATTCTCGCGGCTTCCATCCGCAATGCTCTCCATATCGTTCGCTGCGCAGAAGTAGGCGCCGATGTTTGTACCTGCCCGCTGGATTCTATCCTCGGATTGCTCAAACATCCGCTGACCGATATCGGCCTGGCGAAGTTTCTGGAAGATGCGAAAAAGATGTAAACGCGAATTAGACGAATTACACAAATTATGCGAATTAGCCGCGGCGGCGGCGGCGGGGTGGCTCACCCAGGATCTCGTCTACCGTTTTAAGGCGTTCGTTGGGAATATACTTCTTGATATAAATTATCATTTCACGGGTAACCGAAGGATTGTCTTTAAGAACGATCTTCACGGTTACCTTTTCTCCTTTAAAGGAGGTATCCACAAACAGGCTGTTGCCTTTGAAGGTACCGGCACTGGCCGAAAACTTCAGTTGTTTGTCCGTCAGCGGCACCCACTGCCCATTGGATAGTTTTCCGTCTACATTGATGTAATTATAGGTCCCTTTCTTCAGGCTGTCGGTATACAGGTTGAAGAATAGCGTATCTACCGTTTGGGCACGCAATTTCCCCGCTGCCAGCAGCATAATCAATAGCGAAAAAATAGGGCGATAGCTTTTCATGCTTTTACAGAGTGAAATTCACCGGTCAAAGTTGCATCAAAAATGCCGACGAACCGTTAAGGTTCCGTTATAGGGCATAAAAAAATGAACCCTCTCCAGAAGGAAAGGGTTCTGCTTGCTTGTCATGTCAGTGAACCAAGTTTATCTCAGGAAGAGCATTTCTCTGTATTTGGGCAGCGGCCAGTAATGGTCGTCTACCAGCAGTTCCAGCTTGTCTACGTTGTAGCGGATGTCGTCAAAGAACTTGTCCTTCACCTGGCTTTGGTAACCGATTGCCTTGGTGCGGGTGTCCTCCATTTTATTCACCACTTTGCGGGCTTCAATCATTTTTTCGACGAGATCGCTTACTTTATTGGTGTGCTCGGCAACTTTTTCGAGGATCTGCTTTTGGTTGGCATAAGCGGCTTCCCCGAGGCCGGCCTCTTTAAGGCCTTTGATGTTTTCGAGCAGGATGTTCATGTATTTTACAGCAGCCGGAACAATATGGCTGGTGCAAAGCTCGCCCATGATGCGCGCTTCGATCTGTACTTTCTTGATATACTTTTCCAGCTCGATCTCATGACGGGCTTCCAGCTCCACATGAGTCAGAACGTTATTGGATTCGAACAATCCTTTGGCTTTATCGGTTACGTAGGCATCCAGCGCCAGCGGCGTAGTGCGTACATTGGGCAAACCTCTTCTTTCTGCTTCATGATGCCATTCGTCACTGTATCCATCGCCTTCGAACAGTACTTTTTCGCTGGCAACGATGTATTCCCTGATTACATGCATGATGGCGATTTCTTTCTTCTCGCCTTTTTCGATCAGTCCATCCACATCTTTCTTGAACCGCTTCAGTGTTTCGGCCACGATGGTATTCAGCGCGGTCATGGCGTTGGCGCAGTTGGCGGAAGAACCTACCGCACGGAACTCGAATTTGTTACCGGTGAAAGCGAAAGGAGAAGTACGGTTACGGTCGGTATTATCGAGCAGCAGCTCAGGAATGCTTCTGTGCAGGTCGAGCTTGAGAATGGCTTCATCCTGCTCGTCAAACTTACCGCCCACGCGCTGTTTTACATCATTGAGCACTTTGGTAAGATACTGCCCGATGAATACGGAAATGATGGCGGGAGGCGCTTCGTTGGCACCCAGGCGGTGATCGTTGCCTGCAGAGGCAATGGATGCTCTCAGGATATCTGCAAAATCATGAACAGCTTTGATGGTGTTCACGAAGAAAGTCAGGAACATCAGGTTGGTCTTCGGAGTTTTACCCGGAGCGAGCAGGTTTACACCGGTATCGGTAGCCATACTCCAGTTGTTGTGCTTTCCGCTTCCGTTGATGCCGGCAAACGGCTTCTCATGGATCAGCACACGCAGCTTGTGACGGCGGGCAACACGCTCCATTACGTCCATCAGCAGGGTGTTGTGGTCAACCGCCACACTCACTTCTTCAAATATCGGCGCGCACTCGAACTGAGCCGGTGCCACCTCATTGTGACGGGTGCGCAAAGGAATACCCAGTTTGTAACTCTCTGTTTCGAAATCACGCATGAAAGCATACACTCTCTCCGGAATAGAACCGAAATAGTGATCTTCCAGCTGCTGACCCTTTGCGGGTGAATGACCAAATACCGTACGGCCGCTCATCACCAGGTCGGGGCGTGCATTGAAAAATCCTTCATCTATCATGAAATATTCCTGCTCCCAACCCAGGGTTGCAGAAACACGGGTCACATTCTTGTCGAAATAGTTGCAAACCTCAACAGCCGCTTTGTTCAAAGACTCCAGCGATTTCAGCAGAGGCGCTTTGTAATCGAGTGTTTCACCAGTATAAGAAACAAAGATGGTAGGGATACAGAGGGTCTTGCCATGGCCTACTTCAAAGATGAAAGCAGGGGAGGAAGGATCCCAGGCCGTATAGCCGCGTGCCTCGAAAGTGGCACGGATACCACCGCTGGGGAAGGAAGAAGCATCAGGCTCCTGCTGGATCAGCGCTCCTCCGTCGAATTCCTCGATTCCTGTTCCGTCACTCTTGATCGTGAAGAACGAATCATGCTTTTCGGCAGAAGTACCGGTCAGCGGCTGGAACCAGTGTGTATAGTGGGTTACGCCTTTTGATTGGGCCCATTGACGAATGCCGGCAGCAATCTGGTTGGCTACCGCACGGTCAATTCTTTTACCGCCGCGGATCGAAGTCAGCAGACTCTTGAATGCCTCATCGCTCAAAAATTCCCTGGCTGTTTTAATCGTAAAAACATTCTCGCCAAAGATGCCGGAAATGGTAGCGGCCCCTGTTACCTCCACCTCGCTGGCCGAGGAGGACAGATCATTGATTACTTTAAAGCGTAAATTTTCCATCATTAAGTTTTTTCGTGGAGCAAATAAAAACCAAAAAATCGGTTTTTGGCCAAAAAATATGCTTTTTTCAAGCCGTTAACGGAAAAAATGTGCAAAAATCGTGGATTGATTTCGGAAGACCTGCCCAAAATGGCCGAAAAATGGCATATTTGAAAATATGTAATAAATTTTTAATTTATTCTGTTTTTCCACCTGATCCGGGTAGCTAGAGCCAGAAAAAGGTACACTTCGGCCTGCATTTTATAACGGACTATGGCACCCGGAAACGGAACTACCAGCCCCACAAACAGGCAAAGACTGATGGCAAAAAGCAGGGGATATAAAAGGATAGGTTCACGAAGTTGTTCTTTCCAGCCTGGAGAAGGATAAAGCAGGCAGGCGATCAGGAGCAGCCAGAAAAAGATCACCTCCGCGGCAGTCAGCCATTGAAGCATGCCTTTGGCCTCCCACACATACGGACGGAGCATGGTGTTGGCAAAAGCCTGCGGCAGGGCCCCGGCAAAACTGGAGAATCGGGGTTGAAGGGTATCTACAGCAAAACGCGTATTGCCCCGAAGAGCCAGGAAACGTGCCTGCTTTTTGACGACCACCATCGGCAAATTTTTATCCGGATTGATCCAGGCAGACCCGAAAAAGATCAATGCGGATACGGTGTATACCAGCACAGCCGTAAAGGCCGGTTTCCATCCGCTGAAGCGGCTCAGCACCCAGGACAGGATAGCAGGGGCCAGCAGCAACAGCATGGTACTTCTGAAAACGGTGATGCCCGCCAATGCCGGCAACACCCAGATCAGGGAACGATGGTTTTTTTCGTCGAGCCAACGGTAGATCTGCCTCCATAAAAGTGCGATAAACAGGAAGAGATAACCATCGCCACGGATGCCGCTTTGCCAGAAAATGATTGGTGGAAGGAAGAATACCGCCAGCAGAATAGGGAAACGCTGCGCAGGAAATTTTTTGACAAATAACTGAAAGAGCCATAGCTGACCCCAGAAGGTAAAAAAATTGTACACGACGCTGTTCACATAATAATTCCCGTCGCTGATAAAATTTACCAGGGCCATGGGTTTTCCGAGCAACCAGAATTCAAGGTCTGACAGGTAATAATACCAGCCCTGGCTGAATGGGTGGTACTTCTGAAAAGTGGGTGTAGGGTCGAAATCAGCAAAGAATTGCCAGGGTGTTTTCAATAACTTCTCGTGTTCATCTATGGAACCCTGGTGAAAATACCAGGTATCATCGCCCCCATAGTATTTGTAAAAGATATAACCATACAGCAGACCGGCCAGTACTTTGCAGGCAAAGGCCAGCGACAGCTGGAGATTCGTTAAACGAACCGGCTGCCTTCTATTGTACCGGGAATATATCCAGGTAAACAGCAGGTATAACAAAACAATCAATATAACGGCTTTCATAAACAGTATCGACGAGCACCGGTTAAACAATGGCTTTTCAATAAGTATTCATCCTTCACAGGTTGAAATAAACCAACCAAATCTATACATTTGCACGTATTAATTGATGAATGTCCGCAGATTCTCCTGCATATAAATTGATCGCCTTCGTTTCCAACAGCGCGTGGTCGGTGTACAATTTTCGTCTCGAAGTTATCCGAAAGCTTTTAGAACAGGGATATAAGGTGGTCGTCATCGCGCCGGATGACGAGTTTTCCGCATTGCTGGTAGAAAACGGATGCCAGTTTGTTCCGATCCATTTCAACAATAAGTCTGAAAACCCGCTGAAGGATATCAGTTTCTACCTGCAGTTGAAAAAACTGTACCGGCAGCTGAAGCCGGATTTTATCTTTCACTATGTGGCAAAACCGAATATTTATGGGTCCATGGCCGCGGCGGCCAATCATATCTCCTCGGTAGCCGTTATCACCGGCCTGGGATATGCTTTTGCCCGCAGAAACTGGCTTTATTATATCGTAAAGCAACTCTACCGCCACGCCCTGAAGAAAACAAGGGAAGTCTGGTTCCTGAACAATGAAGACGCGCGGATATTTATTTCCGGCAGGATCGTCAATATTGAAAAGGTGAAAGTATTGCCGGGTGAGGGAGTCAACACCGATCATTTTTCTCCGGGCTATCTCAGTTCCGGGAAAGACAATCCGCAGTTTACCTTCCTGATGAGCGCACGACTGCTGAAAAGTAAAGGGATAGCGCTGTATGCCGATGCTGCGCGTATCCTGAAGAAAAAAAATTACGACGTTCGTTTTGAACTGATAGGCTTCTTCGAAAAACACCATCCGGATTCTATCTCACAGGAAGATCTGAACAGATGGGAAAAAGAGGGCATTGTTCATTACCTGGGATATGCCAGGGATGTAAGGCCGCACCTGAAAAGGGCGGACTGTTTTGTATTCCCCTCATTTTACAATGAAGGGGTGCCCCGGAGTCTGATGGAAGCTGCCAGTATGGAACTGCCCATCGTCACCTCACTCAACAGGGGATGCAAGGAAGTGGTGCTCAACAATTCAACAGGGTTTATCTGTAACCTGAACGATCCCTTCGACCTGGCCGACAAAATGGAGAAGATGATCAACCTCTCCGAAGACGATCGACTGCGCATGGGCCGCAATGGCCGAAACCTGGTGATGCGTAAGTTTGATATTCAACAGGTGATCGATGAATACGTAGCCACCCTCAGCCACGACCTGCCCGATTAATCAAACTTCAAATCAGGAAACTCCGCGCATAGAAATTCCAGCACTCCCGAATTACGGATCTGCTGCTCCCAGGTCCATTCCGACAGATCCGGGTACTGGTACTGGAACTGACTGATGTTTTCCCAGGTAAAATTCTGCAGATTGTTGTCCAGGTAAAAATACCGGCCACCCATTCTCTCTTCAAATCCTGTCATCCAGGGATAACGTGTACTGATCACCGGCACCCGGCAGGCAAGGTATTCGAGCAGTTTGGTGGAAGTCTGGCGGTTAAAGGGGGCGATATCCGGAATATAATTGAGCGCGAACCTAGACTTCAACAGATATTCCCTTACCTGGTCTTTCTGAACGGGGCCTTTGAATACAATGTTTTGATGATTCCTGTACTGCTGCTGCAGGTCCTCATACCGGTGGCTCAATACCAGCAGGCTTTTGTCTTTCAGTTGCGTTGTAAAATGATTGAACAGGTCTTTCATTTTTCGCGCGGCAGAAATATCCCCGGTATAAATGAAATCATATTCCTTGTGGAGCGGAGGTACGCCGCCAAGCCATTCTTCCGGAATGCCCAGTTCACGGAAACCATAAGGAATATGGTCGTGAAAACGGAGCGCGTCCTTCACAAATTCATTCTGGAAAAGCCGGAAATCGGGCTGGGTATTGATAAAACTTTTTACCCAGTCTTTCCACTGGCGGAAAGGAGGCAGCGAAGCCGAGGGGTATTCATGTATCCGGACGATCCCTTCCCTGGGAGAACTGAAATCCGTGCCCAGGAAAAACCACTCTACCTGCCGGTGAATGGTGTTGAGTTCATCGGACGTGACTACCTCACAATTAATATTGTAACGCGAAAAAAATTGACGGTAGCCGTAAAGCCCCGGTAAAAAAGCCTTATGGTTGTGTACAAATGCGATGGTCATAGGTTAGTAAGTCGGGATAAATTTATAAATAAGATGGCAGAGTCTTCGTACTTTTGCGCTTTCCACGCATATCCGTCTAAAATTTATATGGAAGTAACACTCAAAACGGCGCAGCAGCTCCGTCTTACCGAAGAAGAATTTGATCTCATCAGGAAAAAACTCGGGCGCACGCCAAATTTTACGGAACTCTGTTGTTTCAGCGCCATGTGGAGCGAACACTGCAGTTATAAAAATTCAATCAAATACCTGAAAACACTACCGCGGGAAGGCAGTAAAATGCTGGTAAAGGCCGGAGAAGAAAATGCCGGTCTGATGGATATTGGCGACGGTTACGGAGTGGTGTTCAAGATAGAATCTCACAACCACCCCTCTGCCATCGAACCCTTCCAGGGGGCTGCGACCGGTGTGGGAGGCATTCACCGGGATATTTTCACCATGGGCGCCCGGCCTATCGCTTCTTTAAATTCCCTTCGCTTCGGCAATCTGAAAGAGGGCAAGACCCAGCACCTGCTGGCAGGAGTGGTGCATGGCATCAGCCACTATGGTAATTGCTTCGGGGTGCCTACGGTAGGGGGCGAAATATATTTTGAGGAAAGATATCATACCAACCCGCTGGTGAACGCGATGAGTGTAGGCATCGTAAAAAATGGAGAAACCATTTCCGCTACGGCCAAAGGCAAGGGCAACCCGGTATTTTTTGTGGGCAGCGCCACGGGTAAGGATGGAATAGGCGGAGCGTCCTTCGCCAGTGCCGACATTACCGAAGAAAGCGCCGAAGAGTTGCCAGCCGTACAGGTGGGCGACCCGTTTCAGGAAAAGAAACTGCTGGAAGCCTGCCTGGAAGTCATTAAAACCGGCGCGGTAGTGGGAATGCAGGATATGGGCGCGGCCGGTATTATCTGTTCTACTTCCGAAATGAGCGCCAAAGGCGAAGTCGGCATGCACATAGACCTGGAGAAAGTGCCGACCCGTCAGAAAAATATGAAGGCATGGGAACTGTTGCTGAGCGAAAGCCAGGAACGCATGCTGATGGTGGTGGAAAAAGGCAAGGAACAACTGGTGATGGATGTATTTGAAAAATGGGACCTGCCCTGCAGTGAAATTGGTACTGTAACCGACGACGGCATGCTCCGGTTTTACATGAACGGGACGCTGGAAGCGGAAATCCCCGCCTTTGAACTGGTTCTCGGCGGTGGCGCCCCCCAGAACTCGAGAAATTACATTCAACCCGAATATTTCGATAAAGTATCGGCCTTCGATCCGGCTTCGATAGAAGTGCCCGAGGATCTCAAAGCAGTGGCCGAACAACTGGTAAGCTTGCCCAATATCGCCTCCAAAAGGTGGGTATATGTGCAGTACGACAGCATGGTAGGAACCGTCAACGCTTCTACCAACGCGCCCAGCGATGCCGCCGTGGTGGTAGCCAAACCCACCAACAAAGGACTGGCGCTGACTACAGACTGTAACAGCCGGTATGTATTTGCCGACCCTTACAAAGGAGGCATGATCGCCGTTGCCGAAGCGGCCCGCAATATTGTATGCAGTGGAGGGCAGCCGCTGGGCATTACCAATTGCCTCAATTTCGGCAACCCTTACGACCCTGCCGTGTACTACCAGTTCGTATATGCGCTAAAAGGAATGGGCGAAGCCTGCATCAAATTCGATACTCCCGTCACAGGAGGCAACGTCAGCTTTTATAACCAGAACCCCGACGGCGCGGTTTATCCGACACCGACCATCGGTATGGTAGGCCTGCTCGATCATGTCAACAAAAAAATGACCATGGATTTTAAAGCCGCAGGAGATGTGATTTTCCTGATTGGCCAGAGCCGTGGCGACATCAATTCTTCGGAATACCTGCACAAAATAAAAGGCGTGGAGTTTAGTCCCGCCCCGCATTTTGACCTCGACGAGGAGTTTGCCCTGCAGCAGAAGCTGGCTGAACTCATCGCCGGCAAACTGGTTGAATCGGCCCATGATGTCAGTGAGGGGGGCTTGTTCATCACCCTGCTCGAATCCTGCTTCAATCGCGATCTGGGTATGGACGTGGTTGCCTCCGATTACAAGATTCGTAAAGACGGATATTGGTTCGGCGAATCGCAAAGCAGGGTAGTGGTCAGCGTAAAAAGTACCAGGGAAGCCGCTTTCCGCAAAGCACTTGAAGGATTTACGGTAGAAGAACTGGGCGTGGTAACTACCGGTGCCATTGAAGTGGATGGGATGAACTGGGGACATATCGATCAGTGGAAAAAGCGTTATGACAATGCCATTTCCGATCTGCTGGCCGGTCATGAAAGTGAACATGCCCTCAGCGCCCTCTAATATTAATAATCCCGGAAGCTTTCTAACCTATCATGGATAATAAAGGATATATCGTCATCACCGGAGCGGCTGGTTTTATCGGCAGTTGCCTGGCTGGTTTTCTGAATGAGAAAGGCTACACCAACCTGTTGCTGGTAGATGATTTTACCAATGCTGACAAGGAGGCGAACTGGAAAAATAAAAAATATGCGCATAAAGTGGATCGTGAGTTGTTCTTTGAATGGCTCAATGAAAACGAACCCACACTCGATTTCTTTTTTCATATAGGCGCCAGAACGGACACCACCGAGTTTGATTATAATATCCATCAGCATTTGAATGTCGATTATTCCAAAAAAGTTTGGGATTACTGCACCATTCACCAGGTGCCGCTGGTATATGCTTCATCGGCAGCTACCTATGGAGCCGGGGAGTGGGGATACAACGATGAGCACACGCTCAGTCACAAATTGAAACCGCTGAACCCGTACGGCGTATCCAAAAACGAATTCGACAAATGGGTGCTGCACCAGGAAGATCACCCTCCTTTCTGGGCCGGCCTGAAATTTTTTAATGTCTATGGACCGAATGAATACCACAAGGGAAGAATGGCCAGTGTGATCTGGCATTCGTATAACCAGATCCGGGGAAACGGGCTGGTGAAACTGTTTCGCTCGCACAGGCCCGATTTCAAAGATGGCCAGCAGCTGCGTGATTTTATTTATGTGAAAGATGTTTTGAATGTTTGTTACTGGCTGATGAAGACCAGTATTGAAAATCCCGGACGCGGAACGGAGATTTCGGGTATCTATAATCTTGGCACCGGAAAGGCAAGGAGTTTTGAAGACCTCGTCAGGGCCACATTTGCCGGCCTCGACCGTGCCGCCAGCATCGAGTACATCGATATGCCCGAAGACATCCGTGATAAATACCAGTATTTCACGGAGGCCAATATGAAGAAATTGCAGACCGCCGGTTACACAGAAGCGTTTTACAGCCTGGAGGCGGGTGTAGACGACTACGTAAGAAACTATTTAGTAAGCGGAAAATATTATTAAGTACCTTTACGGCCTTAAGTGTTGCTGCCATCCCGTTGAAAGGGCTGGCATTTTTTTTTAAACTGAGGAATATGGGCCGGAAAATAGCCATCATCGGGGGAGGAAACCTGGGTACCGCCATTGCGGAAGGACTTATCAATAGCGGGTATTCGCAACCGCAGGAGATCCTGGTCACCAGGAGAAATGTGCAGTCGCTGAAAGGCCTCGAGCAGAAGGGGGTTGTTGTTACGGATAACAACCAGCAGGCAGTGTCTTTTGCAGACCTGGTGGTGCTCGCCGTTAAACCTTTCCAGGCTGCGGAGGTCATTACCTCTCTGCGCGACCAGTTTGACCCGCAGCGGCATTTGCTGATTTCGGTAGTAACAGGGGTAACTCTGGACGAATTGGGCAATGCCCTGGGCAAGCAGATACCCATTATCAGGGCCATGCCTAACACCGCCATCGCCATCCAGGAAAGTATGACCTGCCTGGCAGGGGGAAAAATAAATGGGGAACAAAGAAAAGCAGCCGGGGAATTATTTGAACAATTAGGGAAAATAGCGTGGATCGACGAAAAATTAACGGAAGCAGCCACTGTATTAGGGGCTTGTGGCACGGCTTATGCGATGAGATATATCCGTGCGAATATCCAGGGTGGAATAGAGATCGGCTTCGATGCCACCACCGCCAGCCTGATAGCCGCGCAGACCGTAAAAGGGGCCGCCGAGCTTTTGCTGAAGAAAGGAGCCCATCCTGAACAGGAAATCGATAAAGTTACCACCCCCAAGGGGTGTACCATTGCCGGCCTTAATGAAATGGAGCACCAGGGGTTCAGTTCCTCCCTAATCAAAGGAATAGTAGCCAGTTACGACAAGATTGCCAAGGATTATTAGTAAAACAACGAACAGGATATCGTACTTTTACTTTTCAATTAAAACCTTATTCACTTGCGAAATAAAATAAACCATATTTTCTTTGCGTTATTGACGTACCCCTTAAAACCCAGTATCGTATGAAGAAGGACAAGCTAAGTATGCTTATTCTGATCGTTGAAATCGTGGCGATTACCGCTTTACACGCCGCAAAGGATGGTCAAAAGTCAATAACAAGAGCTGAAGAGAAACCACAAACTTCTTCCAGCTATATCACCAGCACGCTTCAACCCGGCAACTATTCTTATTTAATACTTCCCGGCTTTCCTTATTGATTCAGAACAGGAATTTACCATCGTATAAACCCTGCTCCCGCTGAGGGGTTCATCATCATATGAAGATAGCTTTTACGATTTGCTCCAATAACTATCTTTCCCTGGCTCGTGTGCTGGGAAAATCATTGCTTGCACACAATCCCGAGTATACATTCATCATCGGGCTGGTAGATAAAAAATCTGCAGCAGCCGAGGCCTATTACGAGGATTTTGCAATTCTTCCCTGTGCCGATATCGGCCTGGCGGAACTGGAAGACATGGCCAATCATTATTCCATCGCCGAGTTCAATACTTCCGTTAAACCCTTTTATTTTCAGTATCTGCATAAAACATATCCGCAGGCTTCACAGATCCTCTTTGTGGACCCCGATATGAAAGTCTACGGAAAACTGACCGACCTCGACCTTCATCACCAGCAATACGATATCGTTCTTACGCCTCATATTCTGGAGCCGATGGTAGATGACGGAAAGCACCCCGACGAGGCTTCTTACCTGGCCACAGGCACCTATAACCTTGGCTTTCTCTCTTTGAAGATGAGTGAGGAATCCCTGCGATTCCTGGATTGGTGGGGAGAAAGGCTCAAGAAATACTGTCTCTTCGATTTTGGAAAAGGCTTGTTTGTAGACCAGAAATGGGTGAACATGGTTCCTGTGTTCTTCCGTTCTGTTTATATACTTCGCCATCCCGGTTATAATATCGCCTACTGGAATATTCAGGAGAGGCATATCACCGGCACCGTGGGTAATATCACGGTCAATAAGGATTTCCCCCTGGTCATTTATCACTGGAGCAGCGTAGGCATCAAACAAAATAAACTTTTCTTTAAACAGCAGAACCGCTATACCGATACGGATTTTCCGCTCGTTTACGAATTATTCCAGGAATATGTGGCAGATGTAAAAAGAGAGGGATACCTGCAAACAAACCCTATACCCTGCTACTACCTGAATTTTCACGACGAGTTCGAAAAGAAAACACTAAAACAATCGTTTGCAGGACGCATCAAATTGCTTTTCAAGCAAATCGTGCCCGCTAAAACTCGCCGCAAGATGAAGGAAAAACTGATGGCCCGCCTGGGCAGTTAACGATCACCCCTGATTTTTCCACAGCCAGCTCCAATAATTTCATCGGGCAAGAAAATAAACTTAGTTTTGCACGACCTCATGGAATTATTTTCTAACCCGCCAAATAACGGGTCTTTCTTCCTGGGTCACCGGTTTTTTGGGATGGGTCTTATCATCTGAATTGAATTTTACGGAAAGTCATTGATGGATTTCTGCGAAAGCAGAGAGGCCATTTAATTTTTTATATAAACGTATTAACCAGGAGTTATGGCTAAGTACATTTTTGTAACGGGTGGTGTGACCTCTTCATTGGGAAAAGGTATTATCGCGGCTTCGCTTGCCAAGTTGTTGCAGGCAAGAGGGCTTCGCGTCACCATTCAGAAATTCGACCCTTATATCAACGTAGACCCCGGAACGCTCAATCCTTATGAACATGGGGAGTGTTTCGTTACCGAAGACGGTGCGGAAACGGATCTCGACCTCGGTCACTATGAACGTTTCCTGAACATTTTCACTTCACAGGCCAATAACGTTACTACCGGCCGTATTTATCAAACAGTCATCAACAAAGAAAGGGAAGGCGCCTATCTTGGAAAAACGGTGCAGGTAGTTCCGCATATAACCGACGAAATCAAGCGCAGGATGCTGTTACTGGGTCAAAGCAAGGAATTTGATATCGTGATCACAGAAATAGGCGGAACAGTGGGCGATATTGAAAGCCTTCCGTTCATTGAAGCGCTCCGCCAGTTGCAATGGGAGCTTCCGGAAGAAGATACCGTGGTTATTCACCTGACCCTGATTCCTTACCTGAAAGCCGCCAAGGAACTGAAAACAAAGCCCACCCAGCACAGCGTGAGAATGCTGAGCCAGGAGGGGGTACATCCCGATATCATCGTTTGCCGGACAGAAGAATCCCTGTCGCCGGAGATACGCCGCAAAATTGCCCTGTTCTGTAACGTCAAGCAGGAGGCGGTGATAGAAGCAGCCGATGCTCCTACCATCTATGAAGTTCCGCTGACGATGATGAGAGAAAAGCTGGATGTGATCTGTATGAAAAAACTGAACATCACCAGTTATAACGAACCCGAACTGGGCAAATGGAAGGAATTTCTCGACAAGCTGAAATACCCCAAGAGCAAAGTAACGATTGGCCTGATCGGAAAATACATCGAGCTGCAGGATGCGTACAAATCCATTCTCGAATCATTTGTGCATGCAGGTGCCATGAATGAATGCAAGGTTCAGATCGTAAACGTGCACAGTGAATTTATAACTCCTGAAAATGTAGCGGAGAAACTGGGCAGCCTCGACGGACTGCTGGTGGCTCCGGGTTTTGGCATGAGAGGAGTGGAGGGGAAAATCCTTGCGGTGAAATACGCGCGTGAGAACAATCTGCCATTCTTCGGTATCTGCCTGGGTATGCAAATGGCCGTTATCGAATTTGCCCGAAATGTATTGGGTCTGCCGCAGGCACATTCTACCGAAATGGATCCCGATACCATTGACCCGGTGATTGACCTGATGGAAGAACAGAAAAAAATTACTGCCAAGGGAGGCACCATGCGCCTGGGCTCCTATCCCTGCGAATTGCAGGAAGGTACCATCGCCCGCCGTATTTACGGAAGGGAGCTCATACAGGAAAGACATCGTCACCGCTGGGAATTTAATAATAAGTACCTGGCTCAGTACCAGGCTGCAGGCATGATACCGAGCGGAAAAAACCCGGAAAGCGGCCTGGTAGAAATCATTGAGCTGGCTAATCATCCCTTCTTCGTTGGCGTTCAATACCATCCGGAATTGAAAAGCACCGTGGAAAACCCGCAACCGATTTTTGTTCATTTCGTAAAAGCGGCCCGCGAGTACGCCGAACAGAAAAATGCCGCCAAAAACCCGTTGCTCCAGAGTGAAATGATCTGATTAATCCACTGATACAGCAGCCGGTAACCTTTACCGGCTGCTGTCATCAAATCGCCGATATATCGCAGTGTCCTCCGCCTCATTCCCCTATCTTTGCAGCCTCTTAAATTTCTTCTATAATGAATATGGACCGCAATACGGTTATTGGTTTCGTGCTACTGGCCGTTTTACTGTTTGTTTACCTTTTCACGGCAACCCGTAACAGCCAAAACCTGGAGGCTGAGCAGCACAAAAAGCAGGATTCTCTCGCCCGCATTCAAAAGGTCAAAGATTCCCTGAACGCAACCCGGATCGATACTACCCAGCTTCGTGTGATCGATTCTTCCGGTTTCCAGAGAGCAGGAACCGAAAGCCTGGTAACGGTAGAGAACGAAGTGTTGAAGATCGTCTTCTCCAATAAAGGCGGTCAGCCCAAATCCGTAGAACTGAAAAAGTACAAGACCACTTACGATAAATCGAAACCTGTTGTACTCGAATCCACCCCGGAAGACAAGATATCCTACAGCATCAATAACGGCAACCAGGCCATGCAAACGGCCGATCTGTATTTTAAGCCCGCTGTGGTTACCAAAAATGCAGACAATTCCCAAACCATAGACTTTGTAGCCAATGGTCCTTCCGGCGAGGCCATCCATCACCGGTTTACCCTTCGCCCCGACAGTTACCTGGTCGATTGGAACCTGGAGTTTTCTGGCGCAGATAAATTGCTTACCGCCGGAAACCTGAACCTCAACTGGCATGCACAACCGCAAAAGCTGGAAACAGATGTGACCTACGAAAGAACACAAACCATTCTCGGGTATTATGAAGACAAGAGCTTCGACTACCTGCAGGCAAAAACCAACCGCAAGCTGGAAAAGGCGGTGAAGTGGGTGAGTGTATCCCAGCAGTTTTTCAATACCACACTCGTAGCCGGCAATAGCGGATTCAGCTCCGGCGAATTGAACATGACCAAGAATACTACCGATACCGCTGACCGGATTGCCGATATATCCGTTACCCTCCAGGCCAAGCTGCCGGTAGCAGCACAGGCCAGCTTTCCCATGCAGGTTTATTACGGTCCCAATGATTTCAAGACACTGAAAAAGCAACCCGTTGAAGATTTCGATGAGATCGTCAATCTCGGCCGTGATATGTACCGTTTCGTTCGCCCGATCAACAAATACATTGTATTGCCGGTATTTGATTTCCTCGGAAGCCTGGCCGGAAGCATGGGTATCGCGATCCTCCTGCTTACGGTGTTTATCCGTCTCATCACCTCTCCGCTGATGTATCCCGGATACAAAACCAGCGCGCAGATGAAAGTGCTCAAGCCCGACCTGGCGAAACTGAAAGAAAAATATCCCGATCAGCAGACTTATGCCATGGAGCAGATGAAGTTTCTGAAAGAAGCAGGAGTTAGCCAGTTTGCCGGTTGCTTACCCAGTCTGTTGCAAATCCCCATCTTCTTTGCCTTGTACAGCTTCTTCAACTCGAGCATCGCGCTGAGAGGAGAGGAGTTTCTATGGGCACATAACCTTTCTTCCTATGATGTGATCGTGAAATTTCCTTTCAATCTGTGGCCGCTCGGAAATCACCTCAGTCTCTTCACGCTCACAGCGGCTGCCACCAGCTTCCTGATCTCGCTGTATAATTCCAATATGACGCCCGATCAGAGCAATCCTGCCCTGAAATACATGCCGTATATTTTCCCGTTCATCCTGCTGATCATCTTCAACAGGCTGCCGGCGGCATTGACCTGGTATTATACCGTTTCCAATATCATCACCCTGATCCTGCAATTCGTGATTCAGAAATACATCATCAATCACGACAAGATAGTCGCAAAAATTGATGAGAACCGCAAGAAGCCCAAATCGAAATCCAAGTGGCAGGAGAGGTTCGAGCAGATGCAGGAAAGCCAGAAGAAAATGCAGGAAATGAAGAACAAGCAGCAA
Organism: uncultured Chitinophagaceae bacterium; assembly: GCA_964605065.1. Lineage (GTDB taxonomy): Bacteria > Bacteroidota > Bacteroidia > Chitinophagales > Chitinophagaceae > Endoryza. Next base: position 167,493 of record CAZSAQ010000005.1, read on the forward strand.
AAAGGATAATTACCCTTATTTGTTAAATAAATTAAGTTAAAAGACCTGTCATAATATTAAAATTGACAGGTCTTTGCTATTTTAGACAACGCTACCTTACAGGTGGCCGTCTTATCATCAACCAAGGAAAAAACAAGATGAAAAAGTTTACACTGATATCGATGCTGCTGATGGCCGTTTCCTTATCGGTTTTCTCCCAAAGAAAAGTATCTGAGCTGATGCTGAGTTACGACATGAAAGTAACTAGCGGGAATGCAGAGCCCGGCCTCGCCGACGCCTTTGATGGCGCGACCACTACAGTATACATCAAGGGAAATCTTACGCGCAGTGAAATGACCAGCGCGCTGTTTTCTTCCACTACCATTCATGACTCCAAGGCAGGTACCGCCGTGGCCCTGAAAGAAGTGAGCAAACAAAAGCTGCTCATCAAAATGACTCCCGAAAACTGGGCGGAAAAAAATAAACGCTATGATGGCATTACTTTCACCAATACCAGTGAAACAAAAACCATTGCCGGTTACAAATGCGTGAAAGCGCAGGCGAAACTGACCGATGGTACCGTGTTTACCGTATTTTATACAACTGATATCGTTCCCGAGAACCGGGAATTCGAAAACATGATGTTCAAGAACCTGAACGGATTGCCCCTGGAGTGGGAATTGTCGGAAGGAAAACTGAAAATCCAGTATACCCTTTCCAAGATCAGCATGAACCCCATTCCGGTGTCTAAATTCGACATACCTAAATCAGGGTACCGCGAACTTACCTACGACGAAAGCAAGAAGGCTGGATCTAATTAAGATCCGTAGACAAAGCCTGATTTCCGGGAAAATTCTTGATGGAAATAAAACGTTACTTGCGCAGCCTGAACTTCACATTGAGGAGGTTCAGATTATTCTGATTGCAGTTAACGGTACGGGTTTTTACCGAAGCAGGAACAATATAGATGGTGTTGCCTTTGCGGAAAGTTACCACTGAATTTTCAGTAGAGAAACTGCCGCCAAGATGTTCACGACCGGTCAGGGAATAGCTGCGGCCCGCACGAAGATTAAAACCCGGCGTGGATTTTACCAGGGTCAGACCCGATGTTGCCCGGCTGCTTTTATTATCACCGCCGCCGCTACTGGCCAATGCAAGCGCCACAGCACCTATACAGGCCATACTGATGATGGATTTCTTGAGCATGTGGTTTAGTTTAAAAGTAGAGTTCACTTGCATATTCGGTGCGAAAATATCGAAAATTTTTTGGAATTTTTTAACCGCCTGTACCAATTCTTATCAATGTATTAACGTTTGAGAAACACAAATGTTTCAGCTTTCGTGGAATTTGCACCACTTTTTTAAGGGAAGAATTCAGTAACTGGCTGTTGTTCAGGCATAAAACGATCCGGGTTTTGCACACCCGTTAACAAAAAAAACTTGCCAGCGTATGATTACTAGGGTATATTACATAAACCCACTATTACATGAAAGAAAATCCATACCATTCTGATAAGGAAGACGTGAAGGAACTGGTGAAACAATTCCAGAACCTGAGGGCGGGACGGAGCCATTCTTTTCTGGACGAGGAAGCATTTGAAAAGGTCATAGATTATTTTGATGATGTGGAGGATTTTCAAACGGCCCTGGAGGCCGCCGAATTAGGCACCGAGCAATTTCCCTATTCCTCCTCTCTTCTGATTAAAAAGGCCGATCTGCTGATCGCCACCCGGCAATACCACGAAGCCCTGGAAGTACTCAATCATGCCGAATTACTCGATAGCAACGACATCAACCTGTACATACTCAAAACAGACGCCTACCTGGCGCTCGACCAGCAGGAAAAAGCAGTAGTGTTGCTGGAAAACGCGCTGCAGCATTTTGACGGAGAAGAGCGGCTCGAGTTGTTATTTGAGCTGGCCGACGTGTACGACGACTACGAAGAATTTGACAAAATATTCGATTGCCTGAAGCTGATCCTGGAGCAGGATCCCAACAACGAAGAAGCGCTTTACAAGATCTGTTTCTGGACGGATTTTACCGGGCGTAATGAAGAAAGCATCCGGCTTCACCAGCAGATCATCGACGAGTTCCCTTATAGCGAACTGGCCTGGTTTAACCTGGCGGCGGCCTTCCAGGGATTGAAGCTGTATGAAAAATCCGTGGATGCCTATAAATATGCGGTAGCAATTGATGAAAAATTCGATTACGCTTACCGGAATATGGGTGATGCCTATATCCGGATGCGCAAATACAAGGATGCGATCGAGGCGTTGGAAAAAGTGCTGGAATTATCGAGGCCCGAAGATGTTATTTACGAGGCGATCGGTCACTGCTACGACCGCCTGAAAAACTTTGCGCAGGCCAGGTTCTACTATCGCAAGGCCTCTCACCTCAACCAGGAGGACAGCAAACTGCAATATAAAATCGCCTGCACCTATATCAACGAAGGGCAGTGGAATACGGCCGTCAAACACCTGGAGATGGCACTGCAGCAATACCGCATGCAGCCCGAGTACAACCTGGCCATGGGCGAGTGCAAAATGCAGATGGGCCACTTCAAGGAAGCCATCCAGTATTTCAGCAATGTGGTCAGGCAAAGGCCCCGCAATGTATCGGGATGGGAAGCCTTGATCCGTTGCCTGTACGCCGGAGAGTTTTATGAAGAGGCCATTGAACAGATCCGGGCCGCGCTCAAGATGACCGACGACAAGCCTGTTTTCCTGTTTTACCTCTCGGCGGTTTGCTTTGCCATGAATAAGACCAAAGAAGCCCTGCTGCACCTGGAGAAAGCGATGTCGAAGGCTCCGAAATTGCTCAGGAAAATGATTGAACTCAACCCGGTATTACTTCGTCACCCCCAGGTAGTAGATATTGCCGCGCGGTACAAACGCAATCGCTCCATTTGATCCGGGCCCGGCCGTGGATAACAACCTTATTATTCCTATTTTTGCGTGTCCAAATTAAACATTGCTAAAGAACACGGAATGAATTTTAATCTCTCCCAGATTCCCGACAGAAACGTTAAACCCCGGAAAAGCGGAATTACGATGGTGATGGACAAAGGCCTGAGCATCCAGGAAGTTCATCAGTTTCTCAGTGTATCGAAACCCCATGTGGACCTCGTAAAATTAGGTTTCGGAACTTCCTTCGTGACACCGAATCTCAGGGAAAAAATTGAAGTATACCGGTCGTATGACATGCCGATCTATTTTGGCGGAACCTTGTTTGAGGCATTCCTGGTGCGTAACCAGCTGGATGACTATATAGCGGTTTGTAAAGATTATGGCGTGGATTATATGGAAGTCAGTGACGGCTCCATTACCATACCCCATACCGAGAAATGCGGTTACATCGAGAAGCTCACCAAGCACGGAACCGTGCTCAGCGAAGTGGGCAGCAAGGATGCCGCGCATATCATACCCCCCTACAAATGGATCGAGCTGATGCAGGCCGAACTGAACGCCGGATCTTCCTATGTGATCGCCGAAGCGCGGGAAGCCGGAAATGTGGGTATTTACCGGGGCACGGGGGAGGTTCGTGAAGGACTGGTGCAGGAGATCCTGACCAAAATTCCGGGCGATCAGATCATCTGGGAAGCGCCTCAGAAAGCTCAGCAACTTTATTTCATCGAACTGCTGGGATGCAATACCAATCTCGGCAATATCGCCCCCAACGAAGTCATCCCCCTCGAAACCATGCGCCTCGGATTACGGGGTGATACATTCAGTCTCTTTCTTACCAAAGAATCGTCGCAATGAAGCAATTTGGATTGATTGGGTATCCGCTGGGACATTCGTTTTCCAAAAAATACTTCACTGAAAAATTTGAAAGGGAAGGTATCAGCGACTGTCAGTATGAAACCTATCCCATCGATTCTATCGAGCGATTGCCCGAACTGATCCGATCAATTCCTGATTTGAGGGGACTTAATGTTACCATTCCTTATAAGGAAAAAGTGATTCCCTACCTGGCCGACAGATCGGAAGTAGTGAAACAGACGGGCGCCTGTAACTGCATCCTGGTTCGGGAGGGCCAATTAACAGGTAATAATACGGATGTGATCGGTTTTCGTCAATCCCTGGAGCGCTCCTTTCCTTCCCTGCCTGCAACGGCCCTGGTATTGGGCACCGGAGGCGCTGCCAAAGCAGTGGAATATGTGCTGAAGCAATTGAAGATCTCCTTCCGGTACGTTTCCCGCAAACCTTCCGTCAACAACCTCTCCTATGAACAGGTGAGCCCCTCTCTGCTGGCACAAACACACCTGCTCATCAATACTACTCCGCTCGGCATGCAGCCGCATATTACCGAAGCGCCCCCCATTCCCTACGAAGCCATTGGCAAGGATCATTGCCTGTTCGACCTGATTTATAATCCGGCAGAAACGCTTTTTTTGCGTAAAGGCCTGGCCCAGGGAGCCCGTGTTCGGAATGGACTCGAAATGCTGGTGATCCAGGCGGAAGAAAGCTGGAAAATCTGGAATTCCTAAGACACTACTTCAGTTTTTGCCTGGCAGGCTCCGGCAGGGGAGCAATTTTTTTGTCTTTATAGTGGAAGCAAACCATTCCTGTTTTGGCGAGAGCGACCAATTGTTCCCGCTCATCGTTTTTCTTGCTGAACCGGTAAACCAGGTCAAAACCCACCCGTGAAAATTCGGTGGCAGCCACTTCGGCGATCACCTGGTCGCCATAAAACAATTCGGCTTTGAATTCAAGCGCTGCATCCGCCATGATCAATCCAACACCTTCCAGGTCCAACTCCTGATAACCCAGCGACTGCAGGTATTGCATACGTGCTTCGTGTACCAGCGTCAGGATCGTATCATTGCCTACATGGCCGCCATAGTTAAGATCGGTTATGCGTACCGGAATGATTGTTTTAAAGGAAAAATGGTCGGGGCAAATCACTTTTATTCGTGCCATAATAAACAATAAAGCTATGAAGAAAGGAGCGGCCGATCAGTTTTCTTTTAGCAACTCCCGCAGTTCGAGGATGTCAAAAAAGGTATTTCCGGAAGGAACGAAACTGGATTGTTCCAGCAGTTTGTTTCTCCATCCTTCAAATTTCTTTTTCCAGGTTTCGCTGCGGTTATAGATGAAGTCAAGATAATCCCCCTGGTTGCCGTCTTCATTGTTCATATAGATCAGCACACTCAGCAGCCTGGTGGATACACGGGTCTGTTCACCATTGGGTCCGGTAACATAAATGTAATCATCGGAGCCTTTTTTCAGCAGGTTCACATCAAGGATCACGCGGCCGCGGCTATCGCGGATGAGCGGGGCTTTTACTCCGGTGATCACGGCCTGGTCTTCTTTGGGTATGAACCTGCCCGGATTTACTTCCTGATCGGGTTCCGAAGCAGCCTGGCTGTCCTCCTGGTATCCATCATATTCAACGGGTACCTGTGAAGGATACAATTGTTTCCTGAATGGCTCGAAATAGGGTTGGCCCACTATTACCTGCTGTGGTATGTTGCCGATTATACTGGCAATCGGACCGGCGGCATCAATGGCCAGCGATTCCTCCGGAAGTTTTTCTGCCGGCGTGGTTTGGGAAGCGGTGGGATTGACCAATGCGGGAGGCGCCTGGCCCGATTGCTGATTTAACCGGAATACCCAGACAGCCAGTGAAATTCCACCGATGACAGCCGCGGCCGCCAGCCATTTGTTGCGCATGATCGGGATTACTTTTGCCGGATGCTCCACTGCCACCACCGGCGGATCGATGGCTTCTGCTATTTTATTCCAGGCATCTTCCGGCGCAGCAAGGCTGCTTTGATCCATTCTTTGTGCGACGGCCTGTTCGGCTGGAATCCATTCCTTGTCGAGGCGGGACGCAATGCGTTCCCAATTGCCCGGCGGTGGGGGCAATTCCAGGTTGGTAAGTTTATTTTGAAAGGGTCCCGACATATCTTTTTATCTCGTGTATGACTGGCGTGTATCACTCAGATACTGCGCGATTTTCTTTTGTAAAATGGCTTTCGCCCGGGCCAGCTGCGATTTGCTGGTGCCTTCACTGATGCCCAGCAGGTCTCCGATTTCCTTGTGCGAATAGCCTTCTACCACGTACAGGTTGAAAACGGTCTTGTATCCCGGCGATAGTTCCTGGATGATGGCCAGGATGTCTTTTTCGGCCAGGTTGTCCAGTGCCGAGATATCCGCGTCTTCCAGGTTGTTCTCTTCTTTTTCGCTGACACTGCTCAGTTGAATGGACTTGCGGCGAAAGTGTTCGATGGAAGTATTTACAAATACCCGGCGCATCCATCCTTCAAATGACCCCTCTGCCCGGAAACGGTGGAGGTTCCTGAATACTTTGATAAAGCCTTCCTGCAGCAGGTCCTGTGCGTCTTCGGCATTGTTGGCATACCGGTAACAGACGGCATACATCTTACCGGAAAACCGCTGATACAGCTCCTGCTGCATTCTCCGGTCGCCCCCGATGCATCCCTTAATTAAGTCGCTTTCGGTTAAATGTTGGTTGCTTATGGTATCAGGCTTTTAAAAATGAATGGATGTTAATTATCTGGTAATGGCGCTGGCCTGCTGCTGCAAAAATAAGATCAATTTGTCTGCCGCTTTTCTGCGGTGGCTAAAGACATTTTTTTCCTCCATGCTCATTTCAGCAAAAACCTTTTCGCTGCCATCGGGTTGAAATACAGGGTCGTACCCAAAACCACCCGCTCCCCGGGCCGCCAGAGTGATGCGGCCTTCACACACTCCTTCGAAATGCTGAGGCTCCCGGTTCCAGATCAGGGTGATCACGGTTCTGAAACGGGCATTCCGCCGATCGGTGTTGCCCAGGTTGCGTAATAATTTTTCGATATTCTTCTCAAACGACCTGTTCTCCCCCGCATACCGGGCACTTTTTACACCCGGTTCTCCATTCAGAAAATCAACCTCCAGGCCGGTATCTTCCGAAAAGCAGTTTTCATTCGTCATTTCAAAAATCACACGCGCTTTCTCATCGGCATTCTCCGTAAGTGTATCGAAAGGCTCCGGAATATCCACGTCGATGCCGGCTTCCGCCAGGGTAACGACTTCGATCCGGTCGCCAATGGCGGCCTGAATTTCGGCAACTTTGTGTTGATTATTGGTGGCAAAGATCAATCTGGACATAGCATAGTTTTACAACTGGAAGAGTTCTTTCAGGCACAGCCATAGCTTACTCTTCAGCAATTTGGCTTCTTCGGTTTCTTCCACCATCTTTTTCAGTTCCGGTACATACAGATATTGCACAGAATCGTATGCCTGTATTTTAAAGTGTGGAAAATTGACCGGAAGGGAGATATCCAGCGGGCTGATTCCAAATAGCAGCACGATGGATGGAGTAAGCTGTGATTTGATTTCTGTCAGGCTGATATTTTCCCCCTTCATATTAAGGATGGCTGTATCATCAAAACCGAGACGGCAGGCTTTAAGAATATTCGCCAGGAAACTCGTGTGGCCCGACGTTAATGGCGATGCCAGCAACAAGGTAATATGCCGACGGTTCTGCCCGTCAAACTGCAATGCCGGTTTTACCGCTTCCGCTTCCATTCGGGACTCAGCTATCACTGGCTGTTTCACCGGTGCATCGCCGGTGAGTACCAGGTGATCTTTATAAAGGGAAACAAGGGTTTCCGGAGATAGATGAATGTGATTCAATGATGTCGGATTGTTCGCAAAAATATCGAATCGGGGAAGATTGCCGGCAAATTGATCGGGCATCCTTGAAAATAACCTGTCCTAACATTCGTTAGTAATTTGTGCTGCCGATTTTTGGGCAGCCCGAACTTTGTTTGTTTCTTTGTGACACATTTTAAATCAATTGTATGGTAGAAACTTATAATATAGGAGTTACCCGTGTAGAGAGGAGTAAACTCAAGGATTTTCCATTGGAAAACCTTCCGTTCGGGAAATATTTTACCGATCATATGCTGGAGGCGGATTATGAAAATGGGGAATGGAAGAATGTAGAGATCAAGCCCTACCAGCCATTGTTGCTGAGTCCTTCACTGGCAGCGCTACATTACGGTCAGGCCATCTTCGAAGGCATTAAAGCCTACAAGGATGCGCAGGGAAATGCTTTTATTTTCCGTCCTTACGACAACTACAAGCGTTTTAATGTTTCAGCGGTTCGCATGCAGATGCCGGAAGTACCGGAAGAGATTTTTATCGAAGGCATGAGAAAGCTGATCGAGATCGATAAGAACTGGATCCCTGCTTTTGAGAACCATTCCCTGTATATACGCCCCTTCATGTTCTCTTCTGATGAGATGATTGGTGTTCGTCCTTCGGAAACCTACAAGTTCATGGTGATCCTGAGCCCGACCGGTCCGTATTATGCTGCTCCCATGCGTATTTATGTGGAGGAAAGATATACCCGTGCTGCCAGAGGCGGATTTGGTTTTGCCAAAGCGGCGGGTAATTACGGTGGTTCGATGCTGGCAACTGCGGAAGCCAAGAAGAAGGGATATGACCAGGTATTATGGACGGATGCTTTTGAACACAAGTATGTCCAGGAGATTGGAACCATGAATGTGTTTTTTGTATTTGGAAATACTATTGTTACACCCGATCTCGAGTCTGAAACGATACTGGCCGGCGTTACGCGCGATAGTGCCATTACCATTATGAGAGAGATGGGGTACAAAGTGGAAGAAAGACCCTTGAGCATAGATGAGGCCATTGAAGCCTATAAGAAAGGTGAATTACAGGAAGTGTTTGGAACCGGTACTGCGGCCACCATTTCCATGATCCGTGAATTGCGTTATAAGGATTTCGTGATGGAATTCGACACCAATACCTGGAAGGCAAGCCCCGAGTTAAAAAGAAGGCTCGATGCCATCCGCGAGGGAAAAGCTGAAGATCGTCATGGATGGATGTTCAGGATCTGAAAAAATTGAACGAAAAAAAACGACTGTTCGTCGAAAAGGCTGGTGGATAAAATTCACCAGCCTTTTCTTTTTCAGGGAGTTACATAAATCGTAAGTATTAATATTTATGAGTCTTTTTTTAAGTATTGACCCGTAGGTAGTCCCGTAGTATGTTTGCTACAGATTCCTGAACATCCTACCAAAAACCTCCCCCAATCCAAGTTCCGCATCCAAGTTCCTGTGATCAGTCTATTGATCCGAATTTCTATTAATGCTAACGTACCCAATTATGAAACTGAAATCTACTCAGGGTTTCTTGCTGTGGCTTATTGCGCTTATGCTGACCGGTCAGACCGCCCTGGCTCAATGCAGTCTCACTTTTACCACCCAAACACGTGAATCAAGATGTAAGGCAACCGGCCAGGTCATCGTTAATGTAACCGGGGGATCGGGTAACTACAACTATAAGGTTAGCAAGGGGAGTTTTTCAACCGTTACGTCTACCAATACCATCAGCGGACTGGAAGCCGGGGTATATGTGGTGGAAGTGAAGGACCTGGTGTCCGGATGTTCCGTTGCCCAGACCAACGTATCTGTTTCGGGAAATTATCAGGATCCGAGGTTCCAGCTGAGTGTAACAGATGTAAGTTGTATCAACGGAAACGACGGAGCTATTTCTGTTAACAGCCTGCAGTATGGCCGCGGACCGTTTACCTACACCATCGTTGCTCCTTCTGCTTCTTCTATCGGAGCCTCCAATATTTCGGGATCCTTTACCAACCTGGTGGCCGGTGATTATTATGTTCGCCTTACTGACTCCTGCGGGGGCATACAAACAAGGGCCGTTACCATTTCTAACTATAACTGGTTGTTCGATAGTAAGACCGTAACCGAAGTAGGTTGCGACAGTGCCGATGCATCGCTGGTATTGAAAGACAGCCGCAACAATTACAATACTTCCGGAACAACTTTTAACGGGTTTACTTATGGAGTAACAAGGGTCCCCGGCGACACAACCTGGTTTTCCTCCCGCACGTTCCGTTTCTTCAAAGGAACTTATCGTTCCGTTACTTTTGTTGCCAGGGATCTTTGCGGCAATATCAGGTCCAATGGCTGGACAGACAATACAATTCCGTCCGTTGCCGCTTCGGTTGGCATCAGCAGCTATGCCTGTGCCGGTTTTACTGCTACCGTAAGCGGGCAAACGAATCTCACCAATCCTCAATATTGTTTATATACGAACAGCAATGTGCTGGTGTCCTGTAACAGCACAGGTGTTTTTGCGAATGTAGCCTACGGGTCCTATTGTATCCGGGTTACAGATAACTGTTATGATACCACGATACAGCGTTGTTTTACGGTGAATCAGCCGGTGCCCAATGTGGCGGCGTCGGTTTCAATCAGCAGCCTGGCCTGTGCGGGCTTCACGGCAACCGTAACCGGCCAGACCAACCTTACCAATCCTCAGTATTGTTTATATACCAGCGCCAATGTGCTGGTGTCCTGTAACAGCACCGGTGTTTTCACCAATGTTCCTTACGGGTCTTATTGTATCCGTGTCACTGACGGGTGCACGGGAGCGGTGATCAATCGTTGTTTTACCCAGAACAGGCCGGTGCCCAGCCTCGGCCCGAGTGTATCGATCACCAACAGAACCTGCAATACTTTTACTGCCAGTATCGGCGGCCAGACCAATATCACCAACGGGCAGTATTGTATTTATGATAACAACGGGGTGGTGGTTGCCTGCAACAGCACCGGTGTTTTCAATAACCTTCCTTATGGTACCTATTGCCTGCGTTTGCAAAACGACGTGCTGTGTTATGATACAGTGATATCGCGTTGTTTTACCGCAACAAGGCCGGTACCTTCTGTTTCCGGTGTAAACATGAGCGCGCAAACCTGCAGCAGCTTTACGGCAACGGTAGCGGGTCAGACCAACCTGACCAACCCCCAGTATTGCCTCTATGATGTGAGCAACAACCTGGTGGGTTGTAATACCACCGGCCAGTTTACCGGGCTCGCCTATGGATCTTATTGTGTCCGGATCACCAATGACGCCAGTTGCTATGATACCATAATCCAGCGTTGCTTCACGGTAAACCGGCCGGTGCCTTCGGTTGGCGCCAGTGTTTCGATCAGCAATAAAGTGTGCAGCGGTTTCACGGCTACCATTACCGGTCAGGCCAACCTGACAAGCCCCCAGTATTGCCTGTATAATTCTTCCAACGTGCAGGTTGCCTGCAACAGCACCGGGGTATTTACCAACGTGCCTTATGGCAGTTACTGCGTCAATATAGTAAACACCTGTTACGATACTACCATTGTACGCTGCTTTACGGTAAATCCCACCCCGATGGCGTTGAATATTTCAGCTATCGCCTCCTGCACCATCGGAACAACCGATTTTAATGCCAGCTGGACTGCCACCAGCAATCCTTATACTTTACAGGTTTACAATCCTGGCGGGGTATTGGTGAAAACCAGCAATGCTTCTTCCAACAGTACAACCATTACCGGTCTTACTGCCTTACCCGGCGGATTGAAGTATAAAGTAGTGATCACGGACAATTGCGGCAATAAGGATTCTACCCTGGTAACGCCCAATGCATCCTGGTTGAACAAATCTGTGAACGCCAACTCCAAATGCCCCAGCGGACAGTGGCAGAACGGATCGGGCGACCTGACAGTGTTCAGCCAGTACAGCAATGGAACCTCTACTCCCAAGATCATTCGCAAGAATGGCGCTACGGTGAACATCACACATAATTATAATACCGGTAACAATTATTCTTTCAACAATATGGAGCCCGCAACCTATGTCATCGAATATACGCTGCAGGGATGTTCGGGCAAGGTGTACGATACCTTTGCGCTTCAGTCGTACAGTTTTCCCAGCCTGCAGCAATCGGGTGTTTACCAGTGTAACAATGCCAGTTTCGGAGTGAATGCCGTGGTAACAGGCGGATTGGCGCCCTTCAGCTATGAGATTATCGGAAGCATGCCCGAAACGCCAAGCATCATTTCCTCGCAGCAGTCTTCCCCATCTTTTAACCTCAACAACGGAAACAGTTATTCGGTGGTAAGGCTCAGATCCATCGATGCGTGCGGAAATGCCACCATCAATGATGCCAGCATACTGCCTCTGGCCAACGTGCTGGTAACGGCTACCTCGAATTGCTTTTATAATAATATTACCCTGAATGTGGATACCATTCCCAATGCCACGTATACCTGGTATCGCAAAACAAGCAGTGTCGACAGCACGCAGATCGCCACTTCGCAATCTTATAATATTCCTTACCTGCTGCCCAGCGACACCGGTGTGTATGTTTGTAAAGTATCGGTGAATGCTGGCTGTTTGACGAGATTCTCTTATTTCAATCTCAATGGTACTTGTACAGCGTTCCTGTCGGCCAATGATTTCGCCATCAGAGGCAGCCGCCAGGATGCAGCCATTCAATTGGAATGGAATACCACTGCAGACTTTGATGCCAGTCAGTTTATAGTAGAGCGCAGTGAAGACGGCCGTCATTACCAGGCCATCGGAGCGGTAAAGGCGAGTCGGTCAGCATCTTCCACCCGCATTACTTACTTTTTCAATGATAATGATCCCGTAAACGGAACCGGTTACTACCGGGTGAGGATAATCCGGAAAAACGGCGAGTTCAGTTATTCCAAAGTACTTAGCTTCCAGATTAGCCGGGCCGGATTGAAGGTGTTACCCAATCCGGTTGCTGAAAGGTTCCAGGTAAAGTTTGAAGGGATGAAAGCCGGAAAATATGCTATCAGCCTGATGAGTGTGGATGGAAGGCTGATGTTCCAGGAAACCATCCAGATAACAGCCGGAGAGAGCCGTTGGTTCCAGCGGCCCGTTCATGCCCGTGCCGGATCCTACCTGCTGGTGGTACAGCCATCGGAAGGCGGTCAGCGATTTGTAAACCAGTTGATCTTTCGTTAATAGTTAACAATCAATGCCCCCGGGTTTTCAGCCCGGGGCTTTTTTTGACAATGGCCGACAAAAAGCATGGGGATCTTTAAATTCTTGTCGAGGATATTTCGCCGAAATGAATAAATTGCGCCCCCCGAGAGCAAAATCGGAAGATTTTTTCGAGGGTTTTTTTCATTTTATGGCAAAAGCCCTTACCTTTGCCGTCCCAAATTAAAAGGTCAATAATGCCTACCATTCAACAGTTAGTACGTAAAGGAAGAGAAATTATAAAGGCGAAAAGCAAGTCCAGAGCGCTGGATAGCTGTCCGTTCCGCCGTGGTGTATGCACAAGGGTTTATACAACTACCCCTAAAAAGCCGAACTCCGCGCTGCGTAAGGTTGCTAAGGTGCGTCTTACCAACAAGGTGGAGGTGATCGCTTATATTCCGGGTGAGGGGCATAACCTGCAGGAGCACTCCATCGTACTGGTGAGAGGGGGTCGTGTGAAGGATCTTCCGGGTGTACGTTACCATATCGTTCGTGGTAGCCTGGATACTGCCGGTGTAAAAGACCGTAAGAAGAGCCGTTCTAAATATGGTACCAAGCGCGACAAGGCCAAAAAATAATTAAAGCATTTCAAATAGTTCAATAAATGAGGAAGACAAAAGCCAAAAAGATACCTTTAGCCGCTGACGCAAAGTATAATGACATACTGGTTACAAGGTTTGTAAACAACCTGATGTGGCAGGGTAAGAAAAATACATCATTTACTATTTTCTACGATGCGCTGGAGCGCGTAGCCAAGCAGACCGGCGAAAATGGATATGATATTTGGAAAAAAGCATTGTCTAATGTTACTCCGGCCGTAGAAGTACGCAGCCGCAGGATCGGTGGTGCTACCTTCCAGATCCCCTCTGAGGTTCGCCCTGAGAGAAAGATCTCCCTCAGTATGAAATGGTTGATCCGCTACAGCCGCGAAAGAAACGGTCGTAGCATGGCTGAAAAACTGGCCAACGAAATCGTAGCCGCTGCCAAAGGCGAAGGTGCCGCTTTCAAAAAGAAAGAAGACACCCATCGTATGGCTGAAGCCAACAAGGCCTTCGCTCACTTCAAGATCTAACAGCATTCATCAGAATAGTAAACCCCCGCAAATCCGGGGGTTTTTTTATGCCCGCCCCTGCCGCCACCGCCCCCTGATCCCCTGCCGGAACTGTTGGAAAAATGACGGGGAAATTCGGGTTACAATTTGCAACGGATTGCTTACCTTTGCCCGCCTAAATTGTGGCCTCGAAAAACGGTGGTACGTCATTCGGAAAACCAGCGGGTTGCGGGCCGGGCAGATAAACTAAAAATTTCAATCATCAATAATCATGGCAGACTTAAGATTTCAACGGAATTTCGGTATTGCGGCACACATTGATGCCGGCAAAACGACCACTACCGAGCGTATCCTGCGCTACACCGGTATGATTCATAAAATCGGTGAGGTGCACGATGGTGCGGCTACCACCGACTGGATGGAGCAGGAAAAAGAAAGGGGTATTACCATTACTTCTGCTGCGGTAAGCTGCCAGTGGAACTTCCCAACCGTTCTGGGAAAGGCCGATGCCAACACTAAAAAATATTATTTCAACATCATCGATACTCCGGGTCACGTGGACTTTACCGTAGAGGTGGAGCGCTCCATGCGTGTACTGGATGGTCTGATCGCCCTGTTCTCTGCTGTTGACGGCGTAGAACCTCAAAGTGAAACGGTATGGCGCCAGGCCAACCGTTATAACGTGCCCCGTATCGGTTTCGTCAATAAAATGGACCGCAGCGGTGCCGACTTCCTCAATGTAGTAAAGCAGGTGAAAGAGATGCTCGGTTCCAAAGCCGTTCCTCTCCAGCTCCCGATCGGTGCGGAAGATAATTTCAAAGGCGTGGTGGACCTGATCAAAATGAAAGGAATCATCTGGCACATGGAAACAGAAGGCATGACCTTCGATGAGATCCCTGTACCGGAAGATATGGTGGAAGAAGTGAATGAGTGGAGACAGCACCTCGTGGAAGCGGTAGCAGAATACGATGAGAAACTCCTGGAGAAATTTTTCGATGATCCGAACACCATCACTGAAGATGAAATGCATGAAGCCATCCGCAAGGCAACGATCGATCTGAGCATCGTTCCGATGATGTGCGGTTCTTCTTTCAAAAATAAAGGCGTTCAAACCGCGCTCGACGCAGTTTGCCGTTACCTGCCTTCTCCGCTGGATATCGAAGCGATCAAAGGAACCGATCCTTCAACCGGCGAAGAGCTGATCCGCAAACCGGATCCGAAGGAGCCTTTCTCCGCCCTGGCGTTCAAGATCATGACCGACCCGTTCGTAGGTCGCCTGGCCTTCTTCCGCGCTTATAGCGGTCACCTCGATGCAGGCTCTTACGTGCTGAACGTAAGAAGCGGCAAGAAAGAGCGTATCAGCCGTATCATGAAGATGTTCGCCAACAAGCAGAACCCGATCGACTTCATCGAAGCCGGTGATATCGGTGCGGCTGTTGGTTTCAAAGAAATCAAAACAGGTGATACCCTTTGCGATGAAGATCATCCGATCGTACTGGAGAACATGTTCATCCCCGAGCCGGTGATCTCTGTAGCCGTTGAACCTAAAACACAGGCCGACGTCGACAAAATGGGTATCGCTATCTCCAAACTGGTGGAAGAAGATCCTACGCTTCGTGTAAAAACAGATGAAGAAACAGGGCAGACCATCCTTTCCGGTATGGGCGAATTGCACCTGGAGATCATCGTTGACCGTATGAAGCGTGAATTCAAGGTAGAAGTAAACCAGGGCGCTCCCCAGGTTGCCTATAAGGAAGCTTTCAAATCGACCGTTGAACACCGCGAAGTGCTGAAAAAGCAAACCGGTGGTCGTGGTAAGTTTGCCGATATCGTTTTCGAACTCGGACCCGCCGATGAGGCCTGGCTGAAAGAAAACGAAGGAGAAGCTTTCCAGTTCGTCAATGATATCTTCGGTGGATCTATCCCCCGTGAATTCATCCCGGCTATCCAGAAAGGTTTCGAACAGGCGATGAATACAGGTGTACTGGCCAGCTATCCCGTAGAAAATATGAAGGTTCGTATTTTCGATGGTAGCTTCCACCAGGTTGACTCCGACTCTATGTCTTTCGAACTTTGTGCCCGTCAGGGTTTCCGCGAAGCTGCCCGCAAAGCCAAGCCTACCTTGCTGGAGCCGATCATGAAAGTGGAAGTAATCACCCCCGAGCAGTACATGGGTGACGTAACCGGTGACTTGAACCGTCGTCGCGGTATGCTCGAAGGTATGGACAGCCGTGCAGGCGCCCAGGTGATCAAAGCCAAGGTTCCGCTGAGCGAAATGTTTGGATACGTAACACAGCTGAGGAGCTTGTCTTCCGGTCGTGCCACCTCCACCATGGAGTTCAGCCACTATTCTCCTGCCCCCAACAACATCGCTGAAGAAGTGATTGCCAAGGTGAAAGGAAAGCAAAAAGTGGAAGGATAATAAGTAAGATTATTTTAATATAAACGGCACTCATTTCGAGTGCCGTTTTTTTTGCCCTTTTTTACGTCCGGCGAACATTTCGAATTTGCTTTTCCGTTAGGAAGTTTCCCGGAATTGAAGTAATTTAACCTAACTGATTTTTTATGAGGCTCACCATTTTGCTTCTTGCTCTCACGCTTTTGGGCTCTGCAGTACACGCACAGAATAAGGGCCCGGTAATTGAATGGCAAAAATCCCTTGGAGGATCCCGATCGGATGAATGCAATACTATTATTAGAACTAATGATAACGGATACCTGCTGGTAGGGCGCTCATTTTCCAATGATGGAGATGTTACAGGTCATCACGGATCGACAGACAGTAGTGACGCCTGGGTTGTTCGGCTTGATGAATCAGGCAATTTACTCTGGCAAAAAAGCCTGGGAGGCTCGCGTAACGATGTGTTTACCGATGCAGTCGCTCTGGGTGATGGAGATTTTATCTGTATTGGTCAAACTGAGTCTGACAATGGGGATGTCAGCGGCCTTCACAGTTCAGTGGTAGATGGGGAGTATGTTGCCAAACCTGATCTTTGGGCTGTACGTATCAGTAGCAGCGGTTCTGTGTTGTGGAGCAGGGTTTTTGGGGGTACTGCCCAGGAGTTGGGACACGCCATAGTAAAATCAAATATTGCTGACCGTTACATCATTGCAGCCAGTACTTTTTCCACGGATGGAGATATAATCAGCAGCCGCGGGTATTCCGATATATGGGTAGTTATCATAGATGGCAACGGCATTATGCGAAGAAGGGTGAACTATGGAAACATCGATAACCAGTTTCCGGCTTCAATTACAGCCACCAGCGACGGCGGATTTGTTATTGCCGGATTTTCAAGAAACAGTACCCCCGGTACTCAATTTTGCCCACACTATGCAGAATATGCCAATATGGCCATGAAAATCAATAGTGCGGGCGACAGTTTGTGGGCCAGATTCTATGGCCTTCCGTGCGGGAATCCGGGGTATTCAAGTTATCTAGATCATGTACTGGAGCTGCCTTCTGGGAGATTACTAGGTTTGGGCGGTTATAACTTTGCCAACCTGATCCCCTTCAGTCCTTGCTGGCGCGCTGCCTTAATGGATCCTTCAAACGGAAGTGAGATTACCAGCAGCGAGATCAATGGTATTAGTTTTGAAGGCTTTTTCGAGGTTACCAACCCTGGACCTCACCGCAACATTATGTTGCCGGATTCTACGGTATTGCATGTTGACGGACAAAAAAGCCTGGTTGAAAACGGGTGGTTGTCCGATGGCTACGTTACCATCATGAATACGGCGCGGCTTGACTTTAATGCACCTGGTGCATTTATATTTAGCGAAGGCTACGGCGGCAACGGTAGTGATATTTTTAAGGGAGTTACGCTGACAACTCAGGGGGATTATGTGGCGGCCGGATATTCCAACTCAATTACAAGGGATGTTACCGGCAACCATGGCAATATGGATTTTTGGGTGGTTAAGTTTATCAGACAGAATACTATAACTGGCAAAGCATTTTTCGATCGTAACAACAATGGCATAAAGGACGCAGGTGAAGTATATGCCAGTAATCTGCTGATTACTTCGCGGAAAGGACAAAATAGTGCCTCGTCGGTGACCGGTCCCTCCGGTGAATTCCTCCATTATGTGGATACCGGAACCTATCAGACATCAGTTACCCTTCCTTTTCCATATTATTCGGTAGTTCCTGTGTCGAGGCAATCTACCTTTACGTCCTATCGCGGCAGAGATTCATTTGATTTTGCGGTGGTAGGCAACCCGGGTGTAAAAGACCTTACCATCAGCCTGCAAACTTCCAGTATAATGCGTCCCGGTTCTACAGTCAATTATGTAGCCAATTACAGAAATGCCGGTACTGAAACCGTTTCGAATGCCAGCGTGATGATCATCAAGAGTTCGAAAACGGATTTTGAATCCGCGGTGCCTGCTCCCAACAGCGTAACGGGCGATACCCTTGTATGGAACCTGGCCGATCTCGACCCTTTCGGCAACGGAGACATCAGCCTCATTCTTCGTGTTAAATCGCCCCCATTAACCGAGCTCGGAGATACTATCCTTTTAAAGGCACAAATTTTTCCTCGTATCGGCGATCAGACACCGATCAACAATACAATTTTCCTGAGAAGGATCGTCACCGGCTCTTTTGATCCGAACGATAAACAGGAAAACAGACTGGGGGCAGTATTCCTCGACGAACTAGCCGACTTTGATGCTTTCCACTATACTATTCGTTTTCAGAATACAGGCACGGACACCGCATTCAATATCATTATCAGGGATACCCTGTCTGCTAAGTTGAACCCGGCCAGTTTCCAGATGACCGGATCAAGTCACCCCTACACTTTTTCGTTGAAAGATGGCAAGTATGCAACCTGGACCTTTACACGAGTCAATTTGCCTGACAGCAATATAAATGAGGCGAAGAGCCATGGATACATTTCCTATAAGATCAAACCTGTGTCTGCACTCCAGGAGGGAGATACGATCAATAACCGGGCATCTATTTATTTTGATTTCAATTTGCCTGTTCGAACCAATTTACAACAGACCACGGTTAAAGCAAGGCCGAACCCACCCCCGCCGGAGCCTGTTGTTAGCGGTCTGCTGAGCAACTACTGCTCACTTCAGGGTTCTCAACAGGCAAAGATCAGTAACCTTCCCGCTTCTTCCAGCGGAATATTGGTAACGGCTACCCTTGATGGGTCCAATCTGCCTATTGCGGCAGACAGCAGTATTTCATTTGCCGTGAACGGGCTGGCCGCTGGCAATCATATCATCAATGTAATTTTTTCAAACACGTCTGGCAGCAAGTCTTCCAGCTATCCTTTTACAGTAACTACTGCAATGGTTCCAGACGTCAATATATCTTCGAACATTACCAATGTAGTCAACCTGGTGAACCCGGTAGAGATCACCGCCAGCAATGTGTTGGCCGGGGGCAGCGCTCCGCTGTACACTTTTGGCAAGAACAGGGGCTTTACCAGTTTATGGCAGGCAGAAAGTTCGGCGGCAATCTTGACCATTGCACCTTCGTCATTAACAGTTGGCGATAACTGGATATTTGTGAGAATGAAGAGTAATGCCACCTGCGTGTCTGCCGAATTTGCGTATGACAGCATCAGGATCGTCCGGGATATGTCTACCGGAATTGTTGACCCTGATAACCCGGGCAAGATCATCAGTGTATATCCCAATCCGCTGACCAGGCAGTTTTATCTGAAGGGCCTCGACCCGACCCGGAAATACCGCGTGGTCATTACGAATTTGAACGGTCAGGTGCTGCAGCAATCGGTTGTCGCCAACCAGGCATCTGCCGGTATGGTGCTGAAAGCCGGTTTGTCGGGATCCTATCTGCTCAGCCTGTATGATGACAGGAAAAATAAGCTGATAGGCACTTTGATGCTTGTCAGGCAGTAGACCGTTTCTTACCAGATTAACAATGAACAGATCATGCAATAAGGCCGGAGCAACCCCTCCGGTCTTCCGCATTTATAATTAATTAACCATTTATCAAACTTTGGCGGGCAACCTTGAAACGATTTATGGTATCTTACTTTCCAAATTATTCAACGATCATGAGAAGACTCCTTTGTTTTATCTGCCTGCTGCTGGCGGTATTGATTACCCGGGCCCAGGGCATCCGGTGGACTGCTGATGGCAATGGCTACTACCGGGTGGAAGCCGGAGAAGTGGTGCAATACAGCTTACCAGGCAATACCAAAACGGTACTCGTTAGCAAGAAAGAACTGACACCGGCCGGACAAAGCACCGCGCTGCCTGTCCGTAATTTCTCTTTCTCAGATGACGGAAAAAAGACTCTGATCTATACCAATAGCAAGCGTGTGTGGCGACTCGATACCCGCGGCGACTATTGGGTATTTGACAGGAGCAATAATACACTCAGGCAGATCGGTAAATCACGGCCTGCTTCCTCGCTGATGTTCGCTAAATTTTCACCCGACGGAAGCAAGGTTGCCTACGTGAGCGAGTATAATTTATATGTGGAGGATCTGGCTTCCGGTTCCATTACCCCGCTGACTACCGATGGCAACCGCAAGTTCATCAATGGCACTTTCGACTGGGCCTATGAGGAAGAGTTTTTCTGCCGCGATGGTTTCAGATGGAGCCCCGATAGCAAACAGATTGCTTTCTGGCAGATCGATGCGCGGAAAACAAGAGACTACCTGATGGTGAATAATACCGATTCCATTTATCCCATCGCCGTTCCGGTTGAGTATCCTGTTGCCGGGGAAGCTCCTTCTCCTTTCCGGATCGGGGTGATCAATATTCAATCCGGTGCTACCCAATGGATGAACATTCCCACAGATCCCGTATTGCAGAGCTATGTACCCCGCATGGAATGGGCCGCCAACAGCCATGAGCTGATCGTGCAGCATCTTAACCGCAAACAAAACAATAGCGAGTTGCTGTTATGCAACGCGCAATCGGGGGAAAGCAAAGCCATTTATACCGAAACCGATTCTGCCTGGGTCGACATCCTGCCTTTGTGGGACAATGATTATATCTGGGGCGGGTGGGACTGGCTGGCCGGCGGAACCGAGTTCCTTTGGCCCAGTGAAAAAGACGGGTGGCGTCACCTGTACCGGGTGAGCCGCGATGGTAAAAAGGAAACGCTGATCACCAATGGCAATTATGACGTAATGGACATCGCTGCCATCGACGAAAAAGGCGGCTATGTTTATTTTCATGCATCGCCCGACAATGCAACCCAGAAGTATCTGTATCGCACCAGACTGAATGGTAAAGGCAAACTGGAAAGAGTAACGCCCGCCAACCAGAATGGTACCAACGATTACGACGTGTCGCCTGCCGCCAGGTTTGCCCGGCATGACTTTTCCAATTACTATACTCCCGACGCGACCGAGATGGTATCGCTGCCCGATCATAAACCGTTGGATGGGGCGAAAGTGGATGAAGCCCTCGCCAAATCCGACAAGTCCAAATCCAACATGGTTTTCTTCAAGGTAAACAGCCCCGAAGGAGTGGAGATGGATGCCTGGATGGTGAAACCCGACAATTTTGATTCTGCCAAAAAATACCCCGTTGTGTTTTACGTGTATACGGAACCGTGGGGTCAGAATGTAAAGGATCAGTTTGGCGTGGGCAATAATTTCCTGTACCAGGGCAATATGGCCAAAGATGGTTATGTGTACATTTCCATCGATAACCGGGGTACGCCTGTACCCAAGGGCCGCACCTGGCGCAAATGCATTTATCGCAATATCGGAACCCTCAATATCAAAGACCAGGCACTGGCTGCCAAAGAGATCATGAAATGGAAATTCATCGATACTACCCGTGTGGGAGTGTGGGGATGGAGCGGTGGCGGATCTGCCACTTTGAATCTGATGTTCCAGTACCCGGAGATCTATAAAACGGGTATCGCGGTAGCAGCTGTGGGTAACCAGCTTACCTACGACAACATCTACCAGGAGAGATATATGGGTCTGCCCCAGGAGAACCGGGAAGATTTTGTAAAGGGATCACCCATTACCTATGCCAAAAACCTGCGGGGAAACCTGCTTTACATTCATGGAACCGGAGATGACAATGTGCATTACAACAACAATGACATGCTCATCAACGAGCTGGTCAAGTACAACAAGCAGTTCCAGATGATGAGTTATCCCAACCGTACGCACAGCATCAGGGAAGGTGCCGGTACCACCCGACACCTCGGTACTTTATATACCAATTACCTGAAACAGTATTGCCCTCCCGGTGCGCGGGATGCCAATGCCACAGGGGAGGCCGGCAAAAAAGGATTTTAACAGTTGAAATTCTGTTCAAGGGATTGGTGAGCGAGGGCACTTATCGCTCACCAATCCCTTATCTTTTTCATTTCTTTCACAGCCCCGGGGGCTGTTTTCACTTTTTATTTGCAGAGCGGCTTTTAATTTGACTGGCAAAAGCTCGCTTATGAAATCACCTATACTTTTACTTGCCCTCGCGGCGCTATTTTCTTCCTGTAAAACCTACCAGTATTTTGCTATTGACGGCGTAAACATTCGTCACGACAGCACCTATCGCTTTGTGGAAGAGAACGACACTCTGAAACTGACCTATGATTTCAGCGGGTTTAACGGGCCCGTGCGCGTTAAGGTGTATAACAAATCGTCGCAGCCACTTTACATCGACTGGAAACGCTCGGCATTGATCATCGGCGAGCAGGCTTTTTCGTATTATACCGGCACCCGGCAGATCAGCGGATCGGTGCAGGGTGACGCCTTTAATCTTTCGGGGATCACCAGTTTATCGGGCAGCCTGTCTGCACAGATCAGGGAGCAGGAAGGCGTCGATTTTTTACCTCCCCGCAGCAGCAGGGAGCGGACCGGCTTGTATTTGGTTGACGGCTACCTGCCGGGTATTGCCGAGGAACAGATGAGCCGGGAGTATATTGACGACGACAAAACACAGGTGAGGCTGAAAACCATCCATTTTTCGCAGGAGAGCTCACCCTACCGGATGCGCAGCTACCTGACTTTTTACTCCGACTCCCAGCCCTTGCAGCGGTTTGTGCTGGAGCATCGGTTTTTTGTTTCCCGCGTCAACAAGGGGCTGGTGGGCCCCGACAGCTATGGAACCAGCCTGGAACGTGGTGATCGATTTTACACCTCGAAGATGTCGGATTTCGGCAAGGCCGCCGCTGTGGTGGGAGTGGTGGGAGTATTGTCGGTGGGTGCCGCAGCCGGTGCGCGGGGGCAGCAATGATAGCCTGGATGATATTATTTAATAATCAATGACTTAACTTAGCCTGGCTTTGCTCCAAATCCCCGGCTTGAAAAAGTTAGAAAATTCTTTCTCAATCTCTTTGCCCGTATAGGAATACCGCATACCTTTGCATCCCCATTCGAAAAATGGGATTTTCAAGTATGTCTCAGCGTATTAGAATCAAATTACAGTCTTACGATCACAACCTGGTGGATAAATCTGCCGAGAAGATCGTTAAAACCGTGCGTAGCACAGGAGCGGTAGTAACAGGTCCTATTCCTTTACCTACCCGTAAGAAGATTTTTACCGTTTTGCGTTCACCCCACGTGAACAAGAAGAGCCGTGAGCAGTTCCAGTTGAGCACGCATAAGCGTCTGCTGGACATTTACACCTCTTCGAGCCGTACCGTGGATGCGCTGAGCAAGCTGGATTTGCCCAGTGGTGTGGAAGTAGAGATCAAAGCATAAAAGATATAGGCCCTGCCGCGGGTATTGAATATCCCGACAGGGTTTTTTCATGTAGCTCTTATACAACTTATCTGCAAACTTTCGCCAGTGGCGGAATAAAGCAGCGCTGAGTTTGTCTGCAGAGGCTGAAAAGCCGGAAGCAGAAATATTTAAAAAGTAAACTTTAAATATGAACTAGCCCTTCGAGGTTAGTTTACTGTTGGTACTTCTATCACTCCCGGGAGCGAAGGCGAAGGGGAGCGTCCAAAGGAAGACGACGTAACGGCAAAGGAATTCTTTCGCAGTTGCGCTGGTTAAAAGAAAAGGTCAACAGCAAACGGGGATTGAAGATCCGATCACACTTTCATCGGACCTGTCTCTTTAACCTTACAGGGCATAAACTGTAAATAAGATGAAAGGTATTATTGGAAAGAAAATTGGGATGACCAGCGTCTTCAGTCCCGATGGCAAGCAAACAGCTTGTACCATCATTGAAGCTGGTCCCTGCGTAGTAACCCAGGTTAAGACCAAAGAGTCTGACGGTTACAACGCCCTTCAAATTGCATTTGGCGACAAGAAAGAGAAGCACACTCTCGCTGCAGAAAAAAATCACTTCGCCAAGGCTAATACTCCCGCCAAGAAGTTTGTAAAAGAATTACGCGACAGCAGCCTCGAAAAGGCGTTGGGCGAAACCATTACTGTGGACATTTTTACCGAAGGAGAAAAAGTTGACGTTGTCGGCACTTCGAAAGGTAAAGGTTTCCAGGGTGTGGTTAAACGTCATGGATTCCATGGTGTAGGCGCACAGTCTCACGGCCAGCACGACCGTCAGCGCGCTCCGGGTTCACTCGGTAACTCTTCAGATGCTTCCCGCGTTATGAAGGGTATGCGCATGGCCGGCCGCATGGGCGGTGACCGTGTAAAAGTGAAAGGATTGAAAGTGGTGAAGATTTTCGCCGACAAAAACTATATCCTGATCAGCGGAAATGTTCCGGGTCACATTGGATCTGTGGTATATATTCAGAAGTAAACTTTTTAATTGAATTATCATGCAAGCAGATGTATTAAGCATAAAAGGAAAGAAAACAGGTCGTACAGTGGATCTGCCGGAAGAAATTTTTGGCGTAGAGCCCAATGATCATGTGATCTACCTCGCGGTGAAGCAATACCTGGCCGCCCAGCGTCAGGGTACTCACAAAGTGAAGACCCGCCTGGAAGTAAAAGGTTCCAGCAAAAAGCTTCATCGTCAGAAAGGAACCGGAGGTTCCCGTAAAGGAAATATCCGTAACCCGCTGTATAAAGGGGGTGGTACCATTTTCGGACCCAAGCCCCGCGATTACGATTTCAAACTGAACCAGAAAGTGAAGGGACTGGCAAAATGCTCTGCTCTTTCTTATAAAATGAAAGAGAACAGCCTGGTGGTAGTAGAAGATGTGAAACTGGAGAAGCCGAAAACAAGCGAGTTCGTAAGCATTCTGAAAAGTCTGAATGCGGATGGCAAGAAAGTACTGATCCTGACCGGGGATGATGAGAACAACAACCTGTTCCTGTCTTTCCGTAACCTGCCCAATGTGGTAGGCTACCAGTTCAACGATATGAACACTTATGATATCGTGAATGCGGACGTGGTGGTTCTGACCGAAGGTTCAGCCAAGGCCATTGCCGAAGACGTAAAAGAAATCAGCGCTAATTAATCATTGAAAAAATTTAAGAGATGAAACTCTCTGAAGTATTGATAAAACCGATAGTATCTGAGAAAAGCAACAAGCTCTCCGAAGCTCGCAGAACTTATGCTTTTCGCGTAAACCGTAAAGCCAACAAGCTTGAAGTGAAAAAAGCGGTGGAAGACTTTTATGGTGTAAACGTGATCGACGTAAACACTGTAGTGGTTCCCGGCAAGAGCAAGAGCCGATTCACCAAGGCTGGCTTTATCACAGGTATGAAACCCGCCTACAAGAAGGCCTACGTAACCGTAGCCGAGGGCGATACCATCGACCTGTACGGAGCTATCTGATAAATTAAATGAATGGCGGGTCAAACGCCGCAAAGAATTGACCATATTTTTTAAAGAAATAATTCTGAACAATGGCACTGAAGAAATATAAACCGATGACCGCTGGTACCAGATGGCGTATCGGTAACGCTTATGCAGAGATCACCGCAGACGCTCCCGAAAAGAGCCTTTTGGAGAAAGTATCTGCAACCGGCGGACGTAATGCCCAGGGAAGAAGGGCGATGCGTTATATCGGAGGCGGTAACAAGAAAATGTACCGTGTAATCGATTTCAAAAGAAACAAGAAAAATATCCCGGCTACGGTGGCTACCATCGAGTACGATCCGAACCGTACCGCTTTTATCGCCCTGCTGACCTATTCAGATGGGGAGAAGCGCTACATCCTGGCTCCGCAGGGGCTGCAGGTAGGGGCAACGGTAGTTTCCGGCGACGATGTGGCTCCTGAGGTGGGTAATGCGCTTCAGATGAAGTTCATGCCGCTCGGTACCAACGTTCACAATATTGAAATGCAGCCCGGACAGGGTGGCAAACTGGTTCGCAGCGCAGGTACTTCTGCCCAGCTGACCAACAAGGAAGAAAAATATGCCGTGCTGAAAATGCCGAGTGGCGAATTGCGCAAGATCCTGATCAACTGCGTAGCTACTGTAGGTGTGGTGAGCAACAGCGACCATAACCTGGAGATGGCTGGTAAGGCAGGTGTAAACAGGTGGAAAGGTATCCGCCCCCGCAACCGTGGTGTTGCCATGAACCCGGTTGATCACCCGATGGGTGGTGGTGAGGGTAAGGCTTCAGGTGGTCACCCACGCAGCCGTACCGGTAAATACGCCAAAGGGGAGAAGACCAGGACAAGAGGAAAAGGAAGCGATAAGCTGATTATTCAGAGAAAGAACGGAAGTAAACTGGCCAAATAAAGGAGATAGTGAGTGAAAATGAAAATGGCCAAGACCATTTCCTGATCATCACATCAAATTTTCAAATTATCAAATTTTCAAAGCAATATGGGTCGTTCAATTAAAAAAGGTCCTTATGTAGCCTCCAAACTGGAGAAGAAAGTGCTGGCTATTAACGAAGGCAAATCTAAAAGAGGGGTGATCAAAACCTGGAGCCGTCGTTCAACCATTACTCCTGATTTTGTAGGCCATACATTGGCGGTTCACAACGGGAACAAATTCATCCCGGTATATGTAACCGAATTCATGGTGGGACATAAGCTGGGCGAATTCGCTCCAACCCGTCAGTTTAAAGGACACTCAAGCAAAAAAGTAGCATAATTGGTTTATGGTTTGTGGTTTGTTGTTGGGGGCGAATGCTGATAACAATAATCCATAAGCGAAAAACAATAAACTTATAAAATAATGGAAGCAGTAGCTAAACTCAGAAATTATCCGACATCGCCGCGCAGAATGCGCTTGCTGGCCGATGAGATCCGTGGAGTGGAAGTGGAGAAAGCATTGGCTATGTTAGAACATCATCCCCAGCATTCTTCAACTCCGCTGCTGAAGCTGTTGAAGAGCGCTATCAATAACTGGGAACAGAAGAATGAAGGCCAGAGTGCGGCAGATGCTTCACTGGTGGTAAAGACCATTTTTGTTGACGGCGCCCGTTCGATCAAGAGAATGCTGCCTGCTCCGCAAGGACGTGCTTACCGTGTACGCAAGCGCAGCAATCACGTGACCTTAATCGTAGATTCAAAAAACTAATTGATAAAACATTTTAAACCATAATATGGGTCAGAAAACAAATCCAATTGGTGCCAGGTTAGGAATCATCCGCGGATGGGAGTCTAACTGGTATGGTAACAAAAAAGATTTTGCTGCCAAGTTGATCGAGGATAACAAGATCAGGAACTACCTGAATGCCCGTATCAACAAAGGCGGAATTTCAAAGATCGTTATTGAGCGTACGCTTAATAAGCTGATCGTTACTATCCATACCTCTAAACCGGGTATCATCATTGGTAAAGGTGGTGGTGAAGTAGATCGTATCAAGGAAGAGCTGAAGAAGCTCACCGGCAAGGAAGATGTGCAGATCAACATCCTGGAGATCCGTCGTCCGGAACTGGATGCCATGATCGTGGGGGATACGATTGCCCGCCAGATCGAGAACCGTATCAATTACAAGAGAGCCATCAAGATGGCGATCGCTTCTGCTCTCCGTATGGGCGCAGAAGGTATCAAGATAAAAGTAAGCGGTCGTTTGGGTGGAGCTGAAATTGCCCGTACCGAAGAGATCAAGCAGGGACGTACCCCTCTTCATACCCTTCGTATGGATATCGATTATGCGAGTGTGTTTGCGCTGACCGTATATGGAAAGATCGGTATCAAGGTTTGGATCTGTAAGGGTGAGATCCTCGGCAAGCGCGACCTGAACCCCAACTTCATCGGAAGCAAGGGTGATGTAAGCGAGCGTCGTGACCGTCCTGAAGGAGACCAGCGCGGACGTGGAGATCGTCGTGACGACAGACGCGGTGGTGGCCGTGATCGCGGTGGCGACAGAAGAGACAGAAGAAACTAGACAGCCGGCCCGCTGAGGGTCCGACAATCAAAAAAAGAATTAAGATGCTGCGGCGAAAAGGTCGTGGCTAAAAGCTAAAAGCTCAAAATATGTTACAGCCGAAAAGAACGAAACACAGGAAAGCACAGAAAGGCCGTATCCGCGAAACTGCAAAGCGCGGAACTACCATTGCTTTTGGTTCTTTTGCTTTGAAGGCACAAGAGTCTATCTGGCTCACCAACCGCCAGATCGAAGCAGCCCGCCAGGCGCTGAGCCGTGCGATGAAAAGAGAAGGTAATGTCTGGATCCGTGTATTTCCCGATAAGCCGATTACCCGCAAGCCTTTGGAAGTAAGGATGGGTAAGGGTAAAGGTAACCCTGAATTCTGGGCTGCTGTGGTTGAACCAGGTCGTATCATTTTCGAAGCCGACGGAGTACCGCTTTCAGTTGCCAAAGAAGCACTGGAGCTGGCTGCCCAGAAGCTGCCGATCAAAACCAAATTTATCGTACGTCCTGATTATTCAGCGTAAGTAGTAATCATATCAAAATCGAAATATTATGTCGAAGAGAATTGATTTTGTAAGCAGTATTAAGGACCTGAGTGAAGCAGACCTGAAAGCGAGGATCCAGGAAGACGAACTGCGTCTGAAGAAGCTCGAGTTCGCTCATGCCATTACCCCGCTTGAGAACCCGATGAGCATCCGTGCCCTTCGCAAGGACCTGGCTCGTCTGAAAACAGTGCTGAAAAGCCGTCAACTGAGCGCCTGATCAGTGGCCCGTAGCAGCGGGCGACAACAAGTAAAACAAAGAATAGAGTCTGCGACCAGCGACTCGATAAAGCTTAAATAAAATGGAAGAAAGAAATCTTCGTAAAACAAGAACCGGGATTGTTACCAGCAACAAAATGGCCAAGACCATTACCGTTGCAGTGGAAAGAAAAGTAAAACACCCGATCTACGGAAAATTCGTGAAGAAGACCACGAAATTCCACGCGCATGACGAGAAGAACGAGTGCACCGTGGGCGATGTGGTACGTATCATGGAAACCCGCCCGCTGAGCAAAACCAAACGCTGGCGCCTGGTGGAAGTGGTAGAAAAAGCCAAATAAGCCGATCCGCCCCTGGCGGAAGCAGACAATAAAGATTTTGCGATTGGTCCCGTACCAGTCTCTAACAGCTAAAAGCTAATAAAAATGATTCAGCAAGAAAGCAGACTCAACGTTGCGGATAACAGTGGTGCCAAAGAGGTTTTGTGCATTCGTGTACTGGGCAACAGCGGACAGGATTATGCCAAGATCGGCGACAAGATTGTTGTAACCGTAAAAGACGCCATTCCTTCTGGCGGTATCAAAAAAGGTACTGTAGCCAAGGCGGTAATCGTTCGTACAAAAAACAAACTGCGCCGTAAAGACGGATCCTATATCCGTTTCGACGACAATGCCGTGGTATTGCTGAATGCGAGCGACGAACCGCGCGGAACGCGCATCTTCGGACCCGTTGCCCGTGAATTGCGCGACAAGGGTTACATGAAGATCATCTCTCTGGCTCCGGAAGTGCTTTAATTTCCGGGCGTCAGCCAACCAGAAACAGAACACGCGATTGAAAAGTCGCTAAATGATAAAAAAGCCAAAAGCTTAAAAAATGAGCAAGCAAAGATTCAAAGCAAAATTCAACATCAAGAAAGGCGACGCGGTAGTAGTGATTGCAGGTGACGACAAGGATCCGAAGAAAGCCCGTAAGGTGTTGGAAGTTTATCCCGACGATGCCCGCGTTCTGGTAGAAGGCGTAAACATCGTAACCAGGCATACCAAGCCCTCTGCCCGCAATACCAAAGGTGGTATTGTGAAGAAGGAAGCCCCGATTCACATCAGCAATGTGATGCTGTATGATGCGAAAAGCGGTACCGGCAGCCGGGTGAAAAGAAGCCGTGAAGACGGTAAACTCGTAAGGATCGCCAAGAAGTCTGGTGAAGCCGTTAAATAACCCGGATCCATCAGCAAACAGAAAAGAAAATACTTAAAGGCTAACGGCTGTGGCCGGTAGCGCAAAGCGTAAAAAGATGAGTACGACAACGAAATACACTCCCAGATTAGCAGGCAAGTACAAGAATGATGTTGTACCTGCTTTGATGAAACGTTTCAACTATGGCAGCATTATGGAGGTTCCGCGCCTCGAAAAAATCTGCCTGAACCGTGGGGTGAACGGAGCAGTTACCGACAAGAAAATGATCGACATCGCTATCGACGAGCTGACCATGATCACCGGCCAGAAGGCGATTGCCACGATGTCAAAGAAAGACATCTCCAACTTCAAACTGCGTAAGAACATGCCGATCGGCGCCCGTGTTACGCTGCGTGGAGCGAAGATGTATGAATTTCTCGATCGCCTGATTGCCACGGCTCTTCCCCGCGTGCGCGACTTCAAAGGCATCAGCGAAAAATCGTTCGACGGCCGTGGTAACTATACCCTGGGTATAACCGAACAGATCATCTTCCCGGAGATCGATATCGACAAAGTGAACAAGATCACCGGTATGGATATTTCGTTCGTAACCACCGCCCGCAATAACGAGGAAGCATTCGAGCTCCTGAAAGAACTTGGTATGCCTTTCAAAAATGCCGCTAAAAAAGAAGATTAATATTCAGTAACAAAAGTTATTGGAACCAATAAAATAAACAAAACATGGCAAAAGAGTCAGTAAAAGCCAGGGATCGTAAAAGACAACGCATGGTAGATCAGTACGCTGAAAAGCGCGCTGCCCTGAAAGCTGCCGGTGACTGGAAAACACTGGACGAACTCCCCAAGAATTCATCCAAGGTAAGGTTGAAAAACCGCTGCCAGCTGTCTGGTCGTCCCCGGGGTTATATGAGATTCTTCGGAATTTCCCGTGTAACCTTCCGCGATATGGCATTGGCTGGTAAGATCCCGGGAGTGAAGAAAGCATCCTGGTAATCGAAACCACACTCAATTTTTGAACTGTAATAATCTAAATAAACATGGTAACTGATCCTATAGCAGACTTCCTGACCAGAATCCGAAACGCACAAATGGCTGGTCACCGTATCGTGGAGATCCCTGCTTCTAACCTCAAAAAGCGTATCACCGAGATTTTGTACGATCAGGGATATATCCTGAAATACAAATTCGAAGATGATAACAAACAGGGCGTGATCAAGATCGCATTGAAGTATGATGCGCAAACGAAAGAGCCTGCCATCAAATCCATGGAGCGCATCAGCCGCCCGGGTCTGAGGCAGTATGCCAGCCCGGCTGAGTTCAAGCGTGTGAAGAACGGACTGGGTGTTGCCATCCTCAGCACTTCCAAGGGAGTGATGACCGACAAGCAGGCCAAAACACAGAACGTGGGCGGAGAGGTGCTTTGCTACGTATATTAATCGTTTTCACGCATAAGGCGTGATGGCTATAAACCTGCCGATACATTAAGCCGCACCTATACAGGCTGACCGGTTGGCGGGAAACAAGAATAACTCAAATCATTAAACTGTATTAACATGTCTCGTGTAGGTAAAAAACCGATTTCTGTTCCGGCTGGTGTAACCATCACCGTAGGTTCAGATAATGTAGTAACCGTAAAAGGACCGAAAGGCGAACTGAAGCAGGCGATCGACCGTGATATCAAAGTAGAAGTGAAAGACAACCAGGTGGAGTTCAATCGCCCTACCGATCAGATCCGTCACCGTGCGATGCATGGTTTGTACCGCGCCCTGATCGCCAACCTCGTAAAAGGAGTAACAGAAGGATACAAGAAGAACCTGGAGCTGGTGGGTGTAGGTTACAAAGCCTCTAACCAGGGCAACCTGCTCGACCTCTCACTGGGTTATTCACACAATATCATTTTCGAAGTTCCCAAAGAACTGAAAGTGGCCACTGCCCAGGAGAAAGGTCAGAACCCGACTATTTCCCTGGAAGGTATCGACAAGCAATTGCTTGGCCAGGTAGCTGCGAAGATCCGTGGATTGCGTAAACCGGAGCCGTACAAAGGCAAGGGTGTTAAATACGTGGGTGAATACATCCGTCGTAAGGCTGGTAAGGCTGCTGGTAAATAATAGTAAATAAATGATCTCCGGCTGGTCTGCCGAAAGCGGATCCGGAGAGAAAAAATAAAGAACAATGAACACTAAATTAGAAAGAAGGCAAAAGATCCGCTACAACATTCGCAAAAAGGTAGCGGGTACAGCTCAGAAGCCCCGTCTCTCTGTTTTCAGAAGCAATGCAGATATCTATGTGCAGCTGATCGATGATGAGAATGGAGTTACCCTGGCTTCCGCTTCTTCCCGCGAGAAAGACATCGTTGCCCAGAAAGGCACCAAGATCGAAAAAAGCAAGCTGGTTGGCACTGCCATCGCCCGCAAAGCAAAAGATCTCGGCATTGAAACAGTGGTTTTTGATCGTGGAGGAAACCTTTATCATGGTCGCGTGAAAAGCGTGGCTGATGGCGCACGCGAAGGCGGATTGCAATTCTAATTTCAAAACTTACATTTCAAACTGAAATATGTCAAAAGTTAATTTAAGCAGAGTTAAAGCCGGCGACCTCGAATTGAAAGAGAAAGTGGTTGCTATCAACCGCGTTGTTAAAACAACCAAGGGCGGCCGTGCTTTCAGCTTCTCAGCGCTGGTGGTAGTGGGTAACGAACATGGAGTGGTAGGTCATGGCCTGGGAAAGGCTAAAGAAGTTCAGGAAGCCATTACCAAGGGTATTGAAGACGCCAAGAAGAACCTGATCAAGGTTCCCATCATGCACGGTACCATCCCCCACGATCAATTCGCCAAGGAAGGTGCTGCCAAAGTATTGATCAAGCCTGCCGCTCATGGTACGGGTGTGATCGCCGGAGGAAGCATGCGTGCGGTTCTGGAAAGCGCCGGTGTAACCGACGTACTGGCAAAATCGCTGGGTTCTGCCAACCCTCACAACGTGGTAAAAGCTACCTTCAAGGCCCTGGCCCTGCTGCGCGAGCCGATCACAGTTGCCAAACAACGCCGTCTCGGCCTCAAAAAAGTATTCAACGGTTAATACCGGGTATTCTTAAAGATTCGAATAGTGGGAGGTATCCCCTCTTACACAAAAAAAAGAATTATGAAGAAGATCAAAATAACATTGGTAAAAAGTCCGATCGATCGCCCCGAGCGCCAGAAACAAACCCTGGTTGCCCTGGGATTGAACAAGACTAACGCTTCCAAAGAAGTAGAAGCCACTCCCCAGATCCTCGGTATGGTTCGCAAAGTGAGCCACCTGGTAAAAGTAGAGGAGCAATAAAGAAGTAAAAAGTAAAAAAGTAAAAAGTAAAAAGTAAGAAGTAAAAAGTAAAAGGTAGTATTTTTTACAGACCCTGATCAGACATAACGAAGTTTCTTTTTCAGTTTTGAATTTTGACTTTTGATTTTGGCATTTTTACTTTCGAATTTTGACTTTTAAATTTTAATTAAAGCGAGGGGCGATTCCCCGTAAGTAAAAATCAACATCATGAAATTGCATGAAATCAGGCCCGCAAAAGGCGCCACCAAAAGAGAAAAAAGATTAGGTCGTGGTGAAGCTTCCGGACACGGAGGCACTTCTACAAAAGGTAATAAAGGTCACCAGAGCCGCAGTGGTTTTAAAAACCGCCGTGCTCATGAAGGTGGTCAGATGCCGATCCAGCGTCGTATCCCCAAACGCGGCTTCAAAAACCCGGATCGTGTTGAATATAAAGTATTCAATATCGGGCAGGTTGAACAGCTGGTAGCAAAATACGGACTTCAGGAATTTTCACTGGAAACATTATATCTCAATGGTCTTGCCGGCAGAACCGACAGGGTAAAACTGCTGGGTAATGGCGAACTGAAAACCAAGCTCGGCTTCAAGGTCAACGCAGTAAGTGAAAAAGCAAAGGCAGCGGTTGAAGCGGCAGGCGGAACAGTTGAAATCGTAAAGTAATTTTGCGTAATTTGCCAGGCGCATTTCAGTAATGCGTCTTTTTTGTTTAAAGGCTATCACTTAAATCATTGCATTTCCGTGAAAAAGTTCATACAAACTCTCAAGAATATCTGGAGCATAGAAGAGTTGAAAAGCAAGATCCTGGTTACTCTGCTCCTGGTAGCGATCTACAGGCTGGGTACGCATATTGCCCTTCCGGGGATTGATACTACCAAACTTCCTACGGGAGGCGCCGGTACAGGTATCCTGGGTCTGATTGATGCTTTCGCAGGGGGAGCCTTCTCGCAGGCCTCTATCCTGGCTCTCGGTATCATGCCCTATATTTCGGCTTCTATCTTCATGCAATTGATGACGATCCTCTATCCGCCCTTCCAGAAAATGCAGAAAGAGGGAGATAGCGGTCGTAAGAAAATCACTCAATACACACGTTATCTTACCATTGGTGTAGCGATCCTGCAAGCATGGGCCTATGTGGGGTATCTCCATAGCCCGGGTTATGCAGAAGCCATCGTAAAATCATACACAGACTATTTCCTTTACTCTACGATCATCGTTCTTACAGCAGGTACCCTGTTTGTAATGTGGCTCGGTGAGAGAATTACGGATAAAGGACTTGGAAACGGTAGCTCTGTGATCATCATGGTGGGTATCCTTGCCCGCTTCCCTTCAGCGATCATGCAGGAATACAGCTCCAT
The DNA here is from genome assembly GCA_964605065.1 of uncultured Chitinophagaceae bacterium. Classification (GTDB taxonomy): domain Bacteria; phylum Bacteroidota; class Bacteroidia; order Chitinophagales; family Chitinophagaceae; genus Endoryza. The sequence goes on from CAZSAQ010000005.1 coordinate 202,130, forward strand.
CACCGCGAAGTTTCCGGGTGGCGGCGGCTTGCTGATCTTCATCATCAGCCTGGCGATCCTGGTAGGAATCATCATGGGACTGGTTATCCTGATCCAGGGAGTTAGAAAGATCCCGGTTCAGTATGCCAAGCAGATTGTAGGCAACAGGCAATTCAGCGGAGCCCGCCAGTTTTTACCGATCAAGGTAAACAGCGCCGGTGTAATGCCGATCATCTTCGCCCAGGCGATCATGTTCCTGCCCACCCTGCTCACCAACTTTGAAACAACCAAGGGTATTGCAGCCACTTTCAGCGATCACAGCAATGTTTGGTACATGGTCGTTTACGCAGTGATGGTAATCGGATTTACCTTCCTGTACACGGCACTTATCTTCAATCCCAAACAGATCGCCGACGATCTCAAACGCAATAACGGCTTTATCCCTGGTGTAAAACCGGGTCAGCCTACAGCAGATTATATTGGATCCGTAATGGACAAGATCACCCTGCCCGGTGCGGTATTACTGGCACTGGTAGGCATCCTTCCCGGGTTCGCGCTGCGCCTCGGCATCCAGAATGCTTTCTCTACCTTCTTCGGGGGCACTTCCCTGCTGATCATGGTGGGAGTAATCCTGGATACGCTTCAGCAAATCGAAACTCAATTGCTGATGCGTCAGTACGATGGCCTGATGAAGAGCGGAAGAATACAGGGAAGACAAACAAGTTCTTCGCCGGTATCCATGTAATTGCGGCAAAAATTATTATCGGAAACCTGACAACTGCCCTGCTGCATTGTCAGGTTTTTTTAATGAATAGCATATGATCTACTACAAAACAGAAGCAGAAATAGAATCGATTCGCCAGAGCGCGTTGCTGGTGGGTAAGGCCCTCGCAGAAGTGACCCGTCACCTGAAACCCGGTATCACTACCGATTCTCTCGATAAATTGGCCGATGAGTTCATCCGGGATCATGGAGCCAAACCTTCCTTCAAAAATTTCAAAGGATATCCTTTCGCTTCCTGTATTTCTGTCAATGATGCCATTGTTCACGGCTTTCCGGGCAACAAGCCATTGCAGGACGGCGATGTGATCTCCGTTGATATCGGCGTATACAAGAACAGCTATCATGGAGACAGCGCCTACACATTTGCCATCGGTGACGTATCGGAAGAGAAAATGAAATTGCTTAAAGTCACCAAAGAATCACTCTACCGCGCCATCGAAAAAGCCATTGCCGGCAACCGAATCGGGGATGTGTCCTTTGCCGTGCAGGATTTCTGCGAAAAGCAACACAAGTATGGCGTGGTTCGGGAACTGGTCGGTCATGGCCTGGGAAAACAGCTCCATGAAGAACCACAGGTACCCAATTTCGGCAAAAGAGGCTCCGGCCCGAAAATGCAGGAAGGAATGGTGATCGCGATCGAACCCATGGTCAACCTCGGCGTAAAAGAAGTTTGGTATGATGATGACGGCTGGACAGTGCGCACCAAAGACGGCAAAGTTTCTGCCCACTACGAACATACCATTTGCGTACGCAAACATAAAGCAGATATCCTGTCATCCTTCGATGAAATAGAGAAAGCCGAGAAAGAGAATGTGAACCTGAAGCCGGTGGAGTAGAGAGTTGCGGTTTATGGTTTATCGTTTATTGTTTAACGTTTGGTTTACGGTTTGAGGTTTGAAGTTTACAGTTTGAATGTTTAAGGTTTACCGTTCACTCAGCCTTAATTTTATCAACGAACGGTGTTGGATATTTATTTAATTTTTCCTTTTGAATGTCAAATTCGTCATTCGTCATTCGTAATTCGTAATTGCTTCGCTTCATCGACCATATGACCGGTTAGTCAATCAATTTGTTTTTTTATTCTCACATAGCACCAGGCGGTGAAGGGAAATAACAGCAATACAGAAAGGGCCCAGTAGGAAGGAAGCAGCAGCGCGGCGATGGTCGTCCAGATTACCAGGTAAAGCGGATAGGTGATCAGCAACAACCCGAGCAGAACAGAGTCGTAGTGTACCGTTCCTCTTGTTTTCTTTCTTACAAAATTCCTGATGGGAATATACAGCGGCGCATTCAGGGCAAGCCCGAGCATACCCGGCAGCAATAGAATTATTTTTTCCAGTAAGGAAGGACGGCGGGCCAATAATTTTTCTTTCAGTGCCTTGTCGTCTTTGGGAATTTCATAGATCAGTTCCCGGAGCTGTTCCTGCAGTTTGGCGTTGAAGGCCTGGTTGCGAACACCGTCCGCGGCTTTGATGTCGATGTCACCCGCCACGATGGGTTCTCCGAATCGGATGATGACGTTCTTTCCGAATTTCCGGAACGAGCTGTAGTTTATTCCCAGCGGCAGGACCTGCAAAGGGATATTTTCTTCCCATGCTTTGATGGCCAGCCTGGCCGTTCCTTTTTTCAATGGACGAAGATGCCATTCGTTCACACAAAGTCCTTCACTGAATATCTGAACGAGCCCGTTGTTTTTAAATATCGCGATGCAATCATTGAAGGTTTTGTAATTCTCGGAGAGGTTTTCGGTTCCTTCGCTGGTGCGGTATACCGGCATCACACAGAGGGCGTGCAGGATCTTTTTGGCCCGATCGCCCTTGAACGCATCCCCTCTCGCCAGCGACCAGACCGGTTCATCGAACAGGATATCGATCAGTATGGCATCGAGGAATGAATTGGGGTGATTGAATGCCAGCAGGAGCGGGCCTTTGGAGGAGAGGTATTTTTTTTTGTCGATCTCGATGTGCCTGCAAAAGAGTTTCATTTCCAGGCGCACGGCAAATTTTAGGATTGAATACAGCAATTCCGGTAGTTTTACAGCAAGCATGGAAGGTAAATCAAAATCCGGAAAAAAATTGATCGTTATAGGCGGCGGCGCCGCAGGTTTTTTTACAGCTATTAATGCAGCGCGCCTAAACCCATCCATGGAAGTTATCCTGCTGGAAAAAACGGGGAAGCTGCTTTCGAAGGTGAAGGTGAGCGGAGGAGGGCGATGCAATGTTACGCACGCCTGCTTTGATATTTCCGAAATGATCAGGCATTATCCGCGGGGCGCGCAGTTTCTCCGTAAAGCGTTTCACCAGTTTTTTACCACCGATACGATCGAATGGTTTGAGTCGAGGTCGGTCAGGCTGAAACAGGAAGCCGACGGGCGAATGTTTCCAGCTACCGATCAGAGCCAGACCATCATCGATTGCCTGATGAGGGAAGCCAACCGCTATGGAGTGAGTATACTGATGAACCGGGAAGTTAAAAAAGTGGAATTCCGTGATGAGCGTTACCATCTGATGTGTGCCAATGGCGAAATAATGGTGGCCGATGTGTTGTGTGTGGCGGGCGGAGGTTTTCCAAAAGCATCGCAATTCGAATGGCTTACGCAACTGGGGCATTCTATCTCAAAACCTGTTCCTTCCCTGTTTACTTTTAATTTACCCGCTCATCCTATTACCCGGCTGATGGGGGTGGTTGCCGAGCCTGCCCGTATCAGGATTTCCGGCACCAAACTCGAACAGGAGGGTCCTGTACTGATCACTCATTGGGGCCTCAGCGGGCCCGCTGTGCTGAAGCTGAGTGCCTGGGCCGCCAGGGAACTTGCCGATCGCCAATGGACCTTTGAGGCCATCATTAACTGGACACCGCAGTATCATGAAAACAACCTGCGCGATCGTTTACGGATATGGAGAGAGGAAAAAGCTTCGCAAAAAGTATATGCAAAAAATGAACTCGGGTTGCCCGCCCGCCTCTGGGAGTTTTTATTGGATTCATCCGGCATCCAGGCCGATACCCGCTGGGCCGATCTGCCTGCCCGCCTGGCCAATCTGCTGATACAGCAGATCACCCGGTATAGTGTGGACGTGAAAGGAAAAACCACTTTTAAGGAAGAGTTTGTGACAGCCGGTGGCATCAACCTGTCTGAAATTGACCCGCAAACCATGATGAGCAAAAAATTGCCGAACCTGTATTTTGCGGGTGAAATTCTGGATGTTGACGGAGTTACCGGAGGGTTTAACTTTCAGAACGCATGGACTACCGGATTTATCGCTGCAAAAAACATCGCCAAATTAGCGGAGTAAACTATTTTCGCATCTGAAAAACGGGAATTGACAGCCCTGTTTCCGGCGTATTCCCTCAACTATTGAACTTATGAGAAGAATCATCAGTGGTATTCAACAGGTAGGAATCGGAGTGAGCAATGCAGAGGAAGCCTTTCGCTGGTACCGGAAAGTATTCGGTACCGACATCGTGGTATTCAAAGATGCCGCTACTGCCAACCTGATGACCCGCTATACCGGGGGAGAGGCTCATGCACGGTATGCGATCCTTGCGCTGAATATGCAGAGCGGCGGAGGTTTCGAAATCTGGCAGTATACCAGTCGCACCCCATCTGCTCCCGCCACGCCGCTGATCATGGGCGATCTGGGAATACTCAGCGTAAAGATCAAATGCAGGAATGCCAGCCGCAGTTATGAGTTTTGCCAGGCCAACGGAGTACAAACGCTTACCAAACCGGAAACGAACCCTGCAGGCAAGCCGCATTTTTATCTCAAAGATCCGTATAACAATATATTCGAGCTGGTGGAGGACGATTACTGGTTTGGAGATACCGGCCATCACAGCGGAGCCGTTTGCGGGGTGACTATTGGCGTTAGTTCGCTCGAAAGATCCCTTGCGTTTTATAACAAAGTGCTGGGATACGACCAGGTGATCAGCCAGGGCGAAGCAGTATTTGGAGATTTGAACGGATTGCCCGGGGGTAGTCATCCTTTCCGGCGCGCCATCCTCGGTTCTTCCCGGAAGCTGGAGGGGGCATTCAGTAAGTTGTTGGGCCCCACCTATATTGAATTGTTGCAGGTAACCGATCGTCAGCCGGTGCCGGTTTACCGCGACCGCTATTGGGGCGATCTCGGATTCATTCATGTTTGTTTTGACATCAATGGATTTGACGCCCATAAAAAAATATGTGAAGAAAATAATGCCCCCCTTACCATCGACAGCAGCGACAGTTTCGATATGGGAGAAGCAGCCGGTCATTTTGCCTACAATGAAGATCCGGATGGCACACTGGTAGAATATGTGGAAACACACCGGGTGCCCATTCTCAAGAAAATCGGCTGGTACCTGGATCTGCGGAAAAGAAAGCCGGAAAAGCCATTACCCAACTGGATGGTTAGAAGTCTGAGTTTCTCGAGGGTCAAAGAATAAGGTGTGGGCGGTGAGTTGTAATAAATGCTGCCTGAACTGTCGTTAGAAGTGCCTGAAGTGGAACGGTTAACCACCGCGGAATCCTAATTTTGGACCGCACAATCCACCAACTTGAGATATACTTTCCTACTACTGATCCTGGGTTTGTACGGAATACCCGTGCAGGCACAGACCTCGAATCCGATGGTATTTACCAGGCTGAATTCGAAGAATGGACTATTGTCTGATGTGGTTCTTCAGACTGTACAGGATACCAAAGGGTTTCTGTGGGTTGCTTCCGAGGTCGGATTGCAGCGCTACGATGGCAATCATTTTACCAGCTTCCATCATATACCCGGGGATACTTTTTCTCTGCCCGATAATTTCATCAACCGGCTTTTTGTGGACAGCAAAGGGCGTTTATGGACTATTTCTGGAGGAGTGATCGCGACCTTCGATCCGGAGAAGAATCATTTCAACAGGATCAGAACCTCCGACAAGATTCTTTTTATCAAGAAAATTTTTGAGGACCATTCCGGTAAAATTTTAGTGATCACCACCCAGCGCGAGGTATTTGAGTTCGATGAAAAGAGAAAGGCCTTTCTCGACAAATACCCGCTGCCACCCTTGCCTAACAACAATACAGTGGACAATATGGTGGCCACCAACAAAAAGGGTATCTATTGGATTACCACTGCTGCAGGACTGCTGAAGGTGGATATGAATGCCCGGACCACCATTTCTCCGGAGAAGATGGCCGGTCCGCTGCAGAGAGATTTGAAGCTTTCGACTATCCGAAATACCAGGTATCCGTTTGTAGATGCCGGCAATTCATTGTGGTTTGTGAGCTGGATACCTTTCCGGGGCTTGCCTGCCGTCTATAATTACCAGGAGGAAACAGGTAGACTGCGCGTGTGGGATTCGGCAACAAATCCAATCACCAATGCAAGCCATGAAATCTGGGGCATCCGCCAGCAGCGTAACGGAACCACCTGGGTGTATGGTCCCGGCATGTTGGCCTACCTGGATACCGCTACCGGAAAGTTTGTTCCTATCAAAAGCAGCCCCGGTGCGGAGAATGGCATTGAGTATGATTATGTGGTGGATCTTTTTGAAGACCGCGAAAACAATCTGTGGATATCTTCCAACAAAGGATTGTACCGGCTGAATGTAGCCCAGCAATATTTTAAGTATTTGCCCGTACAGCGACTGGTTGATACCAGCCGGTTCGACGAGCATGTGACAGCCATTTTACCGGTTAGCGACCAGGAAACCTGGATCGGTACCAGGGGTAAAGGTATTTTTTCGTATGACCGTTACTGGAAGCCAATGCCCAACCCGCTCATGCAATCGCATCCCGGGTTGAACAGGATGGAAGTGATCTGTATGATGAAAACCAGGGAAGGCGATATCTGGATTGGACAAAGAGATGGTAATATTTCGGTATTTCATCCGGACGGCAGTGCCGTAGAATCGTTTAGCCTGAATGCAGTGAGCGGGGAATCCGTACGGCAGTTGCTTGAAGACCGAAAGGGAAATGTATGGATCGGCACCAATGCCGGAAGCGTGATCAAACTGGATCAGGGACATTGGCGCGATAGTTTGCATTCCCTGCACTGGCTTGATAGCAATTCCATCGGTTCCGTTACCCGGTTGTATGAAGACAAAGAGGGGATGATATGGATTGGAACCGCTGGCGACGGACTGTACAAACGACATCCGGTGACGCATCAGGTGATCGCGCATTATGTGCAGGCCACCGCCAAGGATGACGGACTGGGCAGTATGGCTGCCAACGACATTCTGCAGTACGATGACAGCACCTTTCTGATCGCCAGCCAGGGAATTTCGGTACTGAATACGAAAACCAACCGATTCCGTTATTTCGGACCTGCCAATGGTCTTCCCGCCGAGAGAACATTGAATTTGATCAGGGATCAGCAAGGCAAAATATGGGTGGTAACCGTGAGTAATTTTTACCAGTTTAACCTCGAGCGCGGGTTGCCGATCCAGTATAACCGGTCAAATGGTTTGATCAACAGCAATTTTGAGATTGCTGCCCATACGGTAGTAAAAGATAACAAGATCGTTCTGGGCACCTTTCATGATTTCCTCGTTTTTGACCCCGTAAAGGCCACCGATACCTCGCACCTCCCCCGCGTGCTGCTCACCGGTTTGCGTTTACTCGATCGACCGGTATCTCCTGATTCCGCATTGGGCAAGGGCGATCTGCTTACTTTGCCTTATGACAAAAGCTCACTGGTCATCGAGTTCAGCACGCTTAGTTACAGCAAGCACCCCACCGTGCAGTATATGCTGGAAGGAGTGGACCGCGAATGGGTAACTGCTACTGAAATGAAGGCCAGCTACCCGTTTCTACCCCCCGGCACCTATGCTTTTAAAGTACGGGCGATACATGAAGTGGGACTGATCGGCGAGGTAGCTACGCTGATGACTATACGCATTCAAAAACCTTTCTGGAGATCCTGGGCTTTTTATGCCGCACTCGCCGCCGCCCTCCTTGCTTTTCTGTACTGGCAGGACAGGAAGCGCACGAAGCGGAAAGAATATATCCAGCGGATGCGCAGCAACCTCGCCACCAGTCTGCACGAGGAGGTCAATACAGCACTCGGAAATATCAGCATACTCAGTGAGGTAGCCAGCATGAAGGCTGATTATGACCTGGAGAAATCGAAGATGTACATCAAGCAGATCAATCATCGCAGCCGGCATATGATTGTGGCGATGAATGATATGCTCTGGAGCATCGATCCTGCCAACGACAACATGCCCCGGACAGTAGACAGGTTGAGGGAATATGTACAGGGACTGAATGCGGAACTCGATGCGAGGTTCAGCATGGATATGAAACCATCCGTTCGTTCGCTGGAGCTGCAGATGCCCGATCGTTACTATACTTTCTGCCTGATCAGGTCATTCATTGACCTGCTGGTGGAGCTCGGAGTTAAGCAGGCCGATATGGAGATCGATAACCACCGGTCCTCGCTTTGTTTTGTGTTGCGTTTTCCGTTCGCCGAAATTACGCATGCCGATTTTGAGCAATCGCTTGCCAAAGAGCCTTTTTCCAACCGCCTCGCCGACCTGAACGCGACGCTCCATTTCAACCGGAGCGGAGGTTTCAGCCGGCTGGAACTGGATATTCCTCTTCCCAGAAAGGTGTCAGTTTAGGATTAGCCAAATTTTTTACTGATTATCAGTAATTTATAATACAAAACTTTCCTGCAGTAGGATTCAAAAGCCGATCATTTCGCGTATCTTTGCTGCCCCGAATTAAAACCCTCGGGGTTATATCATGAATTTCATTGTTAAACAACTAAACGCTGATGCACAGGAGTCTTCTGCCGCAGCTGCAGAAACTACAGCGACACCCACTGCACCTGTGATTGAGCAAGCTACTGCTCATGATGATTTTGACTGGAGCATCGACAAGAGAAACGTAACTTCTTACTCAAAAGAAGAGAAGATCAAGTATGACTCCGTTTACGAAGGCACGTTTAAATCAGTAACCGATGGGGAACTGGTTACCGGTGCTGTTGTTGCCCTCACCAAGACCGATGCCGTAATCAACATCGGGTTCAAGAGTGATGGTTTGATTTCCCTCAACGAATTCCGTGACCTGCCCAATCTGAAAACAGGGGATGAAGTGGAAGTGATGGTAGTGGAAAAAGAAGACCGGGATGGTCATCTGAACCTGAGCCGCAAGCAGGCGCGTATTACCCGTGCATGGGAGCGTATCGTGGAAGTTCACAAAACCGGTGAAGTGATCACAGGTACGGTTACTTCAAAAACCAAAGGTGGTTTGATCGTGGATGTGTTCGGAATGGAGACCTTCCTGCCCGGTTCACAGATCGACGTTAAGCCTGTTACCGACTACGATCAGTTTGTTGGCAAGACCATGGAATTTAAAGTGGTTAAGATCAACGAAGCGATCAAGAATGCTGTAGTGAGCCACAAGGCGCTCATCGAAAGCGATATCGAAGCACAGAGAGCGGAGATCATGAGCAAACTCGAAAGAGGCCAGGTTCTCGAAGGAACTATCAAGAACATCACCGATTTCGGTGCGTTCATGGATCTGGGTGGCCTGGACGGTCTGCTGTATATCACCGATATCAGCTGGGGTCGTATCAGTCATCCGAGCGAAGTGCTCAAGCTGGACCAGAAGCTCAAGGTGGTGGTGCTCGATTTCGACGACGAGAAGAAACGTATCAGCCTTGGCCTGAAGCAGCTGACCCCACACCCTTGGGATATCCTGCCAGAAACCATTACAGAAGGTTCTGTAGTAAAAGGCAAAGTGGTGAATATCGAAGATTACGGTGCATTCCTGGAAATCATGCCTGGCGTAGAAGGACTGGTACACGTGAGCGAGATCACATGGGCCAATACCCCGGTGAACGCGAAAGAGTTCTTCAAACTCGGCGACGAGCATGAAGCGAAGATCGTTACACTGGATAAGGGTAACCGTAAGATGAGCCTTTCTATCAAGCAAATGAGTGAAGATCCCTGGAGCACCATCGAAACACGTTTCCCTGAAGGAAGCCGTCATAACGGACTGGTGAAAAACATCACTCCTTATGGTGTGTTCGTTGAGCTCGCAACAGGTATCGGCGGTATGATCCATATCAGCGACCTGAGCTGGCTGAAACGCTTTAGCCATCCTTCCGAATATACCAAAGTAGGAAGCCATATCGACGTGGTGATCCTCGGTATCGACAAGGAGAACCGCAAGCTCCAGCTTGGACATAAACAACTGGAAGAAGATCCCTGGAACGCCCTGCAGGATACCTTCGCCGTGGGTACTCTCCACGAAGGAACCGTGATCCGCAAGGACGACAAAGGAGCAGTGATCCAACTCCCTTACGGATTGGAAGGTTTTGCGCCTAACCGTCATCTCAACAAGGAAGATGGCAAACAGGTACAAGCCGACGAAACTGCCCAGTTCATGGTGATCGAGTTCGACCGCAATGAAAAGAGAATCGTTCTGTCTCACACCCGTATCTGGGAGCAATCCAAGGTAGAAGAGAAAGAAGCTGCGAAGAAAGAAGCACGTGTTGAAGCAGAAAAGACCAAGAAAGCGGTTAAGAATATCCAGAACAAGGTTGAAAAAACAACCCTGGGAGACCTCGGAGCCCTTGCTGAAATCAAAGCCAAACTCCAGGAAGGAGAGAAGAGCAGCGAAGAAGCAAAAGGTGAGTAATTCCAGCCGGGAAAATCTACATAAAACTCCTTACCATAACGGTAAGGAGTTTTTTTATGTATAATTGTTCACAGTTTATAATTTTGAATTCGCCCGGTACGTTGTAATAACCAGGCAAGAGAGTATAAAGGAACCACTTTACAAATTCAGCAACCCAGAACCCAAATCGTCTTCAGTAAATGGAAAAACATCCCAGACTGACCGGTCAGACTCTGCCTTCCCGTTTCTCACACTTCATATTTAATTTTACTTATATGCGGATATTCACTATTGTGAGGCTTCTAGTATTGATTTGCCTTCCTGCCTGGTTACAGGCTCAGCTACCCGATGATGTAGCCACGGCCGATGGCATCGCCCGGAAATACAAGGACGAGGACGTTGCGTGCCTGTCTTCGTATCACCTGTTCACGTTCGACAAAGGGAAAAACGCGCTCGGAGATAAGGTAGTGGTGATCCAGGAAGACGCGGAGCTGGAGTTTATCGCCCTCAAAAAGTTTGCGACGATCACCTACCCGGAATTCTACAATAAGTTTATACAGCTCAAGTCGTTCAAAAAGGCCGACAAGATCAATACCCGGTTTGTAACCTCTGCAAGGTCCGGAATTGACCGTGCCGTTACCGGGGACGGTATATTCTTTGACGACAGCCGGGTGCAATATTTCCCGATCCGCTTCCGGGAGAAAGGCAGCATGGCCAAAGTGACCGTTAAAAAGGAATATTCCGATGGTAAATATCTTACCCTCCTTTTTTTCAAGGAAAATTATCCCGTAAAGGAACAGGTTTTCGAGTTCAAGGTGCCCGAATGGCTGACGGTAGATTTCAAACAAATGAACTTCGACGGGTATAAGATCGAAAAACAGCAGAACCAGAAAGGCAGCTATACCAGTTATATTTTCAGGTTGAAAGACGTGGCGCCTTCCAAGGATGAATTCAAGCGACTGGGCCCCGCCTATGTGGAGCCCCATATTATTGTTCAGATCAAATCTTTCGAATCCAAGAACGAAACACTGAAGGGTTTCGACAAGATTGACGACGTGTATGCCTGGAACAACCGCCTTTACCTGATGGCCAACAATGATGTAAGCAAGATCAAACCCATTTATGAAAAAATCGTCCAGGGAAAAACCAATGACCTGGAAAAAATTAAAGCCATTTATTACTGGGTGCAGGATAATATAAGGTATATCGCCTATGAAGATGGTTATTCGGGCTACATCCCTGCTTCTGCACAGGATGTTGCTTCCAAGAAGTATGGAGACTGTAAAGGCATGGCCAATCTGCTGACCGAATTATTAAAGCTCGGCGGATATGACGCGCATTTTACCTGGATCGGAACCCGCGACCTTCCCTACAAACAATCGATGCCCGCCCTTTGTGTAAACAACCATGCCATTTCGGTTTTGTATTACCAGGGTAAGGAATATTTCCTGGATGCTACGGAAACTTATGTGCCGTTCGGCGAAAACGCTTATCGGATCCAGGGCAAGGAAGCCATGATTGCCAAGGGAGAAAAGTTCGAAGTGAAGGAAGTTCCGATCACCACCGGCAAGGAACACCGGGTGGCAACAAAGGCAGACCTCTCCCTCATTAACGACAGGCTTTCCGGAAAGGTGAAAGTAACGCTTACCGGCAACGAGCGGACCGATTTTCACCAGGCTTACCAGACCATGCCGGTAACTGCACAGGAAGAAGCCCTCAACAATTATCTCGAATTCGGAAACGACAACCTGCAGGCCACCAATGTAAAGACCAGCGATCTCAAGAACCGGGAACTGCCGGTAACCATCGAAGGCGATGTAGACCTTGGCAATAACGTAAATGATATTTCCGGAGACAAGTACGTCAGTATCGATTTCTTTCCGAAGACACTCGCGCGTTATATGCCCGATGAAAAAAGAGTGAATGGATATGATTTCGATTATGTATTGAGTTATGATGACGAAATCACCCTGTCGATCCCCGCAGACCGCAGGTTTGTGGATGTTCCCGAAAAACTGGAGATCAATTATCCCGGATATGAGTTCAGGGGTGAATACCTGGTAGCCGGTAACAAAATTACGCTCCGGAAAACGCTGACCATCAAGAACTCCATCATCAAGACCACAGACTTTGAAAACTGGAAGAAATTCCTGGAATCCATCAAGGAGTTCAACAAATACTTTATCACCATCACTAAAAAATAACCCGCGGTATGAAACGTATTCAATCAATCACTCTTTCCTGTATGCTGACCATCGCCGCGGTGTTGACGCTGTCCGTTGCCAGCGCACAGGATTTTATCAATGAAGATTTCCTGGATAATATCGAGAAGAACGCTCATTTTATCCTGGACGAGCCCGCTCCTGCCTTTTCGAGCAATGTTACCCCCGACAAATGGAAGAAGGAATCAGCTATTGTAATCGGATACAAGAGAAGCATACTTTTCGATAAAAAATCCAGCGGCGGATTTTTTACAGCCCGCGACAGGAGTGTGTATTTTTTTGAAAAGGTGCGATTCAAGATCAAACTGAATGACATCAGCGCCGTCAGCAGTTTTTCCACCATTTTTTTCCGCTATAACGATAAGGAAGACGGATTCATCGCCCGCATCATAAAATCGGATGGCGAAATGGTTCCCGTAGACCTCAAGGATGCAGTGGGTGTGGATGCCGGTTCCGATATCCCGGAGTTCTTTAAAAGTTTTTTTGACCAGATCTCCGGAAGTGAAAGACAGTACTACAAAGTAGCCATCCCCAACCTGGAGCCGGGCGATATCCTGGAGTATGTGGCCAACACCCGAAGCAAGCTAAGCGTTCTGGGAACGGGTTATGTTGAATTTTCACCGCAGTACGAAGTGTGCAGCAAAGGATATCCCTTAATGCACAATGAGATTGTGATCGAAACGGACGAAAAATCATTCTTCAAGTCGCTCTCGCTGAATGGGGCGCCGGAATTCAAAAAGGAAACCTCCGATGACAAGGCATTTTCCAGGTATGTGTTTGTGGACAAAGACCGCGGTACCGAGAAGGATGTAAATTTTGTGCGGGAGATGCTTGTTTACCCGGTTGTAAAATTCCAGGTCATCTACTCCAATAATGGCCAGGTGAAAGGCGCGCTGATAGGAGAGAAGGGCGAATTGAAAAAAGGATTCAGCACAGACGAACTGGCTACCCGGGCCTGGGAAGACTATGAAAGCGTGGGATCCAATCCATTTCAGGTAAGAGGAATGATCGTTTTTACCAACCAGAATATTGTAAATGAGGCCTGGAGCGATCTGAAGAAATTGGGAGCAAAAGACTGGACCGAGAAAGATTATATCCGCAACTGTTATTATTATGTCCGCAACAAGGTAGTGTTCATGAACAATTATCTCAGCGATAAAACCTTTGCCTATATCTTCGGTTCATTGCTGTTCCAGCGCGACATCAAATCAGACGTCATCATCACTACTTCCAACCGGACCGGAATTTTCAAGAATGTGCTGTTTGAAGAGGAGATACGTTATGTGATCCGGGTAGGCAACCAGCTTTACTTCAATTGCACCGATCATTCCAATCCGGGTGAACTGGTGGAGAATCTTCTTGGCAACCCCGCCTATATCATCAGCAAGCCCGGAAAGAAAAGCCCGGTTGAGTACAAGCCATTCAACCTGCCCGATGCCAGTGCTGAAAGCAATACCGCAAATTATGCCCTGACCGCCAGCCTATCGCCAGATATGAATAATATCGTGGTGAGCCGCGTCAACACCTATAAAGGGATCAGCAAGAACAGAAATATCGATGTGGTGCTGAAGTTTACGCCCTATATGTTTGACGATTACAAACAATTTGGAGGAAATTCTCCGACCGATAACATGCGTCCTAACCAGGTAGAGGAGTATGAACGGTCTGTAAAAGCGATTAAAGACGAGTTCAAGAAAGCCAAGCCTGATATGGTAAAAGACGGGCTGGAGCGCGAGTATCAGCAGAAGGTAACCTATAAGGATTTCCGCATTAACAGTGATGGCAGATCATTGAAGAAGCCAGACCTGATCTTTACGGAAGAGTTCGAGTTGCCGGGTATGATCCGGAAAGCGGGCAAAAAATACCTCGTGAACCTGTCGGGACTGGTAGGCCCCCAATTGCAGATCAAGAAAGATGAGCGCGACAGAAAGTATGATATCAGTGTAGGGTATGCGCGTTCACTGACCTGGCAGATCGCTTTGAAAATTCCGGACGGGTATACGGTTTCTGGTATCAGTGAGTTGAATACCAGCGTTGACAATTCCGTTGGCAAATTCAGTTGCGAAGCCAGGGAAGAGAATGGCCAGGTTGTTTTAACTATTACCAAAATCTACAAGCAGGCCAATTTTGAGAAAAGCAAGTGGCCTGAGATGCTTGCCTTTGCAGATGCTGCCTACAACAGTTCATTCAAATATATTCTCTTAAAACCCAAAAACTAAAGTTTATATCCATGAAGAAGGGGATGCTGTCGGTCATATTGCTGACCGCCTTTATTTCAGTTTTTTCTCAATATCAGAAAGCGAGTTTCTTTTCACGCAGCGGCCGAACCTATAGTTTAGGCACCCAACTGCATGCACTGGGTGGTGGCAGGGGTACGCCACTGGGTTATTTTTTCGCGCAGGGAGTCGATAACAATGAAAAGCATTTCTTTTTCTGGTATGATTTTGAAATAATCCCGTCTTATAAGTACTCGTATAAGACCTCCTATACCGATTTGGTTACCAGCCAGGAGGTGCCTGTAACTGTTTCCGGAAGCTCGAGACTTCACCTTATATATAACTACCACCTCGGGTTTCATTTTCTGAACAGAAGCCAGTCTGAGCCGCCCTTTCAACCCTATGCATTTGTGGGAGTGAGCCTGGTGGCTTTCGGAAAATCAAGAGACGATTCGAACGCTTATATGTATGGTGATTTAAAAAAATATCCCATCGAGGGTGGTTTTACCATAGGTTTCAAAAGTGGATTGGGTGTTGTATGGGCCATCACTCCCAAGCTCGGTCTCAATATCACCGGCGGTTACAATCCCGTATTCAATTTTGGCGGAGATGTGGAAGCCGCCAGGTATGATGTGCTGATCAGCCATGTGTCTGCGAGTGCGGGCATAAGATTTAAAATCGTCGAAGATTGAGCGATCTATCTTGACAATTGCTGTAATTTTTCCAGGTTGAACTCGTCAAGGGATTGGAGGATCATGTCGGCCGCTCCCCATTGTTTCCCACTAGCCACACCCGGATGCGGAACTACAACGCATTTCATTTTAGCCGCTTTGGCAGCGATCATACCATTGAATGAATCTTCGAATACCACGCAATCGGAGGGTGACGCGTTGAGGTCTTTGGCGCATTCAATAAAAACCTGCGGATGAGGTTTTCCATAGGGTAAGCCTTCCGCTGAGGTGATGGTGTGGAGATAGGAGCCAATCCGCAATTTTTCCACAACCGCCTCAATAAAACGCATAGGAGAGGATGAGGCCAGGCCGATCCGGAAATGATTGGCGGAAAAGAATTCAAGAATTGACGTCACCCCTTTCATACCCTGTGCCCTTGCTTTGATTTTATCCAGGGCTGTTCTTTCGATCGTCTGGATCGAGGTATCCGCATGGGTCTTGTCAATTTTGAAATGAGTAAACCAGTGATCGATCCATTCGGGTGTCCGCAGGCCGGTGCTGGAATGATATTGTTCTTCACTCAATAATATACCGAAGGCGGCGAGTGTTTCCTGGCCAGCTTCCTGCCATAGGGGTTCCGAGTCAATCAGAAGGCCATCCATGTCGAAAATAACCGTATTCAAACTCATGCAGCAAAGATAGCGATAGAGAGCGGGAGCGGAGAGAGAAAGAGAAAGGGAAAGAGAAAGAGAAAGAGAAATGGAAAGGGAAAGAGAAAGAGAAATGGAAAGGGAAAGAGAAAGAGAAGGAGCGATAGAGAGCGGGAGTGGGAGTGGGAGCGATGGAGGGCGCCCAACAAACATCAAACCTCAAACTGTAAACCTCAAACTTCAAACCCCAAACCTCAAACAGCAAACCCCAAACCTTCTCCAAATTGCCGGTCTTTTCTTATTTTCGGTTGTTTAACAGCAGATTCATGGCTTCAATCGGCGAACGCTTGCGCAATTCCAACCTGGTACGAAAGCTGGTCTACTTTGTGGTAGGCATATTTTCGTATCCCGGCCTGAACCTGTTTAACAAGCTAAAGATTACCGGCGCTGAGCATTTGAAGGCGCTTCCCAAAAACAATGTGCTGTTTGTAAGCAATCACCAAACCTACTTCGCCGACGTAATCACCTTTCTGCATATTTTTTGCGCGGTGAAGTGGGGCAAGCTGAATCACCTGGGCATTCCTTACTATCTGCTTAATCCTTTCACCCGGGTTAATTATGTAGCCGCCGAGGAAACCATGAATGGCAGCTGGGTAAGCCGTTTGTTTACCATGGCCGGAGCGCTGACTGTAAAAAGAACCTGGCGGGCAGAAGGGCAGGAGGTCCGCAGAACCCTTGATCCTTCGGACACCAGGAAAATACAACGCGCCCTGGAAAACAACTGGGTCATCACTTTTCCCCAGGGAACCACCAAGCCTTTTGCGCCGGGAAGAAAAGGAACGGCTTTTATCATCAAGCAGACAAAACCTGTGGTGGTACCTGTGGTAATTTCGGGATTCTGGCGGGCGTTCAACAAGAAAGGACTGAAGTTTAAAAAGAAAGGGTCGCTGCTCAGTGTTACTTTTAAAGAGCCGATGAACATAGATTACAACGCCTCTGCAGATCAAATCCTGGAGGAGGTGATGGATGCCATTGAGCAAAGCAAGAAATATATGCTGAAGGGACCCCATCACTGGCTGAAAATTGATAAATAGTATCGCCATTGAAATACACGTACTGCAAATACCTTATTTGTGGAGTTTTCCTTCTATGCATTCATTCCTCCTTGCTGTCGCAGGGTGTCATCAGCGGAGTGGTGGTGAGTGAAACAAACGGCCAGCCCCTAAGCGGAGCCAGCATATATGTTAATGGTTCCACCGCCGGTACTGTTTCCAATGAGAACGGTCATTTCCGTTTACAGGCGCTTCCCAATGGCTTTTATGATGTAGTGGTTTCCTTTGTTGGATATGAGGTGATCGTATACCGGGCGGTAATCCAGTCGAAAGACATATCGATCACTTTCAAAATGACGCGAAAGGAAACGGAACTAAGAAAAGTGGTGGTACTCAGCAAGGATGCCCGGCAGCGCTGGCTGAAATTGCTGAGGGAAAATTTCCTGGGAATTACCCTCCCTGCTGAAAGATCTTCCATAAATAATGAAGATGAAGTTTTATTTGATATGGCCAGCCGCGATTCCATGCGGGCCTATAGCCTGGTGCCGCTGGTTGTGGAGAATCGTGAACTGGGTTATCGCATTTACTTCGAGCTGGTGGAATTTTATTACAATGCAAGAAATCAGCAAACCTATTTTTATGGGTATTCCCGCTATGAAGAGTTGAGCGGCCGTGAAAAAGTGCCGGCAAAATACATCCGCGCCCGGGAGCGCTATTACAGGGGAAGTGTGCTTCATTTTTATCATTCCCTGATCGACAGTACTACCGCCGAAGAAGGGTTTAACCTGCTCAACATCCGTTATCTCGAACAGTCGGACACGAGTATGACCGGAAAGCAACCCCTGGTAATTTCCGGGGGAACAGGACTGAGGCCTGTTAAAGGGCGCATGGCTGCAGGGTATACCGTATACCGGAATGATGTGGTAAAAAAGGATACTATTGAAAACAACATCGTTTACCAGTTGAACTGGAAAGACAAACTACGAGTGATCTACACCAGGGACCCCCGCAATAAAACCTACCTGCAGAAAAAGGGATTGATGCTCGGCTCACTGCCCAAAGGTGTGTTTTCTGAAATTGAAATTCTGAGCGATCCGGTTTTCATGGATGGTAATGGTTCGCTTTACAACCCCCTCTCCATTCAACTTAGCGGGTATTGGTCGTACGAAAAGCTGGGCAATATGCTTCCCATGGATTATAAGCCCGGTAAACAGCCATAAAGAGAAAGGGAAAAAAGCGTCTATCTGAACAAGGCTTTCAGTTCCGAAGCATCATCGGGTTTCATTTTACCTCCGAGAATCAGCCGGAGTTGTCTTCTGCGGAGCGCCCCGTCAAACAATTTCTTTTCTTCTTCTGTTTCGGGTTCCAGTTGAGGCACGGCTCTTGACTTTCCATTGGGATCGAGGGCTACAAAGGTGTAGTAGGCCTCATTGCTTTTATACCGGTATTGCTGTATCGCGTCTTCACCCCACACACTCATGTGTACTTCCATGGAGGAGTTGAAGGCCCTTGAAACTTTCGCTTCGATATGAACAACATTGCCCAGTTTGATCGGGCTTTCAAAGGAGATATTATCTACAGATGCGGTAACAACCGGCGCACCGCAATGCTTCATGGCTGCCAGTGCGGCGGCAATGTCCATCCAGTACATCAATCGTCCACCCATCAGGTTTCCGAACGTATTGGTATCGTTGGGGAGTACCAGTTCTGTCATCACTACACTCGATTCCTTCGCGGTCTTTGATTTCTGTTGCATGGAAAAAATTTCCGCAAAGATAGGGCCTGGCGGGTAAGTGGTGTTCGATTAAACTACCAGGGTTTCCATTCCGGCCAGGAATGAGGGATCGATATCGGCGTCGATTCCGGGCCCTTCGGGTAGTTCCAGGAAATAGTTAACGTAGCGTGCGCCGCCGGTTACGGGGTCCAGCTCGTGACCGAGCAGGCAGGTATCCAGGTCGTAGAAGACGATATTGTCGTGGCTCATGGCCAGGTGTACTTTGGCAGTAAGGGCCAGCCGGCTTTCCACCATGCCGCCGAGCATGCAGGGGACATTTCTTTTGGCGGCTTCGTCGGCAATCCTGATGGCTTCCAGGATGCCACCGGACTTGGCCAGTTTGATGTTGATATAATCGCAGGCATCGGCCTCGATGAGCCGGATGGCATCGTAGTGGTCAAAAACACTTTCGTCGGCCATGATCTTGATGGGCGAACGTTTGCGAAGCTGGGGCAGCAGATCGTCGTTCCAGTGGCGCATGGGTTGCTCGCAGAACTGCACCTGGTAGGGGCCGATGTGTTCCAGAGCATAAAGGGCTTCGTCGTAAGACCATCCCTGGTTGGCGTCGATACGGAGTGCGATGTCGGCACCGACCGCCTGCCGAATCAGTTTCACCCGCTCCACGTCTTCCCGGTAATTTTTGCCGAGCTTGATCTTGATGGTCCTGACGCCATTTTTCACGAATTCGGTGGCTGTTTGCGCCATGGCATCAGGCTTGCCGATACCAATGGTAAGATCGGTTTGTATGGATTTCAGCCGGCCACCCAGGAATTGATAAAGTGGCTGGTTTTTCGCCTTGGCAGACAGGTCGTGCAAGGCGATATCGAACGCGCTTTTGATGGTAGAATTAAACGCGATATAATCGTGAAGCTCGTTGAGGCGCTCTTCGATCTGCAACGGATCCCTGCCTTTGAGTATGCGGGCAAAATCTTTGGCGATTTCAAAGCAGGTATTTTGTGTTTCACCCACCAGCATCGGAAATGCTGAACACTCGCCCATGCCGATCAATCCTTCATCGGTATGGATCCTGATAAAAACATTCTGGGTGTAGTAAGAGGTTTCGGTGGCAATCACGAAAGGCTCCATGGGTATGGTGAGCTTGAAGATCTCGGTCTGGGTAATTCTCATGTCTGTGGGTTGGGGCGGTAAGTTAGATTTTTTTTGCTTTTTTTTAAAAGAACGGTTAGTACCTTTTGAACGATTACCCACTAAACTGTATCAAATGCGCCTGTTATTACTTAGCCTGATTTTGATGTGTGAAATGCCGGCAATCGCCCAAAAGGATACCCTCGACGATCTGACCGGTACCTGGGAAGGAACGCTTACCAGTGATGGAAGCGGCTTTGAAGGAATTCAAAGAAACTTCCGGATCAGGTGGGAACTGGTACAGGTAAAACTGGAGGTCTTTGGAATCGTGTATTTCTACCCGCAGGATACCCGCCCCGGCGACAAACCCAATGCCTGGTACAGCTGGTATGGTAAAATGGGAAAAGTCCAGCCCTTCCCGTTCCAGTTTATACAGGGCCGGTATATTGATGGCCTGGGAACTTCCAATATATATCAGTTCAATGTGCAGCTGAATCATACCGACACCGGTGAGGTGGTCCGGGGAAATTATTATTATACCCTGGAGTCGCTTAAATCCAGGGAACGTCCTGCCGGATACTATACGTTGCATAAAGTTTCTTCGAGGGTGTCCGATCAGCTTTGGCTGAAGCGGAAAGAAAAGGCCATCATGGAGAAACTTGAGCAGGATCATAAGGAAAACAGCAGGCGCTGATCCTTTATCGGATAATAAAAGTTCCTGGCTAACAGGCGTATGCTTTTAGGCTGCTTTCCTTTATTTTTGCGGCTCATCGACTACTACCATGACCGATAGCAGCCATCCGTTATCATTTGATAATACTGAATACGCCTTCGCATACAAGAGCGACAAAGAACTTCGCAAAGCTAATTTCCTTTTTTCCGGTATGGGTATCGGCTGGCTGGTGAAGCTGGGCACGAGGATCACACCGTGGGCCATCAATGCAGGTCTACCCATCAAGGGGCTGATCCGCAAAACCATTTTCGAGCAGTTTGTTGGCGGAGAAACGCTGCCGCAGACAGCCGCCGTTGCGCGCAGGCTGGGACAATACAATGTACAGGTGATCCTGGACTATGGCGTGGAAGGTGGCGATGAAGGCGATGCCGGATTCGATCATGCCTGTGAAGAATTCATCAAAGTGATCGAATATGCCGCCACGCAACCGAATATTCCTTTCATGAGCGTAAAAGTAACCGGCATCGCACGGTTCGCGTTGCTGGAAAAGCTGGACAGCTCGGTCTCCCATGCCGGCGGATCGCTGATGAAGCGATATGTGAAAGCACTCAACGATCTTACCCCCGATGAAAAAGAGGAATGGCAACGCGTCAATAACAGGCTGCTGAAAATCTGCCAGACCGCCGCCGACCGCAAAGTGGGTGTATTCATCGATGCAGAAGAAACCTGGATACAGGATCCTGTAGATGTGCTCACCACCCTCATGATGGATCAGTTCAACAGGGGCCGTGCTGTGGTATTTAATACCTTTCAGCTTTACCGGCACGATCGACTGAAATTCCTGCAGGATTCACTGGAGGCTGCCGAACAGCGGCAATTTATCCTCGGCGCCAAACTGGTACGCGGTGCCTACATGGAAAAGGAGAGGAAACGGGCGGCGGAAATGGGCTATCCGTCCCCCATACAGCCCGATAAAGAATCCTGTGACCGCGACTATAACGAAGCTGTAAAGTTCTGCATCGAGCACCTCGACCGTATATCCCTGGTGGTGGCTTCGCATAATGAACACAGTAACTTCTATACCACCCAGCTGCTCGATCAGAAAGGGCTCCCGCACAATCACCCGCACGTACATTTTTCCCAGTTATTGGGCATGAGTGACAATATCACCTTCAACCTGGCCCGTGCCGGTTTTGCAGTCAGTAAATATTTGCCATTCGGGCCGATCCATGACGTAATCCCTTACCTGATGCGAAGAGCCCAGGAAAACAGCAGCGTGGCCGGCCAAACAGGAAGAGAGCTTGCCTTGATCAGAAAGGAGATTCAGCGGAGGTTGAGTAAAAAGTAAAAAGTAATATTTTTTAAAATACCTGTATTCTCTTTCAAGATACTTTTTGCGCGAGATTTTTTTAGGAACGCAAAGATTGCTAAGAACCGCTAAGGGCGCAAAGGGACGCTTAAAACGCAGAATAACGCTGACTACGCGGAACTGTAAACCTCAAACAGTAAACATCAAACCTCAAACCTCAAACCAATCAATCCCTGTGGATAATTCGCTCTGTTAAAAACCTGCTCTCTTTCTTTTTTGGTATCATTCTTGAATTTTGTTCGGAAACTCCTTCGCTTTTAATCGTGGCTAATTTTACTCAACACTGTCTGGTGCTGTATCTGTCTATGAGATTACCTCTACACTAAATTATTGCTACATGATTTTACTGCTCGCTTCCCTGGCGGAATTCCTGCAATTCCTGAAGATCGTGATGTGGATCAGTATCCCATTGTTTGTGGTATCTACCTTAATAGTAGTATTCATTCATTACCGTCGTAAGAAATCGGCGGCATTGACTGTTGCGCCTGAATCGGGATATGCTATGGCCTTTGCAAGTGAAAATCAGCCGGCTGATGTTTCTTTTTTCCGGCATCAGGTATTCAATAGCCGCGAACAATACGAGCTGTTACAGGGCGAACTCAAAAAAATAAAGTTGAGTTTCCAGTCTGGAAAGGAAGGTTTTCCTGATGGACAGGAAGAAGCAGAAGGCAGCTGGCAAAGGCAGATCCGTCATTTTGAACTGAAAATGCAGCAGGTTCAGCAGTCGGTTGAATACCTGGAGAAAACAGCCGGCAGTCAGGAGGATTATTCTGACAGAGACAAAGAAGTAAAGAGGCTGCAATCTGTTATCGAACAGCTCAACCGGGAGATCGCGTTATTGAGGCAGCAACAGGAATCGAAGGACCAGGAAGTGCAGAAGCTCGACCGCATGGTGCGTGAAATGCAGGAAGCTGCAAGGCAGGCAGGCACCGACGCCCGGGATCTTCATCTCTCCCAGCAGGAGAAGATGGAAGAGAGAGACCGGGAGCGATTTGAGGAAAACACCCGGCTGACAGAGCAGGTGAAGCAGCTGCATGAAGAATGCCGGCGGCTGGAAGCGGAGAACAGTGAGCTGCAGCAGTCGATCGGGGAAATCAGGAGCACCCAGTTACTGAGCAGCAAAAATAACGGGGAGGAGTATGCTCACCAGGGCCGGATGCCGGAAACCGAACAGGACTTAAGAAGCCGGCTGGTGGAAGCGGCTTCCCTGAAGGAAATGCTGGAAGACAGGAACGCGCAGTTGCAATTGCTGCAGCAGCAGCTCGAGCAGAAGACCCGGATGAATCATCAGCTGGATCAGCAAATGGAAGAGCTTCGGAAAGAAAACGGATTCCTGACGGAAGACAACCAATGGAAGGGGGAAGAGACCCAACGTCAACAGCAGCTGATAGAGGAAGGCTCTGCCGAAAACCGATTGCTCAAGCAGCAGTTGCTGGATGCCGAAGACAGCCTGTCGATCGCAGGTAATGAACAGCGTCAATTACGCCAGCGGTTGAGTGAATACGAGGAAGAGATGAACAGGTCGGTGAAGGTGATCACGCAGCTGGAGAATCAACTTTCTGAGAGCGGAGATCAGCTGAAACAATATCATGCGCTGTGCCTGGAAATTCAAAAGCGGGTATCACCGTTATTGTCGGCGGGCACAGACCATTCCACGCCGCAGCAGGTGGGAAGCAATGGTGTATTAATAGCAAACTGATCGGGTTCCATCATTTATATCCAGTCAAGCGGGTAATCTCTTATATTTACGGTAGTAAATCAATTGCTGCTGTATGAAAAAGATCGCCCGCTTTTTTATGTCAGGCCTGTTGTGCTTTTTTTTGCTGGCCCCGTCATCCAGGGCTCATTCATCGCCCCTGATCGCTGCCTGGCAGGGAGCCTGGCAATACACACAGGGCGAACAGCAATTTGTAGTGCAACTGATCGATAACTACTGTGTGTTTGTTTCCTATAACCTTTCTGCAAAGAAGTTTGAAAAAACCTGGGGCGGCCCTTTCGAACCAAAAGAGGGCAGTCTCCTGGTCCGTTTTGAATTCAATACGGAAAAGCCCGAATTGGTGGGAACTGCTCAGTTGTTTGAATGCCGTTTAACCGGTAATAATATTATTGCCGCGTTTACCGGTTCAGCGGTTACGTGGGCATTGATAGATCCAGCGGGTTCTCCCTTGTCGGGAGTCTGGCGTATCAATGGAAGAAAACAGGGAGAAGAAATTTCAGAAATACAACTCGGAGAAAGACGCACTTTGAAAATATTATCGGGTACCCGCTTTCAATGGATTGCCTTTAACCGGCAGACCAAAGAATTTTTCGGCACCGGCGGTGGTCATTATACATTTGAAAATGGCCGTTATACGGAGCACATTGACTTTTTCAGCCGGGATCCTTCGCGAGTGGGAGCATCCCTTGGTTTCGACGGCAAACTGGAAAAAGGTACCTGGCATCACAGCGGATTGAGCTCCCGCGGTGAGCCCATTTATGAAACATGGATTCATCTCAACCAATAAAGCAAAACTGCTGCTATGAATAAATTTGGACTTCTTGCCGGGATCGTCATCCTGGTTGCCTGTAATAACAACAATCCTTCATCGGCCGACAATATGACAAAAAAATACCAGACGATTGGAACCATCGAACAGACGGACCCTTCCTTTGCGTCGCTGACAGCAGTAAGTACACCGGTAGAGATCATTGCCGAGGGACATAAGTGGACCGAAGGCCCTCTCTGGCTGGAAAGCGACAAGACGCTGTTGTTTTCAGATATACCACCCAACAAGATATTCAAGTGGACCGAAGAGAAGGGAGAGGAATTGTACCTCACACCCTCGGGCTATACCGATACCATTCCGCGGGGAGGCGAACCCGGGTCGAACGGATTGTTGCTAAACAAGGACAACAAACTGGTGATGTGCCAGCATGGTGATCGTCGTATGGCGTGGATGGACGCACCCCTGAATGCACCTGCTCCCCGTTTTGTGACGATCGCAGACAAATACCAGGGTAAAAAATTGAACAGTCCCAATGATGCTGTTTTCAGAAGCAATGGAGATTTGTTTTTTACCGACCCGCCGTATGGTCTCGCGCATGACTCCCTCAAAGAACTTACTTTTCAGGGAGTGTATAAGGTTGCCGGCGGACAGGTTACCCTGCTTACCGATACACTAACCCGGCCCAACGGAATCGCTTTCCTCAATAATGAAAAAACACTGATCGTTGCCAATTCTGATCCCGACAAAGCGATCTGGTATCTGTTTGATCTTGGAGAAAACGACGTGCTAACCAATCCGCGTATTCTTCATGATGCCACACCTGAAAGCAAGGCCGGCGCCAAAGGGCTGCCCGACGGATTGAAAGTGGATAAGAAGGGAAATATTTTTGCCACCGGTCCCGGTGGGGTGTATATATTCAATGCTGCCGGAAAGATCATTGGGAAATTCAGGATTCCCGAACCCTGCAGTAACATCGCCCTGGCAGACAACGACCAGACTGTTTATATTACTGCCAATATGTATGTGCTTCGGGTGAAATTGAAACCCTGATGGATTTTGTTCCGGTAAAAAATCATTTTATCCGGCGTTGAAATTGTTGCACATTTGCAGCCCGGACTGCTAGCTCAGTTGGTTTAGAGCACTACTTTGACAGAGTAGGGGTCATTGGTTCGAATCCGATGCAGTCCACTTTCACCCTCCCATGCTTTGGCGCAGGAGGGTTTTTTTATGGGTGATCGGGAAGACGGTATTCTCTCTCCCTTCAAAACCACCGAACTGGATGAGTTATTTATTACCCGGGGTCTGGTATTTCAGTTTTTCGTTCTTGAACAGGTAGTAGGCCGACTGGTAGTATCCCACGGCTTCCCTGATGAGGGAGGAATCCGCTTTTACCGGAACCTGCTCATTCGTATCCTTTTTATAAATATAAGTTTCTGCTTTCTCCTGCGGACTCAGAATCACCAGCCGGTCGTTCTTCAGGTAGGCCAGTTTCTGATACGTTCCTACGAAGGTTCTTGGAATATAGGAGCTGTCCAGTACATTTTTACCGAACAGGTTGCTCTGGTAAGTCCAGTTCATCAGGTTAAATAGCGTGGGATAGATATCGATTTGTGAACAGACTGCCTGAATGGAGTCCGGTCGTGGTGAAGGAAGATTGTATACCATTGCCGGGATATGATACTTGGACACATCTATTTCATTTTTACCTGCGCTGCTGGCACAATGATCCGCCACCAGGATAATGATCGTGTTTTTGAACCAGGGTTTGCTGCTGGCTTTTTGGAAGAACTGCCGAATGGCATAATCGGTATACTTGACCGCCCCGTCTCTGCCGCTGCCCGAAGGGATGTCTATTTTCCCGGAAGGATAGGTATAAGGCCGGTGATTGGAAGTGGTCATGACAAAATCATAAAAGGGCTCGTTACGGGCAAAGGAGCTGTCGGCCTGCCGGATCACCACATCATATAGATTCTCATCACAGATGCCCCAGGCATTCTCAAAGCTGACCAGGCTATCGTCAATGCGTATGCGATCAGATTCAAAGCGATCGCGTAGCAGGTCTCTGCCGCGATCATATACCGTATAGCCGTTATTGCCGAAGTACATGTTCATGTTATCGAAATATCCGTCGCCACCATAGAAGAACCCGGTTTTGTATCCATTCTGCCGGAAGATATGCCCGATGGTGGTGAGGTGGTCATTGTCGGGCCGGCGGACGATACTGCTTCCCGGGGTGGGAGGGATGGCAAGCGTGAGTGCCTCCATTCCCCTGACTGTTCGGGTTCCGGTGGAGTACAAATTTGTAAAAAGGAGGCTTTTAAGTGCCAGCGAATCGAGAAAAGGCGTCAGCGAACTCTTATTGCCGAAATAGGTCATGAAGTCTGCACTGAAGCTTTCGATCGTGATCATGATCACGTTGGGTTTAAGCGCCACGCCTGCGCGCGAATAAGTCCGGTGGATCGATAAGGGATCCTCCTCGAAATGCGCAGAGGAATCGGCAAGGTCCTTTTTTACCAGATCGAACGCCTGCTCGTTACGGATTCGCAGGTAAAACTGATCATAGTTGAGCTCATTATTCTTGAAAGCAGAGAAGAAGGAATAGATGCCGGCCTTCGACAGTTCGTTCTGGTAACGGTTGCGGCTGGAATCTGCCCAGTAATTACTGACCCAGAAAGAGTAAATGATGGCCAATACTATTATCGTGCCGGTCAATGCCAGTTTTCCGGCAAACCCGGCTCTTGCTTCGAATGCTTCCCGGAAATATTTTCTTTTAATGAAAACATAGGTAATCAGTATCGTAAGCAATACCATGCCGCCGATAAGATAGGGAAGAGGGTAAGACTGGTTGATGTTGTTAACCACCTCGTAGGTATAGATCAGGTAGTCTACCGCAATGAAGTTAAACCTCGATTCGAATTCTTCCCAAAAGGTAAACTCCGCGAAAAAACTGAACATCACGATCAGCGTGGTCAGGAAAAAAGCGGTATAAGTGATGATCTTGTTGATACGGCTGTTGTTCCATTTGGAGGGCCATAGGAGCAGGTAGACCGAATAGAGAGTGACCAGGAAGATCGCCACTCCAAAATCATAGATCAATCCCAGGGCAAAGATCTTCAGCACACCCGCTATACCCAATTGGGCCTTCGGGAATGACCAGATCAGCAGAGCCAGCCTGGTGAGGAAGGAGATCAGCAGAATGAACTTTACATAGTGCAGGAGGACGCTGTAGGCGCCGCGAAGCTTTTGGGTTAGCATGGCAATCGGAACAGTTATTAATCCGGTAAATATCTTCAATAATTGTTGTAATCGTACTGATGCAGGTTTGCCGGGACTGTATTTTTTTTACGGTATAGTAGAATGGCTACAGGAAACCCTTGAAATGGGGGAACCTTATTTTTTGTCAAGTTTTCCCCAGATCAGGCCGGAGCGTGGCGCGGTTTTTTCAGGATGGGCAGTTTCAACTAAATTGCGGCCATGCAGCAATATCTTTCCCTACTTCAGCATATCCTGGATCATGGCGTGCAGAAACACGACAGGACCGGTACAGGTACGCTCAGTTGCTTTGGATACCAGATGAGGTTCGATCTGCAGCAGGGCTTTCCACTGGTGACCACCAAAAAAGTGCACCTGAAGAGCATCATTTATGAGCTGCTGTGGTTTTTACAGGGAGATACCAATATTCGTTATCTCAAAGAGCATGGGGTTAGCATCTGGAATGAATGGGCTAATGAAGAAGGCGAACTGGGACCGGTATATGGCCGTCAATGGAGGAGCTGGGAAGGGGCCGATGGGAAAGTGGTTGACCAGGTGACGGATCTGATCAAACAGATCAAGACAAATCCCGACAGCCGGAGACTGATCATCAGCGCCTGGAACGTGGCAGAATTGCCGAAGATGGCCTTGATGCCCTGTCATACTATTTTCCAGTTCTATGTAGCGGAGGGCCGCCTTAGTTGCCAGTTGTATCAGCGCAGTGCAGATGTTTTTCTCGGTGTTCCGTTTAACATTGCTTCCTATGCCCTGCTGACTTTGATGATCGCGCAGGTATGTGACCTCCAGCCCGGTGAATTCATTCATAGCTTTGGCGATGTACACATCTATAATAATCACATGGATCAGGTGAAACTGCAGTTAAGCCGCCAGCCATTCCCCCTTCCTGTTATGAAACTCAACCCGGAAGTAAAAGATATCTTTGGTTTCCGGTTTGAAGATTTCACGCTGGAGAATTACCAGTCGCACCCGGCCATCAAGGCGCCCGTGGCCATTTAAACGTAAACGGCAGCGTTCGGATATCAGGCGCCCGTATCATCCTTAAATCGAATCAATGGTATTAAGCATTGTAGTGGCGGCTTCCACCAATAATGTGATTGGTAAAGACAACCAGTTGCTCTGGCGGTTACCCAATGACATGAAATTTTTTAAAAACACCACCTGGGGTATGCCTGTGATCATGGGGCGCAAGACATTCGAATCGCTGGGCAAGCCTTTGACCGGCCGCACCAATATCATCATCACCCGGCAGGCCGGATACGCTCCCGAAGGTACTTATACCGCACCCGACCTGGATGCCGCTATTTTGCTGGCTGCCGAAGCGGATGCCAAAGAGGCCTTCATCATTGGCGGTGGGGAAATATACCGGCTGGCACTTCCTTACACCCGGAAGATCTACCTGACCCGGGTTCATACCATCGTAGAAGGGGATACCTATTTCCCGTCTTTCCCGGAAAGCGAATGGGAACTGCTGTCGGAACTGAATTTCAAAGCCGACGACAAACATGCCTATGATTATTCTTTCCAGGTGTGGCAGCGTAAGTCCTGATGAAATACTTTTTCAAATACCCCGCTACTGATGTCACAGCCATATAACGTAATGCAATTGATTGGCCGTTATCTCCGGTTTCGGGCAAAGGCATTCCATTCGAAAGGTCATGGGGTCCACTCGCCCTTTGTATATGATTTGATTTCGGAGGTATTGAATGACCGGGGTCAGTATTACTATTATCCGATCATAGAGGGGCTACGGGAAAGGTTGCTCCTTAGCCGGGAGAGGATCGATGTGGAAGACATGGGGGCCGGATCGGCCACCGGGGCGGGTAGTACCCGTTCCGTACGTTCAATCGCCCGAAAGGCCGCCAAACCGCGCAGGATCGGGCAGTTGCTGTTCCGTCTCGCCAATCATTACCAGCCTGCAACGATGCTTGAACTCGGCACATCGCTGGGTTTGAGTACGGCTTACCTGGCAGCAGGCAATCTCAATGCTACTGTTATCAGCGTGGAAGGGTCGCCGGCAATTACTTCACGGGCCCGGCAGAACTTTGAATCGATTGGTTTGAAGAATATACGTGTGGTGGAAGGAAATTTTGACCAGGTATTACCCGCTGTGATCCCGCAGTATACCCCTTTCGACCTCGTTTACGTTGACGGCAACCACCGCCTTGAGCCAACCCTTCGTTATTTTGAACAGCTGTTGCCCGCCATGAGTCCCCATTCCGTTCTCATTTTTGATGATATTCACTGGAGCCCGGAAATGGAGAAGGCCTGGGAGAAAATAACTGCTGACAACCGGGTAATGCTTTCCATTGATCTGTTTTTTATCGGGCTGGTATTTATAGATCCTTCCTTCAAGGTGAAGCAGCATTTCCGGATAAGATTTTAAAATTCATTACCTTCAACCGCCGGGAAAATGCTGATTTCCTTCTATGGGATTTAGTATTTATCTTGATCCTTGTGTGAGAAAGAAATGGCGTGACTCGTCCCGGTATCCTGTTTATTCATCCAACGCACCCGTAATTCATTATGACGATTGGAGTTTTGAAAGAACCAAGTTTTGAAACCAGAGTATCCCTGCTTCCGGAAGCAGTGGCGGCACTAGTAAAGAAGTCGGTAACAGTGATAGTCGAAAAAAACGCAGGCGAGAAAGCTTTTTATTCGGATGCGGACTATATACAGGCCGGTGCCACCATTACAGAGGCCGAATCTGTTCTTCAGCAGTCAGACATCGTACTCAGTATTCAAACCCCTTCGCAAGCGGTTCCACCCGGAAAGATTGTAATCGGCGTATTTCAGCCATTATTTAATGCGGATATCATGAAAAAATGGGCAGGCGGCCAGGTAACCTGTTTCAGCCTGGATATGCTGCCGCGTACTACACGCGCCCAAAGCATGGACGTGCTCAGCAGCCAGGCAAATATTGCCGGATATAAGGCAGTATTGCTGGCCGCTGGTCTTTACTGCAGGTATTTTCCGATGTTCATGACCGCCGCGGGAAGTATTGCTCCTGCAAAAGTGCTGATACTGGGTGCAGGCGTGGCCGGATTGCAGGCGATTGCCACCGCAAAACGACTGGGTGCCGTGGTGGAAGTGTTCGATACGAGGCCCGCAGTGAAAGAGGAAGTAATCAGCCTTGGGGCCAAATTCGTGGAAGTGGAAGGTGCGGCCGATGCTTCCAAAGCCGGTGGATACGCGGTGGAGCAAAGCCAGGAATTTCAACAACGACAGAAAGCGAAAATCGCTGAAAGCATTGCCAAGGCAGATATCGTTATTACAACTGCGCAGATACCCGGAAAGAAAGCGCCTGTGCTGATTACGCAAACCATGATCGAATCCATGAGGAAAGGAAGCGTAATCATTGACCTTGCCGCCGCAACCGGTGGAAATACAGACCTGACACGCAATGATGAAACCATCGTTCACCAGGGAGTGACGATAGTGGGCAATTCGGCCCTTCCTTCATCGATGCCTGCCGATGCAAGCAAACTGTATGGAAAGAACGTGCTGAACTTCCTCCAACTGATCATCAGCAAGGAAGCCCAGGTAAATCTCAACTGGCAGGACGACCTGGTAAAGGGCGCCTGCATCACACACGATGGAAAAATCGTTCATGAAAGAGTGCAGTCACTCTGACTCATCAAAAATTAAAAGCAAGAGTTCATGGAAAATGTTTTAAACTGGATTTCCCTGCATCAGGAAATGATCTATGTCGTGATACTCATGATTTTTGTGGGAATCGAGGTGATTGGCCGTGTGCCCAGCGTGCTTCATACTCCGCTGATGAGCGGAGCCAATGCCATTCACGGCGTAGTGATCATCGGAGCCATCATTGTAATGGGAAAAGCGGAACCCGATAATATCCTGGCCCTCTCGCTCGGGTTTATTGCCGTAATACTGGGTACACTCAACGTGGTAGGTGGTTTTGTGGTTACGGACAGAATGCTCGAGATGTTTAAAAAGAAAAAATGAGGAATAGGCTGTTCATAGGCGGTCGGCTGACCGTTTTTTCATTTTCAAGATCAAATAACCATGATTCAATTTGACATACTGACTATCTGTTATCTCATCGGTTCAGTAACTTTTATACTGGGATTGAAGATGCTGTCAAACCCTGCCTCGGCAAGGAAGGGCAACCTCGTGGCTGCTGCAGGCATGACCATCGCCATTCTGGGAACCATATTCTTGTACACCGATGAAGAAGGAAAGAAGCTTGGAAACTATCCCTGGATTTTTGGTGGCCTGATCATCGGGGCCGTCATTGGTACCCTTGCCGCAAAAAGGGTGAAAATGACCGCCATGCCCGAGATGGTGAGTATGTTCAACGGAATGGGTGGCGCCTGTGCGGCCCTGATTTCCATTGTGGAGTTCAATCATTTTGTTCATAAACCGGTGATCGACTCAACGGTTAACATACTTCCCAACCTGGTGTTGAAAGGTAACGTTCAGGTAGATACCATCCAGGTATCTCACGGTCAGTTGCTGATCATCCTTTTGGGCCTGATCATCGGCACGGTTTCGTTTACAGGAAGCATGATTGCATGGGGAAAGCTGAATGGCCGGATCAAAGATTTCTCATTCAGAGGACAGCATATCGTCAACCTGGGATTGCTGGCGCTGATTCTCGGATTGATGACCTATTTGTTGTTTACGATCAATTCCGGTTTTGAGTTGCAGTTTTCCTCTTCTCCCATGGAAGTGCAGCTGCAAGCCAAAGCAAGCGTACTGGCCCTGTTTTACGGCATACTGGCATTGTCTGTACTGTATGGAGTGATGTTTGTAATGCCCATTGGTGGCGCAGACATGCCCGTTGTGATCTCCCTGCTGAACTCTTTTACCGGTGTGGCAGCAGCCTGTGGCGGATTCCTGTACGATAACAAGGTGATGCTGACCGGAGGCATACTGGTGGGCGCTGCCGGAACCCTGCTGACAATCCTGATGTGCAAGGCCATGAACCGGTCACTCAAAAATGTGTTGATAGGAGCATTCGGTGGAAATACAGCCGGCGGACCAGCCGGAAACAAAGAGCAGGGCCAGTACAAGGAAATCTCCCTGAGCGATGCGGCCGTTGTGATGAGTTATGCGCACAAGGTAATGATCGTTCCCGGTTATGGATTGGCGGTAGCCCAGGCGCAGCATATCTGCCATGAACTCGAAAATCTGCTCCAGGAAAAAGGAGTGGAAGTAAAATATGCCATTCACCCTGTTGCGGGAAGAATGCCCGGTCATATGAATGTATTGCTGGCGGAAGCTGACGTTAGCTATGACAAGTTGCTGGAGATGGAGCAGGCCAACGACGAATTCAAATCTACCGATGTTGTATTGATACTCGGGGCCAATGATGTTGTCAACCCCGCAGCCAAAACGGATCCTTCTTCCCCGATATATGGAATGCCGATCCTGGATGTGGAGCTTGCCAAAAACGTGATCGTGAATAAACGCAGTATGAAACCCGGTTATGCCGGTATCGAAAACGATCTTTTCTTCCGTCCTAAAACCTCCATGTTGTTTGGCGATGCCAAAAAGGTTTTGCAGGACCTGGTAGCAGAGATAAAGGCGATATGAAATCAAGGTTTATGGTTTGATGTTTGAGGTTTCAGGTTAAAAACAAATTGCTCAAACAGGGGACTTTCAGATTCAAACGAACAATAAACCATAAACCTGAAACGAGAAACCACCAAGCGCTCTCCCATGCTTCCTACAGACCTCATCACATCTCTTCGCGGCTTGCCCGGTTTTATGGAGCAGGATTTCCTGCAAACGCATGAGGCAGCGGAATCACCCGTATCCATCCGTATCAATCCACAAAAAACAGGAAGTGACGGGCAACTGTCCGGTCGGGAACGTCCTGCACTCTCCAGCCATGATTTTATTCCGCAGGTATCCGGTAAAGTGGCCTGGTGCCGCTCGGGTTTTTATCTCGATCACCGCCCGTCTTTTACGTTTGATCCGCTCTTTCATGCAGGGGCTTACTACGTGCAGGAAGCATCGAGCATGTTCGTGGAGCAGGCTTTGTGTCAATCCATCGATCTCGAAAAGGATATCAAGGTACTTGATCTGTGCGCTGCGCCTGGCGGAAAATCAACTCTTCTGCAATCTTTGATAACTGAAAGCAGTCTGCTGGTCAGCAATGAAGTGATCCGTCAGCGGGCTGCCATTCTTGAGGAGAATTTGATTAAATGGGGTGGCGCCAATGTGATGGTGACCAATAATGACCCGAAAGACTTCAGCCGGCTGGAAAATTTTTTTGACGTGATGGTGGTGGATGCCCCTTGCAGCGGTAGCGGATTGTTCCGGCGCGATGAAGAGGCCGTAAGTGAATGGAGTATCGCCAATGTTTTACTGTGCAGTCAGCGGCAGCAGCGAATACTGGCCGATGCCTGGCCCTGTTTGAAGGAAGGAGGAGTTATGATTTACGCTACCTGTTCGTTTTCCAAAGAAGAAGATGAGGATATCATGGATTGGGTAATGAACAATCTGGATGCCTCCCCGGTGAGGCTGAGCCTGGACAAGGAATGGGGCATCGTTGAAACTGTTTCCGAAAAGCAGGCATATGGATATCGTTTCTGGCCCGACCGTGTAAAAGGCGAAGGATTTTTTGTGAGTGTTTTCAGAAAGAATGACGGAGGCGTTTACCGTGCCTCCAGTAAAAGAGCCCGTATTGAGCGTGCCGGCAGCAGGGAAACGGCCTTGATCCAACCCTGGCTTCGCAACACGGGCGTTTCACCCACCATATGTAAACTCTCTGATCTTTATTTTGCTATCCCGGAAAGCCAGGAAGAGTCCCTGGCAGCGGTATTATCGGCTTCTCTTTATTTGCGGATGTCCGGATGCCGTTTAGGCAAATTGGCAGGAACGGACCTCATACCTGATCACAGTCTGGCCCTGAGCCTCCTGGCAAACCCCGAACTTGTTGCCATTACGTTAAAGTACGAGCAGGCCATACAATATTTGCGCAAAGATGAAGTTCAATGGAACAGCGAAGCCTTCACCAACTTACCCAAAGGATGGGCCCTGGCCAGGTATGAAGGAGCCAACCTGGGATGGGTGAAGTTGCTTTCCAACAGGCTGAATAATTATTATCCCAAAGAATGGAGGATATTAAAAAAAGGCTGAATCCATCTCCAACATCTTATAGAATCGCCTCATTTATTGGCCCCCGATTTTACATTTTAAACAGGCTGCGGCGGCAAAAAATTCAGCATCTTTGCATTTATTCCAAACTCGAACCTATGTTAAAGATCAGAGCGACCATATTCATTTTTTTACTGGCAGCAGGCTCCGCCTTTGCACAGACGAAGCTGCAGGTTGAGGGCACCTCGCCCAACCTGTATGTCACCCATACTGTGGCTGCCAAAGAGAATTGGTATAGCATTGGCCGCATTTACAATCAAAGCCCTAAAGAAATCGCGCCTTACAATCACAGTTCACTCGACAAGCCCCTCGCCATCGGGCAGAAGCTGAAGATCCCTTTGACCGATGCCAATTTTTCACAGGATGGAGAAAGAGCTGCTGATGAAGTATTTGTTCCCCTCTATCATACTGTTCAGGATAAAGAATGGATGTACCGGATCAGTACCCACTACAACAAAGTGGCGCCTGCCAGTATTGAAAAGTGGAACAATGTCAAAAACGATCAGTTGAAACCCGGTATGCAACTGGTGATCGGTTTTCTGAAAGTGAAGCAAACACAATCGCCCCTGGCGAAGATGGGCAGCTCGAAAATACCGGTAGCAGGAGGGTCGCCTGTTGTTGTGCAAACAGAAACCAAATCTCCCGACAAGAAAAAAGAAACGACTTCTTTACCTGCTGAAAAGGAGGAGCCGGTTAAATCCACAGAAACGGCTAAAACCGAAAACCCCAAAACAGAACCGGTAAAAACCGAACCGAAGGCCGACAACAGGGAGGACACACGCTCCCCGGATGTACAACCGGTTTCCAATACCAATCCCGCAGCGCACAAGGGCGGAGCATTCCGGCGCTTATACGTAGAAACGGGAGTGGCTGCAACCGGCAATGCCGGCATCTTCCGCAGTACCAGCGGATGGAACGACGGGAAATACTATGCCCTGATGAATAATGTACCTGTTGGAACCATTGTTAAAGTCAGTTTTTCTTCCACCAATAAGAGCGTATACGCAAAAGTGTTAGGTCAGTTGCCTGAAATGAAAGAGAGCCAGGGCCTCACCATCCGCATCAGTGATGCCGCCGCCTCCGAACTCGGCGTCAGCATGAACAAGTTTTATGTGGATGTGAAGTATTAGGGTTTAGCGTTTATCGTTTCATGTTTCACGATGGTTTGCGGTTTACTGTTTGCCGTTTTATGGTTGAGGGATGTGGGTGTCTTTTCACCATTCGAATCGTAACCGCAAACTGCAAACAGTAAACTGCAAACAGTAAACTGCAAACTCTCTATCACACTTTCTCTACCCCCGGTACCCCTTCAAAAACTCCTCCACATTCATCCTTTTTTTCCCTTCCAGCTGCAGTTCTTTTACGGAAAGGTATCCGTCCGGGCAAGTGAAATGTATCCATGATTTGTGATCGGTGAGCAGGGTTCCCGGAGGTTGGTTTAGTGGTTCTGTTGCGGGAATTTTTTCCGTCCTGTAGATTTTAAGCGTTTTATCTTTTAAGGTGGTGAAAGCGCCCGGGAACGGCGACAGCCCGCGAATGAGGTTATGCACCTGTTCCAGTGGCTGTGTAAAATCGATCCGTCCGTTTTCTGTAAACAGCTTGGGGGCGTGTTGGAGAAGGGAGGAGTCAGAGTTATGTGTTTGCGGATGTTCTTCCAGTGTTCCGTCGGCCAGTCCTTTCACTGTTTTTACGAGCAGGCGCGCGCCAATTTCTTTCATCCTGTCGTGTACCTCGCCGGCAGTTTCATTTTCACCGATTGGAAAAGACTCCTGCAGCAAGATATTGCCCGTGTCGATCGCATGCTGTAGTTTAAAGGTGGTTACACCGGTTTCTTTTTCGCCATTGATCACTGCCCAGTTGATGGGAGCGGCACCGCGATATTGAGGAAGAAGGGAACCATGCAGGTTGACTGTTCCCATGGGTGGCATATTCCAAACCAGTTCCGGCAGCATACGAAAAGCTACTACAATTTGCAGGTCGGCCTTGTAAGAACTTAATTGATGGAGAAAATCCGGGTTTTTCAGTTTATCCGGTTGCAGCACCGGCAGATCCTTTTCAGTCGCAAACTTCTTGACGGCGCTCTCCGTCATTTTCATGCCCCGCCCTGCCGGTTTATCGGGTGCAGTCACTACCGCCACCACCTGGCAGCCAGCCTGTACCAGCGCATCAAGTGAGGCAACTGCAAATTCTGGAGTTCCCATAAATACGATCCGGAGTGCCTGAAACTTTTCCATGTGCGCGAAGGTAATTCAAACCGCGTATAGCAAAATGCAAACTGCCCGCCTGATTGCTCAGGCAGGCAGTTGCTGGATGTGTGTGGTTATTGGTTATTGTTTTTGCAGCTTTTGAATGGTATCTACGAATGCTCCTTTTACTTTTACAAAATAGGCTCCGGACGGTATCTTCCTCAGATCAATCGTCAGTTTGTTCTCGCCGCGGCGGATATTTTGCCACTGGTTGATTATCACCCGACCTGCATTGTCGATCAATTGCCAGTGCACTCTCTGGTCTCGGGGCGACAACAGGGAAAGAACGGTTTCTTCCGGTGCCGGGTTGGGATAGATGTTCACAATGGTGACCAGGATATCAGGAACGCTGATTCTTACAATATTGGAATAGGTAAACTCACCGTTGCGGTCATACATCTTCAGGCGATAGGAAATGTAGGCAACACCCAGTGTAGATGCCTTGTCGTCGATGAATGCGTAACCAGTTTTCTGGGTACTGCTTCCTTTGGCTTTTACTTCCCCAATGGTTTCAAAGTTAGTATTGTCGATACTGCGTTCTACCACAAAGCGGTCTGTATTGACTTCCTGGCTGGTTTCCCAGTTCAGGTGAGAGGCATTGTCTTTATAGGTTCCTGTAAAAGTTACCAGGGTCAGTGGCAGGGTCAGGTTGGCAGCCGCGAAATAGAAACTGGAGAAGGAGGGAATGCTTGCCTGCAGAACGTATGCATTGTTGCTATTGAAAGTCGTCGCCACAGACGGGTTGATCAGCGTCGTTACACCTGAAATCGTAGCTGAGCAGGGATCGCTGTTTTTATGAATTTTCAGATCCGCGATCGCCGTAATCTGGCTCATCGGGTCGGCATCCAGTAAATCGTATTCTCCTTTGGTAAGATAGAACCGCACCAGCACCGGTGAAGACGGCTGGAATTGCGGGGTGATCGTGATGTTCCTGTTCAAATAACGGGCATTGCCTTTCCGGCGGATAGATCCGTTGTGTACATAGAAGGAAGAGGTGACCGTACCCAGTGTTTGTCCGTTGGCAAAAATTTCTGCCATAATGTTTCCATCGGGCCCTGTTATGGGTACCCAGTAATTGCTGTTGGTGGCATTGATGGTGACCGTTGTTCCGGTGGCGCAGGAGTTGACCGTGCCTGCCGTTACCGAAATTTCATCCGGTATGCTGCTGGTGCCGGCCACATCTGCATACCCGAGGAACGTATATTTCTGTACGCATCCCCCGCAAGCCGGAATTACCGGGTTGGCGGCACTGGGTCCTGAAGTGGTGGCGGATTTGTCCATGATCACATAAAAATCTTTTCCATCGGGATTGATGGCCAGATCGCGGAAACGGTTAGTGCTTCCGAAGTAACTGATGGTATCGGTGCTTCCTGTTTTCACCACAGAATCACCGGTGTTGTACAAACGCATTCTTACCAGCCTTCCCCATTTCAGGGAAGCGGCCACCAGCGATTTATACCATCCGGGTACCAGCGTGTGTGTGTAGAGGTCGAGGCCCGACCATCCTTCGGAAGGCCAGCCGCCATTGTTGGGGTTGGTGTTCCAGATATTATTCACAGTTGCCTGCGGCGCAGCATAGGCAGAGAACAAGGGATCTTTATAGTTTACACCCAGCGAATCGGCATTATGCTTTTCATCCAGTATCATCGGGCAGCTGGATACCCCCGACGCAGTTGTCAAGGGCGCACCGGCCGTTGAATTATTATAGTTATTGTCTGCTGAATATCCTATCACATACGGGTGGCCATAATTCTTACCCTGCTGAATGATGTTTATTTCATCATCACTGTAAGGACCATGCGAAGACCCGTACAGGATGTTCAATATCGAGTCATAGGCGAAGCCCTGGTTATTGCGGATGCCTATTGACCAAACGGCACTCTGCACTCCCAGGGTGGCATTGTAGGGGTTGTCGTTGGGGATCCACTGATCCAGTGTTCCGCCGTCTCCGTCGGTCTCCAGGTTGAATCGCAGGATCTTTCCTTCGTAGGAAGCAGGATTTTGTGCTTTTTGCGGTCTTAACCTGTTGGAGAATTGTCCCGCTCCCATATCCCCTCCTGCATAAAACAGGTAGTAGGTGGATCCGACGGGGGCGATGATCATACGCTG
This sequence comes from uncultured Chitinophagaceae bacterium, assembly GCA_964605065.1. Classification (GTDB taxonomy): domain Bacteria; phylum Bacteroidota; class Bacteroidia; order Chitinophagales; family Chitinophagaceae; genus Endoryza. The sequence goes on from CAZSAQ010000005.1 coordinate 241,442, forward strand.
CGAGTTGTGGTCGTTACTTCCGGGCAGGGTATCACAAAGGGATACCGGTGATTCCAGTTTGCCCGTACCGGTATTATAAGTGAACCTCACCAGGCGATTGGTATAAAAGATACCGTTGGGATCTGTATTCGACTGGTACGAATAGACATAGGAAACATACACATAATTGACTGCACCAACCGCGGCCATCAATTTAGGATGGAGAGCCAGGCCGGCAAATCCACCCTGCGGGTTGTTGGCGCCGATATTGTAAGTCATGTTGAAAGTCTGATCCGCGAGGGGAAGGAAGGTACTACCCTGCGAAACATCCAGTATGGTATCGCGGGCGCCCGTAACCGGATCCATCCGGTACAATCTGTATCCTTTTGATTCGGTGATCCAGAGTTTTCCATCGGGACCATAAGTTACTTCCCAGGGGTTGTCGAGGGTATTGACACTCGATAAAGTAGTTTGCTGGTACACTTCTTTCATTCTTCCCGCGCTAACCACTGTTGGTGCCGAAGGGGTAACCGATATTTTAAAGGAACCCCCCGCCTGGCTAAAACCGGATTGGCCCGTTCCATGCGTATAGGCTCTGACGTAATAAGTTTGTCCCACTGTAAGTGTTCCGCTGGGAACATTCAACACGCCTCCCCCGCAAAACAGGGAAGTGAGTGAACCGCAGGTGCCGGAAAACAATTGCATTCTCGGACCTGAAGAGTACAGGTTGCTACCCAGGTTGCTCATGGTTATGGTGGCAAATGTTTCGTTGGCGGTGAATTTGTACCAGACATCGTCGTCGGGGTTTCCTATGGAGCAGCCTGCCGGTACACCAGCCGTGGCGGAAGCGCCATACAAGCACCCATCCACCGTACCTCCCGGAGTGATGGTAGTAGCTTGTGAACATTCATCATTGCTGGTTACACACACGCTGAATCCCCAGCGGCTCGCGTTGGTGTTGGGGGTAAGCGTAGTATATATCCGGAAGTAATAAGTTCCTCCCGCAGTCAGGCCGGTATAAGTGCGCGCAGAACTGATATTGTTACAACCGCCCGTGGAAGTGCCGTTAACCGTGCAGTTACTGGTGTTGAACAATTCAATGAACGTATTGGAGGTAGTCAGTGTCGAAGGGTTGGAGGTCAGCCAGACATTGATCGTGACAAAAGTACTGTTGGCCGGAACGGTAAACTTATACCATACATCGGCCCTGGAGCCGCATCCTCCTGTGGGATTGGTGGTGTTGGCGAGGTAAAGGTCTCCGCCGGTGCCGGTGCAGGTACCGCCTACCGTAAGGGTGGTGGCCGTCCCACAGGTGTTATTAGCCGCCTGGCTATAACCGGTCTGACGGAATAACAACAACAGAACGACCAATCCAGACAGTTTAATCCACCTGGATATGGGGAGCGAGGCAAGGGAAAGACTTAATGTTTCCCTGTAGGATTTGGGGGTCATAGACATAAAGGATTTGTAGGCTTTCCACGGATAAGGATTAATCTAGCTACACACATAAATGTCTGCCGGAAAATCGTAAACGGCAATAAGGCGTTAAAAATTATTGTATTGCCCCTATTCTTTTAGGGAAATAACACTTAGTGTGTTTTAATGGTTAATGCGGATTTTACTAAGAATAAGGGGTGTCGTTAGTAGTTCTACGATTGCATTCCAGTGGAGTGGGTATTAGTTTTACCCCTGTACAGATGATTTTAATGTTGTTTTTATTGATATAAGACAATAATAAAGATTATCCTGTACGTTTTAGTAGGTACCGATATCCTGTAGAACCTAAACCCAACAAACCGGTATGCTATGAATTTTACCCAAACCAGGAAGTTCCTACAAACCCTTCCTATCGGTCTGACCCTAGTATTGGCATTTTTCAGCATGGAGATAAAAGCTCAGGCTGATAACTGTGCCACTGCCACGGCAGCTACTGTAAATAATAATGCCTGTACCGTTACTTCTGCAGGTACTACTGTCGGAGCTACCAATTCCGGTATTGCCACCACCTGTGGCACCGGCACTCCTGATGATGATGTCTGGTATACTTTTGTTGCGAAAGGAGGAACCCTGACCATCACGGTAACTTCAGGAACTATGACCAACCCCGCGTATGAAATCTTCAGCGGCACTTGCGGTGGTACTCTTACTTCGGTTGTTTGCGACAACAGTTCTGGCGCCGCCGGTTCCGAAAGTGGTACTATATCCAACCTGGTCAATGGCAACACCTATTATATAAGAATATTCAGCAGCGGAAATGGCACCGGTCAGGGTACGTTTACCCTCTGTTTGTCTGTGCCTACCCCTCCTGCCAACGATAACTGTCTTACCGCAACTTCCATCACACCAGCGGCCACCTGTATAGGAGGTACCAGCCAGACCACCGGCACACTGGTGAACGCACAGAACTCGGGTATCGCCACTACCTGTGGCGGTTTTGCCGATGATGATGTGTGGTACAGTTTTGTGGCTCAGTATCCCTCACAAACGGTAACGCTTTCCGGAATCGGTTCCGCCATCGCGCTGAATGGTTCAGGTATCGGCGGACCGGTACAGCTGGAAGTATTTTCGAGCAGCACCGGAACCTGTGCGGGTGTGCTTACTTCCATTGCCTGCGGCGCACCGCCGACCTCAATTGTTACGAGCAGTACTGTTGCCTATGCCAATAGTCTTACAGTAGGCAATACCTATTTTGTGAGGGTGTACAGTACCAATAGTGTGTCGCTGAGTGCCAATGCCGGATTTACTATTTGTATCACCAATCCTCCGATTACCGCACCTGTTTTATTCTTTGGTAAGAGCTTCATCAACGTTACCAAGGGTAACAATGGTGGTACTGTAGAGCCCGGAGATGTATTGGAAATCCGTGCAGCGGTAGTGGTGCGGCCCAACAGTGCTCTTGATAGCTGCGCATTTTTCGACAACGTGCCGGCGGGCACCAGCTTTGTCCCCGGATCGCTTGCCATCCTGACCAATGAAGGAAAGATTTATAAATCATTTACGGATGCCTCCGGCGACGACGCGGGTTGGATTACCGGCAGCGCGATTCAGATCAACATGGGATATAACTCCGGAGATAACCCGGCTACAGCCACGCGTAAAGGCCATATCAGAAATGTGCATGTGCCGGTAGTATCCAGCACCTGCGTCATGCTGGCATCTTACCGGGTAGTAGTGACGGCAGCCCTTAATTCAGTGATCAGCCTGGGAGGAGGAACGTTTACTTATTCCAATGTGGCGACTCCAACCTCAGTCAATACCTACACTTTTAACCAGAACAATGTAATTGTATATACCAATAACGGTCTCTGTAATAATGCCTCCGGGGTAAACGTACTGGACAACGGCATCAATGGCGACTTCACCGGAACATTCGGTAATGGTAACACCATCAACCGCATCGCTTCTCCAAACATGCCCGTGGGATATACCTATGTAACGCAGGTGGGAAGCAAGCCCGGTGACTTTGAGTATACCCTGAGTAATAATACCAGCAACAATGCCGCCGGATATTCTACCGTTAATACCTGGCCGAAACCGGAATCTCCTTCTACCCACCGTATTTTCGGTGTGTGGGATGTGATCGGTGATCATACCGGTGCATCGGATCCCCTGGCCGGAAACCCTGCCGCGGATACAACCGGGGGTAAAACCGGTGGATATATGTTACTCGTGAATTCGGCGTACAACCTGGATACGGTGTTCAAGTATCCCATCTCCGGCCTTTGTCCGAATACCTATTACGAGCTATCATTCTGGGTGAGAAATATCTGTTCACGCTGTTCGATGGACTCTCTGGCGAGAGGTGCTTCGGGTGTGTCGGTACCGGCGGGTTATATCCCTACGGCTCCCGGTGATTCTTCGGGTGTTTATCCGAACCTGAGTATGTCGATCGATAACATCAACCACTATACTACCGGAAACATTTTGTATACCGGACAATGGGTGAAGAAAGGCTTCGTGTTCAGGACAGGCGTAGCACAAACCAATATCGAGTTCGCGATTACCAACAACGCGCCGGGTGGCGGTGGGAACGACTGGGCGCTGGATGATATCAGCCTGGCCACCTGTACACCCAACCTTAACCTGGTACCTTCCGGTAACTCCCAGGTTTGTTACGGCCAGCAGGTTGACCTGAACTGTAATGTGATCAGCTACTTCAACAACTATGTATACTATCAATGGCAGGTAAGTCATGATAATGGTTCCACCTGGACAGATACTCTTTCGATGGGTACCGGTTCGCCTACATTGTCTGGCGGTAATTATGTATACAACGCTGCATTCCCAAGTTTCCTGGCCGACTCAAGTCAGCACCTGGTTCAGTACAGAATACGGGTGGCTACAACACCGGCCAACCTTTATGGTGGATGTTCGTTTTACAATAGTGCGAATATTATTGTATTGGTGAACAACTGCCAGTGGGTACTGAAGACCAACCTGGTTTCCTTTGATGCATCCGTTCAGAGCCGTCATGCAGTATTGAATTGGCGTGCCACAAACGAAACCGATCAAACCAGCTATGAACTTCAGAAGAGCCTGAATGGAATCGATTTTGTGAAGATCGCACTGGTCAGGGCTGAAAACACGAATGGAATTTATCAGTATACCGATCCGGAAGAGCTGAACCCGCTGGCTTACTACCGCGTGGTGGTGAAAGAACCGGGCGGATTTAAAAACAGCCGGGTAAGACTGGTCAGTGTATCCACCATACCATTCGACCTGCTTTCAATTGTCAATCCGTTCAATAACAAATTGCGATTTGAAGTCAGCGTTTCTCAGAATTCTGTGGCCACGATCGTGATTACGGACCAGCACGGAAAAGTGGTGAGAAACGTGCGCCAGAATGTTACGCGGGGAATGAACACGATAGAAGTGAACAACCTGTCAGGCCTCGCCAGTGGAACTTACATTCTGCAGGTTGCCACTGCAGACGGAACTAAATCGAAGAAGATTGTAAAAACGAATCAGTAGTCAATGAGCCAATGTGATAATTAGTCAATGAGCCATTGCAATTACGAATGGCGAATGACGAATGACGAATGAATCAAAAGTCTATAAACAACCTGAAACGTTAAACCCGAAACGATAAACGCAGTTGACGGATGACGAATAAATCAAAAGCCTATAATCAACCTGAAACGTTAAACCCGAAACGATAAACGCAGTTGGCGAATGACGAATGAATCAAAAGTCTATAAACAACGTGAGACGTTAAACCCGAAACGATAAACGCATATGCCATCGGCAGCCTCTCATTCACCTCTCAAGATTTATTGGCTCATTGACAAATTATCGAATTGACCAATTGCTTCTCAGCTTCCGATATCCATTTCCCAGCTTCTGAGTACCCTGGATGCCTGCAAAGTGATTTGTATCCAGGCCGGATCGTTCAGGATTTCTTCATCCGTTTCTTTTTCGGGATATAGTTCCAGGCAATTTTTCAGGTCGGTGAGTCCTTTCAGTGTTTGGGCAGAAATCCTGGAACTCGGATCGGGAGAAGCGATGAATTGTTCCAGGTGATTGTCATCAAACAACCGGCACATCAATTCCACATACGAAGAGATCTCCATTGGATCGTTGCTTAACCAGCGCTTTCGCTGTAAGGCAGGGTCCGACAGCTCGGTGAGATCAAACAGCAGATTGATGATTTGAGGGTTCATAGGCAGGTTAATGAATCATCTATTGCATATTGAGTTCAATTTCGGCTTTTATTTCGCTTCCCTTTTTCCGTTTATCAAAGAAGACAGCCCGGAACTGGTATTTTTCGCCGGCGATCATCGGCGCCCCGGTGCTGAGCGTGGCTCTCAGTACCGTAGCGGAGTCTTTATCGAAGCCGTTGACGATGTCGCTAAAGGCATCTTCAATGGATAAAATGGAACTACCGGCTTTCCCGGTTACTGATATTGAACAGCCCGGGTACACTCTTCCGTTTTCGGCCGTTAAGCCGGTTACTCCTTCGGCAATGATTTTGATTGTGCTGCCTAAATGGATCTGGTTGCTGCCAAGTTTGTTACCCTGAATATCAGAGAGGAAAACGTTCTCTGCTTTCAAATGACTGGCAGTGCTTCTTAAACCAGTCAACAGATTTGCTGAACAGGAGTGATTGCTGTTGCAGCTCAAAAGAGTGAGCGTTATTAGGGCGGCCAGGATGAAGTTACTTTTCATGGCGGGGCGATATGCTTTCTAACAATATCGTGAATTTTTTTTATACCGGAATTTCCGGCAAAAGGAGAACGGGAATGTTTAGATATGCCCATCGTTTCCGGGGTATTTGGCTTAACGGAATTGGGGAATAACAGGAAGTAAATGAAAATCGCTTATATTTAAGAGTACCCCGAATATTAACTGCTAAACCTTATCTATGTTTTCATTGAGAGCCAGGCTGCTTGTTTCATTTTTGCTGATCAATCTCTTTTTTTTCTCATTCAATGCCACTGCTCAATATCACCTCGACCTGGAAGCGCAGATTTCCGCCAGCAAAACGACGATCTGCAAAGGGGAAACTGTGACCTTGGCTCTGGAATATATCTATCAGAATGGGGGCACTTACCTGCTGTGGACAGAAGACTTACGATATAAGGTCGTCGATTGCCATTATCAATGTGAAGTGGAGAATAACATAAATCCCATAGTAGATGGGGAAGGAGTGATCAGTGTATCGGTTCAAAGAGAGGGGTGTGGCCCCGCTCATAGCAAAATCATGATTGTTGTTCAACCAACACAAACAACCACCTATACCATCAGTTGGGACGCACGTCACTTGTATGAGAAGGGAACCGTTGCGCCATGTAACACTCCGGAAGAAGTATACACGCGGTCTTACAACGGAAGTATTGTCATCAAAGTGGCGGAGAAAGATCCACCCACTGTAACCCCGGCAAGACTGGAAGTCAACCAGACTCAGTACGATGCCACCATTCATGGAAAAGGAGTGTTTCAGTCAGACCTTCGGCAACTGGCCTGGTATCGATTAAACTGCAACACGTTTGACAGCACAGGCCCTATATACCTTGGCTACAACTATCAAACCGGAACTTATAACAGTGAAATGGATTTGAACATCAGCAACGGAATACTGGGGAAACATTATTGGTCAGCCAGGCAGGTCGACAACGGGTGTTATTCGCTGCAATCTATTCCGGTGGAAGTGGTGATCAAACCTTGTGGAGACCCTTATGGAAGCGATTGCCGGGCTGCAGAAATCAATTTTATAGAAAGTAATGCTTGCACTCCATACGCGGCTTCTCAGCCCGATCATCATTTTTATGATCTGGAGAAGACGGTCTGTAAAGGGGCCAATTGCGATTTGGAAGCTTATTGGACAGCCTATAAATCAAATGTCCAAAACCAGGTGATCGTTCAGACCGATCAATTCGGAATATTGGGAAAGTTTGGTGGCGTCAGTTTGTCACGTGTTTTTTTTCCGCAGGGGCTCTACAACCAACCTATTCCTTCTGAATGTGAGACAATCCGGCTACCAAGACCCTATTCGTGGGCAGTTAACTTAGGAACTATTACTCCCAATCCGACGGTGCGAACCATCAGTACGCTGATAAATTTAATGGGACCCGGGGTGGTCTCCAATTTTGATCCTGTATTCATCAGGACCAACGAGGTAACTAAATGCGTAACCAATTATACGCTTCCGGGTCATATCTTTTATCCCGGAAAAGTAACCAGGTGCCTCAGGAAAGAATGTGATGAGATCAAGATCCTGACTTTCGGTGAGGGAGTGACTGATATGCCTCCTTTAATCGGTCAGCTTTTTGGAACGATAAACGACGTATGGGGTGAATCGATGTTCAGGAACGTTGATGAGCGTGCAGCACGAAATCTCAACGCAATATTTCATCCACAGCGCGAGAGAGTATTTGCAGTAGAACCTCTGATTCAACCGGCTTCCGTATCACCCCTGGAAAGTAAACTCTGGGAGATTGCGGAAATGAAAATCAAGTATGACGGCAATGATTCGGTCTTCGGAATTTACGAAAAAGGCGATACCGTAGATTTCTGGAAGTTAAGCAACGTGCGTTATGTATTTAACCCGGATGGCTCTTATACAGGAGTGTCTGTTTTGGGAGATACGGTTACCGGTGTCTGGAATCATGATATCAACATGAATCAGCTGACCATCGATTCAGGGTCAAGTCAGATTTCCTGGGACAGTACCCGATTCAGCATTGAAGGACGAACCCCTGTATTTAATGACACATCTCTCAACGCCGCAACATATAGGATATCTTTCAGGGAAGCATCTACACTGGCCATTTGGAAAGGCACACAAAGTACGGATTGGGCAAATCCGGCGAACTGGAGTACAGGATCTGTTCCTGATCGATTTACGGATATTGAGGTGAGTGAGAACACTCCCTTTGTTCCGGTGTTGAATTTTGCTGCCAGGTGCAGAAGCCTTACCGTTAAGAATGGGAAAACGGTGGTACTAAATAACAACCTCGAAATTACCGGCGGAAAATAAAAGCCCCCCCGAAAACGGGAGGGCGTATAAGTGTGCATGAAGAAAAAACCATTATAGCTTAACAAAAGTTCTTATCGTTCTGCTCCTGTCTTTGTTTACTATTTCCATGCTGTACTGACCATTCTTCAACCTCGACACATCTATGGAAAGACTTGCGGGGTTGAGGTTGGTTGCTATCAATTTTCCATCTGCCGTGAATATACGGATGGAGTACAGATCGGCTGTGGCTATTCCTCTCAGCTGAATGAACTGCACAGCCGGGTTGGGATACAGTATTATATTTCCACCACTGCTCATCGTCAGGATCACTACTTTCGAGTAGGTAAGCTGGTTATCTGCATCCACCTGCCTGATCCGGTAGTATAATTTATTGCCGGTAGGCGAAAGATGCCTGAACTCATATTGCTGCTGGCCTGCCTGGTTGCGACTGTTTATTCTTCCCGCCTTTACAAAGCGCAGTCCATCGGTACTGAATTCTATGTCGAAGTACGCCGTATTTATTTCTGATTCAGTTGTCCATTTCACGATCACATCCCGGCCCGATTGGATCGCAGTCACCGTCAGGAATTTCAACGGCAGGGCAGCACCCAGTCCGCTGGTGATGGTAAAGGGCGAGAAGGAAGTAAAGCCCGACTGACTTCTGCTGAAGATGCCGTTGGTGTCCGTCGCGGCTGACCCGATGGCTCCCAGTGACCAGTTGCCGATAAAGTGAGCGGTGCGGCTGTTGTTCCGATCGAATCCGGGGAGCTCGTCGCTTGCATTCCAGAAGAATTCAGCCGTGGCATTGGAACCTCCGGGTACTTCTTCTTCGATAAACCACGACACATTAATGTTTCCGCTTCTTACTGTATCTCCAAAAGTTCCTTTCTGAAGAACAAATGGCTGTACGCGCAGGCTGAAATTATCTGTTGCTCCGGCATTGGTGATCTTGACAAAATTGGTTTTGAATACGGCAGTGCCTACCGGGTAAGTGTTGGAGGCCTGGCTGTTCACCAGTTTCAGTTTGCCGCTTCCATTGGTGACTACGAAATGCGCGGTATCGAAATTGATGATCTTTCCGGTAACCACCAGGTCATAGTCGCCCAGTACCAGTTTGCCACCGATCCAACCAGGGAATACCTGGTCATTGGCTGCTTTCATATCCAGGTCGCCGTTTACCGTTGCATTTGCGGTAAGCATTCTTACGGTGGAGTAGGCGAGTGTATCGTCGTTGTTCAGGAGGTCATATTCAGTGGGGCTGCAATTAACGATCTGCGCGATCACGGATCCCCTGCTTTCAGCAATCAACATTCTTCTGCTGATGATGGCAGTACCATTGGCCGCCAGGCTGAAGGCCACGCTGTCGAGGGCAGTAACGGCGCCTGTTTCATCCATAACGGTGAAGCGAACCCAGGCCGATCCGAATTGCGTGCCATTGTTTTTGATACTGTATGAAACCAGTACACTGTCTCCGGCCACAAATCCACTGGGATTAAAGCGGATGGCATTGGCAGAAGCCCTGGCCATATCCGGAGCATCGCCTACAATCATGGCGCGTGTAGCCAGGTTATTGTCTTCCCGCTCTTCATCAAGGGCATCCTGCGGATCGGCTACGATCTTCATGATCTTGACGCCGGAAATGGCAGAGGAGTAAAGCGCGGATGCGGCAACGGTAGTGTCCTTTCCTGGCTGCAGGGCATTGATGGCGATGTCATTTCCCAACTGGATATCATCAACCATAAACCTCAGAACGGAAGGCGCGCTTGGCTTGCCACCTGTATTCCGTACCGTACCGGCAATGCTGATATTCTGACCGGCGTTTGGATTGAGACTACTGGGTGAAATGTACTGAGACAACACTTCCAGGTCCATTTTACTGTCCACCACCCTGATGTGGAAGGAACCACTGTTATTGGCTTCACTCCACTCGCAGATATCGTTTGCCGTATCTGTAACCACAGTCACTACGTAGTCGCCGGGTGTGCTGAACATATGACTGAACAGCCCGTAAGAGGCAAAGGTTTCACCGGCCCTTACAACTGGAATCAATTCTCCCGCGAGCGTGGTTGCGCCCAATCGATAACTCACTTTCACATTTGTCACATCCCTGATGCCCAGGTTTCGGACAGCCGGGAAGAACTGACCTAAAGTGTTCACGCGTATAATGGCCGGATTGGAAGCGGATCCTTTTTCAGCCGGCAATTGATAGCTCACCAGATCTGCGCTTAATTGAACGCTACGGTCATTATTGCTTTCGCTTGATTCATCGACATCATTGTTGAAATCGGCAACCACGGTAATAACCGGTCCGCAGGTCTGGTCGTTATTAGTGACCGTGAAGTTGTCGGAGAGTACGGTTATTGAGTCTTTTTCTCGAATGAATCCAACGGTGACCAGGTTGCCCAGTTGCACACCGTTTACCAGGAATTGTACAGCACTGCTGTCTGAACGCTTGCCGGTATTTCGGATCGTTGCCTGGAAGCGCGTGGTTGAACCAATGCTTAGCTGGCTGTTGGCCGGTTTGATCCGGGTCACTGTAAGATCAGCCTTAGGCACCACCATGGTGAAGACCATCCGGTTATTGGTTTCTGATACTTCGGTTACTGTTTCGTCTGCATCGGCGACAACAATGATAAAATGTGTACCGGGAGCGATCGATGGATCCGTGTGGCTGATGCCGATTCCGGTTCCTGCGGCCAGTGAAGTAACAGGCACCGTCTTGATGAGGACCGGTGAAGAGCCGGGCAGAGAATCAAAGATCTTCACGCTGTGGCTGCCCGCCGGGCTACATCTTACGTTTAATTCATCCACTGTAAACGACACAAAGCTGGTTTGCCGGAAATTGGCAATGGTCAGGTCAGGGAGGGCCGGTTCCGGTGTAATGGTGCCGCCGCCTGTAGCCGTCATGGCCGTTCTTTGTCCGTGATAGATCGAAGACGGAATTTGTTTGTATTCGATATAGGTGTAGGTAAGGATGGCGCTGATGGTTGTGGGTGCCGTGCCGGAAAGTGGCAGTGTAACCGGAATAACGATTTCTTCACCCGGACCATGCGTGTAATCGGCTGAAGGCAGCGTTTGTACCAATACGCCATCCTGGAACACTTTGAGTGTATCCTTGATGATTTCATCAAACAACCCCCACATGTTATTGATATCCCTTTCCCGGTATTTTACCATGAAATTCATGGTGGCATTGCTGCCTGCAATATTTGCACAGGCAGACGTATTGATAGAGGCGGATACTCCTCCATTGGATCTGGGCGGAGTGCAGGCTCCCAGCGGCGGACAGGGTACAGCGACACTATTGGTAACCGTACTGCTGGTAAAGGTGAAATCAGTCACGCTCACCGTATAGGTAAAGGTACCACCGCAGGTTACCGATGGAATCTGGAAGCTGTAATCGCCGTTAGCATTTGTGGTAGTAGTAATTGTTTGTGTTCCTGTATTGATAGTCACCTGGGCGCCTGCCACCGCAGTAGGATTGGTTGAACCAAAGTACTGTGCATGACCGGTGATTGTGACACTGACAGTCGGGCATTGCTGCATAGTAGCGGAAGTGCTGGCTGTTATTCCTCCGGGTAAAATCGGTGAGCCAACGATTATCGGCCGGATGGCATAATTGTTCAGCCTGGACGACTCGCCCAGCGTGTTATCCGGATCTATATATACTTTCATCGGATAGAACCCGTCCGCGCCAAAATTGAATGCCTTATTGATGATGGCCGAACTGAAGGCCCCGACAGAAGCCAGTATTCCGCTGTCCAGCAGAATGGTGTCGCGATAGAATTTAACCGGAACATTTACCGCCGGTACAGCCGTGCTGTTGTGAATTACTGCGGTAAGTGTAAAGGTTTCTCCCGGTATCGGGTTGCTCTTGCTGAAACTGATATCGTTGGCAAACAGGCGCAGATCCAGTTGCTGATCTGTCACGACCGGCCCCGCCACATACGATACCTGGCTACCCACGGCAGCGTTTCCGTCGCTGTCTTCGGCGAAGAACCGGTAACCGGCACTATTGTTATTACTATTATGATTAAACGAATACAGATAGGTGACGCCGCTGGCATAGTTTACGCTGCTGCCTTCTTTGGTCATGCTGTACACGCCTTCACCCAGGTCATCGAAGTCCTGGTCTCCGTTGAGATCGATGCCCACCTTCGGAAATCCGGAATTGGGCGCCTTGTTATTGGCAGAGGTGTACACTACTTTGTAGAGATAAGTTCCGGTTTGTCCCACGGCGGGGTTCACGCCGGCAGTGCTGTTGTAAGGGTTGATGGCAGGGAAACTTATGACCGGGGGAGTGCCAGGTGAGTAGCCACTGCCGTTGACCGCTGTAGTAACATTTCCTGCGCCGCTGGTGGAGGAAACGATCACCAGCTGTGCAGTGTAAGAAGTGACGGCAACAGGAGTGAAATTAATTCGCAAGGCAAGAGTGGCTCCCGGGGCAATGGAAGTGCCAGGTGTAAACACAGGCGCGAAGGCGGGGTTCGATAAGGTGACATTGCTGAGCACTACAGGCACATTTCCGGTATTGCGAATGGTGAAATCAAAACCTGAAGTGCTGTTCAGTACAACGTTGCCGTAACTATGGCCCCCCGCGGGTTCAATTGTCCAGCTGGTGGTAACCGGTACACCGGTACCGCTCACGGCAATGGCGTAGTAGCCACCACTGGTTTGTACCCGAATGCTGTCGGCGCTGGTCGTGGCCGATACCGGGGTGAAGCTGACCGGTACTGTTACAGATTGCAGGGCCGGGATAGTGATGGTGCCGCTGAAGTTGGTGGTAAACGGCGCTGCGGACGTTATGCCCGTCACTGTTTGCACGCTGTTGCTGGCATTGTTGATCGTGATGTTCCTCGACACAGAATTGCCCAGGGGAACGTTGCCAAACTGGATCGAATCGGGCTGTACGTTTACGAGGCTGGTAGCAAATGTATCCCGCGCCGTGAGGCTCCAATAGCCTTCCAGGCTCCGGGTACGCACATAAAGCGTATGGGTGCCGTTCGTTAGCCCGGTGGTATTGACCGTAAAGTTGAGCGTGCTGATATCGGTAGCCGGGCTTACAGGTATGGAAATGGCGCTGCCAATTCCGGGGTCGCTATCGATGAAATACTCGGCGGCTGTGACAGTTTGCGCGGAAGCTGGCGGTGTCGGATATGCGAAATCGTTGTTAACCAGGAATGTGGACTGTGAGGCCAGGCTCCATTTGCCTTCGGCATTGAGCGTTCTGACGTACAACCGGTGTGTGCCGATACCCAGGCTGGCCGTATTGGTATTGAAGGCGAGATTGGCGATATCCTGTCCGGGTGTAACCGTTATCGGTGTTCCCGATCCAAAGCCGGGATCGGAATCGAAAAAGTATTCCGCTGCGATGATGTTTTGCGGAGCAGCCGGAGCAGTGGGGTAGGAGATGTCCAGGTCCGCACTGAATTCTCTGAGGGCGGCCAGGCTCCATTTTCCCTCGGTATTCAAGGTGCGAATGAACAGGCGATGGGTGCCCGCCGGGAGACTGGCTGTATTGATAGTTACCGGCAAGTTGGAAAGTTCCAGGCCGGGTGTTATGGCGATGGAGGTACCGCCTCCGAATCCGGGATCGGTATCAATGAAATATTCCGCAGCAATGATGTTTTGCGCGGAGGGCGGAACTGTGGCGTACGGTGGATTAAAATCTATCAGAAATTCCTTTGTATAACTCAGGCTCCATTTTCCTTCGTTGTTTCTGGTTCTTACGAATAGGCGGTGAATTCCGGAACCAATGCTGGATACATCGACGTTTACTGGCAATGCCGCTACGTCCAGTCCGGGGGTAATCGAAATGGCTGTACCACTTCCGAATCCCGGATCGGTATCGATGAAGTATTCGGCCGCCACGATATTTTGCGCGGCGGTCGGGGGCGAGGCATAGGTGAAGTCCGCATCATATAAAAATTCACGGTAGTAACTCATACTCCAGAGCCCGTCGACGCTGCGGACTCTCCAGTACAACCGGTGAGAGCCGTTGGTCAGGCCCGTTACATTGACGCTGGCAGGCATATTCGGAACATCGGTGGCCGCGGTGACCGAGAACGAGGTTCCGCTTCCGAACCCAGGGTCGGAATCAATAAAATATTCCCCGGACGCCAGGTTGCCTGGTGCAACCGGGGGGCTGGGATAGGAAGGATCCTGTGCTAACAGAGCCAGTGCCTGAAAGCATAGGACCAATATGTAGAGTAACTTTTTCATCGTAATGATTTAAAAAGAATAGGACAGGCAATGGTTGTCGCGCCTCTCCGGAGGACACGCTAACCTTGCTATGCAACAGCGAGTTGAGGTATGGATCAGTTGTTGTTACGCGTGCTGAGCGTTACGTTCATGCTGGGGGTTCCGGAGGGAATAGACACAGGAACCGTGAGCGAATAGATGGTTGGGATGTTCGGTATACCGGAGATCTTATAAGGATCTGTGGCACCGAAAGCACCACAATCGGGATTGGTTACCGCGCCCACAGTAAGGCCCGCGCCAATGGCCGGAGAGCCGGTTTTCAGTTTCAACTTGTTATCAAGCCCGCCGGTGGTGCCTTCGTATACATTGGCCATATTGATGCTGAATTGATTGTTGGTAGCAGTACCGGGAAGCGTAGCGGTTGTTTGGAACAGGTTGTTTTTTACGGTAGAATTGGTGAACGTAAAACCGCCTGTACAACCGAAAATATTATTGGCTACATAGGCATTCAGCAGCGTGATGCCAGCCCCTACATTGGAGAAACTGTTGTTGCGGAAAATATTGTTTGATCCGGTTAAGGTGGTCAGGTTGAGATAGGCGAAAGTGTTGTAGAAGATATTGTTTTCGCAGGTGAAATTCGCAATAGAACCGGAGGTGCATTCAATGCGGGCACCGTTGAAAAAGCACTTTCTTACCGAAATGTTCGAGTAGTTGCTGTTACTCAGGAACAGCCCGCTGGAGAAATAACATCTTTCAAAACTCACATTGGTGGCCGTAGAAAAAGTACTGAATGAAATACTGGAGAAACTGATGCCGAGGAACCTGCTTCCGTTGGAGCCTTCATTCAGAGAGATGCTGTTGACAAAAGAAGGATCTATGCCATTCTGCAAACCCGCATTGCCTGAATTGGCCGGGTCCAGTAAAAATCCGGCGCCGATAAAAGTCAGTCTTTTGGTGAGCGAGATGCCATTATAGGCTGTAGGAGAAGGCTCGATGTATAAGGTATCGCCATTCACAACCGATGCCGAAGCGATCGCGTCATTGGTGTTGACAAAATTAGCATTGACACCAGGATTGTTATTTACCCGCCAGATTTTGGCAGAAGCAGAGATTGACAGCGCCATGGCAGCTGCGAAGAAGGAGATCATGCGTATCATAATAGTTAGATTTTGATGTATGATGAACGAATAGTGACGTGTTGCAATCTGAGCAGGCGGTAATAGATAGGAGTGGAATTGACTGTACAAATATTTCATTTAACTGGAAAGGCGCAAATCCCCTAAAAACATGATTTTTTAAAAATGTCGGATGTTCTCGCCGGCTTCCCGGAAGGCAGAAATGCTTATCCGGAAAAAATCCCGCAAAACAGGGAGGCCGCGAAGAGGTTTATTATATTTTATTTGTAAACTGTGATACATCCTGTTTTTATGCGATTTTACTACCTGCTTTTGATTGCGCTTCTTCAGATGCCGGCAACCTTCGCCCAGCAGAAAGTCATCGATAGTCTCGAGAATCAACTGAAACAATCCATTCCCGATACCATTCGAATCGTTTCGTTGATGAGGCTGGCGATTCAGTATGAAGCGGTGGATACTGCCAGGGCAGCGGCCTTGTATAACCAGGGGATTGCTTTGGCAAATAAGATCGGTAATAACTACCTGGCGAGCCGCCATTATCATAACCGCGCCATACTCGAATCAACCGTAGGTAAATATGATCGGGCGAATATCAGTATCGATAGCGGAATATGGTACCTGGACCATTCCAATCATCCCGACGCGGAGTTTCGCAAGGCCTCTCTTTACAATGAAAAATCAAGTGTAAGCAGGTATCAGAATGATTTTAAAAAATCTGTCGACTGGCAATTGAAGGCCATCGCTGTTTTTGAACGGTTGAAGAAGTATCCTTATTTGCTGAACAGTTACCTGAATTTGTCAGGCTTTTATAAGGAACAGAATGATTATGAGAAGCAATTGCTGTATTGCAGAAAGGCATACGAAACATCACTGAAAGCGGGAGATACACTTAGTCTTTTCAAAGGAAATACCTTCATGATGTTTGCATTGGTGAATCAGGGGCAATACGACAGCGGGTATTATTTTCTGAACAGGGCCAGGCGTTATTACTCACCTTACCATGCACAGGATGTGTTGGTGAGCTTTCACCTGGTGGCCGGCCTGGCTTATATGAATCTTAAGAAGCTGGATTCGGCGCGGAGGGAATTCGAACAGTCGCTGGCGATCGCCGAAAGAAACAGTGCCATCTTCTCCATCATACAATCCAGGATACAGATTGCCTGGGTATATGCACAGCAAAAGCAGTTTGCAAGGGCTGAGCCGATGCTGCTGGAAGCGTACCGCCAGGCGGATTCCATGCACCAGTCTTCCCAACTGGTCATCGCCCTTGAATACCTTGGGAAATTATATGAAGCAAAGGGAGACTATAAAAAGGCAGTTGGCTATTATAAAGATTGGAAAATTCTGTCCGACTCAATCGCTTCGGAAACAAATAAGAAATACGCCAACAATCTGGAGGTGTTATATGAAACCAGCAAAAAGGAAGACCAGATCAGGCAGCTGGAGTCCGATAAAAAAATTCAGCAGCTGAATATCAAACAAAAAAATACGTTCAATTATTTCCTGATAGGCGGCGCAGCAGTATTGCTTGTTTTTTCATTTCTGTCGTACCGGAACTATCGCCACAAACAAAAGTTACAGCAGCAACGGATCAGCGAACTGGAAACCGAAAAGCAACTGACGGCAACAGAGGCGGTATTGAAGGGAGAGGAGCAGGAGCGAACCAGGCTTGCCAAAGATCTTCATGACGGACTTGGCGGCATGCTGTCAGGAATAAAATATTCATTGAATACTATGAAAGGAAATCTGATCATGACCCCGGACAACGCGCAGGCGTTCGAGCGCAGCATGGACATGCTGGACAGCTCTATCAAGGAAATGCGCAGGGTGGCACACAATATGATGCCCGAAGCGCTGGTGAAATTTGGGCTGGATACCGCCTTAAAAGATTTTTGCACTGATATCAACAATAGCGGGGCTTTAAAAGTAACTTACCAGTCTATTGGTCTGGAAGGAGCAGCGATTGATCAAACGGTTGCCATAACGATCTACCGGATTGTTCAGGAGTTACTCAACAATACCATCAAGCATGCACAGGCTTCGGAAGCGATCGTTCAGATCACCAAGGACGGACCTGGCTTGTCGGTAACCGTTGAAGACAATGGAAAAGGATTCGATACCGCTATTCTGGGCCATTCAAGAGGCATTGGCTGGACGAACATTCTCAACAGAATTGAATTCCTGAAGGGTAAGTTGGACATCCAATCCTCCACCAGTTCCGGAACCTCGATTCATATTGAAATGGAGAATTGAGAAGTCGAAATGCAAAAAATTAATTTAACCGTAAACCTCAAACCTCAAACCAACCATAAACCAACCATAAACCAGCATGCCCACCCAGGTATTTATAGTCGACGATCACTACATGGTAGTGGAAGGCATACAATCGCTGCTGAAAGAGGAGAAGGCGGTGGAATGCGTGGGCCATGCCGGTACGGCGGAATCCTGTCTTGCGTTCCTGCAAAATCAACTACCGGATGTTATTCTGATGGATATCAACCTGCCCGACAGAAGCGGTATTGATCTTTGCCACCAGGTGATCACACAATACCCTTCCGTAATGATCATCGGGCTGAGTACTTTTAATCAGCAGAGTTTTATCCAGAAAATGATGGATAATGGCGCTTCGGGCTATGTGTTGAAAAATGCTTCCCGCCAGGAGCTGCTCAAGGCGATTGAAACCGTAATGAAAGGGAAAACATTTCTGAGTGAGGAAGCGGCCCAGGCCCTTCGGAAAAATAGCGAAAGTGGTATCCCGGTACTCACGCGCCGCGAAAAAGAAGTGCTGGAACTCATTGCCGACGGACTGACCAATAACGAGATCGCCGAGAAACTTTTTATCAGTGTGGCTACGGTAGATACTCATCGGAAAAACCTGCTTGCCAAATTCGAAGCGAAAAATATTGCTTCACTCATCCGCCAGGCCATGAAATGGCAACTCATCTGAATCGCTGTCTGCTAAACCCTGCAAATCAGCAGGTAAAATCTTTTCCGGCAAAATGCCGACATTGAGTTATTTTCGGGCTTCCAGCGGGCCTGATTTTTTGCTCGTCCATTCATTAAAATCTAAAAAACAAATTATGCAACAGGTTAAAAGTGGGGATACGGTGAAAGTGCATTATCACGGAAAATTGAACGATGGAACTACATTCGATTCTTCAGCCGGTCGTGAGCCGCTTGAATTCGAAGTAGGAAGCGGTATGGTGATCAAAGGCTTCGATGATGGGGTTACCGGCATGGCCGTTGGAGAAAAGAAAACGATCAATATTCCTGCTGATGAAGCATATGGCGAGCATTCTGAAGAAATGGTGGTTCAGTTTCCTCGTAACCAGTTCCCTCCCGACCTGAATCCTGAAATTGGCATGCAACTCACCATGACCACCGCACAGGGCCATCCCGTGCCTGTAGTCATTGTAGAGGTGCAGCCAGAGATCGTAATGCTGGATGCCAATCATCCCCTGGCCGGCAAAGACCTTACTTTCGACCTTGAGCTGGTTGAAATCGTAGGAGCAAAACCACTGATCATTATGCCGTAACCTGAACGGTAATAAATATAAAACCCGCCGGGCTTCCCGGCGGGTTTGTTTTTTAAGGCCGTCAAATATCATTTCCTGCGATTCAGCCACCAGCCCAGCCAAAGCCCGCAAAGGCCCCAGGCTATGATGGAATCGATCAGGTTGGAAACACCTCCCGGTGTTTTATACCAGATCACCATGGAATAGGGAATAAACAGGTAACCGACCAGTCCGAAGCACAGGGTACTGAAAAAGGTAGTGCCGAAAGTGGAGGTGGTGTTCTTCAGCAACACCCAGCAAACCAGGAATACGGCAATGAGATCTACCAGCAGGTTGCGAATAATATTCGCGCCCATGTTGGTATCATAACTCTTGTGATAGGCAACAACGGCCCAGGGTTTGCCTTTCATGTCGTCCATGGCCTTTTCATGTTCTGCCATGGAAGCGGATGCGTCCAGGCCGGGTAAAATGTATTGTCCCTCGGCGGTCAGGTTACCGTTGAGCGCCTGTAAAATGGCATCCTGACCCGGTGCCTTCTGGTATTCCGCAGCATGTCTCATGAGAATTGTCCAGCTTAATGTTTGCCAGATAAAAACCAGGAGGCCGCCGACTAAGGCGCCAATAACCAGCTTTTTCATGTTGAGGTGTTTTGGTTGAATAAAAGGTACGTATTTTTTCGTACCCGAAAACAGGCGCGGCCCCGCGAATCTTTCATTTTCTTCTTTATCTTCCGTCCCCTGCCGGAACAAGGCATTCAACCACAAAAAATATGGATATGATTTTTGAGCAATACGCGTTCAGTGTTAAGGACAGATTTCTGAAATATGTAACCATCGATACCCAAAGCGACCCGCATTCCGCCAGCTTTCCTTCCACTTCCAGACAGAAAGATCTGGGAAGCCTGCTGGTAAAAGAATTACAGGAACTGGGTATCGGTGATGCGCAACTCGATCCGTTCGGATATGTGTATGGAACACTGCCCTCCAACAGCCCCAGGCAGGTACCGGTTATCTGCTTTTGTTCCCACATGGATACCTCCCCCGATTGCAGCGGCTCCGGAGTAAAACCGATTGTTCATGAAAAATACGATGGTTCGGACCTGGTATTGCCAGACGATGTTTCGCAGGTAATCACTACCACCGATCATCCCTATCTGAAGGAAAGACTGGGCGATGACATCATCACGGCTTCGGGCACCACTTTACTGGGAGCGGATGATAAAGCAGGTATCGCGATCATCATGGACATGGTATCATTTTTCATGAGTAACCCACAAATCCCTCATGGTGAGATCAAAATCCTGTTTACCCCGGATGAAGAGATTGGAAAAGGGGTGGATCATGTTGATCTTACCCGCTTGAATGCGGTGGCGGCCTATACACTGGATGGCGGGGAGCGCGGTTCGCTGGAAATAGAAAATTTCTCGGCCGATGGGGTCACGGTCAATTTTTTCGGTATCAGCGCACACCCGGGTTCGGCGAAAGACAAGATGGTGAGCGCCCTGAAAGTGGCTTCCCATTTTGTAAGCCTGCTGCCGGTTGATGAACTCTCGCCGGAAAGTACCGACGGAAGATATGGATTTGTTCACCCGGTTCAGATCGAAGGCCAGGTGGAAAAAGCCAGCGTTTCCCTAATCCTGCGGGATTTCGTTACTTCCCGGGTGATCGCTTATTCGGAATACCTGCGTAGTAAGATGGAGGAAGCCCTGGAACGATTTCCGGGCGCCCGGGCGGAACTTATCACCAAAACGCAATACCGGAATATGAAGGATGTGCTCGATCTGCATCCGGAAGTCGTGGAAAATGCCAGGCAGGCCATAGAGCGTTCAGGCTGCACCGTTAGAACGGAAGGCATACGCGGCGGTACTGATGGAGCCAGGTTATCCTTTATGGGATTGCCCTGTCCGAATTTATTTACGGGTGAAATGGCCCTGCATGGTAAACAGGAGTATGTGAGCGTTCAGGATATGCAGAAAAGCGTGGAAACGATCGTGCGTCTCGCAATGATATGGGAAGAACGCGCTTCCTGATTATTTGCGGGTGTCCTGCATTTTCATCATGGCCATGATCTGTTGCATGGTCTTTTGCATACCCTCGCTGCTGCCGTCGAGGAAAATGATATTTCCTTTACCTACTTCAGCGAAATTCTTGATGGCCTCGGTCCACATACTGAAAAGGATAACATTTGTATCGAGATTGGCCTGTTTCATCTGTTCGGCGGCCTGGCTCATACCCTTGGCTACTTCTTCACGGAAAAGCGCCACACCCTGTCCGCGCAATTGAGCGGCTTGTCTTTCGGCTTCCGCAGCAATCTTGATAGCATTGCCTTCGGCTTCGGCCGACTTTGTTTTGGTGATCAGCAGCGCCTGACCTTCATTTTCGGCCGCAGCTTTCAGGTTATTGGACGCCACTACGCGGCTCATCGAGTCCATAATGGCCTGGTCAAAAGTGATGTCATTAATCTGAAGGTCGAGCAAATGATAGCCCCAGTCTTCAAGAAGGTGATCAATCTGTTCTTTCACGTATTCCACGATTTCCTTGCGAAGACCGAGGATCTCCGCCTGGCGCTTGGTGGCCACAAAAGAACGAATGGTTCCCTCGATGGTACGCGTCAATGCCTGCATCAGATCGCGCTCCCCAATGAATTTGAAAGCTACCCGCTTGATCGTTTCCTCTTCCGCATTCTGTACCGAATACAGCAGCATGCTTTTGAAATACACGTTCGCCTGGTCGGCCGTCACGGCCTGGAATTCCATTTCCACAGACCGGTTCTGAATGGATATTTTTTTATAGATCTGTTCGATGAAGGGTATCAGCAATCGCAAACCGGGTTTGATCACACGGCGATATTTACCGAAGACGGTCACCACCCCGATGGTTCCCTGGTTGATGGTTTTGAGACCCAGGAACAGGATCAGTAAGATTACCAACACCCACCAGTATTGTAAAATGGTCTCTTGCATAAGCGTTAATTTGATTAAAGATAATGGAAACATTATTTCCGGCCCTAAAAATGCTGAACGGGCACAAAAGGGCTACAGGCGACGCGGGAGGGTTAAACTTTTTTCAGAAAGGCTTGTCTGAGAGGAACGCTGTTGAAAATATTTTGGCACGAAATCTGTCAAAAAGGATCAAAATTAATTTATGAAAGCAAGTTTTTTTTCCGTTTGTATGTTGGTACTAACTTGTTCGCTGGCCCGGGCCCAGGAAGCCGAATTGTATGTGAAAGGAGGGCTGAACATAGCCAATGTAACGGTTGGGTCGGATGGAAGCATCGATGATGCAAAGGCGATTGCGAGCTTTCATGCGGGACTGATGGCCGATCTTCCCCTCAATAAATTCCTGTCGGTTCAACCGGCCCTGTTGTTTACCGGCAAAGGATCCAAAACGCAATCGGGAAGCAGCTCGGATCCCAATTATTTCAAAGCCACTTCGCGTCCCTATTACGTGGAACTTCCCGTAAACCTGGTGATCAAACTGCCCCTTCAATCAGATGGCTCTGCCTTTTTTGCCGGCGCAGGACCCTATGTGGCCATGGGTGTTGCGGGAAAAAATAAAGTGGAAGGAAAGATATTCGGGGTGGCATTCAGTAGCGAGAAATCGATTGATTTCAGCAATGATGATCCCACTACCGGCACGGAAGAAGGCGCGGGACTGGGCATCGTGCGCCGTTTTGATTTCGGACTCAATGCCACAGCCGGTCTCCTGTTGAATAATGTGCTGGTTTCGGTGAATTACGGCTTCGGACTGGCCAAACTGCAATCCGGCAGCGACAACGGAAGCAACAACGATAACAAGCACCGGGTATTGGGTCTCTCGCTGGGATTCAGGCTGTAAAACCTACCGGGTTTAATTTGGCAAAGCGGCAACGAATCTATCTTCCGCGATGTCTATAGAACGGTTATTTTTACACCTAATTTCAAATTCAGACACATGAAAAGAGTTCAGCGTACGATTACCGGATTGGCTATGTTGGTATTGATCGCCAGCCTGGTTGCCTGTGACAAGAATATCAATAACGATGTTGGCGAAGGTACCCTTATGGCTGTGAACGCCTCACCCGGTTATCCCCCGGTGAACATCACGGTTGACGGAAGTCCGCTTAATTCCAGCCCGCTGAATTATCCAAGCTTTTCTCCTTACAAGACTCTCAAGGCCGGATCTCATACCCTGGTGGTGAAAGATGCCATCCAGGATACCATCAAATTACAGGGTACACTTAACCTGATCGGAGACGTATCGCAGTCCTTCCTGATTTTCGGGGCGCCCGGAACCCTCAATGCCATGGTGGTTACAGATAATTTCCCGACCAATATCGCCGGCAAGGCCGTGATCCGTTTTTTTAATTTCAGTCCCGGTTCGCCGGTAATGGATTTCGGGGTCATCAAATCCGGAAATTTCAACGCCGTTTATTCCTCCCGTTCCTTTGAAACTTACAACAGCGCGCTTCAGTACTCTGTATTCGGAGCGATCGACACCGGCAAATACACTTTCAGTATTCGCATCAACGGAACAGGCGTAAACCTCTACACCGGTAGTGAAGTAACCCTGCAGCAGGGGAAAGCATATACGATTTATGCGAAGGGAATCAATGGAAATGCCACCTATCCGTTAGGCCTCGAAATGGTCAATCACAATTAACCGTTCAGCCGGACCCGTAAGGAGAGAAAAAGTCAGGATCAATGCTCAAAGAGGCATACGCTGCCTCCTACCCATTCCTTGTCTTTGTTGTAGCGTACGCCGATCATCTTGCCTTTGCTCAGACGGGCCAGGTTGATGGCAGCCTTGGGTCTGGGCCAGTGATCTTTCCAGAGATACATCATCCTGATCTCTGCCTTGGCGGGGATATCGGGAGTCTGAATAACATCAGCATATTTCACTTTCTTTTGAAGGATCCAGTTTTCGGGATCCTTCACTTTTTCAACGTCTTCCGGTTTCACATCGATCACTACTCCCTGCCCGGCAAAGGAAAAAAGCGGTTTCAATACATAATTTTCCAGGTCGGCGGGCACCTGCTTGATCTCATTGAGAAAAAATGTGGGCGGTACGTATGGATGATGAATAAACGGGAGAGTAAACTTGCTGATACGGTAAAACCAGTTGGGATGCGGCACCCATTCCACGTCCAGCGGCTGGGTGATGTCGGTAAAATTCCCCAGTTTTTCCCTGCTGGCATGAAGGTCGTCAAATATAACCCGGTTGTATATGCGCTTTACGGGAGTCTTCAACCCTGATTTCTCATTGATGTAAAACAACCGGTCGCCTTCCTGTATGAGTTCAGTGATACACACCGGCTGAATGCCCAGGTAGTCCTGGGTGCAATAAAAATCAATCCTCGTTTTCTGTTCATGCGGCTTGATCTCCAGCAGGATCACATTTTCGGGGGCATGTTTGCCGATGATGATTTCCCGCAAATCGTGCAGGTAGGATTCACGGTTATAATCGAGCAGGTATTGACTGTAGTGCGGGGGAATGTTGAAATGCCGGTTGATCACTTCCGGATAGTAAACCTGGAAGCCGAAGAGCGTGGGAAACCCCTGCATTTCGATCAGTTGCGGTTCCAGTTCATTCTGCTCATTGATGCAAATGCCAAAATCGAAAGCGATCATGTGTGAATGACCGTTTTCGTTCGGTACCCGGTCCGCGGGTGGTATGGCCCTCTCGGTCAGTTGCCGGAACGAGGGGTCTGTAATGACATCCACAATACTTTCACAGGCATCCAGCAATTTTCGGCTGAAGTTCTTGTCGATGAACACCGGCGTTTCGGCCACACGGAATTCGATGGCTCCGGGATGTTTGCTGTCGAGGTCTTTGAGAAACGACTGGTATTTTTCGGCCGTAAAGGAGGTATTGAATGCCTGGCGGATGGAAGGGACCATACTGAAATTCTTTGGGGGAAGTTACGGACAAATGACAAACAGGCTGCCAGTTATCTACATGTTTCCACAGTGACGGTTATGGCGCGTATACGACAAAGCCGGAAGCCAAAATTTATTATTTTTGCAAATAGCATGATGAAGGAAAAAAGAACCATAAAAGTGGCCATTCTGGACCTGTATGAAGGGGTCGAAAACCAGGGTATGCGCTGTATCCGTGAGCTGCTGAACCAGTATGGAGAGGAAAATGATATCGAGCTGACCTGGGATGAATTTGAAGTACGGCTGGCACAGCAGATTCCCGATCTGAGTTATGATGTCTTTATTTCCAGCGGCGGGCCCGGTTCGCCCCTGGAAAGCGAACATACCGAATGGGAAAAAAAGTATTTCCAATGGATGTCGGATGTGCAGGCCTACAACGAAGACGTTTCCAACACGGTAAAAAAACAGGTATTGTTTATCTGTCATTCTTTCCAGCTGGCCTGCCGGTTCTTTGCAGTGGCTCATGTAATCAAGCGCAAATCGACCGCCTTCGGTGTTTTTCCCGTCCATATGTTGGAGGAAGCAAAAACGGAGCCCGTATTTGACGGATTGCAGGATCCTTTTTATGCCGTAGACAGCCGCGACTACCAGGTGATTCAACCCAATTACCAGAAGCTGCGCCAGATGGGCGCTACCCTGCTTTGCATTGAAAAGGAAAGACCGCATATACCGCTCGAAAGAGCCATCATGGGTATCCGGTTTAACGAAAACATGATCGGTACGCAATTTCACCCCGAGGCCGATGCCGTCGGCATGACCATGTACCTGCAGCGGGATGATAAGAAAAAGACGGTGATCGAAAATCATGGAGAAGCAAAATGGCAAAGCATGATCACTCACCTGAATGACCCCGACAAGATCCGCTGGACCTACTCCCATATCATTCCCAACTTCATTTCCTATGCCATTGCGCTTCCGCAGGAAGCCTGAGTTTCCGGCAAGGATGAAGCAATGGCAATTATTTGATCAGGGCCTTGTACATCTCCGCAGCCACCAGTTTATTGCCCGCATCATTGAGGTGAACTCCGTCGGTAGTTAATATCCCCCTGTCCTTGTTCTGGGTATTGTTGGCAAGGTTGTAATCCAGAAATGTTTTCCGCAGATCGATCAGCGCGCAATTGTCTTTTTTGGCGATATCGCGGATAATGGCAGCATACTTGTTCAGGTCGCCATCCAGTTCATTGGTGAAATCCGTTTTCTCTCCGATAGCGGCCGGTGTACACAGTAAAACGCGGATATTTTTAGCCTGTAGTTTCCTGATAATAGCGTGGTAAAATTTTTCGAACTTGTCCGGATCGCTGCCGGTGCCAAAGCTTTTCTTGTGCCATACATCATTCACGCCCACCCAAATTACCACTGTGGTCGGGTTTTTATCGAGCACGTCTTCTTCCATGCGCAGGTAAAGATCATATACCTTGTTTCCGCCGATTCCGGCTCCCGTCAACTGGTATTGATCGGAAATCCCTTTGTCTTTCAACATCGATCCCAGCACGGAAATATAACCATTGGGCTGTACGCCTGCCTGTGTAATAGAGTCTCCGAGGAAAACAATATGCTGTTTTTGCTGGGGAAGATTCCAGGAAACAATGGCAAGGGCAATCATACAGAATAGCAAAGTAATTTTTTTCATGATCGTTCAGAAATTAGATCAGGAAAGATAAAAATTATTGCGATGCGGAAAAGGGATATTCTTAGTCTTCGGGGGATGTCGTAAATTCACTTCCATCTACAACCAACCAACAGGCTTATGAAACAATTTTTCCTGCTGGCCTTTGCGGTCATTCTGATACAATCCTGCCGCCAGGACGGCAGCAAGGAACCGGTCACCACTGCCTCCCTCTCCGTAAAAGACTATTTCAACTATGGCGACACGGGTGTTCGCACGGGCGGTGTCAGGATGATTCCGATTGAAACACCGGTCGGGAAATTCAGGGTCTGGACCAAACGGTTCGGGAACAATCCCCGGATAAAGGTGTTGTTGCTCCATGGCGGCCCTGCCATGACGCACGAGTACATGGAATGTTTTGAAGGATACTTTCCGCAGGAGGGCATCGAATTCTATGAATACGATCAACTGGGTTCTTATTATTCCGACCAGCCGACAGACAGCAGTCTGTGGACACTTCCCCGTTTTGTAGAGGAGGTGGAGCAGGTCAGGAAGGCCTTATCGCTCGATAGCAGTAATTTTTACCTGCTCGGGAATTCATGGGGTGGAATGCTGGCGATGGAGTACGCGCTGAAATACCAGCAAAACCTGAAAGGAATGATCGTGGCCAATATGATGTCGAGCTGCCCGGAATATGGGAAATATGCTGATGAGGTGCTGGCAAAACAAATGGACCCTGCAGTATTGAAGGAAGTGCGTGCCATGGAAGCCAAAGGCGATTTTGCCAATCCCCGCTATATGGAGTTACTCATTCCCCATTTTTACAGGCAGCATCTTTGCCGGCTCGAAGAATGGCCCGACGGATTTAACCGGGCCATGAAACATGCTAATGGAGTGGTGTATACCATGATGCAGGGACCGAGTGAATTTGGCGTGGGCGGAAGGCTGGCGAACTGGGATATCCGCGGTCGCCTGAAAGAGATCAGGATACCAACCCTGACAGTAGGCGCCCGATTCGATACCATGGACCCCGAACACATGAAATGGATGAGTACCCAAATGCAAAAAGGCAGTTATCTCTTCTGTCCCAACGGAAGCCACCTGGCCATGTGGGACGACCAGAAAGTATTCATGCAGGGAGTGATAGATTTTATCAAAAAAGTAGACAAAGAACAATGAGCCAATGAGCCAATTGGTAAATGAGCCAATGGCATTGAGAATGACGAATGACGAATGACGAATGACGAATTCAATTTGCCAATGCGCCAATTAGTAAATGAGCCAATGCAGTTGAGAATGACGAATGGCGAATAACGAATGACGAATTCAATTTGCCAATGCGCCAATTAGTATAAGAGCCAATGCAATGACGAATTTACCTTAACACCAAACCGCAAACTTCAAACACCAAACCTCAAACACCAAACACCAAACTTCAAACCGCAAACTCAAAACTTCGCCTATTCTACCTTTGTAATTTTCAGCACATTCGTGGGCAGGTGCAGGTGTATGGGTGTGCTGCCTGTATTAACCACTACGTCGCCGGGTTTTACGAAACCTCTTTCTTTGAGGATCTTGATCTGATCGTTGAGGATGGTATCGAGGCTCACTTCTTCATCGTAGAAGAAGGCCCTTACCCCCCAGCTCAGGCTGAGCTGGTTAACAAGGCTTTTTTCCTTTGTAAAGATATAAAGCGGACAACGCGGCCGGTAACTGCTGAGCATGAAAGCGGTGTAACCGCTTTGTGTCATACCGATGAGTGCTTCCGACTTGGTATCACTTGCCAGTTTGCAGGCGTTGTAGCAGATGGCATCACTCAGAAAGGAAGGAGAGTGTGGTTGCGGAATCAGATCCTCTTCGCGGTTGTACCGGTATTCGGTGCGTTCCACTTCGAGAATGATACGGCGCATGGTTTCCACTACCAGCGGCGGATGTTTGCCGGTGGCTGTTTCGCCGCTCAGCATCACCGCATCGGCGCCTTCAAGTACCGCATTGGCCACATCGGTGATCTCGCTGCGGTTGGGTTTCACCCGGTCGATCATGCTTTCCATCATCTGAGTGGCAACGATCACGGGCTTGGCACGGTGAATACACTTGCGGATGATGTCGCGCTGTGCCATGGGAACTTTTTCAACGGGCAGTTCCACTCCCAGGTCACCGCGGGCTACCATTACGCCATCTGATTCGATGATGATATTTCGCAGATCCACCAGCGCGGATGGCATTTCTATTTTGGCAATGACTTTCGATTTGCATTTTTTGGCGGCCAGGCGGCTCTTCAGATCGATGATGTCTTCCGCTTTGCGAACAAAGGAAAGCGCGATCCAGTCAACGTCCTGCCCGATCAGAAAATCCAGGTCGGCCAGGTCTTTTTCGGTTAGGGCAGGAAGAGAGATTTTTGTATCGGGCAGATTCACTCCTTTCTTCGGCAGCAGGATACCGCCATAGGTCACCTGTACCTTTACGTCTCCTTCTTTGGTGATCTCTACCACTTTCACTTCCAGTTTGCCGTCATCGATCATGATGGTATTGCCAACTTCCACATCTTCATGAAGGTTGGGATACGATACATATATCTTCTCTTTGGTACCAATCACTTTTTCCTTAGAGGTGAAGGTCAGTATTTCGCCGGGTTCGATAGGAAGTGCGCCATTTTGAATTTCCCCTACCCGCAGTTTAGGTCCCTGCAGATCGGCCAGAATGGCAATGTTATAGGGCTCCGTCTTATTGAGCTGACGGATATAATCGATAATGCGGGCCTTGTCTTCATGTGTACCGTGTGAAAAGTTCAGCCGGAAAATATTAACACCGGCCTTTACCAGTTCCAGCAGTTTTTCATACGTATCACAAGCTGGCCCTACGGTAGCTACTATTTTTGTACGGTGGGAAATATGATCGATTCCCGCCTCTTTATTCATTTCTCCGTGCAGGTATTTAGTTAGGTCTCTGGCCATGAGGGTTTATTAAGTTATATGATTAGGAAGCGAGGATCTTTACGATCTTCAACCAGTCTTCACTGATCTTCTGTTTTGCTTTCACTGCTTTTTCCAGTGGGGTATAATGCATTTTGTTGTTCACGATGCCAACCATTACGTTGTTCCTTCCCTCGATCAGCGATTCGACAGCATGATAACCCATGCGGCTCGCGATCAGCCTGTCGAGGCAGGTGGGGGCGCCGCCGCGCTGGATATGACCCAGTATACAAACCCTGGTTTCTGCCTGTGGCAGCCTTTCGGTAATTACTTTGGCCACTTCATTGGCGCCTCCGAATTCTTCCCCTTCCGCCACCACGATCAGGTTAACTAATTTCTTGCGGCGTTCTTTCTCCTGAAGCGTGGAAACCAGTTCCTCGATGTCGGTCTTGCGTTCGGGGATCAGGATGTTTTCAGCCCCGGTGGCAATTCCGCTGTGCAGGGCAATGTATCCGGCATCTCTTCCCATCACTTCAATGATGAAAAGCCGGTCGTGGGCATCGGCGGTATCACGGATCTTGTCGATCGCTTCTACAGCAGTATTGACCGCCGTATCGAACCCGATGGTGAAATCCGTTCCGGCGATGTCTTTATCGATGGTGCCGGGTAAACCGATACAGGGAATATCGTGCTCACGGCTGAGGATGTCGGCTCCGCGGAAAGATCCGTCGCCGCCGATCACTATCAGGCCGTTAATGCCATGTTTTTGCAGGTTTTGGAAAGCCAGTTTCCTTCCTTCTTTCTCGAAAAATTCCTTGCAGCGCGCGGTTTTGAGTATGGTACCGCCGCGCTGAATGATATTGGCCACGCTGCGGGAATGCATTGGCACGATATCGTCTTCAATCATTCCACTATAACCACGCATGATGCCAAACACTTCGAGGCCATGATAGATACCGGAACGAACCACTGCGCGGATGGCAGCATTCATACCAGGCGCATCCCCTCCCGATGTAAGCACTCCAATTTTTGTTACTTTACTAGCCATGAATTAAAATCGTTCAAAGTTGTTACTGTAAACTGCTATAATTGTTTAATGGTGCACTGAATTTTTTAGAAAGCGGCTCAAAATTAAGGGATTGTTTTGAGAAACATTCATGCGCAGGTCTTCCTGTAAAACTTGTTGATACTAAAGGCTCCCAAATGCTAACGATCGTTTTTTATATTGACAAAACGGAGTCACTTCACCAGCTTTTTGAAAACATTCCGTTTTTCGGGTCTTGCTATATTTGACGGATGAAAGTTGCAGTAACAGGTTCCAATGGATTGGCAGGTCAGTTCCTGGTGAAACTCCTGCTCGACAGGCAGCATGAAGTAATAGCCATTGGCCTGGGAGAGGATCGTTGCCGGTTTAAGGAAGAGAAATACCGCTATTTCGATATTGATATCACCGATTCCTTCGCCCTCAGCGATGTATTGTTCAGCGAAAAGCCGGATGTGCTGGTACACGGGGCCGCTGTAACGCAGGCAGATGATTGTCACCTTCATCCGGAACACTGCCGGCAGGTAAACGAGTCAGGAACGATGAATGCGATCATCGGAGCTGAAATGAATTGCCGGCATTTTATTTTTCTGTCAACCGATTTTGTTTTCGACGGAATAAAAGGGAATTACCAGGAAGAGGATATTACGAACCCGGTAAGCCTGTATGGCGAAACGAAACTGAAAGGCGAAATGCTGACCCGGAGAGCGAATATACCGTGGACGATCATACGAACATGCCTGGTATACGGGCAAACGATCGACGGTACGCGGGGCAATATAATTTCCTGGGTGAAGGAAAGCCTGGAAAAGGAGAAGAACATCAGGGTGGTCAGCGACCAGTACCGAACGCCCACCTACGCGGGTGACCTGGCAATGGGAATTGTGCTGGTCATCGAAAAAAAGGCAGAAGGGGTGTTTCATATTTCCGGGAAAGAAGGACTCAGTCCTTTCGAGATGGCACTAAAAACTGCGCATTACTTTGGGCTCGACGATACCTTAATCGAGCGCGTGGATGCATCGAGCTTCACACAGCCCGCACGCCGCCCGCCCCGGACCGGCTTCGATATTTCCAAGGCAAGAAATCAATTGGGGTATGAACCACTGAGTTTTGAAGAAGGGTTGGCAAGGATGTATGCAAAAAAGCAGGGGCGTTGAAGGAACAGTGTATTTCGGAAGGGATTGCCTGACTTGCGCAATGAAGAATGACGAATTACGGATGACGTATTGGGAAAATGCTTGGAAACGAGAGTGACTGGCTAATGGTTCAACTTTTTTCCATTCAACAACGAACGCATCTTTATTGCCCGGATTTATATCACAGCTGTTCACCACCGAAGAAATTAGTGACAGGCCAATGAGCTTGTTTCAAGAACACATGAATCCATTCCCACTCCCACTCCCGCTCACTTTAACCTGACAACAGTGGTAACCGGAACAGCAAATATTGTTTATTCTATCAGGGTCTGAGGCAGCAGGTAACCAGCCAGAAGCCTGCGACGGCTTTTCCTTTTTGCAGAATTTTTGACAACAGTATGTTCAGTCGGTTTTCATGATTGCGGGCAGCCTGCCGTTTATGCTCCTGTCTGTCTGACCGGAAGGGGGTCAGTTTTTCCGAAACCTTTCTGAATGCTTGCTTAACGATGTCCTTGTCGTATTGGCCAGGCTGCCAGCAATGTATGATGGTTTTCAAATAATGTTCCAGTTCAGGATCCTGGCTTAGCCATTGTTCCAGCTCTTGCAGGTCCTCGTCCAGCGGATGCCCCGCCATTTTGTGGGCGATCAGTGTCCAGATTCTTTCAGGATTGGTCATGCCGGATTATGGGCAAGCGAGGGGCCGTTTTTTTGAACTCTTGAAAATCAAGGTAATCCGGAAATGAATGTAGGGGCAAGGTGTTCGCTTTCGTATCAAAACCGTTCATTTCGGAACAGAATAAATAGCAGGTTAAAACATTTAAAATATGTTCAGCGGTTGCCGGCGTCCGTAGGGCATTGAGTAATTTTATCGGATGAAAAAGCAGTTAAACCTTCGATCCTTTTGGATGATCAGTATGTTGGCAGGAATGATGATCAACAGCCAGGCGCAAAATCCCGCGGCTTCTGTTTTGCCACAGGGGCCACCGGCATTACCGATGTTTATTGACGACATCAACGGGAAACCCTTCAGTTCGAGGGGTGGGGAAGAAGTGGAAGGCAATCCGTTTCTTTTCAGCGAATGGAACTGGGGTGCCGTGAGGTTCAGGAATGGACAGTATGCCAAAGATCTGTCGCTTCAGTTTAATGTACACCGCAACAAATTGTATTTTCAGCGAAATGGCCAGGCGCTTGAGTTTGTGCAACCCGTTGCCGAATTTATGATGGGCCAGGTTATCAATAACGATAGCGTTGCTGTGATCTACCGCAGTGGCTTTCCGGTTACCGACAAAACAAACGAGGAAACATTTTTCGAATTGCTGGCTGATGGAAAGATCCAGTTGCTGAAGTACAACAGCAAGCAGATCCGTGTATTCAAAGGATATAATCAACCGGAAAAGAAAGCGTATGAAGACCTGGCTGAATATTATATTTTCAGAACGGATGGCAAAATGGTGAAGATCAGGAAAGACAAGGAATCGCTGTTGCAGGCTCTTCCTGAGCAGTCTGCAAAAATCGAAGAACTGATCAGCAGTAAAAAAATCAAATTGAAAAGCGAGAGCGGACTGGCCAAACTCATTTACGAACTGAACCATCTGTAAGTCTGGCCGTCGAAACAAATTAAAAAGAGAAGAAGCACCTTTCGGGGTGCTTTATTCATTTCGGGAGGCATCACTTACTTCCACATCGTGGGAAGCATAAGAGTATGACCAGATCGGATTCACACCTTTATCGGTATAGCGCGAGAACTGGATTTTCAATCCCGCTATTTGAAGCGATTTCGGCAAATTGGTAATAAAGATCGCATTGTGGCAACTGTAAACCGGAGTCATTGTTCCCGGCAAATCATGACAGAGAAACGAGTACCTTTTAGAGGAAGCGTCATCGATCTCCACCTGCCAGGATGCCGCAGAGGCGCCCCCCTGACCAACCACCGTACCGGTGATGGTTTCGTAGCGGGTCTTTTGGCAGGAAAGACAACAGCCGATAATAAATAGCAATGCGGTATATTTCATAAGTGTGTGACAGGCGTAGTCAGTTACCCGTTGCATCAGTTCATCATTAACACGTTTACACTTCTTTGCAGGATATTGAAGGCGATCTCACTCATCAGGTTTTCTTTGTCGAGCGTGGGGTTGACTTCCGCGATTTCAAAACAGCATACTTTCCTGTTTTGCATAAACTTGCTGATAAGGTCTTCCGCTTCTCTTTCCCGCAAGCCATTGCTTACCGGGGTACCGGTTCCTTTGGAGATGGAAGAGTCCAGGCTGTCTACATCAAAACTGATATAGATATCCGTACAATCGGACAGATAGCGGATCACGCTTCTTACCACGTTTTCGGCGCCTTTTCGACGTACTTCATTGGTGGTGATCACTTTCATCCCGTATTTTTCGATCAGGTGCTTTTCTTCTTTTTCATAGTCGCGCAGGGAAATGAATACCACGTCTTCCGGCAACACCTTGGGCGCGATCTTGCCGATCGTTTTTAACTGGCTCCAGTATTTACGTGTTTCTTCGTCCAGTTCATGCACCGCATAATCTTCATTGTCTTCATTGAGAGCCGCTGCCAGCGGCATACCATGTACGTTGCCCGATGGAGTGGTATAGGGCGTATGCAGGTCGGCGTGGGCATCAATCCAAATTACTCCCAGTTTGGCTTTGGGTTTGGCCATTTTGATGCCTGCGATGGTAGCTCCCGCTATGGAATGATCACCGCTCAGCACTACCGGGAAGAAATTGTTTTTCATGGAATCGCTTACCGCCTTGCTTACCCGCTCGTAGAGCGCCGTGATTCCCTTGATCCTTTTGGCATAGGGAGATTCGATCGGCTCATACAGCAATTTGTTTTCAGTCGGAATCTTTTCAGAAGGGAAGTGAATGAAGAAATTGCTCATGAAGTCGAGTGCCGCGATCTTGATCGCGTCGATGCCCAGGCTCGCGCCCCGCGTGCCCGCGCCAATTTCTGAAGGAACTTCGATCAGTTTGATGTTTTTCATAACAAGCAGAATTTAATCCGTGCGAACAAATAAATCTCGGTTGGCTGGAAGGAAATACAAATGGATGCATTACTCGGGGATGTAGAAATTCACCGGGAGCAAGGCAAGCGCAAGTAAGAAGAACAGCAGGGTTCTTTTTTGTTGATAGGTTCGCATAAGCTCACTGACCCTTCAAAGGTAAAGAAATTGGGCGGGTAGCAAAACCTGGCGACAAAGGGGGGTGGTTATTTGTGTTAGAATATCATTAAATCAGTCGATTGGCCGACCGATACGCCGCAGGGCTGCATGGATGCCCGAAGCGATCATTCTACCATAACCGTCTTGAGATAAGTGTGGTATATAATCTGCTGCCAGCTGGTAATGTTTAGCCGCGGTTTCCAGTTTGCCCATGGTTTCATAGCTGCGGGCAATGTTGAGGTGAAGCGAAGGGTAATAGGGTTTCATCTGTTCGCTGTTCACCGCATCGGCATGTTCGAGAGACAGCAGGTTCCAGTACAATTCTTCCTGCGTATTTTCCTGGTTGCGGGCCATGTAATGCGCAGCCGTAAATTTTTCAAAATCATTGGAAGCAAGTTCCCAAGCCCGGCGGTAATAATCCCGGGCCGAATCGGGATGCCCAAAGCCTTCGGCCTGGATACCCTCCTGGCAAAGTTGAACGACAGCGTTTTGGGGATCAAACTTCATGAAGCAGGAATTTTGTTCAAGATAATATTATCTACGAACAAATTCGTTTACAAAATGCAAATGTTGCACAGTAAGGATAAGAAAGATTGGGTGTAGGAGAATGATATATATAGAGGTGTGGGGTGAAAAAAACATCTAAACCTGGTCTTTTTCCCATTTTGCCCCCCAGGGCCAGCCATACCTTTATTTCATCATCGCTTTTTTGAGGTTTAGCGTAAGCATCGCGGCGGGGTTCTCCCCGCCGCTTGTTTTTTTTTAATGCTGAAGACGCCTTCCGCGTCCTCTGCGCTTTCCGCGTTCTCTGCGCTTTCCGCGTCCTCAGCGCTTTCCGCGTCCTCAGCGTTCTCAGCGTTTAAAAAAAAAGCCTGCCTTTGACCAAACGAGTTTATCACATAAGCAATCCAAGAATACAATCCCATCTCTCCAATGTTTTACAAAACCAACTGCTAACATCCTCACACTGATTGTTTCGCTACTTCTCTGTGACTCGAATTCAAAAGCAGGCACAATATGTTAAACAAAGAGCTTTCCGGTAAAAGGATAAGGCTTTCCAGGGTGTAATAATTCAGGTATCAGACGGGTTAGTACCGTTCCTTCAGTTGTCGGGAGGGGAAATCTGGGGGAGTTTTCACAGGACTCGATCGAATCTCAATCGAAGCTAACCTTGGTATATGGCTTTAACAGGGAATGGATATTGGAAAAAAGAAAGTTGATTGACATTGGACTTTGCCGGTTTCATAGAATATTAGAATTCTTTCTGGACGGTTATTAAAGGACATTGGATGGTTGAGGTTGCTAATCCTCGTCAATCAACTTCTGATACAAAAGTATAATGACCAGCCTGCCCCAACAAGAGCATTATTGCCCTTTTTTAGGCGTTCGGATTTTACAGGGATTTTCGTAAATCTTTCAATCCCAGACTGGGAATATCCCGTTTTGCCCATCGTAAAAGCCCCATCTAAAATAGGTGATCAGTATATTCCGAAATAGTATAATTTCGTAAATATCCTATGGTATTTGTCACGAAATTTTATCATTTTTAACGCTGTATTCAGGGCCAAACCAGTCCTGCTTAAGAAAATACAACCCGTATGAAAAAACCTGAAACTGATAGACCTATAAGAGTAGCCATTGCCGATGACCATGCTCTTTTCCGGGCCGGCGTAAAAACCGCCCTGGCCGTAAAAAAAGATGTAGAGCTGATCGCTGAAGCCGACAACGGTATGCAGCTGATCAACCTGCTCAAACACATTGAGCCGGACGTCATCCTGCTTGATATTCAAATGCCGATCATGGACGGTATTCAAACGCTCCCCGAGATCCGCAAGCTCAGGCCCGAAGCCAAAGTGATCATTCTCTCCATGCACAACGACCACTCGATGATCAGCAAACTCATGGAGATCGGGGCGAATTC
This sequence comes from uncultured Chitinophagaceae bacterium, assembly GCA_964605065.1. GTDB lineage: Bacteria > Bacteroidota > Bacteroidia > Chitinophagales > Chitinophagaceae > Endoryza. The sequence goes on from CAZSAQ010000005.1 coordinate 278,434, forward strand.
CTATCTCACCAAAAACTCCGATTCGGAAACCATTTACCAGGCGATCAAAACCTGTTACGAGCAGGAATTCTTTTTTAACGAACTCACCAATAAGGCCCTGCTGACCGGCATTCGTACCAAAAGAACGGAAGTTCCGGGACCGCAGGAGGTAAACCTGAGCGATAAGGAAATGCGAGTGCTGAAACTGATGTGCGAAGAAAAAACAACCAAAGAGATCGCCGATATCGTTGACATCAGCCCCCGCACGGTAGAAGCCATACGCGACAAACTCAAAACCAAAACCGGCGCAAAAAGCATGGCCGGCCTGGTAATGTACGCGGTTAAAAATGGCATCATCGATCAACACACCTGATTCCAGCCAATTTTAGAAATATGAATTCCCCGGTCCTCGTACCGGGGTTTTTTATTCGGTCTCTTTGCCGGAACTTCACGGCATGACGCAGATCATTTTTGACGGCAGATTGTTACCGGCCGACGAACCCATTCTTGGAGCTGCCAATCGCGGGGTTCGCTATGGCGACGGTCTTTTTGAAACAATGAAAATGGTCGATGGAAAAATAGCCCTGTTCGATCGTCATATGCAAAGATTACGGAAAGGACTTGATCTCCTGGGCTTCGAGCTTCCGGGTTTGTTCAGTCCATCGATGCTGCGGCAGCAAATAGAAAGGCTGGCCGAAAAAAACAAAACATTGACCCGTTCCAGGATCCGGCTGATGATCGTCAGGGGCAATGGCGGGCTTTTCGATCCCGTCAATCATCACCCGCACTATATAATCGAAGCAACCGCCTTGCCGGATCATTATCGGGAGCTCAATGAAAATGGCTGGGTGATCGATGTCTACCCGGATGCGCGCAAATCATGCGATATTTTTTCCAATTGCAAATCCAACCAGTTTCTTCCTTACCTGATGGCAGCGGGTTATGCCAAAAAGCAACGACTGAACGATTGCCTGGTGCTTAACCAGTACGGAAGGATCTGCGATTCTTCCATTGCCAATGTTTTTGTGGTAAAATCCGGACAGTTGTTTACCCCATCGCTGGAGGAAGGTCCGGTGGCGGGGGTGATGCGCAACCTGCTGATCGACATCCTTACCCGCGAAGGATACAAACTGTTTGAGCAACCCGTGGAAATGACCCTGCTGGCGGAAGCCGACGAGGTATTTCTGAGCAATGCCCTCTATGGAATCCGGTCGGTACGCCAGTTCGGTAATACAGCCTATGGGAGAAGGATCACCGAGAAAATTTACAGCCTGCTGGACCAAACAATCCAGGCAATTTAATGTTGTAAACCCGGTATGCCGAATTCTCAGAAGGTAAATATTTGCTGGTTGCGACGTGATCTGCGACTGCAAGACCAGGCAGCCTTGTATCATGCGCTGCGATCGGGCCTGCCGGTGGTGCCTGTTTTTATTTTCGACAAAAATATTCTAGATAAACTGGATAAGCCTGCCGACAGGCGGGTAGAGTTCATCCACCAGGTTTTGCATCATATTCAGGAAGAATTGATGACTCTTGGCTCCACACTGAAAGTCTATTATGAGTCGGCAGCAGAGGCCTGGAAGAAAATAGTAAAGGAATTTGACGTAGCTGCTGTATTCACCAACCACGACTATGAACCCTATGCGATCGGGCGTGATCAGCAGGTGAGTGATTTTCTGAACTCCCGGGGTATTTCTTTTCACAGTTACAAGGACCAGGTGATCTTCGAAAAGGGGGAAGTGTTGAAAGACGATGGAAAGCCCTACACCGTGTTTACCCCTTACAGCAAGAGATGGAAGGCGGCGCTGACGAAATTTTATTTGTCTTCCTATCCCACCGAAAAATACTTCAAAGCATTCTGGCAATCGGATCCGCTGGCCATTCCCTCACTGGAGTCGATGGGTTTTAAAGCTGTGGGAGAGCCCTTTCCGCCCAGCACCACAGATGAAAAATTGATAAGCCATTACAGGGAAAGGCGCGACTTTCCCGGTATTCCGGGAACAAGCAGGCTGGGAGTACATCTTCGTTTTGGTACGATCAGCATTCGGGCGCTCGCCAGGAAGGCGGCTTCGTTAAACGAAACCTACCTGAATGAATTGATATGGCGTGATTTTTACCACATGATCCTCTGGCATTTCCCGAAAGTAGGGGAAGGGAAGGCTTTCAAAGCCGAATACGAACTGATACACTGGCGCAACAATGAAAGCGAGTTCAAAGCATGGTGCAAAGGGGAGACCGGTTACCCGATAGTGGATGCAGGCATGCGCGAATTAAATGAAACAGGGTATATGCACAACCGGGTAAGAATGATCGTGGCTTCCTTCCTCACCAAACACCTCCTGATAGACTGGCGATGGGGAGAAGCCTATTTCGCGGAAAAACTGCTCGACTTCGACCTCGCCGCCAATAACGGAGGCTGGCAATGGGCCGCCGGCAGCGGTTGCGATGCTGCTCCCTATTTCCGCATATTCAATCCTTACCTGCAAACAAAAAAATTCGATCCTGATCTCAATTACATCAGAAAATGGGTGCCTGATTTTGAAGAATTCAGTTATCCAAAACCCATCGTTGATCACGAAATGGCCAGAAAGCGCTGCCTGGAAGCTTATGCAGGGGCATTGAAGACGTAAGCTTTTTAGCGGGTTTTCGATGTTTGATTTTTACTGTTTGATGTTTACTGTTTGATGTTTACTGTTTGATGTTTACAGTTAACCTTCAAACCCCAAACCCCAAACCCCAAACCCCAAACCCCAAACTTCAAACCCCCAACCCGTAATCCCAAACTCCTCTACCTTTGCAACATGAAGCTTACACTGGGATTTTCGCCCTGTCCGAACGATACCTTTATTTTTGATGCGCTCGTAAATCATAAAATCGACACGGAGGGGTTTGAGTTTGAGGTCGTGCTGGAAGATGTGCAAACGCTCAATAAATGGGCCATTGACGGCAAACTGGATGTCTCCAAAATCAGCTATGGTGTATTGCCGCTGGTATTGGATCAATACATTGTGTTAAACAGCGGAGGAGCGTTGGGAAAAGGCGTAGGTCCGCTGCTCATCCGCAAACAGGATAGTGCCCTGCAGGATGATAAAGTGGCCGGTAGCTCCATTGCGATTCCGGGCGAGCATACAACGGCCCATATGTTATACTCCCTGGCATACCCTCATTCTGTCCATAAAAAATTCATGATCTTTTCTGACATAGAACAGGCTGTGCTAGACGGGCGGGCAGACTATGGCGTCATCATTCATGAAAACCGGTTTACCTACCAGGAAAAAGGTCTTCACAAAGTTGTTGACCTTGGCGATTACTGGGAGCAGAAGACCGGCTTACCCATACCTCTCGGCGGAATTGTTACGAGGAGAAAATTCGATCCCGCGATCCGGCGCAGGATCGACAGGCTGATCAGAAGCAGCATCACCTATGCCTTCGCTAATTATCCGCATATAACGGAGTACGTGAAAGAGCATTCTCAGGAAATGAGCGAATCGGTGATGCGGCAACACATTGACCTGTATGTAAATGATTTTTCCGTGGAACTCGGTCCCGACGGCAGACATGCGGTCCTGAAATTATTGGAAGTATATCGCCAGCTGCATCCCGAGGTGCCCGGGAAAAGCGAAGTGTTTGCGGAAGAAGTGTAGGCGTATACAGCGATTGAACAGCGCGTATGATTTAACGTTAGATGAAGGCTCACTTGCACCCGCTCCCGCACCCGCACCCACCTACGCTACTCCTTCCGTTTGCATGGTTTTATCAATTTTTCCAATCAGTCCCTGCAGTACTTTGCCGGGGCCAACTTCCGTGAAGCGGGTAGCACCGTCTTTTACCATGGCCTGTACGCTTTGCGTCCAGCGGACGGCGCCGGTGAGCTGGTCAATGAGATTTTGTTTGATTTCTTCCCTGTCATGTACGGCCCTGGCCACAACATTCTGATAAACGTGGGCAGTGGGTTGATGAAAGGTGGTTGTTTCAATTGCTTTGCGCAGTTCTTCTTTGGCGGGAGCCATTAAAGGGGAATGGAAGGCTCCTCCAACGGGAAGAACCAGCGCGCGTTTGGCGCCGGCTGCTTTCATTCTTTCACAACCTATTTCAATACCCCTGAGTGATCCGCTGATCACCAGCTGGCCCGGACAGTTGTAATTGGCAGCAACAATCACTTCACCGCTTTCCTGATGCACCTGGTCGCAGATCATTTCCACTTTGTCGTCGGCCAGTCCGAGTACGGCGGCCATGGTTGAGGGATTCAATTCGCAGGCTTTCTGCATGGCAGTGGCACGGATGGAGACCAACTGCAATCCGTCTTCAAAACTGAGCGTGCCATTGGCAACGAGGGCGGAAAATTCGCCCAGCGAGTGGCCGGCCACCATATCCGGCCGGGCACCTTCGATACTTTTATAGGCGATAACGGAATGTAAAAAAACGGCGGGTTGAGTAACATTGGTTTGTTTCAGATCTTCCTCGGTTCCGTTAAACATGATATCGGAAATACGGAAGCCCAGGATCTCATTGGCCTGTTCAAATAATTTCTTGGCAAACGCGCTGTTCTCGTAATGATCTTTTCCCATTCCCGGGAATTGGGAACCCTGACCCGGGAACACATAAGCATGCTTCATAAGCGTGTGAGGGGTTTAGACGGGCAAAAATGCCACAAACTGTTTAACTGGCAAAATCTTTATAGCCGGTCTGGCTCAAGCGGAATCCCTTCCGTTGTTCAAAAAAAATGCAGTTTTAAACAGTGTTTGGTGCCCTGTTCAAAACTGCGTATTGAATGAATCGTCAGATCGGTTAATGTAGTTTAGACTGGATCAGTTTCAGGAATTCGCTGCGGGTCGAATTTTTCTGAAACTCGCCGTAAAATGCCGAAGTAGTGGTTACGGAATTCTGCTTTTGTACTCCTCGCATCATCATACAGAGGTGCGATGCTTCAATAACTACGGCAACGCCCAGTGGGTTGAGTGTTTCCTTGATCGCATCCAGGATCTGCGTGGTGAGCCTTTCCTGTACCTGCAGGCGGCGGGCATATACATCTACCACGCGGGCGATCTTGCTCAGACCGGTTATGAATCCATTGGGGATATAGGCGATATGTGCCTTGCCGAAGAAGGGAAGCATATGGTGTTCGCACATGCTGTACAGTTCAATATCTTTCACGATCACCATTTCCGAAACTTCTTCGTGAAACTTGGCCGAGTTGAGTATGGCATGCGCGTCCATCTGGTATCCCTGCATGAGATACTGCATGGCTTTGGCGACTCTTTCAGGTGTTTTAACCAACCCTTCCCGGGAAGGATCCTCTCCGAGCAATTCCAGCGACTGTTTGTAGTTCTCTATCAAACCACTGGTTACTTTTTCATCGTAGTGTTCCGTTTTTTTGTAGGCCATTGTCCAATTTATAGAGGTTGTGGTAGTCAGACCCGATTGTTTCAGACCGGGTATTCTACAAAATTTCTTTCTGTTTCATAGAGCCGCACCTGGATCTCAAATTTGTTGTCTATCAGTTTTCGCAGAATTTGATAGATGGTGACACAAATGTTTTCCGCGGTGGGGATGAGTTGAGCGAAATAAGATACATCCAGGTTCAGGTTCTTGTGATCGAATACATCAATCACATGTTCCCGCACCAGGTCGCTGAGGAGTTTCAGGTCCATTACATAACCGGTCTGGTCATCTACTTCGCCGGTTACTTTGATCACCAGCTCGTAGTTATGGCCATGATAATTGGCATTGGCGCATTTGCCGAACACCTGCTGATTGATCTCCTCATTCCACGATGGATTAAACAACCGGTGTGCGGCATTAAAATGCTCTTTGCGATAAACGGCCACTCTGTTACTCATGAGCGATTGGATTACAAATAAATATTCCTATTTGATCAATTCGGGTCTTCTATGTGACAAATCCACATTGAACCAGAGAATTGCGTTGAATTTTCCAGAACACGCGGACTGAAAACGTACCGGAAGTGTGCCGGTCATGGTTTCAGCCTGTGGAGCATCTGTTCCTATAACAGGCTCGTCCGGAAATTGTTGAACAGGTGTCGAAAATACTGCATTTTTTGCAGGCACGTATTCGAAAGGCGGAAATACTTTCCCTTCAGTACCTGATATTTGTAAAATGAAAATTCTCCTGTTATCGGCCACCGAATTCGAAATAGCGTCTGCTGTCAGCTTCCTGCAAGACAGGGACGGGCTCTACCAGGGCAACGAAGTGACGGTACTGACAGGCGGAGTAGGGATGCTTTCCACGGCTTATGAACTCACCCGGCAGGTGTATCGCTCCCGTCCCGATTTTGTGCTGCAGGCGGGTATTGCCGGCACTTTCGATCCCCATAGCACGCTGTCGAAGGCGGTTGTAGTTAAAGAAGACCTGGTGGCAGACATGGGGGTGACCGAAAACAATACATTTCAATCGCTATTCGACCTGAAGCTGGCCAATGGCAAGGCATTTCCATATACCGGTGAGAAGTTGCGTAACCCGGATATGAATCGCTGGGATTTCCTGGGCCTTGAACAGGTTACAGGGATAACGGTCAATGAAATTACCACCGACCCGGCACGGGCTCAGGAATGGCAGAAAAAATATTCGGCAGAAACAGAATCGATGGAAGGAGCGGCGCTTCACTTTGTCTGCCTGCAGGAAAATATTCCTTTTCTTCAGATCAGAACACTCTCTAACCAGGTAGGAGAAAGAGATAAATCAAAATGGAAAATGAAAGAATCGATCCGGGAATTGAATGAATGTGTGTTGGGGGTTATTGGGAAGTTGTAAAAAGTAAAAAGTAAAAGTAATTTTTTTTAAATACCTGTATTCAATAACAAGAACCTGTTTGGGCCGCATTTTTTTGGAACGCAAAGCGCGCGAAGAACCGCAAAGCGCGCAAAGGATGCGGATTTAGCTCCCCTCTCCCGCGGGAGAGGGGTTGGGGGTGAGGCCGGTAAACCGTAAATAGTAAATCTTAAACGGTAAACTTCAAACTGTAAACTCAGCAGGAACGCAAAGCGCGCAAAGGATGCGGATTTGGCTCCCCTCTCCCGCGGGAGAGGGGTTGGGGGTGAGGCCGGTAAACCGTAAACAGTAAACCGTAAATCTTAAACGGTAAACTTCAAACTGTAAACTCAGCAGGAACGCAAAGCGCGCGAAGAACCGCCAAGCGCGCAAGGGATGCGGATTTAGCTCCCCTCTCCCGCGGGAGAGGGGTTGGGAGTGAGGCCGGTAAACCGTAAACAGTAAACTATAAACTGTAAACCTAACTCAACTATAACGTGAAACGATAAACCTGAAACGATAAACACTCACACTTCTATCGAACAATTGATCCATTCGTCGTCGAAGCTGGCCTGAAAATATTTTTTGTAGAAATTGATCGCGGGTTCGTTCCACTCCAATACCTGCCAGACTATTCCGTTCAGCTTTTTTTCCCTGGCCTCCTGAATCAGCGCTTCAAATAAAAGTTTGCCCAGGTTTTTGCCTCTCATCTCTTCGGTCACCAGGATATCTTCGAGGTACATCCGTTGCCCTTTCCAGGTGGAATAACGGATATAGTACAGCGCAAACCCCTGGACCTTTCCGTCTACCTCCGCAACAAAGGCCCACCATACGGGGTGCAAGCCAAACCCGCTTTCGATAAAGTGATCGAGCGTAACGGTTACCTGTTCAGGGGCTTTTTCATAAACAGCCAGCTCATGAATCAACTCAAGCAGGCGCGAACAATCTTCTTTAACAGCTCTTCTGACGACTATGTCCATTTTCGTGGATGGTTTTTTATTTGTGGTTGATGGTTTATTGAGAATAACCGAATGACTCATCCATTACTTCGTAATTCGGAATTCGCAATTGTCACATTTACCAATTGGCTCATTGGCAAATTACTCTTTATATCCTGGTCCTTTTACAAATCTTCCGGGTTTGGCACCGGTGTGCTCTCCATTTTTTAAAACCTGTGTTCCGTTCACCCATACATCCGAAACGCCTGTAGCATATTGGTGAGGCCTATCAAAGCTGGCATGATCGGTAATCGTTGCGGGATCAAATAATACCAGGTCGGCAAAGTAACCCACCCTGATCTCGCCTCTCTGTTTTATTTTCAGATTCTCAGCGGGCAATTTTGCGAGCTGATGAATGGCGGCGGGCAGGGTGATCACTTTCTCCTCCCGGCAGTATTTTCCCAGAACGCGCGCAAAGTTACCGTAAGCACGTGGGTGGGCATTGGATTTAAGAAAAACTCCTTCATTGGTATAGGAGCCTTCGTCGCTTCCGAAACTCATCCACGGAAGAGCCACTTGTTTTTTTACATTGTCTTCGTTCATGAGGAAGTAAGCCACTCCCACACGGGTGCTATCCTGAACGATCAGGTCCATGGCAGTCTCTTCGGGCGAACTGCCTCTGATGGCGGCTACTTCGGCCAGCGTTTTTCCGGTATATTTTTTCAGCGAGTCCTGTTTGAAGCCAAGGAGCAGAACATGCTCTGCGCCGCCGGCGGAATAGTACAGGTTCTCCCAATCGCGGGCATTGCTGTTCATTGCTTTTTTCATTTCAGTGCGGGTAGCAGTATTCATCAGTCTTTCGCGAAGCTTACCGAAGCCGCCATCCTGTAACGAGGGGGGAAAGGCAGCTGTCATTCCGGTGGCGCCTGCCAGGTAGGTGTACATGTCGGCAGTGATGTGAAGGCCTCCGGCTCTTGCTTTTTCAATTCGTCGGATCACGCTGTCCATCTTTTGCCAGTTGTCTTTTCCGGCAGCTTTGAGATGATAGATCTCTGCATGAATATTGGCGTCCCGGGCGATGCTGATCAGTTCTTCCACGGCTTCGTATAAATTGTTTCCCTCGCTTCTCATGTGACTGATATAAGACCCGCCATAACGGCTGGCTACTTTACACAGCTCGGTCAGTTCGCTGGTTTTTGCAAAGAAAGCGGGTGGGTATATCAGGGAGGAGCCAACACCCATCGCCCCTTCTTCCATAGCCTGGCTTACCAGGGCGCGCATGCTGTCAAGCTCGGCCGGGCTGGGGTCTCTGTTGTCTTCTCCGATCACATAATCCCGAACGGTGGTTGCCCCTATAAAGGACGCTACGTTACAACTGATGCCTCTTTTCTCTAGATAGTGGAGGTATTCACCGAGGGTGTTCCATTCGATTTTGTATTTGATGTCTCCCTGTCCCTGCTGGTCTCTTTCTTTCATTCGCGTATTAAGCGGCCCCATGCTGCCTCCTTCGCCCATTACCTCGAGGGTGACACCCTGCAGGATATCACTCTGGCTTCTTCCGTCTTCGATCAGGGTTTCTGTTGCCCAGCTGAGCATATTGATAAACCCGGGAGCGAGGGCTTTGCCACTGGCATCGGTTTCCTGGTTGGCGCGGGCATCCGACAGATCGCCTATAAATGCGATGGTATCGGCATTGATGGCGATATCAGCCTGAAAAGGCTGCCCTCCGTTTCCATCGTACACCATCGCGTGCCGCACTATGGTATCGTAATGCTTTTTTGAAGAGCAGGAAGCGAATAGAAGACAACAAGCCAGGATGTGAATGGTCTGTTTCATGTTTCAGCAGTTTTGGTGTGAGAGAACCGATCGCCGGGATTCTTATTTCCTCCTGGCCTTGAAATTTCCATTGGGTTGAACAAAGGTCAGTCCGGTTACTTCGTTCTTGTCATTCACATCAAACCTGACAGAATATCCTTCCAGCACTTTCAATTTGAATTGGTGATTTCCGGTTGCGATGGTTTCATATTCCGGCTGCCCGGGTACGAAGACGAACAATATATTTTCATTCTTGATATACACCTTTGCCGTTACCTGGGGTGTCAGTTCATAGTCGCCCACATATTTTTGCAGCTCGGCTTTGGTGACGGGCTCTGCCCTCGCTGTTCTTGCAAACCGGATGGGCGCCAGACCCGGCTGCAGTTCCACCAGAACCTGGTCGATTTCACCCACCGCATTGCTGTTGAATTGAAAGAAGGTCTGACTATGATCGGAAGTATCAATTCCGGTCTTCGGATCCACATCAAATGGTTCGAACACATCGTAGTGGTAATGTTTCAGCCAGATGAGTTTATGGGGAACGCTCACAAACAATGAATCATTCTTCAGGAAACAATCCCATCCGCCATATCCCTTATTGGTAAAGAAACCGGCATAGTCTTTTAACGGATGGGAAGGATGTGTATTAAACTGTTGACGCGAGCTTACGTTTTTGGCAGACTCCTTCGCAGCAGCCATAGCTTTGTCATTGGCTTTCTTTAACGTGGTGTTCCAGTCGGAATAGGAAAGTTTCAATACTTTATCGGTGACAAGATTTCGGATAATGGCCGGAACGGTAGAGCCGTTCTGATTTACCAGTACCACGATACCAATGCTGTCGCTGGGATAGAAAGTGACATTGGCGCTGAACCCATCAATATTTCCTCCGTGCTGAACACGGTAATGCCCGCGGTAGGAAGACATCATCCATCCAAAACCATAAGTGCTCATATGGATATCCGGGTTTTCCTTGTCCGGTAAACCGGCTGAGCTGACCATTTGCGAACTCTGCGCCTGGGTAACATGGGCGGCCGGTATGATTTCATTGCCGTTGAATTTGCCGCCATTGATCCACGTAATTACCCAATTGGCCATGTCGGTAACATTGCTGTTGATGCTGCCGGCGGGGCCCATCGCGTCGATATTGTAGTAATCCATCAGGGTGATGATGCTGTCGTGTTTGAGATAGTATCCTTTGGCGGCATCTGCACTTTTCTCCATATCCTTTACTGAAAACACGGTTTGATTCATTCCCAGTTTGTCGAGGATTTTTTCTTTGATCAGTTGTTCCCAGCTGCGCTGGTACATTTTTTCTGCTACCACACCCTGGGCCAGGAACATGAAATTGTTGTATTGCCAAACCTCCCGAAGACCGGCCGTGGGTTCCTGGTAACGGATCCGTTGCAGCAGACTGTCGCGGGTGGTCGGGAAAAAATACCAGGAAAAGTCGTGGCGGGGCAGGCCGGTTCGATGACACATCATATCGCGCAGGGTGATCTGCGCATTCATGTTATCATTGAAAAACCTGAGATCGGGAACATAATCCCTGACACGCTTGTCTATATCTACTTTTCCGTCTTTCTGCAACAGGCCGATTAGCGAAGATGTAAATGCCTTGGTACAGGAGCCAATTGCAAATAATGTTTGAGGAGTAACGGGAATTTTTTTCTCGTAATCGCGGTATCCAAATCCTTTACTATAGACGATCTTGTTCTTTTCAATTACCGCCACGGCAAAGCCGGGAGCTTTCCAGTCTTTCAATACCCGCGCGAAAGCCGTGTCCAGTCCGCTGAATCGTTTGTCGGCAGCGGCTGTTTGCGCTGTTGAATGCAAGGCGCCTATTAGCAAGGCAACAGCAAGCAGTAATTTTTTCATGTCTGGTGATGTTTTATGTTGGGGGAAATGGGATGCTTATTGAAGGGCCTGGTCGAGATCCTGTATAATATCCGGCAGATTTTCCATGCCGATACTCATCCTGATCAAACCGTCGGTAATGCCAAACTGCAGTCTCTGTTCTTTCGGAACACCGTAATGGGTCATGGAAGCCGGATGGCACAGGAGTGTATCGCAGGTTCCCAACGAAACAGTGCGGGTGCATAATTTCAGGCGGTTCATCATCGCGATGCCGGCCTGCAGGCCTCCCTTTAATTCGATACTCATCATGGCACCGGGATACCTCATCTGCTTTTTGGCGATAGAATGGTCGGGGTGAGAAGGCAAGCCATTGTAATGAACCTTGTCCACGGCCTTATGTGCCGAAAGAAATACGGCCACTTCCATGGCGTTGGAGCAATGTCTCTCCATTCTTACCTCAAGGGTTTTCATGCCATTCACCAGCAGGAAGGCATCGAAGGGATTGGCATTGCCACCGAAGATCCGGTGTACTTTGGTTAGCGGCCCGTTCATGAATTCAATGTCTTTACCAAGTAATACGCCGCCGATAGCCGTACCATGGCCATTCAGGAATTTCGTGGTGGAATGTGCTACATAGTCTACGCCGAATTTGAAAGGCTGTTGCAGGTACGGAGTAGCAAACGTATTGTCGCAGGCAACGAGCTTGCCGTATTTTTTTGCCAGTTTGGTGAGCTCTTCAATATCTACACACTGTATGGTTGGATTTGCCGGTGTTTCGAGGTATACCAGCCGGATCGCCGGGTTTGCTTTTAATGCTTCTTCTGCCTTATTGAGGTCGCGCAGGTCTTCGATAATTCCTTTCATTCCGAGAGGCGGCAATACGCGGTTAAACAATTCCTGTGTGCCCCCATAGAGTGAATAGTGCGATAAAACCTGGTCGCCGGTTTTTAACACAGCCATCATCAGCGTGCTGATGGCCGCCATTCCGGAAGAATGAAGAATAGCTTTTACAGGAACAGACAAGCCAAAGGTTTCGAGCAGCGCGATCTTTTCTTCCGCTTCTGCAAAAGTGGGATTGCCCCATCGGCTGTAAATAAATCCCTCTTCCTGGCCACTGAAACGGCGCATGCCCTGTTCGGCATCTTCAAATACAAAGGTGGAACTGGCATAGATCGGGGTCAGATGCGAATAGTTGCTTTCCGTATGGTGACCGGCATGAATGGCTGCCGAGCCGAAGCCGGTAATATTGCTTTCCTTGCTCATGTATGACCTGGGTTTGAAAAAAGATTTCTGTGGACGAATAAAGTCCAGGCAATTTATTCAATTGCGCCGAGATGCCCGGGCTGAATTATACCCCGGAGTGGACATTTTGCGACCATCAAACCGTTTTTTATTTGCCCAAATGAAATTATTTTTGAATAAAACCAACCATGAAAGAGGGGCTTTCCCAACTGGCTTCTTATAATGTCTGGGCAAATCAACAGCTGACAGATTTTATTCTTTCTCTTGCACCTGAAATTACAATCCTGGAAACCCCCAGCAGTTTCAATACCATTCAAAAAACATTGTTGCATATGTGGGATGCGGAGAGCATCTGGTGGCAGCGCATCAAACTGCAGGAATCAGTGATTCCTCCGGGAGTCCACTTCAAGGGCAACACCCGTGATGCGGCAACAGGGTTACTGCATCAGAATAAATTATGGGAAAGCTGGGTGAGCGCTGCCAGCCCCGCCCTGATGGATCATGTAATTCTATACCATAATTCCAAACGCGAACCCATCAAGATCAGGATCGATCAATTATTGCTGCATACTTTCAATCACGGAACTTATCACCGCGGTCAATTGGTAACCATGCTGCGGCAACTGGGAGTGCAAAAGATACCCGGAACAGACTATTTCATCTGGTCAAGAAAAAATGTGAGATAACAGCATTGTGTGAAGATCAGTACTCCCATTTCACCAGCGTAGCACCCCAGGTGAATCCTCCGCCGAAGGCGGCCAGTACGAGCAGGTCTCCCTTATTCAATTGTTTTTTCCATTCCCACAAACAGAGCGGAATGGTGGCTGCGGTGGTATTGCCGTAGCGTTGAATATTAACCATCACTTTTTCGGAACCGAGGCCGATCCGGTTGGCGGTAGCGTCGATGATGCGCTTGTTGGCCTGGTGCGGAACCAGCCAGGCGATGTCGTTTCCGGTGAGATTATTTCTTTCCAGCAATTCGGCCGATACATCGGCCATTCCTTTCACGGCGAATTTGAAAACAGACTGACCTTCCTGGTAGGCATAATGCTGGCGGTTGGTAACAGTTTCGATGCTGGCCGGGCGAAGAGAACCGCCCGCTTTCATATTCAGGTATTCACCCCCGCTTCCGTCAGATCTGAGGATGCTATCGAGTACGCCGAATCCTTCTGTATTGGGTTCCAGCAAAACGGCACCGGCGGCATCGCCAAAAAGAATACAGGTGTTGCGGTCGCTATAGTCGATGATTGAACTCATTTTGTCGGCTCCAGCCACTACTACTTTCTTATATCGGCCGCTTTCAATCAATGAAGCGCCGGTAGTGAGAGCGTATAGAAAGCCCGAGCAGGCAGCCAGCAGGTCGAACCCGAACGCGTTTTTGGCTCCGAGCTTGTGACAGGCCAGGTTGGCGGTGGAAGGAAACATCATGTCGGGCGTAACAGTGGCTACGATCAGGCAGTCGATCTCTGTAGCATCGATACCCCTTTTATGGAGCAGCTCCTTAACAGCCGGCACCACCATATCGGAAGTAGCCAGACCGGGAGTTTTGAGAATTCGTCTTTCTTCTATTCCGGTTCGGGTCCTGATCCATTCGTCATTGGTATCCACCATTTTCTCCAGGTCGGCATTGGTCAGGCGGTCTTCGGGTACGTAACCGCCAACGGCGGTGATGGCTGCGGTGATTTTTGACATATTCGTTGAAGTCGATTTTAGAAAACAGGCGTAAAAGTACAAGAATAATAGAAAACGGTTTTATTTTCGCCCCCTATGATCGCATTCGTCAGGGGTAAGTTTGCACATAAAACGCCTGCCATGGTTTGGGTAGACGTAAACGGGGTGGGGTATGAACTGCACATCAGTTTGCATACATTTTCGAGTATCCAGGGCCTGGAACAGGGCCAGTTATACACTTACTTCCAGGTGAAGGAAGATGGCCAAACCCTTTTCGGGTTCTTTGACGTACAGGAAAAGGAGCTTTTTATCCAGCTGATCAGCGTGTCCGGAGTGGGTGCAGCTACCGCCCGGATGATGCTGTCTTCGCTCAAGCCCGATGAAATTGTAAAAGCGATCGTGCAGTCTAACAGCCGGCTCCTGGAAAGCATAAAAGGGATCGGAAAAAAGACCGCCGAACGGATCGTATTGGAACTTAAGGACAAGCTTGCAAAAACACCCTATCACACAAATATTTCTCCCTTGATAAACAATACGTTGGAGCAGGATGCGTTAAATGCCCTGATTGCCCTGGGAATCGCCCGCCAGACAGGGGAGCAGGCAGTACGAAACGTACTCAAAGAACAGCCCGATCTGACCAGCGTGCAGGACATAATCAAAAAAGCTTTAAAAATTATCTAAGCCTATCGGACGGATATCTACCTAACTAATTCTGGGGAAAAGATTGTTGCTTAAGTCTGACCACTCGTTTTTGAAAACGGTTGTATTAACCGCCTTCTGCCTGTTAGCTTTTACCATCACCAAAGCCAACCAACAGTCAGCGCGAGATACTGTACCCGCCCCGATCATTGGGGTGGATACGCTTCGTTTTCCCATTCATGACCGTTACGGCGATCGTTTCTCCAACCCGGGCAGGTCATCCATGGACCTCAAGACCCCTGCAAACATCACCGATTCGATTGTCTACGATCCCAAAACACGCACATACTACATTGTTGAAAAAATAGGAAACCGGTATTACCGAAAACCAACCTACCTGACCTACGAGGAATTCCTGGCCATCCAGGCGAGAAAGCAGGAGGCGGAATATTTCAGAAAAAGAGCAAACATCCTCAGCAACCTCAACCGGAAACTGGTGAGGCCGAAGATGAATATCTACAACAACCTGTTCAACCGCATTTTCGGCGCAGGGCCCGATGGCATTCCGAAAGTGGAGATCAGGCCGCAGGGAGATGTGAACATCATTGCAGGTTACCAGGGACAGCGAATCAACAACCCGGCTCTTCCGGAAAAAGCCAGGAAAAACGGGGGCTTCGACTTCGACATGAACGCCAACCTGAGTGTGATCGGCAGCATCGGCGATAAGCTGAAACTGCCCATTTCCTATAATACCCAGGCCAACTTCGATTTTGAAAACCAGCTCAAGCTCGACTATTCCGGCACAAAAGATGAAATCCTCAAAAGGTTTGAGGCCGGTAACATTTCCTTCGCCACCAAGGGAACACTGATCCAGGGAGCCCAGCAGATATTCGGTATTAAAACACAGTTACAGTTCGGTAAGGTGTTTGTAACTGCTGCCATCGCCAACCAGAAATCAACGAAGCAAACCCTGGCATTGCAGGGTGGCGCTACCAATACCTATTTCGAATTCAAGGCAAACGATTACGAAGAAAACCGTCACTTCCTGCTGGCCCAGTATTTCCGGCAGCACTTCAACGAAGCGATGCGCGATATCCCCAGGGTTAATTCGCAGGTTCAGATCCAGCGGATTGAAGTTTGGGTAACCAACCGCAACGGGTCCACCACGGAAACCCGCGATGTGGTAGGGTTGATGGACCTGGCGGAAAGAAACCCGTATAACCCCAACGTCCATTCGCAAACAAATCAGGCCTTTCCTTATAATGATGCCAACGATCTTTACCGCCGGATTGTAAACGACCCGGCCAGCCGCAATTCTTCACAGATCACCAATAAACTGTCGAGCCTCGGACTGAGGCCGGTACAGGATTTCGAAAAGACATTCGCCCGTAAACTGGCACCCACCGATTACTACTTCAATTCGCAGATCGGCTATATATCCCTCAATCAGCCCTTGCAGCCGGATGAAGTGCTGGGGGTGGCCTTTCAGTATACCTACAACGGAAGGGTTTACCAGGTCGGTGAATTCTCCCAGGATGTATCGCCCGATACTACTACTTCCACGATCGTAAGCGGCCAGCAAAAAGTACTGTTCCTGAAATTGCTGAAAGCAACTTCCCAGAGAACCAATCTGCCGCTGTGGGATCTGATGATGAAGAACGTGTATTCCCTGAAAACCAAAGACGGCAGCATACTCACCTCCATACAACCCGGTGATTTCAAGTTGAACGTTTTGTACGAACAACCTAGCCTCGGTCAGAAAAGATACCTTCCGGAAGGAGATAAAACAGGTACGCCACTCATCACCCTGCTGAACCTGGACCGGCTAAATACCCGCAACGATCCGTTGCCGGATGGGGTATTTGATTATATCGAAGGGTTTACAGTGATCTCCAGCCAGGCACGCATCATTTTTCCCTATCTGGAACCCTTCGGCCGCGATCTGGACTCGGTAGCCTTCCGCAACAGTCCGCCGGACATAAGAGATAAATATGTTTACTACCCGCTGTATGATACCATTAAGGAGATAGCCAAAACTTACGCTAATCTTGACCGTTACATCATCAGCGGATATGCCAAAGGACAGTCTACTTCGGAAATATCGCTCAATGCCTTCAATGTGCCTCCCGGTTCGGTAACCATCACCGCCGGCGGGCAGGTGCTCGTGGAGAACGTGGACTATACCATTGACTATAACCTCGGAACCGTACGCATCCTGAACCAGTCGATCATCAATTCCGGTGTGCCGGTCAGTGTGCAGTTCGAGAATAACTCCACCTATGGATTCCAGCAACGAAACTTCCTGGGGCTGCGGGTCGATTACCAGGCGCTGAATACGGCCAAAAGGTCGCTTTCACTCGGCGCCACCATGGTCCGGCTGGGCGAACGACCATTTTTCACCAAGACCAATTACAACGAGGATCCGATTCGCAATACCATGTATGGAGTGGATTTCAACTATCGCACCGAAGCGCAGCGACTGACACGCTGGCTCGACAAGTTGCCCTTCTACAGCACCGAAGAAATGAGTACGATCACTGCTTATGGCGAAGCGGCCTTATTGAAACCAGGTCACCCCCCTCAAATCGGCAAAGGCAGCAGCGGCCTGATCTTCATTGATGATTTTGAAGGAAGCCGTAACTCCATCGACCTGCGTTTCCCGCTGGTAAAATGGGGGCTTGCCAGTACACCCCAGGGCAATGGGTTATTCCCGGAAGCCGGCCTGCGCGACTCACTGGATTATGGATTCAACAGGGCCAAGATCGCCTGGTATAATATCGAACCCGTTTTGCAGGATAAAAGAAACCCCAATAACCCGATCGATGACGACCTGCTGACCGACCCTCGGGTACGGCCGGTGAATGTAACCCAGATCTATCCCAACCGTACTCCCGATTACGGTCAGGCGCAGCTGGTAACTTTTGACCTTGCTTTTTATCCAACCGATAAAGGACCTTACAACTTTGATGCACGCAACGGAAGCGTAACCTCCGATGGTAAATTACTCAACCCCAAAACCCGCTGGGGAGGAATCATGAGAGGCGTTGACCAGGTTGATTTCGAAACCGGCAACGTGGAATACATCGAGTTCTGGGTACAGGATCCGTTCCTCGTGAATACGGCCAGTACCGGAGGACAATTGTACTTCAACCTCGGTAATATTTCCGAAGATGTATTGCGAGATGGAAAACGCTTCTTCGAAAATGGCATCAGTGGTGCCAACTTCAAAGCCAACGAAGACTCCTCCGGCCGCTGGGGCAAAGTGCCGGCCAACCCCATACAGGTAACCCAGGCGTTCAGCAACGATCCGGCAGACCGGCCTTTGCAGGACGCCGGCTTCGACGGCCTCGTGAATGATGCGGAAAGGCGGAAGTTCCAGCAATATCTCAATAACCTGGCTGCCAACTTCGGTACCAACTCACCGATCTATCAGAAGGCATTGAACGATCCTTCCGGTGACGATTATAAAAATTACCGCGATGCCACCTTCAACAACAGAGATGGTATTCTTCAGCGGTATAAAAATATCAACAACCCGCAGGGCAACTCACCGGTGGCCAGCGCTGGCGATCAGTTTGTGAACGCCTTTACCCTCTATCCCGACCAGGAAGAATTTAATGGCGACAATACACTCAATGAACTGGAAGAATATTTCCAGTATCGTATTGAAATGCGCCCGGCAGCAGACCCGCTGATGCAGGTAGGGAAGAACTTCATCACCGACAAGCGGGAGTTTACTCCCAGCGGAGGCAGCCCCGAAAGGTGGTACCTCTTCCGGGTTCCCATTGCCAGCTATGAAAAAAAAGTGGGCGATATTCCTGATTTTAAATCCATCCGTTTTGTCAGGATGTTCCTGAATGGGTTTGAAGATTCTGTGGTGATGCGTTTTGCCAAGCTGGAACTGGTAAGAAACAACTGGAGAAGGTTCAACTACCTGCTCGATACAACCGGCGTGTACCAGCCGGTGCCGCAGGGAACCAGCTTCAACCAACTGGCGGTAAACATCGAAGAGAACAGCAGCCGCAAGCCCGTTGTTTACAAGACACCCCCCGGTGTGATCCGCCAGCAACAATTGAGCAACAACAACGTCAACGTATTACTCAACGAGCAATCGCTGAGCATGCAGATCTGCGGCCTTGAAAGAAAAGATGTGCGGGGCGTTTTCAAAACACTGAATCTCGATTTAAGGCAGTATTCCCGCATGCAGATGTACTGGCATGCCGAATCCGTGAATTCGAGCACCGATATCGCCGATAATGATCTGTACGGAGTGATCAGGCTGGGTAATGACCTCATCAATAACTTTTATGAGATCAGGATCCCGCTGAAAATGACACCCTGGGGTACCACCGATGCCACCATCATCTGGCCTTCGGTCAATGAAATAGACATGCCGCTGGAAGCGCTGACAAGCCTGAAAGTGTCGCGTAACAAGAATGGCAGCGTACTGGATTACTACAAACAAGTGCAGCCTGACGGAAAGGAATATGCGATTCTTGGTAACCCCAACCTGGGTGAGGTGCGGGTGTTCTTCCTGGGCGTGGAGAACCGCAAACGCGAGACCGTTTGTACCGAAGTATGGGTGAACGAACTCAGGCTGAGCGGCCTGGACGAAAAACCAGCCTGGGCTGCACTCGGCAGGGTCGACTTCAAACTGGCCGATCTGGGTACACTGTATATCTCCGGAAGCGCTCACAGCACCGGATTCGGTACCATCGAACAAAGAGTGAATCAGCGTTCGAGAGATAATTACACTCAATTTGATGTGGCCACCAGCCTCGAACTCGGCAAATTACTTCCCAGGAAAGCAGGACTGTCGATACCGACCTATGCGAGTATTCAGCGGGCTGTATCCACACCCAACTACGATCCCTATGATCTGGACCTGCTGTTGAAAGACAAGATCAACGGAGCCGATGCGGCCGACCGGGATTCGATAAGAGAAGACGCGATCGACGTCAAGACCATCAAAACACTGAGCTTTACCAATGTCAAAAAACTGAACCTGTCGGGTAAGAAGCAACAAATATGGAGTATCGAGAATGTGGACGTGAGTTATGCTTACTATAAAGAACAGCAGCACAATCCGCTGATTGAAAATAATGAACTCACCCGTCACCGCGGCGGTCTCGGATATAATTATACTGCTTCCCCAAAAAGCTGGGAGCCATTCAAGAAGGTGTTCAAATCGAAATCACCCTGGCTGAGTTTGATCCGTGATTTCAATATCAATCCGCTGCCGTCGCTGCTGGGATTCCGGGCCGATGTGCAACGACAGTTTGGATCGTTCAGGCCCAGGAATGTGGGCGGACCGAAAGGCGGGTTACCGGAGACCTACGATAAATTCTTTACGTTCGATCGCATTTATAACCTTCGCTGGGACATCACCAAGTCTATCAACATCGATTACTCGGCTACCAACAAGGCCTGGATCGATGAAGATTCGGGAAGGCTCGATGGCAGGGAAAGAAGAAGAATGTGGGATAATTTCTGGAAAGGAGGAAGAACGATTTCCTTCAACCAGACCGCCAATGCTTCGTATACCCTTCCTCTTGCCAAAATTCCCGCGCTCGACTGGACCAGCGTCCGGTTCAGCTACAATGCTACCATGAACTGGCTGGCCGCTTCTTTGATCGCCCGTAACCTCGGAAATACATTGGGCAATACCCAGCAGAAAAATATTACCGGTGAGTTCGATTTCACCAAACTGTACAATAAATCGAGATTCATTCGCGCTTTCGATGATGAATCGGCACCGCCGCCCACGCAGCAGCCTAAAAATCCAACCGATACTACCGGTAAAAAGAAAAAAAGGATCAGGGATAAAACCCAACCGATACAGTTGTCTCCCTTCATGAAATTCGCCGGCAGGTTTGTAACGGCTCTTAAGCGAATTACTGTAAACTATTCGGAAAACTCGGCTACTACCATATATGGCTATACCGACAGTACCCGACTGGTGGGTATGAATTTCAAGTCCAATGCGCCGGGAATCGGGTTCGCATTCGGACAACAGCCTGATACCAGTTTCATCAACCGGCTGGGGCGGAAGGGATTGCTGACCAGCGATCCGACGTTTAACTTCCTCAACCGGCAGGACTACAATGAAAAACTGACCATCAACGCATCGCTGGTGCCCATCAGAGACCTGACCATTGACCTGAACCTGGAGAAATCGTTTGGTAAATCGTATTCCGAACTGTATAAAGATACCGTTGGATTTACCGGAAACTTCCAGCGCCTCAGTCCGTATGCCGGCGGAAGTTTCAGCATTAGCTTTATTTCATTCAATACGTTGTTCGAAAAGACGGACCCCAACGAAGTGTCGGCTACCTTCAAGAAGTTTGAACAGAACAGGCTTATCATTGCCGAACGGCTGGCCAAGCTCAATAAGTACTCGCAGGATGTAAATGGCAATCCCATCAAAACACCCGACGGATATTATAAAGGGTATGGGCGATATTCGCAGGATGTGATCCTGCCGGCCTTCATCGCTGCCTATACCGGAAAAAATCCTTCAGGCGTGGCACTGGTGGAGCAATCCAATCCGAATACCAAAAGCAATCCGTTTAAAGGGTACCTGCCCAAGCCTAACTGGCGACTGACATACAATGGTCTTTCGCGACTCAAAGGCATGGAAAAAGTATTTACAAGTTTTACCATTACCCATGCTTACAACAGTACCCTGAGCATGAACAGTTATAACTCATCCCTGTTGTTCGAAGATCCGCTTCGGATCGGTTATCCGGGATTTGTGGATACCCTGACCGGTAATTTCATTCCGTTCTTCCTGGTGCCAAACGTTACCATCAGTGAAAGATTCGAACCGTTACTGGATGTAGACATGACATTCACCAATCAACTGACCGCACGGGTAGAGTATAAGAAATCAAGAACACTCAGTTTGAGTCTGGTCGACTTCCAACTGAGTGAAAACCGCTCTACAGAATTTGGAATCGGAGCCGGCTTCCGCAAGCGTGGCATCTTCTCTTTCCTTAAATGGAAAGGAAAGCCACTGGACAATGATGCCTCATTCCGGCTCGACGTCAGCGTTCGCGACGATGCCACTTCCAACAGCAGGCTCGATCAGCCAACCGCTCTGCCTACTGCCGGACAGAAAGTGGTATTCATCAATCCTTCTATTGACTATGTTGTCAGCAACCGGGTGAACATCAAACTCTATTTCGAGCAGAGAAGGGTAGAGCCCAAGATTTCAACAGCGCCCCCCATTACCAATACCAGGGCGGGTCTGCAAATCAGGATTTCGCTGGCACAGTAAGGTTTATCGTTTGCTGTTTACGATTTACCGTTTGCAGTTATTAACCAAAATTAACTGGAAGAAATTATTGGTGAAGATATCTTACTCTTAAAGATCCGAATGTTGCTTGATCTGGCATTTTACTAAGTGTCGTCCACAAACCGTAAACAGTAAACAACAAACCGAAAACTGCAAAAATGCAAACCTGCTTTTAGGGCTGGGTCTTCTTCAATAACATCACATACCCGCACATCTTCTTCTTGTTCTTATTAACCTGTACGGGTTTGATCATGTGGTATTCGGTGAATTTGGGAATGTAATCGTAGCTGATGATGTTTCCATCCACATCTCCCCATTGATTCTTTTTATACACTACCTGTTTTTCACTCCAGTCGAACATTCGCACTTCGTATAAACGGGAGGTGGGATCGCCGATAAAAATGAATTGGTAGAGCGTGCCTTGCGTCATGGGAAGTACTATCGGCATTTCGTATTCGCTTTCCATGGTCATGGAAGCCTCCCGCAAAAGACTGAACCCCTGGGCGGCATATATTTTCTTCAAGCTGTCAACGGTTTGCTGATATGGATTGCCGTCGCAGCTTTGCTGACGGATAAGATCATTCTGTGCCAATAATTGATTGGAAAAAAATGCGGGAAGGCAATACAGCATGATTTTACACAGGACCTTCATCATAACCGTCGGATGTTTTTTAGGGGATATCGCGGATTTTTGAACGATCTAAATTACTCAAATCGCCCTGAAAAACAAACCTTTGGCAGTAGAATTAATATTGTGTTGCAATGACTGATTCGCAGCCGGTTAGGTATTTTTATGTAGATAGAACGAATTGGCCTGGGCTGTACTGGTGATAACCAGGTCATTGATACACACATGCGCAGGAAGGGTGGTGCAATAGTAGGTCACTTCTGCCACATCTTCGGCAACCAATGGGCGGTACCCTTCATACACTTTGGCTGCCTGTGCGCTGTCTCCCTTGAACCTTACCATCGAAAACTCGGTTTCCGCGGCACCGGGATTGATTACGGTAACTTTTATGCCATGACGGAGCAGATCGATCCTCATCGATTGCGACAAGGCGTTGACCGCAAACTTCGACGCACAATAGGTATTTCCTTTTTCATACACTTCCTTTCCGGCTGTAGAGCCTATATTGATGATGTGCGCGCCACCTGATTTTGCCTGTTCGATAAGGAGGGGAAGAAGAGCGCGGGTCACATACAGAACGCCTTTCACATTGGTGTCGATCATGGTTTCCCAATCATCCATCGAAGCCTCGTCGAAATAATCCCGACCGGCGGCCAGGCCGGCATTGTTGATCAGTACCTGGATATTTTTCCATTCCCCACTTAAGGTCGCGATCGCGTCATTGACTTCCTGTTTTTTCTGCACATCAAAGCACAATGGCAATACGGCCGAATTGAACTTACCGCATATCTCCTGTTGCAACGCCACCAGTCTGTCGTTTCTTCTGCCGGTAAGAATAAGATCATATCCGTTTGCGGCAAATTTTCTGGCCATGGCCATTCCGAAACCGGAAGTGGCGCCTGTAATGAAGGCAATCTTTTTCATGAAGCGAATGTTGAAGCTGCAAGCTAATTAAATGCCCTCAAAAGGAGAAGCTATCGCACCAGCAGAGCGGTGCCTTGTTTGGTGATGGTTTTTCCGGTAAAATCTTTTCCTCTCACCTGCCATACATAGGTGCCGGTTCCCTGGGCAACTCCTCCTATGGTTCCATCCCAACCCTGCCCGGTCTGGCTGGTCTGGTAAACCAGTTGTCCCCAGCGATTGAATACCCTGAAATAGTCCAGTTGTGAAATCCCAACCGGGATGGGGCGTAGTACCCGGTTTTTTCCACCGGGAGTAAATGCATTGGGTACAAATATGTCTGGTGCGGTTTTAAAAACTTTTATGTTGACGGTGTCCAGCGCAAAACAACCTTCCTGTGTATAGGCTTTCAAAATATAGGTCATGTTGTCGCTGAGAATGGCTACCGGTTTCTGGGCGAAAGGATTGTTGAGATAAGTGGGGGGGCTCCACTCGAATAGCTCTGCGCCCAGGCCAGTGAGTTGAAGCGGCTGGTTCACCACCACCGCGGTATCATTGCCTGCCCGGGCAAGGATGCGGTCATATACGTTTACCACCACAGAAGACAATCCGGGTTTGGGGCAGCCGATGGTATCATAAACAGCCAGCGTGTATTTTGTGGTAACAAGCGGCCAGGCCAGGGTGGTGGCTGACGATGGACTACCAAGAGTGGTGGCAGGGGTCCATCTAAGGCTGCTTCCGGTATAGCTAGCATGCAGGGTAGCTGTATCCTCGTAGCATATCAGCGTGTCATTTCCTGCGCGGGATCCGGGGTATGGTACGGTTCGGATAGTGATATCATCGGAAGTATTGCATTTGCCGATACTGGCCAGCAACCGATAGGTGGTGGTAGCGTTGGGAAAAGCTTTGGGAGTGCGGGCAGCAGGATCGCTGAGCGTGGCAGTGGGTGTCCAGCTGAACCGCAAGCCATCTGTGGCAGGTCGCAGCGTAATGGTATCGGTCAGGCATATGGTACTATCGGGTCCGGCATTCAACGTTACAAAATCCACCACACGTACTTTCACGGAATCGCTGTTGACGCACCCGTTGTCATTCATATCTACCAGGTAGGTAGTGGTCGTCTTTGGATATACGATGGGCGATGGGCTGCCTGGGTTGATGATGTTATATCCCGGCCTCCAGGAATAATTGCCCGGACCCACTACCCGCAGTTGCAGTGAATCGATGCTGCAGATGAGCGTATCGCGGAAAGCGAGGTTCACGATTGGTTTGTCTCTCACTTCTATGGTCTGGAATACGGTATCAATACACCCTTTGTTGCTGGTCACGATCAGTGATACAGGTTTCAGTCCCAGGGTGCTGTATTTCCACAATTCGGTTCTTGAAAAACCAACATCATTGCTGCTGGTTTCATCACCAAAACTCCATTGCCAGTTGTCCACGAGCCCGTATCTCGTTCGGGTGGTGTCGGTAAACCGGAAAGGCTGCTGTACGCAGGAACCAATGGCGGTAAAACCGGGAAAGAAGCCTGGAAATACCCGCACATCGGCCCAGGTGGAGTCGGAACAGGTTTCGCCCTTATTTACGTATAACCGTATACGGTATACACCGGTATCCGGAAAACGATAAACAGGGGTGGGACTGTTGGAAGTATCGTTGGTAAGCGCAGGCACACCGAAATCCCAGAAATAGGAATGAATAAGGGTAGACGGAGGCGATTCATTTTGAAAACTGGTGGTAAAACTGTCGCAATTGGTATAGGTTGGCTTAAGCACTGCCGCGGCGAGATCGCATCGCTGGTCTACCTGGATGTTGAAATCCTTTCTGTGTTCGCTGATGATCCGGCCTCTTCTCCATTCTTTCACACATACGCTGATCACATAATCGCCGCCACCGGGGGCCACCCCGGAAATCAATCCCGTAGTAGCATTGATTCTGACGGTTGCCCCGAGCGGAAAAGAACCGGAGAATCCGGGGGCATAGTTTACCCACCCGATCTGCCCGGGTGGCACCGGGTTGATGATGCCGGCGCCGCCGCCCTGATCGGCGGTATAAGCATCGCAAAACTCGTAGGAAAGCGAATCGCCGTTGGGATCATAGGCGCTGAAATCAAGCGTAAAGGGTCGTCGCTGACAAATCAACACGGTATCCTTGATGGCAAAGGCCGGGCTCGAATTGGTTTCAGTACCCAATACACTGCTTCCACCCATCCGGCATACATAAGAAGATCCGATATTATTGTTGGGGCTGAGGTTAACCAACCCATTAATGCGGCAACAACGCTGGAATACGAAACTGTAACCCTCGGGTTCTATCGGCAGGTCGAGGATCTTGGTGTAGGTTCTTAAGCGATAACAGACTGGTGATGGACTGGTGATACAGGGATTGGGGGTGGTGAGGTTGATGAAATCATCGCCCACCAAGGGAAACAGAAATGGAGACCCGGCCAGCGAACCCTGGTCGATATTTCTGAACACACCGATATTGGCTTCGGGATCGAGCTGCTGCCCGGAGGCATTGCATTCCAAAAAGAGGCGAAGCGTAATGATATAACGTTCGGTATTGGGAGCGGCACCGGGGCCAAGGTAAGTGTAACTGATTTCACCGCCCTTGATATGACGGGCGATTGCCGGCAGCGCCAGCAGCATCATCACGATTTGTATGATGATCAGTCTCTTCATAAAGCAGTACAGTAATTTACGAACAATCGGCAGGAAGGGTTGTGGTGTTGCCCCATTAAATATTGCCAACAGGGTTATACGAACCCGGCTGCAATGCCAATACTGTATTTCAGCTTTTTATGACTACGGAACGCTAACGGATCAATACGGCGGTTCCCTTTCGGGTAACGGTTTTGCCGGTATAGTCCACACCCTGAACCATCCAGACAAAGCTGCCATTGTCCTGCAGTTTGCCGCCTACGGTACCGTCCCATCCTTTTCCAATCTGGGTAGTTTGAAAGACGAGCTGTCCCCAACGGTTGAAGACACGGAAATAATCGAGCCGTGAAATACCAACAGGTATCGGACGTAGTACCCGGTTCTTGCCGGTGGGGGCAAACGCATTGGGAACGAAAATATCCGGCGCGGTTTTGAAAACTTTGATATGAATGGTATCATAGGCGAAACAACCGGCGGCGGTGTATGCCTTCATGATGTAAGTGAAGTTGTCGTTCAATTGAGCAACCGGGGTGCGAACCAGGTTGTTGGATAAAAACGTGGGAGGTGTCCACTCATAAAACTCTGCTCCGGATCCGCTCAGCTGCAGCGGCTGGCCTATCACAATGGAAGTGTCATTACCGGCAAAGGCAATGATGCGTGGCGTAACCGTTACCAGCACTTCGGATACTCCCGGTTTGGGACAACCGAGTGTATCATATGCCCTCAGCACATAAGTGGTAGTGCTGGCAGGAAAGGCAAGAGGATTCAGAATATTTCCACTGCTCAGGGTGTTGACGGGTGTCCAGGTAAATCTTGAACCCACTATGGAAGCATGCAGGCTGGCCGTATCTTCAAAACAAATGGTAGTGTCTGCACCGGCATCGGCTACCGGATAGGGAACAGTACGGATGCTGATGTCATCAGTAGCGCTGCATTTTCCGATAGAAGCGGTTACCCGGTAGGTAGTATTGTTGGGCGGATGAACGAATGGGTTCTTCGTATTGGGATCATTGATAAACGTGTTGGGGGTCCATACAAACTTCAGCCCGTCGGTGGAGGGGTGCAACTGTATGGTGTCGGTGGCGCAGATGGTAGTATCCGGGCCGGCGAACAGCGTAACGAAATCCACCACTCTTACCCGCACCGAATCTGTATTGATACAGCCGTTTTCATTCAGAGATGCGGTGTACCAGGTTGTAGTTTTGGGAAATACCAGTGGCGTGGCTGAATTGGCATTCAGAATATTGTAATTGGGTGTCCAGGTGAAAATGCCATTGCCGATTCCTCTGAGTTGTAAGGTGTCGATGCTGCAGATCAGGGTGTCTTTGAATGCAAGGCTGATCGGTGGTTTGTCGCGCACTTCCACATCCCTCGTTACAGTGTCGATGCAACCCTTCGTGCTTTCCACGATCAGCGTCACGGTTTTGATGCCGGTAGTGGCATATTTCCAGGAAGGACTGCTGATATGAGAAGTATCGGCAAGGGTAGTGGCGTCGCCGAAATTCCAGCTCCATTTGGAAGCAGCGCCATACCTGGATTTGGTTGTGTCCGTAAACTGAAGCGGTAATAATACACAGGTGCCCTGGGTAATGAATCCCGGATAGAAGCCGGGGTAAACCCTGGCCAATGCCACGGTTGAATCAACGCATTGACCGCCGGCAAGGATCACTTTCAATTTAATGGAAAAAGTTCCGGTATCGAGATACTGGTGCTGCACGCGGCCTTCGGGATCGGACGTGGTATCGGCTTTTGTGTTGTCGCCATAGGTCCAGATGTATTGGGCTCCGGCAGGGTTAAGCTGCTCATTCCGGAAAGTGACCAGGAAATCATCGCAGTAGGAATAATTTGGTTTCAGCAATGCCTTCAACGGAATACAATCCGAAACTGCAATATGAATGTCTTTGCGATGTACATTGATGAGCTTTCCGCTGCGGTATTCATAGGCACAGGCCGTGAGTACATATTGGCCGATAATTCCGGGTGCAATGCCGGTGATCAAACCTGTCTTGGGGTTAATGGTAGAACTGGCGCCGAGCGGCGAACTGCCGCTGAACGGAACCGAATAGGAAAGTTCACCATAAGGTGGTGGTGCCGCAATAGTAGGGGCCGGATCGGACACCGAACCTCCATTATAACCACTGCAAAGCTGGTAAACCAACGAATCTCCATCGGATTCGTCGGCAGCAAAACTGAAAGTAAAGGCGCTGTTGGCACAAATGGCAGCCACATCATTGGTTACAAAACGAGGGCTGCTGTTTTTATAGGCATCGGGTAATCCGGCAATATTGGTTCCGGGAATTTCGCAATAGTAGGTGGCTCCCGCGTTTTCGCTGGGAGGATTGAGGTTGATGATATCCCTGATCCGGCAGCAACGTTGATAAGCGATCGTGTATCCCCGGGAAGTATTCGGGAGATCGGTAACAATTGAGTAAAATCTTATCCGGTAACAAACCCCTACCGGTGGATTGCCGATACAGGGATTGGAAGAAGGATCGAAATTGATAAACTGCTCACCGGTCATAGGAGCCACCAGGTTCGCAAACTGGTTGCCGGTTGTCTTGTCGTAAAAAGTAAGGGGTACTTCGGTATTCAACTGGCCGGGACTGGTGGCATTGCAGTCGATATACAGTTTGAGAGTGATCCTGTACTTGGAAGAATTGGGCGATGCACCATCGCCGAGATAATCATAGTATAATTCGCCCCCCTTGATATGGGCGGCAAGGGCTGTGCCCATCGAGCCAACCAGCAGCAGGAGTATAAATAGAACTTTCTTCATGTTCCGGGATTTATAACGTCCCGCCAGGGGTAACAATTTCAATTTCAAGCAAAAACTTTTTCAAAAAGGTGGTTGATTTTTCAGGCTCTTCTATCATTCCCTGGTGCCCCGAATCCTGCAGGATCAACACATACGAAAGAGATGGCATATGTGTTTGTTGGAGGCTCTGGTCCCGGGGAATGGCCTTGTCGTGTAACCCAATGATAAACAATACCGGAACAGCCGATTGCTGAAGTACAGCCGTACGATCAGGTCTTGCGATCATCGCTTCGTAGTAGCTTACGAGCGCATCGGCGGAAAAGTTGGTGTTTTCCTTCACAAACTGATCATATTCCGGTTGATTTTTTTCTCTGAACACGGGAGAGAACAGGTTGGGAATGGATTGCTCCAAAAATTTTACGGGGCCATGTTGTCGGATAAAACCAATACTCTTGCGACGGGCCTCTTTTTTCTCATCGCTGTCGGCGAAGGCCATCGAATGAAACAGGCCAAATCCTCTCAGCATCTCTGGATATTTTTCTGCAAAGGCAAGGGTAATATATCCCCCCATGCTATGACCGATCATCACCAGCGACTGAATATTTTCAGCCTTCAGAATCCGGTACAGGCATTCCGACAGCGATTCCATGGAGGTGACGGGTAAGAGACCGGATGGCCCACTTCCCGGGAGATCGGGGACGATGACTGTAAACTGTTGAATCAATTCTCTCACCTGGTATTTCCACACGTTGCCATCTTCTCCGAAACCATGAACCAGCATTACAACGGGTCCGGAACCTTCTACTCGATAAAACACCGGGGCTTTTTCAACAAGGATTTGTTTTTCCATCGCCCTAAGGTACAAAATCAGGTCGTGTAAGCCGTTTCCCGCACCGGATCAAAATAATGAAGACCAGCGGGATGACTGCCGGGTTTATCTGCTGGGGAAGAAAAAATGCGAGCAGCAGGAATAAGGAAGAGATGATCATGGTGATTTGCCAATACATTCGGACAACCTTTGACTTCTTTCCCATCAGGAAAGCAAAAGGCAAATGAGAAGGAAGCAGCCACGCAAGGTTGTAATTGTTTCGGCAGACAGTATCGATGCGGATGATCCATAAAGTTGCCAGCAAACATCCCAGCAGGCCGAGCAACAGGAAAAAAACTACATCAAAAATTTTCAATATTCTGATCACAGGATTTGCTGTTGAGAAACTCAGCAGGAAGATCACGACAGCGAGAATCGAAAAAACAAAAAGAGGGGACAACAGGGACGAACCTTTATGGAGGGCAGGAGCAGGAAGTACCTGCCGCTTTTCGCTAACGAGTGGAGTGGATCCAATCAGGGCGCTGTCAACCGCCATCATCAAATAATCGGGCAAAAAAGTAGCGCTCATGGAATCGGTTTTCTTGTCGAGATTCGCTCCCAGAAGAATATCGATTCCTAACTTATTCCAGCGCTGACCCGAGCTGTCGAGATATTGATGAATGAGTTTCCGGAAACTGGGCGCCGGCTGGCTGATCACTGGCTTCAGATGTACGGGGGCTGCAGATTGCTGAAGGATCATATCCCTTGCCCGCGTGGTGCAGTTGTCGGTATGAAAATAATATTCGTAAAAGCGGTTGTTTCCTGCATAATTCTGCAAAAGGGCCTGATAGAGTTTCTGCTTGGAGGCGCAGTCGAGTGCGAGTACCTGTTCGATCACTCCCCTGTTGAAGTACCGGTATTCGGCGAGGAATTCCTGGTAGGGATAGAAGGAAAGGGAATAGATCATGAGCCCTTTTGTAAACCGGGGAAGAAAAAGCGGATCGCTGTCATCAAATGTTCCATAGTTGAAAACATTATCGGTACCGGCTACAGAATCCACTACCCTGATGGCTGTATGCCCCCAGCTGGAATACAATTCTTCTCCGGGGCTGCAGGTTAGCAGGGAAATCTGCAATTTGGAAGTGTCGGTCTGCGACTGTGAAACGTTGGCAGTAGATGCCATCACAAAAATGATCAGCAGTGCCTTAAGAGATCGGAAGCGGATCAGCATGGAATTCATAATAGAGGAAATGTGTTCGGTCTTTACCGCTTCAAGATAAGGAAAAATGAATCGGGTAAACGGGGGATGGGTAAATCCTCATTTTCAATTAACGGATCAATATGAAGTTTCCTCGCCTGATCACGGTTTTTCCGTTGTAGTCAATTCCACGCGCTTCCCATACGTAGGTGTTTGAAGGCGCCTGCTGCCCGCCGAGCAGGCCATTCCATCCAGCGGTAGGAATGTGGGTGGCGAAAATCATTTGCCCCCACCTGTTGAAAATCCTGAAATATTCAAACTGCCGAATGCCTACCGGGGTTGGCCGGATCACATCATTTTTTCCATCATTGTTGGGAGTAAATGCGTTGGGTACAAATATTTCGGGGCCCGTCCGGAATACTTTCACTTTAATGTCATCTTCAGCCGAACAACCTTCTTCGGTACTCACTTTTACCCGGTAATTTCTGTCTTCGTCGAGAATGGCAACCGGACTGGAAATGGAAGGGTTATTCAATCCTGTTGGCGGACTCCACTGGTAATACCTGGCGCCGCTGGCCTGCAATTGCAGGGGCTGTCCGGCAATGATGGAAGTATCATAACCGGCAAAGGCGATCACCCTGGGAATGGCAGTTACGGTAACCTGTTTGAAGACAGGTTTGGGACATCCCGAGTTATCAGTTACGGCAACAGTGTAAGTTGTGGTTTGTGTAGGTTGAGCCCTAGGCCGGGGGCTTGTAACATCTGATAAGCCGGTTGCGGGAGACCAGAGATAAGACACACCGCCCGAAGCCTCCAATTGTACCGATTCACCAAAACAAACAGGTATGTCAGGGCCTGCCGATGCCTGTGGATACGGGGCGGTAAATACCATAATGGAATCTTCCGCCACACAACTTCCGGTATTGGCAACCACTTTGAACAGGGTCGAAGTGGCCCGCGGCCAGGCCAACGCATTGCGGCTGTCGGGATCTTTCATTTCAATTGACGGGCTCCATTTGAAAGTAAGGCCATCCGAAACCGGGTGAAAGCGGATCGTATCTCCCCGGCATATAAGGGTGTCCGGTCCGGCATCGACCTGAATGAAACGTTTGGCATCAACCTGCAGGGTCTTGGTGATAAAACAACCGGGAAAAAGGCTGAGGGTTGCGTCGTACCGTATCAGCCGGTCGGGAAACGCGATCGGTGTGAAAGAACTTGGATTAAGAAGCCGGTATGCGGGGCTCCAGGCAATGGTTCCGGGGCCGCTGCTGGTTAGCATCACGGAATCGCCCACGCAAATGGCGGTATCGTTGCCGATTTTCAACATGTCTTTTGAATAGACGATCAGTTTACGGAACGAAGTGTCTGTACAGCCCAGGTCGGTATAGACGATGAATACAATATCGAAAGTATCGGCATAAGTGTATCGCAGTTTCGGATGTTGTTCGGGGCTCTTTTCAATACCAAAAGGACCGGGAAGCCCCAGCGACCAGTCCCATCTGACCAGCCTGCCCATATTGGTTGTCGACAGATCTCTGAAGGAAGCGACGGAACCCGGAAACAGGCAGGAATCGTCCAGTGTATAGGCGGCTGTAACTGTCGGGTATACATAAACGTCAGTGTAGGCGGTGTCGTCGCAACCGAGCCCTTCGTTGATGATCAGTCTTGCCCGGTAGATGCCGGTATCCGGGTAAGTAAATACGGGATGTTCCAGGGTAGAGGTATCCGAGCTGGAATTGGGAACGCCAAAGTCCCACCGCCAGGTTTTGATCAATGGGCTCTTGGCCCTGTTTTCAAACTGGTGGGTGTAATCGCGGCAGACCAGCGTTTTTTCGGGCAACTCGGCTCTGGCAATGGTGCAATTACCCACCGTGATCATGAATTCCTTGCTGTTGGTACTGATTTGCCGCCCGTTCCTGAATTCATTTACATACACAGTAACATGGTACTGCCCGGCTGCCGGTGTTCGTCCGGATAGGCGGCCTGTTTCCGGGTCGATGGAAATCGTAAGCCCCATCGGATCGGAGCCGGTGAAGCCTTTGGTATAATTAAGGTAGGTAGGCGGCATTGCGTTGTTATACCCGCTGTTCAGGTAATAACTCAGGGAATCATGATCCGGATCTGTGGCCCCTGCATAAAAATCGAAAGGCGCATTGGCGCAGGCATAAATGGCCTCGTTGCCGGTAAACTGCGGGCTGCTGTTTTTGGGGGCGGAGGTATCCGGAAAATTGGGCGGTATATTGGCCCAGAACCCCGAGGTCTGATAACGTTGCAGATTGGTGATGGCGGTATCCCTTTGCTCACTGGAAAAATAGACTTCTACTCCTTCCTTGTAGGAAGGGATTACCATGTAGGCATAATAGTACGCCACCTTAAAACAGGAATTGGGAAATACATCTATGCAGGGATCGAACTGGGCGGGCGTAACGATGCTGGTACTTGCCAGCGATACTTTAGTGGTTCTGTATATGTGGGTACGGTAATCGCCTTTTTTGTAAGCGTAAAAATTAATCTCCGAAGGCACATAGTCAACATCGCAGGCAAAGAACAGTCTTGCTTCCAGCTTATACCGGATATAACCCGAACTGGCATTGTACAATTCAAACCGGTACGACAGATTGCCTCCCTGCACCATCGGTAGTTTTGGTGTGTTTTGGGCAATCATTTCCATCGGATCCGTCACCAATAAAATGAACAGCAGTATGGTCAGCAGTATTCGCAATTGTTTCTCATGCCTTGAACATACAAAGTAATGAAAAAGGTCATGAAGAACAACTACGAATGACTATCGGCTGTAGTTGGGTGCTTCTTTGGTAATCTCGATATCGTGTGCATGGCTTTCCTTCATACCGGCGTTGGTAATGCGTACAAACTGCGCCTGCTGGAGAGCCCTGATATCCTTCGCGCCACAATAACCCATACCGGCTCTCAACCCTCCTGTGTATTGATAAACGATTTCGCTGAGGCTGCCTTTGAATGCTACCCTGCCTTCGATTCCCTCAGGAACGAACTTTTTGATATCATCTTCCACATCCTGGAAATAACGGTCGGCACTGCCCTGGTTCATCGCCCCAATGGAACCCATGCCGCGATATTGCTTGAATTTTCTTCCTTCATAGATAATCGTTTCGCCGGGGCTTTCTTCCGTGCCGGCAAATACGCTTCCCATCATCACCACGTTGGCGCCGGCGGCCAATGCCTTTACCAGGTCGCCGGTATACCGGATGCCGCCATCGGCAATCAGCGGAATATTCAACTTATGAAGAACGGAAGCGGCTTCCATCACTGCGGTGATCTGCGGCACACCCGCGCCGGCAACAATTCGTGTGGTACAGATAGATCCCGGACCGATACCTACCTTAACGGCATCGGCACCGGCATCGGCCAGCGCACGGGCGCCGGCAGCGGTACCGATATTACCGGCAATCACCTGCAGCGATTTGAAATTCTTTTTCAGATTTTTTAATGCATCTATTACGCCCTTGCTGTGTCCGTGAGCGCTGTCGAGAGTGACCACATCCACGCCTATCTGCTGGAGTGCCGCGGCCCTGTCGAGTAATTCTTTGGTGATACCCAATGCCGCTCCTACCAACAATCGGCCTTTTCCATCTTTTACCGCATTGGGATGCGACTGCAACTTCTGAATATCGCGGTAGGTTATAAGCCCTACCAGTGTTCCGTCTTTGCGGATCACCGGAAGCTTCTCGATCTTATACTGGCTTAATATTTTCTGGGCCTTCTTCAGATCCGTTCCTTCCGGAGCGGTGATCAGGTTTTCTTTGGTCATTACTTCGCTCACCAGCCTTCTGTTGTCCGTTTCAAAACGCAGATCGCGATTGGTCAGGATTCCAACCAGCCTGTTTCGATTGTCCACCACCGGAATGCCGCCGATCTTGTTTTCCTTCATCAGCCGCAGCGCATCGCCGATAGTTGCCTGTGCATCGAGTGTTACCGGATCGGTAATCAGGCCGCTTTCGCTTCTTTTCACTTTTCTAACCTGCTCCACCTGCCTTTCGATGCTCATATTTTTATGAAGAATGCCGATGCCACCCTCCCTGGCCAGCGCAATTGCCAGGTTGGCCTCGGTAACGGTATCCATGGCGGCTGATAACAAGGGAATATTCAGCGTAATGCTCTTCGTCAGCTTTGTGGATATATCGACCTCACGGGGAAGAACTTGTGAATAGGAAGGAACCAGTAAAACATCGTCAAACGTAAGACCTTCGCCGAAAAATTTGGATGAATTGGGGGATTTACTCCGGGGAGAATTAATTCTTGTTGCCATGTGCAAAGATAGGGTAAGGGAAGAATTGCCGCCAAATCAAATTTCCCCCTACAAAGCCGTTCGTACTATGCAACACGGCGAATGTATTACAGCAACTGGTATTTTTTCCCCGGAAGGCTGCGGATGAGGTTTTTCAATTCAAGGGTCAGCAGGGTAGAGGAGATCAGGCTGCCGGGCATTATTATCAGGGAACTTATTTCATCAATGTGCCGTTCGTTCTTTTCATGAAAAACTTCAATGATTCGTTGCTCGGTGTCGTTCAGTTCTTCGAATATTTTTTTCTGAAGCGTTCTGGCAGGACTATGCCCATTATCCCACCCCATTACCTTCAAAAGCTGCTGCGCGTCTTCCAGCAGGTGGGCCTGGTTTAAACAGATCAACTGATGACAACCGGCACTTCGGGTGTCTGTTACTCTTCCGGGAAAAGCAAACACATCACGATGGTAACCATTGGCCAGAGATGCGGTTACCATACTGCCTCCCTTCACCCCCGACTCGATGACTACTATGCAGTCACAAAGCCCCGCCACCACCCGGTTCCTGGTGGGAAAATGATGCCGGTCGGGAAGGGTGCCGGAAGGAAATTCCGTCAGCAGACCTCCGCCGGTTTCGATCATTTCGCGGGCGAGCGAATGATGCTGCGCCGGATAGATCCGGTCGAGCCCATGCGCCAGGACACCTACGGTGGGAATTTCGTGCCGGATGCTGCATTGGTGGGCCAGCGCGTCTATGCCAAAGGCAAGCCCGCTGATGATGATCACCTCCTGACCGGCCAGCCCCTCCACCAGCGCCCTGACCAGCATCTTTCCATATTCCGAATAGTTTCTTGTTCCGATCACACCAACCATTCGGGAGGCATTCAGATCGGCAGCGCCTTTGTAAAAGAGCAGGGTAGGTGGGTCGTAACAATTCAGCAATCGCCTCGGGTAAGACGGTTCATTGATAAACAGGGAGCGGATTCCAAATCGTTCGATAAACTGAATTTCGCTTTCAATTTCCCGGAAAGAGTTGAAGGAATGAATCTGCCGGGCTTTTACCGATCCGATGCCCTCAATCAATTCCAGCTTGCTGACAGGAGCCTTGAAGACCTGACGGGCAGATTCAAATTTCTCCAATAATAACCTGGCCTGTACACATCCAATGCCGCTCACCCTCGTAAGGGCGATCTGGTACAACAAATCCTTTTGCATAGCAGTTTGATCGCAACCCCTCCATCCGGAATTGCAATAATGCACCAATATTACGAGCAGTGGTGGTAATAGAAATGAGCTTTTCCCTGAATTTACTGGCTTAAAATCTTCAGCTCGGTACGCCTGTTTTGCGAACGGCCTTCCTCGGTAGTATTACTGGCGATCGGAACAGTAGCGCCATAACCTTTTGCAATCAACCGGGTGGTTACAATCCCTTTGGTTACGAGATATTTGACCACTGATTGCGCGCGCAAGTCAGAGAGTTTGAGGTTGTCTTCGGGTTTGCCGATATTGTCGGTATGCCCGCTGATCTCGATCTTGAGAGTGGGATTCTCCTTGAGCAGTTGCACAATCTTATCGAGTTCGGTAGTGGATTCGGGTTTGATTTCAAACATCCGGGTGTCGAAGAAAATATTCTTGAGTACGATGGTAGCATTGGCTTCGAGCGGTTGAAGCGGAATGTCTATATTATAGGTAGAATCGGCATCTTTTCTGCTCATCGGAAAATTGGCTGAAAAGAACAGGTAACCCTTACGGTTAACATTAAACGCATAATCCTTGCCCACGGGCAAAGTGATCAGGTAGTTGCCGGTTTCATCGGTCTGCACCTTGCTGAGTACTTCCTTCGACGATAGATCGGTCAGTTCAACAGCGGAGGGAAGCCCCTTGCCGGTTTTTTTGTCGTATACTTTTCCTTTTACCCATAGGGTCCGGAAAGGGCGTATATCCGTTCTCATTTCAAAGGAGTAAATATCCAGTCCGCCATGACTGTCGCTCCGGTCGCTGGCGTAATAGGCGGTCTTTCCATCGGCGGCAACGATGAGGCTACCCTCATTTTCGATGGTATTAATGGGATAGCCGAGGTTAACCGGCTTGCTCCAGGCGCCTTTGGATTCTTTGCGGGCCATAAACAGGTCATCGCCTCCATAACCGAGGTGTCCATTGGAAGTGAAGTAGAGCGTCTGGTTATCGGCATGAATAAAAGGACAACTTTCATCGCCTGAAGTATTGACCGACGGCCCGAGGTTTTCCGGTTCGCTGAAACGACCGTTGGGCAAACGATGGCTCACATAGATATCTATTCCACCATACCCGCCGGGTCGGCGGCTGGCGAAATACAAATCTCTCTTATCGGGAGAAAGAGAGGGAGCAGATTCCCAATACTCGGTATTGACCGTATAACCCAGGTTTTCAGGCGTACTCCAACCTTCGGGTGTTAAAAAGGAAATATACAGGTCGCAACTACCGAGGCCTTCAGGATGATTGCAACCGGTAAATATCAGCCATTGGCCGTCCTGCGAAATGTTCTGCGCGCCTTCATTCAGCTCGGTATTGATATTGCCGGTTAATCCTTTCGACTTAGACCATACATCATTGACTCGGGTAGAGCCGTAAAAATCTTCGTTGTAGTTGTTGACACGACGGGTATAAACCAGGTTGTCGCCGTCCAGGGTAATGGTGGGATAATATTCCGACACCACCGAGTTGATGCTGTCTCCCATATTCTTTGGTTCGAAACGATAATCTCCGAGTGGTTTTTCTTTCTCGTATTCGAGGGCAAACTCATAGCTCTTTTTTCGGTAGAGCGCTGCTTTCAGGCTCTGCTCGTTGAGGTTGGGTATGCCGATAAATTCGTCGATCGCCCGGATAGCGCCTCTGAAATCACCTTTACCAGCTATGTTGATAGAGTAGGGAAGATTGTAGTCTCTGAAATAAACCGAGTCAATGGCTCTTGCCAGTACATAATAGAAAATAGCAGAATCGTATTTTTTCATTTCCCCGAAAAGGCCTGCAATAGACAAATAAGCATCCTCATACTTCGGCTCGATTTTGACGGCCTGTTTGAGAATGACGATGGCCTGCTTGTAGTCGTTGTTACGGGCGGTGGAAATGGCCTGCTCGTACAAAAGACTGGCCTTTCTGCTGATCTTGTACGGATCGTATTGCGCCTGTCCCGCATGGGCGCCGGACAGGATTAAAAGTATATAAATCAGCCTCTTCATTAAATCAAACTTACTTAAATTAAGCTAGACGGTCAACAGGGAGTAAAAGAAGGCAGCTGGTAAAAAAATGGCGTGAATTCGGAGCCTCACGGCACATTTATGTATTTGTGGATCTGGAGGGAGAGCTCCCATTGAGGGTGACTTTTAATATAGTCAATGATCAGAGGCATCATCTCCTGTTGTTTGTCCCACTCCGGCTGAAGGTAGAGCTTGCAGCCAGAGGATACACGGGCAGCATATTTTTCGGCCCATTCGAAATCGGACTTATGAAAAATAATCACTTTCAGTTCATTTGCTGCCGGAAGTATTTCGTCGAGCGGGGCCTTGAATTTCTTAGGGGAAAGGCAGACCCAATCCCATTTGCCTGAAAGCGGATGAGATCCCGAGGTTTCGATATGAGTGCGGATGCCTTCCTGGTGCAGGGCGAGAGTGAGGGCAGTCAGATCATGCATGAGCGGCTCGCCACCGGTTATCACCGCCAGTTTGCCGGGCGTCGCTTTTACTT
Organism: uncultured Chitinophagaceae bacterium; assembly: GCA_964605065.1. Taxonomy (GTDB): domain Bacteria; phylum Bacteroidota; class Bacteroidia; order Chitinophagales; family Chitinophagaceae; genus Endoryza. Next base: position 317,569 of record CAZSAQ010000005.1, read on the forward strand.
TGTTGACGATGGATTCTATACTCAATCGGGGATGTTTATTGGCGTCCCAGCTTTCTTTCACGTCACACCATACGCAACCTACATCACATCCGCCCAGGCGAATAAAATAGGCCGCCGAGCCCTGGTAAAAACCTTCGCCCTGCAGCGTATAAAAGTCTTCCATTACCGGAAGAGTCAATTCTTGCTTCTCCGTCATTGCTGTTGTCATCTCTTCACATTTGATTTCATCTTTCCATGCAGGCATTATAGGTGTTCTTCATCAGCGCGGCAATGGTCATCGGACCCACACCCCCGGGTACAGGAGTGATGTACGAACAGCGGGGGGCCACTTCATCATACTTCACATCACCTTTAATGGCATAACCGCTTTTTTTACTCGCATCTGCCACACGGGTGATGCCCACATCTATTACAACGGCTCCCTCCTTTACCATATCGGCAGTCACAAATTCCGGTCTGCCCAGGGCTGCCACGATAATATCTGCCTGCAGGCAAATCTCTTTCAACTGCCGGGTTTGTGAATGGCAGATCGTAACCGTACAATTGCCCGGCTGTGTATTGGCTGATAATAATATGCTCATTGGCCGGCCCACGATGTTGCTGCGGCCAATAACCACGGCGTGCTTTCCTTTCGTTTCAATTTTGTAGTGCTCCAGCATCAGCATCACACCGTGCGGGGTGGCGGGTACAAAAGTCGGTAAGCCCTGTACCATTTTACCCACACTCACAGGATGAAAGCCGTCAACATCCTTTGCAGGATCGATCGCGTTGATCACTTTTTCATCTGAAATATGCGAAGGCAGCGGAAGCTGAACGAGGATGCCGTCAATATCCGGGTCGTTATTGAGTTCCTGGATTGCGTTGAGTAGTTTAAACTCACTTATATCGTCTTCTAAACGGATCAGCGTGGACTTAAAACCGATTTCTTCGCAGGTTTTCACCTTGCTGCCAACGTATGTTTCGCTGGCGCCATTTTTACCTACCAAAACTGCCGCAAGATGCGGGATTTTCTTACCTTCAACAACCAATTGCGCTACCTTGATCTTCAATTCATCTTTTGTAGCCTGCGATACGAGTTTACCATCTAAAATTTGCATGGCGCAAAGGTAGGTTTACACTATATCCTCTCAAAACAGCGGGTGATTTTTTAATGATTTTTTTTCCGGGCTGATCGCTTCAGCCTCTTAAATCACTTTGCTTGAAACAGTTAATAACCTGCCTTCTTGTGACCTCACAACTGGCAAAGGCACAACCGCCGTTGTCCATGGCCTCTCCGCATCCATTTTATTCTATTCCGCTCGATTCGGCAATGGCCTCTGTTCCGGGTATACCCGAAGGCGGCAAACGGCTGGCCGGTATTTACGCGGAACAAAAATTTGGCCTGAAGGAATTATCCCTGCTGGCGCTCGATGTCTACTGCCCGTTCAGCCATTCAGCCGTGCATGTCCGGATCAATACTTACGGAAGTCCCGGTTTCCGGCAAACGGGCCTGCAGATAGGGTTTGCCCGTGTAATGAGAGAGGTAAGGGCAGTGGCCGGCTTTCACCTGGAGGAAATAAGGATCCGCAACAATCCGGAAACCCAGATCTTGTCCGGGAAAATTTCGTTGCTATGGCGCAAAAACGCTATGTGGTGGATTGCCCTGGACCTCGATCATTTCATTTCCTTCTCCAGCTCAGATCAGCACCCCGGAATCAAATGGCTGCTGGTGCTTGGCTACCAGTTATCGGCTCAACTGAATGCTACAGTCAATCTTCGTCAGAATGCGCAGACACTTTTCAGCCTGCAATATGCTCCTGCCGGGAGAATTGTACTAAAGGCGGGATTTTCTAACAAACCCTTTCTCGTATCCGGAATGGCTGGCTTTCGCTTTGGCGAACGATGGCTTCATCTGATCAATAATTATCACCCTGTGCTGGGAATGAGCACGGCAATGGCCCTTACTTCAACCTGGTAAAATCGATCTATGAAACATTTATGGCTGATGTGCCTGCTTCCACTATTGCTTGCTTGCCCATTAACAATACGCTCACAGGAGATCGAGGCAGAAGAATTGACCGCGGCGCTGGGAGAAAATGGATCATCGGAAGACGACCAGGGATGGCAGGAAAAAGAATTTGTGGCCGGGAACAGACTTTCGATCAACGAGATTACCGAAGATCAACTGCATGCAACGGGTTTGCTGAGTGAAGGTCAGATCCGGCAATTTGTGTTATACCGGAAATGGCTTGGGCCATTTATTGATATTTATGAATTGCAGGCAATACCTGGCTGGGATACCGCAACCATCCGGCGTCTGTTGCCGCTGTTGCGAAGAGAGGTTTCCCTGCCGGAAAAATTCTCCTGGCGAAAAATGACCGGGAACGGTCATCATTCCCTATTGATCAGGGCGGGTATGGTGAAATTGGACAGTGCCGACCGGAGTACGATGGAGGGAAACGGCCTTCGGCTGTTTTTACGTTACCAATACAGATACGGCAACCGGCTGCGTTGGGGATGGACGGGAGAGAAGGATGCCGGAGAATCGCTCTTTCGTAAATCAAATGCACACGGATTCGACTTCAATTCATTTCATCTTTTTTACAGCGGCCGAAAGTGGCTCAACGGAATTTACCTGGGGGATTATACAGTCAACCTCGGCCAGGGTTTGATTCAATGGCAGAATCTTTCCCTGGGAAAATCATCCAATGCCATTCAAACACTCCGGCAGTCTGAACCGGTGAAACCCTATAGTTCGGCCGGCGAATATCAATATTACAGAGGGATGGCAATTGTGGCCGCTCTTCGGAGCTGGCGGGCGGTAGTATTTGTATCGGCAAGGTCAATATCGGCAAGGCTTGTATTCGATTCTGTGAGCCGGCAAACCGTGATGTCTTCCATTGATGAAAGCGGGTATCATCGAAAGGAATCGGAATGGAAGAATGAAAACAATACACGGTTATACAGCACCGGTATACAGTTGCAGTGGAGCAACAGGAAAATACAGTCAGATGTCAATATCGTGGCTCACCGCTACCGGCATTTTTTCAAACCGGAAAGGGTGATCGACTCTTCGGGGACTTTTACCGGGCAGCATTACCTCAACGCCAGCTGGAGCTATCGGTATCGGGCAGGCAACCTGATTTGTTTTGGCGAAACGGCCATTGACCGGGCGCTGAAGGTAGCGACGATCCATTCGCTGGTGGCATCATTGCATTCCAGCGTTTCTGCATCACTGTTAGTGAGAAGGATATCCAGGTCATACCAGGGATTTTTTACCGGGGCATTCACCGATAACGGAAAGGCCGAAGAGGAGAACGGTCTTTATGCAGGTATCGAATACAAGCCCACCCGCAATCTGACCATACAGGCCTTTACCGATGTGTTCGGTAAACAGCGTGTTTCCGCCATGGCGCATCGCCCGGTACTGGCAACCGATCAGTCGCTGCTTCTGCAGATACAGCCTGATAAAAAAACGCAGATCAGTTTTCGGTGGAGAATCAGAAATACCGAGGGCAATTTTTATGAGAGCCTTGCAGAGAACGGAATGCAGCAGGTAAAAAAAATAACCTGGCGCCTGGAATTGAAATCAGCACAGGGAGATTTAGTGGAGACCGGCATCCGGGCGGATGGAATCAGCGTATTGCCGGAAAGGGAGGGGATGCTGGCGGGGTGGATGGGCCTGGTAGAGTGCAAGATTCATCCCAGGATGAGTTGGTGGCGGATCGAATGCAGGTATGGCATATTTGAAACCGACAGTTATGAATCACGTCTGTATGCCAGGGAAGCCGATATGCTATACAGTTATTCCATTCCGGCGTTTTATGGCAAAGGAGAGCGGCTCTACTGTCTGGTGCGAATAAACTTTGATCGCTGGATGAAAAAAGGCTCGTCTCTGAAGGCTGATGCCTGGATCAAAGCAGGTTTGACCAGGGGGTGGCAGGAATCGCCCAACCCGCTGTTGATCATGATGAACCGGGGTCCGTTGCGATGGGATGGGAGGATGCAGGTGATTGTAGGATTTTGAAAGGAAATATTGATTGGTCTTCAACCGCATAGCAACATTAAGGCATTGCCAATGCAGCGCTAATGGATCTCTTATGGAGATTAGTAATTAATGGCGCAGGATTGTGTATTTGGAAGAGGATTTCACCTCACATATATTATAATAGATATCTATATCGACCACTCGTCACTTGATCAATAATAATCATTTGAATATTTCTTAAAAAATCGCGCAAACGTTTGAGATTCCGGGGAAGTGAAAGGTGTTTTTGGGGACAAACTATTGTGAATCAGGGCTGATTTGGTTGATGACACGAGATTAAAATATGGTAAGAAAAAATATCCGTATTTGCAGCGCATTAACAAATCGTTTTGTCTGATTAACAAGTCCGGCACCCTGTTTTAACTTTTTTTTAAAAAAGATCCAAAACACCTATTTTTACCCACCAAAATTTTAAAAATTAACAGTCACATGAGAAAAATTCTATCACTGCTGGCAGTGCTAGTACTGTGTTCAGTATTTGCATTCGCCCAAAACCGGGTCATTACCGGACAGGTGAAAGATGACAAAGGAGACCCCATTCCTTTCGCCTCAGTCACCATCAAAGGCACTAACAAGGGTACAACAACCGATGCAAACGGTAATTTCCGGATCGAAGGCAAGGCCGGAGATGTTTTAGTTGTTTCCGCTGTTGGTAGCAAGCCAAGAGAAATCGCAGTTGGATCATCCAACACTTACAACGTTTCCCTCGAAAAGTCAGGCAATCTCCAGGAAGTAGTGGTAACAGCTTTGGGTGTGCAGAAGCAGCCCAAGGAATTGGGTTACTCTGTTGCTCGTGTGAAAAACGCCGAGCTTACACAGGCCAAGACTACCAACCTGCAGAACGGTCTGGTAGGTAAGGTATCTGGTTTGAACGTATCTACGGTGAACAACGGTGTATTTGCCAACACCCGTATCGTTCTTCGCGGTATCCGTTCACTGACTGGTAACAACCAGCCTTTGCTCGTGGTAGACGGTTCGCCGATCAACCTGAGCTTCATCAACTCAATCAACCCCAACGATGTTGAGAACGTAAACATCCTCAAGGGCGCCAACGCTGCTGCGTTGTATGGTCCTGAAGGTGTGAACGGTGTAATCGTTGTCACTACCAAAAAAGGATCCGGCAGAAGCAAACCTCAGATCAACGTAAGTAACACTACTTTGTTTGAGAAAGTGGCATTTATGCCCAAGCTCCAGAATTTGTTTGGTAGCGGTTCCTCTTATGACGCTTTCGGAGATGGAATCTATGACCCGATCGAGAACCAGACATGGGGTGCTCGTTTCGATGGCAACGATACGATCCTCGGCCGTCCCGATGAAAACGGCAACGAACAAATTGTTAAGTATGCTTACCGTCCAGGTGAAAAAGAGCGTTTCTTCAATACAGGTATCACTACCCAGAATGACGTTTCTTTTAACGCCGGTGATGAAAGATCAAACTTCTTCCTGTCATTGCAGGATGTTGTCACCAAAGGTGTAGTTCCTCAGGATAAAGCCAGAAGAACTACTTTCCGTATCAACGCCGGAAAGCAGTACGGTAAAGTGAAGATCAGCACCAACCTGTCTTACACCGCTTCCAGCTATGATGTGACCAATTCTCCTGGCCCCACATACTGGTATGTAATCAACACTCCGTCTCAGGTTCCGTTGACGAGCTACAAGAACTTCGCAACTGACAACTGGGCAAACCATAACCATTATTTCAACGATTACTATCCTAACCCTTACGAAGACCTCGCCAGGTATCGCAGCAAGGGCCGTGGCGATGACGTCATCGGTAACGTTGAATTGAACTTCAAACCCGTGAAGTGGCTGAACATCATGGACCGCGTGAGCGTAACCCTGTCAACTGCTTCCAACAAGAACACCGTAGGTGCCATCTTCTATTCTGATTATGCGCTGCACAACGGCCGTTCTATCAGCGCCGGTGGTAACGCCAAAGCTTCTGTAAGCGATGGTTCTTCTATCGGTAACAGAGTTCAGAACGAATTGATCGCTTCTTTCGATAAAGATTTCGGAGACTTCAACGTGAAAGCGCTGGCTGGTAATCTCGTTCGCCAGACATTCTCCAAGTCAGTAGGTGTATCAGGTGCTAACCTGGTTATCCCCACTCTGTTTAACGTGGGTAACCGTACCGGTGAGCCGGGCGCAGGTGAATCTTATTCACGCTCCCGCCTGATGTCTCTCTTTGGTAGCGTATCACTCGGTTATAAGAACTGGGCATTCGTAGAATTTACTGGTCGTAACGACTGGGATTCCCGTCTGCCGATCAACAACCTGTCTTATTTCTATCCTGGTGTGAACGCTTCATTTGTTCTGACAGATGCGATCGAAAGCCTGTCTAACAACAAGGTGCTTTCTTATGCAAAACTGAAAGCTGCCTGGAACAAGGCTGGTAACGTAAACGCCGGTATCTACTCACTGGAATCTACTTTCGGTCAGGGTCTGAACTATCCTTACGGTGCTCTTCCCGGCTTTACTGCTTCCGGTACTATCAACAACCCGCAGATCCGTCCTGAGGTGGTTGAGTCTTATGAAGTGGGTGCTGAATTGTCATTCTTCGACAACAGGTTCTCTACAGACTTCGCTTACTACTATCAGAACAATAACGACCAGATCATCCCTGTAGGTATTTCTCAGGCTACTGGTTATACCAACGCCCTGCTGAACGCTGCTCGTTTCTACAACAAGGGTTTTGAAATCGATGTTCGCCTCACTCCATTCCTTAAGTTTGGTAAATTCAGCTGGAACGTAAGTGCCAACCTGACTACCAACAACAGTAAGGTACTGGAAGTTTATGGCGACCTGAATGAACTGTCTGTAGGTAACACTGCCTATGTAATCAAAGGTTATCCTGCTTACACTCACCGTCTGGTTGACTGGCTGAGAGATTCTGCTACTGGTAAAGTCATCATTGACCCTGCCAGCGGTTACCCCAGCCAAAGCCCCACTACTTCAATCTTCGGACGTACACTGCCCAAGTACATTGTTGGTATCAATACCGACATGAGCTGGAACGGTATCGGTCTGAAACTGGTGGCTGAGTACAGAGGCGGCAACTACATCTACAACGCAGTGGGTAGCTCACTCGGTTTCACCGGTATCGACCACCTGTCTGCCATCAATGCCCGTCAGCGTTTCGTATTCCCGAATTCAGTTTATTGGGATGGATCTAAATATGTAGACAACACAAACATCGTTGTAACGAATGCACACTACGACTTCCTCCAGGCTGGTCGTTTCCGTAACACACAGACCAACTACTACACCAGCGCCGCTTTCTGGAAGCTGAGAGAAGTTGTGCTGAGCTACGACCTTCCTCAGCGTTGGCTGGGTAATGGCCAGGTGATCAAAAAGGCTACTGTATCTCTGATCGGTAGAAACCTGATCATGCTGAGACCCAAGTCTAACGAGTGGACCGATCCTGAGTTCTCTAACACAACCGGTAACGCCATCGGTACTACCGATATCGGTCAGACTCCGCCCACCAGGATCTTCGGTTTCAACGTAAATGTGACATTCTAACCAACTACCAAAAAAGAATTTGACAATGAAACGTTTTAATAAAATTATCATCGCTGGGGCCCTGCTAGCAGGCACATTTGGTACCGGCTGCGAGAAGCACTGGTTCGATGTGAACAAGGACCCTAACAATGCTGTTGAAAGCAACATCTCTCCGGACCTTGTGGCTCCGTATGCACTGCTTAACTCGGCCAACAGAACAGCCACTACCTACGGTTTCCTCGGTAACTGGCTCGGCTTCTGGTGCCCGGCAGCCAACTATGCTCCTAACGTGGAAGAGCAATCCTATAACGTTACCACCAACTTCGGTGCTGGTATCTTTACGGGTCTGCTCGACAACTCCTACGATTATCAGTTCATGGAGAAAACCGCTGCCGCTTCCAATCAGACTTTCTACCGCGGTATCGCCAAGATCATGAAGGCGCATAACTATGCGCAAATGGTAGACGTATACGACCAGGTTCCTTATTTCGAAGCCCTGCAGGGTCTGGCCAATATTCGTCCTAAATACGATGATGGCAAGACTATTTATGAAGACATCGTAAAGCAAATCGATACCGGCATCGCCAACATCAAGAGCGCGGTTGTGTCAGAAAACCTGAACATCACCAACGCTGACATCATGTTCCATGGCGATCAGACCATGTGGGTAAAATTTGCCAACACGCTGAAGTTGCGTTTGCTGATGCACCAGGTAAACCGCGCCGACCGCGCAGCTTATGTAACTGCCGAGATCGCCAAGATCGTGGCCGAAGGAAGCGGATTCCTCGGATCGGGCCAGGATGCAGCAATGAACCCCGGTTACACACAGGACAAGCCTAATGCATTTTATGCCTCTTATGGTTTTACCACTACCGGTAACCCCGCTACGGATTTCTGGAGAGCGAACATCACTGTGATGAACTTCCTGAAAAACGCCAATGATCCCCGCCTGGGTGCCTTCTATAAGCCGATTGTTAACACGCTGCCTGGTGGCGCACCGGAGCCATTCTCCCAGCCCACTCCCAGCAACTATCGTGGCAACAAATACGGCCTCAGCATCAACAACGTAACTTATCCTTATCAGACTGCCAACTACGTATCACAGGTTGGTGGTATTTCCGCAGCAGCTGCCAATTCAGGTTCTGCAGTGGGTCTGGTAAAGGGATTCAACCAGCCCATCTGGCTGATGACCTCAGTAGAAAGTCTCTTCCTCCAGGCTGAAGCCATCGAGCGTGGTCTGCTGGCAGGCGACAAAGAAACTGCCTATAAGAACGCTGTACTGGAATCATTCAAATGGTTGAACGTAGGTGGAAGCGCCGCTGCTGCTACTACTTCATTCAATACATTCTACACAGATCAGGTGACCAACACACTGGTAAATTATGCCGCTTCTACCAACAAGCTGAACACCATCATGTACCAGAAGTTCCTGGCCATGAACGGTACCAACTTCCTGGAAGCGTGGACAGATTACAGAAGATATGGCGGATACCCGGTTATCGAGTTGTCTGTTAACCCCGGCCGTACTTCTCCCATTCTGCCTAACCGTCTGTTGTTTCCCCAGTCCGAAATCAACCTGAACACCGCAAACATTCCTTCCGTAGGAAAGAATTCTGGTGATCAGTTTACCGGAAAAATCTGGTGGCAACCATAATGATGATATTTAAGTATTAATTAAAAACAAAGAGACTCATGAAACAATTCTTTAAAATAGGTATGATGGCAGGACTGGCGTCTATGCTCCTCAGCTCTTGCCTGAAGGACACGCCGACTACCGATTATTCCGATAAAGCAATCAAGCCGGTGGTGCTGGTTCCCAATGGAAACTGGCCCCGTACACAGGCTGCAGCGCCCATCGCGCTCGATTTCACCACAACTCCCTACGAGGTTCGGGTTTATGCCCGCGTTTCCTGGGATAAGCCTTTGAGCAAAAGCATCGACGTAACTTTCAAGGAAGATGATGCGGCCATCACAGCGTTCAATACCAAGTTCGGACAGACCTGGGTTAAAATGAATGCAGCGGCTTATTCTATCCCTGCCCTGAAAGTAACCATTGCTGCGGGTCAGCAGGAAGCCTACATTCCCGTGAAAGTATTTCCTGACAAAGTGGATCTGACCAAGTTCAATATGCTGGCTTTCACCATGACTGACGCCAGTGGCGAGAACATGGCTGTCAACTATCAGACCATCCTGGTTCCCATCCTGATCAAGAACCAGTATGAGGCCAACTACACCGTTACAGGCTATTTCTTCCACCCCACTGCAGGCCGCGCCATCAGCGCTACCAAATACTTTGCTACCATCAATGGTACACGGGTAGAAGGCCAGCTGGGTGACCTCGGTGGCTGGGGTTTCCGTGTAGATGTTGGAGCCGCCCTTACCAACTGGGAGGCTACCGGTTCAACAGCTACCACCGCTGCCAATGGATTCATGACGCTCGACAACCCGGGTGGTACCGGTTTTGCCGGAGCGCCTCAGCCTGGTGTTGCACCCTGGTTAGCTACAACGTACAACAACTCGTATGATGCAGCCAGCAAAACCTTCTGGCTCCATTACGGCTACAATGCCGCATCCGGAACAAACCAGAATGCCTTTACCCGCCAGGTATACGAAAAATGGGTTAGAAAATAATCTATTCGCATATTTGTAAAAGTGAGGGACTCGAAAGAGTCCCTTTCTTTTTTTTAACTTATTATTTTTGCAGAGGTTTCGGCATGATCGTAACTTCATTCAAAACACGCGGACATGAAAAAAGCTATCCTTTCCCTTATGCTGGGCTCTATTTTTTTCACTGCTCAATCGCAGTTGCTGATTCACGGGGACCTGGAGGACGTTTACCGTAACTTCATGGTGCAGGCGCACACCCAGTTTTCCAAAAGCATTCAGAATGACTTCCTGGGGGTAGGCGGTGCCGATCGCTTCGAAAGCAGCCAATGGTTGCCGGGTGGAGCTACCAATAATTTTGAAGTAACCATCTCGAAAAATTATCTTTTTAACTACGATTTCCTTGCGCATGAACTGCATGCCAAATGGAAAGACACCTCCATCGTTGTAAATACCAGTTATGTCAAAAGGTTTTACCTCGAAGAAAACCTCGTCACCCACACCTTCGTAAAATCACCGGCCATTGACCCTGCCGGAAAGTACTTTTTCGAATCGCTGGCTTATGACGAAAACTCAAAAGACAGCGGAGTGATTCAACTGCTGAAATTAAGAACCATCAAAGTGGTGAAGAACAACCGCAATGATTATTTGTCGAATTTCAGCGGCGATTATACAGACAAGATGGACAATAAGTATGAATACTTTGTAGTAATGCCCAACAATACTTTTACCAAAGTAAAACTGAACAAGTCGGCTGTTTCCGATGCGCTGGGCGCTGCCCATAAGGCAAAAGTGGATGCTTTCTTCAAGCAGATGGATGGAAAATTCAATGACGAACAGGCGGCCGAATTGATCCGCTACATCAACAGAAAATAAAGCCAGACACTTTTTTAATAATTCAGGCTGTTCCGAAACCGGGACAGCCTGTTTGTTTTCAATCTGCCACACATTTCTTTTTTCTGGCAGTTCCTCCTTAGATCGTTGTTTTACCAGCCCGCTTTTTTGCTATTTTCGGCGCATGAAAAAGTACTGGCTGCTGGTATTGGTTGCCTGGATTTCCTGCGACAGAAGTCCGCATCAAAAATTGCCTTCCATAGTACATGCGGAAGTATCCAATGCCTATAACCAATGGTTTTTCGTGGAAAAGCTGACCCATGAAAATGATTCCAATCAATGGAAAGATTCAGTGTATATCCGGGACAGGGTTCAGCCTGTTCAATTTCAACTGCCCGATTCCACAGAATCCATTTACCGGATCTATTCAACTGATCACCGTGTTGATTTTGTATTGGTAAATGATATACCGGATATCAGGGTGCGGATAGACTATTTCGACAACGGAAAATTCGAGTTTCAACAATCACCGGCCAATATTGCCCTTCATGCTTTTTTGCAGGACATGAGACAAAGGGCCACCTATAACCGGGAACAATATAAACGGGGCTTTCTGAATGATTCAATGGCTTTGCTGAAAACAAAAGAAGAGCAGCAGCGGTATAGAAATTTTGTGGATACGGTCGGCAGCCCTGCTTCCGCCCTCTATGTATACTCTTCTGTGGATTTCGGATCAGACCGGGAAGGTTTGAAAAGTTTCATATCCCGGCTGGAAAAGCGTTTCCCTGATCATGCCGGAGTGAAGAGACTAGCTGAGGAAACCAGGGGTTTTCTGAAAATATTTGAAGAAGATTTAAATATTGGCGAACGCGCGCCGGAACTGCGGCTGCCAGATACCTCGGGAAAAATCGTAACCCTCACTTCCTTCAAAGGCAGGTATGTGTTGCTCGACTTTTGGGCAAGCTGGGATCCGGTCAGTCGGTACCAGCAACAGTTCAACCGCAAAGCGGCCTTGCAATTTGGTAACCTTCTTTTTTCTGTTCTCAGTGTATCGCTCGATCCCGAACAACCTGCCTGGAAATCAACCATTGTGTCAGATAAACTAAGCTGGACCCAGGTAAATGATCCGAAGGTGTGGAATGGAGTAGTGGCCAGGGAGTATAAAATTGACAGCATTCCCTTTAATTTCCTCATTGATCCGGAGGGGATCATCGTTGGCAAAGCCATGTATCGCGATTCTTTGCTGATAAAATTGAAAGCGCTATTGAAATAAGAGCGTTATTTTTGCCGGATAAACTTTTTACACATGGAGCATCAGCCGGAGCAGCAGCCCAACCAGTTGAATATCGAGATTTCTGAAGAAGTAGCCGAAGGTTCATATGCCAACCTGGCGATCATCACCCATTCACATGCAGAGTTTGTAATTGACTTTGTAAATGTGATGCCCGGTACTCCCAAAAGCAAGGTGAAATCACGCATTATTTTTACCCCGCAACACGCCAAAAGGTTCATGAAAGCACTGACCGAAAATATCCAGCGTTTTGAAGCTGCCAATGGAAAAATACAGGACCTGGAAGAAGTGCAGTTTCCCATGAACTTCGGCGGCCCTACCGCCCAGGCGTAGTGTGTTTATAGTTTATCGTTTCAGGTTTCACGTTGATTTACGGTTTGCAGTTAGTTGACAATGGTTTACTGTTTACTGTTTGAGGTTTACGGTTCATTCGTCATTGCATTGGGGAATTTACCAATTGGCTCATTGACTAATTGGCCCATTGGCATATTGTCTTCCCATTCGTCATTGCATTGGCCTGTTGTCACATTGATCAATTATCGCATTGCTATTTTTTTCTCTCCCCGACCGGGGAACGCAAAGCGCGCCAAGAACCGCAAAGCGCGCAAAGAATTCGTCATTAGCCGTTCGTAGTCCGTCATTGCATTGGCTCATTTACTAATTGGCTCATTGGCACATTGTATTCGTCATTCGGAATTCGTCATTCGCCATTCGGAATTCGTCATTACATTGGCCCCTTGGCAAATTAGCCCATTGGCTCATTGCTCAAATCAACCCCTCATCTGCAAAGCTGAAGTATCCTTCTTCACTTACAATAATATGGTCCAGCACCCGGATGTCCAGGCAGCGGGCGGCATCTTTGATTTTGGAAGTTACTTCTTCATCTGCCCGGCTTGGCCGCAGGCTGCCGGAGGGGTGGTTATGGCATAGAATAAGATTGACCGATTCAGACTCGAGCGCTTTTTTCAGAATAATTCTTGGATCGGCCACCGTACCGGTGATACCGCCACGGCTGATGACCTCAAAGTGATTGATGCGATTGGCCCTGTTCAGAAAGAGGACGGCAAACACTTCATGAGCCAGGTCCCGAAAGCGGTTTTGGAGAAAATCGGCAATATCGTGGCTATGCCGTATATGGGTGTTACTCCGGATCACGTGCTTTTGCCGCCGGCGACCCAATTCCAGAGCGGCACTGATACAGACGGCTTTTGCCATTCCAATACCCCGTATGTTCATCAGGTCTTTAACCGGCAGCCGGCTCAGGCAGGAGAGGTCATTTCGGCCCAGGGAGAGGATGTCCCGGGCAAGGTCCAGTGCTGAACGCTCCCGGTTACCCTGGCCAATGAGGATTGCCAGCAATTCGGAATCTGACAGGGTTTCAGGATTATTGCTTAGTAGTTTTTCGCGGGGACGGTCATCGACTGCCCAATCCTTGATTTTTAGCTTCGACACTTGCATTTTCCAATCTTTAATACTATTTTAGGTTATGATATGATTTATGTCAAAAACGTAATAAGATTGCTCTTATGGCGTTATTCGACTGAATCAGTCATGTATCCAATACTTTGAAAATCTAAAATCCAGGTCCCATGAAACGCAGATCTACCTTCTCCGCTATAGGCGGGTATCAGCCCTTCCTTTTTTGCATCGGAATGTATTTTGTCGCCCTCTTCTTCTCCATTTTTATCTGTTCGGCTATCTTCTATGCGGTAAACCCCAAGAAGAGCAACAGCTTTGCTGGTGAAAATGCAGGCGCTTCACAGAAAACGGCCATGGTGAACAACAACTCCCAGGTTCTTCTGACTGTTGCAACCAAATAAAATTACAATCGGCTCCTTTTAATTTGCCAGTTTTCGGGCGGGCTTTTCCACGTCTTTTCCTTTTCAAAAGCGTTGAAAAATTTTCCAGCCTGCAGTAACCCCTAATACCCACCGTTCACTATCTTCGCCGCACATTAACTGCGGCATGCAACATTCATCAAAAATCTTCTCAGGCACAGGTTCTCAATACCTTGCAGAGAAAATTGCTCAGAAATACGGCACTTCTTTAGGCAAAATCACCATTTCAAGATTCAGCGACGGCGAAATTCAACCGGTATTCCAGGAGAGTATCCGCGGAGACATGGTTTTTCTTGTTCAGAGCACCTTTGCTCCGGCCGAGAACATGATCGAATTGCTGCTGATGATCGATGCCGCCCGCCGGGCTTCGGCCTATAAGGTAGTAGCGGTGATCCCCTATTTCGGATATGCCCGCCAGGACCGAAAGGATAAACCCCGGGTGGCGATCGGCTCCAAGCTGATGGCCAATATGTTACAGGCAGCCGGAGCCGACCGCGTGATCACCATGGACCTCCATGCCCCCCAGATCCAGGGCTATTTTGACATCCCGGTGGACCACCTCGATAGTTCGGCGATATTTATACCCTACATAGAGAAACTTCAGCTTGAAAACCTTACCTTTGCGGCCCCTGACGTGGGAAGCGCCAACAGAATCCGGGAGATCGCCAGCTACTTCAATGCAGATATGGTGATCTGTGACAAACACCGGAAAAGAGCCAATGAAATTGCGAGTATGGTGGTGATTGGCGACGTAGCCGACAGGGATGTAGTTCTTATAGATGATATATGCGATACCGGAGGCACACTGGCCAAATCGGCCGGGTTGCTGAAAGACAAAGGAGCGAGAAGTGTAAGAGCGCTTTGTACACACCCTGTTCTCAGCGGCAACGCCTATGCGAACATTGAAAACAGTGTTTTGGAAGAACTGGTGGTTTGCGATACCATTCCGCTTAAACAACAGAATACTTCCAAAATTAAAGTGCTGAGTGTAGCAGAACTCTTCGCAGTCGCCATCCGCAACGCATACGAAAACCGAAGCATTACCGGACTGTTCATCCACAGCCAGTTGAGAAACAAGTAGAGAGAAGGAGAGAGCGGGAGTGGGAGCGGAGCGATCATTCGTTCAACGTTCTCTGCGTATTCTGCGCTCTCAGCGTAATCAGCGTCAAAAAAAACAAACAATAAAAATGAAGACAATTACAATCGAAGGACAACTGAGGACCGATACCGGGAAAAAAGCCACCCGACAATATCGCTCTCAGGGCCTGGTACCTGGTGTAATTTACGGCGGATCACAGGAGGTTAACTTTGTTGCCCCCGTGCTGGCTTTTAAACCGCTGGTTTATACCCCCGATTTCCAGCTCGCAGAAGTAAAAGTTGACGGCAAATCTTACCGTTGCATTCTGAAAGACCTGCAGTTTGACAAGGTATCTGATCAACTGAGCCATGTCGATTTTCTCGAACTGGTGGAAGACAGGAAAGTGGTGGCCACTATCCCTCTGAAGTTCGTAGGAACATCTGCCGGTGTAAAAGCAGGTGGTAACCTGGTAAAGAAGATCAAAACACTGAAGGTTAAAACCTACCCCAAGTATTTGAAAGAAAACATTGAGGTAGATATTACTTCCCTGGAACTTCATGGAAATATTCGCGTGGAAGATGTGAAGGAAGCCAACTACGAGATCCTGAACTCTCCCCGTATTCCCATCGCTTCCGTGGTAACAACCCGTCAGTTGAAACTGGAAGAAAATGCTGCTCCCGCTGCCGCCGCTGCTCCTGCCGCTGCTGCCCCGGCTGCCGCTGCCAAAAAATAATCCTGAAAGATTTCAGATATCAAACCCTGACAGCCCTGTCAGGGTTTTTTTATAAACTCGTACCTTGAAAATTACCACGAACGGGGTATCTGCCGTGTTTGTATTTTAAAGAGATTTAGCATGTCGAAGTTTCTGCTGGTCGGATTGGGAAATATCGGAAATGAATATGCCGGAACCCGGCATAATATAGGATTTGATATCGCCGACGCATTCGTACAAAAACACGGAGGCTTTTTTCGTTCCGGACGACTGGCAGATGTTTCGGAAGTAAAGTGGAAAGGAAAGATCATCGTTGCCATCAAGCCAACTACCTATATGAACCTGAGTGGCCGGGCGGTCAAATACTGGATGGACAGCGAAAAAATTGCCCTGGAGAATATCCTGGTACTCCTCGACGACCTGGCCCTGCCCCTTAGCAAGGTGCGGCTGAAAGGCAGTGGAAGCGATGCCGGGCATAACGGGCTGACAAGTATCCAGGAGTCGCTCCAAACCCAGAAATATGCCCGTTTGCGCTTTGGGATCGGCAGCAATTTCGCCAAAGGCTTCCAGTCCGATTTTGTACTGGGCCGCTGGGAAAGGGATGAACAGCCGTTAGTAAAGCTGAAAATCGATAAATGTGTAGAAATCATCGAGAGTTTTATAGCCATTGGAATCGAAAGGACTATGAGTCAATGGAATAATTTGGAGTTCGCCCTATGATTTCTAATTTCTAATCTTTATTTTCGCAAAAGTGTTTATATTGAACTAATATTTTGATATTCAATATACCTATGTAAAACGTACCCCAGGCCTGTCGAGGCCAATGAAACTTGAAAACAAATCGTTGAATTAAACCCTTATTGAATATGAAAATATTCTGTGTAGGCCGTAACTATGTGGCTCATGCAAAAGAACTGGGTAATGAGGTTCCTGACGAACCGATCATTTTTATGAAACCCAAGAGCGCATTATTACAGGCACATACGCCCTTCTACTACCCCGAATTCACTAACGAATTGCATTATGAATGTGAGCTCGTTCTGCGTATTTCCAAGAACGGAAAATATATCCAGGAACGTTTCGCGAGCAAATATTATGACGCGGTATCGGTGGGTATCGATTTTACAGCCAGAGACGTGCAGGAAGAACTGAAATCAAAAGGACTTCCCTGGGAAAAGGCCAAATCATGGGATAACTCAGCCGTTATCGGCAAATGGGTACCTTTCCCAAATATCAAGAACAAGAAAGACATTAACTTCTGCCTCTATAAAAACAAGGAACTGGTGCAGCAGGGCAATTCGGGGTTGATGATTAATAATTTTGACAAGGTAGTTGCATACATTTCCAACTATTTTTCCGTTAATATCGGAGACCTTATTTTTACAGGTACACCGGCGGGTGTGGGCGAATGTGTAGTAGGTGATGAATTGGAAGGATTCCTGGAAGATGAGAGCATGTTTCAAGTCGAGATCAAATAACAGTTATAGATCACTACAAGGAAAGGCCGTCTACCTCTGGTGGATGGCTTTTTTTATGTTTGGCCGCTTCCATGCTGTTGGTGGTATACCATTCTGAAGAACCATTGCCGGACATCAGGCAATAAAATGATCTACGAAATTTACAATCGTTATTTTCGCATTCAATTTTGCTTGCTATGATCAATCCGGATATCTTGCTGAAAGCATACCGGCTGATGTGTGTCGCCCGCAACCTGGCAGACACTTATGAAGCCAACCGTGCTGTTTGCAAATATGTGCACTCCACTTCGCGCGGGCATGAGGCCATCCAGCTGGCCACCGCTTTCCAGTTGCTGCCCTGCGATTTTATCAGTCCTTACTATCGGGATGAAAGTATCCTGCTGGGTCTTGGTTTCAGCCCTTACGAACTGATGCTGCAATTGCTGGCCAAAAAAGAAGACCCGTTTACCGGCGGACGTGAATATTATTCTCACCCTAATAGTAAAGGTGGTGGAAAGCCCACCATTATCCACCAGAGCAGTGCTACGGGTATGCAGGTTATTCCTACCACGGGCCTGGCACAGGGAGTTTCTTTCCTCGAAAAGCACCTCTCGGGCAGACTGGTTACCGGACCCGGCGGTGAAAAGCCCATTGTTGTGTGCTCGCTGGGCGATGCCAGCATGACGGAAGGGGAAGTAAGCGAAGCGCTTCAGTTTGCTGTATTGAAAAAACTGCCGGTCATTTACCTGGTTCAGGATAACAACTGGGGCATTTCTGTATCGTCTGCAGAAGCCAGGGCGATGGATGCCTGTGAGTATGCGGCAGGATTTCCGGGGCTTCCGTGCACCAGGATCAATGGAAGCGATTTTGAAGAATCCTTTCAGAAAATGAAGGAGGTCACCGAATGGGTGCGCCACAACCGCTCGCCTTACCTGGTACAGGCAAACGTTCCGCTGCTGGGTCATCATACCTCCGGTGTAAGAAAAGAATTTTACCGGGGTGAAGAGGACTGGAGCAAACACCTCCAGCATGATCCGGGCCCCCTGTTAAAGCAATCACTGCTCAATAAAGGCATTCATGAGTCGCTGCTGGCTTCGATAGAAAAAGAAGCGGCCGCTTTGGTGAAGGAAGAGTTTGACAATGCCAGGCAGGCTGCAGAACCTGATCCGGCTACTGTACAGGATTTTGTTTTTGTTCCAACACCGGTAACCCGCGAACAGGGAGAAAGATCGCCTGTCGGGCGCAAGGAAAAAATAATGATGGTGGATGCGGCACTTTTTGCCATTCGCGAAATCATGAGCCGATATCCCGAAGCGGTCCTTTACGGACAGGATGTGGGCCGCCGGCTGGGGGGCGTTTTTCGCGAGGCAGCCACGCTGGCGGAAAAATTCGGCGATCACCGCGTATTTAATACTGCTATCCAGGAAGCATATATTATCGGATCAACCGTTGGCATGAGCGCGCTGGGCCTGAAGCCTATTGTGGAAGTTCAATTTGCCGATTATATATATCCGGGATTCAACCAGCTGGTCACAGAAATTTCAAAAAGCTGTTACCTGACCATGGGCCGGTTTCCGGTACAAACGCTGATACGCGTACCTATCGGCGCTTATGGAGGGGGTGGACCTTATCACAGCGGTTCTGTGGAATCCACGCTGCTCACGATAAAGGGTATTAAAGTCGTTTATCCGTCCAATGCAGCGGATATGAAAGGACTGATGAAGGCCGCATTCCTGGACCCTAACCCCGTAATAATGCTGGAACATAAAGGGCTTTACTGGAGTAAGGTGCCGGGCACCGAAGAGGCCCGTACCCTCGAACCTTCCGAAGACTATATCATTCCTCTCGGAAAAGCCAGGACCGTTCAGCAAGCAGACGCAGGATGCGTCTCTTCCGGGGAAAGCTGTTGCATCATCACCTATGGAATGGGTGTATACTGGGCGATGTCGGCTGCCGCACATTTTCCCGGCCGGGTGGAGATCATCGATCTCCGCACCTTGTTCCCGCTCGACGAAGAATGTATTTACCAGGCGGTGCAGAAACACGGAAAATGTGTGGTGCTTACTGAAGAACAGCAGAACAATTCCTTTGCCGAAGCTTTGGCGGGACGAATTTCGAAACATTGTTTCCGGTATCTCGATGCACCCGTGGAAGTAATGGGTGCACTCAATCTGCCTGCAGTACCGATGAATACGCAACTGGAACAGGCGATGCTTCCGAATGGAGATAAATTGAAAACCCTTTTGTATTCTTTGCTGATGAATTAATGTTATTCATTTCCCTTGTTAATTTTAGTTGGAATCTGAATTTTCTTTAAATTCAGGAATTGATTTATCCCGGTACTTCACCAGAAAACAAATTATTATGGGCGCCGGTTCGATGATCGTTCTGACAATTGCTGCTATTGCCTTTTCGGGCATTGCTATTCTCGTCTCCAAAATTGTGCTGAAGGCAAGCCGTAACGCACAAAAGTTACAGGCATACGAATGTGGAGTACCCACGCGCGGCAAAACCTGGATCCAGTTCAATGTGGGTTATTACCTGTTCGCGCTTATCTTCCTGGTATTTGATGTGGAACTGGTCTTTCTCTATCCCTGGGCTGTTGTAGCCAAAAAAGTGGGCTGGCTGGCCTTTGGAGAAGTGATCCTGTTTCTTTTTATACTGTTTATGGGATTTTTATATGCCCATCGCTCCAAAGCGTTGCAATGGAAATAAAGATCCCTGGTCCTATTTATTGATATACGATTGAACAACGAAAACAACATATCGAAACCATTTCCCGGATCGGTGCATCCAACTGCGGGCGGAGGCATTCTGGTGAGCAAGATCGATGACGTGATCAATTGGGCAAGAAGCAACTCGCTCTGGCCTCTCGTTTTCGGTACCAGCTGTTGCGCCATCGAAATGATGAGTGCCGCAGCGCCGAAATACGACTGGAGTCGGTTTGGGTTTGAGGTAGCAAGGGCTACTCCCCGCCAGGCAGATGTGATCATCATTGCCGGTACCATCGTCAATAAAATGGCGCCGATCCTGAAGCGATTGTATGATCAGATGGCCGATCCGAAATATGTAGTGGCAATGGGTGCCTGTGCCACCAGCGGCGGGCCCTTTTTTTACAATACGTATTCCGTGGTAAAGGGAGCGGACCATGTAATCCCGGTTGATGTTTATGTGGCAGGATGCCCTCCCAGACCGGAAGCGCTGTTGCATGCCCTGATCACCCTGCAGGAAAAAATAAGGAGCGGCGGAAAGAGAGAACGAATCAATATAGACGGTACACAAACAGGTAAATAAATCAAACTGGTCGGCCAACCATTACGATGACAATCGACGAAATAAAAACAGACTGGCTCGAAAAATTTCCCGCCTTATCATATGAAGAGGGAGGCGAATGGCTGAATGTGGTAGTTCCTTCCACAAACTTGCATGCATTCGCACAATACGTCAGACACGAACCCCGGTTTTATTTCGACTACCTTTTTTGTCTCACCTGTGTAGACTGGAAAACACAGCTTCAGATGGTTTATCACCTCAGTTCCACCGTTTACCGGTTGAATATAGTCGTAAAAGTAAAACTCGACCGGGAGAAACCGGAGATAGACTCGGTAACGGATATCTGGAAAACAGCGGATTTCCATGAAAGGGAAGTGTTCGAATTATTTGGTGTAAATTTTTCAGGACATCCGGATCTGCGACTGCTCATCCTTCCGGAAGGATGGGAAGGGAAGAACCCGATGAGAAAGGATTTTGAAGATCCCATAAACATGATCAAACTATAATTTTTTTTAGCCGACATGTACAGGCAAACCGATATCATAGAAACTCCTGAAATGCTTTCTTCTTCCGAGGAGGGAGATATGATCATTAATGTAGGACCACAGCATCCTTCCACTCATGGCGTGCTGCACCTGGTGATCACCCTCAATGGAGAAACCATCAAAAAAGTGGAGCCGCACCTCGGATATATTCATCGTTCGATCGAGAAGATGTGCGAAAGCCTTTCTTTCCGGCAGTTTATTTACAGTACCAGCCGGATGGACTATCTGTCGGCACACATCAACAACCATGGCTGTTGCCTGTGCGTAGAAAAAGGACTGCAGCTCGAAATACCACCCCGTGCCCAGGTGATCAGGGTGCTGATGGATGAACTCACCCGTATTGCTTCCCACGTATTGTGGTGGGGGGCGATGGCGATGGACGTGGGAGCGCTGACTCCATTTTTTCATGCCTTCCGCGAGCGGGAAATGATCAACGATATCATGGAAGAAACCTGCGGAGCGCGATTAACCATGAACTACATGGTACCCGGGGGCGTCATGTTTGACCTTCACCCGAATTTTCACAGAAGGGTCAAAGAGTTCATCACCCATTTCAGGAGCAAATTGCCCGAATACGACGAGCTGGTGACCAATAATACCATCTTTATCAACAGAACCAGGCAGGTGGGGGTGATTTCAAAAGAGGATGCCATTTCCTTTGGTTGCACCGGGCCCACCGCCAGGGGAAGCGGCGTTCATTGCGATATCAGGAAACTGTATCCCTATGAAGTATATGAAAAACTGAATTTCGAAGAAATTGTGGAAACTGGCGGCGATGCCTATGCGAGATATATGGTAAGGTTGAAAGAGCTGACGCAGTCGCTGTCGATCGTGGAGCAATTGATTGACAATATCCCGGAAGGCGAATTCCAGGCAAAGACAAAGGCGGTGCTGAAAGTGCCGAAAGGGGAGTATTATTCGAGGGTAGAAACGGCCAGGGGCGAGTTTGGGGTGTACCTCGTCAGTGAGGGCGGTACTACACCGTACCGGATCAAGTTCAGGTCTCCGGGGTTTTCAAACCTGAATGCGCTGGATCATTTGTGCCGGGGGCAAAAAATTGGTGACATGATCGCGATCATGGGATCCCTGGACCTGGTGATACCGGATATCGATCGATAAACAGAAAATTCAAACAGATAACTATCGGATGAGCCTAAGCGAAATTTCAAGATCCATCGATGCCTGGCTGAACAGCCGGTTCAGCGCTGCCTGGGTGCTGGTATTCGAGTCGGTACTGGTAGCGATGCTGGCCATTGGCCTGTTCTCGGTACTGGGACTGGTGCTGATCATGATGGAAAGAAAGGTTTCTGCCTATATGCAGATCAGGCTGGGGCCCAACAGGGTTGGTCCTAAAGGAATGTTTCAGACCGTGGCCGATACCCTCAAACTGATGGTAAAGGAAGGGTTGACACCGGAGGGGTCAGACAGGTTTCTTTTCAACCTCGCGCCGTTTGTGGTGATGTCTGCGGCTATGTTGCTATTGGCGCCACTGGCATTCGCTTCCGGATTTCAGTTGTGGGATGTGAATATTGGGGTTCTATATATTACGGCTGTCTCTTCTATTTCGGTCATTGGCGTTTTAATGGCCGGATGGGCGAGCAACAATAAATATTCCTTGCTGGGGGCGATGCGTAGCGGCGCACAGATCGTGAGTTACGAACTGTCGGCGGGCCTGTCGATCATTACCATCGTAATATTGACCGGCAGCCTGAAGATCTCCGATATCGTGCAGGCGCAGGCCGACGGCTGGTGGATATTTAAGGGACATATCCCCGTGATCATCTCTATGGTGATCTTCCTGATCGCGGTAACCGCCGAAACCAACCGGGCTCCGTTTGACCTGGCTGAGGCCGAGTCGGAATTGACGGCCGGATTTCATACGGAATACTCAGGGATGAAATTTGCCCTGTTTTTCCTGGCCGAGTATGCCAATATATTTATCGTGTGCGCCGTAGGGGCTACCTTGTTTTTGGGGGGATGGATGCCTTTTCATGTGGGGCATTGGGAAGCATTCAACCGGTGGATGGATTATATTCCGTCGAGCCTCTGGTTCTTCGGAAAGACCTTCTTCCTGATATTCGTGATCATGTGGTTTCGCTGGACCTTCCCCCGGTTAAGGATCGATCAGTTATTGAACCTGGAATGGAAATACCTGCTTCCGCTGAGCATGCTGAACCTGCTGCTGGCGGCACTGGTGGCAATCGGAGGATGGCATTTTTAACGGTAAGTAAAGTCAAAGCATCGTATATGTTCCTGCGCAACTATATAAAAGAAATTACCGGAGCGGTGAAATCACTGGGAACCGGCATGCGCCGTACACTGTATTATTTTACCCATCACAAAGAGATCATCACCCAGGAATATCCCGATAACAAGGACACGCTGGTGTTTCCCGAACGATTCAGGGGCGAAGTAGTGATGCCACACGACGACAACAACGAACACCGTTGCACCGGATGCACCGCCTGTGAACTGGCCTGTCCGAACGGAACCATCAAAGTGATCACTAAGTTCGACATCACCCCCGAAGGAAAAAAGAAAAAAGCGATCGATAAACTGGTTTACCATCTCGAGCTCTGCACCATGTGCAATCTCTGTATTGAATCCTGCCCGTCCGACGCAATAAAGATGGCGCAGACCTTCGAACACAGCGTGTACGACCGCAGCCAGCTCACCAAAACCCTCAACAAACCCGGCTCGAAGATCATGGAAGGAGTGGAGTAGAGCGAGAAAGAGAAAGAGAAAGGGAAAGGGAAAGGGAAAGAGAATGAGGAATGGAGTAGGATCGATGACTTGAATTCCTTAGCGCACTTTGCGGTTCTCTGTGCTCTTTGCGTCCAGGAATTTGGAGAGCAGGAGTGGAAGGGAGAAATAGAAAGGGAAAGAGAAAGGGAAAGAGAAAATGAAAGAGAGAATTTCTTTGCGTGCTTTGCGGTTCTTTGTGGTCTTTGCGTCCAGGCTTCTGGGGAGCGAGAGTGGAAGGGAGAAAGAGAAAGGGAAAGAGAAAGAGAATCAGAATTGGAAAGAGAAATCGAACTGGAATAAGATTTAAAACAAGGGTGAGTGGTGGAGCCTATTGAGACCTGGTTCTTTTGATTTTTAAATTTTGACTTTGCAAACTATAGCATTAACCAGTTATCCGCAATATTTTCATGACCGCATCTGATATCATATTTTACCTGTTAGCAGCCATCACCCTCGGATCGGCGGTTTTGTCTGTAACAACCCGGCATCTATTCAGGGCCGCCGTTTACCTGCTTTTTTCACTGATTGGAGTGGCAGGAATTTATTTTTGGCTCAGTTACGAGTTCATTGCGGCCGTACAAATTGTGGTATATGTGGGAGGTATTGTGGTACTGATCATCTTTTCTATTTTTCTCACGCAGCAATCCGGTGAAAAATTGCCGCAGGCATTGATGGAGCGAAAGCTTTTTTCAGCACTCGCTGTTTTCTGCGCCCTCGCCCTGGTGATGACGCAATTGCTGATCCATCCTTTTTCAGGTTCGGGCGCCAATACCCTGGAACCCTCCGTTGCCAATGTAGGCGAGGCGCTTCTCGATACGGAAGTCAGTGGAATGGCGCTGCCTTTCGAGATCATCAGTATCCTGTTGCTGGCAGCCCTGGTAGGTTGTATAGTGATCGCCATGCATAAAGGAAAAAATAACGATAACACTCAAAACCAGCCAAGTTAATGCAGTCACCTGGTCTCTATCATATCCTGATCATCAGTACCTGCCTTTTCTTTATCGGCGTTTACGGATTTCTGACCCGCAGAAATCTGGTGACGATCCTGATGAGCATAGAGCTGGTTCTGAATAGCGTTAACCTGAATTTTATTGCATTCAACAAGTACCTGTGGCCAAGCCGCCTCGACGGATTGTTCTTTACCATATTTATCATCGCGATTGCGGCAGCAGAAGCTGCCGTGGCGATCGCCATCATCATTAACCTGTACCGATCACATAAATCTATTGATGTAGGCAAAGCGGAAGAGATGAAATGGTAAAGAACATCACCAAAACCTGCTAACGACATGCTCGAAACAGTTTCTATCGGATTGATTGTAGCACTGCCCCTGCTGGGGTTTGTACTGTTGTCCCTGTTTGGAAAAAGAGTGTTCGGGAAATGGTCGGGTATGATTGGAACTTTGTGGATGCTGGTTACTACACTCACGGCCTGCTATGTTGCCTATCGATATTTTTTCGTCACCGGCCGGCTTAACGACACTTACCAGGCGATCATGCCCTTGCGATTCGGGTGGCTGACTTTTACTCCGCAATTGTCTATCGACATGGGCTTCCTGCTGGATCCTATCTCCTGTATGATGCTGGTAGTGGTAACACTGGTTTCATTGATGGTGCATATTTTCAGCATCGGTTACATGAAAGGAGAGGAGCGCTACCCGGTCTATTTTGCTTATTTGTCGCTGTTCACTTTTTCCATGCTCGGGCTGGTGCTCTCTACCAATATCTTCCAGATTTATATTTTCTGGGAGCTGGTGGGAGTGTCTTCCTACCTGTTGATCGGTTTTTACTACAACAAGCCTTCTGCAGTGGCTGCCTCCAAAAAAGCTTTTATCGTAACCCGCTTTGCCGATCTTGGATTTCTGATAGGGATTCTGATTCTTTCTTTTTACGGCGGGTCGCTCGATTTTCATACGCTTATTACCCGCCTTACCACTGCTGATTCTCCGGAGGCGAGGCAGATTGCCACGGCATCGTTTATGGGCATCTCTGCACTGTCGTGGGGACTGGTGCTGGTATTCATGGGTGGTGCAGGCAAGAGCGCCATGTTTCCTTTGCATGTGTGGCTGCCAGATGCGATGGAAGGACCTACGCCGGTTTCCGCACTGATCCATGCGGCCACCATGGTGGTGGCAGGGGTGTACCTGGTGGCGAGGATGTTTCCTTTGTTCAGCACTTCGGAAGCGGTGATGCAAGTGATCACAGTGGTAGGCGCGTTCTCGGCATTGTTTGCTGCTTTGATCGGATGTACACAAACTGATATCAAACGGGTGCTGGCTTATTCAACGATGTCGCAGATAGGATTCATGATGTTTTCATTGGGAGTGGCCAGAAATACAGAAACGGAATCTCTCGGATATACCGCATCGATGTTTCACCTGTTTACCCATGCGATGTTCAAAGCGCTGCTCTTTTTATGCGCGGGGGCGATCATTCACTATGTCCACAGCAATGAAATGAAGGATATGGGAGGGCTTCGCAAAGCAATGCCGTATACGCACGTCTGTTTCCTGGTAGGTTGTCTGGCCATCGCCGGAACGCCCCTGTTTTCCGGATTCTTCAGCAAGGAAGAAATTCTGCTGGCTGCTTACGAAAGAAGCAAGTGGATATATGTAATCGGATTGCTTACTTCGGGGTTAACCTCTTTTTATATGTTCCGTTTATACTTCATGATATTCTGGCACGGAGAGCAGGATGCGCATGGCCATCATTCGGCAGCCGAAGGAGGCATTACAACAAAGCTGCCATTGTTTGTACTGGCAGCGGGGGCCTTGCTGGCAGGATATATTCCCTTCGGAAAGTATGTTTCCGCCAGCGGAAAAGCCCATGGAGCCGAATTTCATTGGATGTTTGCCATTGTCCCCGTTGGGCTGGCATTGATGGGTTTCCTGATAGCCTGGTGGCTGTACAAATCGGCAAGTGAAAGAGCCAATCGGGTGGCGACCTCGATGGGAGTGATCTACCGGGCTGCGTACCGGAAATTTTATATAGACGAAGTTTATCAGTTTGTCACCCAAAAAATATTGTTCAGCCTGGTTGCCAGGCCGGCAGCCTGGTTTGATAAGAATGTGATTGATGGGCTGGTGAATTTTTCGGGTACAGCCACCCAATGGACCGGAAACAAGATCAGGAAGTGGCAATCCGGAAAATTGCAGGATTATGCGATATATATGCTCGCCGGAATTGTGGCCGTGGTGGTCTGGATGATTTACAGGCGTTGAACGGAAAGACCCATTTATAGTTAAAGAATATCATCGTTAATGAACCTGAATCTATTATTGCTGATTCCCCTGGTTACCGTGCTGGCGGTCTTTTTTACAAGGTCGTTGGCAGGGGCGCGTATGATAACGCTGGCAGGATCGCTGTTGCAACTGGCAGCAGGCATTTTCCTTTATGTTCAGTTCAGGAACGAAAGCCTTGTTCAAACGGCCGGTTATGCTTTCGAACAGCAGTATGCGTTGGTGCCGGCGCTTCATATCAATTACCACATTGGGGTGGATGGGATTTCGGTGGCGATGATTTTATTGACTTCTCTTGTAGTGGTGGCCGGTGTGCTGGTTTCCTGGAAGATGGATAAAATGCCGAAAGAGTTTTTTTCGCTGCTGGTATTACTGTCCATGGGCGCTTATGGTTTCTTCCTCTCGCTCGATCTGTTCGTGATGTTTTTCTTTCTCGAGCTGGCCGTGATTCCAAAATACCTGCTGATCGGGATATGGGGCAGTGGCAAAAAGGAGTACAGCGCCAATAAGCTGGCCCTGATGCTCATGGGAGGCTCGGCCCTGGTGCTGATTGGCATTCTTGGCCTTTATTTTTCAGAGGACGGCAATCATAGTTTTGATGTCATCGCAATCGGGCAGCGTACCATTGGTAAAGAGCACCAGCTTACTTTCTTCCCCTTGCTGTTTGCAGGTTTCGGTGTATTTACTGCATTATTTCCTTTTCATACCTGGGTACCCGACGGACACTCCTCGGCTCCGACAGCGGGCTCGATGTTCCTGGCAGGGATATCCATGAAACTGGGCGGTTTTGGATGCCTGAAAGTGGCCACGCTCCTGTTGCCGGAAGGAGCCAGGTATTATTCGGATTGGATCATTGTTCTTTCTGCTATTGGCATATTGTACGGTTCTTTTGCCACCCTCCTGCAAAAGGATCTGAAATACATGAACGCGTATTCCTCCATCAGCCATTGCGGTTTTGTATTGCTGGGAATCGGTATGTTGACCAAAACGGCTATCACTGGCGCGGTCATGCAGATGGTCAGTCATGGTTTGATGACAGCCCTGTTTTTCGCGATCATTGGAATGATCTATGAAAGAACCCATACCCGCATGATGAACGAAATGGGGGGATTGCTGAAGGTCATGCCATTTATCAGCAGTGTGTTGTTTATTGCCGGACTTTGTTCGCTGGGGCTACCCGGGTTGAGTGGCTTTGTGGCGGAGATGACCGTTTTTGTAGGTTCATGGGAACGCACTGACTGGGTAGCGAGAGTGGGCACCCTCGCAGCCTGTTGTTCGATCGTGGTAACAGCAGTCTATATTCTTAGAGCCATAGGTCAGGTGGCGATGGGGCCATTAAAGCCAGGCTCCGAAAGACTTTCAGATGCCACCTGGTATGAAAAGGGAGCGATGATCCTGCTGGTTGCTGCTATTCTGCTGATGGGCATGATGCCGTCGTTGTTGTACGACCTGCTGAAGCCAGCCGTTGATCAATTATCACAAAAAATTGCCATTCCATAAAGCAGTCAATGATGATCCAGGAATACCTGATACAAATGCGATTTGAATGGAGCTATACCTTGCTCGTGATCCTCCTGCTATTGATAAAATTGGGCAAGGGGTGGAAGAACGAATCCCTGCTGGTGATGGTGTACGGCTGGGCATTGCTAACGGTAGTACTTTCTTTTTTAGGAGAAAGTGAGGGAAGGCTTTTTGCTGGCATGTTTGTGACAACGGGGTTGATTGTATTGCAAAAGTGTTTGTTGTCTGTGGCTTTATTCCTGTTATTGTTGCTCAATCACGACTGGCTTAAAAAGCAGCGGCACCTTTTGGAATTCCTGCTATTGCTCTTCTCGGCCCAATTGGGAATGAACCTCCTGCTGTCGGCCGGCAATCTGCTGATGTTCTACCTGGCACTCGAACTTTCGACCATACCGGTTGCGGCCATCGCCAATTTTGATCTCGATAAAAAAATATCTTCCGAAGCGGCTACCAAAATGATTCTCACTTCTGCCTTCTCATCGGGATTGTTGCTTTTTGGATTGTCATGGGTATACGGCCTCAGCGGAACCTTTCAGTTTGGGGAGATTCCGGTTCATTTCAGGAATGCGGAGACGATACACATCATCGCATTCGTATTTTTCTTTGCGGGCCTTGCCTTCAAATTGTCGGTAGTGCCCTTCCATTTATGGACCGCGGATGTGTATGAGGGTGCACCGGTAGCCGTGACGTCTTTCCTGTCGGTGATTTCCAAAGGAGCCGTGGCTTTTGTGCTGATTACTTTTCTGTACAAGGTATTTCAGCCATTGGGCGAGGTCATCTACCTGTTATTGGTTGTACTGGCCATTGTAACAGTCGTAGTCGGAAACCTGTTTGCGATCAGGCAGACCGACCTGAAACGGTTTCTTGCATTTTCTTCGATATCGCAGGTAGCTTTTATTTTACTGGGTATTACCGCCGGCAATGCTGCCGGAACTGCTTCTGTTACTTTTTTCATCCTGGTATATCTCTTTTCCAATCTCGCCGCATTTGGTGTAATAGCGGTAGTGCAGGAAGCCACCGGCAGAATCAGTATTGACCAGTTTGGTGGTTTATACCGTAACAATAAGTTCCTGGGATGGGTGATGGCCATTGCCCTTTTTTCATTGGCCGGTATTCCTCCAACTGCCGGCTTCTTCGGCAAGTTCTACCTGATTGTGGCCGGAGCTGAAAAGGGGAATGTTTGGTTTGTCGGGTTCCTGGTATTGAATTTGGTGGTGTCGTTATATTATTACCTGCGCGTGGTGAGGTCGATCTTTATGTCGCCTTCCCTCGATCCTGCCCCTGCCATTCGGATCAATGCGTTTTCAAAAACCGGGCTGATCATTTGTACCGTGATGATGGTAGCCGCAGGAATGGTTGGTTGGTTGTATGATCATATTCTTCTATTGTCAAAATAAGAACCTGGGTGTATGGCTATCAATAAGAATCATGAATTTGAAGAACTGAACGGCATAAAGTGCGGCGTAGTGGAAAAGAATGCCCCACCTGCGCGGGTTGAATTTCTGCGCCCGTTGCTGGAAGGAAATGGTTTTGAGGTAGTGGTAGTTCCCAGTCCGCCGCCAAAAGCAGCTCCACCCAAGGAAGGCGAGGCCCCACCGCCGCCTCCTCCCGAAACATTTACCATTGGAGTTACTGATTATACATTCAACCCCATCAATGCCATCTTCGGTCGATTGCTGCGCACTCCGGATGGAAAGGTGGTAACATTGGCATACTGGAACCAGCAGGAAACAATAAGCCATGAGGAAGTGCCGTATTTTGGAGATGTAGCGAAGTGGGGGAGGGGTTTATAGTTTGTGGTTGGTTTGAAGTTTGAGGTTTGAGGTTTGAGGTTTGAAGTTTGAGGTTTGCCCGCACCCGCTCTCACTCCCGCTGCCGCTCTCATTTTTTCGCTGGCGCGGGTATGGCTAACAGAGTAATTCACTATCGGAAATATTGCAGCCTACCCGTGCCTTGGTTGCCCGATAATAGGGAAAGACGCAGAAGGCTGGTTTGATGTTTGAAGTTTACGGTTTGCCCGCACCCGCTCTCACTCCCGCTGCCGCTCTCATTTTTTCGCTGGCGC
>CAZSAQ010000005.1:348397-348985 GCA_964605065.1 uncultured Chitinophagaceae bacterium
CAGAGTAATTCACTATCGGAAATATTGCAGCCTACCCGTGCCTTGGTTGCCCGATGATAGGGAAAGACGCAGAAGGTTGGTTTGCGGAATGGTTGCTATTCATCAGGAGTGTCTGAAATAAACTATTGTCTCATAATCGCACTCGCTCCCGCTCCAGCGCTCAAAAAAAAATCTCCACATTTTGAATAATGTTGAGGTTTAATGGTACCGGAGAGCAGACTTGAACTGCCGTCCGCCGCGGCGGATATGAATCCGACGCAATTAAGCAAATCTTAGTTTCGGAGTGATCGAATAAATTCTCGGCCAACACCCGTTTTTAGCCAACTTTCAAATTTAATCGCATCGGGTTTGTTTCCAAACGATTTTGAATAGATCAACTTCCACGGCCGATATCTTTTAGTCCACCCACTTCCAAATATATTGTGCGAAAGTAATCTGGTTTCCAGATCGGCAGTATAGCCTGTGTAATGCTTATCAAAGATTTCAGAATATAAAACGTATACTATGAACATAAAAAAAACCTCCACATTTTGAATAATGTTGAGGTTTAATGGTACCGGAGAGCAGACTTGAACTGCCGTCCGCCGC
>CAZSAQ010000006.1:0-73665 GCA_964605065.1 uncultured Chitinophagaceae bacterium
TTTGAAGTTTACTGTTTGAGGTTCGCGGTTCATTCGAAATTCGCCATTCGTAATTGCATTGGCACATTTACCAATTGGCCCAGAGGTTTGAAGTTTACTGTTTGAGGTTCACGGTTCATTCGTAATTCGTAATTGCATTGACTCATTTACCAATTGGCCCAGAGGTTTGAAGTTTACTGTTTGAGGTTCGCGGTTCATTCGAAATTCGCCATTCGTAATTGCATTGGCACATTTACCAATTGGCCCAGAGGTTTGAAGTTTACTGTTTGAGGTTCACGGTTCATTCGTAATTCGTAATTGCATTGACTCATTTACCAATTGGCCCAGAGGTTTGAAGTTTACTGTTTGAGGTTCGCGGTTCATTCGAAATTCGCCATTCGTAATTCGTAATTGCATTGGCACATTTACCAATTGGCCCATTGGCCCATAAAAAAAGGGCCTCTCCTTGCGGAAGAGGCCCAAATGCCAGATTCATCTATTACACTACTAAAATTTCAGAGCGTCTTTTTTTAGTTTGATTTGTTGGCATACACCCAGCCACCGAGGTTCTGATTACCGGCTCCGCCCACAAATCCGCGAGCCGCAATCGTGTAGATACGGTCGGGAAGCAAGTTGATATTGGAAGTGGTATACAAGACCGTACTGGTATTGGCTGTTTTGAAAGCAAAGGTTACGATGCCCGGATCCACTTCAATGAAATCCTGCAGGGTGGCATCGGTAGCCTGGTCGTTAAAACTCCTGTTCCTGAAGAGAGTGGCTCCCGCCGCTCCCAGGCTTACATCCAGTGCCGGTGCATTGGGTGAAAAGTGAAAGAAACGAATTTTCACCCGGCCCGGATTGGGCGCTTCCACATCATCCTTTACAAACGCAAGCTTGGTTTTGTTGGAAGAATCGATCAGGAAAGCGGTATAGGCCATGTCCTCATCGAGCGTCTGACTGGTACTGGCATAGGGTGTTGTTTGTCCGGTGGGGTTGAACTGGATGGTAGTGCTTCCCGGTGTAATGGTATAATAGGGAAGCGTATAGGTTGCGGTACCTGTTGTAGTAGAATAACCAACGGTAGTGGCAAATATCTGGTTGTTGATGACGAAATCAACCGAACCGGCATTGGGTGAAAGAGGCACCATCACCACTTGCGATATCCGCATGATCGGATCTTTTTTGATGCAGGAGCTTAGCCCGAGCAGCATCAACGCGAAAAACAAAAACGAATATTTACGGGTCATATCAGGTGTCTTTTAACGATTAACGATTGGTAACGATAGAGGCGGAGTTGGTTTTTCCCGTTACTCCATTTTTGCCTCTGACCACTACGGTATACATTCTCAGCCCGGCAGGAGCGAAGGCAGGGGCGGTTCCTCCCACCGTAATGTAGGTGGTAGCCGTTCCTTTCTTTCTCAACTCAAGGGTATCGCTGATCACGGGAAGATTGAGCTGCACCCAGTCGCTGACCTGTTTATGAGGAATGGCCTGGATGATCTCGGCTTTCTCGCGTCTGCTGTAGAGCGTGAGCGTATCGGTCGGGTTCATGATATAGTTCGCTACACGGATCTTGTAGGTCTGGTATTCCGGCAGGGCGAGCACATCTTCTTTGACGCTTACCCGTAAGCTGGGTACGGTGTCTCCGATGTAAAAAGAATAGAACTTGCCTGCATCCAGCGTTTGATTGAAAGTGAGCAGCGTATCTCCGGCAATGGGTGCGGGAACGTTCGGCACGACAGCGAGGTTGATACGTGCCAGCACCACATCAAAACGGATATTGCTTCCGGAGGGAATGGCTGCATACACTGTGGAAGCCGGATAGGTATTCGTATAGCTGAGGGCGTTACCTGTCAGCTTGCTGCCGTTTCCGTATAAAAATACCTGCGGGCCGGTTGTTGCATTGGGAGCGGTGGGCACCTGCGGCGTGTTACCGGCAAAATTATGAATGACCTTGATAAACGCGACCTTGGAGGAGTCAATGTTTTGTGATTTTACATTTTCATCCAGCAGGTTTTTGGAACCGCAGGAAGCCAGTAACAGGCAACATGCTGCTGCGGAACAAATATATTTTAGCATTGTCATGTTCGAATGATTTTAGGGTTATGGTAAGGAAAACCACACTTTTTTGGTATGATAATCCAGGTCAAATCCTCCCACTTTGGAAAGCGCATCCACATTCCAGAGATATTCTGAATTATAACGGGGGCGAACTCTTTCGGCGAGTTTACCTCCGTTGTCAGGATAGAGACTGGTAATGGGAAGGCGGGAATAACTGGGATAGATATTGATCTCATCGTACGCATACCGGCGCATGTCAACCCAGTTTTCCACAAAACCCCAGCCCCAGAGCGACAGGTATTTCTGGCACATGATCATGCTGATGGTCAGGTTGGCGGAGCTGGCTGGTACTACGGCAGTACTGGCCAGATAAGTGGCGCGATCTCCTGCGGAGATGGTGCTGTAACCGGTGAAATGCGTCAGCAGCATATCAAAGTGTCCGTTGATGCCTTTGGTGTAGGCATCCAGCGCCATGTCTTTATCACCTTTTTTGAAGGCGGCTTCTGCCTTCAGGAACTGCATTTCACTGTAAGTCATGATCGGCCATTTGGCATCATTCTTAAAGAAGGTGCGTGCGCCGGTATCTATCCCGCCTGCCGGAGCCGTGGTTTGGGAAATGACACCCCAGAAGCTATACACTTTCTGATTGGCAGGTGAAAAATCGGCCTGCTGGTTGCAGGGAATACCGCGGAAGATACCATCGGGCGAAGGCCGCATGATATACTTGGCCCTCGGGTCAATCACACTGGCAAACACGGTTCCGTTCATCAGGTTGGCCGGAAAAGCGCCGATTCTGAATCCGCCTACGTTATTGCGGCTGGGTCCAAAAAAGTTACGGGCCGTTACATCGGGGAAAGCGAGGTTGAATTTCACCATCGCATCGTCGTTGGTGGAGGCCATTGCCAGATCAACATATTTGATCACGCTATCGGGCTTATAGTTGCTCTTTTGTGAGTAGCGATGAAAGATCCTGGCCTTGATGCCATACACAAATTTTTTCCAGCGATCCATGTTTCCTCCGAAGAAATAAAGGTCACCTTCTGCCAGGGTTGGTTTGCTCATATCCGCCGCCAGTTGCCAGTATTTAAGCGCAGAATCGGTATAGCGCATCGCATATTCATAAGCCACGTATTGGCTGTCGTAGTCAAACGACAGTCGTCCTTTTTCAAAGGCCTGTCGCACCGGAAGGTCGCCGTGCATATCTGCTACGGTTACCCAACTCCAGGCGTTGAGGGTATAAGCGGCAGCCACATAATCATATTTGCCCGTCAGCAGACTCGAATCAATCATGTCGATGATGTTGAATCCCATATTCCAGTAGTGCCCTCTCCATACGTCGCCACCAAAATCACTGGCGGGAGTATAGCCATGTCTTTCCCACTGATTCACCCCAACAACGCTGGCAAAATTTTGGGTGTACATGCCAATACCGCGTGAATCGAACGCGATGCCGCGATGCATGGCCGATATACAGGACTGCAATACCTGCTCTGGCGGAGCATAGGTCGGAAGGTTGGGGTTTTTATAGGCGCCGTCGAGGTATTTCTTACAAGAAACGCCCAGCACCGACATCGCCAACATTGACCAAACCAGAATTCGTTTCATATATATAGTCATTGTAGGTTGTTAATTATTTAGTATTCCTGAAAGTCACTCTCAAACCGAAATTCACGCCGATCGGAGTGGGTGTATTACCCAGATCGATCGCAAAACCACCCACACCCCCTGTTGCAGGAGTGTTACCGTTGGCGGCGGGGTCCGGTCCTGAATAATTGGTAAACAGGAGCAGGTCGGTGCCGGTCACAAACAGGCTGGCAGCAGAAAAGACTCTTGTACGATTGAGAAATCCTTTGCCAAAACTGTAGTTGAGCGTTACGTCTCTCAGGCGCAACCAGTTTACATTGTGTTCAACAAAATCAGAGGCCAGCACACGGCCGGTGTAATAGTCGTTCTGGTAGTAAGGAACAACGGGAATGGTATTGCGGGTAGGATTGGCAGATTCCTGCAGACCGTCGTTGAGCACTCCATTAACGATGATGGCTTTTTCACGATCAAGCGTGCGGGTGCTGAGCCCTTGCTGCAACAAGTACAACTCGGTTCCATTCAGCACATCGCCTCCCTTTTTCAGGTCGAAGGTGAAACTGAAGCGAATGTTCTTATAAGAAAAGGTGTTGGTGAATCCCATTACAAAATCTGGATTGCGATCACCGATGCTTACATAGTTGGCATTAACGATGGGATAGCCATTGGTTGGATCGATCAGCACTTCACCTTTGGAGTTTCGCTGGTAATCCTGTCCGCCGATGGTGGTGGTGGGATATCCCCTGTAAAGACTTGCCCGGTAGCTGGCCAGCCAGGAATCTGAATTATAAAATTCCGGAAGGGGCAGCCTGGTTACTTTGTTTTTCGTTTTCTGGAAATTCACTCTGAAGTCCCAGTTCAGATCGGTTCTTCTGATGATTCCGATATTGGCAACCGCTTCCAGACCTTTGTTGGTCAGGTCGGCAATGTTGGAAGTATACAGAATAAATCCGGTGGCATAGCTGGGACGCGCGTTGGCGGCCACCGAATTCTTGATATCGATCTGGTAAACGGTGAAGTCGAGGTTCAGTCTGTTGTTGAACAGAGCCAGTTCTGTACCGGCTTCATAAGCGGTTTGCTGCTCGGGAAACAGATCAGGGTTATTGGCTCCGAAACCATAGGCATATCCGTAACCATTGGTGCTGGACACCGCATTGGTATAGACCGACTGGTTAGAGTAGGGGGCTACTCTTTTACCAGTCCTGGCTATAGAGGCACGCAACTTTCCAAAGTTCAGGATGTTGTTTTTCGGCAACAGTTCGGTAAAGATGAAAGCCATATTGGCGGAAGGATAGAAATAAGATCGCTTGTCCGGCGGAAACTCGGCCAGCCAGTCATTTCTGCCTGCTACGTTCAGGTAAAGGATATCCTTGTAGGCAATATTGAAATCGGCAAACAAACCGATGCTTCTTTGCAGGGTAAGCGTATCGCGGCCCTGTGTGCGGCTGTTCAGTCTTTTCAATGGTGAGGTGAATGCATCCACCGTCATGTTATCATAGTTGATGGCGCTGCCGGGAGCGGTCAGGCTATCGCCTCTCCAGCTCCAGTCGGTGGTAGTGCGGTCGTCCACGGCATTGCCGGCCCGAAGGGTGAAACCCCAGTTTCCGATCTTCTTACGGGCAGAGGCAATAAAGATGGAGGTAAAGCCTTTGAAACGGCTGTTATAATCTTCGATCCTGCCAACCACTGTATAGGCATTGAACGATTCCTTATCGAGCATATAGGCGCCAAACTGGCTGAACGCATCGGCACCCAGTTTCCAGTCGAAGCTCAGCCAGTCGGTAGCATTGTAAGTGAGTCCGAGGTTGGCTGTTACCCGGTGGGTGCGATCGAAGTTCTTGTTGCGGTTCACCTCGAAGAAAGGATTGTTGGCTTCGGCGGGGTTATCCGCACCGGAAGTTTTTGAGATGATCCGGCGGTTACCATTTACGTTCTCATACTTGCGGGCATCATCGTCGAGCGGCCAGCGAAGGAGAGACAGGTAATATCCGTCCGTTCCCCTGAATACTTTCCGGTTGAATTGATAGTAATAAGCAAAACTGGCCGTGATCTCCAGGTTTTTGCTGACGCGGCTGAACATGTTCACCCGTGCGTTGATCTTTTTATTGCCGGTATTGGGAATGGTTCCGTCCTGGTCGTAATAAGAAGCGCTGGCACGATAGGTGGTCGATCCGCGGCCGCCTTCCAGCGACAGGTTGTGCTTGAATGATTTTCCAACATCAAAAAAGTTCTTCGCATTGTTGTACAGGTAGGTGCCTGGCGCATATTTGGGTCCGAAGAAAGATCTTGTGGTGTTGGCAAAAGATCCGTTGGTACCATTGTCATATACTTTCTGCACGTCGTGAAAACGGTTGATCTGTTCGAAACGGAAGCTGTTGTCGTAGCTCACTTTCAACTTGCCGGCTTTTCCGCGCTTGGTAGTAATGATGATCGCCCCGTTGCCTGCTTCTGTTCCGTACAAAGCGGCGGCTTCCGGTCCTTTCAGCACGTTGATGCTTTCGATATCGTCGGGGTTGATATCGGCTGCCCGGTTGGTATAGTCGTTGTTGCGGTTATCGATGTCAGATGCCAGTTTGTGCTGGCTGAATACCGTATTGTTCAACGGAACCCCATCCAGGATAATCAGGGCGGAGTTGTCGCCACCGATCGAGTTAAAGCCGCGCAATACGATCTGGGCAGAGGCTCCCGGAGCACCGCTTGTTGTATTGACCGTAGCGCCGGCCACGCGGCCCGAAATGGCGTTCATCCAGTTGTCGCGCTGGGTTTCGTTGATCTCCTGGCCCGATACACTCTGGCTGGCCGTTCCCTGCGAACGTTTTGTTTTTTTAATACCGAAGGCCGTGGTTACTACCACTTCGGCCAGTTGCCCTTGGCTCACTGTCAGGGTTACCTGCAGTTCGGGCGCATCCGTTACGGTAATTTTCCTGGTAACATATCCAACAGAACTGATCTGGAGCTCATCACCTTTCTGTGCTTTGATTAAAAAGGTGCCGTTGGAGGTACTTTGCACCGCTTTTTTGGTGCGAAGGTTGGTGATTGTAGCGGCAATCACCGGTTCATTGGTCTTTTCAGAACTGATAGTTCCTGTGACAGTTCTCTCCTGGGCAAAAACGCTCCAGAAGGAAAGCATCAAGGGAAAAATCACTAGCAGTCGAATCATGACTTTTCTCATAATGGGTTTTTTAATTTGAAACATATTTATCCAGCTACGTTTCGCGCAACTGGTGATCGGTTCGTTGGTTGGTTACTGTTTGTTGGTTGCCAGTTAATCAAATGACCCTGATCCCCGCTTCTACATAGGGTACCAGAACCGGGTCTGCGGGATCCAGTTCCGTAATTAACAGATCGATCTTGCCGACGTTCGCGACATGGATGGGTTGTACGGAATTGATCTTCTCCGCAATCGTCAGGCAGATCACCTTTTTGGATGATTCAATCATCGCTTTTTTGATTTGCACCACATCCCAGTCATTGTCGGTGATACCATGTTCAATGTCGATGGAGTTGATGCCCAGGAAGCACAGATCGGCATGTACCTGCCGGATCTTTGCAATAGCATCTGCTCCATAGGTGATCTTGGCGCTCTTGCTGAGGCGATCGCCGATCAGTATCACATCAATGTTGGGATGGTTCATGTACTCTTGAACCGCGGGAATGCTACCAGAAATAAATGTAGCCCGAAGGGTAGGAGATAATGCCCTGGCCATCTCGATGATGGTGGTGCCGCCGCTGGTTAGCACGAACATGCCGTCCTTTACCAGTTGGGCCGCCTTTTGGGCAATAATCTTTTTCTGTTGGTGGGAATAAACGTTTCCGTTTGGATAATATGTCTGGTTGAAAGAATGCGAAAGAGCGCCTCCGTGTACTTTGATCAGTTTGCCTTCTTCGGCTAGTTCCTGTAAATCGCGGCGTATGGTATCTTCCGATACGCTCATCTCCGTCGACAGCGACGAAGAAAGCAACCTGTTGTGCAGGTTGAGCTGATGCAGAATAAAGGCCTGGCGTTCCTTTTTAAGCATGTCCTTTGGTTACCAACCAAAAATAAACTAAAAAACCGCAGAAAACCGCAGAAACCTTAAAATATTCCGCAAAGTCCAGCAGAAAAAAGCCCGGTTCTGCCGGGCTTCCAGGTATACTATATAATAGTTGGGTGAGTTTACTTGAATACAAAGCGGGCCGACAGGGCGAAAGCATCAGGCACAAACCGGATAGCGGGCGTAATATCCAGTTCGGGCTTCCAGTCGATGGAAAGGTTGAGCGGAATCCCCGAAAATTTATAATCAAGCCCCACGATGCCGGTAGGACCCACATACGAGTTGTTATCTTCAAATCCGGCATACACCCCTCCGCCATAGAACCAGCTGAAGCCGGCTGTCTGGAAAGGTTTGTGAATTTCCAGCAGGGCGCCGATTCCGAAACGGCTGCCGAATGATACCAGCCCTTCAATAGCGCTGGTAGGAGTAATGAAATATTTTGCGCTGACAGAATTGCTAAGGGTAGGAGAAGAGTTGCTGAATCGGATACCTGCTCCAAACCGGTAATCCTGTGCGTTGACTGCAAATGAAAGTGAAAGAAATGTTACCAAAACAAGAATGATCCTTTTCATATTGTCCAGTTTAGTCCTCGAAAACGAAAATAATGCCAGTGCTATTGGTGCAGGGGTTGTTAAAGTATATATAGAGTTTATTTAACAGGTTTGGGGTTTACGGTTTGATGTTCACGGTTGAAATTCGGGTTTTGAATATAAAAACCTGAATTGACTGCGGCATATGTCTCGTAAATCTTAACTGTAAACAACAAACATCAAACTGCAAACCGATCCTCAGTCTCCAAACAATTCAAACTTTGTTTTCGGTCTGATGTCTTCTCTCCATTTGAAGCCGCGAAGTTCTCTTTCGGCCAGGGGAAACTGGCTGAGGGGATACATCACACCTTTTACATCGTTGATGAACACCACCCGGTGCAGTTCCTTATTGAGGAAACGCATATCGATGATATCGCCATTGGCTTTGTTGACGCCAACCAGCTTCTTGTCGTCATCTTCTATATAATATATGCTCTCGGCATTTCCCCGGGCACGTATGTTATCGATCACCCCCTCAACAAAATAGCCATTCAACCGGTTTCCCCTGATCTGGTTGAATAGGGTTTCATGAGATTTGTTGATCATTAGTCCGTTTTCAAAAACGAAGAGACGATCTGCTTTTTTGTTCTTTGTATAGAGGTAGATGGTATCGCCGGTAACCTGGTTTTGATTGGACCAAACCACCGGATCCTGGAAGAGCTGAAAGATGGAATCCTTGCCGGAATAAAATAAACTGTCGGACACTGCCTGAAGGGAATCCGAAAATATTCTTACGTGGCGATAAGCCTGGAAATACCGGTCGGCGCTGTCGTTATCGGACGCCGGGGTGGCGTTTACTACTACTTTTCCTTTGATAGTGTCTGTGAGATGGAGACTGTCTATGCCATTCTTCATGCGGCTCAGCCTGCCGGAAAACAAGGTGTCGGCGGTAATATAAATGGAATCTGCATCCTGTTTAATGATCATCAGCGGATGGAGAGAGGCCAGGAAATTCCCTTCCTTGCCATTGGCCAATATCCTTCCGGCGAGTACCGACACCCCCTGGGCAGTATCTGTATAAACCGCGTTTCCTTCTACCAATCGTTCGCCGGTGCTGTCGTTGGTAGACATGCGATCGCCTTTTACCGTTACCGCGCCATCTTCAATTGTAGTGCGGCTGGTAAAGACCGCCTTTTTATTTTTCAGATCGTAATTGCCTTCCCTTGTTCTGATCTTCCTTTTCGCGCTGTCTTCGATATATGTTTGGGCGATGAAAGTGGCGATCTCCGTGCTGGTGTTATAGATCAGCGAATCGGTTTTCAATTTGTATTTGGGATCCTTCAGATTGACGTCCTGTTTAAAATAAACATCTTTCAGATCGGCATAGTAAACGGCTTCCTTGCTCGTAAGAACCGAACTGGCGTTTTCCACTCTTCCGCCCGTATGATATTCGCCGATTTTCTGGTTTACATCGTACTGTACTTCTTCGGAGAACAGGCTGGTTTTGCCATCAGTGAGCTTCACTTTTTTGCGAAGATTGGCTATCCGGGTGTCCACATGGTAGAGCAGGTACTGAGAGTAGGTGTTGATGCTGTCGTGATCGTTGATATGGACATTGCCGAATGCTTCGATGATCCGGGCATTGCGGTTATAGACGGCACTGTCGCAATAGAAAAGCGTATTTCCCTGACGGATCTGTACATGGCCCACAAAAAAGTTGAATTCATTGACAGAATCGATCCGCTTATACCCCTGGCGGTCTGAATTTAGAAACTCCACGAGTTTCAGGGAGCTGTCGGCAGGTGCGGTTACCTGGGCATTGGTAAATACGAAGGAACATACAAGCGTCACAAAAAAGATCAGCCGCCTGGAAATCTTATTCATTGCCATTGGGGATGCTGTCATAAATTGGCTTGGTCAGTGGTGTGGATTTATCCTTTTTTCCAAACACCGTTACGTTTACATAGCGTTTAGGATGTGTTTTAAAATCGTCGAGCAAGGTATTCAAACTACGGTTGGTCTGACGGATCTCGTCATATAATTTGCGATCATTTAACAGCGCCCCTAAACTGCTATTCGGGCTGGATGCCTTGGTCAGCGTGTTTTCCAGTTGCGAAACGGTTTTCTTCAATTCGTCGATGGTTTCGGCGATTCTGGCATTGGCCAGGTTGCCGGTCGCTTTCTGCAGGTTGGAGATCGTAGAATCGATACGTCCATTGTTTTTTTCCAGGTTGCCGGTAATGCTCTCCACATGATTCAGCGATTTGGACAAAGCGCCTGTCTGGTTATTGAGCAGGTTGGCCAGTGATTGCGAGGAAACACTGAGGTTGGCGATAGCAGACTGAAGGTTGTTCTTCACGGTAGGATCGATCAGATTATTGACCTTCTGGATCACTGATTCGAGTGCAACAAGCGTTTTATTGAGGTTGTCGACTGCCGGCGAAAGGGTCGTTTTGAATTCGCTCACCAGGTCGGGCTTGGGTGTAACGGTAAGAGTGTCGCCGTCGGCAATCAATTCAGTGCTGTTGCCCATTTTTATTTTGATGCTGGTAGCGCCAAGCAGGCTCTTGTCTACAAAGGCATACGAATTTTTGGGAATTTCAAATCCACGGGAAAGGTTGATGGAAACCACGATGCCGGAAAGTTTTTTATCTTTTGCTTCCAGATCAGATACCCGTCCCACCTGGTATCCATTGATAAAAACCGCGCTGGAAGCCGCAATTCCTTCGACGTCTGGGAAGATGGCATAAATGGTATGAGTTCTCTCGGTGATATTTTTTCCTTTGAGGTAGTTAAACCCCAGGATGAGTACGGTAATTGCGATGGCTGTCAGGGCGCCGACCTTCGTTTCGTTCGATACTTTCATGCGGATTGATTTGTATTAGTGACTGCTATTCATTAGCCTTCAACCATTCATGCGGACAAAAATAACAAAAAATGCACCGGTGAAACCAGTGCATTACTAAAATACTATGCCTGTGGCTTATTATTTCTTTTTTACCCAGGCAGGATTGGCAGTTTTGGAATTAGCCGGAACCGGAGCCTTTGAATTTCCGTTCTGACCCTGGGCTTGCTTGGATTCGATGGCAGTTTTATACTTTTTGACCGCATTAAAAACATTTTCGGCCACTTCACCTTGTCCTTTCTCGCTATTCAGATAATCTTCCTCTTCCGGGTTGGTAATAAAACCGGTTTCCACGAGGATACTGGGCATGGCCGTTGCCTGCAGAACCCAGATGCCTTCCCAGGTGCGTTGTTTCACGCCATAGCTCTGACGACCAGTATTCGCGAATTCTTCTTCTACCATGGAGGCAAGGATAAGTGATTTGTCGAAATATTTCTTGGTCCAGAGAAGAGAGCGGGCCTTGAATTCGGGATCATTGATGTCCGGAACATATTCGGTGGAGTCTACCACCTGTTCACCCACAAACTCCCCTTTTTCGTCGGTCCG
Source organism: uncultured Chitinophagaceae bacterium (assembly GCA_964605065.1). Lineage (GTDB taxonomy): Bacteria > Bacteroidota > Bacteroidia > Chitinophagales > Chitinophagaceae > Endoryza. Next base: position 11,637 of record CAZSAQ010000006.1, read on the forward strand.
GTCGGCGGCCCAGATATAGGTTTCCGTTCCATACCGGGAGGTGTTCGGCGTATAATAGACACTGTATTTCGGTACTGAACGAGTTCTTTTCTTCCGGCTTTTTCCTTTTCCCGTATAGTAGGTCTCTTTGCGATAACCCAAAAACTTCGTGTGTTTGATATCGGGCATCGCATTGGCATGGATGGAAATATACAGATCACCTGCATTTTTATTGGCAAAGTCGGCCCTCCACCTGTTATTGGTAGTGGCGTCGGTAGTGCGGGTGTAGAGCACTTTTACATCGGGGAAATTTTCTTCCAGCTTCTTGCCCAGTTTGAGGGCGATGGCCAGGCAGATATTCTTTTCCATGGAATAGGCTCCCTTGGCACCTGTAGCAGTACCACCATGACCAGGATCTACGATGATCGTTCGGAGTGCGGGCTTCTGTACCGGTTTTTTACCCGGATCGTTTTCGAATGAACCAAACAGGTGGAACAGCAACATGCAGCAGACCGTAAGAGAAATGTTCTTCATCATAATGTACTGATCGGTTTGAAATTAATGGGTTAAATCTTCACATATTCTTACATGCACAAATTACATTGGTAAAAATTAATGGCTATTTTTGCCTCTTGACTGCTATGTTTATCGGACGCAAAAATAGCTTAAAATACAGTATCTCCACCATTTTCGTAATGGGATTCATGGCATTAACGGCCAATATTTTCTCAAATGATACAAGCCGTCATCAATTTTACAAATCATTAACTGCGCAGGCTCCAAATACTAATGAAATCCTAACACCCGCCGATACCATTCCACGAGGGAGAGACAGCAGTGCAAAAATAAATGATACCATCCCTGGCAGAGATTCGCTGGTTAACAAGACCGATACTTTTTCGGTGAAAATGTCCAGGGATTCCCTGGATGCGCCGGTCAACTATGAAGCCGCCGATTCCATGGCTTTCGATATACCCAACAAAAGGATCATTCTTTATTCCAAAGGCAAGATATCCTATAAGGATATTGTATTGACTGCCGACAGCATCGCCCTGGATCAGGATTCCTCTTTGCTTTATGCCACGTACCGGAAAGACAGCGCCGGTAACCGGATCGGGGTTCCGGTAATGGTACAGGGAGAAACTACCATGAGTTCGGACAACATCAGGTATAATTTTAAAACGCAGCGGGGTATTACCAGCAATTCGTTCACCAAACAGACCGAACTGTTTGTTAACCTGGAGAAGTCCAAGAAGATTTCTGAAAATGAGTATTTCGGATTGAGAGCGAGGTTAACTACCTGTAACCTGGATACGCCGCATTTTGCTTTCATTGCAAAAAAGGTCAAACTCATCAATAAGAAACTGGCGGTAACGGGTCCTGTACATCCCGAATTTGAAGGAGTGCCGATTCCTGTTTACCTGCCTTTTGGCATCTTTCCTTTATCCTCGGGCCGGCACTCCGGCCTGCTCCCTCCGCAGTTTACAGCCAGTGAACAATTCGGTTTGGGACTGGAAGGGCTGGGGTATTATAAAGTGATCAATGACTATTTCGACATCACCCTTCGCTCCAACATATATTCTTTCGGGGGGTGGAATCTTTACCTGACACCCACCTACCGTAAAAGGTACAAGTATTCCGGATCACTCAACCTGGCTTATCAGAATACCCGGATACTTACCAACGATGCCAAGAATGAGTTCCAGGGTACCCGCACATTTAATATTGGATGGTCGCATACAGCCGATACCAGGGCCCGGCCGGGAACTACTTTTTCCGCCAGTGTAAATGCCGGTTCTACCAAGTTCAACCAGTATATCGCCAATAACGCAACCCGCAATTTTACCAACCAGCTGAATTCGTCTATCACCTATTCGAAAACCTGGAATAATTTCGGAAACCTGTCACTTAGTGCCAATCACAACCAGAATAACAATACCCGGCTGATCAATGTCAGCCTTCCTAACATTTCTTTTACGGTAAATACCTTCTATCCTTTCCAGCGAAAAGAATTGGTGGGCGAGTCCAAATGGTATGAGAAACTGGGGATAGGTCTCAACTCCAACCTGGCCAACCAGATCAGTTTTTACGACAGCGCATTCAGCTTTCGCCGGCTGATCGATACCATTCAGTGGGGAGCCCAGCACAGTGTACCTATTCAAATGTCGCTTCCTCCTTTGGGTCCGGTTCAGATTTCTCCCGGCATCACTTACCAGGAAAAATGGTATTCCCGCCAGTTTCAACGCAGATGGAATCCCAACGCCAAAAAGGTAGACACTGCCATTTCAAAAGGATTCTATTCGGCCAGGGATGTTACACTGAGCCTTGGCATGAATACCGCCATCTTTGGCACCTTCACCAACTTCGGGAAAAACAGCAGGATACTGGGTGTTCGCCATACCATCCGCCCCAATATTTCCATCAATTACAAACCAGACCTGGCCAAAAAAGATTACTACACCTCACAGATTGACACCACCGGCCGCCAGTATCGTTTTTCGTATTATGAAGGATCCGTATTCGGCACATTTGGGGAAGGAAAGTTTGGAGGCATCGGTTTTGGTATCGACAACAACATCGAAGCCAAGATCAGGAGCAAGACCGATACCAGCGAATCGGGAATAAAGAAGGTAAGGATCATCGATGGATTCGGTTTTAATGGATCCTACAACTTCTTTGCCGACTCGTTCCGGCTCAGTCCGATTTCCCTCTATGCAAGGAGCACGCTTTTCGAAAAGATCAATATCACGGCGGGAGCCACTCTCGATCCTTACCTGTACGACACTTTGGGTTTCCGGACCAAAAATTACGCCTGGAAAGATAAATTCTCACTGGGACATATCACCTCCGGAAATATTGCCATTTCTGCTACTTTCCAGAGCAAGCAAAAGGACAAGAGCAAGCAGCAGCAAACAGAAAAAGTGCTTAATGACCCCAATCTTCCGCAACAAACGATGGAAGAACAGCTCATGCAACTGGAATATGTGCGGCAAAACCCGGCGGAGTTTGTAGACTTCGAAGTTCCCTGGTCACTGAACCTGTCTTATTCGCTCAATTTCACCCGCGTGTTCAAGAGCGATTACAGCGGATTCAGAACAGACCTGTTCAGTACCATCAGTGTGAATGGCGATTTCAGCCTTACCCCCAAATGGAAAGCGGGTATGAGTACCTATTACGATTTCAAGACTGCTAAAATTCAAAGTATCACCACCTTTATCACCCGCGAAATGCATTGCTGGCAATTGTCCATCAATGTTACTCCCGTGGGACTTTACCGTTCATTCAATATTACCATCAACCCCAAGTCCGGATTGCTCCGGGATTTGAAAGTGAACAGAACGAGATATTTTTATGGCAACTAGAGTGATGGGCTTTATGTTTACAGTTTACGGTTTACGGTTTACAGTTTGCGGTTTTAATTTTTATCGGGATGCTGCAGGAGGTAGGATTCCATGACCTGGTGTGCACGTTCTCTTAACTCCTCTACCGACTCGCCGCTGGCAGGATAGAGAGGAGGTAAAAAATGCAGTTCAAGAGTGCGGGGCATGAAGTAAAAGGGTTTGTTCACCGGCAAAACTCTCTTGGTATTGAATATTACCGCTGGAAGAATGGCATGACCGGTTTCTGCAGATAATCTGAATGCACCGCTGTGAAAATTGGCCAGGACTTTTCCGGTTTTATTTCGGGTACCCTCGGGGTAAATACACATGTGAAATCCTTCGGCCAACACATCTTTCATTCGCTGGTAAGAAGATTTGCGACTCGCTTCACTCTTTCTATCTACCAGCACCGATCCTTTCTTATAGTAAAACCCGAAAAGGGGCACTTTGGCAAAAGAGGTCTTGGCGATGGTTTTGTTGATGCCTGGCACATAGGGGTAGGAAAGGGGCACATCCATCAGCGAATTATGATTGAAGATCACCACATAGGTTTCTCCCTTGGTAAAATTATTGCGGCCCTGTACCCTTACCGGGCAGGCTACCAGGAACAGCCAGACATTCATCCAGATCCTGGAGATGCTAGCAAAAAGCTCATGTTTGCGGGGAGCAGGGAAAAAATCAGTAATGAAGGCCGCCAGCAACGCCAGCAAAAAGGTTGTAATAAAACTGACCAGGCCCCATAGTGCCCAGATGCGGCCAAATATTTCCTTGAAAATTTTCATGTGGCGAAGTTACAAAGCCCAATCCACCGGATCGATACCATTGGCGACCAGGTACTGGTTTGTTTTGGAAAAATGACGGCAACCAAAAAAGCCATTGTTGGCCGAGAAAGGCGAGGGGTGTGCTGCCTTCAATACAAGGTGTTTGGTTTCGTCGATCAGTACCTGCTTTTCCTGTGCGAATTTTCCCCAGAGAATGAATACTACGTTTGTTTTTTCGTCCGATACTTTTTTGATCACTGCATCGGTAAACACTGCCCAGCCAATTTTGGAATGACTCATCGGCTCGTTGGCTCGTACTGTAAGCGAGGCATTGAGCAATAAAACACCATGCTCTGCCCAGGCGGTCAGATTTCCATGGGAAGGGATGGGAACACCCAGGTCGGCATTCAGTTCTTTGTAAATATTGACCAGCGAAGGAGGAGGATTTACTCCATTCTGAACGGAAAAGCAGAGTCCATGGGCCTGCCCCGGGCCATGATAAGGATCCTGGCCAAGTAATACCACTTTCACCTGATCGAAGGGGGTTGTATTAAATGCGTTAAAGATAAGTTGGCCCGGAGGGTAGATCGTTTTACCTGCCATTCTTTCTGTGCGAAGAAAGGTGACGATCTGCAGGAAATAGTCTTTATTAAATTCCGATTTCAATACCTCTTTCCAGCTTTCGTGGATCTTGACGTCCATTCCAAAATTTTCGTAAAAATAAGGATAGCGGATTACTTTGACAGCAGCCATTGATCGCCGGGGTCTAATTGTAAAAAAATCTTCACCAGGATCCTGCAACCCTGCGGATTGCTATCGGAAAATCTTTCCTGTTTTCCCCCAAGCAAAAAAGCCCCCGCCCTCGCGTTAGAAACGGTCGGACGGGGGAGAGTTTCTGATTCGGGGTGACAGTCCTGGCTCTTCCAGTCACGAACCGACGTACAGAATGAAACAGCAGTTAGTTTTCCTTGAATATCTTTTTTATCTCCGTATCGTGTTCATAATAGACTTTCATAAAATAAGCTCCCTGTTCTGCCTTAGCGGGGAAATTGATATAGATGTTATGTCCGTCGGATGCTCTTACCGGCACCGACATTACCAATACTCCTTTTAGGGTGAAGAATTCGATCTTTCTTGGTTTTTTGCCTGGCAGAATATTTACTGTAAATCCGTTTTTAAAGGGGTTAGGGTAAACTCTCGTAACTGCCCCCAGTTCGAAAAAGACTTTTTGAATCGGGCTGCTAACGGATACGTTGGCAAACCTGCTTTTGCATTGAACCCTGTAATAGGCATAGCCGTTCAATGGGTTTTTGTCGATGATGGCGAAAATGCTCAGGCGATTTTGTTTGGCGATGGTGATGGAATCGATCGCCGAAAAGTAGCGTCCGTCGGAAGAACGTTCGATGGTGAAAATGTACTCTTCGTTGACGGGCAGGTTGGTTTTCCAGGTCAGTTGGTACGAACTTCCTTTGGTTTGGATATTGAAATCGGTAATCTGCAGGGTTAGTAAGTGTATATCCGTGCACATGTTGCATTTTTTAAAAAGGTTAGCCTGCCCCCAGGCATTGGGTTTACAACCCCATGGACGGCAACTGGAATCGGAATAATGCTTTGGGCCCAGGCAAACGTTGATGTTGTTGGAATTGGTTAGGGTGTCGTAAAAATTCGAATACTCGGATACATTCAGGCAAGCGGCGCCGCTGGGTGCCGTATAGCTGAACTTACTCTTGTTGTACAGCACGGTCATGATGGTTTCACTGCTTTTTCCCAGGCAAACGCTGCCAGTTGCTGCAAGCGGATCGGTAATGATCCCGTGAAACTCGGAGAAGCCGTTGTTCACAAAGAAAGAATAGGGGTTGTTCATCACGAAGTACTGGTTTTGCATGTGAAACTTCGAAGTAGGCAATACGTTCATGATGATGTTGGGCCTTGCAGGGCCTGCCCAGTTGCCCGAAAGACTCAGGTTTCTCATACATTGAAAAGTTCCCCAGTTGTAAATAGCACTTTTCCCTTTGAGATCGAGGCCGAAGCCGATGCCGTTTCCAATAACGAAACGAGCGCCCGGTCGAACAATGATCGTTCCGGAATCCATGTAGAATTGATCTACGGTCAGATCGGAGCAGACAACCAGCGTCCCTCCGCGTAAGGTAAGGGTGGTAAATGTGGTGGTCGCTCCGTAGTACCATTTTTTTACGCCATCGTTAAGTGTTTCGTTGTTTGTGACAGCAGGTTCGGTACCATAACAACTGTCAAGGGGAGGCGGTGTGAGGCATTGTGCGCGCAGATACGACTGGCTGAACAGGCATAATAATGCCACCAGGATCAATTGGATCGGTTTTGTATGCATGGTATCAGATTTAGGATTCGGCTGGGGAGCCCGGAGCGAAGGATAAGGCGGACAAAAGATCGAGGATGTCAGGTCGCCAACCAATTATTCGATGATCAATCAATCTGGTTCTTCACAGGATATCACAGCGACCTGACACACCTGCGATCTGGTTAACTGTTGCATCAACCGAATACAAATTAGAAGGATGTCCCGACAAAAAAGAATGAACCTGCGCCAAGCGTTCAAAAAACAGGCGCATGTGAAAGATTCTGCCGCCGAACCGAAAAAGGCTTTTGGATAAATTTAACTATTCTCCCAGCCAGGATTTAAAGTCGTGCATTTTTTCACGGCTTACAATAACTTCCTTTTCAAATACCGGATGCAAATGAAGTTTCAGCCGGTTGCCGCTATAAGGATGAATGTGTTTAATGGCTTTGAACGTGAGTAGTAATGAGCGATTGACACGGAAGAAATTTGCCGGGTCCAGCATTTCAGTCAGTTCTTCAAGCGAATATTCAACAAGATACTTGGCATCCTGGTGGGTCTTGAAATATACGAATCGCTCGAACGAGAAGAAATAGGCGATTTCGCAGACTTCAACCGATACGAATTTCTGTCCCTGTTTAACCAGGAATCTGTTTCTATATGCCTGTTCACGGGTTGGAAGAGAAGAAGCGAGCATGCTGGCCGGCAGCAGATGTTTAGTCAGGGATGAAGCCCGGGCTGTAGTAGCCAGGTCGCGGTTGTCGGCATTGAAGATCTGCTTTTCCGCCAGGTATTCGAGGTTATTGGTTCGAAAGGCGGTGAAATGATATTGATCGTTATCGAGAGAGAATATTACCGTGGCTTCCAGGCCGAATGCTGCAACCAGGTAGGGGCTTTTTTCGCGTAACATATCCTTGCTCACCAGGATAACGTCGGGCGACCCATGTACCTTGAGCCAATCGAGTGAGTCCGGAACGGATGGTACGGTGGCTACAATTTGAATGGTGTGATCGAACTTCCTAAGTGTGCGCTCCAGTTTCCTGCTACTATGCTTTACTTCATCAACTACTAAAACTTTCATGGCCGCATATGATGGTTCAAAATGTCCGTCGAATTTACACTACAAAGAGTCGGGAAACGAACCAAACGGCATCAGCAGTTAATCCCCGTGGATAAGCTGTAAGAATAAGGGTATGAAGTGTGTAAAGTTTTGTTGGCATATATGCTAAAAAAATTTAGTTTTGCGCCCTGTTACGGTCCGGTAGCTCAGTTGAATAGAGCAACAGCCTTCTAAGCTGTGGGTCATTGGTTTGAATCCAATCCGGATCACTACCTTGATTTTTACAAAAAAACCCGCCAAAAAGCGGGTTTTTTTGTTGAGAGGGCTTAATCTCCAGTTTAACTTTTATGTAAAGTCGGATTTCTCCTGATAGTACTGGCTTAGCATCCAATATGGCGGAGATGTTGCTATTTCAAACCGAACCTTGGAAGTGTCCAACCGAGGAGGCGCACTTCAGAAAAGAAATCTCTTTACATGAATTATGCTTAAAGTAGTTCAGGAGAATGGAACTCGACTAAAAATTATATAATCGTTACCTGTGAATGAAAATCAGAATATTGAATATAAAGAATCCTGGAGGGATGAATACCTGAAATGGGTTTGCGGTTTTGCCAATGCGCAGGGTGGTAAAATTCTTATTGGAGTTGATGATAAGGGACAAGTGGTAGGACTGGACAATTCCAAAAGGCTAATGGAGGAGATTCCCAATAAAATAGTAGCTCATCTTGGACTGGTAGCAGACGTGAATCTCCGGAAAAAAGGTACGAAATCCTATCTGGAAATAATAGTTCAGCCAAACACAGTACCTATTTCCTATCATGGAGCATACCACTACCGTAGTGGCAGCACGAAACAAGAACTGAAAGGAACAGCATTACAACAATTCCTGTTAAAGAAGATCGGTAGAACATGGGATGACATGGTTGTGGAAAAGTCATACTTGAATAGAATCAATAGTAATACCTTAAATACATTTCTGCATTTTGCGATGGAGTCGAAACGGATTTCCCCAGATGCTCCCAGTCATGATCTTGAATCCTTATTTGCCAAGCTTCATTTGATAGATGATAATGGCCATTTGAAAAACGCGGCAATATTGCTGTTCTATGAAGACCCTATTCAATATTTCAGCACTGCTTATTTCAAAATAGGACGATTTGGTAAATCAGATTCCGATCTGAAATTTCAGGATGTAATTGAAGGCAACATATTTGATATGCCGGAAAAAGTGATTCGGATTCTACGTGCAAAATATCTTATATCGCCTATACGATATGAAGGGTTGCAACGTAAGGAAGATCTGGAATATCCCGAATCTGCTTTGCGGGAAGCTATTTTGAATGCTGTGGTTCATAAGGATTATACAGGCTCATCCATTCAGTTAAGTGTTTACGATGACAAACTCGTTCTGTGGAATCCAGGGAGCTTGCCGGAAGACCTGAGCATTGATATGCTCAAGAAAAAGCATCCTTCGAGGCCAAGAAATAAAAACATTGCAGAAGTATTCTTTAAGGCGGGGTACATAGAGGCATGGGGGCGTGGTATTTCGAAAATAATGGATGCATGCAGGGATGCAGGTTTGCCTGAACCTTCAATAGAAGAATATGCAGGTGGCATCCAAATCACATTCCTAAAAGACATCTTTACTGAGGATTATTTGTATAAACTCAATCTAAATGAAAGGCAGATTAAATCTGTTTTATACGTAAAGGAATTTAAAAGCATTACAAACGCAAAATATCAGGAGATCAACAGCGTGTCAAAGGCTACCGCAACAAGAGATTTACAAAGCTTATTGGAAAGGAAAATTCTTAAAAACAAAGGCTCTAAAGGGGCCGGAGCGGAATACGTTCTAATTGGCTCATAATTGGCTCAATTGGCTCACTAAAGGCTCAAAATGGACTCATTTTTTACATAATATAGCCGGGAGGATCCCTGATCGAGAGTGAAATGGATTTTTAGTAGTTTGAAAACTTACCTGTGAGGCGCAACTTTATCCCCGCTTTGGCGGGGATTTTTCTTTCCAACTACTGCTATTTTCCGTTTATTTCGATCGGCAAGGAAAAGAGGTCTTTCCCGACAATTTATTGGTCTGGCCTTTTTCTTAAATTCGATACAACCATTCAAACCAACACTTCTCTTATGAAAAAGTATCTGCTTGGCTGCCTTTTCATTTTTGGCATATTGATTTCAGCCAATGCCCAGCAAGCATCCAAAACCGATCTGCTGATCAAGATCAACAAAGAAGAACTGAAAGGAAAGGTGCTGAAAATTGCAGATAGCACCATCGAGTTCTCTTACGAAGGGGAATCCGCCATTTATGTTTTCAAAAAAACAGAGATTGCCCGAATACAATTCGCCAGCGGCCGGATAGAAGTGATCACGGCTTCGGACGAAAGGACTACGCCGGTAGCTCCTGGCAAAACAGCAGAATCATCGGCAATTTCTAGTTCTTCTGCAAACGAAAGACTCAATAAAATCGCCATCCTGCCATTTGGATTTATCCGGGACGGCCAGGCCTCTGCCGAAGCCATCTCCGAACAGGTACAGAACGAGTGCTACGTATACTTGAGTAAACACGCTGGCACCAGAACCATTCTTCAGCCCCGCACTACCAATGTTATGCTCACAAGAGCCGGGATTACCCAGGAATCGATCAAAGGTTATAACATGGATGAGATATGTAAAATTCTGGGAGTGGAATACGTAGTGGAAGGTACCGTAGCCATGAACAGTACCTCACAAACCGTATCACAATCCAACTCAGGCACCATCAAGGATAAAGATGAAAGCAAGAAAAAATACAATAGCTACTCCTATGGAACAGCTACCCAGAACTATAAGACCTCACTCACCCTGAATATGTTCAACGATAAGGGCGAATCTGTGTACTCGCAGGTGCGGACTTCGTTCTGGAATACGGCAGATGCCTACAAAAGCACCCTGGAATACCTGTTAAAAAGAAGCCCGCTTTATTCAAAATAACCGTCATGAAGTTTGCACCATTCATACTGCTCCATTTTCTGCTGATTCTCTGCCTGGCACCTTCTCTCTATTCCCAGTCTGTTGATAGTGTGCCGGCCAGTTTTATTGAGAAGGTGAGGAAGCTGGGGCAAAAAGAGACAATGAACAGCATCGAAAAGTTCAGAGCCGGGCGCATCACCCTTCAACAAGGGAAATTATTACAGGACATCAGGATGGTGACCCGCAAAGCCAAGTTGTATCTCGACAAGGGAATCGATACAACCGCCTATCACCAGTTTATTGACAATACGCGCTACCAGCTGTCATATGTGGAAGAGGGCTTGAACAACCAACATCCCGCAACCCAGACTCAACGAAACCTGGCGGTCAGCGCGGCTATCCTGCAGGAGTTAAAAAGCCGTTCCAATACGCGAAGAACAGCCCTGACCAACTACCTCGATAATATCAATGATTATATAGACCAGATCGATTCACTGTCTGCCGATTCCGCCTTGTACACCTTTCCGCAGGATTCAGCCAACACCCAGCAATATCTGCGGCGCATAACGGTGCTGGTCAAGGAACTGGGCCCTACTGATACAGCGCTTCGCAAATCGAGCATCTATTCGCAGGACCTGCTGACGGAGATGGACCTGTTGATTTTTTCGATCAATATCCGTAGCGAACAGGTCGAAAAGATACAAACGGAAATGGGAGCAGGCGCCATGCGGCAGGATCTTGCTTTTCCCTGGGTATCGGAGAGTGCCAGCCGCTCTTTCAAAGAGGTGCTCAGAACCTCATACCGGAAAGAACTGCTGGCTCTGCAATTTTACCTGGCCGAACGTTCCGGATGGTTGATCTTCCTGGCGCTGATGGTTTTTGGCGCATGGGCCTTTCTGCGGTCATTAAGAAAAAGACTGCAGGAAGAGAATAAATTGCAGTCGAACGCAGTGGCCTACCTGGTTCTTAAAAGCCCTGTTCTCTCTGCACTGATCATCACCATCAGTGTTTTTCAATTTGTATTCACTTCGGCCCCCTTTGTATTCAGCTTCATCATCTGGTGGATCGCGGGTATTTATATGTCGATCGTATTCAGGCATTTTATCAGCGCGTTCTGGTGGAGATTCTGGATGGTATTGATGATGCTTTTCAGTTTGGCCGGATTTTTCGACCTGTTGTTACAGCATACCGATCTGGAAAGATGGAGTCTTTTGCTGCTGGCATCTTTTGGCGCACTGTATGGTATTTCCGTTCTCCGCAGTTCGCACAAACCTGAACTGAAGGAAAGCAAGATCTTATATTTTGTTGGGTTCCTGATATTTCTCGAAGTTCTATCTGTTATCAGTAACCTGGCCGGTCGGTACAATCTTTCAAAAACACTGATGATCGTCGGGTTTTCGGGTAGCGTTGTCGCGATTGAACTTTTATGGACGATCCGCCTGATCAATGAAACACTGGCCGTAATCTCTTCCATCTACAAGCATCCGGACCGAAAATTATTCTATATCGACTTCGATAAAGTGGGCGACCGGGTGCCCGGCATATTCTATGTACTGGCTACGCTCGGCTGGTTCCTGCTGGTGAGCCGTCATTTTTATGGTCTGCGTAAATTCTCAGGCCCGGTCAGCGATTTTCTGAATGCAGACAGGACGCTGGGCAGCTACAGTTTTTCGATCAACAGCCTGCTCATTTTTATTTTGATCATCGGCATTTCAACGATCGTTTCGCAGGTAATTTCATTTTTTGCCGGCGAGCCGGGAGAGCAGCGAAATAAAAAGCGAAGGCCTGGTCTTGGAAGCTGGCTGCTGTTGATCAGGATTTTCATCTTGTCGATAGGTATCTTCCTGGCTTTTGCCGCGGCCGGCATACCACTCGATAAACTGACCTTGCTGTTAGGCGCACTGGGAGTGGGAATCGGACTGGGCCTGCAGGGACTCGTCAGCAATCTCGTCAGCGGCCTGATCATCGCTTTTGAAAAACCGGTGAACGTGGGTGATATTATTGAAGTAAATGGAAACCTTGGCACCATGCAATCCATTGGTTTCAGAAGTTGCGTGGTTAAACTGATCGATGGCCCGAGCCTGATCGTTCCCAACAGTGATCTGCTGAGCCAGCATCTTGTGAACTGGACAATGGGCCATAACCATCGCCGGCTGAATATCGTTGTCAGCGTAGCTTATGGCAGCAATCTGGCCCAGGTTAAAGCCATTCTTGAACAGGTATTGAGCGAGCACGAGAAGGTGTTAAAAAACCCGGAACCACTGGTGGCCGCCAAATCATTTGAGGACAGTTCGGTTGATTTCGACCTGTATTTCTGGATTGCGCACATCCGCGAAACCATTCCGGTAAAAAATGATATTCTTTCAAGGGTGCATGACGCCTTCCGTGCCAACGGCATCACCATTCCATTCCCGCAAACCGATCTGCATATCATACAGGATCAGGAGTCCTCAAAACGCTGATCAATCCTCTTTTCATTTTGGAAATCACCCTTTCATTTTGAAAGGGTTTTTTTATGGGATGAATCTGAACAACCGGCGGTCAAAACCCAAAGAGTACAGACTCTCAACTCATTGCGAAAAAGAGTCTTTCAATTTCAATACAGGCACCCGTTTTGGCAGGGATAGCCGGAATCAGTTATTGGATGAATTTAAAATCGCTCAGAAAAATGGATAAGAATACACATTTAGGCGATCGTACCCCGCGACTCAAGGATTTCCTGGTAGTGATATTGGCAGTTGCGGCTCTCATCGGTTTTTCCTGGATCGCCTATTTCAAACTCGGTTGGTTTCACTAAAACAATTAAATACATGCTTACACTACTATTATTCCTGGCCGGCCTTTGCTGCTTCTATGTTTGTTTTAAATCTATTGAATGGTTCGAAAAAATTTAACCACTATGATGACAGCCTTATTGATACTCTCCGTGCTGGTACTGGCTTATCTGCTGTATGTGCTGATAAAGCCCGAAAAATTTTAAACCCGACATAACGCATATTTATGAACAAGGAAATTATCGGAATTATTCTGACGTATGGTCTGGCATTCCTGCTGGCCTGGCCGTTGGGAAAGTATATTTCAAATGTATTCAGCGGCAAAAAGACGCTGCTTGGATTCATGGCGCCGCTGGAGCGGCTGATCTTCCGGCTTTGCGGCATCCGGCCCGACGAAGAAATGGACTGGAAGCAAAACCTGAAAGCCTTGCTGACCATCAACCTGGTCTGGTTTGTGTACGGGTTTGTTTTGCTGATCAGCCAGGGATCACTCGGATTGAACCCCGATGGCAACGCATCTCAAACACCGGATCTCGCCTTTAATACCATCATCTCTTTCCTGGTCAATTGCGACCTGCAACATTACAGCGGAGAAACCGGGTTAACCTACCTCACACAGGTAGGAGTGATCAGTTTCCTGATGTTTGTGTCGGCCGCCACCGGCATCGCCGCGGTATTTGTTTTTTTCAAGGCACTCCGGGATAAAGTGACCGATAAACTGGGAAACTTTTACGTGCTTTTTGTAAAAAGCATCACCCGTATATTGCTGCCGATCAGCATTGTCATCGCCACCTTGTTGGCTTTCAACGGAACCCCCACGTCTTTTAAAGGAAAAGATACCGTTGTAACCCTTCAGGGGGATACGGTACAAGTAAGCAGGGGACCGGCTGCGGCGATGATCGCCATCAAGCACCTCGGCACCAATGGTGGTGGCTGGTTTGGCGCCAACTCGGCGCATCCTTTGGAAAATCCGAACAGCTTTACCAATTCGCTTGAGCTGATCTCGCAGTTGCTGATCCCGCTGGCCCTTCTCTTCGCGTTTGGATACTACGTCAACCGCAAAAAAATGGCCTTTATCATACTAGGTGTAATGACGATCGGATTTTTATGCCTGGCAATCCCCACCGTTATACAGGAAGTAAAGGGAAGTCCCAGCATTGCTCGTCTGGGAGTTCATCAACCCAATGGCTCGATGGAAGGCAAAGAGGTTCGTTTCGGACCCGCAGTATCCGGTTTCTGGAGCATCGCTACTACGGTCATTTCAACCGGGTCGGTCAATTCCATGCACGACAGTTCCATGCCATTGTCGGGGCTGATGCAGATGCTGGCCATGATGATCAATTCCTTTTATGGGGGTTGTGGAGTGGGTATACTCAACTACTTCATCTATCTCATCATTGCCGTTTTCATCTCCGGACTGATGGTAGGGCGTACGCCCGAATTCATGGGCCACAAGGTGGAAGCCAGAGAGATCAAGATCGCGGCGCTGATCACTTTGCTGTCGCCATTCCTGATCATGACCGGCACGGCACTGGCAGCCTATTTCAATACACATCACCCAACCGCCCACTGGGCGGTGCCACCGGGCAACTGGCTCAATAATCCAGGCTATCACGGGTTCAGTGAAATGCTGTACGAAAACACCTCGGCCAATGCCAATAACGGAAGTGGATTTGAAGGCCTGGGAGACAATAATATTTTCTGGAATGTGGTAACCGGATTCATCCTGATACTCGGTCGCTTCCTTCCCATCATCGGACCCATAGCCATTGCAGGTTTGCTGGCGAAGAAGAAGTTTATTCCGGAATCTGCCGGCACGCTGAGGACAGATTCTGTTACGTTCGGGGCAATGACGTTTGCCGTTATCCTGATCGTAAACGCATTGTCCTATTTCCCCGCATTGGTGCTGGGACCAATCGCCGATTATTTTTCAATTCACTAACAATTCAAGATTATGTCCACCCATCATAGAAAAGAAAATAAACTGTTCGATCCGGCATTGTTAAGAACGGCATGGCAGCAGTCGTTCATAAAACTGAAACCATCGCTGATGGTAAAGAACCCGGTGATGTTCACCGTTGAGATCGGCACTGCGGTCATGTTTTTCGTGGCAGCTTATGCGGTAGTCACGGGAAACACTTCTCAGGGCCCGGTATGGTATAATGTTACCGTATTTGTGGTGCTTTTGCTGACCGTTCTCTTTGCCAATTTTGCGGAAGCCATCGCAGAAGCGAGAGGAAAGGCACAGGCGGAAACACTTCGTAAAACAAGGCAGGACACCCCGGCAAAATTGATTGTGCCGGTAAATGGTACGCTCGAAGAAGAAGTGCAGGTGATCTCCTCCGCGCAATTGAAGATGCATGATCGCTTTGTTTGCGAAACCGGGGATATCATTCCCATGGACGGCGAAATCGTGGAAGGCATCGCCACCATCGACGAGAGTGCGATCACCGGCGAGTCTGCTCCAGTCATCAGGGAGGCTGGGGGTGATAAGTCGTCCGTAACCGGTGGTACAAAGGTGCTGTCCGACCGGATTGTGGTGAGGGTAACCACTGCTCCCGGAGAAACCTTTCTTGACAAGATGATCGCGCTGGTTGAAGGGGCGAACCGTCAGAAAACGCCCAATGAAATAGCGTTGACTATTTTGCTCGCTTCATTCACCATAGTTTTCGTGATCGTTTGTGTTACGCTGAAGCCATTTGCAGACTATGCGCAAACGCCTATTACGATCGCCGCTTTCATCTCCCTGTTTGTTTGTCTCATTCCCACTACCATTGGAGGATTGCTCAGCGCCATCGGAATTGCGGGTATGGACCGGGCGCTCCGGGCCAATGTGATTGCCAAATGCGGCAAAGCCGTTGAAACAGCTGGCGATGTGGATACGCTTCTGCTCGATAAGACCGGAACGATCACCATCGGTAACCGGAAAGCCACCCAGTTCTATCCACTGGAAGGGTTACCCGAAAAGGAGTTTATGGAACTGGCCTTGTTGAGTTCGCTCGCAGATGAAACACCCGAAGGAAAATCCATCGTTGAGCTGGCCGCCTCAAAAGGAGTGAAGGCAGAAGTGCGCAAATCTGAAATGCGTTTTATCAATTTTACGGCCGAAACCCGTAGCAGCGGGGTAGACCTTCCCAATGGACGCAGCATTCGCAAAGGTGCCCAGGACTCTATCCGAAACGTGGTGGTAAAGAATGGAAATACCTTCCCGGAATCGGTTGCCGAAAGGGTGAAAGGAATTGCCAGCAATGGAGGAACGCCCCTGGTGGTAGCAGAAAACAACCAGGTTAAAGGTGTCATCGAATTGCAGGATATCATCAAGCCGGGTATACAGGAACGATTTGAAAGACTGCGTAAAATGGGAGTGAAGACCGTGATGGTAACCGGCGACAACCCGCTTACCGCAAAATACATCGCCGCAAAGGCAGGAGTAGATGATTTCATTGCCGAAGCCACTCCCGAAGACAAGATGAATTACATCCGAAAAGAACAACAGGGCGGCAAACTGGTGGCCATGATGGGAGACGGTACCAACGATGCACCCGCTCTTGCCCAGGCAGATGTAGGTGTAGCGATGAACAGCGGTACCCAGGCAGCCAAGGAAGCCAGCAATATGGTGGACATGGACAATGACCCCACCAAACTGATCGAGGTGGTGGAGATCGGCAAACAATTGCTGATTACCCGCGGAACGCTCACTACATTCAGCATTGCCAATGACGTGGCGAAATATTTTGCTATTGTGCCGGCCCTTTTTATTGCTTCGATCCCCACCCTTCAGCACCTGAATATAATGGGATTGAAGAGCCCCGAATCGGCGATCCTGTCGGCAGTCATCTTCAATGCACTGATCATTCCCATTCTCATTCCGCTGGCGCTGAAAGGGGTGCAGTACAAACCCATCGGAGCGTCTGCATTATTGAGAAGAAACCTGCTCATTTATGGAGTTGGGGGTGTTATTGTTCCTTTTATCGGCATCAAACTGATCGATATACTTGTTGCCTTATTCATTTAAAACTCATGTCATGAAAAAATATCTTTTGCCTTCTCTTAAACTGACAGCCGTATTGATCGTATTGATATGCGTGGTGTATTTCGCCCTGCTGGCCGGAATCGGGAAACTCACTCCGGGTGGCGGAGACGGTAAAACAATTACCGTAAACGGAAAAACAGTGGGCTATGAATTGATCGGCCAGAAATTTACCGACGACCGGTATTTCTGGGGTCGCCCTTCCGCAGTAGATTACAATGCGGCCGGATCGGCCGGAAGCAACAAGGCAACCAGTAATCCCGACTACCTCAAAACCGTTCAGGACAGGATTGACAGCTTCCTGGTTCATCACCCCACCGTGAAAAAAGAACAGATCCCTGCGGAACTGGTAACAGCATCCGGCAGCGGATTGGATCCCGATATTTCGCCCGAAGCGGCCCTGATACAGGTTGATCGTGTATCCGCTCACCGGGGCCTGGACGCATCCAGGATCCGTACCCTAGTTCAACAACACATCCGGAAAGTACCTTTGGGCCCGGATGTGGTGAATGTGCTTCAATTAAACATTGCTCTTGACACTCTTCATTAAAACTTTGCTTCAATTCCCTTTTATGAAAAAGATGACCAGCATAATTCTAGTTGCGAGCCTGATTTTCTCCATTCCTGCCTCGGCGCAGGATAGTCTGCCTGTACCGAAATCCAATGCCTCCAAATTCGACATTTCAGGATACGTGGAAGGATATTTCAGTTATGATTTCAACAAGCCTGCTGACAACAACAGGCCTTCGTACATATATAGCCACAATCGCCACAACGAATTCAATGTAAACCTGGCATTCCTGAAAGGAGCCTATAGCGGCGAAAGAGTGCGGGCAAACCTGGCGCTGGGTGTGGGAACTTACATGAATGCCAACTATGCTGCCGAACCGGGCGTGTTGAAGAATATTTATGAAGCCAATGCCGGTGTGAAGCTGAGCCGTCAGAAAAACTGGTGGCTGGATATCGGCATCCTTCCTTCGCACATAGGCTTCGAAAGCGCAATCGGGAAAGACAACTGGACTCTTAGCAGGAGCATGGTGGCCGATAACTCTCCCTATTTCGAAAGCGGTGCGCGTCTTGGCTTTACCAGCGACAATGAAAAATGGCAGTTCGCCGCACTTGCGTTAAACGGATGGCAGAGAATTACAAGGGTTTCCGGCAATTCATTGATGAGCTGGGGAACACAGATCGTTTACAAACCGGCTGCCGGTGTTACTCTCAACTACAGTACATTTATTGGAACCGATAAACCAGATACGGCCAGAACATGGAGGATATATCACAACCTGTACGCTGTTGTGCCTCTTGGCGAAAAAGTTGGATTGACTGCCGGTTTTGATATCGGCTCCGAACAAAAGTCCAAAGGTTCCTCTGAGTACAACACCTGGTATACCCCCGTTGGAATATTGCGGTTTACTCCCTCCAGCCAATGGGCTATTGCTGTAAGAGGAGAATATTTCAATGATGACAAAGGGGTGATCCTGTCAGGCGGTAATTTTAAAACAACCGGCCTGTCTGCCAATGTCGATTATGCTCCTTTTGCCAACTCCCTGCTTCGATTGGAAATCAAAAACTATCATAGCAAAGAAAAGGTATTCACGGATGCAAAGGGACATCCGTCCGGCAATAACACGGCTGTCAGTTTTGCCCTGGCCGTTTGGTTTTAATCTATTGACATCGCCAAAAAATCATCTCCATGTCAGAAGAACTTCCCCATAGCCCGGAAGACTGGCTGAAAAAAGTTCAGCCGGCAAAAAACGGAAAAGGCCGGCTGAAAATCTATGTTGGTATGAGCGCCGGTGTGGGCAAGACCTACCGGATGCTCCGGGAAGCCCATGAACTATTGAAAAAAGGTGTTAACCTGAAAGTAGCCTATGTAGAAACACACGGAAGGGTGGAAACCGCAGAGCTGTTGGAAGGACTGCCGCTGATACCCAGACGGGAAATCTTTTACAAAGGCAAGAAACTGGATGAACTGGATGTACAGGCCATCTTGTTGCTGCATCCCGAAGTGGTCATCATCGATGAGCTCGCCCATACCAATATACCCGGCAGCAAAAACGAAAAGAGATGGCAGGATGTGATGGATGTGCTGGAAGGAGGCATCGATGTAATTACCGCCGTAAACATTCAGCATATTGAAAGTATCAATGAGGATGTCAAACAAATTACAGGCGTTGAAGTAAAGGAGCGGGTACCCGACCGGGTACTGCAACTGGCAGATGAAGTGGTCAATATTGATCTGACAGCCGACGAACTTATCAGCAGGCTGAAAGAAGGAAAAATATACGATCACAGCAAGGTTCAGCAGGCCTTAACCAATTTTTTTCAACCGGAAAAGATTCTTCAGTTGCGCGAACTGGCACTTAAGGAAGTGGCGGGCCAGGTGGAAAGAAAAGTGGACTATTCCATAGACTACCAGAAAAACCCCTACCGCCACGAAAGATTCCTGGCCTGCATTTCATCCAATTCCGACATTGCCCAGCGAATTATCCGCAAAACAGCCCGGCTGGCTTCGTACTACAACAGCCAATGGTATGTTTTGTATGTCCAGACTTCCCGGGAAGCGGCCGACCGGATACCGTTGGACAAACAAAGGCATCTGATCAATAATTTCAAGAATGCCACCGAGCTGGGCGCAGAAGTAATCCAGTTGAAAGAGGAGAATATCGCCCAGGCCATCCTGGAGATGATCAAACAAAAACAGGTGACCACACTTTGCATTGGAAAACCTCATATAGCTTTATGGCAGGTTATTCTGAAAACGAGCATGTTCAATCAATTGCTGAAAGCAGTTTCTGAAACCGATGTAGATATCGTTATATTGTCATAGCAAACGCTACCCATCCATGCCGCTGAGCATTAAATACAAGATCAGGTTAGGAACCATATTCCTTTTTTTTCTGGCCATTCTTTCGGGAGGCCTCAGTATTTATTACCTGGCAACATTGCGAAAGGATTCCCGCAACATTTTAAAGGCAAATTATGAATCGCTTCAGTTCTGTCATGAAATGCAGAAAGACCTGGACAGTATCGGCCACCGGCAATTCCGCTACCTGGATTCGTTTGAAAGGCAACTTGTTTTGCAGGAAGCCAATATCACCGAAGCCGGCGAACATCAGGCCACCCGGCAACTGCGCGATCAGTTCGAATTATTGAGAAAAGGCGATCAGTCGGAGTTGGTGAAACTGGCAATCGATAGCCAGTTACAGCAGGTATTGCTGCTGAACATGATCGCCATAAAAAACAAGAACGAAAAAACCGAGAATGCGGCTGAAGAAGCCATGACCTTCCTGATCACCGCCGTGGCTTTTATTTTTATCGTTGGCCTTACTTTCACTTATAATTTCCCATTCATCATCACTACGCCCATTCAGAAACTGACGGCAGCCATCCGCGAAATCTCACAGAAAAATTATTCTTACAGGGTCCATATCGAATCCAGGGATGAATTCGGGCAACTCGCCCGTTCCTTCAACGAAATGGCTGAGCGGCTTGAATATTTCGAGAACAGCAATCTCAATAAGATTTTATTTGAAAAGAGCCGTGCGGAGGCTGTCATCAACAGCCTGAAAGATGCCAGTATCGGCATCGACCGCGATAACAAGATCCTGTTTGCCAATTCGCAGGCGATGCAATTGCTGGGCGTGAAACCCGCTGATGTCATTGGCCAGTCGGCAGAGCAGTTCAGCAAACGCAATGATCTGTTTCGTTACCTGATAGAAGAGGACAGTACCGCACCATTCAAAATAGTTGTGGAAGGGCGGGAGAATTATTTCACCCGTGAAGTGGTAGAAATCGAGCAGGGCGAATCGAAAAGCAAGGTAATCGTGATCAAGAATATCACCACTTTTAAAGAACTCGATGTAGCCAAAACCCATTTCATCGCCACCATCTCGCATGAGCTGAAGACTCCGCTGGCTTCTTCTGATTTCAGCCTTAAACTGCTGGAAGATGAAAGAATCGGGTCACTCACTGCCGAGCAGAAAGAACTGGTTCAGCACATCAAGCAGGATAACCAGCGCATTCTGAAAATCCTGAGCGAACTTCTCAATATGTCGCAGGTAGAGGCTGGCAGGATTCAACTGCGAAAGCAAAATGTGGCTCCCTTGTTTATTGTCAGGTCTGCCATCGAAACCGTTGCTACTGTAGCGCACGAGCAGGGCATCTTGTTAAAAGAACTGGTGGAGCCAGGCCTGCCCGACATTGCCGTGGACGAAGAAAAGACCAGTTGGGTTTTGAATAACCTGCTTACCAATGCCATTAAATATTCACCAGGCGGAGAGGAAGTGACCGTGCAGGTGAAACGGAATAACGGGGCTGTTGAGTTCACCGTTACCGATCATGGCCCCGGCATTCCGCAGGAATACCAGGGTCGTTTATTTGAAAGATATTTCCAGGTGCCCGGCTCCAAATCCAAAGGAAGCGGACTCGGACTGGCCATATCCAAAGAATTCATCGAAGCCCAGGGAGGCAGCATCTGGGTTCAGAGTGAATTGGGACAGGGCAGCCTGTTCGGGTTCAGATTACCATTACCGGTTGCCTGATCGTTATCGGCAATCTCAAAGTTACTACCTTCGCCAGCGTGCGCATTCCGCCACTTTCTTTCAACTTTCAATGACAAGAGATTCCATGCAAGCAACCGTGCTGATCATCGATGACGAAGAGCCGCTCAGGAAGCTGCTGGGCCGTATTATTTCCCTGGAAGGATTTACCGTGTTGCAGGCCGGCTCTCTGAAAGAGGGATCCACCATTTTAAACCAGCACCCAGTCGATGTAATTCTGTGCGACGTCAAACTGCCGGACGGCAATGGAGTTGAATTTGTAAAGACTATCCGGGAACGCTATCCTCTTTGCGAGTGTATCCTGCTTACAGCCTATGGCCATATCGCCGATGGGGTGCAGGCAATCAAGAACGGCGCCTTCGATTATATTACCAAGGCAGACGACAACGACCGCATCATTCCTCTGCTATACCAGGCAATGGATCATGTTACCCGCAAAAAGCAATCGCTGGTAACTGTTCGCCACAATTCCTTACCCGGATTCGAAGCCATTCTGGGCAGCAGCGCCGCAATCAGGGAAGCCATTCAGTATGCCCAAAAAATTGCCGCCACCGATTCAACTGTTTTGCTGCTGGGAGAAACCGGCACCGGCAAAGAAGTTTTCGCCAATGCCATTCATACAGGCAGCAAACGCACCGGCAAACCACTGGTAGCGATCAACTGCAGTGCCTTTCCCAAAGATCTGCTCGAGGGTGAATTGTTCGGGCACAAGGCCGGCGCTTTTACCGGAGCGTCCAAAGATAAAAAGGGGTTGATAGAACAGGCCGATGGAGGCACTTTGTTCCTCGATGAAATCGGCGAAATGAACATCAACCTGCAGGCGAAATTGTTGCGCGTGCTGGAAAACGGAGAATTCATCAAGATCGGAGATACGAAGGTCACCCGGGTGAATGTCCGCATCATCGCGGCTACACACCGTCAACTGACCGAAATGATTGACCAGGGACTTTTCCGGGAAGATCTGTACTATCGCCTCAATGTGTTTTCCATTCATCTGCCGGCTCTGCGTACGCGAATGGAAGATATTCCCGAGCTGTCGGCCTATTTTCTTGGTCAGTTTGCTGCCAGGGAAAACAGGCCGCCGCATCAATTATCAAAAGAAGCCCTCGCGCTGTTACAGCATTATCAGTGGAAGGGGAACATCAGGGAACTGAAAAACGTACTGGAAAGGGCCAGCGTACTGGCTGAAGGAGTAACGATCGAAGCAAGTGATCTCCCGTTTGAGATCCAGCAAAATACCGGAGCCGATACCGGGCTTACCCTCGCCTCGGTCGAAAAATCACATATCCGCAAAGTGCTGCTGTATACCAGGGGAAACAAAACCCGCGCGGCAGAATGGCTGGGTATCGGTCTTACCACGCTTTATCGCAAACTGGAAGAATACCAGATTAAATCCTGATCAAAAAACAACCGGAATCGCTGTTGGCCGGAGGTGAATTAATTACCTTTGCATAACTATGAGAACGTTTGAGGATACATACCGGCATAAAGGGCTCAGAAAACAGTTGGTGGATACACTTCGCGAGAAAGGCATCACCGACGAAAGAATCCTTGACGCTGTTAATTCCATACCCCGGCATTATTTCCTTGATTCGGCCTTCGATAAAGTAGCCTACGAGGATAAAGCATTTCCAATTGCAGAAGGTCAAACCATTTCGCAACCGTACACTGTCGCTTACCAGACCCAGCTACTGGATGTAAAACCTTTTGAAAAAGTACTGGAGATCGGAACAGGGAGCGGCTACCAATCCATTGTGCTGGCCATACTGGGTGCACAGGTTTATACCATTGAACGGCAAAAAAAATTATTCGATCAGCACCGTAATTTTGTGCTCCGGCCAAAATATCCCACCATCAAATATTTTTATGGCGACGGTTTTGAAGGGTTGCCCAATTTCGCGCCTTTCGACAAGGTGCTGGTAACCGCAGCGGCCCCATATATTCCACCAAAACTGATAGATCAATTGAAGGTGGGTGGCAAAATGGTAATCCCGGTGGGAGAAGGCGATGTTCAGAGAATGTTGCGCCTTACCAAACAACCAGACGGTTCTTATTCCGAAGAGCTGTTTGACCGGTTTTCCTTTGTACCCATGCTGGAAGGAAGAAATCAATAAAACCAAACACCTGTCATGAGAAATTATATCCTGGAAGCAGACGCGGTAACAAGAAAGCTCGAACGCATGGCTTACGAGATCGTAGAGCAGAACATGGAAGAAAATGAGATCATCCTGGCCGGTATCCGTGTTAGCGGGAGCGTAGTGGCAAAGAATATCCAGGAGCTGCTCAGGAAAATCAGCCCTCTCAAAACCATCCTGCTGACCATCGACCTGGATAAAAAACAACCCCGTGAAGTGAACCTGAGCCAGGAGATAGATTTTAATGACAAAGTAATCATCGTGATCGATGATGTGGCCAACAGCGGCAAGACCATGCTGTATGCCATGAAACCCTTTCTTAAATACCACCCCCGCAAAATTCAAACCCTTGCCCTCGTAGAAAGAACACATAAAACCTTTCCCGTTTCAACAGACTTTTCCGGTCTTTCCATAGCAACAACCCTGCAAGAACACATTTATGTAGAGGTTGAAGGAGAGAAAGTTATTGGCGCCTATCTCGAATAAAATTTTAAAAATAGAAAGGCTGAAACCGGATGTTTCCCCTGGAGTTGATCATCAGCGAAGGAGCCGGAAATTTAAAGGAGTTCAGGATGTAAAAGGCAGTCTTCAGCCATTTGCGACTGGTCTTGATTTTCATCCAGTCAATGTCCGGCGACAGGTAGAATTGTCTTACCCGCGCTATATCTCTTCTGTCGAAAATAACATTTCCGTTCTCATCCCTGCCAGTATTGTCGAAACCGCCAAACATGCCGTCCGCGCCATAGCCCAGGGCAACATTAAGCCAGGCAGGCCATTTACTTTGAGGGGTGAAGGATTTGATATTGACACTTAGCCAATAGGTTTGCCCATTGTAATCCTTCAGCATACGTTCATACCAGCTCTTGCCAAACAATTTGTCCGACCGGTTTTCCAGCATGGGATCGATATAGGATTTGCCATGAAAAGAGAATTTGTACCGGATTCGCTGTTCACCCCAGGCCAACTCCTGGCCCAGGTACAAGCCGGTTCCAAAACTGTTGGCGGCAATATCACTCCAGCTCCATCCCCAGTTGCTCGACCGGCCGTCGAGGAATTCAATGACCGTGAGGAAAGCAAACCCGGCGGAGGCTCCCGCGATGGCCGATTGCCGTTTGTTGAGGCCTGCCCATTGCCAGGCGGCAGAAGAGGCCCGTCCAAGATTATAGGCCGTCCAGGCATGACCAAACTTATCCGTTTGCAACCATTCGTGGCTGTCGTTAAAACTTGCCAGCGATTGTTTCGGATAACCCTTATACCAGGCTTCGTTCAACACCAGTAATGACCCGGTATACAGCCCCACATGGGCAGCACCGGTGATCCAAAGCTTTTTTTCCATCCTCGCGCGACGGAAAGAGGTGGTCAGGCTGTCCTGGCCTGCCAGCGACAGGCAGGTAATGGTAAGCAGCAATGATATCAGCGGAATCTTGAACAAAGCCATCGGTTGGGTATTCATCAAACGAACCCTTGTGAATTTTATGATGGGCAAAAATACAGAAGGGCCGAGGATGTTACACTTCAATTGGTTTTGAATTTCAAAATTTTATAACTTTCAGCCTCATTGATCGGTGTAAACACACCTATATTAAATCTGCAATATGGATAAAGCGATTCAAGAAAAAGTCAATACCTGGCTCAGTGCAAGTTTTGACCAGGAAACCCGCGACGCGGTAAAGAAACTGCAATCTGAAAATGAAAAAGAACTGGTGGATGCTTTTTACCGGAACCTTGAATTTGGAACAGGGGGTTTGAGAGGAGTGATGGGAGTGGGAACCAACCGGATGAACAAGTACACCGTTGGCATGGCTACCCAGGGTTATGCCAATTATCTGAAGCAATCATATCCCGGCGGTGAAGTTCGGGTGGCGATCGCGCATGACAGTCGAAATAACAGCCGCTTTTTTGCGGAGACCGTTGCGGGTGTTTTTGCCGCCAATGGCATCAAGGTATTTCTGTTTGAAGCTCTGCGGCCCACTCCGGAACTGAGTTTCGCCATCCGGCACCTCGGTTGCCAGGGCGGGGTGGTTTGTACCGCCTCTCACAATCCGAAAGAATACAACGGGTACAAAGCTTACTGGAATGATGGAGGACAGCTGGTTCCTCCCCACGATAAGAACGTTATAACCGAAGTGGAGAAGATCGGCTCGGTGGAGGAAGTTAAATGGAAAGGAGGAGAAGAGAACATTCATATCATTGGCCGCGAACTGGATGAAGCCTATATGTCGATGGTGAAGAGCCTGAGTGTATATCCCGAAGTAATCGCCCGCCAGCACGACCTGAAAATCGTTTATACGCCTATCCACGGAACGGGCATTATACTGGTACCTGAAGTGCTGAAAAGATTCGGTTTTACAGATGTCAACATCGTTGCCGAGCAATCTACCCCGGACGGCAATTTCCCTACGGTACATTATCCCAACCCGGAAGAAAGTGAGGCGATGAGCATCGGCCTGAAAAAAGCGAAAGAACTGAATGCCGATATTTTACTGGGAACCGATCCGGACAGTGATCGGGTAGGGATCGGCGTGAAGGACAATAATGGAGAATGGGTATTGATGAATGGCAACCAGACGGCCGTTCTGGCTTTCAATTACATGATCGAAGCCCGTAAGGCCAAAGGCATTGCCCAGCCCAATGATATGGTGGTGAAGACCATTGTTACCACAGAAATGATCGATCAGATCGCCCACCAGAGCAACATCAAATGCTACAATGTACTCACGGGCTTCAAATGGATTGCAGAACTGATCAAGGAAAAAGAAGCCACCGAAAATTATGTGGTGGGAGGAGAAGAAAGCTATGGACTGATGATCGGATCAAAAATCCGGGATAAGGATGCGATCTCTGCAGTTGCCCTGTTGTGCGAAATGGCCGCCTATGAGAAAGACAAAGGCAGAAGCCTTTTCAGCAAACTGATTGACCTGTATGTTCAATATGGATTTTACAAGGAACACCTGATCTCCATCACCAAAAAAGGAATGGATGGTCAGCAACAGATTGCAGCCATGATGGAAACCTACCGCAGCCAGCCGCCAAAAACAATCAATGGTTCGCCGGTAGTGGAATTACTGGACTATGAACTGAGAAAAGGTAAAAACCTGCAGACCGGCGCGGAATGGGAGATCAAACTTCCTAAATCGAATGTTTTGCAATTCATACTTGCCGACGGAAGCAAAATATCGGCGCGCCCCTCCGGCACGGAGCCGAAAATCAAATTCTATTTCAGTGTCAATACATCTTTGTCGGATGCCCGGGATTTCAGTAAAGTGAGTGCTGATCTCGACAACCGAATTAAAGGAATTATACAGGATATGAAATTGTGAGTATGAAAACAATTGTCAAAAGGTTCCGGGCCTGCTGGTTCGGAACTCTTTTTTTACTGGCCTCCTGTGGCGACCGGCTGTCAGACAGCAGGGCCACCGAACTGGTGAGGCTGAACTACCGGCAGCAGAGCCTGACCGAAGGGGCCGGCTCCTGGTTGCTGGATACCGTCGAAATCCATAGCGTGGTCCGGATCCCGGACAGCATCACACAATTCAAAGTAACAGCCTATGCCCGCGGCATTTACAGCCTCCCGGTTATCGAAGATGCTCCCCGGGGCGCAAGGGAAATATTTTACGACACGGTTCAGTTTATAGCCAAAAAAACCGACAAGGTGTGGTCTACCCGAAGCTGGACTGTAGTCGGATCGCGACACGAATGATCGGTTTGCGCATTTTAACTCCTGACACATCAATTTTAACAGTAGTCAAGCAGCTAATTACTATCGCTGGTTGACTGAGATAAAACAAAACCACCAAATCACCTAAACATGAAACCAAGAATTGCCGTATTATTTATTCTTGCCATTGTATCGACAGCATCTGTCAGGGCTCAAAACAAGATCGGGCATGTGAGTGTGCAGGAAATTGTAAATAATATGCCTGAATACAAATCAGCCCTGGCGGAGCTGGATGATTTTGAAAAAGCGCTGATTGATCTGGGTAAGGAATACAACCGGGAATACAATCGCCAGGACAGCCTGTTTGCCGCAGACTCATCCAAATGGACATCTGCCATGAAGGATGTGAAGCGCAAGGAACTCAATGCGGCCTATCTGAAAGTGCTCAATTTTAACCAGGACGCCCAAAACCAGATGAACCAGAAAGAGCAGCAATTATTGGCACCTGTGCAGCAGAAAGCCGTGCAAACAGCCCAGCAGGTGGCAAAAGAAAACGGATACGCGTATGTGCTGCCCAAAGAACAGCTCATCGCTTTTCCCGCTTCGGAAGATATACTTCCGCTCGTATTAAAGAAACTGAACATTACGCCACCGGCTACCGCGCCCAATACTCCGCCGGCACCTAAAAAGAATTAAACTCAGCCCGCAACGCAGCTACCCGCTGCGTTTTTTGTTTCTCCCCCAGGGAACGATCATGGGAACGCTCATCTGATACTGGCGATAGGATGCTCCATAGATGGCCAGCAATTTTTTTTCCTCCAGTCGGATGCCTACAAGTGTGTAAAGCGTAATACATGCGTTCATAACGGCAAAAGTCCAGAAAGGATACATGATCCATAACCCCCAGATAAATGCGAATGTTCCCAGATAAAGCGGATGACGAACATACTGGTGAATCCCGTCAATGCAAAGGGCAGGAGGAGAGTCATCCATATCTTCCTGGTACAGTCCGCTCAGGTTGAAAAAATATTTTTTAATGCTGATCGTCATGAGTGTCAATCCTGAAATACAAACCAGGATACCTGATATCCAAATAACAGGGTGTTGGGCCCACATGGCTACGGCCGGGATGGAAAGCTGGTAATGGAGTAGTATTGCCAGCGTCAGCAATGCGAAAATATTATAGAAAAGCCGGTAATATCTACGCAGGCTTCCCAAATGCCCCGAGAGCCATTTTTTTATGCGGGTGTCGGCCAGCAGGCTGTGTATTGCGCCATAGGCCATCCAGCAAACTGCCAGAATGATATATTTTTCGATCATCATCGGATCCTGCTAAATAATGATGCCAGCCTGCTCTATTTTGCAACAGGCAAGGCAAAGGCAAGGTATTGATCACCCGCCCGTGTACCTAGTTTACCTCCTCCGCAAGCAATCACCAGGAATTGACGGCCTTTCCATTCATATACCGATGGCGTGGCGAAAGCCGGGGCGGGCAACTGGTATTCCCACAAAAGTTTACCGGTGTACTTATTGAAAGCACGAAGCATTCCGTCACTGGAAGCGCCTATAAAAACCAGTCCTCCGGCAGTGACCGCCGGGCCGCCATAGTTTTCCGTTCCCGTGGGAGGAATATTCCTGGCTTTTAATTCGGGATATTGCCCGAGTGGTATTTGCCATTTAATCTCTCCTTTGTTGAGATCAATGGCGCTCAGTGTACCCCAGGGCGGACTGATGGCTGGTAGTCCTTCGGGGCTCAAAAATTTGAAATAGCCGGTCATCCGATAGGGCATCATATCGGCGCTGTCTATTTTTTTTACCGGGGGTATAAATGATTTCTTCTGCTCTGTAGCGAGATCGAGGAGGTAAGAGGTGACAGCCTCCTTTTCCGACTCACTCAATCGTGTAAACGCCGGCATCATTCGGCGGCCACTGTTCAGCAAACCGATGATTGATTCCTTGTTGTACCGTTCTCTAATAGTCAACAGCGGAGGATAGTTTCCCGATCCTTTTTTATCGGCACCATGACAGCCCGCGCAATTGTTGATGAACAATCGCTGGCCGGCCTGTCCCATATTTTCTTTGTGGGGAGCTTCTTCCTTGCGATCTACCAATTGCAGCCGCCAGGCCATCTCATTGGCATTTACATAGAGAATACCGGTTTCCGGATCGAAGGCGGGGCCACCCCATTCCGCGCCACCATCGTAACCGGGGAATACGAGGGAAGGTTTCTTGCCGGGTGGCAAATACATATTGCCAAAGCGGTGGGCAGCAAAGAGCTTCTTAACAGCATCTTTCGAGCTGTCCGGCAAAAAGGGATTGATGTCATTTTCCGAGAGCGTTTGCCTCACGAAAGGAGCGGGCTTAACCGGGATTGGCTGGGTAGGCCATACTTTTTCGCCGGTGAGTTCCGACACGGTATCAACGGGAACTTCTTTGATGTCGAAAACAGGCTTGCCGGTTTCTCTCTCGAATACATATACCATTCCATTTTTGGTTGTTTGCGCCACCGCATCGATGGTCTTGCCATTCTGCCGGATCGTCACCAATGCAGGTGGGGTAGGGAGATCCTTATCCCATAAATCATGATGAATGAATTGAAAATGCCAGAGGCGTTTACCGGTGGAGGCATCGAGGGCAACGAGGCTATTGGCAAAAAGATTTGACCCTTTTCTTTTTCCTCCGTAAAAATCAAAGGAGGCGGAACCGGTAGGTACAAACAGGATACCTCTTTTTTCATCCAGTGCAAATCCACTCCAGGCATTGGCGCCTCCGATGTGTTTATAATTGGTACTGTCTTCCCAGGTATCATATCCATATTCCCCGGGTTGGGGGATGGTATGGAAGATCCACAGCCGCTTGCCTGTTCGCACATCGAAAGCCCTGATATGACCCGGTGCGGAAGGGGGCGCTTCATCAACGCGCGTTCCAAGAACGATCATATCCTTGTATACCATGCCGGGTGATGTATTTACCACGAATAAATCCGACACGTCACGATCGAGGCCATCATGCAGGTCAATAGAACCATGATCGCCGAAACTATCGACAGGCTTCCCGGTCTTTGCATCGACCGCATAGGTTCGGGAACCGGCAGTAAAGAACAAACGGTGGTCCTGTTTTCCATCCGACCAGTAGGCCACGCCGCGGCTGTTGATCATGATATGAAAAGCGGCACGGTAGGCGTCGAAATCTGTTCTGGCGTTGGGATCGAACATCCATACCTGTTGGCCGGTGCCGGCATCCACTGCAAAGAGTTTCATTTGAGGAGTAACACCATAGAGCATTCCATCGATCATGATCGGGTTGCATTGGATCTGGGAATGGTTGGCCGTATCGGCATCCTGGCTGCTGTAGCTCCAGGCCAGCTGCAACTGGCCTACGTTGGAAGTATCGATCTGCTTTAGGGAAGAATACCGGATCATCTCCGGCGATCCTCCATAGGCCGGCCAGCCGGTGTAGGAAGGCTTTTTGTTGTTTTCGCAACTATAGAAAATGGCAACGATCAATGCCAGCAGGAACAGTTTTTTCATCAGCAGTCGTTTTGGAAACAGGAAGATACCTATTTGGCAAGGGATAACCATCCCGGAGAGGGCATAAAAAAAGAATGGATGAGTGCTCATCCATTCTCCTATTTACAGTTTTAAGATCAGTTCAGCACTTTTTCGGAGATCTTTCCGGTCTGCTTGTTCTTCAGGATCACTTTTTTTGCTCCGTAGTGAGTCACTTCTTCTTTTACGAGGTAATGATCCTTATCGTATTCGGTAAGATGGGAATCTTTTGAAACACCCACTCGGCCCCTCCAAATTTCCAGGTTTACGGGTTCCCACTGTTTGGATTTTACCGAACGGTAGGCAGCATCGAGTACGCAGTTCACTACATAGCCGTCATAGAAAGTTTCTTTGGGTGCCTTTCCGCTTTCCATCGAATTGAACATATCCATGAACATGTGGTTGTAACCGAGTTCATTTAATTCATCGCCCACCGGGAATAGCCATCCGCTGTTGCTTTCTGCTTTTTCCGCAACATAGTCGGCTCCTTTGCCGGTGGTAAACATATCGAAGCCGGTTCTTAAAAAGCTGTTGATCCAGATGGTTCCTTCGGTACCCATCACTTCGTCGCGCAGATCCAGGCCACCCCGGAAGGTCCAGCTCACTTCGAACTGGGCGATCGCGCCGTTTTCGTATTTGATCAATCCGATGGCATGATCCTCCGCGTCGATGGGTTTTACCTGTGTATCTGCCCAGCACATAACTTCTACCGGTTTGATGTCTTTTCCGATATAGCTGCGGGTGATCTCCACGCAATGGCAACCCAGATCGAGTATACATCCGCCGCCGGCCTGCTCGA
The DNA here is from genome assembly GCA_964605065.1 of uncultured Chitinophagaceae bacterium. Lineage (GTDB taxonomy): Bacteria > Bacteroidota > Bacteroidia > Chitinophagales > Chitinophagaceae > Endoryza. The sequence continues at coordinate 43,604 of CAZSAQ010000006.1, forward strand.
TATCCCAGAACCAGTCGCTATGCGGGCCGGGATGGGTTTCGCGTGATTTGGCCCAGAGGATCCTTCCCAGCGCACCATTCTTTACACTTTCATGCGCCTTGATGAACTTGGGAGTGTATACGAGGTCTTCGAGATAGCCATTAAAAATGCCGGCCTTTTCTACCGCTTCCAGCATTCGCTTCGCTTCTTCTCCATTTCTTCCGAGTGGCTTGGTGGTGATCACCGCTTTTTTATGTTTACAGCAAAGCATCACTGCCTGCTCGTGCAAATTATTCGGGAGAGAGATACACACTACTTCCACGTCCGGATGCGCGATGGATTCTTCCATGTTGGTGGTCCAGTGATCGACCTGGTAATCGGTGGCGAATTTCTTTGCACTCTCTTCCCGGCGGGAATAGATGCTTACGATTTTATCCTTGCTGCGGTAGCCTTGCAGGGAGTCTGCATAGAAACGGCCGATGAATCCTGAGCCAAGCATTGAGATTTTCATATTCTGAACATTTAATATTTTTTTCGAAATAAGAATACAGATTGTAGCCTACGCCTTTGCGTGCTGGGCCGATCGCTGATTATCCCGGAAAAACAAAAGGAAGAATATCAGAACGGCCACCGCAATTGCTGCCGGTACCATCCACACGCTTCTCCAGTTCACTACTTTTTCTACCGTATAAAAGTCCTTCACGTATCCCGACAGGAGGGTGCCAATCCACATGCCTATTCCATAGGTGGCCATGGTGATCATACCCTGTGCAGAACTCTGTATGCTGACAGGAGCTTTGCTGTCGGTATAGATCTGGCCGGTAACAAAAAAGAAGTCGAAACAGACTCCGTGAAGAATGATCCCTGCAAACAGCATCCACAAGCCGGCATCGGCATTGCCGTACCCGAAGAAAAGAAACCGTATACCCCAGGCAATCATACCCACCGCAATCATCCATTTCACGCCCAGTTTTCTGAAACAGAATGGGATCAGTAATATGAACAATGCTTCGGAAAACTGTCCATAGGTCATATTGGAGGCCACATCGCTCATTCCTGCTTCCGTGAGGTACAGATTGGTCAGACTGTAATAAAAAGACAAAGGAATACAGATCAGGATCGAAGAAATGAAGAATACTACGAATGAACGGTCCTTGAACAACACAAAAGCATCCGCGCCCAATATTTGTTTAAAGGTTGTTTTGGTGCCTTTTGATTTGGGGGGAGTATTGGGGAGAAAGAAACAAAGTGCTCCCAATACGGCCGAAGCCACTGCTGCCATTTTAAACGTGAAGGCCAGTTCCTGGGTTTGGATCTTGAATACTTTGTCGATGAGCCATCCGGTAGCAATCCATCCGATGGTTCCTAAAACACGAATGGAAGGAAACTCCTTACTCGGATCATTCATCTGGCGGAAGGCAACAGAATTGGCAAGCGCCAACGTAGGTGCATACAAAAGGGAATAAACCAGGAGCACCCAATAAAAACTGTCTTTGTCGATCTGCGTCAGGTAATACAATAAGGCCGCCCCGGCCAGGTGCAAAATGCCCAGCACTTTCTGGGCTGCAAAAAATTTGTCTGCGATCATGCCCACAAAAAAGGGAGAAATAATGGTGGCGATTGCCATAGCGCTATAGGCCGCGCCTACCTGCACGCCGCTTGCCCCGAGTACTTTGTCGAGATAAGTTCCCATTGTCACGTACCAGGCTCCCCAGATAAAGAATTCCAAAAACATCAACAGGGAAAGCTGTACACGGGTAGTCATTTTCATATAGCAGTGGTTTTTTTATTGTTGGGTGGGGAAATTACAAACAAATTGGTTTTGATGCCTTACCGTTGAAAAAATGTAGATAAGGAATGATCTTCCGGGGGGATAAATCGATATTTGTCATTACGCAATCGTTTTTCCGGATATTGTCTGAAATCCATTTAATTTGCTCTCTCAGAATTGCTCGTCATGCCCCATTCATTTTATTACGGAAAAGACAACCTGACCATCGGAATTGCACTTGAAATCGCCGCCGGCACCTGTACGGGAATGCTGCATGCGGATACGATTGCCCGTATCAATACCAGCGAATCGCATGTAAGGCAAATTGTGGCCAGTCACCAGACCGTTTATGGCGTCAATACCGGTTTCGGAATTCTGGCCAACACCCCGATTTCAGAAGAAGATACGGCAACGCTTCAATATAAAATACTGCAGAGCCATAGTGTGGGAGTAGGCAATCCAATACCCGTGCAGATTGCCAAACTGATGCTGATCACGAAGGTCCAGGCCCTTTCCAAAGGATATTCCGGTGTGCAGCTATCCACCGTAGAACGAATTTTGTGGCATCTTGCAGAAGACATCATCCCGGTGGTGCCGGAAAAGGGAAGTGTAGGGGCCAGTGGCGACCTGGCCCCGCTGGCTCATCTGTTTCTTCCTCTCATCGGCCTGGGACAGGTCTGGCACAAAGGCCAGATAAAAGATACGGCGGCGGTATTGAAAGAAAAGCAGGTTGCGCCGGTAAAACTGGGTCCGAAAGAAGGCCTCGCACTGATTAATGGCACGCAGTTCATTCTGTCGTTTGCCGTCAAAGCCGTTCAGCGATTGCATTTTTGCCTGGAAGCCGCCGACATTATCGGCGCCATGAGCCTGGAAGCACTCACCGGTACCAAGGCGCCCTTCGATGAAAGACTCCATCAGCTCAGGCCCTTCAAAGGAAATGCGCTGGTAGCGCAGCGGTTAAGATTGCTGCTCGATCATTCCGATATCATGCAAAGCCATATCGATTGCGGACGGGTGCAGGATCCCTACAGCCTTCGTTGCATGCCACAGGTTCATGGCGCATCCCGCAATGCCTGGCTGCACCTGAAAGAACTGACCGAAACCGAACTCAATTCCGTTACCGATAACCCGATCATACTCGGCCCCGATGATACCATCAGCGGCGGTAATTTCCACGGTCAGCCTCTGGCACTGCCGCTCGACTATGCCTGTGTCGCGGCGGCCGAAATCGGCAATATCTCGGATCGCCGTTGCTACCTGTTACTCGAAGGCAAATGGGGTTTACCGATGTTATTGATGAATAATGTGGGCCTCAACAGCGGATTCATGATCCCTCAATACACCACCGCCGCACTGGTGACAGAAAACAAAACACTTTGTTTCCCGGCGAGTGCCGATAGTATTCCTACTTCACTCGGACAGGAAGATCATGTATCGATGGGAAGCATCAGCGGAAGAAAACTCAACCAGGTTATCGACAACCTCGAATACATCCTTGCTATTGAACTGCTGAGTGCCAGCCAGGCTATTGAATTCAGAAGGCCTCTTCGGAGCAGCGCGCTGCTCGAATCGGCACATCAACTCGTGCGCCGGCAGGTAGGGTTTGCCGAAGAAGACCGCATCTTCGCAGAAGATATCAATAAGATCGCAGGCATCATCAAGGATTTTTCATTTGTGAGGGAACTGGAGGCCGCTTCCGGCAACCGGCTTAACGAGGGGTTTGACCAGTTTACGCTCTGATGCCCGCACCTGTTTTTGTACATTTGTTCATCTAATCTTGTCTTGCTTATGTCTACCACCGCTCAAAGACGTTACGATCCGGTAAAATATAAAACACCCACTGGCAGCAACCTTCAATGCAAGGGCTGGATACAGGAGGCTGCACTGCGCATGCTTCTCAATAATCTCGATCCCGAAGTGGCCGAAAGACCCGACGATCTGATCGTTTACGGCGGTCGTGGCAAGGCCGCCCGCAATTTCGAAGCACTCGATAAGATCATCGCCTCTCTGAAATCACTGGAAAACGACGAAAGCCTGCTCATACAATCCGGTAAACCGGTCGGCATCCTGAAAACACATCCCGACGCACCGAGGGTTCTTATATCCAATTCACAACTGGTACCGCACTGGGCCAACTGGGCCCATTTCGATGAGCTCGAGAAAAAAGGGCTTATGATGTACGGCCAGATGACAGCCGGTTCCTGGATCTATATCGGATCACAGGGCATCGTACAGGGCACTTACGAAACCTATTCGGCAATCGCGCAAAAACATTTCAATGGCAGCCTCCGCGGAACTCTAAACGTAACCGCCGGACTGGGCGGCATGGGCGGAGCCCAGCCATTGGCCATTACCATGAATGATGGAGTAGCCCTGGTTGCGGAAGTAGAAGAGTGGAGAATTGACAAAAGACTGGAAACAAGATACCTCGATGAAAAGTATGACAATATCGATGATGCGATCGATCGGGCGGTGGAGCTGAAATCAAAAGGAGAAGCAAAAAGTATTGGCGTCATCACCAATGCGATATTCCTATTGGAAAGATTGCTCGAAAGAAACATAATCCCTGATACACTCACCGATCAGACTTCCGCACACGATCCGCTGATCGGTTACTGGCCCCATGAACTAAGCTATGAACAGGCGAAGATCCTTCGGGAAACTGATTCGGCTACCTATATCGCGAATGCCTACAATTCCATGCATAAACAGGTGCAGTTGATGATCCGGCTGATGGACAAAGGCGCCATCACCTTTGATTATGGCAACAACATCCGTGCAAGAGCGCAGGAACATCACGATAAAATCACTGCGCCTGGCAATGGCCATGACGCGAAAGAGTTTGAAGGAAGATATTTTGATTTCCCTGGTTTTGTACCGGCCTACATCCGTCCCTTATTCTGCGAAGGGAAAGGTCCATTCCGCTGGGCTGCTTTGAGCGGAGATCCTTCCGATATTGCTGCAACCGATGAAGTGGTTCGCCAGCTCTTCCCGGAAAACAAATCATTACTGAGATGGCTCGACCTTGCCAAAGAAAAGATCGCCTTCCAGGGATTGCCCGCCCGCATTTGCTGGCTGGGCCAGGGCGATCGGGAAAAAGCCGGATTGGCTTTCAATGAACTCGTACAAACCGGCAAGGTAAAAGCACCCATCGTCATCGGACGCGACCACCTCGATACAGGATCCGTCGCCTCGCCCAACCGGGAAACCGAAGGAATGATCGATGGTTCGGATGCAGTAGCCGACTGGCCTATATTGAATGCACTTGTCAATACTGCCGGCGGCGCCAGCTGGGTGTCGCTGCATCACGGCGGAGGCGTAGGAATGGGATACAGCATTCATGCCGGAATGGTGATTGTGGCCGACGGAACAGAGGCTGCCGCAGCCCGGTTAAAAAGAGTGTTGCGCAATGACCCGGGCATGGGAGTGATCCGGCATGCCGATGCAGGTTATGAGATCGCGCAGGAACAATTGAAAAAACATGGGTTGGGGTTTGGGGTTTGAGGTTTACGGTTTGAAGTTTGAGGTTTACTGTTTGCAGTTTTTTGTGCAAATGATTTCTCTTGGTTTGAGAAAAAAAATGGTTGCGTACTATAAGGCATCCCTTTATTCAATTACTTAAAAATAATCAACTACTTTATCTCGAATAACAATTTCTTTTTTTACCCTTCCTAAAACATATCGAAAAAAAATTTCAAACAGCAAACACCAAACCGCAAACTAACTCGTATGTATACCCGCCGCTCATTCATCCGTTCATCCACTTTGGCAACCGCAGCTTTATTGGCCGGGAACGCATTAGCCTCGCCGATTGCAGGGAAAAGAAAGCTGTCTTTTTCCACCCTGGGTTGTCCCGACTGGAGCCTTGACGAGATCATTGCCTTTGCGGTGAAGAACAAATACCAGGGTCTCGAGTTCAGAGGTCTTCTCCGGGAGATGGAACTCTATAAATGCAAGGAATTCGCTGATGCAGCCGCGATCAGGGCCACCAAAGACAAACTGAAAGACCATCGGTTATCGGTGGTAAACCTCGGATCTTCCTGTACCCTTCATTTTGCAAACGGTCAGGAAAGATCCAAACAACTGGAGCAGGGAAAAAAATTCATTGACCTGGCCCACGAGCTTCAGTGTCCTTTTATCCGTGTATTTCCGAATAATTTTCCCAAGGATCAGACTCGCGAACAAACTATGGATCTGATCGCGTCCGGCCTGAATGAACTGGCCGTGTACGGTAAAGAGGCAGGAGTGAAAGTACTGATGGAAACACATGGTGAGCTGGTTCACACGGCTGACCTGGAAGCGATCATGAAAATGACGGGCCACACCAACGCGGGGCTGCTGTGGGATTTTTGCAACATGTGGAGCGTTACCCGGGAAGAACCAGCATTAATGTATCGTTCCTTAAAGCCTTACATTCATCATACCCATATAAAGGATGCCAGGATAGTCAATGGTCAGCCTCAATATGTATTCCTGGGACAGGGAGAAGTGCCCATCTTCCAGGCAGTTGATCTTCTTTCCAAAAACAATTTCCCCGGTTATTACAGTTTCGAATGGGAGAAGCTATGGCATCCCGAACTGGAGGCGCCTGAATTAGCGCTGGCAGATTATCCCAAAGCGATGACTGCTCATTTTCAATAGAGTTGTTGTTGACGACATGGCAGCTTTTTTGATTCATTTTTGCTTGAATATTTTTCTTAATTTTTAGCTCTAAACGATTGTCACACCAAATTGAATTGCCATGTCTGAATTAACCTTTCAGGATACTGGTCTTATCCAGCAATTGCTGGTAAACAAGACCGATCTGCGCAGCCTTGAAGGCATACTGCAATCAAAGGGATATGATAAAGACAGGATTCACCTGCTCACCAGGGAATTTAAAAAAATAAGAGCATCGAAAAGACAGTTTAAAGGGTTCATTCTCCTGGGAGGAGGCGCTTTCCTTGGATTTGTCAGTTGCGTGATGACGCTGGTCAATCCCATTCCCGAACTGTACAATGTTTTTCTGTACGGCTTAACTTCGGTGGCCCTGACAGCAATGATAATGGGATTATATTATATATTCGAAGACTAGAATCGCTATTTGAAATTAATTATCCGGATGTAACATGCCTGCCAGTAAAGCCAAACCAACAACCATCGAAGCGTACATCGATTCCTGTCCCGCCGAACAACAGGGACGGCTCTACCAGATACATGAACTGATTCGTAAGAGTGCGCCTGGTGCCAGCGAGGCTCTTAAATGGAGCATGCCTGCTTATTCTTACCATCGTATTCTGGTAACCTACAAAGCATTTAAAAATCATATCGGGTTTTATCCGATGCCTTCCGCTATCAAAGCATTTGCAGGCGAACTCAAAAAATTCAAAACCGCTACCGGCTCCATTCAATTGCCGCATGACAAGCCACTTCCCATAGCACTGTTGAAGAAAATCGTTAAATTCAGGGTGAAGGAAGACAAAGAAGGCACCATCCAATGGAGATCTGCCCGCAAGTAAAGTCAACCCCCAACCAACCATAAATCGTATGTACAGATTTCTATTCCTGCTCTTGTGGGCCTTCGTCTGCAATGGCAGCAGTTATGCACAGATCAACACTTCTTACCAGCAGGAGATCAGACAAACAGCCGACAAGTTCATTGCCTCCCTGAGCAATATTCAGCAAAGAGGTGCCCTCCTGACATTTGAAGACTCAGCCCGGCAAACCTGGAATAACCTTCCCGTTGGGTTGAGGCCCAGGGCCGGTATTTCCATTGGATCCATGAGTGAAGAACAAAGGAAACTACTTCACCGGATCCTTTCGGCCTGTCTGAGCTCGCAGGGATACCTGAAGGCTACCAGCATCATGCACCTCGATAATCTCCTGAATATGCTGTATGATAGCCTGTTTTACCGTAAACAGATCGATACGAATGTTTACAAGATGGTAACCGATCTGAAATGGAGTCATCGCAATTATTATCTGGCTTTCTTCGGAAAACCGGGCGATAATAAATGGAGCATAAAGGTAGAAGGCCATCATCTTTCTATCAATTTCACCTTTATCAACGATCTTCTCTCGGTTACCCCGTTTTTTATCGGGACCGACCCCGCCGAATACCCGATGGGTGAGTATGCAGGATGGAGGGTATTGGGTCAGGAAGAAGATCTCGGCATCAAACTGATGCTATCGCTGTCGCCCTCCCTGCAGAAGAAGGCCACGATCAGCGAAAAAGTACCGGGTGATATCATCACCTCTGCCGAGAGCGGCATCAGGCTGGTTGACTACCAGGGCGTAAAGGCGACCCAACTCGATGCCAGGCAGAAAGCCATGATGCTCTACATCATCCGTGAATTTGTATTCAATATGGAATATGAAAAGGCCTCCAGAGAATATGACAAGATCCTATCGGCGGGTATTGATAAAATCTATTTCGGATGGATCGGGCCGGTCGAGGAATTCAAACCACACTATTATGTAATAAATGGCCCGACTTTTTTGATTGAATTCGATAACCACGGGTTCAATAATGATGGCAATCACATCCACGCCATCTGGCGCGAAAAAGGCAATGAATATGGCGATGATGTACTGAAAAAACATTACCAGTCGGAAAAGCACTGACAGAACAGTTCCGGTACCTGACGCAAACACCCCGGTATTTGACGTGAAGGCACAGTTGCAGGATGATTTTATTTGTTGAAGTTTGTGGTGATCAAAATAACAATCATCCAAAAACGATAACAAATGACAACCATGGAAAAAACAACGATCAGTATTGAAACAACCATGAACGTTCCGGTTGCAAAGGCCTGGGAATATTTCAACACACCCGAACACGTTACGCGCTGGAACCATGCCTCCGACGACTGGCATTCGCCCCGTGCGGAAAACGACCTGCGTCCGGGAGGCAAATTCAACTACAGAATGGAAGCCAAAGACGGAAGTTTTGGATTTGATTTCGGAGGCGTATATGATGCCGTAGAAGAAAACAAACACATCCATTACACCATGGGAGATGGTCGGGAAGTGGATGTGGTATTTGAAGCTTTGGAAAACGGAAAAACCCATGTAAAAGAAACCTTCGAGGCCGAAAACATACATTCCATTGACATGCAAAAAGCAGGCTGGCAATCCATTCTGGACAATTTCGCGAAGTATGCCGAACAACAGAACGCTTCCTGATCCAACATATTGGGGAAAAAACACTACATCTTGACGATCCGGGGCCGCGAATTTGTTCGCGGCCTTTTCATTTGGCTGCTGGCATCCGAATTGTTTGTTGCTATCATATTCATTCACCAAAATTGGAATACTATGACCAGGAAATATTGGAGAAACATGTCGTTGACAACGATGCTGGCTTCAGCGGTACTCTTTACGGCTTGTGAAAGCCAGGATTACAAGAAAGACGACAATACCTCAAATCCCAAAGAAGAAACAAGCAGTGCCGAGCAATCTGCAGATCGCGTTGCGGCAACCGGCACCACAGGAAAAAAGGGTAAAGTTTCGGTGTCTCGTGACGCCGGCAATACCAGCAATGCTGCCACCAAAACTTACCGTAAAGATGCCAATGGTGTGTACGATAATGTAGAAAGGCAACCCGAATTTCCAGGTGGCGAAAATGCGCTATCCAGTTTTGTGGAAACCAACCTGGTATACCCGGAAACTGCCATTGACCGCAATATGGAAGGAACCGTACGCGTGCAGTTCGTGGTGGATGAGAACGGAAACATCAGAAATCCGCAAGTGGCCGGTCAGCAAACAGGACAGGGCCTGGATGAAGCAGCCATGGAAGTTGTTAAGAAAATGCCTGCCTGGAAACCCGGACAGGTCAATGGAAAAGCGGTTAAGACAAGACTGGTATTGCCGATTACTTACCGGCTAGAATAACTCGCTATATATGTTCCTTTTTTATCCAGGTTGTCCCGCCATCGCGGGACTTCCTGTTTATCGGGAAGGTTGTATTTTCGTGTTTTATTCAGCCATGCAAGAAATGACTCCATTTGATCTTCAACCCATTCTCAGGAACGATTGGGTTTATTTGCGGCCACTTGTTGAAGAAGATTTCGAACCCCTGTACCTGGTGGCATCTGACCCATTGATTTGGGAGCAGCATCCCAACCGGGATCGCTACAAGAAGGAGGTTTTTCAAAATTACTTCAAAGGCGCGATCGATTCCGGTGGAGCATTGGCCGTATTTGATTCTGTCAATAATGAATTAATAGGATGCACCCGGTTCTACGATCTCAATAAGGAAGAATCATCAGTGCTGATCGGGTACACTTTCGTTGCCCGCCGTTGCTGGGGCAAACCCTACAATCGGTCGATGAAAGCCCTCATGCTGGATCATGCATTCCGGTTCGTGAACAAAGTCATTTTTCATATCGGTAAAAACAATATTCGTTCCCGTACCGCCATGGAACGGGTAGGAGGGAAACTGGAAGGAACCATTGTTGTTCCTTATTACGGGGAAGCGGCCAGCGAGAATTGCGTGTACAGCATCCAAAAAGAACATTGGAAAACCATAACCTATTAACCTGTCATGGATTTATTTCATAAACAACAGTCTTCCGGATCAGGACATACACATAGGAGTTAGTAAGTGATGAATCCACCACTATTAACATATAGTACCCTCTTTTTTGATTAAATTGTGTCCGATGAAAAAGCAACTGTATTATTACCCGGTTATTGTATTGATGGTGGCGATGCTGTTTCCTGTTTACACGATAGCCCAGGCCAGGATTCCAGCCACCTGGCAATCCGGCATGAAGTTAACCGCCAATTACAGCGGAGGTCAGTCAACCTATTCCTATAACCTCGAAATTACAGAGGGGGTAAGCACCTTCAAATTGCGCAGCCAGGACAATATGAAGAATTACAAAAAGACTTTCAGCAAAGAAGAGCTGGACAATATTCTAAAATATCTGGTTTCTCAAAAATTTGACAAGATAAAAGCTACCTATACCGGCTTTACACATGATAAAGCCTCGCAATCCATCATTCTGAGCTGGGGCTCTGAATCCATCGGTGTGTCGGAGAATAGCAACCAAACGATCATTGAAGGGTATCGTCCCAATTTTTTGGCGATCGAACAATACCTGCAGGATCTGTTCGATAATTCAAGAAAAAAATAACCGGATGATGTCACTCGCGGCTCGTTTGCCGGAATGAAGGGCGGCTTCCACCGTTCCCTGAAGCGGTCCATCATAAAATGCTTCGCCGGCCAGGAACAAGCGATGCTGATGAGGTTTCATGAGAAATTCCTTCGCCTCCCGGAAACCGGGTTTGTTGTAACTATAGCCTCCTCTTACAAATGCCCGCTGGTTCCATCTCTCGAAATGAATGTGAGCGATCAATTTCCTGATTTCACTTTCCTCTTTTTGAAAAATATTCGACAATGAATTCACCGCGAGGCTGGTCAACTGATCGTCGCTGAGCCCGGAGTATTGTAAAGCCCTGGGGCCTCCTATCCAACCTGTCAGCAGATGCTGGTTATCGTGTTGTGTCCACCAGGTAGGGATGGCTTCATTACTCAAAACAAAACCGACTTGCTGATCCATATCCATCCAGGGCGGATCGGTGAACAGGGCGGCTACCTTTATCACCTCGCCAAAACCGATTTGCCGGATGGCTGCATGGAATGCGGGGTCATCGGGATGAAAACTGATCTTTCCCGATTGCAACATGCCTGCCGACCCGGTAAACAAGACAGTTTTGCCATGAAAAGTGCGGTTGTCGGAAGTATGCACCATTACCTCCTGGTCGAGGACAACGATCCTGTTCACTTCGCAACGGTACCAGATACCGGCATTCTTCAACTGCAATTGTTGCCATAAAAATGTTATCAACCGGCTGTAGCCACCTGCAATCCTGTACTGGCGGGAGGGGTCTTCCGACCATTCATCGAGCAGGGCCTTTACGGAAGCCTGGGCGGGATCCGCCAGGTCAAACCCTTCGGCAAAACGGGTTACCCGTTGTCTTAATGATTCATATTCCGTAGCAGGGAAATGTTTGTCGAGCATTTCGGTTATGGTCATATCGTCCTGCTCTTCCGATGCCTTGCCCACAAACTGTTCTATCGGGTCGCTTTCATCGGAAGGCGGAAACCAGACGCCATTTTCTATCGGCACCATCTCCCCCTGTACTGCAATGGCTTCGAGGCCGGCTTCCTGCAATAATTGAAATGTCAGCTCCAGGTCGCCATGGATGAATTCGGCTCCTGCTTCATACAGCAGTTGGCCCGTGTCGTCGTATACCGAGTCAATTCGCCCACCCATTCGGCCGGTAGCCTCGAGGATAGCAACGCGGCAACCATGAAAGGCCAGCTCTCTGGCTGCCATTAAGCCGGAAGCGCCCGCACCGATAACCAAAACATCAAACATCCTGTAACTCTTTAGCGAAGAAACCTTTTTCCAAAACCATCACTTCTTGTTTCCATAAGCCTTGTCTAGGAATAAATAACGGTTATCGTCACCCGCTTTTACAGATTGAGACTCCGTATTGATTACCATAACGTTGGGAGAGGAGTCTCCCGGTCTGGCCGCGGGCCACTGTGGCAATTTAGGGCCGTTGGGGTTTCCGTGTATGATGAAATTGGCAAAGTAATCCTGCATCACCTGGGAAGTCTTAAAATCTTCGTCGGTCCATGCATAATCTTTTACCAGCAGGAGGTTACCCATGCAGTATTCAATTTCGCTGGCATGCGGAGCGCCCAGGGGTGGAGGTAATTTTATCCCTTCCCCGTTTTTTTTAACGGTACCGCCTGCCAGGCCCGGAACCATATCCTGGTTCACCAATGGGGGTCTTACCCGGCTGAAAAGATACCGGTACACCGGCTGGGAAGAATTATTCACATGAAGATCGAACCACTTCCAGGTGCTGTAGGAAATAAACCGGTCGGAAGCCAGGTTGGTGGCTGCCCATTCTACGTCCTTGTCGGCCTCGGCGGGATATAATTTCAATGCTTCTTCCCAGCTGTTGGGATATTCCTGTTTGAGTCGTTTCAGATAACTATCTTTTGTATTGGGCTGGCCATACATAAATGCTCCGGCCGGCACTTCGGCTGAATTCCAGCCGAGAAGCAAAGGCACCATTGCTTGTTTTTTTGCCTCGAATACTTCCGGCAAAGAATTGGTGAGGAAATACTGGTCGATGACAGCCGGAAACCCGAATCGCCCGGATTCTTTATATAATTCGAAGAGTTCTTTTGTACTTAATTTTCTTAACTCGGCGAGGGAAGGGTACCCGGCTTTCCTGGCGAAATCCATTCCATTCTTTTCTGCATCTTTCAAAGAAACTGGTGCGAGTGTGGGATGGATGGAGGCTCCGCTTTCACCAATGGCTCCGGCAAACAAACCTTTGGACAGGGGAGACGCCATTTGCAAACTGACGGAAATGGAACCGGCGGATTCTCCGGCAATGGTCACCCTGCGGGGATCTCCACCAAACTTCGCAATATTCTTTTGTACCCACTTCAATCCGGCCACCTGGTCCAGCAGGCCATAATTTCCGGAACTTTTGTAGGGTGATTCAGCGCTTAATTCGGGGTGTGCCAGAAACCCGAATACATTCAGACGGTAATTGACAGTTACCACTACCATGCCTTTCCTGGCCATACTCTCACCATCATAACGCGGCTCCGAACCATCCCCGGCAACAAAACCGCCACCATAGAAATATACCAATACCGGCAGATTCTTTGCATTCTTTCCGCCACTTGCCCAAACGTTCAGGTACAGGCAATCTTCATTCAATCCATCCGAACGGCTCTGCATATCACCAAACACATTGGATTGAACGGGACGTGGCCCGAACTGCTTTGTTTTTTTAACGCCGGTCCATTTGTCTACGGGTTGCGGAGCCTTCCAGCGCAATGGCCCCACAGGTGGCTTGGCAAAAGGAATCCCGAAGAAATATTGCATTCCGGTGGTAGGGTCGTAATTGCCTTCAATCAGACCCTGTTCTATTTGTACCTGCACGGGCGCATAGTTGTTTTTCTGAGCAAATAAAGCGGATGAACCCATCATCAGTAAGCAGGCGAGCATGTATCTATGCATGACGAATGTGTTTGGTTGAGAAGAATGATGGAACAATTTAAATCATTTTGAACAAACAGCTGTTCAGGTTGATGGCACACCTCCGGTGGTGGAGCTTGTTTCAATCATTTTGGTTTAACTTCCCTGTGAAGACTGCACGCAACATGACACAACCCAAAACTTTCGGATTGTTTTCCCTGCCTGTACTGGTAGGCGCCCTGGGATTTTTTGTAGACATCTACGATCTGCTTCTTTACAATATTGTGAGAAGGGCCAGTCTCACAGAACTGGGAGTCGATCCCGCGTCCCTGCAGGGCATTGGCGAAGACATTCTCAGCAGGCAGATGATCGGCCTGACCATCGGCGGAATTATCTGGGGAATTTTGGGAGACAAGAAAGGCAGAAAGAGTGTATTATTCAGTTCCATACTGCTTTATTCCCTGGCAACAGCCGCCAATGGTTTTGTGACGACAGTTGAACAATATACCTGGGTTCGGTTTATTGCCGCGCTGGGGCTGGCCGGCGAAATGGGAGCCAGCATTACTCTCACCAGTGAATTGCTGCCGAAAGAAAAACGGGGCATTGCGGCCTCCCTTATCGCCACCAGCGGGGTGTTGGGAACCATCACCGCCTATTTCGTTTATTCGGCAGGACAGGACTGGAGGCTGTGTTATTTCATTGGAGGTGGTATGGGAATCGCTTTGCTGTTTTTACGAATGGGAGTATTGGAAAGCGGGATGTATCAGCATACCCGTCATTCATCGGCTTCCATGGGTAATTTCTGGATGCTGCTTTCCAACAGAAAGCGATTGCTGAAATATCTTCGAGCGATCCTTATCGGATTGCCGGTCTGGTATGTGATCGGAATTCTGGTGAGTTTTTCAGACAAATTTGCGGAACAATTCAATATTAAGGGATTTGATCAGCCCCGCGCCCTGATGCTGCAATATGTTGCGCTCGCTTTCGGTGACCTGGCAGCAGGTTTTCTCAGCAATTACCTCAAAAGCCGTAAAAAAACACTGCTGATCTTTTATGGGATCATCTCCGTATTCATCCTGCTATTTTTCATTTTGAAAGGGGGAGGCTCCGCCACCAACCTGTACCTCATCTGCCTCGGGCTCGGGTTCGGATCAGGTCTGTCGGTTTTGTATATTACCATGAGTGCCGAACAGTTTGGCACCAACCTGCGGGCAACGGTAGCCATTTCAGTTCCCAACCTGGTACGCGGATGCCTGCCACTGATGATTATGCTTTTCAAATTTTTACGGGGAGAAAAGGGACTGAATCATTTTGTGGGCGCCGCAGCCGTCACTGCAGCTGTCATACTGCTGATCGGATTTATTTCGGCTTTGCAAACACCGGAAACATTCGGAAAAGACCTCGATTATGTGGAAGAATGAATGCGTCATTGACGCAGAGCTTCCACTTCGCCTACTGTACGGGCGAGGTGACGGCCAAGCCGTTTCTTTCCGTCGGGTGTGATGAGGTAATTGTCTTCGATGCGAATGCCTCCAAAATTCCGGTATTGTTCAAGCACGGCGTAATTCACAAAGTCAGCCAGTTTGTTTTCAACCTTCCATCGGTCAATCAGTTCGGGTATAAAGTACAGACCTGGCTCCACTGTTAAGGTGAAACCGGGTCGCAGGGTTTTTGCCAGCCGCAGCGATTTCCATCCGAATGAGGTGGATTTCTTCAACTCCTCACCATAGCCAACATGTTGTTCTCCGAGGTCTTCCATGTCATGAACATCCAGACCGATCATATGACCCAATCCGCACTGAAAAAATAAGGTATGAACATCCTGTCCAACGGCTTCTTCCGGATCGCCATTCACAATACCAGCCAGTACCAGGCCTTTCATGAGTTCAATAGCTGCCTGCCTGTGTACTTCGCGAAACTGAATTCCCGGCTTCAGCAATGATTCCGCCTTTTCCAATGATCTCAGCACTACTTCATACAGCTCCCGCTGGCGGGAAGTAAATTGTGTGCCGGCCGGGAACGTACGGGTTAAGTCACCGGCATAGTGAAGATGTGTTTCCGCACCGGCATCACACAATACCATCTGCCCATCGGAAATGGTATTGCCATGGTAATGGTTGTGCAGGGTCTGGCCGTTTATGGTCAGTATGGTGGGATAGGCCAGCTGACCCCAGGCTGCCAATGCTTTTTCTTCTACCACCGCGGCTACTTCGTATTCCTTCATTCCCGGCTTTGACTGGCGCATGGCGGCTTCATGCATATCGGCGCTGATCACAACAGCCCTTTCCATTTCTTCCACTTCAATCGCTTCCTTGATCTCGCGCTGCGAAACAATGGCGAGAATGAGGGACGTGGATACATAGGAGTCCACACCCTTCAGCGTTGTTTGCAGCAACTCCGATAACCGGATCCTGTTTTCCGGTCTGTAAGGAGGCAGAATATGAATGGTTCTCTTTTGCTGAAGCGCCTTGCTTATTTCGGCTTGCAATAAAAGGTTGTTTCCGCTTCCGCTCAACCCGGTTAGTTGCGACAATTCACTGATGGTGGGTTGAGGCCCCATCCAGATAATATCATCGATGGTATAGTCTTCGCCGAAAAGTGTACTGTTTCCTGATTCCGGATCGATCAGGCAGGTTAGCCCGGGCAAGTCGATACCGGCATAATACAAAAAACTGCTGTCCTGGCGAAAGTGATAGCAGTTATCTTTATAATTCATGCTGCTTTCCTCGTTACCCAATAGCAGGATCAATCCTGAACCGATCTTCTTCTGGAGCTGCTTTCTTCTTTCCACATAAACTTCCTTATTGAAATGATGTAGGCCCATGTTCTTTGTTTGAACATGCAATATAATGAATCGCAAAGGTCATTGTTTGATCGCGCGAACCATTTCCCGTTTTCCCGGTGGGCCGGGAATTTTTTCCACTTTAAATCCGGCTGCCGTCAATGCACGGCGCACATCGCCCTTGCTGCAATAGGTAACCAGTACTCCTTCCGTCCTTAACGAGGCCGCGATCTTTGCAAAAATTTCTACAGTCCACAGTTCCGGCTGTGCGGAGGGAGCGAAGGCATCATAATAGACCAGGTCAAACAGGTCATCGATTGACATATCCTGCAGGCGTGAAGCTATCTTTCGGTAAGAAAAGCCTGGTTGTAATAATTGCGTGATTCCCCAGGGAGACTGATGCAGGGAAAGAAACAGTTCGGAAAGCTCGGGTCGCTGAAGGGCCGATACATAGTTTAGCGCCGGTACCAGATCATTGGAAAGGGGATAGGCCTCTACGGATTCATAGTAAACCGCTCTCCCGCTTCTGTCGGTTTCCAGGCTGGTCAGCAGCAAATTCAAACCAGTTCCGAATCCCATTTCGAATATCCGGATGATTTCGCCCGCAGGCAGGCGATCCTGCTGGTACCGGAGCCCGGCATCAATAAATACATGCATGGATTCCTGAACCGCCCCATGAATGGAATGATAGGTTGCACCGATAGCCGGTATCGATACCGTTGAAGACCCATCACGGGTAACAATCAGTTCTCGGTTAAAATGCCGAAGTTCGTTTGACAAGGAGAGCGGATTTTATGTTTGTTTCCGGGTTTATGATTTGATATTAAAAGCCATTGATGACTAACCAGCTAATCCATTCTTTACTCCTGATCAACCTCACCTGTTATACTCACTGAGCCAGTGAAACTGTCTTTCGGAGAGCTGGTAGTGTCTGTTGATTCGTTTCAGAACGGCTACGATCGAATCTTTCCGGATACTTCCGGTCAGCAGGATCGTGCTGCTGTCGGGAAAGGAATAATTAAATGATCCTATACTGGTTCTGTCGCCGCTGATGGAAAAACGAGATATTTCAACAGCCTGTTTGGCAGAATCGTTCTTATACATGAAATATCCCCGCCGGTAACGAATGGAAAAATTGGTGTCGGTGGTATTGATGCTGCCATAGCTTCCGTTTTCAAAGGCAACGTCTTTCCATCGGAGGGTATCACTGTATTTTTCAGGCAGCGTATCTCCGTTCTTGATAAATGTCGCGACTTCGTAGATCCCCGGTTTGAATAAGCGGGGAGGAGCTGGTTTCTTGATGGCAACACTTCTGTCGTAAGAATCGCTGAATGGCATGATCACAGCGGCTATTACAAACAATACCTTCAATACCAGCCGGCTGATGCGCATCCAGCGCCTGGGAAAACGAACCTCGTATAAGTTGCCCTGTTCGGTGGTTCGGTTAAACAGGAAAAAACTGAGCAGCCGCCTGCTTTCAAAAGCAAGCAGGAACAGGCACATGATAAACAGGTGCGTTGAAAACAGTTTGACAGGAATATCATAGCTCAGGTTCATCATCATCACATTGCAAAACACGCCTGCGGCCAGCAAGCTGCCAAAGGTGGAAGTTCTGCGGAATAACAGCAGCAACCCTGCCAGCACTTCCATGAACCCCGAAAACTGCTGGTAGCTATCGGAGTAGCCCATATAGATCCACGACAAACGCATCGGCAGGTAATCTCCCATTGGTGTAGCCAGCAAACTGAAATTGGGAAAGGTCATTTGCTGAGTGAAGATCTTTATGATGCCATATAGGAAGCAGTTGATCATCACACAATACCTGATAACAATCCGTAACCAGTATCCAAGTTGATTATAGCTGGAACGTTTTCTGTCTGCAATTGACCAAACAACACATATAATTGCAGAAAGACAAAGGTATAACCATACCTGTGTCCAGTTATAAGAGGTATCACCGCTTCCGTTTGGCCAAACCAGTTCGTCATACACTTTAAAGACGTGTTTATTGGCGGATGTAACCATCCAGTCAATAAAGGAATGATACCAGCCCATCAGGCTGCTAACGCCGGGAATATATTCGAGCCAGGTCCAGGGTTCTGTATATAACAGGAAATAACAGAAAAAGAAACGGAAAAGCCATTTTTGCCAGGACGCCCATTGAGCAGACCCGGGCCATTGTGTGCCATTCATGCGGTGGGGGTTATAATAAGAATTTTCAATGTCAGGGTTTTTGCTGCACTCTTGTCCACGGCTCGGGCCTGAATGCATTCGAACGCTCCATGCAGGGATCATCGATAGGCAGGATCGTCAGTTGATTATCCTTGATCACGGCCTTGTAAATGCCTGTGATATCATTGCAGGGACTTGTTCCGCTTACTTTAACGATTCGCAAAGTGTCTTTACTGAACTTGTATGTCATGGTTTCAATCAGCTGGCCATCAGCTACCGTATAGGCTTCGAGAGTATCTTTTTTAAAGCGGAACTTACAGTCTACCGGGTCAGGCACCTGTAAAGTATTTCTCCAGCGGGTGTTTTCCAGTTGAGCAGAACCTGCCAGGTAACCTGCGCAGATGGTAAAAACAGTCAGCAAAAGCTTTTTCATGGTTTTTTATTTGATTTGAACAATATACAAAACATCATTCAAAGATCGCCGTTCACCTTTTACTGCGCTGCCATTTTTTGTGACCAGCAGTATTTAACGGGTGGATATATTATTTTCGCGGATGAATTTCCTCCGCCTCGAGGCTGTCAGCAGGTCAGGATCGGTACGAAACGTACAGTTCTCCCTCGATCACCATGAAAAATGCGCGATCATCGGTGAAACCGGTTCGGGTAAAACTTCCCTGCTGAAACTGATTGGCGGCCTGTATCAGCCAGACAGCGGTGAGATCAGGTTCCTCGATAAAAAAGTAGAAGGGCCACTCGACCGGCTGATCCCCGGCCATCCCGGAATTGCCTATCTCTCCCAACATTTTGAACTCTGGAATAATTACCGTGTGGAGGAAATACTTCGATATCATGTCGATTTCGAGGAAGAAATGGCCGAAACATTGTTTACGCTGTGCGACATCCAGCACCTTCGTCAAAGAAGATCCGATCAGCTTTCCGGCGGCGAAAGACAGCGGGTAGCGCTGGCCCGTTTACTGACCTCCAGGCCCCGTTTATTATTGCTGGATGAACCTTTTTCCAATCTCGACCGCTCTCACAAAAACGTGATCAAAAAAGTGATTGATAATATCAGGGATACACTGAACATCACCTGCCTGCTGGTTTCGCACGAGCCGGCAGACCTATTGCCCTGGGCTACCCGCGTACTGGTGATGCAGCAGGGTGAGGTAATACAGGATGATCAACCGGAGACCGTCTACTACAAACCTGTAAACGAGTATTGCGCCAACCTGCTCGGTGATTACAATCTCGTTCCGCTTTCACAGGGAAAAAAGCATTTCATCCGCCCCGAACAGATTTCCATTTCGCTGGAAAGCACCGATTCCTGGAGAAAAGGTATCATTACCGATTGCCGGTTCGCCGGAAATTATTTCCTGCTCAAAGTAATGTCAGGACAGGAAGAATGGCTGGTGCAAACACAAAATTCAGTATTTTCAACAGGCACAGAAGTATATCTTTCCTTCAATGAAGACGAGCCCTGGACATTTTGAATGTGAATGAAAATAATCCTCGCTCTGGAAAACAAGTTTTTTATTCCGTCCCGATTCATTCATTACCCATCACTACTATCACATGAAAAAACGATTCTTCCTTTTCGGCTTTCTGTTTTTTTCGCTGTCGCAAAGTTGCACTACCACAGTCACCCGCAACGATCCTGAAGCCGCCAAAAAAGAAGTGGCGAAAGCTGAAGCCGATTTTGCCGCCATGGCAGCTGAAAAAGGAATCGCGGAAGCATTTGTGGCGTTCGCCGATTCGGGAGCGGTCATCAAAAGAAAAGATGACTCTCTGATCTTCGGAAAAGAAGGCATCCGTAAATTTTATTCCGGCGATTTCTACAAACAGGCTTCTGTTACCTGGAGTCCGGATTTCGTGGAAGTGTCTTCCTCCGGCGACCTGGCCTATACTTATGGAAAATACACCTGGAAATCTGCAGATACCAGTGGTCATCCGCAGGAATTCAAAGGCATCTTTCATACCGTTTGGAAGAAACAAAAAGACGGAACCTGGAAGTACGTGTGGGATTGATAAACTTCCCAATGCTTCGCCATCATTCCCTTTAAGGGAATGATCCGCGTTTCAGCACCTTTCCATTAGGTTGATAAACAGGATATTATCAAACTGGCTTCCGGTTTGTATTATTTGGCATACCCTGTTTAATGATCAACCTTATGAAACGTATCCTTACTCTTCTGCTGATAATTGCCGGATTAACCTTCCCGCGTTTTTTGCTTGGACAAAATGCCGTTACGGAAATTGTGACCGACTTCAATGGTTACTGGAAAAGTTCAGGCTCCAACATCAATTCGGTAAAGCCCAACAACAGCCATAATGTAGTATCCTTTTCTTTTAACGGGTTGCGCTATTCTACCGGCGTAAACGATGCTTTGCTGGTGAGTAAGGGGCTGGCCTACGTGCCCGGAAAATACAAGGCGCTTCCCATGCAATCTATTTCCGGTACCGTCAACGGTAATACGAAAATCGGATTGGGAGAAATGTATGACGGTGTCAGCAACGGCGCCTCCAATCCCGCGCCCGTTAACAGCATCCCAAAATATCTTACCGATGGCATCAGGGGCCTGGACATAGGAACCTGTGTGGCGAACCTTCCTGCCGGTAATATGTATTTCCCGGCGACCAATCTGAGTATAGCCGCCATTGGCGATAATATTCCGGATCTGCTGATCACCCAGGTGGCTGACCCCGCCTCCGGAAGCTACGACCGGTATGAATTCACCGATATCAACGGCAACCGGGTCGGCAATTATGTTGACATCGTTCTCAGCAATATTTCGCCCGTTGGAAACTGGACAGCCGATTTTTATGAGGCATCCGCCAATCCCCTGCAACTCGCCGGCGGATTTACAAAAACAGACAGACCCTTGCGTTTGTGGGCAGCAGATTTCAGTGCTTTTGGAATTAACGCGAGCAACATCAGCCGTATCGCTTACTTCAAAATCACACTGAACGGAAACAGCGATGTGGCCTTCGTTGCCTACAACGAAAATGCCATCGATGTTTCGGCTGCGGCCTTGCCGGTGGTATTGAATCAGTTCACAGTGACCTATTCATCCGGCATGGCGCAGGTGAAATGGGTAACAGACAGGGAAATGCAAACAGACCGCTTTGTTATTGAAATAGCCGGTCCGTCTGCTTCTTTCAAAGAAACGGCCATTGTAAAAGCAAAAGGCAACAGCAACCTCCGGTCAGTATACAATTATGCTGTGGCAGGACTGACTGAAGGTACCTGGTATTTCAGACTCAAAATGATCGATCGCGATGGCAATTTCAGCTACAGCCCGGTTCAGCAACTGAAGATTGAACCGGCAGGCAACAGCGTTTTGAAAGTTTTCCCTAACCCCGCTGTGAACACAACAACAATCACACACAGGCCTGGCCAAAAATCCGACCTGGTACAGGTTGTTAGTATGCAGGGTTTGGTTATGGTGTCTGTTAAACCGGTAGAAGGCAGTTTGTATACCCGATTGCCTTTGTCAGTTCCCAACGGAACCTACTTCATCAGGTATATCGGAAACGATATTCAGCAGACCGCTACCTTGATCGTTCAGAAATAAATCGCCAGTATCTTTGAAGGATGCAGCATCCATCTACCGAATACTGGCAAGCGGGTCCCGTTGAAGGTGTTCCCGCCTTGCTTCAGCCAGTCGCTCACGCACTTTTACAATCTGCCCGTGAAGTGGAAGAGGCCCTCCATGATTTTCCATCCGAAAAATTGTGGGAAAAGCCATACGGGGTGGCATCGGTCGGGTTTCATGTACGTCATATCGCCGGTGTTACCGACCGGTTATTTACCTATGCTTTCGCTCAACCACTCAACGAACAGCAGATGAGCTTTCTTAAACAGGAGGCAACAGGGGAGGATGGCGACACTCCGCAAGGGCTCGTGGCTGATTTATTCAGGCAGGTCGAAAAAGCGATCGAACAGTTGCGCCGCCTACCGGAGTCCGTTCTGGCGGAACACCGGGGAGTGGGCAGAAAACAACTACCCAGTACTGTTATAGGTTTGCTGTTTCATGCAGCCGAACATGCCCAGCGGCATACCGGGCAACTTCTCGTAACAGCGCAGGTAGTAAAAGCCATGAATCGATGACTCTCCTTTTTTAACGGCTGCCCCATTCCCAAAGCCCGAACAATATCTTCTTATCCGGCAGGTGGCCGTTTTCTTTGAGCGAAATGATCAACTGTCCCCGGTGATGCGCTTCATGCGCTATGAGGTAACCCACAAATGCTTCCGGGTGGGGTTTGAATCCTTTGATCTTTCCCGTTTCGAAGCCCTTTTCCAAAAGCCGGGAGATGGCATCCGCGCTTTGCTGCAAGGCCTTCTGCAGTGTTTTTTTACCGGGCGGCTGATCTTTTTCAAGCTTCACCAGGCTGGCTTCCAGTTCCGGAGCAGCCGCCCTGAGCCACATCAGTCTTACATTATGTATATGGGCGAACTGCGCCGCCACCGTCCGGCCCTTGGATGGAGAAAGATCCGCTAAATGCTCCTCAGCAAGCGATGACAACAGGTATTCATTGATGCGGGAACTGATTTGCCAGGTTTCGATGAGTGGATGCATGGTTATTTTTTTCGGAATTATTCCAGAGGCATGAATCCAGATGCGCCAGAAAGGGCTGGATTGCCATTTCAATAAATGTAATTATTTTCTCCCGACTGCTCCTGCCGTTCTGTTGTGATCCCAACAAAAAAAAATCCGGGAAGACCCGGATTTTACAGTTGGTATCAAAACTAAAATCAGTTCTTTGTGATCTTGAATTCCACGCGGCGGTTAAGCTGGCGATGTTCATCGGTATCGTTATCAGCTACCGGCTTGGTTTCGCCATAACCCTGCGAAGTGATGCGACTCGCCGGAATTCCCTTCGAAAGGATGTATTCCATTACCGAACGGGCGCGGTTATCACTGAGTTTGAAGTTGTATTCATCGGATCCTTTGCTATCGGTATGCGCGCTCATTTCAATCACAATGCCCGGGTTCTCTTTCAGCAGCTTGACGACACGATCCAGTTCAACGAAAGATTCAGGGCGAAGGTCCCATTTGTCGAAATCAAAGAACACGTTATTGAGTCGAACAACGGTGCCCACCTCGATGGGAGCGAGATAAAGATCTTTGTGAATTTCTTTATAACCGGCTTTGATAAGCGAATCCAGATTCAGGTTTTCGGATATGGCAAAAAACTTATCGGCAGATGCCCGTATGCTGTAGTTCTTGTCATACGGCAGTACGATCTTGAATGAACCGTCTCTTTCGTTCGACACTCCGTTGCCCACCTCCACGCCATCGGGCAGGGTTTCGTAAATAAGACTGGCACTGAGCGGTTCCTTAGTCTTGAGATTATACACGTTTCCGGATACCATTACAACCGGGTTGGGCTTTTCCTTTTCCATCAGCTTTACCCGTACAATGTCACTTTCACCGTAGGTGTTCAGGCTGGTAGTAAGATATGCGTATTCGCCCCCGGCATCGAGAGTAAAGAACGCATCCCAGTTTTCAGTATTGATCGGTGAGCCCAGGTTAACGGGTTCGCTCCATTTCAACCAGGTCTTATCGAGTCGCTTGGTCATCCAGATATCGTTGCTTCCGAGCGTGCCTTTGCGATTGCTGCTGAAATAAAGCGTTTCTCCATCCGATGCCAGGTAAGGTGTCATTTCATCGGTTTCCGGTGCGTTGATCGTTTTACCCAGGCTCTTGGGTTCTGTCCAGGAGCCATCTGCCGACAGGAAGCAAACGAAAATATCATTGTCTTCGCCACCCTGATCCGGCGTCATGTACAACAGAAGCGTCTTTCCATCGTGGGCCATGGTAGCGCCCGACTGACGACCCCGATCGTATTTGGAATAGTTTTTAATCATGAGGGCATTCGGTTCGCTCCACCTCCCATCTGCTTTCAGCTTACACATGCTTACCCCTTTACCCATGTAGGCACCGTTGACAAAGGCACCACGTATCAGAATACGGTTGTTGTCTGGTGATATCCAATAAACCGCGTTATACTGCATCGTATTGAGGGGATAGGCCAGGTGCCTGGCTTCTTCCCACTTGCCTGAATCGTTACGCATCGAATACCAGATATCCTGTGAATTCGGTACCGAACTGTATTTGGTGTTGGCTGGATGATTTTCACAGATGAAGAAAAGGATGTTTCCATCTGCCGAAATTGTTGGCCTCAATTCAGGAAGATCCGAATTGATATTGATACCCAGGTTCTCGATCTTTAAGATCGTATTGCTGGTGATCACATTGTCTTTCTGGTATTTCAGGCCGGCTGTATCGGGCGGCTTGGGCTGCGACATTGCACAAAGGCAAATGGCAGACAGGAGGAGAGTGAGAAGGCTCTTCACGGTTTATTGGGTTTGCCTACAAAATAAGCAGGAAACCTTAAAAGTGCAAGAGGGGTACTGGTAGCCATCATCGGCCAGCCGCCCGGTACGTCGGTTGACCAATGATGGATATTGATAATTATTCCTCTTTGGCTTTCTCTATGGGTACTTTGATCTTGCGTCCCTGCATTTCATCCAATTCCAGCCAGAAGGTAATAACACCATCCTTGGCTTCCACAGAAATTTTTCCGGTCTTGGTATCCCCATTGGGGTCGCTGAGGGTCACTTTGTTGCTGCTGCTCTTTCCGTTTTTCAAAGGCTCCTTCCATTCGCAAACCAGCTCCTTTATTTCCCCGTCAATCTGGTCATTGGGCCCTTCTCCATGTTTGATATGAATACTGTTTTTGGCGACAGTAATGCTGATCGCCGACTCCTCGGTTCTTTCTTCATTTCCATCGGCATCCAGAAAGATGGCTTTGGATGCGCTTAAAACCAGCTTCTTTTCGCATTGCGCCTGGCTGGCGGCAACGAAACCGGCGCTGAACAAAACGGCTAACAAGATTTTTTTCATGGCTTTTTTTTAAAGTTTGAATAAATATACAGTTATAAATATGTACTATGCAAAACATAGTACATGAATTTACACAATAGGGGATGAGCGGCAAAAAAGCTCTTTTATTGGAGGAGAAAAGTAAGTGGGAGGTTACAGTTTTCTACTTTTTCTTTTTACCCAGCCAGAGCAGGGCATTCATGATGAGTTTGTTCTGGGTCTGATTCGTGAATTGAAAAGAGAGTTCCTTATTGGTACCTCCCTCATAATCAATATCGTTATGACCCATATTGAAATAAACCATGCGGTATTTTCGATTGGTCCAGGCAACGGGATAATAGCCGCTATGCCAAATTTCATGGGGCTTTGGTCCGGTGCCGAGCGGGAATGAACTGGAGTCAATCGACAAGAGAATTTGAATATCCTTGTTTTCCCGAAGGTCTTTTTCCCAGCAATACCATTCGTTGGGCGAAGAACGGAAGGTGCGTGGCAGGTTGCGGGTAACGGGGTGATCGGTTACTTCTACTTTTAGTATTGCCGAAGTAGGCCGCCAGGTGTTGCTTTTATATTGACCGGATCCGAGAAATTCATGGTGATACCAATCCCAATCCTGGTTGAAGGCCGAAGGAGTGAGTGCGAAGCCGGCGAAGTGAAAGCCAATCCAGGCGCCGCCATTGTGCATGTATCTTTCAAAAGATTCGCGCTGTTCTTTTTTTTCAGGACGGGTGTCCAGAAATAGCAGAACATCATATTGGCCGATCACCGAATCGGTTAACAGATTCCAGTTGCTGGTCGTATCAAACTGGAAATGATAACGGGTGGCCATGGCGGGAAAAAATTTTCTGGCTTCACCCACAAAACTGATATGCGCTTTGTCTTCCCTGGCCGTATAAAATGCCAGCACTTTAAACCGGGGTTGCGAATGGCCGGCCTGTACGCACAACATCATGATAACGCTGCATAGAACAGGAAACAGCATGGAACGTATTCTTGATTTCATCAGTTCTTATTTTCAGGTAATATACTTCATAACAGGTTTCGGGCGAATGCCGCATTCCTTTTTGCAGGGAACATACATTTCAAAGAGACAGGTAAAACACTTTCTGTTCTTTCTCCGTCTTGAACCCGTTGTTTTTATAAAATTCATGCGCGTGGGTACGAAGCGAATTACACCTTACTTTCAGTTTGGGGAAGCCCATCTGCCGCGCCCAGTCGGCGCCGGCCTGAACCAGCAATGTTCCCAGTCCTTTCCCCCTGGCTTTTTCTTCTATCACCAAACCGCCTATTTCGCAAAAGCTGCCTGATTCGAGCCTTACCGTTTGAAAAACCTGGATCCAGCCGCTGATCTTTTCATTTTCGGTTATGACCATCAGGCGCATCCCTGGGTCGGAAAGGATGGTATTGATAAGATGTCGGGTATCCTCTGGCCGGATCGCGTAACCCAACTGGTTGCTAAGGTCGGTCACCGCCTCAGAATCCTCGCTTTGCATCTCCCTGATCCGGATATTCATTTTGCTATTTTTTTAGACGATATTAGATAAATACCTGAAAGAAAAAACGACAGCCACCCAACCTGTGAACCGGTTACCACCGTTTATCGGAATGAATAACCCATATAACGATTGTTATGAAACGAAATCTTCTTTTCTGCCTGATGGCATCCTCTCTGCTCAGCGCCTGCAACCAGGAATTGATGGACACCCAGGACGACCCGGTTCCGGAAGAAGGCCTGCTGAAACAGAAAGTTACTATTAGTCTGCCCGATTCCAGTTACAGAATTGTCGAAAACTTTTTCTACGGCCAGGATAACCTGTTAAGCAGCTATCAGGTCAATTCCATGGAAACTCACTACATCCGTGACGGAATCGGCAGAATCATTCGCATAGAATCAACAGCCGGGCCGGGAGCGCCGGTTAATATCACCAGTGTTGTTTACGAAAGCAGTACTTCCAGGCGTGTAAAATACCTTATGGATAGCAGCGCGGTATTTGTTTACAACGACCAGGGCCAGGTGGCTAGAACGGACACATACCAGCACTGGCCCAATGCCAACGACCCGTTGCGAAAAGTGGCCTATCATGTATATACCTATGATAACCGCGGTAACCTGCAGAAACGGCAGGAATATACAGACGTGAATGCTGATGGAGTTTTTGAACCAACCATAACCTATACACTTAGCTACGATGATAAGATAAATCCGACCCGTCTTACGGATGATGCATTGATTGAGTCTACTTTTCTTACCAAATGGCAAAACAACCTGCTGAAACAGCAAAATGATGTGGCAGTGCCTGGAGGAATAGATGATGAAAACAATTCGATCTACGAATACAGGGCCGACAACAGGCCTGTCACCGGGTTGTTTATTGGGGGAGACGGACGCCAGAGCATCATCCGTTTTTATTATTTCTAAACCGACGGACTATCAGAATTGAACGAACTCCAACAGCTGATTGAGAACTGCGCGGCCAATGACCGGTTGAGCCAGGAGAAACTTTACCGAAAGTTTTACCCGGCTCTCATTGTTATGTGCAAAAGATTTTTCGCAGACAATCACCAGGCCATGGAAGTCGTCAACGATGGGATGCTGAAAGTGTTCCTGAAGATCGGCGAGTACGACCCTGCCAAAGGTGAATTTTTTAACTGGATATATACCATCGTACGCCATACCGCACTCGACAAACTGAAGCTGACCCGGATACCGGCTGCCTTGTCGGTTGACGATGCGGAAAATCAGGTAACCAGGGAAAACCCTTTCAGCAAGCTGGAATGGAAAGATGTGTATGTGTTGCTGGATAACCTGCCACCCGCTACCCGGGCCATCGGCAGTTTTTTTTATCTCGAAGGAATGAGCATTGCAGAGATCAGCCAACACCTGGCCATCAGCACGGGTACGGTTAAGTGGCATCTCAACGAAACCCGGAACAGATTGAAACCCGCATTTAAAAAACATTTCCAGTGAACAGTATGAATCGAAAGAACAGCCATAAAATGTCGGAGCAGGACTGGGAATCCCTACGGAACGACCTGTCGCTTCCCTCTGGAAACGAGGCCTGGAATGAGATGTCTTCAACCCTCGATCAGCATCTTCCGCCCATGGCCAAACCAAAGGAAAGAAAACGCAGAAGATTTCTGCTCCTGCTGCTGCTGCTTCTCCTGCCGGTCATTGGCTGGCTTCTATTCAATAATGTGGAAGAAAAACAGGCTGCGAAGCTGGTAACATCCGGGCAGCAAGCCTCCTCTCCATCCGCTACCTCTTCCAGGCAACAGCTTCCCGCTAACGCAATAGTTTCTTCCGCCAAAAAAATCGACTCAGAATCGGAATCGAAATCGAAGGGCACCTCGGATACTTTAAGTTTATCGGTATCGGTTCCCGAAAAAACATATGCAGACAAACCTGCCTTCCCCGGTGGCGACATAAGAAAAGTTGGGCCGGAGTCATCACTTAAAAAAAGGGAGAACCGGCCGTCGAACACTCTGTCAGGAGGTACAGCAGAAACTAACCCGGTCAATAAAAAAAGAAACAAACAAGGCTTTCCTGATACCAGATCGGGCAAGCAGGCTGGTCGTTCATCCAGGCAGGAATCGACCTCACAACACATCGCCGATCGAGTAGCCATTGCAAATGCCGATACGATTGCTGCGCAAAATGAGCAGATATCGCCTGTGGTGGAAAAAAAGGCGGAGATGGCCAAGACTCCAAAGACTCCAGATAGTCTGCCGGCAACAACAAATACCGAAAAGAATGGACAGGAAAATAAAGACCTGATCGTAACGGCTGGTCTCCAGTGGAGCCTGCAGTTACCTTCCTCGGGTCCTTCGCAATATTTTACCGGGCCCAACCTGTCGTTTCAACCCTACCGGAATCTCATTCCCGGCGCCTGGCTGAGAGTGCAGGTAGAGAGATCCGCCATCATCGCCGATGTCTCTCCCTTTTATGCCACCCTTGTTGGAAGCAGCACCCATTTTACCCAGTTCGAATCCGTGCGGGCAGGAGATACCATTGTAAACACAACAGAAGAAAGATCGATGCGGAAAAACTTTGGTGTAGGGGCCGGCATCGGTTATGAATACCAGTTATTGCCTCAATGGTGGTTAGGCATCGGCTTTCACAGTTACTGGTGGAACAAGGCAATAGGAAAGGCCAGTGGTCTGGAAGAACGAATACCACTGAATGGTTCAGGTAAAATTATCAGGAATTACGAAAGAAACTATATTATTCCCTCCGATGAATTCCAGTATTTCAGAAAATCGCAGCAGAACCTTTCGTTCACAGCACTATACACCAGCAACCGTTGGCAAGGTGGGCTACGCGCCGGTTTTACATTTTCCAGTTTAGCGAAAAGAGACGGTCCGCGCAACCTGACACGCCTTGACTTCCTGTTCAGGTTGCCATTAATAGGAGCGAGGAGGAAGTAAGGGGATAATTGGTCAATGGGCCAATGAGCCAATGAAGAGTTGCGAATGAC
>CAZSAQ010000006.1:73765-259328 GCA_964605065.1 uncultured Chitinophagaceae bacterium
GAATGACGAATGACGGATGGCGAATGGCGTATGAATCCAAAACCATCGACCAACGGGAAACGTAAATCCTGAAATGATAAACGCATCTATTTTTTGCCCGGATTTATTCTACAGCTGTTCACCACCGAAGAAAGTAGTCAATAAACCAATGAGGAGTTGCGAATGACGAATGACGGATGGCGAATGGCGTATGAATCCAAAACCATCGACCAACGTGAAACGTAAAACCTGAAACGATAAACGCATCTATTTTTTTGTCCGGATTTATTCTACTGCTGTATTTTTACCGGACAATCATTGATATGACAGCCAAGGTAAAACTGATTTCCACTGAAATATTATCCGACAACTGGTACCTGCTCAAAAAAGTTACCTACGAGTACCTCAAGAAGAATGGACAATGGCAGAAGCAGATCCGCGAAGCTTATGACCGGGGCAATGGAGCCACCATTCTCCTCTTCAATAAAGAAATGGGCACGGTGATCCTGACCAGGCAATTCAGGTTACCCACGTTCATCAATGGCAACGAAGATGGCATGCTCATCGAAGCCTGCGCCGGCTTACTGGACAAAGACAATCCGGAAGATTGTATCCGGCGCGAGACGGAGGAAGAAACCGGCTTCCAGGTTACGGAGGTACGGAAGATAATGGAAGCATACATGTCGCCCGGATCCGTAACGGAAATCATACATTTTTTTGTGGCGGCGTATACGCACGACATGAAGATTACGGAGGGTGGGGGCATCGAACAGGAACAGGAAGATATTGAAGTGCTCGAGCTCCCCTTTGCACAGGCCTTGAAAATGATAGAAGACGGACAGCTAAGAGACGGTAAAACCATCATGCTGCTTCAATATGCCGCCCTCCATCATCTGCTGGAAAAATAACAATCGCTCCTCAGAGGATCAGCACGCTGTTCTGACCGCCAAATACATTGGCCTGTTCAGCATCCGCAGCAGGTTCATTCATCCACTCGCTGGTGTTGACCCGGTATTTGAATTCGTGAGTTGAATTTTTGGGGAGGTTTACATCCACACTGAAAGTCCCGTCTTTCTTTCTATTCATGGTAATGGAATTGCTCCAATCGCTATTCAGGCCCAGTATCTCAATCACTTCCGCATTTTCTGCCTGCATGGAAAATTTCACTTTGCAATAATCCTTGGTTTTGTAGTAGGTCTTCTGTACCATGTAAAAAATTTTTTTTAAAAGATCGGTCCGCACGAGCTTTGCTCAATATTCGTGCCTTTATACGGCCATCCGGCAAAAGTAACCTGCTGTGGCAACCGTTCTTTTTCACACCCTGTGAATAACCTTTTACTTTACCTCCTCCTGCCTTCCGGTCACCTTAAAGCGCTGGCATATTTTTTTTAGATAAACTTCATAAATATCTGCACATGAAAGCGATTTGGACGGGCTCACTGGGCTTTGGACTGGTAAACATCCCTGTAAAACTTTACAGCGCTGTAGAAGAGAGTACGCTTGATCTTGACATGCTGGATAAGAAAGACCATTCCAACATCAAATTCAAAAGAGTCAACGAAAAGACAGGAAAAGAAGTGGCCTGGGAGAATATAGTGCGGGGATACTTCGTCAACGACAGGTATGTGGTGCTCGACCCCAAAGACTTTGAAAAGGCAAGTCCCGAAAAAACCAAACATATAGAAATCACCCAGTTTGTACAGATAGACGAAATCGACAGCGTATATTTTGAAACTCCCTATTATGTAGAGCCAGAAAAAACTGGTGTTCGCGCCTATGCATTGCTACGCGATGCGCTGGCAAAAACCGGAAAAGCAGGGCTGGGTGTGTTTGTGATGCATAACCGCGAACATGTGTGCCTGCTCAAGGCAAAGGACAACGTGATTGTGCTGAACCGGATACGGTTTGAGCAGGAGATCCGCAAAACAAGCGGGCTCAGCCTGCCTTCCATAAGATCCAAACCTGCTGAATTGAAAATGGCGATCCACCTCATCGACCAGCTTACCAGGCCTTTCAAGCCCTCCCGGTTCAAAGACGATTATACCGGCAAATTGCTGAAGATCATTCGCGCCAAAGCAAAGGGTAAAAAGACCGATTTCAAACCCATGAAAGTAGTGCACTCCAAAGCCAAAGACCTGATGGATCAGTTGAAGGCGAGTCTGCAACCCTCTAAAAAAAGAGCCTCATGAGCCTGACTACTTACCGGAAGAAAAGGAATTTCAGGGATACTCCCGAGCCAGGCGGCGGGCGAAACGGGAAAAATAAATTCCGGTTCGTGGTGCAAAAGCACCAGGCCTCCCACCTCCATTACGACTTCCGGCTTGAGCTGGGCGGCGTCCTGAAAAGCTGGGCCGTTCCCAAAGGTCCACCCGAAACAGAGGCGGAAAAGAGACTGGCCGTGCAGGTGGAAGACCATCCCGTAGACTACATCCATTTCAAAGGAATCATCCCCAAAGGAAATTATGGCGCGGGAAAAGTGGAGATTTGGGATAAAGGTCATTTCGTTCCGCTGGATTCCGATTATCAGCCTCTGACGGAGAAGCAAGCGCTCGCCGCACTCAGGAAAGGCGAACTGAAATTTGAACTGAAAGGAAAAAAACTGTCTGGCAAATTCGTGTTGGTCCAAATGAAAAAAGATGAGAAAAACTGGCTGCTGATTAAAGAAAAGGAAACGAAGAAGCCAACGAAAACAGAACGGAGCCGGCAGAAGAGGCCGCGAAGAGGAAGCACCAAACTTTCCCGTTATATCAAACCGATGCTGGCTACCCTTTCAGAAACACCTTTCGATGATCCCGAGTGGCTGTATGAAATCAAATGGGATGGCTACCGGGCTATCGCGGAAACAGGGAAAGGGGAGCCCCGATTGTATTCCAGGAACGGGCTGGATTTCACCGAACGATTTGCAGCAATAACGGCTGGTTTAAAAAAAATAAAAATACCGGCGGTGATCGATGGGGAAGTGGTATTGCTGAACGAGCAGCAATTGCCGGATTTTCAGAAACTGCAGGATTATGAAAACAATACCTCATTTCCGCTGGTGTATTACTGTTTCGATTTGCTTTCCCTGAATGGCAATAACACAGAAGAACTTCCTTTGACAGAAAGAAAGAAGCTGCTGAAAAAACTGCTGGGTCGAAATCGCCTTATCAGGTACTGCGATCATGTGGAAGATAAAGGAATCCGTTTCCTGGAAAAGGCCAGGGAGGCAGGGCTGGAAGGCATCATAGCCAAACGAAAAGACAGTACCTACACAGAAGGCATTCGCAGCAGGGAATGGCTGAAACTGAAAAATGTTCAAAGTACCGAAGTGGTGATCGTTGGTTTTACTGCGCCGAAAGGAAGCCGGAAGTATTTCGGTTCGCTGATACTGGCCAACAAGAAAGGGCACACCTGGAAATACCGTGGGCATGTGGGTACCGGTTTCAATGAACAGTTGCTCGATACGCTTTACAGGAAAATGAGCAAACTGAAAACTGCCAATTCTCCGTTTGCTGAAAAAGTGCCGGCAAATGGCCCGGTTACCTGGCTAACCCCTGAACTGGTGGCCGATATCGCCTACACAGAAATTACCAGGGACGGCATATTCCGCCATCCGTCTTTTTTACGCCTTCGGGAGGAAAAATCTATTTCACAGTTAAACGAAGAGATCGTGAAAAACAAAGACAGCCACTCTGCCACAAAAGAATTGATCCGTGTCGGACGCCAGGAAGTGACACTCAGCAACCAGCAAAAGGTATTCTGGCCGGAGGAGGGATATACCAAAGGCGACCTGATTGAATATTACAACCAGATGTCGGATTTTATTTTACCACATCTCAGGAACCGGCCTCTCTCTTTGTTGAGAAACCCAAATGGAATTCTTGACAAGGGCTTTTTTCATAAGGATGCAGGAGAAAACGCGCCCGATTTCGCGGAGGTATATAAAGTGAAAAGCGAAAGCAGCCACAAAGTGATTGATTACCTCGTGTGCAACAACAAGGCCACCCTGCTTTATATCGCTAACCTGGGCTGCATTGAATTCAATCCCTGGAACAGTACCACGCAAAAATCCACACATCCTACCTGGATGGTTATCGATATCGATCCATCCGAAAAAAACAAATTCACCGAAGTTGTGGATGTGGCCAGGACCACTTTTGAAACACTGAAAAAAGCGGGAGCTGCCTGTTACTGTAAAACTTCCGGAGCCACGGGGCTGCATGTATACGTGCCCATGAAGAACCGGTACCCCTACGACCAGGTACGTGACTTCGGCCATATCATTGCCAGCCTGGTAAATGAACAATTGCCGGATACTACTTCATTGGAACGCTCCCTGAAAAAAAGAGGTCCTCACATTTATATTGATTACTTGCAAAACAGGCCCGGCCAAACGCTTGCGGTGGCTTACAGTTTGCGGCCCCGGCCCGGTGCGCCTGTATCAACACCGCTGGATTGGAAAGAAGTGACCCACTCGCTGAATCCTCTCCAATTTAATATCCGGACTATCCACAAGCGCGTACAAAAGAAGGGAGACCTGTTTTTACCAGTATTGAAAGAGTCCATCAACCTGCCTTTAGTGTTGAAAAAACTGGGCGCCTGAAATCACCGGATTTTCTTTTATTCGTTGTATGAATCAATACCTGGCTATGATCGCGCTGGTGGTAAAAGAATACGACGAAGCAATCGACTACTACACCAAAATCCTGGGCTTTACGCTGGAAGAAGACACTCCCTTAACGGAAACCAAGCGATGGGTAGTGGTGAAGCCGGCGGGCAACGGGCAAAGCGCTATTCTGCTGGCAAGAGCCGCCAATGAGCAGCAGCAAAATTTTATCGGCAATCAATCGGGAGGAAGGGTATTCCTGTTTCTGTATACCGACCACTTTCAGCGGGATTATGAGCTGTATCAGGAGAGGGGAGTGGAGTTTGTCCGACCGCCACTAACAGAGTCCTATGGAACGGTGGCTGTTTTCCGTGATCTCTACGGAAACCTTTGGGATCTCATTGAGCCTGCCGAACGCTGAATACCCGGCTGATCCCGACTGTAATCACCGAATACCGATATTTGTATTGGATGAATGAAATAACAACCTCAGACAAGCAGCTATTATTTGAACACTGCCAGGAAATACTCCTGGAGCGGATACGGACAAGCGAGTTGCTGATAAAATCGGCACAGGATGCTGCCAATGAAGAACAGAAAAGCAGCGCCGGTGATAAATACGAAACCGCAAGGTCGATGAACCAGTTGGATCGGGACATGCATGCCCGTCAATTATTGCAGCACCGGCAAGAACTGGCAAGGCTGCAACAAATCAGCTGGCAACAACCCCATGATGCCGTTGAACCGGGATCACTTGCCGTTTGCTCCAATCTGCTGCTGTTTATCGCAGCCGGCTTGGGTACTTTGTCCTGGAATCACTATCAGGTTGTCGTGTTGTCGCCCGCAGCGCCATTGGCAATTTCCATTTTGGGTAAAAAAGCCGGCGACACCATCCAGCTCAAAAATCAATCTTACCTCATTCAAAATATAGTATAGCCCCTCATGCGAACCGCCACCGTACACGAGATCAAGCAGGAATTGCTGTCCCTGAAACCTTCCGAACTGGCTGATATGTGCCTTCGTCTGGCCAAATTCAAGAAAGAGAACAAGGAACTGCTGACTTATCTGTTGTTCGAATCGCACCAGGAAGAAAATTATGTGCAGGAAGTCAAAAAAGAGATGGATCAGATCTTCGGCGAAATCAATTTCTCCCATCTTTATTTTGTCAAGAAAAGTCTTCGGAAATTGTTGAGGCAGGTGAACAAACATTCGCGCTATATCGGATCCAGGTCGGCCGATGCCGACTTGCGACTCTACTTCTGCCACCTCATCAGGGAGCAGGGTATTCCGCTGGATAAGAATACGGTGATCAAAAACATGTTTGTATCTCAGCTGGACAAAGCAAAAATTGCCGTGTCCGGCATGCATGAAGATTTACAGTACGATTTTCTGAAAGAAATTCGGAAATTGGAAAAACAGGCTGACTGAGCAACTCACCAAACGCAACGGAACCGGCTTAAAAAATGACGACACTTTTCATTAATATTAAACAACTGGCTGGCACTCATCATCCGGACGAGCCGCTGAGGGGCGATTCACTATCCCGGCTACCAATAACCGATAATGCCTTCTTGCTGGTAGAAGACGACAGTATTGCTTCATTCGGAACGATGGATCAGCTGCCATCTGGCTTGCTCCATGCCGCAAACGTAGTAGATGCCAGTGGCAAAATGGTATTACCGGCCTGGTGCGACAGCCACACTCATCTGGTGTTCGCGGCCAGCCGCGAGGAAGAATTTGTCGACAAGATCAGGGGGATGTCTTATGCCGATATCGCGGCAAAAGGCGGAGGCATCCTAAATTCCGCCAGAAAGCTCCGTGACATGAGCGAGGATGAACTATTCATCAAAGCATGGAATCGCCTGGAAGCTGTCAGTAAAATGGGAACCGGCGCCATCGAGATCAAGTCTGGCTATGGACTGTCGGTAGAAAGCGAATTGAAAATGCTCCGGGTAATAAAGAAGCTGAAAGAAAAATCTGCTCTTCTGATTAAATCTACATTTCTCGGCGCTCACGCCATACCCACCGAATACAAGGATAACCGGGAGGGATACCTGCGTCTCATCATGGAAGAAATGCTTCCGCAAATAAAACAGGAAAAACTGGCCGACTATATCGACGTGTTTTGTGAACAGGGGTTCTTCACCAATGAAGAAACCATTCGAATTGTAAAGGCTGGACAGGCCATTGGGTTGAAGCCGCGGATACATGCCAATCAACTGAGCGCTTCAGGAGCGGTTGAAACAGCCGTCATGCTCGGCTCGGTTTCCGCCGACCATCTTGAAATCATGGATCAGCAGGCAATCGAGGCCCTGGCGCGTTCTTCCACAATCGCCACCCTTTTGCCAACAGCCGCTTTCTTTCTCCGTATGCGGCAGCCTCCTGCACGCGAACTGATCAATGCCGGTTGTGCCCTGGCCCTGGCATCCGATTTCAATCCGGGTTCTTCGCCCTCCGGTAATATGAACCTGGTGCTGGCCATGGCTGCCATTCAAATGAAAATGCTTCCGGAAGAAGTCATCAACGCCGCCACCATCAATGGTGCTTTTGCCATGGAAATTTCGAAAACGGCAGGATCTATTGCGATTGGCAAAAAGGCCAACCTCGTGCTCACCCGGGAAATTCCTTCCCTGGCCTACCTGCCTTATAGCTTCGGCGACATGCTTATCGAAAATGTAATGATATCCGGAAACTGGGTTCAATAAGATGGCATGATCCTTTCATAGGCTACCCGTGCATCCACCTAAACCGAACACCGAACCATGATCAAACTGAGCAAGAAAAAGGGAGATTTCCTAGAAAAAGCAAAGGAAAGGGTAACTGTAGTTGAGGTGCGTCAGAGAGACGAGGGACTCGCTTTCCTGGTTCAGTTCTTTCATGAAATCCGGCCCTCAGGGTCTGGGCCATTCAGGGATCCCGGACAAAATTTGCAGAGAGCCATCCGGTTGCTTCACGAATACCCGCTGCTGCTGACCAATTTGAGAAATGCCTTTTTTTCACAGCTCGTCAATACCAATCTCAATTCGACGCTGACAGAAAGCGGCATCCCTTTGTCAAGAGGTTTCTGGGAAGAATTTTCCAATCGCCTCAAACATAAATTTCTTCCGCCACTGCCTGATAAGAACGATTTTCTTTATGTGGTGCAGTCGGTTTTTTTCCGTAAGGATGATATCGATTGGGTTGAAAAAATACCGCGTCAAACCTGGCTCCGGTTTTTTGAAACCACCGGCCTGCCTTTTCATATTGAAAACAGGAACCTCCGTCACCAACTTACCAACGCATTGAAAATTCTTTCCTTCCAGGTTGCCCAGCTGGGATTGGAAAATGAAATGAAGAGGTATTTGCCGGCAGACATGGATGAGAATGTATTTATCAACCAGCACTACCTGGTTCATGAGGCCGAACAGATACTGGACCAGTCAATGCCAACTTCTGAAGTACAATTAATACTTTCGAAGGTCAAGGAACAACTCATTTTTTGTGAAAACCTGATTGCAGACATCAGAGCCCATCAATCGGAAAACGGAGCCAGTATATCGCTGACCTATATGCTGCTGATCCTTTCTTACCGCCTGCAGCGCATGCAACTGCTGCTGGATGTTCTGGATAGTGATCAACAGTTTGATACCGGGAAGCTGGTTGACCTGTTCGTTGGGCTGGTAAGGAATGAAACACGAAAAAACAGTATCGGCGAGTTTCTGTCCCAGGGATTCGGGTACCTGGCTTACCGGATCGCCGAGCATAAGGGAAGCAAGGGAGACAAATACATCACCAGCACCCGGCTGGAATATTGGAGAATGCTGGGGAGCGCGATGTGGGGCGGGTTCATCATATCCTTCATCGCCATTTTCAAGAACCTGCTCGGCAAACTGGCATTTGCTCCGTTCTGGCAGGGCTTTGTATATAGCCTTAATTACAGCGCCGGTTTTCTGATAATCGAACAAACCCATTCAACGCTGGCTACCAAGCAACCCGCCTTTACCGCTAGTGCGGTAGCCAGCTCACTGGACGTCAGAAAAACGGGTACCCAACCCAATCTATACAATCTTGCCGTTACCGTTGCCAAGATTTCCCGAAGCCAGACGGCCTCCTTCCTGGGGAATCTGCTGGTTGTTTTTCCGCTTACGTTCCTGCTGTCCTGGGGTTATTTCAGTCTCACCGGAACTCCCGTAGCGGATACGGAGCATGCGAGAGCTTTGCTGGCCGATCAGCACCCGTGGAAGAGCCTGTCGCTCCTGTACGCCTGCTTTACTGGTGTATTCTTGTTCCTGAGCGGTATCATCGCCGGATATGTGCAGAACAAGATTCAGTACGGACGCATCGCCCAGAGGCTGGAAATGCATCCCTGGCTCAGGGTTTCCTTCTCGTCTGGTCAATTGTCACGATTGGCAAATTTTATTGAAAGAAATGCCGGCGCCATCATCGGAAATATCGCCCTTGGTTTTTTTCTGGGAATGGCCGGCATCATGGGTAAAATATTCGGGATACATTTCGATATACGGCACATCACCATTTCTGCGGGCAATTGCGCCATAGCGGTGGAACAGCTCGGCATCCGGCAGATTGATCCCGGTTACCTGCTCACTGTTTTTTTCGGGGTACTCGCTATCGGGTTTCTGAATTTCCTGGTAAGTTTCAGCCTGGCCTTCATGGTGGCCGTAAAATCGAGAGGAATCCAGCTAAGAGAATACCCCGAATTCATCCGGATACTGTGGAAATATTTCCGGACAAATCCGCTCGACTTTATCCGTCCGCGCAAAAGATTGATCTCCGAATAGTATTCTTTTGCTATATTGAACATCAAAGCCCTTCATGCAGCATTTCAAATTTTATACGAAACAGGATCTTCTCTACCTGACAAAGATCCGCCGGTTCGAAACCAAGATGGGAGAGCGGCTCCATGTACCCGGATCAGCAGCCCAGTTGGAACAGGCCCTTTCGGCCACCGATATCAGATTTGTATTATTTGGAATCCCTGAAGACATCGGCGTGAGGGGTAACTACGGAGTAGGCGGTGCCGATTCGAGCTGGATACCTTTCCTGAGCTCCTTTCTCAACATTCAAAGCAACGATTTTCTGACCGGCGAAGATGTCCTGATCCTCGGGCATTTTGACTTCGGCGACCTGAAATACCTGATCGAACAGAATGCTCACGGAGAGGAAGAAAAACTGGACGCCTACCGGCATGCCGTCATCTCCATCGACGAAGAAGTAGAAAACCTGGTCAAGACCATATGCGCGCACGGCAAAGTTCCCATCGCTATCGGCGGCGGTCATAACAATGCCTACCCGTTGATCAAAGGTTCTGCCAAAGGACTGCACAAAGCCGGTTTGATACCTCTCGCTCAGATCAATGCCATCAACCTGGATGCACATTCGGATTACCGGCCATCGGAGGGAAGACATAGCGGCAATGGCTTTCGATACGCTGAAGAAGACGGCTATCTTCAAAAATATTGCGTGGTAGGTATCCATGAAAATTATATACCCCAGAATGTTTGGATGGACATGGTCAACAACCCTTTCATGGATCTGATCACTTATGAAGATATCTTCATTCACGAAAAAAGGAACTTCATCCAGGCCGTAGCACATGCCACCTCTTTTACGGAAGACAACTACACCGGAGTGGAGCTGGATCTGGATTCAATAGAGGGTGCCCTCGCCAGCGCACAAACACCATCGGGCATACAGGCGCTGCATGCACGCCAGTACATGAACTTTACCGCACTCGATACCAAAACAGCCTATGTACATATCTGCGAAGGCGCCACTCAACTGATGGATGGACGGCGCCAGGAAACCACCGGCAAACTGATCAGTTACCTGGTTTCTGATTTCATCAAATCCAGCAGAGGCTGATCAGAAAGGAATGCCAATATTGATGTAGGAAACGACTCTTTTTGACTGATCGCAGTACATGGTACTAACTTCCAGCGGCCCCATGGCAAAATTATATCCCACTGTCAAAGAATGACCGGTCAGATAGCGGGGCGACTGCAATCTGTTGTCCGTGCTGATAAAATTATTCATAAGACCGTTGGTACGGCCGGTTACATACAGGTTACCGGTGATGTTGTAACGCAGCCCGACCTGTAAGGCTGCTACACTGGTAGTGAAAAAACTTCCTTCTTCCAAACCGGCGAACATGATCTGGTTTCGAAACATGCGGGTCAACCCTCCAATCACAAAATCATTGAACACATTCTGATCATAATTGAAATTGACCCCCAGTTGAGTCAGGGTGGACAAGGTAAATCGGGAACCCAGCCGCGAATAAGTTTCTACATTCATCCAGGCGCGCTGGTAGTCGTTGTAGACGATTCCCAAAGAATCGGAAGGAATTTCAATACCACCCATAAACACTTTTACATAGGGTGTCTGGTTTATAACCAGTCCTGCTTCTCCGTCGATCCGGACGCCTTTGCGGGGCAGTACGGCCCGGTCGAGTGTATTGACACCCCAGTACACGTAGCCGGTTACAAAATCATTTTTACCCTTTATTTCAAAATTGGTTTGTATGGTAGGTTTGTATTTGATCCATTCAAACCGGGTACCTGCACCCACGGTGAAAACCCTGTTGGCAGAATATTGCATCCTTAGCTCGCTTTTGAAATAACTCTGTTTGTATTCTCCGTCCTTTTTGTAATCGGTGAAGGTGGGGATGCTCAGGAATTCGTATTGAATGCCGCCAATGGCGGCTACGTTTTTGCTTCGCCCCAGGTATTGCATGTGTTCGCCCCTGAACCGGAATTTTTCGCCGATGTTTACCGTGAACAGGCTGCGCGAATGAGGCGCCAGGAAATTGCGGGTGGTCAGGTTGGCAACGATGCCGATGCCGGTAAACTTGTTATAATGCAACCCGAGCTTGGCAAAGCTCCTTGGGTTTTCCGTAACGGTAAACACAATCTTTACCGCACTGTCGGGAGCCGGCATCAGGCTGTACAAGATCCGCGAATAGTACCTGGTGCCGAAAACCTTCCTCACCATTTCCGCGATCCGGGAGGAGGAATAGTAGCGGTGATCATAAAAACCCATCATGTGCTTGAAGAAACCTTCCGTGGTTTTATTAAGACCATGGATCTCGATGTCGCTGATCAGGATCGAGTCCACTTTGGCGAGCCTTTCCGTAACAGGGCTCACCGTACCGTACCGTTCGTTCAGGGAATCGGCGAGCCGCTTGAAACGCGGATATAATTTCCTGCCTTCTTCCATTCCCAGCTCCAGCAATTCCTGCGCTTTGTTGAACGATGCCGTGTTGTAATTTTCGACCGGCATGGGTATGTATATATCGCACAATTCCTTTTCCTTGCGCGAGTCTTCCGATTCTTTAAAAAACGCGATCTGCAACAATACCTGCAGGGCATTGTTCACTTTTTCTTTTGGCAAAAGCCCGGTAGCCACATTGCTGCCAATAACGAAATCGGCTCCCATATCCCGCACATCCGATACCGGAAAATTGCGAACCACACCACCGTCAATCAATTTGTGATCTTCGTGATCTACGGCAGTAAAAACGGTTGGTATGGCCATACTCGCACGGATAGCCGTTACAATCTCGCCTTTGTCCAGCACGACTCCCTGGCCGGTAGCAACATCTGCCGCCACACATTTGAAAGGAATAGAGAATTTGGAAAAATCCTTGATGTTGTAAACAGGGAAATACAATTCAGAAAACTTCAGCCACAGTTCTTCACTTTCCAGGAAACCCGTAGGCAGCTTAAAGCGATGGTTGATCCAGGGTAATTCGATGGCATACTTGTCGTACTCATCCTTTTCTTCCATTACCAGTGCCCGCAGAGAAGAGCCATTGCTCAGCAGCTGGTCCCAATTGATTTTCCTGGCGATCTCCTCGATCTGGGCTCCCGAATATCCCACGGCATACAACGACCCCACAATACTGCCCATACTGGTGCCTGTTATATAGTCTATTTTCAAACCGGCTGAATCTATGGCTTTCAGAATTCCGATATGCGCCAGCCCCTTGGCACCGCCTCCACTCAGGGTAAGGCCGATCCGGGGGCGCTGGCCCGATTGGCTCATGCACTGGTAGCAGATACACAGGAAGATGAGAATAGTTAAACTGGTTCGCATAAAATAATTGCCCCCTCTGAGGAACGGATGACAGATAGCCATTAAAGACACTAAATAACGGGAATTCGGTTGAATGGCGCAAACCGGCAGCTGGTAAAATCAAAAAGATCACCTTTTATTAACTACCCATGCCTGATTCCAGTTCCATGATCTTTTCAAATACTTTTTCATATTCGGCATTCTGTTGCTGCAACTGGCTGCTCACTTTTTTCAATTCGCTTTCCGTAGCCTGAAATTTTTTATGGTCGGCATAAATATCGGGCAACTGCAATTGTTCCTGTAGTTCGGCTTGTCGTTTGTTGAGAGCGGCCAGTTGTTCCTCCAGTTGCTGAAAGGCCTTTTGCTGTTTCTGCAATTCCTTTTTGAGCTCTTTATTGATCGGCGCAGCAGCGGTGTTGGCGGTGGCAGCGGGTGCAGACTTGGGGGCAGGTTCAGGAGCGGCAGCAGGGGCGGGTGCGGGCTTTTGAGGGCGTCCTTGCTGACCGGCAGAAGCAGCCATCCTCGCCTTCCAGGCCACCCATTCTTCATAGCCGCCTGCAAACTCCTTGATCTTCTCGTCATCGATCTCCCAGATCTTATTGGCCGCTTTGGAAATAAAATAACGGTCGTGACTGACGAAAATGTAGGTGCCTTCATATTTCATCAACGCATCGGCCAGCAATTCCACCGAATGCATATCGAGGTGGTTGGTCGGTTCATCCAGCAACAGGAAATTGGCTTTGCTCACAATCGTTTTAGCCAGTGCCACTCTTGCCTTCTCTCCACCGCTCAGCACCCTGATCTTTTTATCGGTATCATCTCCCCCGAAAAGAAAACAACCCAGCAGGTTGCGCAATTCCTGTTCGGTTTGCTGACTGCCGCAACCCTTCATCTCGTCCAAAATAGTATTGTTCAGGTTAAGAGATTCCAGCTGATGCTGTGCATAGAAGCTCTCGTCCACATTGTGTCCCCATTTGCGTTCGCCTGAAATCGGTTCCGTACCTGCTATGATTCGGAGCAGGGTTGACTTCCCTTTACCGTTGGCACCGATCAGCGCAATTTTATCCCCCCGATTGATTTCGGCATGAGCGTCGCTTACAATATGATTGGTTCCAAAAGCCTTGGTAACATGTTTCAGTTCTACCAGCACTTTTCCGGGTACCTTGTCAACCCGGAAATTGATACGGATATTGGGACGTTCCAGTTCTGCTTCCTCGATGCGTTCCAGTTTGTCGAGCCTTTTCTGAATACTCTGGGCCTGGGCAGCCTTACTGGCTTTTGCCTTGAAACGCTCAATGAATCTTTCCTGCTGGCGTATGTAGTCCTGCTGATTTTCGAAAGCTTTTTGCTGCAGTTCGATCCGGATCGCTTTTTCCGATTCGTAAAAATCAAAGTTGCCGTTATAAATATGCAGTTGCTGCTGGTAGAGTTCAACAATCTTGTTGACCATTCTGTTCAGAAAATACTTATCGTGGCTCACGATTACCACCGAACCCTGGTAATGAACCAGGTATTTCTCCAGCCATTCAATAGAGGGAAGATCGAGGTGGTTGGTCGGTTCATCGAGTAAAAGCAGGTCTGGCTGCTGCAGGATCATTTTAGCCAGCAGTACACGCATACGCCAACCACCGCTGAACTCGCGATAGGGGCGCCCGAGATCCTGGTTCGAAAAACCAAGCCCCTGCAACACTTCCTCTGTTTTGTGGTGAATGTTGTACCCACCCAGGGTTTCCATTTCGTGAAGGCGATCGGTGTATTCGAGGAGGGTCTTTTCATCGCCTGTTTTTTCCAGCTCTCTGCCAATCTCTTCGATTTCCTTTTCCAGTTGCAGCACTCTTTCAAAAGCACTGAGCGCCACTTCCAGGATGGAACTGTTGGTATCGAAACTCAGCAGGTCCTGGTGCAGGTAACCCACGGAGGTATTACGACTCCGTTCAACCGTTCCGGCAGACGGCAGGTATTCGCCTACCAGCAGCTTAAGCAGGGT
The DNA here is from genome assembly GCA_964605065.1 of uncultured Chitinophagaceae bacterium. Taxonomy (GTDB): domain Bacteria; phylum Bacteroidota; class Bacteroidia; order Chitinophagales; family Chitinophagaceae; genus Endoryza. Next base: position 88,390 of record CAZSAQ010000006.1, read on the forward strand.
AGACTTCCCGGTTCCATTGTATCCGATGAGGCCGATTCTTTCTCCCGGCTGGATATGCCAGGTTGCTTCTTCGACAATGACTCTTGCTCCAAATTCAAAGGTGACGTTTGTTAATCCGGCCAGCATATATAAAAATTACTTCTCGATTTTTGTTTTCCGAGTAAAATCAATCGGAACGCAAAAATAGTGTTTTAGAATTCTTAAAACCATATCCTACCTTAGCGGAAATATTGGAAAGATGAAAAGAATGTTCCTGGCTATACTGGCACTGGCGATCATTGGGATTGGTTTGTACTTTCTGGTATTCCGGAAGGAGAAGCAGGCCGATCATGAAAAAGATAAACCGCTGACCATAAAAGAGAATACCGCCACCTTCAAACATTCCTTTGATGTGCTTTTGGCTTCTTATTTCGATCTGAAAGACGCCTTTTTTTCTGAAGATTCCGTTAAAATTAATCAGTCTGCGGCCAACCTGAAACTGGCGGCCGACAGCCTGCATACCCAGGACATCCAGGGCGACTCCACCGGCTCGCTCCAGGCAACGGCCAAAGATTTTGCCCTGACCATTTCAGGATCGGCAGCGGGTATACTTGGCGAAAAAGAAGTAGAGGGAAAGAGGAAGGAACTCGACCTCATTACCAGCGCGCTGTGGGATCTCATCAGAACGGTCAAATACACAAATCAGAAAGTTTATTACCAGTTTTGCCCGATGGCCTTTAACCACAAAGGCGCCTACTGGCTCAGCAATCAGACAGCTATCCGCAACCCTTACTTCGGAAGCAAGATGCCTGAATGCGGTTCCACACAAGATTCACTCGATTATTCCAAACCCTAGTTGCCTGAACAAAGGGTTGAGTTTCTTTGATGACCTATCAGCACGGATATAGAATGGGAAAGAATGTTTATAGCATGAAGAAGATAATTTGGTTCGGCCTTTGCCTGATGTTGTTTACCTCCGCTCTGCGGGCCCAGGGCAAATTTACCCTCAGTGGATTTATCAGGGATTCACTCTCCTCGGAAACACTGATCGGCGCCACCATTTCCATTAATGGGCGTTCAGTAATCAGTAACCAGTACGGATTTTATTCCATCACCCTTCCGTCCGGTAAATACGCTCTCATCGTTTCCTTTGCAGGGTATGTACCCAGGGCGCTAGACATAACCCTGGATTCTAACCGCCAGCAGGATATCCTTTTACTGCAGAAATCGGTACTGGAAGAAGTGGTAGTATATTCCAAACGGCGCGATGGCAACGTGCGCAACGCGCAGATGGGGAAGTTCGACCTTACCATGTCACAGATCAAATCGGTTCCGGTGATATTCGGGGAAGTGGACATTCTTAAAACCCTGCAGCTCCTGCCCGGTGTCCGCAATGCGGGCGAAGGAAACACCGGATTGTATGTGAGGGGAGGAGGGCCCGACCAGAACCTGATCATGCTGGATGACGCCATCGTGTACAACACCGGACACCTCTTCGGGTTTTTCTCGATATTCAATTCGGATGCCATCAAAAACACCTCGCTGATCAAGGGCGGAATGCCTGCTCAGTACGGCGGCAGACTGTCGTCTGTACTTGATGTGGCTATGAAAGATGGCAATATGAAAAAATTTGAAGTGGAAGGGGGTATCGGGGCGATATCTTCTCGGCTGTCCGTTCAGGGGCCGCTGAAGAAAGACAAAGCCTCATTCATGATATCGGCACGTCGTACCTATATCGATGTTCTGGTGAAACCTTTCATCGGCAAAGACAATGCCTTTTATGGATCCGGTTATTATTTCTATGACCTGAACACAAAGGTAAATTTCAGGCTTTCCGGTAAAGACAGGCTCTACCTGAGCGGGTATTTCGGAAGAGATGTATTTGCCTTCAACAATTCCAAAAGATCCTTTAAAGCAAAAATACCCTGGGGAAACGCAACCGGTACCCTGCGGTGGAACCATGTATTCAGCAAGAAACTGTTCTCCAACACCTCGCTGGTATACAATGATTATTATTTTTCTTTTGGCGGAACCCAGAACGATTTTTCGATCAGTCTTAATTCCGGTATCCGCGATGCCACTGCAAAAACAGATTTTGATTACTATGTAGCTCCCAATCACAAACTCAAATTTGGCGGCCTTTATACTTATCATAAGTTCACTCCCAATGTGGTGAGCGGCAACCAGGGCACTACCGAATTCAAACCCAACAATGAAGGAGTTAAATATGCCGGAGAATCGGGCATCTATGTTCAGCACGACTGGGATGTAAACGACCGCTGGAAACTAAGCAGCGGACTTCGGTTCTCTTCCTTTACGCAGATGGGGCCCTACACCAAATATGTGGAAGACAATGACGGCAATAAACTCGACAGCACCCTATACAGCAGGGGACAGGCCATCAAAACTTATGGAGGTCTCGAACCCCGTTTCACGCTTCGCTATGCCGTCGACGATGCTACGTCCATCAAGGCTTCGGTAACCCGTAACCTGCAATACATACACCTGGTGAGCAATGCCGGATCCACCCTTCCGACCGATCTCTGGGTGCCCAGCACTTACCTGGTTCAGCCACAAAAAAGCTGGATGTATGCGGCCGGACTATTTAAGAATTTCAACGACAATATGTATGAAACCTCGGTGGAGGTCTACTACAAGGATATGCGAAACCAGATAGAATACCGCGAAGGTTATACGCAGAGTCTGAAAGATCCCGAAAAAGAATTTATTTTCGGAAAAGGATGGAGCTATGGAGCCGAATGGTATGTGAATAAGGCGCGTGGAAAATTTACCGGATGGATCGGGTATACGCTGAGCTGGACCTGGCGCAAATTCCCCGCACTGAACGATGGCGAAAAATACCCGGCGAAATATGACCGGCGACATGATCTGAGTGTGGTTGCCATGTATGATCTCAACAAAAGATGGAAGTTCTCTGCTGTATTTGTTTACGGCACCGGAAACGCCACTACCTTGCCCGAACGTTTCTACATCATCAATGGGGTACTCACCCAGGAGTATAGTAAAGTAAACCAATACCGGTTACCGGCTTATCACCGCCTGGACTTGTCGGCCACCTTCACGCCCAAAACTAAACCAAACGCAAAATTTGCCCACTACTGGGTGTTCAGCATCTACAATACCTACAGCAGGCTCAACCCGTATTTCATTTATTTTGACCAGACCGGCAATCCCTATGATGGCAGTCTGAAAGTAGACACCAGACAGGTCTCTCTCTTTCCCATCATCCCGTCGGTTACCTGGAATTTCAAATTCTAGCCAAAGAGATTGACTTTTTAAAGGGTCAGTTGCTGCTGAGTTATCCACAGCACGGTTTCGCATGTCGCTCAGAATCTGAACCAGGGAGCACTGAAAAGCAGGAGATTGAGTTATTACTTTTCATTGCCGGAACAATATTTTGGTTTCAGATATTCACGCATGGTCTTCCAAGCCCCATCGTAGTTCTACGAAAGCCTGCGCGCTGGCACTGTTTTTGTTTTTGTCACCAACGCCTTATCCGCAATCCACTGCCGTTGAAATAACTCTACTTGTTTTCTATTCTTAATTCAAAATCTGTTTTATGAAACAATTCAAATGGTTGTTGACGGGTGCGGCCTGCATTCTGTTGGCTAGCTTCATGGTCATTTCCTGTCAGAAGAATGTGGGAGGAGATGTCGAGAACATCCCGGCAGGACAATCCAAACTATCGGTTTATCTGACCGATGGCCCCACGGATTATCAGAAAGTATTGATCGATATCCAGGGCCTGCTGGTAAAAGTGGATACCTGCAAATCTTCCAGCCACCACGATGATGACCGCCATTGCGATGATCATCACGATACCATGGATATTCATTGCGAAGTATGGGATACACTGGATATTAACCCGGGCGTGTACGACCTGCTCACCCTGCGCAATGGTACCGACACCTTGCTGGCAAACGGATATATACCCAACGGACAAATTACCAAGATCAAATTCATCCTGGGCACCAACAACAGTGTAGTGGTAGACAGTACATCCTATCCGCTGCAATTGAGAGACAACTGGAACTTTGTATATGTCAAGATCCGTCATCACCTCGATGTCGATTCCAGCAATAACAACCTGTCGTTCTACCTCGACTTCGATCTGTCCAGATCTATCCTCTACTGGAACGGTAAATATTACCTCAAACCGGTGATTCGTCCTTTCAGCCATAAGAGCTTTGGCGAAATCGAAGGCAAGATCAGACCTGTGCATTCATTCGGAACCATCATGGCCTATAATAATTCCGATACGGCCTGGGCGCGCCCCTGGGAAAAAGAAGGTGAATTCAAGATCAGAGGATTGCAGGAGGGAACCTACAGCCTGTATATCGACGGTATCAACGGGTATAAAGACACCACGATTACCAACATTGCGGTAAAAAGAGGCAAAGACACCGAACTCGGTTTGATTACCCTGAAAAAATAACAACTGACAACAATCATAGAAAAGAGGCTATCCGCAATGCGTGATAGCCTCTTTCTTATGGGAGATATCTGAAAACAGGATTATTCCTCTGAAGGGTTTACCGGTCCATCCGGGGCTTCTTCCTGTTCTTGATTAAAATAAAAACTCAAGGCTCCGCTCGGGCATTTCCTGACCTGGTCCATGATTCTTTCGGTGGAAGCACCCATGGGCTTGATCCATGGTTTCTCTCTCGGATTGAACACATCAATCAGCCCGGCTTCACCTTTCCAGCAAAGGGTAGAATGTATGCAAACCGAAGGCTTCCATACGATGGTGATCTCCCCATTGCTGTATTTCCGGGAAAGGTCGCTCATGATTACTGGTAGCTTGCGCAGTTTTTAGCTTCCCAATCTGTATAGGCCAGGCTGTACTGTTTCAGTACGTCGTCGGGAACACCATTCCATTTGGTTGGAATGTTTCCTTTGTAGCCTACATCCTTTACTCCGATTTCGCTGGTATAAAACCCCGTTACAGTGAGGTTACGGATCAGTGAAAAGAACGCGGCGCCCCGTTTCAGATCAGCATTGAGATCTTTTCTATTGGGGTAGGCGATATCGTCCACGATCTTCAGTCGATCGCTTTCCGCCAGGTCAACAAAGCTCTTGTTGAAACGCTTGAATGATTCGAGATCGAGCCAGCGCAGCCCGCCCGACATCGGCACCTGGTGCTCAGGCATGTCCTGAACAATGAAATCGATAAAAGCAGGCACCCCGGCAGCAGAGGCGCTTTTGCTGACCTCATCTTCCGGAATAATAATGTCTGCGAGTATCGTGATGGTAGCCATTTCATGCTCGCTGAAATATTTTTTGCTCATCAGGGCCCGGTCGCGCTCCAGTTCTTCCTTGGCACGATCAATCGTAAAATCGGCCTGCGCAGGAGTAGCCGGCTTGGCTTCTTCATGTTTGTCGAGCTTGCAGCCCTCCAGCAAGGCTCCGGCAGACAATGTTCCGAGAGCAAGGGCTTTGAGCGATTTCCTTCTGTCCATATCTAAAATTCGTTTTGTAGTGGATGAATGGGTTTTACAATCAAATGCTGAAACGGTTACAGGTTTTGCTTTTTCATTTCATCAATGATGTATTCACTGGCACGCAGCGACAGGGCCAGGATGGTCCAGGTGATATTCTTATCGGCCTGGCTTACAAAAGGCGCACCGTCTACGCAGAACAGGTTTTTACAATCATGTGCCTGGTTGTATTTGTTGAAGGCAGATGATTTGGGATCATTGCCCATCCTGGCAGTACCGGCTTCATGAATAATTTTTCCGGGAGATTCGAGACCGTAGTTGTTTTCGGGTCCGTCGGTATGTCCCCAGGTTGGGATGGCGCCCATCTGGTGAAAGATCTCCGCGAAAGTTTCTTTCATGTGCTTGGCCTGTTTGACTTCATAGTCGCTCCATTTTACATTGAAGCGCAATACCGGGATACCATATTTGTCAACCACGGTAGGATCGATTTCACACCGGTTCTCATATTTGGGAATGGCTTCTCCGCGTCCTGCCATTCCTACACCGGCGCCGTAGAAGAAGCGGACATCTTCTTTCAGTGATTTACCATATCCGCCGGCTTCTTTTGTTTTACCATGTACGGCAAACTTGCCGTTCATTCCTTCGATACCGAAGCCGAAACCGTATGCCGGCTGGCCCATGCCTCCCCAATATTCAATATGATATCCTCTGGGGAAATCGAGCTTTTTGTTATCCAGCCACCAGGGAGAGTAGATGTGCATACCACCTACACCGTCCTCATTGTAGCGTTTGCGGTCAAATAGCTGGGGCAATACACCACCCATGGCCGCGCCGGTACTATCATGCAGGTAACGGCCCACCACATCGCTGGCATTGGCCAGTCCGTTCTCATGGCGCTTTGACCTGGAGTTCAGCAACAACCTGGAAGATTCGCAGGCACTGGCAGCAAGAATCACTACCCGACCGGTTACCTGGTATTCCATCATATCAGTCTTGTTGATATAGGAAACACCGGTTGCTTTTCCTTCCGTATCTGTCAGTACTTCACGCGCCATCGCATCCGCTACCACATCAATGTTTCCGGTAGCCAATGCAGGTTTGATCAGTACATTGGAAGAGGAGAAATCGGCTTTGAAATAACTACAGTTGCGGCCGCACTGCCCGCAGAAATTACATTCCTGGCGGTCGGGGTTATCGGGAAGAGCCTTGGTAAGAATGGACAGCCTCGATGGAATTACCTTGACGCCCGCGTTGGTGGCGCCTTTCTTTATGATCAGTTCATGCAGCCTGGGCTTGGGAGGAGGGAGGAAAAATCCATCCGGATCGTTTTCCAGTCCTTCATTGCTGCCGAATACTCCCAGCATTTTATCAATTCTGTCGTAATATGGTTTGATGTCATCATAAGTGATGGGCCAGTCATCGCCTAACCCGTCAATGCTTTTGCGTCGGAAATCTTTGGGCCCGAAGCGGAGAGAAATTCTTCCCCAGTGATTGGTACGACCTCCCAGCATACGCGCGCGCCACCAGTCCCACTGGGTACCGGCCGCATGCGTGTACGGTTCGCCATCAATATCCCATCCCCAGTAACAGGCATCAAAATCGCCGAATGGGCGGAACTTGGTACTTGCTCCGCGACGGGGCGACTCCCACGGATTCTTTAACTGCGTGATATTTTTTTGCGGATCATACATGGCTCCGGCTTCAATGAGACACACTTTCAACCCTGCCTTGGCCAGTACATACGCAGCCATTCCACCACCCGCACCTGATCCCACAATTACGGCATCATACTTTTTTGGGTTCTTTTTAATTTGAAAATCTCCCATAATGTTAGTTCATTAAAAAAATTGATTAGAAGATGAATGAGCACCTAAATGTAGAATATATAGGTGATATGACAAACAGGCTATGGAGGAATGGCAGATGGCAAACGATTGCGAGTCATATGGCACTGGCCGGACCTGTTTTCATTTGAAAATTTTTGATAATTTCAGACGACGTTCATCATCCGTTGTCACGATTCAGGCTATCTTTCAACAACCAAAACGATTGTCATGCGAATATTCCTATTGGCTGCTGCATTGCTGTGCGCATCTTTCTTCAGTATTTCCCAAACCATCGATTCCACTTTTGCCGAGAAGCTGGGATATCCGAAAGGATCCAGGGTGCTGATCATCCATGTGGATGATGTGGGCATGAGCTGGGATTCCAATGAAGGCGCCATCCAGGCCATGTCGAAAGGCGTGGCCAATTCCTGCAGCATCATGATGCCCTGTTCCTGGGTGCCGGGATATGCCCGGTATCTGGCCAGTCATCCGGGCATCGATGCGGGCCTTCATCTCACCCTTACTTCCGAATGGGAAGAATACCGCTGGGTTCCTGTCAGCGGATCAAAGGCTGTACCCGGCCTCACCGACCCGCAGGGCGCCCTTTGGCCAACAGTGGAAGAAGTGGTGGCGCATGCTTCGGCCGATGAAGTGGAAACAGAAATCAGGGCACAGATCGAACGAGCCCTGAAAATGGGAATAAAACCCACACATCTCGACAGCCATATGGGCACTTTATTCGCTTCCCCGGCTTTCATAGAACGGTATGTAAAAGTGGGGATGGAATACCGTATTCCCGTCATGTTTCCGGCCGGTCATGCCACGCTGATTCAGGATCAGATGAAATTTCCCGATGCACAAATGAACAGTCTTCGCCAGGTGGGTCAGATGCTTTGGAAAGCCGGTCTGCCGGTACTTGACGACCTGCACAATTACAGCTATGGTTGGGAGCTGCCAGCCGGTCAGCAGGCAACAACAGAAAACCTTCGGCGAAACAAAATCAGTCACTACATCGAAGCGTTAAAAAAACTCAAACCCGGAGTTACCATGATGATCATGCATTGCACGGACCCCTCGCCGGTATTCAAACACATCAGCTCATCGGGTAATACCCGCCACGGCGACCTGCTGGCGATGATGGACCCTGCTTTCAAAAAAGCGCTGGCCGACCAAAAAATAATCCTCACAACCTGGAGAGAATTGATGGAAAGAAGAATAGCAAGGCACTGAGATCACCAAACCTCAAACACCAAACCTCAAACACCAAACACCAAACCAACCCTATACTCTTCACCATTCATCTGTTCTGAACAAATTAACCGGCAATCCCTCTTTGCTGAAGAGATTGGGCATGGCGGTGTTACTGAAACCGAAGCGGACGGCAACGGGGGCTTTCACTTCTCTGGCGCTGATCACAACCGTATTGCCTTCGATCTTTGCAGTAGCAGGGTAGAATTTCTTATCCTCCCCGGCAACCAGGAAATCACCCGGGGGGCCGTTCCTGCTCATCAATCCTGCTTCGGCATGATCGAAGCTGATCCGCACTTTGTCGCTTTCTATTTTCATGTTGCGGTAGGAGGGATACTGCCAGGGGCCGGAAGGATGATGGTAGGTTTGCGCGAGCGCCAGACTGGCCAGGCGATTGGCTACATCCAGTTTATTCTGGGGATGAATATCTTTTATGTTATCGACCAGGTCGCTGATCACCACCATACCTGTATTGGCCGTACGTACACGGCTTTGTGCTTCCCTCAGCCTGGCGCCATTGTCGCCGCTTCCGTAATCATAGGGAGCTATCTGAACAAAGTAAAACGGAAATTCCCTTGAAAACGATTTTCGCCAGCTGCTGATCATCGCGTCCATCAACTGCGTATAAGCATAGGCGGTACCAACATTCGATTCGCCCTGGTACCAGATTGCCCCGGCAATGGCATATTGACGGATGGGATAGATCATGGCATGATAGTTCCTCGCGGGCTGATAGGGGCCCCAGGGAGTAGGGCCCAGTTTGGCAGCAGCTTCGGTTAAAACAGGGTCAGCGGCAATGCTGGCCGCGGGTGTCCAGACTTCCGCAGGCGTGCCACCCCAACTGGAATTGATCAGTCCCACGGGTACATTCAGTTCCCCATTGAGTTTCTTGCCGAAAAAATATCCGATGGCGCTGAATTTTTTCATGTCTTCCGGATTGCACACCACCCAGGAAGCCTTTACATCATCCTGCGGGTATTCAGAAGTCGTTTTGGGAATATGAAAAAAACGGATCTGCCGGTTGGTAGCCTTTGGCGCTTCTTCCATCGCCTGTTTATTATTGTTCAGCGCGCTCCACTCCATGTTAGACTGGCCCGAACAAAGCCAAACTTCACCCACCATGACGTTATCGATCACTACGGTGTTCCATGACCGGAACGTAATAGAATAGGGCCCTCCTGCGGCAGGGGTTTGGATGGCTGTTGACCATCGCCCGTCGCCATTGGATTGCGTACTATCGGTGTGGTTATTCCAGGAAGCCGTGATGTATATTTTTTCGTTTGGCCCTGCCCAGCCCCAGAGGCCGGCACTGGTTTGTTGCTGAAGTACCATATTGCTGCCAATGATCGCCGGCAGACGCACCTGAGCCATGGAGCCATACCCCAGCAAAAGGATAAATACACTTGTAACGATTCGTAAGGGAAACCGCATAAACTGAATTTGTGTAAAAGATAGGGATAAATTCCATAATCAGCTGCTAATTAGACGCATAAACCGGTATTTGTCTGCAAAAACTTCCGTATACCATACAATTTCCGGTACCCCGATTCCGTTATTACGCTATCCAATTCCTTTCGATAGAAAAATCAATCTCTATGAAACCCCGTTTAGTCTATACCAATAACGACCAGGACTTCCTGGCAGAAAAATTCCGTATCGCCGACAACCATCTCATCAGCGCCAGCAAGATCGCGATGCTCAAGATCCAGAGCTGGAAATTCGCCGTGAAAACTCCGGAGATCGGCCTGAACTACCTCGAATCTGTGGAACAGATCATCCGCAATTCCTTTTTTGAATTCATCACTCCCTCCGTTGTGCTCAACGAAGAAGGCTTCTATTTTACCGCCAACGAAAACTAGGCGTCAACCGGCGTTTCCGGTGTTTCAATAATTACAAGTATTTTTAGAAATAAAATTGCTTGTGATGAAATCTATTCTGTCGCTGCTGTTTATAGTGGGATGCCTCGCCGCCAGAACTCAGTCAATTGATTTTTCTTCTTATCCTGCTTATACCGGCAAGGACCTTGGATTGACCTATTCCGCCACACATTCCTTTTTCAGAATCTGGTCGCCCCCCGCCTCGAGAGCACAATTGCTCCTATACAAAGAATCAATAGGAGGAGAGCCCCTTTCTGTAATTGATATGAAGTCTTCCGAATCTGGCACCTGGACGGCCGACCTGAAGGGAGATCATACCGGCAAATTTTATGCGTTCAAAGTGCTGATCGGCGGCAACTGGAGCAAAGAAGTACCGGACCCTTATGCCAAACTCATTGGTGTTAACAGCAGGCGGGCGATGATTGCTGGTCTGAAAAGTACCGATCCGGCAGGGTGGGAGAACGATAAAAGTCCGGCGTTCGCACATAAAACAGATGCGGTTATATATGAACTTCACATCCGCGATGCCAGTATACATGCCAGCTCCGGCATCAGGAACAAGGGTAAATACATTGGCCTTACAGAAAAAGGAACCCGCAACAAAGCCGGGCTCAGTACGGGCCTCGATCATATTCGCGAAATGGGGGTAACCCATGTTCACCTGTTACCTTTTTACGATTTCTTTACAGTCGATGAAACGCGGCTCGACAAGCCACAGTACAACTGGGGATATGATCCCATGAACTACAACGCGCCGGAAGGTTCTTATTCCACCAATCCCTACGACGGGCGTGTACGGGTGAAGGAATTAAAGAAACTCGTTCAGGCGTTTCACCAGAACGGACTCCGTATCGTAATGGATGTGGTATACAATCATACCATGTTTGGCGAACAGTCTTTCATGAACCAGCTGGTACCGGGCTATTATTATCGCCAGAAACCGGATGGCAGTTTTTCGGATGCCACAGCCTGTGGAAATGAAACTGCCAGCGAACGGGCCATGATGCGAAAGTTCATGCTGGAATCTGTACTGTACTGGGTAAAGGAATATCATATCGATGGGTTCCGGTTCGATCTGATGGGTGTGCATGATATTGAAACCATGAACCTGATCTCCCGGGAGCTTCATAAAATCAAGCCCGATATTCTTCTCTACGGAGAAGGCTGGACGGCCGGCAACTGCCCCTTGCCTGACTCGCTCAGAGCCCTGAAGAAGAATGCCGCCCGACTCGACCGTATAGCGGTGTTCAGTGATGATCTGCGCGATGGAATAAAGGGCAGCGTATTTGAGCATGGAGACCGCGGATTCGCCAGCGGAAAACCAGGAATGGAAGAGAGCATCCGCTTCGGACTGACCGCTGCCTGCCCGCATCCGCAGGTGAACTATAGCCAGGTGAACTATTCAAAAGCGCCCTATTCGGCCCAACCGTATAATACGGTGTCTTATTGCGAATGTCACGACAACCACGTACTGTGGGATAAGCTGGCCATCTCCGCCAGCACGGCTACCACCGAAGAGCGAAAACAAATGCACAAGCTCGCGCTTTCCATTGTGCTCACCTCGCAGGGCATCAGCTTTCTTCATGCCGGAACCGAGTTTCTCCGAACCAAACAGGGAATCGAAAATTCGTTCAATGCCGGCGACAGCATCAATGCCATTGACTGGAATCTTAAAACAGTGAACAAGGATGTGGTGAACTACGTAAAAAGCCTGATCGCGATGCGCCGCCAGCATCCCGCTTTCCGGATGACCAGGGCTGAAGACATCGCCCAAAATATTCATTTCCGCAACAATGCCCCGGAAGGAACAGTCATATATGAATTGAACGGAGCAGCGGTCGGGGACAGCTGGTCGAAGATCACCGTTGTTTTCAACGGTACCGGCGATTCCAGGGAAATCATGCTGGAAGGACAATGGCAGGTATTCTCCTCAGACAACCAGGTACGTAAGCCAGGAACAGCGGTGCAGGGGGGAAAGCTTGTTGTCCAACCCTATAGCTGTACGATTGTCTACAGGAAATAGTCGTTTGTAGAAATTTCCACTCTATTCCTGTACAAAATGGTACCTTTTACTAAATTTCTTGCCATGAAATATGCTGTGCTTATCTGTCTGGTGCTGGCAGGATATACTGCCAGGTCGCAAACCGTAGATGCCGTGTCGGGCCCTGGCCAGGTTACTTACTTCGATGCCTCCGGATCACCCTTTCTGTTCACTGCCTGGAACGAAGGCTGGATCCGCTTTGCCAGTGGCAGGGCCACCAACCAGTTTAAACTGAAATTCGATTGCCTGAAAAATCAATTGCTGCTCCAGTTCAACGGAAATGCTTTTTCAACCGAAAGCAAAGTGAAGGAGTTTGTGATCTATCCGAAAGGGAACAGGAATGACTCCATGGTGTTTAAGAAAGGGTTTCCGGCCAACGATCAGGCCAACGAAGAAACCTTTTACCAGCTGATGTTCCAGGATAAACTCAGCCTCTTGCATTTGTATGTGAAAGTGGTGATGGAAGAACAACAACTGGTTGCCAAAGAAATCCGGCGGCATATACGGGATGAAAACAGGTATTTCATTTATTTCAATAATAAGATGCTTCTGTTCCCGGAAGACAAAACCGCTATTCCCGGAATTTTCGGAGAACAGTCCGGCGAAATAAGGCAGTTCATCAGCGACAAACAACTCAAATTCCGCGATGCGGGAGACTATCTACAACTGGCTATGTATTACAACAGTTTGCTTGCAGCCAAATAGGTCAGTTATTTCAGTTGCTTTATGCGGATGTTTTTCCAGCGTACTTTAATGCCACCTCCGTCGTGTATCTGCAGGGCGAGGAAGCCCGTTCCTTTTCCGATTTTTTCGTCTTTGATAAAGATCATCTGGTGATCATTTAACCAGGTAGTCACTTCATCGCCGATCACCTGAATCCTGAGCGTATTCCAATCACCCATCTTAAGGTATTTCTCTTCTTCAGCGCCCGGCTGAATCAGCCAGCCGCGTCCGTAAGATTCATAAATTCCCCCGGTGTGCTGGTTTTCCGGAGCCACTTCCACCTGCCAGCCACTGATCTTCACACCGTCGATCGATGATCTGAAAAAAACGCCGCTATTGCCATTGGCCTCCTGTTTGAAATCGAGGGTAAGGATGAAATTCTTATAATTTTTATTGGTCGAGAGATATCCGTATTGTTTATCCGGGCCGCTTTCACAAATCAGCTCCCCTTTTTCAACATACCATTTCTCGGTGCCGTGAATCGTCCATCCGCTGAGATCCTTTCCATTAAATATTTTCTTTTGCGCATTAACCTGTCCGGCCAGGATGAACAAGCCTGCCAATAAAAACAATCGTTTCATTTCTGATTTTTTTTAAATGTACAGTATTTATGCAATCCTGAACAGGTCTTTCTTATCTTCCCGGACAATTATGAGTAATCAACTCGAAAGAAAGCTGGGAAGCCTGGCCTGCTTGTCGATAGTGGTTGGATCGGTGATCGGCAGTAATATTTTCATGAAGCCGGCAACGATGGCCTCGCAGGTTGGATCGCCCATGATCATTACGGTCATCTGGATTGGTGCGGGCATCATTTCTCTTTTTGGGGCGATGATCAATGCGGAAGTGGGTTCCGTACTTCCACAAACCGGCGGGCAGTATATCTACTTCCGGAATATGTATGGCGATTTCTTTGCGTTTCTTTCGGGGTGGGCCGGTTTTGTAGTGATCAATACTGCCGCCGTAGCCGCTATTGCTTTTGTGTTTGCCCAATATGCCGAATATTTCGTTCACCTTCCCCGGCTGAACCCGGCTGCAGAACACTCCTGGGTGCTGAACATCCCTTACATCGGCAAGCTCTATCCGCTTGAGAACCTCGGCGTGAAAGCCCTGGCCATAGTAGTGATCGTTTTCATTACTCTCATCAATCATTTTAGCTTAAGCATCAGCGGTAGTTTCCAGATATTCTTTACAGTGCTCAAAGTAGCCGTGCTGTTGCTGATGGTATGCCTGGTGTTCTTTTCCGGGGCGGGGGATGTCTCTCATTTTACCCAACCCTCCCGTGAAATACATTTATCGGGGCTGACCCTGGTGGGGGGGATCGTGGCCGCCACGTCGGGTGCGCTGGCGGCCTACGACGGCTGGAACAACCTGGGCATGGTGGCTGGCGAGATCCGCAATCCACAGAGAAATATCACCCGTGGTCTGCTGCTGGGTTTGGGAGTCTGCATCCTGATGTATGTACTGACTAACCTGGCCTATATCTATATGATGGACATTGATGAAATGAGTCACTCGAGCCTGGTTGCTTCCGATGCCTTGTCGAAATTCATGGGTAAGACCGGAGGAGGATTGATTGCCATTCTGGTGATGATCTCTACCCTTGGTGCCGTCAATGGAAACGCGCTTCCCTGCGCGCGCATCACGTTTGCCATGGGAGAGGAGAAACAGTTTTTTGCCTGGAGCGGCAAAGTACATCCCAAACATCACACCCCTTCCAACGCGTTATGGCTGCATTGCATCTGGAGCTGCCTTTTTGTTCTGAGCGGCACTTTCGATATGCTGACAGACATGTTTGTATTTGTGACCTGGATATTCTACGGATTTGCCGGCTACGGGATATTCATCCTGAGAAA
Organism: uncultured Chitinophagaceae bacterium; assembly: GCA_964605065.1. Classification (GTDB taxonomy): domain Bacteria; phylum Bacteroidota; class Bacteroidia; order Chitinophagales; family Chitinophagaceae; genus Endoryza. Next base: position 103,396 of record CAZSAQ010000006.1, read on the forward strand.
GAAAATGCCGGACGCGGAGAGACCCTATAAAGTAAAAGCCTATCCCTGGATTCCGCTCATCTTCATCGGATTTACCCTTTTTTATTTCTTTGTTACCATTTACAACGATATCAGTAATTACCGGTCGGGCAAGTCGCCCGTCATCAATTCCCTGCTCGGATTGTTATTAACGGCGCTGGGCATACCGCTTTACTGGTATTTCAGAAAAAAAACTGCTAAAATTAACGCGGGGAAGCCCGGCAACGAGGCTTCCTTGTAAATTACACCACATAATCACTTCTTCACATGAAAAGAATCTGCCTGTTGGCCTTGATTACCGGTTACAGTATTGCTGTGGGCGCACAAGGATCGCTGTCGGCAGGCGGCCCCGGAAATTTTTACAGACCCGAAAATTCTGAAGTCCTCGGTACCCCATTCCTGCTCCCTAAGTTTGTAAAGGGCGTTATCCTTTTGTTGAATGGAAATAAAGAAGAGAATTATCTGCTGAACCTGGATGTATACAGCAATAAACTGGTTTACCAGGAAGATGGACAGACGCTGGTAGTGATCAATGCCGTAAAAGAATTCATCCTGAAGCCTTCAGATGATAGAACCTTATTATTCAGAAATGGTTTCCAGCCGGTAGATAAGAACACCTCCGCCACTTTCTACCAGGTGATGGAGCAGGGAAATGTTACGCTGCTGAAACTGACCCGAAAGATCATCAAAGACAAAAAAGTGTTCAATCAGCCTCCATCCAAAGAGTTCGATGAAGCAGAAACTTATTACCTCGTGAAAACAGAAGGAGCTCCGGTCAAAATCAGGAAAGATAGAACTGCTGTGATATCAGTCATCGGCGATCCGGAAGGCAAACTGGAAGCATGGATGCGAAAAACAGGCAACAAATGCAGGCAGGAAGAAGAGTTGAAAGCCCTGGTGAAAGCGGTTAATGAAAACCGGTACTAAATTTTAAAAGCTTTGTCCATATGTCACTTATTGTCCGGACTCAGGAGTGATCCCGGTTGTTTTCGTAAGTCAATTCACTGATTAATTTTTCATGTTGCGGAAAGAGCGCAGATAATTTTATTCTGTCTGCCAGTTCAAAATCGCGGAAGTCGAACCCGGGTGCCACCGTACATCCACATAAGGCAAATGTTCCCCCTTCTTCAATTCTCGAAGCAAACCAGTTGCCAGCCCTGATGACGCATTGAAATTCTTCTCCTTTATCGGGTCTGTTGCCCAGCCGGTGTTCCGTAAGCACTCCTTCAGCCTCTATTTCATAAATCACCAGGCAGTTGCCTGAATAGAAATGCCATATTTCGTCGCTTAATATGCGATGAAAGGCGGAGAATTGACCGGCTTCCAGCAGGAAATAGATACTGGTGCTGGCGTTTCTGCGGTGATCCGTTTCCTCAAAGCTCGTAGGTATGATCAGCGGCGACCGATACACTTCTTTGAAAGAGCCACCTTCCACATGCCGGGTAAGGCCGAGTTTATCGATCCAGTAGCTGGCTGAAAACACCATGTCAGCGTTCGATTTGAATGTATTTATTGCGGGCGCCCCAATACCAGGCTCGCAGCGAGTCTTTTATCCGGGAAGTATCTGTGAATGCTGCCGGCAGGATCACGAAGATTTTATAAGTGGAGTCGATATTCTCCAATTGGTAACGGGTATTCATGGTTTTGAGCAAAGCGATCCGGTTTTCGGCGCGCCGCTTGTTGCCGGTAACCTCGCAAACAAACTTTAGGCCTGCTGCAGGAGGCGGTACCAACGTTGCCGGAGCGATTGAATCTTTCGCTGTTCGGCTCAGAGTATCTGCCGTTGAATCGGGTGGGTTAACGGATGGAGGGGGCTGCACAGGGCTGTTGTTTTGCTGTGATAGCTGTCCGGGCGAATTATCTGTTTTTTTGGTATACAACAAATAGCCTCCCCAGACGATCACTCCCAGTCCCAGAACAATTCCTCCCACCATCAGGAGCCGCCGTAAAAAAGGAGCGGCCGGGCGCGCTGCCGTCATTTCCGATTGATACAGCGGCTTTCTTTCTGCCGGACGTTCCTCTCCCCGTTCCTGCGAAAAGCCTTCCATTCGCTCCGACAATGCCTGTCCGTGAGTAAATTCAAGGATGCCTTCCCGGCCTTTTAGCAGGGTGCCGATTCCTTCGAAATAGACGGGTTTGCCAATATTGAGCAGGAGTTTGCAGTCGGACAAATAAGAATCGAGGTCCGATTCGGCAAGTGGCTTTATTTTGCCTGTTTTGCTGCGGATATAGTCAATCAGGTCTTCCGGGGCCTGCGGCCGGGCCTTTGGCGAAAACTCGATATTTTGAAGAAATTCAGTGAAATTCTTGTCTCCCGGTTCGGGAATGACAATTCCTTCCGGGATCGAAAAGCGACCGATACCCGGAATATCCAGGTGACGGTTGGTATACAGGAATTGGGTCAGGAGAGTAGATATTTTCAAGGCTAGATGGATTTTGTCACAATTTACAGATTAATTGTAAACGTACTGGATGAACATATTATTTTTGCGATCCGACAGCAGGCCTTTAAAATCAAAAGATATGATCAGTGAAGAGGAAAAAAAATACCTGGCATACTGGGAGGCCAACAGGGATAAAGAACGGAAGCTGCAAAAGCAATTGATCATAGGCATACCCGTAGGGTTGATTTTTGCCATTCCGATTCTTGTTTCGGTATTTTCCAGCAAGTTCTGGTATAAAAGAGCAGATGCAGTGGCAAATTCCCAGACCAGTCCTGCGGTTTTAATCATCGCTATTGCAGTAATTGCCGCATTTGTAGCCATATTCTACAAGCGACACCAATGGGAGATGAAAGAACAACAGTACCAGGAGATTAAAAGCAGGGAAAAAAAGCAGGGAGAGGAGGCTGAAATGCAGCGATAGGAGGCTGAAAGCTGTCATTTGAACGAAGTTTTATGTTTCAAAAAAGAAATAATATGAGAATTATCGCAGTGGCCCTGGTTTGTGTTTCGTTCCTTTTCACCGGATGTTTCAAATCATCATCCAGTTGTCCGTACAAATTATCTGGGAAAACCGCCCCGGTATCTGAAGAGCAGGCATTGGCAACCTATCTCAGCAACAATGCCATCAACGCCGTGAAGCACGGCAGCAATATGTACTATGAAATTCTGTCACCGGGAACGGGCGGCTATCCCGATCAATGTTCAAATATTCAGATCAGTTATTCTGGCAAACTGACGAACGGCAATGTATTCGACGCTCAAAACAACGTCATATTTACCCTGGGCTCCCTGATCGAAGGATGGAAGATCGGTTTGCCTCTGATACAGAAAGGAGGTCGAATCAAATTGTATATTCCTCCCACACTGGGATATGGCGGAGTAGACGTGAAGGATAATTCCAATAATGTTATCATTCCCGCCAACTCTATTCTCATTTTCGATATCACGCTCACTTCTTTCCAGTAATAAAGTAATTCTTCCTGACCGATCAATTCCATCATTGATGGAATTGATCTACTTTTACCGAAATTTATTCCTGCTTGCCACACGAAGCGATTTCAGTATTCGACATATTCAAGATTGGCGTAGGCCCCTCCAGTTCACATACCCTGGGTCCCTGGAGAGCTGCTCAGCGTTTCGCCCACTCCCTGCGTGAAAAAAATCAATTGTATGAGGTGGCCTCTCTAAGGATACTCCTCTACGGTTCCCTGGCGAAAACAGGAAAGGGGCATGGTACCGACGTAGCCGTTCAGTTGGGCCTGGGTGGACAGGATCCGGTAACCATCGACGTTAACACGATCGAATCCCGGATGACGGATATCAAAACAATGAACAAGCTGTTGCTCGACGGCATTCATGAAATTGATTTCAACCCGGAAGAAGATATTGATTTCCTGTTTACCGAATCACTCGAATACCATCCCAATGCGCTTACTTTCCTTGTCACCCTGCGAAATGGAGACAATATCGCTGAAACATTCTATTCGGTAGGCGGAGGTTTTGTGATCAAAGAAGGAGAATCGTCCCAGCAGAAAGATTTGGTGCAATTACCGTTTCCTGTTAATACGGCCGATGAATTGCTGCATTGGTGCCGGACAACGGGTATGTCGGTGAGTGAGGTAGTGATGGAAAATGAAAATTGCTGGCGCACCGATCTGCAAACCCGGGAAGGTATGCTTCATATCTGGCAAGTGATGAAAGAATGCGCTTACCGCGGCTGTCATACCGAAGGCATCCTGCCGGGTGGCTTGCAAGTGAAAAGAAGAGCGGCCGAGCTAAACCGGAAATTACTGGGCGGCAAGAGTTATCAGGACATAGACAGTTGGTTCGAAGCCATCCGTTCGGGTGGATCGGACTTTAAATACATTCTAGATTGGGTCAGTTGTTTTGCCTTGGCGGTCAATGAAGAAAACGCATCATTTGGCAGGGTGGTAACAGCGCCTACCAATGGAGCCGCAGGAGTGATTCCGGCAGTACTGCTGTACCTGGCCGTTTTCTGCCGTGAAAACTCATCCGACAAGATCCTAACATTCATGCTCACCGCAGCCGAGATCGGCAGCATATTCAAGAAAGGAGCTACAATATCTGCAGCCATGGGTGGTTGCCAGGCCGAAATCGGTGTATCGTCTGCAATGGCTGCCGCCGGCCTAACAGAGGCCCTGGGGGGATCACAGCGCCAATGCCTGATGGCTGCGGAAATAGCCATGGAACATCATCTGGGCTTAACCTGCGACCCGATAGGAGGCCTGGTGCAGATTCCCTGCATAGAAAGAAACACCATGGGCGCCATCAAAGCGATCACCGCCTGTCAGCTGGCACTCCAAAGCACTCCGGATTTTGCCAAAGTATCTCTTGATAACGTCATTAAAACCATGTGGGATACAGCCCGTGATATGAGCTTCAAATACAAAGAAACCGCTGAAGGAGGTCTGGCCATCCACATCCCGATCAGCTTGCCGGAATGTTGAGGATGGTTTGGGGTTTGGGGTTTGCTGTTTGCTGTTTGCTGTTTATCGTTTCACGTTTATCGTTTCAGGTTATAGTTTGAGGTAGGTTTGAAGTTTGCGGTTTGCTGTTTACCGTTAGCGTACTATGCTTAGCGCCCTTAGCGGTTCTTCGCGCGCTTTGCGTTCCAAAAAAATCGCGCGCTTAAAGTATTTTAAAAGAAAAATTCAGGTATTTAAAAATATTACTTTTTACTTTTTACTTCTCAAACCGCTTCAATCTCGGCTAAATCCATTCCCGAATAATCTCTAATCTCGTTATAGAGCGTACCTCTTTCTATTGGTTGTCTGCCGGCCTGCCTGATAAGCGCCACCAGTTGTGCCGTAGTCATCGACGGGTTTTGTTCTTCCGCACCGGCCATTGAATAAATTTTGGTTGAATCATCAATGGTTCCATCGATATCATTCACCCCAAATGAAAGAGTCATTTGCGCATTCTGGCGGCCCAGCATCGGCCAGTACGCTTTCAAATGCGGGAAATTATCCATATACAACCTGGCCACGGCATACATTTTCAGGTCTTCAATCACGGTAGATTCCGGCACATGGCTCATTTCATTGTCGTGATTTCTGAACTTGAGAGGAATGAAAGTGTTGAATCCGTGAGTCTGATCCTGCAGCGAACGAAGCCGCTCCATGTGATCGATCCGGTGCTGGTAGTTCTCGATATGTCCATACAGCATTGTGGCGTTGGTGTGCATACCCAGCCGGTGTGCGGCCTGGTGTATCTGCAGCCAGCCTTCCGACGATACCTTGTCGGCACAGATCTGCTCGCGGATGGTTTCATCAAAAATTTCAGCCCCTCCGCCCGGCAGGGAATCCAGTCCGGCGTCTTTGAGGTACCGTAAACCTTCTTCCACCGAAAGTTTCGCTTTGCGGAACATATAATCCAGTTCAACAGCCGTAAACCCTTTGATGTGAAGATCGGGGCGATGCTGTTTGATCTGACGAAGCAGTTCCGCAAAAAATTCGAGGTTCAGCTTCGGATGTACACCCCCGACTATGTGCACTTCGGTCACCGGCTTTCCATCGTATTTGCGAACGATGTCCATCATTTGTCCGGTAGTCAGTTCCCATCCTTCTTCTTTGTGAGCGTACAAACGGGAGTAAGAACAGAACTTACAGGAAAACACACACACGTTGGTGGGTTCGATATGAAAGTTCCGGTTAAAATAGGTCCGGTCACCATGCATTCGCTGACGAACTGAATTGGCCAGGGAGCCCAAAAAAGAAAGACTGCCCCTTTCAAATAGGAGCAGTCCTTCTTCCGGTGAAATTCTTTCCTGGTTGATTATTTTATTGGCAATCTTTCTTAATTCAGTGTCTTTTTCGTTTTGAATAATTTTTTCAACCGCGTTTATCATTTCCTTTTGATAATTGTTTGCCTGATGGATTTATCAGAATAAATTAATTCCACATTATACAGGCCATTCGCGTAGCGACTCATATCGATGGTGATATTGCTGCCGGCATTACCGTTGTAACTTCTGGCTGCCACCATCTGACCGGTCGAATTCATAACCCGGATTGCTCTCAGATTAGTAGGCGGAATTACATGACGCACCACAAAGAATCCTTCAAACGGATTGGGTGCAATCAGGAATCCGGCCTGTTTCAGCTTCGCAGGCAACGTAACAGTCGATATCTCGATGTTATCCAGGAACAGGTTATTACCCTTGTTGCTGGTGCTGCGGAAGATGAACTGGAATTTCGCGTTAGCCGCCACAAATTTAGTAACATCCAGCCATTCTGTCCTCCACTGGTTTGCCGAGTTCGGCACAAATCCAACTGTATCGCTGGCAGGATAGATATAGGGGAAGTTTTTGTCGACGGTAGACAGGTCTTCGCCCCACTTCTTGTAAACCGAACGGAAGGTAGTACCGCAATCGGTGGTCAGCAGCACTTCGAGTGTATCCAGGGGTACACCGGTGCTTCCGGGGAATCGGCCGGTGGCACTGGAAAGGTCGAATTTCAGGTAAACCGAATCCGGGTTAGTAACCTGTACTACGGGTGAATACAGATCGTCACGCTTGCCGGCGCTGTTGAAGCGATAGTTCCGGATCCAGGCAGAAGCGGTCTTTTCGTTGGACGCCCTTACATTTCTTTCCCAGGTGTAGGTGCTGCCCGAGCTGGCTACAAACCAGTTACTGGGCGGGAAAGTGGTCGATTCGAAGCCTTCTTTGATCGGATCCGGCAGCGGATCGAAAATGGTCAGGTTCTGTTTGGCGGTATCATTGATAGGAGCCTGGTCCGACTGGCCATTGGGTTCTTTGGTATATACCACAAACTGCAGTGATCCGCCCGCACTGAGGCTTATGGCCTTCAGATCGACCAGCGCACTGCTGCCGATCGGAAGTGACCCATTGTAGATTACTGAATCGAGCGCACCCGCACCAAACCGATACATCACCTTTACAGTTTTCAGCGTGTCTTTACCGAGGTTTCTGATCTGCACTCTCGGGGTGAAATTCCGCACACAGAGTTTGCCGGTTGGATTCACGATTTGAGAAACCGTTGCATCCCTTCTTCCGTTTTCAACCGTATAAATATTGATGTTATCGAGATACAGGTTCTGACCAAACAGGTTGGTAGACTTAAACCCGATGAGGAAAGAACTGGCATTGCCGATAAGCGGCTTCACATCAAAGCGGCGGTTGGCCCAATCGGCCGCTGCCGGTACGTAGGAACTGGTAACGGTTCCTCCAACTGTTGCCAGCCCGGAGCCACCTCTCTTCCACACACTCTGGAAGGTAGTTCCGCAATCGGTCGAGACGAGCACCTCGAGCGAATCCGCGAAGCTGGGGTTGGTACTATAGAGTTTATAGGCCAGATCGAAAGAAACAATTACTGAATCCGCATTGGTAGCGGTAACGGCAGGAGAGAGGAGATAATCCACCTGGCCTGCTGTTGTGTAATCGTAGAAGCGTATCCTGGCCGATGCGACGCCGGATTTGGCAGCCGAAGTTGTTCTTTCCCAGGTAAGACTTCCGGAATTGGGGTTAACCAACTGCCAGCCACTCGGCGGGAAGGTTGCAGATTCGAATCCTTCGGTGACGGGTCCGGGAATACTGCCGAAACAAACCGTTAAGTCTTTAAACACTTCAGAATAGGCGTCTCCGGCACCAACCGTCCACATCCTGTAGTAGTTGGTACCATTTACGGGCGAACTGTGGGTGGCTGTCAGCAAGGGCCCTTTATAAATGATGGTACCGCCTCCGGGCAAGGGGCTGCCAACGCTCAGGCTTCCCGATGGAATACCAAAAGTGCTGGTAGTGTTAGAAGCGATGATGACATCTGTATTGGGACATTTCTTGGTCCAGTTCAAAACAACGGTAGCACCCACTGCATTGCCGGTGAAAGTTACCAGCGAAAAAGGTGATTTGATATTGGTGACCAGACCGGCAGAATAAACATTTGCACCGGTAACCGACCACACTTTATACGTCAGGGATGCTGAATCTTTGGGAACTGCCTGTGAAAAGCTGTTTGCATTTCCCTTGAACACCACTACACCGCCACCCGGTATAACATCTCCCACATTATAATTGCCGGAAGGCACCCCGAAATTGGCATTGGTGGAATAGGCGATCAGCACATCGTTATTGGCCACATTTTTAGTCCAGTTCAGCTGGATATTCGGGCAGGCAAGCGTTGAACTAAGCCCTGTTACCGGATCAACAGCCGGAAGAGCGATGAGCTCTTCCACCTTCTGTAAGGCCTTGAAAGCGTTCAGGCGTCCTGCACCCAGCTTTCCGGCCAGCGTAGACAGGTTGCTGGGGTAATGGTTATCCACCGTAGCCATCAGGATCGAGCGGATATCATCCCCTGAAAAACGACCCGGCGCACGCGAAGCGAGCAGGGCGGCTACACCCGATACGTGCGGACAAGCCATTGAAGTACCCTGGTAAAAATCATAGAGACCTCCGGCAACCGTGCTCAGCACACCGGCCGGATCTCCGGCAAATGCCTGCTGACCACCCGGAGCGGAAATATCCACCCAGGTGCCATAGTTCGAATAGCTGGCTCTTACATCACGGTTATTAGTAGCCGCAACCGACAATACTTTTTCATAAAAAGCAGGATAGTAGGCGGCTTCACTATTGGAATTACCGGCCGAAAAAATGACGATGCCCCCTTTCAGCACGGAGCCGCCGCCATTGTTAATGAAATAATCGATACCATCCAGCACGAATTGCTGGTATACGTTCGGATTGGTATAACTCCAGCTGTTCTGGGCGATCATGGCGCCATTGTCGGCGGCCCAGATAAAGGGTGCGCCAAAATTGGAGGCACTGGAGCTGGGTCCGAACACCTCGCAGGACATCAGCCTGGCGCCGGATCCTGCCGTGCCATCTCCTCCGGCCACCCCGCTTACCCCCACGTTGTTATTACTCACCGCAGCCACCGTTCCACTGGTATGTGTACCGTGATCACCGGGCTCGATGACGTTTGTATTGTTGACAAAATTATACCCGATACCAGACCACATGTTCGCGGCAATATCGGGGTGGGTGTAATCAATTCCTTCGTCTATAACGGCAACGATCACACCGGGTTTGCCTTTTTCGAGATCCCAGGCCTGCGGAAGACTGATGTCTTTTCCGGCCGTTCCACCCGCCTGGCCGCTATTGGAATAGTGCCACTGCTCTGTGAAGCGGGGATCGTTGGGAGTGAAATTCAGACCGAAATTTTTGGGCAGCCCGGAAACCGGCTTTTTGAAATCGGTAACCGCGCGATGGCGGGTAACCGTATAAAAAGGTTCCACCACTTCGATGTAATTGCTGAGCCGGCTGTAGGCAGCGATCATTCTTTTGATGTCCACCGTGGCCGGAACATTTAATTCATACCAACGGTCGAAACCCCAGAGTTTATGGCGCTCGTCAAAAGTGGAAGCGGAAAGAATTGATTCGAAAGAGCGAAATGATTTATCGACTTTGAACTGCACGTTCAGCGCATCCACCGCGGCAATATTGAAACGGATGAATCCGTCGGCGCCTTTTTGCGGTACGGCCTTCAGTACTGCAGCTATTTCCTTTTTGAACTTGATGATGATTCTACCTTTCTCAATAGCCTGTTCGGGAACATTATCAAGATTGATAGCAGGACGTGATCCTTTTAATACGCTGACCGGGTCTTGGGAAAAACTTGCGTAGGAGCATGCGATAAAAGTCACTAGAAGTAGAACTTTTCTCATAAGCTTGTTTGTTGGTTAAGGTAGAAATGACCTCTTACAAATATAACTTTTGCCTTCTATCTCTCAAACTCTTTTTTTGGAGACCAAAAACTACCCAACTGCCCCGATTTTTATTGCAAAGCGCCGGCGATGCAACCACACATCAGGCAGGCAATAGTGCCGCCCAGTAAGGCTTTGAGGCCAAGTTCGGTAAGGTTTCTGCGCTGGTTGGGAGCGAGTTGACTGATACCACCGATCTGTATCCCGATGGAGGCGAAATTGGCGAATCCACTGAGCGCATAAGTAGTGATGAGAATGGATTTGGGATTGGTGATGATGTTCTTGTTGAGCATATCACTGAAGGAAACGTAGGCATTAAACTCGTTAAGAATCGTTTTTTCTCCGAGCAACTGACCCACCTTGAGCATATCAGGACTATCCACCCCGATGAGCCAGGCCACGGGCGAAAATATATACCCGAGGATCATCTGGAAGGACAGAGCCTTGTAAGGAGTATTGGCTGCTATAATATCGTTCAGGGTGGTCCATCCTCCAATCTTAAACAGCAGCCAGTTCAGTACCTGAATCAAAGCCGTAAACGCCAGCAGCATGGCTCCTACATTCACTGCCAGCTTCAGGCCATCGGTTGTTCCCAGTGAAAGCGCATCCAGGAAGTTGTCGCCCAGTTTCTGGCGGGGAATGGCCACGGCTGTGTTTACTGTTTCAGACTGGGGAAACAGAATCTTTGAACAAACGATGGCTGCCGGGGCACTGAGTATGGACTGAGTGAGCAGGTGAAGCGCATAGTATTCGGGGTTACCCTGCTTGGCGCCGAGAAAGGAAACGTAGGCGCCCAACACACTTCCGGCCGTATTGGCCATCCCACCCACCATAATACAAAGCAACTCCGAGCGGTTTACTTTTTCCAGATAGGGTTTGATCATCAGAGGAGCCTCGGTTTGTCCAAGAAAGATATTGGCTGCGGTAGACACACTTTCGGCACCGGAAATCTTCAGTTTACTGAGCAACCAGGCAAATACATAAACTATTTTCTGCAGAACGCCCGTATAGTATAAAATGGCAGAAAGAGCCGAGAAAAAGATAATGGTAGGCAACACCCTGACCGCAAATATAAAACCCCAGGAATCGGTTCTCACTTCAATCAGATTGGCAAACAAAAAGCGGGTACTCTCGACTTCCACGTCCAGCATTTTCACAAACCCTCTCGACACGAAATCAAAGAAACCATTGATAAAACTCACTTTGGATACACCCAGGTAAAAGGCCACCATCGCCACCACACCGATGCCCACTACTCGCCAGTTGATGGCCTGTCGGTTGGAACTGAATAGCCAGCAGATTCCAATCAGCGAAGACATGCCCAAAAGGCCGCGCAATACATTCTCCAGAACCGGGTTCATGAAAGTTCGTTTTGGTTAAGCATTAGCTGGCAATATAGTAAAAATCAACAGAGACTCGTTTTTTTGGCCCTTTCGATTTGCGATTGAGTGGTTAATACCGGCTCCAAAAGAAAAAATCCCCATCCTGTCTGAAGGATGGGGATCGCATATAAGTTATCGGTTTGCGATTAGAGATGCTGTTCGATCTTCTTCACAAAATTACCTTTCGGCTGGGCACCCACGAGTTTATCTACCACTTTGCCACCTTTGATGAAAAGGATCGCCGGAATAGAAGTAACTCCATAGTTGATTGACAACTGAGGATTGTGGTCAACGTTTACCTTGCCCACATTGATCTTTCCATCGTATTCCTTTGACAATTCTTCAATAACGGGTCCGATAGCGCGGCAGGGGCCACACCATTCAGCCCAGAAATCGACTACGGTTAATTTATCGGAAGAGATGACTTTCTCCTGGAAATTTGAATCAGTAAATTCTAGAGCCATAAAATTGTTTTTAATTTTTTATTTTTTGAGATCATATATGCTGATACAGGGGGGCAAATTTACAGCCACCTCTCATAACAGGCAATGCTGGCACAAAGTTGTGCAAAACTTGTCATTTGTGCAGGTCATCCGGCTTACATTCCTGTTAAAACGACGTGTTTCTCTATTTAAGTCCTGTAAGGCAGGTGTTTAAAAAAACAGGCCTTAACTTTCTTTTCACAACAGAACGGAGTTCTGTTCCGCTTCGCATACTCAACTGCTTACCACCTGTACCTCCAGTTCGGGGCTGTTTACCAGGTACTGCGCCATCTCCTCATTCATCTCAAAGTTGTTTTCCATCGTAAATAGGCTCACTTTATGGCGCTGTTTCGATTCCCGCACATTGATCTTGATTCCAGACTTTCCTCTATGATACTTGATATTTTTTTCGAGGAATGCAATCAGTGGCTCGGTCACAAAACGGGCCTCCACATTAATGATCAGTTGCCGGGTAAGCATCTGCTTGATACTTTCCAAAAGTATGATGCCGGTTACCTTGAACTCAAATTCATTTTCTTTTCCCCAACGGGTCTTGAAGTGACCAGTCAGAAACAGGTTCTTGCCTTTCTCCAGGTAATTGGAGAACCGGACATAGTCATCGCTCCACAACATAAACTCACTTTTTCCGCTGAAATCTTCGATGATAAAGGAACCAAAATTGCGACCGGTTTTGGTAACGCGATGCTGGGCATCCACCACCAGGCCGGCGAGCCGGTATGTCTTGCCCGGATTAGCCTGCAAGGCCACCGCTTCCCGGATCTCATTGAAATCCTGCAACGTGGTTATTCCATAATGCTGGATTTCGAATTTGAAATGATCGAGGGGGTGACCGCTCATGAACATGCCGGTAACTTCTTTCTCATGGTCGAGCAGTTCGGTGAGTGTCCAGGGTTCACAGGAAGGAAGCTTGGGTGGTGGCACTTCCATTACAGCCGGCAAGTCGCCAAACAGCGTGTTGGTAGTACCGGCGGCCAGGTTGCTGGTGGCCTGGCCCCAGGCAATCAGTCTCTCAATGCCGTTTCTGCTTTCCCCGGGTGCACTGAAAAAGTACTGCGCCCTGTGCATATCACGGAAACAGTCGAATGCTCCGGCATACACGAGGCTTTCCAGTGTTTTCTTATTGACAGTGCGCTGATTGATGCGTTTGATTAAATCAAAAATCGAAACAAAGGGGCCGCTTTTCTCACGTTCATCGATTACGCTTTCCACCGCAGCTTCTCCCACTCCTTTCAATCCGCCGAGGCCAAAACGGATATCGCCGGTTTCATTAACGGCAAACCCTTTTTTGGATTCATTGATATCCGGGCCGAGCACTTTTAGGCCCATCCGTTTGCATTCTTCCATGAAGAAAGTGATCTTGTCTATGCTGCCGGCGTTATTCAGAACGGCGGCCATATACTCACTGGGATAATGGGCTTTCAGGTACGCGGTCTGGTAAGCCACAAAGGCATAACAGGTAGAGTGCGACTTATTGAAGGCATATTGAGCGAACGCTTCCCAGTCGGTCCAGATCTTTTCGAGTTTTTCAGCTTCATAGCCTTTTGAAGCGGCTCCGCTGATGAACTGGGCTTTCATTTTGTCGAGGACAGCCTTTTGCTTTTTACCCATCGCCTTACGCAGAACATCCGCATCGCCCTTGCTGAAACCGGCCAGTTTCTGGGCCAGCAACATCACCTGTTCCTGGTAAACGGTGATTCCATAGGTTTCTTTCAGGTATTCTTCCATGGCGGGCAGATCGTAGGTGATCGGCTCGCGGCCATGCTTGCGATCCACGTAGTTAGGGATATAGCTCATCGGCCCGGGCCGGTACAACGCGTTCATCGCGATCAGGTCATCAAACTTGTCGGGCTTCAGGTCCCGGAGGTATTTCTGCATACCCGGGCTTTCAAACTGGAAAGTACCGATGGTATCGCCGCGCTGATAGAGTTGAAAGGTTTTCTCGTCATTTAATGGAATATTATCGATATCGATTTCAACACCATGATTCTCTTTAATTAATCGCAGCGCATTCTTGATGATGGTCAGGGTTTTCAGTCCCAGGAAGTCCATCTTGATGACACCGGCATCTTCGATGATGTTTCCCTCAATCTGCGTTACCCAGAGGGGAGAATCCTTGGCCACGCACACGGGGATCAGCTCGGTGAGATCCCTGGGAGCGATGATGATACCCGCGGCATGGATACCGGTATTTCGCACAGATCCTTCCAGTCTCTCGGCCTCGTGCAGTACCTGGCCCTCCGGGGTAGTATCGCGTTTGTAAATATCTCTGAGCTTTTTTACGCTTTCCAGTTCATCGGGACCGAGGTTATCTTTTTCCTCCAGCGATTTTTCTCCTTCCTTGCTGGTGAGTGGTGCATGCAATACGCGGCGTAATTCTATGCCAGGTCTTTCCGGAACCATCTTGGCCAGCGCGTTGGATTCGGCCAGGGGCAGATCGAGCACACGAGCCACGTCCTTTATGCTCATCTTGGCGGCCATGGTACCGTAGGTAATGATCTGGGCCACCTGGTTCTGTCCATATTTGTTCACCACATAGTCGATTACTTTTTGCCGCCCTTCATCATCAAAATCGGTATCGATATCCGGCATCGACTTTCTATCGGGGTTCAAAAACCTCTCGAACAGAAGGTTGTATTTAATAGGATCGATGTTGGTAATGCCTATGCAATAAGCAACCACTGAACCGGCGGCAGATCCCCGTCCGGGGCCTACAAATACACCCAGGTTGCGTCCGGCCTTTATGAAATCGCTTACGATCAGAAAGTAACCGGCAAATCCCATTGTTTTGATGGTAAACAACTCAAAGTCGATCCTCTCGGTAACTTCCGCTGTCAGTTCCGCATATCGCTCCCTGGCCCCCTCGTAGGTGAGGTGTTTCAGGTATTCCCACTGGTTGAGATTATCATCGGAGTGGATCTTGAATGAATCGGGCAGGGGAAAAGCAGGAAGCAGGATATCTTTTTTGAGATTGAGCACTTCTACCTTGTCGACAATGCGGTTGGTATTGTCAATGGCCTCCGGGATGTCTTCAAATAATTTCTTCATTTCTTCCGATGACTTGAAATAAAACTGGTCATTGGGAAATTTGAAGCGGCGGTCTTTGAAATGTACATCGTCATTTACAAAATCATCATAGCCGGGTGTGGCTTTTTTCTCCCCGGTATTGATGCAAAGCAGAATGTCGTGGGCGTTGTAGTCGTCTTTATCGGTATAATGGCTGTCGTTGGTGGCAATAACAGGAACATTGTACTTTTTGGCGAATTTCAGCAGTGTCTGGTTGATGGTTTCCTGCTCGCGGATATTATGGCGCTGCAATTCTATGTAATAGTCCTCTCCGAAGCGATCGAGCCACCATTTGAATTCTTCCTCTGCTTTTTGTTCGCCATCATGCAGGATGGTTTGTGGCACATAGGCGCCAATACAGCAGGTAGTGGCGATGAGCCCCTCCGAATATTTTTCAATCAAAGATTTATCGATACGGGGGTATTTGCTGTACATACCCTCGATATATCCCAGTGAGGTCAGCTTGATCAGGTTCTGATAGCCGGTCTTGTTTCTAGCGAGCAATACCTGGTGATACCTTTCGTCTTTCTGATCCTTGGTAAAACTTTTCTGAAAACGGTCTTTCACCACATAAAACTCACAGCCAACGATCGGCTTCACTTTCAGGGTTCCGTCCTCGTTCTTGTGCTTATAGGCTTCGGCCACAAACTCAAAAGCCCCGAACATGTTTCCGTGATCGGTAATGGCGATAGCGGGCATATTGTCCCTGACTGCTTTTTTATACAGGCTTTGAATGGAGGCGGCGCCGTCCAGCAGGGAAAACTGGGTATGACAATGTAAATGGGAAAATTTGCACATATGCTTTGGCACTTTATCAGCTCACAAATTTCTAGTTTTCAATTCAAAATAGACGCTTAAAGTATCCACATCAATCCTGGCGTTGTATTTGCTATCTTTGCACGTCCCAATAATGAAGAACCTGCTGGTCATATCAACCTTTAGCCTAACGCTGTGCAGTTGCAGCCTTTTCCGGCAACCTGTCGCTGCTCCGCCCCCCGGCAGCCCAAAAAATGACCCCCGGTTTATCGAAAATATCTCCATCAGGAACAGTAGCACCCGGGAAGAAATTTCAAAACCTTCGGGCAGTAGCAGTATCTATGACAGCCTCCGCGTAACGGCGGGTTCCATAGACAATAACCCCGAAACCTGGCACAATCTGCAGTTCAAATATGCCATTCTGCTTGATATACCTGTCGAGGAAATGACAGATGCTCACCTGATCGAATTTCTGGAAAGCTGGTATGGTACGCGCTATAAAATGGGAGGCACTACCCAGGAAGGCGTGGATTGCTCGTCATTTGTTCAAACCTTCATGATGTCCATGTATGGTGCTGAACTTCCCCGCACCTCCAAAGAGCAATACCAGCAGTCGTCCCGGATTTCAAAAAAGGAACTGTCAGAAGGCGACCTGGTGTTCTTCCATACCGGACGCAAAAAAGGCATCTCTCATGTAGGCATCTACCTGCGCAATAATAAATTCGTGCATGCCTCCACTTCATCTGGAGTGATGATCAGTGATCTGTCGGAAGACTATTACCGCAGCCGCTATGTGGGCAGCGGTCGCTATCGAAACAAATCTTACTCTGCTTCCGGCAATTAATCCTTTAGCAATCGCAGACGTTTCAAAATGGTCCTGGCTACAGGTATGATATCTGGCGAAACTTTCAGCAGGAGTATCCCGGGTAAATAGATCGCTATAAACAAAATGCTTCTCAGAAAAATCCAAACCAGGCCAATCTGATTCCCGAACAGCCAGTTGCAAAACAGGTATCCGGCAACGGCCAGCAAAAACGGGTATACCGATTCGATGGTGAAGGGCTGCAATTTGAATTTTCTAAATAGAAATACATAACGTATGGTATTGTAAATAACCATGGATACCAGGTTGGCGATGGCAGGCCCGATCACTCCGATTTGTTTGGTGAGCAGGTAATTCAGGGGGAGCGTGATCAGAATGAGTACGACACCGGTGAGAAAATCGAATCGCCAGTAAGTGGAAGTAGCAATGATCTGTGAGTTGACGCCGGTACCCATGTCTACGATCCGCATCAAGCCGATGAATAAAAATACCTGCCTGGCGGCCAGGAATTCCTTTTGCAAATGAAAGGTGAAAACGCCATCGGTAAAATTCATCCAGATCAGCGTGAACATTCCCATGGAGAAAATGATCTGGTTAATGGAAGAACGATGATAGATCCTGCCGATGCGGGGAAGGTCTTTTTCTTTCCATGCCTGCGACACGGAGGCTATAGAAGCGGTAATGATGCCTCTCTGTGGCGCCTGGATCAGGCTGGCAATATTCTGGGCCAGGGTATAAATAGCCGCATAGGCAAGGCCGTCTTTCATCACCAGCGCGATCACCAGCGAGTCGAACACCTGTGAAAGCGTCAGCGTAAAATTGGCCGACCAGATGAACAAGGCCAGCGTCCTGATCTTCCGGTAAAATCTCCGCGTTACCTTACTCACTTTCATATTAAAGTGAAGCTTTCCGTTCCTGAAAAGAAAAAAAGCCAGGATTACAGCAAGCACCAGGTAACTGCAGGCAAACAATTTAATGAACAGATCGAAGCTGCGGATGATACCGGCAAACGTAAGTACAATCAGCAGGGTGGTAAACAAACGGAACAGGACTTCTCTGAGGAAATTGGTGAGAACGGATTTTTGAAAATGCCAGGCGTAAGCCTCCAGCAAACTGAAATAGGTTAAACCTAACCCGAAGGGAAACAGCCAGAAATAATACTGAACCAGTTTGGGAGAGTTTACGGCGTATTGCTTAAGCACCCATCCTTTGAAGATCAAACCGCCGCAAACCACCAGCGCAAATCCGACGAGGCTGGTCAGCAGCGCCCAGGTGATCATGTCATTCTCCTTTTCCCTGAGCTGGGTGCGGTAGTAGGGGTAGAACTTGAGGATATAAGCCTGCATGCCTACGCTGGACAGGGAATACATCACATTGGCGATGGCGATGAACACGCCGGTCATTCCATAATCTTCCCTGGCAAACCCTCCTTCACGGGCAAACAGGTAGGTGTTGAGAAAACCAAGTGCAAAGCCGGCATACACAATGACCGATGAAATAATGCTTTGTCGCCTGATATTACTCATAGCGGTAAAGATAGGGAAGAAGACAGGTTATTTATTCCTTATGGCCGGTGATATAAAAATTGCGGTCGATGGCAAAACTGTCTTTTTGGAACCAGTCTGCATACTGGGGCGATTGCTGCCATTGCGTAGTGCCCGTAACCCAGATATCTTTTCCGGTATGGATCTTTACTGGCATGCTGAAACCTGCGATGCAGTTGGTAAACCGATATTGAAATCCGTTTTCATCGAGCTTGTATTCAAATACCGGGATCTGCGTGTTCCGCAGGTATTGATCAAATATTTTTGAAAAATCCTTGCCGGCCATCTTGCTGATGTATTGCTCCACCTGTGCGGAGGTTACGGTTTGGTGGTAAAACGTTTTGTTCAGTCCCCTCAGGATATTTCTGAATTTATCGTCATTGTTGATGATGTTGCGGATAGTATGAAGTAGATTACCTCCTTTATAATACATATCTCCGCTACCTTCCTGGTTCACTCCGTAGTGCCCGATAATAGGGATATCATTCTGAATAAGCTTACGTGTGCCGATCACATAGTCGTTGCCGGCTTCCACGCCAAACTCACTGGTAGTAAAAAGTGTTTCAGAATAATTGGTGAACCCTTCATGTATCCACATGTCGGCAATGTCTTTGGTGGTAATATTATTGGCAAACCATTCGTGCCCGCTTTCATGTACAATGATGAAATCCCATTTGCTGCCCCATCCGGTTCCGCTGAGGTCCCTTCCGAGGTATCCGTTCTGAAATCGGTTTCCGTAGGCCACGGCGCTCTGGTGTTCCATACCAAGGTGAGGAGCCTGCACCAGTTTGTAGCCGTCTTCGTAAAAAGGATAGGGGCCAAACCAGAATTCAAATGACTGCAGCATCCTGGGTACCTGCTTGAACTGTTCTTTGGCCTTCTCGAGTTCATAGTCGAGTACCCAGTATTCGCAGTCCAGTTTCCCTTTTTCACCGGCATAGGTTTCTTTCCAGCTTACATACTTGCCGATGTAAGGAATGATATTGTAGTTATTAATAGGATTAACCACCGCCCAGGTGTAGGACATCAGGCCATCACCGGCGGGTTTTTTATCGGTCATGCGTCCATTGGCCACAGCCACGAGGGTATCGGGGACGATCATGGTCAGCGAAGCTCCTTTGTCGGGTTCATCGCTCTGGTGGTCTTTGCAGGGATACCATACGCTGGCTCCCAATCCCTGGCAGGCAACACTCATCCACGGCCGGCCCTGCTTGTCTTTTTGAAAGATCCATCCTCCGTCCCACGGCGGGCGCATGGCAACCCGGGGGTTGCCGGCAAATTCAAGATGAAGGGTCTGCACAGAATTGGCAGGTAACGCTTTTTCGAAAGTCAGATGATATACATTGCCTTCCCTGGTAAAAACAACAGGCTGATTATTCAGGCTGACTCCGGTTAGTTCCATCGGCTTTTGCAGATCGATCTGCATATTCCTGCCGGGCTTCAGAACCTTGAACCGAAGTTCATTCGATCCTTTGATGCTTTTGCTTTCATAGGCGGGCTGAACAGTGATCGCGTAATTCAACACATCCCACCAGTTCCTTTCCGGATTGAGGGTACCACGCAGGCTGTCCTGGTGCGTAAATACAGGCTTTTTGTTAAGCGGTTGGGATTGTGCTACAGAAGTAAAGAGGCCACTGAAAAGCACCACGAAAAAAAAGGATCGAATCATGTTAAAGGATTAAATGAAAAGATTTACTTCGCTAATATAATCGTACGGCTCAATAAAAATGTACCGCCTGAATAATATTATCAAAATAATAGCTGCAGCGGCCTGCTGGTTCGTAACTGCGGCCTGTCAGACAGATGCTCATTCGGGCAGGCAGGTATTCTACTACAACGAAGCAACAGGCATCGCCTCACTCGATCCGGCTTTTGCCAAAAACCAATCGATCCTTTGGGCGGTCAACCAGCTCTACAATACCCTGGTAGAAACAGACACCGGCCTGCACATCGTTCCTTCACTGGCAACCGGCTGGGACATCAGCGCCGATCATTTGCAATACACCTTTCATTTGCGCCCCAACGTTTATTTTCACGACAACCCCGCCTTTCCCGGTGGCAGAGGAAGGCGCATGACTGCTGCGGATGTCGTGTACAGCTTTGAGCGATTGATGGATCCCGCTACCGCCAGTCCCGGCGCGTGGATTTTCAACAACCGTGTTGATTCCCTCCGGCCCTTTGAAGCCCTCAATGATTCAACGTTCCGGCTTCGTCTCCGAAAACCTTTCAGCCCGATACTGGGCGTGCTGTCCAATAAATACTGCAGCATCGTTCCCCGGGAGGTCGTTTCGAAATACGGGAAAGATTTCCGGAGTCATCCCTGTGGTACGGGCCCGTTCCGGTTTCATTCCTGGGAAGAAGGAGAGGCGCTGATCTTCTGGAAGAATCCGGCCTATTTCGAAAAAGACAGTACTGGAAAATCCCTGCCTTACCTGGACGCGATCAAGGTCAGTTTTTACGACAGCAAGGCCACCGAATTCCTGTTGTTCCGACAGGGGCAACTGAGCTTCCTCAATGATATCGACGCCTCCTTCAAAGACGAGATACTCAGCAAAACAGGGGCCTTAAAAAAAGAGTGGGAGGGAAAGATCCTGCTGCATAAACATGCCTATCTCAATACTGAATACCTGGGAATACTGGTGGACTCGGTCAGCAACAAGGAACTCAAACTTTCCCCCCTACGCTTCAAAGCGGTGCGACAAGCCATCAATTACGGGTTCGACCGTAAAAAAATGATGATGTACCTGCGCAACTCGATAGGAACCGCGGCAGAGAGTGGCTTTGTGC
Source organism: uncultured Chitinophagaceae bacterium (assembly GCA_964605065.1). Taxonomy (GTDB): domain Bacteria; phylum Bacteroidota; class Bacteroidia; order Chitinophagales; family Chitinophagaceae; genus Endoryza. Next base: position 124,453 of record CAZSAQ010000006.1, read on the forward strand.
CCAAAGGGCTTCCTTCCTTTAACGATAGCCTGGTAAAAGGATATCATTTCAACCCGGCATTGTCGCGAAAATTGCTGGCAGAGGCTGGTTTTGACAACGATCATCCAATGCCTGTCATCAAATTGCTTACCATCCCGATCTATGCAGAACTCGCCAGCTTTATCGCCAGGCAACTGGAAGAAACAGGCATCAAAGTTCAGGTGGAAGCGATCCCAAAAGGCTTATTGCTGGAACAAACAGCCAAATCGCAGGCCCTGTTCTTCCGGGCCAGCTGGATCGCAGACTATCCGGACGCTGAAAATTACCTGAGTGTTTTTTACGGTAAGAACCCGGCCCCACCGAATTATACCAGATACAGCAACCCGCTCTTCGACCGGCTGTACGAACAGGCCCTGATCACAGAAAACGATCATGAAAGATTTAGTCTCTATCAGCAAATGGATCGGTTGATCATTGACGATGCACCCGTGGTTCCGCTCTGGTACGACCAGGCCATCCACCTGGTCAATACCAATGTGAAAAATATGGAAGCGAACAGCCTGAATTTACTGGAACTGAGGAGAGTTTCTATAAGGTGAAAAGATATGCTTACGGTATCGGTTTGAGGTTTGCAGTTTACAGTTTGCTGTTTGTCTGAAGGGGGAGAAATATTGATTTGGCTAAGGCTTCAGTCCATTCATTCCTGGTGATGAATGGCGGAAGAAAAATTCGGGAACACATTTGGCCAATGATCATCCCGACTAACAACTATCCAAAGAGGATAGATTAAACCAGGAAACCACAAAGTAAATCATAGCCTTGTAACGAATCACCCGAATTGATGAAAGACTTTCACAGGACAAATATCTTTCACTAATTAGTGCCTTACCAGATTAAATCATGGTATTGGATTGGCTCATTGTCCTATAATTATCAAGTTCTTTTGTCTTCCCTGTATAAATCGGAATGTTTTGCCATCGAAGTACCCATCTTCTTCCAGCATGATACGAACAGGTTTTTTCCATTCGGGAATATAAGTGCTGCAATTCAGTTCAATGGAGAAAACGGTTTTTTCATGTAAAGGATAATCGCCACTTCCTTTAACCGCTTGCTGGTTATCCCATAATCCGATGGTAGGCCCGGCGGCATGTCCGTGAAAGCCTAGCGGATGGGTGTAGATCGTGGCCTGCAACCCCTGCTCACGACAAAGTTTCAACGCGGAAGAAAGGATCTGGTTGCCGGTTTGTCCTTCCTTGAATTGTGATACCAGTATATCCTGAACCTTATTGGCCCGGCCCAATGCTTCCCTGATAGTGGCCGGCTCCTCGGTTTCACCAGCCTTCAATACATAAGCATGCTGCTGTACATCGGTGTTGAGTCGGAGCAGCGTGATACCGATATCTACGTGCAGCAAATCCCCGGGCCGGATCACCTGTTCGTTTTGCCTGGCAGCAAAAGAGGTATTGGCGGGAGTGGAGTCATTGCGCTGGATATCTACAGAAGGATGAAACCAGGTATCGAGCCCCAACTGTCTGAAACGGTCGCGAAACCACCAACACACATCTTCCGATGTGGTAATACCCGGTGTAATAATATTGGAAGAAAAGCCCTCCCGTATTATCTGATGAGTTATTTCAATCAATTTCGGATAGATCATCATTTCGGTTTCTGTGCGGGTTTCCAGCCAACGGACAGCCAGGTCTTCCGCACTCGTCACCTTCGCTTGTAGATCGGAGGGAAGTCGCTTCATCAACTCCTGGTATTCAGTATAGTCCAGTCCATCGGCATGCCCAAAACTGACCGAAAAGTTTAAGCCTATCTTTTTGGGGTTCCTTGAACGGATAATGTCCGCCAATTGATCATAAGCTTCCGGGAATCTTTCCATATCCCAGGAGGCCTTGATCGTATTACCAATATTATATCGGGAGATGGCCATTTTTTCGAGTGGGCTATTGCCGGCAGGCTGATAATATACCAATATGGTGCGGCGCCTGGCTGCGAACCAGGTTGCCGGCAACATGGTTCGGATGACAGGGTCTTCATTGTATTCGCGACTGATGACCACCCACATATCGAAGCCCGTTTGACGCATCAGTACGGGTAAAAGATTTTGCAGGCGTTCCTCCAGTATCTGATCTACCACGGCGGCCCTTTTCTGTTCGTTCCAGGTCTGGATGTCCTGGCTATGGGCCAGCAGGGGAAGACAAATTAATAATTGCCATAAAAGACACTTCATCGATCACCGTATTTTAGGAAATGAGGAATTTCGTAAAAAACCTATGATATATTTCTAAAATATTTTGCCCGCCAAGAGCCTGATTTACAATACGCAGAAACACTTACCTCCTGTCAGAATTCAATACAGGCTTGCATTTTAGCCAAATGCACTATACTTTAGAACTCGAATTGATCGCTCCAATATCCGATAGAAACAAACCGTAAAAATACATATCCAGGAAAACCATTCGCACCGATCTGAACCCTTTGAAATGAAAGTTATGAAATCGAATGGTACCCGACTATTCCTTTTTTGTCTCCTGCTGACAGTCGCACTGATCGACTATCTGTGGTTGCAGGAAGACCACTCCAGAGAAGCTTCGGCTTCCGATTCCACTCTCATTTCTCCGGCAGAACCAGTCTTCATTTCGGTTACGAACAAGTAACAAATTCTCAAAAAACAGCTCAATACCAATAACCTGATATCCCTGAAATAACCTTATCCAAACCTTTAGAAAGACCATTCGTAATTCGTCACCCTGAAAACGTACTTTATGAAAACGAATGGTACACGCATTTTTGTTATTGCTTTTTTTCTTTACTTTTTTCTGCTGATCCTGACTATCAGCGGATTTTCTCAACCGGACTATGATTTCTCTAACGGATCATTGATGTCCGGCACCGACCGCCAGATCGGAGCCCGTTACCGCTTCACCACCGTTAAACCCGGAGTGGATGCCATAGTAACCATTACCAACCTCACCGGCGGCCTTACCCTCAACAGTGTTGATGGCAGCTCAGGTTTCAAAGAAGCCCTCCAGCCTGTCATTGACGTTCCGGCCAATTCTACCGGCTATGCCGAACTGGTAATCGATTTCGTAAAAGCAGGTACTACTTCACCCATGACCATGCTGGAAGTTCCGCTTACCTGTATCGACGTGGATGGTAAGATGATCGGTGGTCTGCCTGTAAACGAATTCGACCAGGTAAAAAAATCTACCGGGATTTATGTTGATTTCAACCTGCTCGGAGGAGAACTGGCAGTAACCTTTGACCCCACCTGGATCACCGGTACCAACACAGCCTCTATCGACTATCCGGGTGTAGATACCCTTGCCAAGCAGGCGATGTTCTCTACCGTGTCGGCAAATATTTCTTCCATCACGGTAAGAACAGGTGCCATCAATAATACGACTGGCTCACAACAACGTTTGCGCAGTTTTTATTTCAAAAGATTTACCTATCCCAACTCTTATCTTTCCAAATCACCGCTGCAATCTTTCCGTGGCCTGGAAAAGAACAAGAACGTAGAACTGCTGTGGACTGTTGAGAAAAACAACAGCCTCAAATCAGTAGTTATCGAAAAAAGTACGGCCGGTGGATTCCGCCAGATCGGGCAGGTTTGGATGTATGAAGACGGAAGCAATACTTCGTCGTTCTCTTTTACAGATAAAGAAACGCTCGGAAGCCTGGCGCTTTACCGCCTCAAACTGATCGATGTGAATGGAAAAGTGGAATACAGCAATATCATATCATTCCGTGGCGAAGAGCAGAACGCGGCCGCCTTTAAAGTATACCCTACGGCCATCCGTACAAATGCCACTGCCAACATCAAGACCGCCCGTACCGGTACTGCCACCATCGAAGTAGTAGATTATGCAGGACGTATTCTTCAGCGCAGGCAGATCACGGTGCAGGAAGGCAACAACAGCATTCAGCTGGATAATTTCAATAACGTCATCAGCGGCACGTATGTTGCCGTGCTGAAATTGGACAACGCAGTTTACAGTCAGAAAATCTATAAGCAATAAACAACAGTCAGTGTAGAAACAATCAATGCCTCCGTACCACAAAAAACCCCTGCGCAGAGCTGTAGCAGGGGTTTTCCTTTTATGGGTTTTTCGTTTATTAATGTTTCAGCTTACTCTTGAATACCTTCTGAAATTTTTCCACTTTCGGTCTGATCACAAACTGGCAATAAGGCTGTGAGCCGTTGTTGTTGAAATAATCCTGGTGATAATTTTCCGCAACATAGAATTTGGAAAATGGTGTCACTTCGGTAACGATGGGCTTGTCAAAAGCGCCGCTCTTGTCCAGTGCCGCCTTGTATTTCTCGGCCTTTTCCTTCTGCTCGGGTGAATGATAAAAAACGGCACTTCTGTATTGGGTACCTACATCATTTCCCTGTCGATTCAGGGTAGTAGGGTCATGCGTTTGCCAGAAAACTTCCAGCAATTCGTCAAAACTGATCTTGGAGGGATCGTATACAATCTGGATACATTCGGCATGACCGGTGGTACCGGTACATACTTCCTTATAGGTCGGGTTGTCTACATGCCCCCCGCTATAGCCGGAAGAAACCTTCAAAACTCCTTCCAGTTGCTGAAAAACTGCTTCGGTACACCAAAAACAGCCATTGCCAAAGGTGGCTGTGTCTGTTCTGGCTGGGATGTTGTTTACTTCTGTGTTGGCCGTTAAGGCGCTTGTAGGATTGCTCATACTTTTGTTGGGATTTTCTCTTTGTGCACAGGAAACCAGTGCGCCGGCAGAAAACAGCAGGCTCGCCAGCATCCACTTCAGGTTCCTTTTTCTGTTGATCGGTATTATCGCGTTCATTGCTAGTAAAGTTCGTACAAAATAACCGCAGCGGAAGGTACTTTGTTTGACCGCCGGCCGACAATCGGCTGTGTTTGTAAATCCATTAACAATACATACGGTAAAAGGTAGGGATTATATCTTAACAGAATGCAAAAGAATGGCCGTTCCAGGTCTTGCCGCCCTGTCTTACCTTTGCCTGGCATTAACCATTTTTTACATCTGACATGAAGTTTTTTCCCGAATCGGCCCTGGTACAGCTGGAATTTGACAAGGTGAAGGCCTTATTAGAAGAACACTGTAAAACCCAGTATGGAAAAACAAAGGCGGAGAGCCTGCGTATCCACACCCGCAAAGAATACATTGAACTGGAACTGCGGCAGACATACGAGTACTGGCTGCTGATCCAGAGCGGGCAATATTTCCCCAACGACCACGTCCTTAACCTGTCGCGCGAGCTTAAACTGCTGGGAATACCCGGCGCCGTGCTGAGCGAAGATCAGTTCATCCTCATTCGTAAACTGGCAGAAAGCCTGAAAGATATTTTCAGATGGTTTGATGCCGATCGCCGCCAGGCCTATCCGTCCCTGTCGCGGGTAATCCAGGAAACTTACTATGAGAAAGTCATTCTCGAATTGCTGAACGATATTCTGGACGAATCTGGCCATGTAAAAGACAACGCCTCCGAAGAACTGGCTCAAATCAGGCTGAGCCTTTACCGCAAGCGCAATGAGCTCAGAAAGATCTTCGATAAGGTTATCCAGAAATGGACGAAGGCCGGGTACGTTTCCGACATCGAAGAAGCATTTCTGAATGGAAGGAGGGTGGTGGCCATTTATGCCGAACACAAAAGACAGGTAAAAGGAATTTTGCTGGGTGAAAGCGATACCCGTAAAACATCTTTCGTAGAACCCGAAGAAACCATTGAGCTCAACAACGACATATTTACCCTCGAAAACGACGAAAGGAGAGAGGTGTACAGAATCCTGCGCGACCTGACAGCACGCCTTTCCGTTTATTCCGCGCTGCTTACCCATTACCATGATATCCTGGGCGAATATGATTTCATTCGGGGCAAGGCCAGACTGGCCGTTGACTACAACGGAAACCTGCCCCAGATATCAGACAAGGCTCAGATCAAGCTCATTCAGGCCTGCCATCCGCTGCTTTACATCTATAATCAAAAGGCCGGCAAGCAAACCATCCCGACCCAGTTAACACTGGATGAAAAAAGCCGCATATTGGTCATCTCCGGGCCCAATGCGGGCGGAAAAACGGTGACCCTGAAAACGGTTGGTCTCCTTTCGCTGATGGCGCAGAGCGGATTGCTCATACCCGTGCATCCCCATTCCGAGCTGGGTATTTTCAAACAGATCATGATCCATATTGGGGATACCCAGAGCCTCGAATTTGAGCTGAGCACTTACAGCTCGCACCTCAAAAACATGAAACACTTTATTGAAAACGCCAATGGAAGAACCCTGTTTTTCATTGATGAACTCGGAAGCGGGAGCGACCCCAACCTGGGCGGCGCATTTGCGGAAGTGATCCTCGAAGAGCTCGTAAAAAAACACGCGATGGGTATCGTTACCACCCACTACCTCAACCTGAAAGTGATGGCAGGCAAAACGCCCGGCATTATCAACGGGGCCATGGCTTTCGACGAAACCAACCTGCTCCCGCTCTATAAACTGAACATCGGAAAACCCGGAAGTTCCTATACGTTCTCAATTGCAGAAAGAATCGGGCTGGAAAAAAGACTGATCGAAAGAGCCCGGCAACTGGTCAGTGAAGATCATTTCCGGCTCGATAAGCTGCTCAACCGAACCGAACAGGATCTGCAGGTGATCGAAAAGAAAGACCGCGACCTGCAAAAGAAGCTCCGGGAAAATGAAAAACTGAAGCAGGAAATGGAAGCGCTGATGGATAAGGAAAAGCACCGCCAGCAAGTAGAATTGCTCAAACACCAGAACAAAGTATCCGAAGAAAGGATTGCCTATCTGAAAGATATGGAACGCAAACTCAAACAGATCGTTATCGACTGGCGGAAAGCGGAAGGCGCTGACAACAAAAAGGAACTGATGAAACAATTGCAGGCCTTGTTGTTCAAACAGCACCAGCAGCAGGCCTCAGATAAAGTGAAGAAGAAAGTAACCAGTAAATATGAGTTGACCGAAGGAGAAATCACTATCGGTAAAAAAGTACTGATGAAGAAAAATCACCAGGTTGGTGAAGTAAAAGAGATCCGGGGTAAAAAAGCGGTGATCCAGGTAGGCCTGATGCCTATTACGGTAGACCTGGCTGATCTGAGTGTGGTAAAAGATAAAATGGAAGAAGAAAAATCCCGCCAGTAGGCGGGATTCGTTTTATAAGCTCGAGTGTAAATAATCTTTCAATTGCGAGATGGTTTCCTGTTGCGAGAGGATCGTTTCCCTCACCACATCATTGATGGATACAATTCCAATGATCGTTTCGGAATCGAAGACGGGGAGATAGCGGATATTTTTGTCAGACATCAGCTGCATACAATAATCAACCGAATCGGAAGGGGTAACCCTGGGAAGATCGGACGACATGATCTCAGACACCTTGGTATCGGTGGAAGAGCGACCCTGCAAAACTATTTTCCGGGAGTAGTCTCTCTCAGACATGATCCCCATATACTTTCCATTTTCCATCACCATTACGGACCCTATATTCTGATCAGCCATGATCCTTAAGGCGTCGAGTACGGAAGAACCGGGAGTAACGGATGTGATATGACTTCCCTTTCGAAGAAGAATATCGGCAACTTTTTTATTCATGTTAGCAGTTTTGGTGAACAATCGTTATAAGTAAATTACAATTTTCGGGTCACCGGGCCAATAATTTTTTAGAGAGGGTCTTGCTTCGTCAATACAACTGACAATCAATAGGTTTAGGGCAGCCTATTTCCAGGGAATGCAACCTGATTTCAGCCCGTAAGGTCCGAATAAAAGTATTTTACAATCGTACGCCCAATTCCAAAACCATGGGAAACAGCAGGTGGTTTTCAAGATGCACATGCTGATGCAGGTTTTCCTCAAATTCTTTCAATTCTGCCAGCGCAAGCCTGAAAGTGGTACAGGCCCCTTCCGGGATCTGATAGTCCCGGGTTAGTTCCCGGATATTATGCATCAGCATGCCCGCTTCATCGTGTTCGCTTTCCAGTCCATTGATCCATTCTTCCACTACTTTCATGTCACCGAATCCCACGCTGCGATCGTTCAGGTAAAGTTCCAGGCGCCTGATGGCGGGAAACAGTTGCTTTTCTTCTTTAAGCAAGTGGTCGCTCATTTCAGCGCGCAGCTTACAGAAAAGCGAATATACTTCCACCATATAAGGATAGCGGATGCCGTGCTTGAAGGCCACTTTATACAAATGTTGTTCAATCTGCGGCATGGTTTGCCAGGTGTACAGGTGGTGATGCAAAATGATATGACCGGTCAGCAGATCAGCTGAGAGTTCTGCAAACCGAAACTTATCCAGCGATTTATTTTCTGCCGGCAATGCCGCCAGCTCGGTTACCACATCTGCCAATGTCAGTTGCCCTTCTTCGCAGGCCTGGCTGAGCGTTCTCTTGCCTTTACAGCAGTAATCCAGTTTGTATTTTTCGAGGATGCGGGCAGTACGATGATCTTCTGTAACCATGGCGGCCAGTGTCTGCCGTGATATATCTGTCATAAAATAATGTTTCAGCAAAATTCCACAACCGTTATCACACAGTTTATGCTTTGGCTCATAATGGTGCTTTTCTTTCAGATATATTCAGAATTCCGATAGACAGAAACAAAAACAATCCTGCCAGTAATAGAAGATGATTGATCCACGGCAGCGGCCAGTAAAACAAATCGGAAATACCCTGCAGCATCAGCAGGCATTCGTTCAGTATCACAGCAAACACGAATAATTTCAATCCTGCTATCAGTTGTTTTGACGGTCGCAGCAAGGAGTAATGGGTACCTGCCGACAAAATAAACAGGGAAATCACGCCCAGCAATACCAGGTGCAGGTAGCCAATCACGATAGGCCGAAATCCGAAGGCCAGTTTACTAAGGGAAGGGATCACTGAACCCGCCTGGAGCAGCAACTTGATGCTGCAGGCGATCGCGGCGAAAAAAAAGAGCCATCGCTCTGTCTGGCTTGTATTACTCCGGATGTGCTGCCTGTGTTGAAAGATCATCAAAAGGATTTTTACCCAGCCAGTCATCTGGCATAACACAGCTGCCACAACCATCCAATAAATCAGTGCAGGAATGGGTAGCCATAAGGCCGATAAAAAATAGGCCGGTATACAGGACAGCGCAAACGACAGGAATATGCCGTTACGGCGATCTTTCCATAGTCCCCACTCCGACATGCGTTGCACAAGTAAACCCATACAGGCAAAAAAGAACCAGCCATTGTACTGAAAGTGCAGGTAATAATATACCGATGCCAGGTAGGCGTTTGATTGAACCTGGTGAGTGGCCATCATGTAAGCAAGGCAATAGGGGCCCAGTGAAGAAATCACCAGAAAGAGAAGCGCGGCCCTGAACCAGTTGGCAGCCATTCGCATCGGGACTGATCGGCGAAGATCGATCCAGAAAGTCCAGGCGAACCAGTAAGTCACGAAAATGGAAAGAGTGGAGAAAACAATCGACAACGGGCCATAACCCGTGAACGGGAAAGATACCAGCATGCCGGCAGCGGTCAGCTGGCTGGCCAGCAGCAGGCGATTGTATTTTGTTTCATTGATGGGCTGATGACTGCTGAGCTGGCCGATCATCAGGCAAAAGAGTGCCTGTGTGATCCAGCCGGCAAAAGCGAAATGGGAATGCGCATGAAGGATATTTCTTTGGTCGAACCAGGGAAGGGGAAAGAGAATTTTGAAACGCATCAGAACACCCAGGAAAGAGACGATCCATAAATTCAACAGCGACCAGCGAAACCATTTATGCAGGTAAGCATTGCGATTGCCCATGACGGCAAATTATAACGGTAAGCCTTGCTCTCTTATGATCCTGCGCATAATTCAGCAATACACTTTGCCCTTGTCGATCATGACCGATCCTTTTGTTTCCAGGTTTTTGATGGTGCGGATAACCGTTTCTACCCGAAGGCCGGTCATGTCGGCAATCTGCTGACGGGTAAGTTGTACCCGGTTGCATTTCTGGCAGACGTATTTTTTGGTTTCCTTGAAGTAGGAGAACAGGCTCGCGATACTATGTTCCGGATCGAAACAGGCGAGCTCTTTTATGAGCAGAAATTTGAACCGCATGCGGGTAACCATCATCCTGGTAAAGGCAAAATGTATCTCCGGCTCTTCGCGAAGGAGTTGACGGAACGTGTTTTTATGAAGACGGATGATAACCGAATCTTTGTTGGCAATGGCAGTGGCCGCATAAGGCTGGTCGTCGAAGAGCGGCAGTTCGCCAAAACATTCACCCGGTTCTACAATGGCCTGAATGAATTCGCGTCCATCATCATTGATATTAACCCACCTGACACAACCGCTGATAAGCTGGTAATAAAAATGCCCTTCGCAACCTTCGCGGAAGATCGCTTCATTGGGGCCAACTTTTTTGTAAGTGCCGCCCCAGGCGAGCAGGGTGTCTACAGGAATCATCATGGGAAGTAAACTTTAGAGGTAACTCAAAACTATTTTCCATTGATACAGTCCGGCATGATAATCACCAGCCGGCAAGATGATCCTTGTCATATTGAAAAGAGCCAGGCTAAAATAACTAGTTCATTCTGAATACAAATTAGAACTATTCAGTGGATTTCGTTCAACCCCCTCCGGGATAATTATGACTCAACGCATAAAACTCCGTTTACCAGCCTAGTAATCTTGCATTCAAATACTGATCTATTTATGAAGAAACTACTTTTTCTCCCGTTCGCAGCAATCCTGGCTGTGGCTTGCGGAGGTTCTCAATCAAACGCCCCTTCAACAGGTTCAGGCAACGAACAGACGCCTGCTGCCAATGGCAACCCTTCTTATGATCCCAAGAGAGGAGAAGGAAAATTCAAGGATGTGGAAATAAGTCCGGCGCTGGACGTAGCCAAAGCAACTGCCGGTGAAAAAGTGTATTCCGTGAAATGCGGATCCTGCCACAAGCTGACAGATGAAAAGCTGGTTGGCCCGGGATGGAAGGGTGTAACAGGCAGAAGAACAGCAGCCTGGATCATGAATTTCGCCACCAATACAGAAGAGATGCTGAACAAGGATCCGCAGGCACAGGCGATGCTCGAAATATGCCTGGTGCGTATGCCCAATCAGAATCTTTCAGACGAAGAAGCAAGGAATGTATTTGAATTCATGCGCAAGAACGACGGAGTAAAATAATTAAAGACCCTTCAACTATACTAACATGAAACGTAAAAGCGCCTCATTATTGCTCACAGGTTTGTGTGGCCTCGCCTTTCTGACCGATGCCTGCAAACCCAACAATGCCGGCAGCGCCGTAGGCGGAGATGCCGCCTCCAAGGCCTATGTTGCTCCTGGTAAGTACGATGAATTCTACAATTTCGTTTCGGGCGGATTCAGCGGACAGATGAGTGTCTATGGTCTTCCTTCGGGACGTTTATTGCGGGTGATCCCGGTGTTCTCGGTAGATCCTGAAAAAGGATACGGGTACAGCGAGGAAACAAAACCCATGCTCAACACATCACACGGTATGGTACCCTGGGATGATCTTCACCATACTGAGCTATCTCAAACCAACGGGGAAGTGGATGGCCGGTGGATCTTTGCCAACGGAAACAATACGCCGCGCGTGGCAAGGATCGATCTGAACACCTTCCGTACGGCCGAAATCATAGAACTGCCCAACAGTGCGGGTAACCACTCTTCTCCCTTCATTACCGAAAATACCGAGTACGTGGTGGCCGGCACCAGATTCAGTGTTCCGCCCGACAACGCCAATGGAGACGTTCCCATCAATACCTATAAACAGAATTTCAAAGGGTATATCAGCTTTATCAGCGTAGATAAATCCACCGGAAAGCTGGATGTAGCTTTCCAGATACAGGCACCCGGTGTAAACTTTGACCTGAGCCATGCCGGCAAGGGAAAATCACACGGATGGTTCTTCTTCTCCTGTTACAATTCGGAGCAGGCCAACACACTGCTGGAAGTGAATGCCTCTCAGCGCGACAAAGACTTCATCATGGCCGTAAACTGGAAAAAGGCAGAAGAATACCTCAAAGCGGGTAAAGGGAAAAAAGTGTCAGCCAAATACGCACACAACACCTACAACGACAAAACACATTCAGCCACTTCCGAAATCAGGACTGAAGTGATGGTGCTCGATGCAAAAGAACTGAAAGACATCTGTTATATGATCCCCTGTCCAAAATCACCGCACGGATGTGACGTGGATCCCACCGGCGAATACATTGTAGGCAGTGGCAAGCTGGCTGCGCTGATTCCTGTATTCAGTTTCGATAAACTGCAAAAAGCCATCGCTGCCAAAGATTTCGCGGGAGAATACGATGGCATCCCGGTAATAAAATATGAATCCGCGCTGTATGGCGAAGTACAGAAGCCCGGCCTGGGCCCTCTGCATACCGAGTTCGATGGCAACGGAAATGCCTACACGTCTTTCTTCGTTTCCAGCGAAGTAGTAAAATGGAATATCAAAGACCTGAAAGTACTCGACCGGGTGCCTACTTATTACTCTGTGGGTCATCTTTGCGTTCCGGGCGGAGATTCCAAAAAACCTTTCGGAAAATATGTGATCGCCTACAACAAGATCACCAAAGATCGCTTCCTGCCTACCGGTCCCGAACTATCGCAAAGCGCCCAATTGTATGAGATCAGTGGCGATAAAATGAAACTCATTCTTGATTTTCCCACCATCGGCGAACCGCACTATGCACAGGCCGTACCTGCCGAAAAGATCAGCAAGAATTCCGTCAAGTTCTTCAAGATCGAAGAAAACAACAATCCCTATGTAACCAAAGGCGAGCCTACCAGCAAAGTAGTGCGCGAAGGAAACAAGGTTCATGTGTACATGACAGCCATCCGCTCGCATTTTTCTCCAGACAACATTGAAGGCATCAGAATTGGTGATGAGGTATACTTCCACGTAACCAACCAGGAGCAGGATTGGGATGTGCCTCATGGCTTTGCGGTGAAAGGAGCCAGCAATGCCGAATTACTGATCATGCCGGGCGAAACCTGCACCTTGAAATGGGTTCCCGATCGTGTGGGCATGTTCCCCATGTATTGCACCGATTTCTGCAGCGCCCTCCACCAGGAAATGCAGGGCTATGTACGTGTGTCTCCGGCAGGCAGCAATGTTCCGTTGACTTTCAGCACCGGAAAAAATCTACCGCCGCCCGACAGTACCGGTACGCGGTAATCTCAAAAAAATTAATCCCGTTCCGTGATCACGGAACGGGATTCACTCCCCAAAACTTCTTAATATGAAAAAGTATCTGATGATGATACTGGCCGGTGCCGCTTTCACCTGGGCCAGTTGTCAATCCGCCGAAAATAAACCTGCCGATAACCCGCCTGCCGCTAACGAGGCCACTCCCTCCGGCGGACAGGAAGCCGTAAAGGATGATGAATCTGCCAAGGACGTGGTGAAGGTAGCCGTTGGATCAAAAGATCACAGCACGCTTGTTGCTGCGCTCAAACAGGCCGACCTGGTGACCTCACTTTCCAACGCAGGGCCATTTACAGTTTTTGCCCCCACCAATGATGCCTTCAACAAGCTGCCTGCCGGCACCGTGGAAGGATTGATGAAAGATGATAAGAAGGCAGATCTGCAGAACATTCTTCAATATCATGTTACCGTTTCTTCCATCAAAGCAGAAGATCTGAAAGATGGTCAAACCCTGGGTATGGTAAATGGAGACAATGTGACCATTACCAGGAAAGACGGAAAAATATTCCTGAATGGTACCGCCCAGGTGATTGCCAGCATTCCGGCCTCCAATGGAACCATACATGTTATCGACGCCGTGCTATTGCCCCCTGCCAAAAAATAATCCGCTTTTCAAAAGACTTGAATATGAAACAAAATATTGGACTCTTCAGCAGGATACTTTTAGCCGTCGGCGCTTTAGCGCTGATAGTAGTGCTTTTTGTTCCGATCTGGAGAATCGACCTGGTAGCCCCGCAATATCCCGAAGGTTTGTACCTGCTTATCTATGGAAACAAGCTGGCAGGAAATGTAGATATCATCAATGGGCTGAATCACTACATCGGCATGAAGACCCTGCACACTGCAGACTTTGTCGAATTCACCCTTCTTCCTTATCTCATCAGCTTTTTTGCCCTTCTGTTCCTGGTAGCCGCGGTAGTTGGTAAAAAAAAGGTGACCCTTGCCGTCGTCATTCTTTTCATTTTATTTGGCATCGTTGCCATGGCAGATTTCTGGAAATGGGAATACAACTATGGCCATAACCTCGATCCCGAAGCCGCCATCAAAGTACCCGGCATGAGTTATCAGCCACCGCTGATCGGGTATAAGCAGTTGCTGAACTTCAGCGCATATTCGATGCCCGACCTCGGAGGCTGGATATTCATAGGAGTGGGAGTACTGGCGATCGTATCGCTAATCGCGAGCGGTTCGCTGCGTTTCGGTAAAAAAGCGCCCGCCAACATATCGATGCTGGCTTGTACCATTCTGTTGCTGAACTCCTGCAACACCTCACCCGATCCACTCAGGATTGGCAAAGACAATTGCTATTTCTGCAAGATGACCATTACAGACCAGCGTTTCGGAGCCGAAGCCATCACCCGAAAAGGCAAGATCTACAAATTCGACGACACCCATTGCCTTCTTTCCTTTATGAAAAGCGGGGAAGCGGAACAGGTGTCCGATATCTACTTTATTGAATTCGATAACGCCCATAACCTGATCAAATCCGGGCAGGCCCTGCTTTATCAAAGCAACAACCTTCATTCACCCATGGGTGGCAATGTGGCGGCAGTGAGCACTACGGAAAACCTCCGGAAACTGGCCGAAACCCTGCCCGGCAAACAGGTAACCTGGGAAACACTCTTACAACAATGAGCAGGAATTGGATTTTATGTTGTCTGATGCTGATGCCGGCGATCGCCCGTTCCGGAACCATTCATGTGAACGGGCCTTCTGCCGGCGGAAGCATTAAAGCGGCCATCAGCCAGGCCAGCCCCGGTGATACCATTGTGGTGAAACCGGGTACCTACTTCGAAAAGGGAATAGTGATCAATAAACGGATAACACTGCTGGGTCAGGGACGCCCGGTTCTGGATGGCGAACACAAATATGAAATTGTGACCATTACGGCCAATGGGGTAGTGGTTGAAGGGTTTACAATCGTGCATTCGGGTAATTCCAGCCTGGAAGACATCGCGGGCATCAAGATCATTCAGGCCCGGGAGGTGGTCATCCGTAATAATATCCTGGACGATAACTTTTTCGGTATCTATTCTCAATTCGGCACGCGGTGCACCATCGAAAACAATCAGCTTACTTCTTATGGAAAAGAAGAACTGCAAAGCGGCAATGGTATTCACTGCTGGAAAAGCGATAGCCTGAAAATTATCGGCAACAATATCAGGGGGCATCGCGACGGGATCTATTTCGAGTTCGTAACCCATTCGGTGATCTGGAGAAACAATTCGCACCAGAACATCCGGTACGGGCTTCATTTCATGTTTTCGAACCAGGATGCGTACATCAGCAATATTTTCCGCAACAATGGCGCCGGAGTGGCCGTGATGTATTCCAGCCAGGTGAAAATGTTCCGCAATTTTTTCGAAGAGAACTGGGGCGATGCCGCCTATGGCCTGCTGCTGAAAGAAATTTCCGACAGTCACATCAACGGAAATTTCTTTATTAAAAACACCAGTGGCATCTATATGGAAGGCACCTCAAGGATACTCGTAGAGAGAAACAGTTTCCGCGATAATGGCTGGGCGATGAAGATACAGGCAAGCTGCATGGACAATACCATTACACAAAACAACTTTCTTTCCAACACATTTGATGTTGGCACCAACGGTACACTTGTTCTCAACAGTTTCGACCGCAACTACTGGGATAAATATGAGGGATACGATCTCAACAAGGATCAGACCGGCGATGTGCCATACCGGCCCGTCAGTCTCTATTCCATGATCGTGGAAAAAAATCCATCGACCATGATGCTGTTCAGGAGCCTGATGAGTTCGCTGCTCGATCAGTCTGAAAAAGTAATACCCAGTCTTACCCCGGAAAACCTGAAAGACAATTTTCCCATCATGAAACCACTCAAACTATGATCATCGCCACCAATGTGTCAAAACGATTCGGAAAGCTGCCGGTGCTCAACGATCTTTCCCTGAACTTCAACCGCGGTGAATGCATTGCGCTGATCGGCCCTAATGGCAGCGGCAAGACCACATTTATCAAATCCATCCTCGGCATGGTGGTGCCCGATAGTGGGTTCATCACTTTCAATGGCAAGAACATCCGGCACGACTGGACTTACCGCAGGGATATTGGCTACATGCCGCAGATTGGCCGTTATCCCGACAACATGACCATCGGGCAGGTGATCGCAATGATGAAAGACATCCGCAGTACCGATGGCCAACCAGCAGATGAAAGCCTGCTTTGCGCGTTTGGACTCGATCAGCTCCTCCAAAAAAGAATGAATACGCTATCCGGGGGCACCCGCCAGAAAGTGAGCGCCAGCCTTGCATTTCTTTTCAATCCTTCCGTACTCATCCTGGATGAGCCGACAGCCGGACTCGACCCGCTCGCCTCTGAAATTCTGAAAAATAAGATCATCGAACAAAAGCGGCAGGGCAGGCTGGTGATCATCACCTCTCATATTCTCAGCGAACTCGACGAGCTCATTACACAGGTAACTTACCTGCAGGATGGCAACCTGTTGTTTCATAAAGACTGGTTACAACTGCAACAGGAAACCGGGGAAAATAAATTATCGAAAGCCATTGCACATGTCATGAATAAATAAGACCATGAAAAAGATTACCAAATATGTATTTGCCGATATCGCCCGAAACAGGATTGTGCTTGGCTATACCGGCTTATTGCTGCTCATTTCCTTCAGTGTGTTCAGTCTCGAAGACAATAGTGCCAAGGGAATGCTGAGTTTGCTCAACCTTGTTCTGATCCTCGTGCCCCTTGTTTCCATCATCTTCTCCACCATCTATATTTACAACAGTGCCGAGTTTATTGAGCTGCTTGTTAGCCAGCCCTTGCGTAGGAAACAGATTTGGGCCAGCCTGTTTGCCGGTCTCGCCGGATCGCTGAGTGTCGCCTTTTTGATAGGTGTAGGGTTGCCCGTGGCCCTCATGGCTCCCTCGCAAACCGGGCTCGTAATGACGCTCATCGGGTGGATACTGACCATCATATTCGTTGGTATTGCCATGCTGGCTGCCGTTTATACCCGCGACAAAGCCAAAGGCATTGGAGTGGCGATCTTCCTTTGGTTGTTTTTTTCGCTGATATTCGATGGTTTGATCCTGCTGCTGATGTTCCAGTTCCAGGATTATCCATTGGAAAAATTCATGATCGCCGCCAGCGCGCTGAATCCGATCGACCTGTCGAGGATCATCATCCTGCTGCAAATGGATATATCCGCCCTCATGGGCATGACCGGAGCTCTGTTCCGCGATTTCTTCGGATCTGCCGGTGGAATTTTGCTGGCTTCTGTTGTGCTGCTACTTTGGGCAGCAGGTAGTTTTTGGCTTTCTTTGCGTCGTTTTAGTCGAAAAGATCTTTAAACCTTGTAATCGTGAAAAAAGATATTGAGAACAGGCAGGACATTGAGCAACTGGTAAGGGCCTTCTATTCGAAAGTCCAGGCCGATCCCGTCATCGGCTATATTTTTAATGATATTGCCAGGGTGAACTGGGAAAGACATTTCCCCGTGATGTTTGATTTTTGGGAAAACGCGCTTTTTTACAATGGAACCTACTCCGGCAATCCCATACAGAGTCACCGCTGGTTAAACCAGAAAGTACCGCTCGAAACCCGTCATTTCGACCGCTGGCTGGAGCTGTTTACCAAAACCATCGACGAACTATTCGAGGGAGACATCGCCGAACTGGCCCGCCAGAAAGCCACCAGCATCGCCACCGTGATGAGAATAAAGATCATTGAAGGAGGAATCGGGAAGAAAGAGAAAGAGAATGAGAAAGGGAAAGAGTGATAGAAAGAAAATAGGAGTGATGAATTAAATTCCCCTGGGAGTGGGAGCGGGAGCGAACAGGAGGGTGGGAAAGTTTCCCGTACACCGCAAACTATAGGCCGCTGAGAGTGATCGTTTTCAATTGGCCCATTGGCCCATTTTCACATTGGCGAATTTTCATTGGTTCACAGCCTACCCGTGCCTTAGATCACCGAATATAGCGAGAGATACTATCAGCACTTGTCATCGCATTTTTTACCCAATATTTCTTCGGGTGTGGCAACTAAGGCACGGGTAGGTCGATAAACCATGTGATGAATAAACCCTGCCGACCATACCCGCGCCAGCGGAGAGCAGGAGCGGGAGCGAAGCGTGAATGTGAAAGCTGTCCGTACCCCGTAAACGATAGACCTATTAGAGTGATCGTTTTCAATTGGCCAATTGGCCCATTTTCACATTGGCGAATTACCAACCTAACTTCCTTCCCTCGGAGACAAGAAATTTCTTCAAAATAGAACCAATTGGATTTTGTAAATAATTGTCTTGCACCTATTTTTGCGGCGGAGAGATGGCAGAGCGGTCGAATGCGGCGGTCTTGAAAACCGTTGACCCAAAAGGTCCGGGGGTTCGAATCCCTCTCTCTCCGCATTTTTACAATTACCTGACTATTAATATTTTATGAGGCTTTTTCAAAGTCTCATTTTTTTCTTAACCCTTCGTTTCAAATCCGCTCAAATAGGTATAAAATAAATGCTTACACATTTCTAATCTGTATCATATCCCAAAAGCAATACTCTCAAGAGTTCGTCAATTGTTTCGACAATATCGTCCGCATTTTGCGAACCTAATATCCCAAAAATCATCGCCCGGTATCTTTAAGAGATTAGAATTCTATACACTTCAAATCATTAAAAATGGTTAAGACATTTCATCACATCTTCTTATGAAGAAAGAAAAAGAATGTCTGGTGAAATTATCCTTCCCGTAAAGGAAACAGGGTTTACCAATCAGCCAACTTGACCATTATTCCAGAAAAAGCAAGGCGCTACTCTGAAAACTTTCGTTTAAGGCTTAAGGATTGTAATATGTGTTTTCAAAAAATTACTTACTACCCAATTTGGTGATATCTGTTCCATTAAAAATCCTGGCTAAACCATGATTTGCTGTCTTTTGAAATTCTTCGATATTTTTCTCGCTTACAATCCTCCACAGATTTTTCCGGCTTAGATCGCGGTAATCCGTTGTTTTCAGGAACAACCCCTTCATGGCATTTCTTGCTTTGAAAGAAATATCATATACCTGGTTGGGCTCCTTTTGCTTCAAAATGTTATCAATTTGCTCGGGCGTCACTTCAAATGGGAATTAGTTCTTAAGTACAATTATACAAACAATAGAGAGGCTTCTTTGATCCAATAGAGCACAGAGATTTCACTTCTTTTCTCTTCGGGAAGATCAAACCATATCGCTCTTTCGATCTTCCTCCCTTCTTCAACGGAAAAACGGTCGCTCAATGCTCCAACAAAATTGATCAGAAACAGTACCTGGTTGCCGTTGAATCGGTTAAATATGCGCCGGCTGGGCTCTCCGCTAAACATCGTTTCACTCTTTTCATCCCAATGATAATGTGTTCCTGTAAGATGCTGCTTTAATATCATATCAGACAGTTTTTATCAAAAGTTCCTGAATAGCCCTTAAACAAACTACACAGCCACTCTATCCAATTTCTCAAATCACATCGTTCACACAACCCGGCTGGTTACCATTTCTTTTTGTCAGACCGGTACTCCTTTTCTCTTGCAGCAGTTACATTGATAAACCTGCCTTCAATCTCTTTCCCATTGAGTCCATTCATAGCACCATCGGCTTCAGGCTGGGAGCCCATTTCTACAAAACCAAATCCTCGGCTCTTACCCGTTTCACGGTCAGTAATGATCGTTGCGGAAGAAACCGTACCGAAAGTTTCAAACAATTTCCTGAGGTCTTCATCATTGATGTGAAAGCCCAGGTTGGAAACATACATTTTCATAAAAATAATTTAACTGTAAACAAAAGAGATAAAACACAGCAGCAAATAGAAAAGAGGAGAAAAACTTTTACCGGTTTGGAAAGTAAGAATCGTTGCTGATCCAGACTGAATGATGAAGTATTTATATCTTGATTTGATTAAAGATACTCTATTTGCCCCAACTGCCAAAACAATTAACAAGCCGAACACAAGGTGACTCTGACTGAATAATTAAATATTCGGGACAAATCACAATTAAAAGGGTACCTTACGGACTCTCCCAGAAATTTCCTCTCCATTCACATCTATATCCGGTCACTTCTTTTAAAGCATAATCATGGGAAACGATAAAATTGTGCATTTTGTAGGCTTTGCGACCACCTTATGCTACAGCGAGTTTACTCCGATTTGGGAGTCCTATCTCAGAAAATCCAATAGTCTTTCCAGCAAAGTCATCTTGGACGAAGCAGAATCCGGACAAAAAGGAGTCTTCCAATATATGTCGCAACATGAATGTAATCTGGAAGATTTCAAGTTCGCCTTTATGAAAGACGGTGCGCGTTCGAGCTTTCCGGAAAGAAAGGCCAGAGTGGTTCAACTCGGTGGATACAGCCTGGTTTTGCAACAATCTACAGAAAGACTCGACAAAGAATCCGTAAAAATAATTATACTCATACCTTTTGGTCAGGCATGTCCGGAGTTCTTGCTCCATTCGGAACGCGACCAACTGAATATCTATGAGGCCTATTTCGAAAATTGCAGGTATAATCAGATAGTTGAACTCCTCATTCAAAAGGACCAGCTTCCAGCGTTTCTGATTGAGTTAAATGAAAAACACCCATTGGAATATTGCGTCTACAAAGAATGTTTCAACTCACTCAGTTTTGTTATGCGATCTGACCATATTTGGCAGTAAAACATCTTGATACAAAACCGGCTGATGATTATCCTTTCGTTTTACTCAGAGCAGACTAATCAGTCTTCGTTTATATAAATATCCCATTTTCAACTTTCACTTCCCTGATTTGCAAAAGCAACAGTGGATCTCATTACATTTTTCACAGGGCAGCTTTTATCCCAGCTCAGTTGCAGGTGTACTGCTAAATCTCCTATAACTATACAATGCCAGGTATAAGGGCGAAAATATCAAATTGGCTGTAAGCTTCCCCGTTTTCGACTGCATTCAAAAGTATAGCTAACCCCGCTTTACGGGTATTATTCAGTAAGTAAAGCTCAGTAAGTATTCCTTCGCTATCAGGAAACCCTGGCGGGCATGCGGCCTTTATTGCCGGTGCTGTGAGCCTGCGGCCTTTTTCTCCACACTGCCTGGCCCTGGGGTCTGCGCTGTTCCAGCTGTTGTTGAGGTACAACGGGAGCTACCGCATTGGCGAAGGCATGATCCTTGACCACGGTAATCTCTTTTCGGATGAGCTTTTGAATGTCTTTCAGAAACGCTCTTTCTTCGCGATCGCAAAAGGAAACGGCAATACCGTTGGCTCCGGCCCGGCCGGTTCTTCCAATCCGGTGAACATACGATTCCGGAATATTGGGCAGCTCATAGTTAAACACGTGGCTCATGCCGTCGATATCGATTCCGCGTGCGGCGATATCAGTAGCTACAAGTACTTTGGTTTTGCCAGATTTGAATTCCTGCAAGGTAGTCTGGCGTGCATTCTGCGACTTGTTGCCATGGATAGCGCCCGAATGAATACCGGCCCTGTTCAGTTCCTTCGCGACCTTATCGGCTCCGCGTTTGGTTCGGGTAAACACCAGCGCCCGGTTGACCGGCTGCTCCGAAAGAAGTTTGGCGAGAAGCTGCCCTTTGAACGGCTTCTCTACAAAATAGATCGATTGCTGAATCAGCTCGGTTGTTGATGCGGGAGGTGCTGCTTCCACGAATACCGGTTCGCTGAGCAGGCTGGCAGACAGCTTCTGCACTTCCGGCGACATCGTTGCTGAAAAGAAAAGTGTTTGCCGCTGCCTGGGCAGTCGCGCAATGATCTTCTTAACATCATGAATAAAACCCATATCGAGCATCCTGTCCGCTTCATCCAGTACAAAGAACTCGATGTTCTGCAGGGAAATGAGATGCTGATTCATCAGATCCAGTAAACGACCGGGGGTGGCAATCAGGATATCAACTCCCTGCCGGAGAGCTTGTACCTGTGGTTGCTGCGAAACACCGCCGAATATCACCAGTTTCTTCAATGGAAGATACCTTCCGTATGCGGAAAAGCTTTCTCCGATCTGGATGGCCAGTTCGCGGGTAGGAGTGAGCACCAGCGCTCTGACATTTCTAGTGCGGCCATTTGAACCAGACTGTGTTTGCATCAACTGCAAAACAGGAATGGCAAAGGCCGCTGTTTTACCGGTACCGGTTTGTGCACAACCCAGCACATCTTTTTGCTGGAGGGCAACGGGTATGGACTTTTGTTGCACCGGCGTAGGCTGACTATAGCCCTCTTCACGCAGTGCTCTTTCGATGGGCTCAATAAGCCCTAAATCGTTAAACGACATTATTTTAAAATTTGAGATATAAAATTGGTAAGGCTATCTGCTGAGAGCGATACTTTACCCGCCTTACGTTAAGCCATCACAATATTTGAATGCAGAAAAGAAACAAATCCCATGGAGGAGTAACATACAAGACCGCAAAGATAGGTCTTTTCTATCGAATGACCAATCTTTTAAAGTAAGGGATTGTTAAAGAACCTGACAAGCAGTTGACAAACCCCAATCGTTTTATCAGTCTTCTGCGGTAGCCACCCAGTCGGCGGCTACCCCATACCGTTGTCTCATGAGCAGGTTGAGCTGGCCGATATGATGCTGAACATGTCTGAAATTGTAATACAAAATGTCCAGGCGTGAGTAATTCTGGACAAGGGAGGGGCAAAGTCCATGCAGGTGTATTTCTGCAGGCTGTATCCAATTCTCTTCCCACTGTTCTTCGGTTCTGGCCAGGATCAACGGTTTCGCCTTTGCGGTAATTTGCTGGAGGTAAAGCAACATTTGTTCCTGTGTAAAATCATCAGCAGGAATCACATCATCGATGGCTCCCTCAGGCAAGTCACCGGCAGGCATCAGCCGGAAAGGAAGCAGGGGTTGAAAAGACCGGACAGGGTCAGACAGGTAGTAGTCCAGGAAGATCAGAACATGGTAATTCATGTAAAATATTTTCCGGTCATCGCCCCATGCAGCGGCTGGGCAGGTTTTTATTACCTCACCCAACATGGTAAGCGATCCTCCGAAATGCCGCCAGATGGTCTGGTTGAAAAATGAAATCATAGAAAACGTTTAATCGGCTTGTATTGCCTGGTATAACAAATCGAAACTGAAATTAGAATAAATTTGAGCAGGAATGATGAAGAACAGCCACCCTCTTGTAACGCATATCCGGAAAATAACCGGTCTGCAGCCTTCCCATGAGGAAGAGCTGATGGCTTTCTTTGAACCAGTGGAGGCAAAAAAGAAACAGGTATTGCAGGAAGAAGGGCACTACTGTAAATATCTTTATTTTGTCGCCTCCGGCTGTCTGCGCCTTTACTTCACCGATACAAACGGCAAAGAACAAACCATTCAATTCGCGCTCGAAAACTGGTGGCTGACAGACCCGGACAATTTTAAGAAAGGAAACCATTCCCATTATTCCATTCAGGCACTGGAGCCCTCGAAACTGCTTTGTATCTCCCAGCCATCCTTTCAAAAATTGATGGCTACACATCCCGTCATGGATACCTATTTCCGTTTGATCTTTGAAAGAGCCTATGCGGCCATGCTCTGGAGAATCCGGCTGAACTACCAGATGCAGAAAAAAGAATTCTACGAAACCTTTGCAGCCAGCTATCCCGATTTTATCCAGCGAATCCCGCAGAAGATCCTGGCCTCCTTCCTGGGATTTACCCCCGAATACCTCAGTGAAATGAGAAAAGACCTTGCCAGATCAAAAAAGCAGCCCAGGTAGGTTTCTTAAACCCGTTTAAGTTATAAATGAAGCCGGCTGGTGATTTTTGTGTGGTCAAAACATCCACAAAACAAAAAATCACCAAAAATGGAAAACAGGATACAGATCAATGAAGTGCAACCTGCCGCATTTAAAGCCATGTATGGGCTGGAGACCTTCCTGGCCAACACACAGATTTCAGGTACACAAAAAGAACTGATCAAGCTACGTGCTTCACAGATCAACGGCTGCGCTTTTTGTATCGATATGCACAGCAAAGACGCTTTGAAAAAAGGAGAGACTCCGCAACGATTGTTATTGCTCAACGCCTGGAAAGAAACCGATCTTTTTTCCGAAGAAGAAAAGGCGGTGCTGGCACTCACCGAAGAAGTAACGCTGATTCACCGGCAAGGCCTGAGTGAAGCGACCTATCAGAATGTCAGAAAGTTTTTTACGGAAGAAATAGTCGCCCAGCTCCTCATGGCCGTTGTTACGATCAATGCCTGGAACAGAATTGCTATCGCTACTCATACACCGGTTCCTAAAAATTAATCCCACGAGTACGGGAAGGGACTATCCGTAACCTTGCTATCAATTATGGATAGAGCGCAGCATTTCTTTTATTTCAAAAAGCCTCCATCGATGATCAGCAAGGTTACCCCATTTTCAGAAACGGAACGGTGAGAACTCATGTTGTCGGACACGATGTAGGTCATCCCAGCGTTGAGTACGAACTTCTCACCGTCTTCCATTTCACTAACAAACGAACCTTCGAGGCAGTGTACAATATGCCCTTTCCGGCACCAGTGATCCGCCAGGTAGCCGGCTGAATATTTGACAATCCTGGTGCGTAAATCACCAATCTGAACAGTTTGCCAGCTGGCGATTCCGGTTTCACCCGGATGCTGCGTTGCAGGGATTTGATCCCATTGAATCAGTTGAAAAGGTATGGGCATGGTTTGGTAATTCAAAAGTCAGAAATCAAAATTCAAAAGTCAAAAAGCAAAAATCAAAATTCAAAAGTCAAAAGTCAAAAATCAAAATTCAATTGCCGATTTCCAAACAGTTCATCCTACATTCAAAATCAGAAATTCAACATTCGGAATTCGTCATTCGTCATTCGTAATTGCACTTGGCTCATTTACTAATTGGTTCATAGGTTTGAAGTTTACTGTTTGAGGTTTGCGGTTCATTCGAAATTCGTCATTGTAATTGGCTCATTTACTAATCTCTGGTGTCCGGTTAAAAATTCGAAGACGATTAAATAATGGCCCCAATTTCTTTCGCATCATTTCTTACATCCTCGCAAACTTCTGCCCTCACCCCCAGCCCCTCTCCCGCGGGGGAGAGGGGAGCAATGCTGCGACTAAATTTCTGAAAGAATACTGTTGCCGGTTTTGTGCTTTTATGGTCTTTGAATCATTGCCCGGCTTTATTCTACAGCTGTTCACCACCGAAGAACCGAAGCTGGGCTTTAGACCACGGAAACCGGGCTGTACATCGGTTTCCGTTCGCCTTTTTTTGTGGTACTTTTTTTGGCGAGTCAAAAAAAGTACCATCAGCGACGGGCCTTGGCAGCAAAGTCCCCCATTCGCTCGCAAAATCACTCGCTCTCGCACCCACTCTCGCTCCCCCTCCCGCTCCGTTAAGGGGGCTTACCTTTCAAAATGCTCAAAAAATGGAATGTTGACAGCGTAAAAGGGAGACCAACGGACTTTAACCGGACAACAGTGATTTACTAATTGGCTCATTGGCAAATTGCATTCGTCATTCGTCATTCGGAATTCGAAATTCGGAATTCGAAACAGGGCCAGAAAGTATTTTCAACAATTCATTCCTGCCGATTCCTTTCTTTCTTAACGATTGAATAGAAGTAACGCCGGCCGATTTGGATAATTTTTCTCCCTGGCTGTTGCTGATAAGCGGATGGTGCAGAAAACAAACACGACTGAACGACTCCAGGCCTATTAAACGGCAGAGATACATCTGGGCCAGCGTGGAATCCCATAGATCCTGTCCTCTCACGATGAGATCGACTCCGAAACAGTCATCGTCCACCAGCGAAGCCAGTTGATAGGAAGGAAAGCCATCTTTCTTCCGGACAACAAAATCAACCATGCTTTCCGGCAGACTAACAGATATTGCGCCCTTATGCCAGTCGTTCAATTCCCATACTTCCTGCTTGGCGGTTTTTAATCGCCAGTTAACAGCCGGAGCATCAAGCGAAAGGTTTTTATTGCGGCATTGGCAATTATCTCTCGCTGTTACTTTCTCCCGGGCAAGTTGCTGTCGGGAACAATCGCAGGCGTATACGAGTTGTTGTGAAGCCAGCAGCGACAGGTATTTTTGATACAGCTCCCTCCGGTTCAGTTGCGACCAACGTTCCAGGTAGTCCTGGTAGTTCGCCGGCCCTTCCTGCCATTCGAGCTCCAGGAAGGCGAGGGTGTCAAATATATCCTGTACAAATTCCTTTCGCACTCTTTCCCTGTCCAGATCGTCGATCCGAAGCAGAATTGAGGCGCCCGCTTCCCGTGCAACGGCGGCAGTCAGCAGAAATGAGTAAGCATTCCCGATATGCAGAAATCCGCTGGGGGTAGGGGCGAACCTGGTTTTGTTAAACAGTTTGTCTCCTTTCATTCAAATCAATCATCAAAATCCAGCGCTAAATTAATTACAATGTCATAAATGCCTCTGCCATTTTTTTTCAGGCGTTTCTATTCGCCATCTATTCGTAAAACAACGTTTCAGAAAATACGGTAACAGTAAGGTTTTCCTGTATTTTGCAAATAAGTCTTTTAAAATATTTGTGCGAAAAAAAATCATTCCTACATTTATACTGCTGCGTTGGTAAAATCTAGTCTTTCCTTTCACAAAGGATTTCCCTTCTACCTTATAACTGTTGGTTAATGCAATGACATAGCCGGAGCACTATCGAATGATAGCCGCCGCCAGTTGTGTTCGTTTGAAAAAACGAATGGAACAGGCGGGCAGGAAGTTTGTTGTCCTTTTTCTAACCATAAATATTATCCAAATGAAATCAACGAGAATTCAACTGCTGCTTTGCCTGCTGCTGATGGCGGGCATTTTCTCCTGTAAAAAGAATGATCTCCCCTCACCGGCCCGGGATGGAGTGGACCCCTCCATTAAAAAGAAGATCGAAAAACTGGGTTTTAATGCTTCCCAGGCCCGAAAGGTGGAGGGCGGGTACGTGGTGGAAGGCGATATCTTTTTGACCGAAGAGAATTTGAATGAAACGGTTACTTCGCCCAACCTCATCATTGCGGAGTCGGAGCAGTACCGAACCACCAACATTCTGACCAATCTTCCCCGGAACATAACGGTGTCGATCACCGGCTTTGCCGATGCGGTATACGGCAATGCGCTCGATGAAGCGATTGCGCGCTATAATGCCGTGGGCCTGCTGATCACCTTCCAGCGGGTAGCCAATAGCGGTCAGATACAAATTATCAACGACAATACCCTGGGAGCCGGGGTATTGGGCCAATCGGGTGGTTTCCCTACCGCTACCGGCAACCTGGCAACGGCGCCAATAAGACTTAGTTCCAACACCATTGGGGCAGGGCCGGCCATGAACTATGTGGCCACGATCATTGCGCATGAGATCGGTCATTGCATCGGCCTGCGTCATACCGACTTTTTCAATCGGGCATTCAGCGGATGCCTGGTTGATGCTACTCATCCGGCGGATGAAGGACAGGCGGGTGTGGGAGCGATCAACATTCCCGGTACACCTACGGCGGCGGATCCAAACAGTTTTATGCTGGCTTGTATCGGAGCAGGAGTAAATCGTCCCTTCAATGCCAATGATGTTATTGCCCTGCGTGCTTTATATGGCCCTCCGCCGGCCCTGCCCTGGAGTTTCACCCGTAATGGCGCCTGCAACGGCATTTATTCATCTTACACCTTTACAGGAACACCCGGAGCTACTGTTGTGCTGAAGCTGAGCTTTGGGGGCTACATACAGTGGAACGGCATGAGCAATGGCACGGGTGCCTCCTGTTGGGTAACCGCCAACGGCGTGAGTGGAAGCGCTACCACCCCTCACTATACGAGCAGTTGGGGAACAGGTTTCTCTATTTCCACGACGATCACGTTTACGATGCCGGTAGCCAGCAACACGATCACGATCAATACGACGGCGGTGATCAACAACAGCAGCATCAATACGTCTTCCGCGGCCACGCTGGAGCTGATCAGCGTCAATGGCGCACCGAACGGTTTACAGCAGGCTGTCTGTTACGGAAACAGCGGCGGATCCTGGTAATATCGGATCATCCAATCAACGAACAGCATGACCGCGGGAGTTTCCTGCGGTTATGTTGTTTCAGGATGAATCCATGGAGCCCGATAGTTTCGTTTTAACAGGGAAGTAGCTTCGGGATCGCCGGGGATGGTTTTTGTACGGGGATCATAGGCGAGCGGCCGGCCCAGTTTCATGGAAAGGTTGGCCAGGATACAACTGGCTGTCGAGATATGCCCTTCCTCAATATCGGCAACAGGGCGGCTGTTGGTTTCAATGGCCCTGATGAAATCAAGCATGTGCTGCCGGGTAGCAGGAGCCGCATGCAATTCTATCCGGGGCTCCCTGGTATCTTCGGGATATTTCTCTCTTTCGTACACCACATCACGGTGCAAAATATTTTTCCCTTCCACGGGTATGAAATCATAACGCATCGGGCTGGCCTTGAACGTTCCTTTGTCTCCATAAATGAAAAGGCCCCAGGGATAGTCGGGGTCAGGAGCCGTGCCCCAGGTGCGGTGCTGCCATACACAGGTGAGTTGCGGATAACTGAATAGTGCAGTTTGCGTATCGGAGATATTAGATTTCCCGCCGGGATCATTAAAAATTCCTCCGGTCGATTGCACCTGGAGGGGCCAGCCGAGGCCGAGCATCCACCTGGCCATGTCGAACATATGTATACACATGTCTCCTACAATTCCGTTTCCGTATTCCATGAACGTGCGCCACCAGCGGGTATGAGGCATTCCATCGAAGGGGCGGAGAGGTGCGGGGCCGGTCCACATTTCATAGTCAAAATAGGAGGGCACTGGTTGTACGGGAGGATTTCCGTTTGCCCGCATATGATAATAACAGCACATTTCAACCTGAGATACTTTGCCCAACAGCCCCGCTTCGATAATATTTTTTTTCGCTTCCACCAGGTGAGGGGTACTTCTTCTTTGGGTACCCACCTGTACCACGCGGTTGTACCTGCGTGCAGCCGCTACTATCGCTTCTCCTTCCAATACATCCACACTGATGGGCTTCTGCACGTAAACATGTGCCCCTGATTTCATGGCTTCAATGGCCTGCAAGGCATGCCAGTGGTCGGGCGAACCGATCAGTACGATGTCAAAGCGGTTTTCAGAAAGCATCTTCCGGTAATCGCCATATAACTTTGGCTTACTCTTTCCAGGTTGTCTTGCCATCACCATCGCCGAGGCTTCCTCCAATAATTGCTGATCCACATCGCATAAACCGACAACCTGGGTATCGGCCACCTGCATGAGACGGAACAAATCGCTCTTTCCATACCATCCTGTTCCTATCAAACCAACCTTCCAGGCCTTTCCCGCCTTCCGGGCAAAAATATCCTGCTGCAGCGCCGCCAGGGCAAGGGCTGAGGCGGCTCCTTTGATTAGATTACGGCGTGAGAGAAGCTGACCCATAGCAATTCATTTAGGTTACCCGAATCTACCCAATTATTTCTTTCCCGATACGCGTCCCTTTTTCCTGGGGCGTGGGATGGAATCTTTTCGTGGCGATGTATTCACTTTTACCTGCTCAGGCTTGTCTTTCACGGGCGCCCCCATCGAATCGGCAATCGCTACGTACAACGACTTCCAGACGAGGTTAAAAAAGCCCCGATTGATATCTCTCTGGAATCGGCCTTTCCCGATCCTCACTTTACCATCTTTACCCGGATTATCGTTCCTGATGATCATGTTCGCTGCCAGGCTGATCAATCCTTTCTTATCCAGCTCACCACTCTGCTCATCTTTGGAAAGGACGGATACCTTCAGCTTTTCGTAGGGCATTTGTATGCTGGCGGAGGCCGAATAATCACTTCCCGAAATATGAATACTAGCCGACCTGATCAATCCTGATTCTATCCGGGCTGCTGCCAGTGGTTCGGTGAGGCTGTTCAATCGGGGCCCTTCTATCTTGCCAACTGTGGCATCGATATCGAAGGATCCGTCCTTGCGCGCCATATTGAATCGGAATACGGCATCGAGTCTTACCAAATTCATAAATGAAGTTCCGGCCCTTGCCACGCAAAAAGGATGTCTGCTTACCTGTGCGGAGTCATTGCTGAGATTGTCAATACGCAGGGAGGTATGATAGAACTGAACCTTTCCCTTTCTGCCGGTTTTGGGTGTATTCTGTTTATATTCTACAAAGGCATCAGCAATTTTTACAGTGGGGATGTTTATGCGGTACCGAAGCCGCTGCAGGGCCTGGTGAGGAAAGCTGCCTACCCGGTTGATCTTGTCGCGGGGCTGGTTATGATCCTTGTACACCTTTATCTGCGCCTGATCGATGTGCAGGCTATCCGCGAAAAGCTGCTGACGGGTAATATCCGGTATGTTCCAGCCATCGAGTCGTACGTTTTCGAAACGAATATCAAAACGGTCGATTTGTACGCCCACCTTGCGCATGAAAGCTTCCTCTTCCAGTTTGGGATGAATGACAAATTGCCGGGCGGTCAATCTTTTATTTTCCAGGCTTACCTGAAAGCTGTCTACCCGGTACTGATATAATTTCTTGCTGTCCTGCCATTGCGCTTTGTCTGCCGATAATTCCATCTTCCTGGCAAACAGGAAACGGTCGGGGTCTGATCCGCTGGTACTGTCGATCAGGATCTCCCCGAGACGAATATGCAATCCTTTTACCTGCAAAGCGGTGTCCGTGGACTGCCAGCGGCTGGTGCTGAATTCCACATTGTTCAGCGAGAGCCTGGCAATTTTTACCAGGTTCATATTGCCCAGAATTGCCTTGTAAATACTGTCGGGAGGCAGATCGGCAGTGGAGTCCTTTCCTTTGCCGGTATAGAGGAGTTCGATGACGGGAGATGTCATTTCCACTTCTGTTCCTACAATTTCTTTCTCCAGTAATGCCCGGGGAGTTTCCACGCCGGTAATTCTCAACTGGGGAATATAAATGCGAAACAGCAGCGAGGGCGCCCTTTCTTCATTACTGAGTTGCAAAAACCGGGCTGAATCAAAATCGAGGTGAATGTCCGATACACTCAGGTTTCCGCCCACTTCGTCCAGCTCGAATTGACGGTAGGAGAGATTGTAAAGCCCGTTGGATTTGCGGGTGATGGTCTTGTTCAGCTCCTGCCGGATCAATGATTTTTTGTGCGCATGCCAGTAAAAGATCAGACCTCCTGCCACCAGGCTGAGGAGGGCAAAAATGGTGAGACTGATTCGTCGTGCCCGGCGTGTGCCGGTAGCTTTGCCGATAATTTTTTTCACTCTTTGCATAAAAATCCGGTATTCGCAACCTTTACCGGAGAGAGCAATAATGCACCCAATATTTTTTCCCGTCTGTTGTGCCCCCGGCAGGTGCAGGTTGTGTCATTTATTCCCCGAAATGTCCCATCTGTTGATCTGTTGCCCATTGCGTATCTTTCCTTTACTATGCACTTGCATCTATTGGGAGGATTTCTGGGAAGTGGTAAAACCACGGCCATCAATATGGCTGTATCGATTCTTAAGGAAAGAGGGCATTCGGTTGCCGTAGTTACAAACGACCAGGGCGACCAGCTGGTGGATTCCGGATATCTTGGTCATGCCGGAGTGTTGGCGGGAGAAGTAACGGGCGGATGCTTTTGCTGTCGCTATCATGAGTTCACTGCCATCTTACAGAGTATGCCGCAGAAACCGGATGTTGTTTTCGCCGAAGCGGTGGGTTCCTGTTCAGACCTGGTAGCCACGGTGGTTAAGCCGCTACTCCTCGAAAAAGAAAAATGGAAGGTTACCTATTCTGTGTTGGCCGATGCGTCTTTTCTGTGTGCGTTGCTGCGGGAAGAATGTGCATTTGTGAAGGAAGAGGTCCGGTATATTTATCAGAAGCAACTGGAAGATGCGGCCCTGCTTGTATTGAACAAATCGGATCTGCTCGGCGGTGAGGAACAAATATGGCTGACAAAACAATTACACTCAATTTACCCCGGCAAGACCCTTCTCTTTCAAAATTCGCTCGATCATTCTTCGGTAATCCAGTGGCTGGACGTTTTGGAGAAAGCCGATTTCTCTTCAACCTTACCCTCGCTGGTGATCGACTATGAAAAATATGGCGCCGGCGAAGCCATGATGGCCTGGCTGGATGAGGTACTCGTAGTCGAATCCATGAATTCATCCGCCGCCGGCGCAACCAGCTGGCTGATGGAGCGTTTTTATAGAAGTATTCTTGACGAGCAGCTGATGATCGGTCACTTGAAATTTCTGTTGAAAGCCGGCGGACAGGAACACAAAATCAGCTATACCCATTTTGGCACCAATAGCGACCGGTCCTTTTCGCGCATACAAACCAATCAGGTGAACCTGCTGGTAAATGCCCGGATTCAGGGTGCAGCCTCCCGGCTGACAGAGATCATGACCCGCGTTAAACAGGAATGCATGGAAAGGTTCGGCTGCCGGATAATGAGTCATTCGGCGAACAGTTTTCAACCCGGCTTCCCCAAGCCCGTGCACCGGATGCAGTAACAGGCAGCCTTTTATCATTTCTGTATGACAGCATCAGGTCTGTCTTCTGTACCTTCGCTCAAAATTTTTCAGGATTGAAGCATCTCAGGACGATCAATAAATATTTCTGGAAGTACCGATGGAGGCTGTTACTGGGCGTTTTGTTCATCGTTCTGTCTAACTATTTCAGGATCCTGTCGCCGCAACTCACCGGCTTTGTGATCGACAATGTTCAATATGAATTGTTGAAAAGCAAAAAATCCGAAGAGTTCAACCGATTTGAGAAAAGCCTCGAAAAAAAAGAAGGTCGTTATGATCTGCTGGTAAAAAGGTTTACCGATGCCGTCCGATCGGAGGACATGAGCTTCGGCAACAGGATCCTTTTATGCGGGATCGTGCTGCTGGTACTGGCCCTTCTCGGCGGATTTTTCATGTTCCTGATGCGGCAGACCATCATAGTGATGAGCCGGTTGATAGAATACGAGCAGAAGAATGAGGTATTCCGGCATTATCTTACCCTCGATCTGAATTTCTACAAGCAGCATAGTACCGGCGACCTGATGAACCGGATTGCCGAAGATGTAAGCCGGGTACGCATGTATACCGGTCCGGCGCTGATGTATTTCATTAACCTGGCCGCTACCATCTGGCTGAGTGTGTATTTCATGTACCGGGCCCAGCCCTTGCTGACACTCTATGTGCTGGCACCGCTACCGATCCTGGCGATTACCATCTACCTGGTCAATAATGTCATTCACAAGAAAAGCGAGCGGATCCAGGCCCTGTTGTCCGACCTTACTACCAATGCACAGGAATCATATTCCGGTATTCGCGTGATCAAGTCGTTTGTACAGGAAAAGGCCATGCAGTTTTTCTTCAATCGCAACAGCGAAGAATACAAAAAGAGTGCTGTTGGACTGGCCAAAGTGGAGGCCATCTATTTCCCATCCATGGCGCTGCTGATCGGTTTGAGTACCCTGCTGGCCATCATGATGGGAGGGATCTATGCCATTACTCATGAACATGAGGTAACAGTGGGCACCATCGCCGAATTTGTGATGTATGTGAACATGCTCACTTTCCCCGTAAGTGCCATCGGCTGGACCGCCAGCATGATACAACGGGCAGCCGCTTCCCAGAAACGAATCAATGAATTCCTGCTGACTGAACCCGCCATCCGCAACCCCGCCGTTCCCGTTGAGACAAGGTTAAAAGGAGACATTCTTTTCGACAAGGTGAATTTCACCTATCCCAATACCGGCATCAAAGCCCTGCAGGACTTTACCCTCGACATCAGGAAAGGGCAGAAGATCGCGCTGATTGGCCATACAGGAAGCGGGAAGACCACGGTTGCCCAGCTGCTGATGCGTATGTACGACCCCGACAATGGCCAGGTGAGCATCGACGGAGTACCCGTAAACAAGATGGATCTCCGGGAACTGAGAAGACAGATCAGCTACACCCCCCAGGATGTTTTTCTGTTCAGCGATACCATTACCGGCAATATCGCTTTCGGGTCTACCCAATATGATTTGGAAAAAGTAAAAGAGGCCGCCCGGTTTGCCAGTGTCGACAGGGAAATAATCGGTTTCAGCGAAGGCTACGATACCATGATCGGAGAGAGGGGAGTAACCCTCAGCGGAGGACAAAAGCAAAGGATTTCCATTGCCCGCGCCCTGCTGAAAGACCCCGAGATCATCATTTTCGATGACTGCCTCAGTGCCGTCGACACCAAAACAGAAAAGGAAATTTTGTCCAACCTCAACACCTTTCTCAAAGACAAAACAGCATTGATCATCACACACCGCATTCTGTCTACCGTTGAATTTGACCAGGTAATTGTACTCGAAGAAGGGCGGATTACCGAGAGAGGTACACAGCAGGAACTCCTGCGGATGAACGGCTATTATAAATTTCTGCACGACCAGCAGGTCAGGGAAATGGAAAATTCCGTGATGCCGGACTGATTTGCATGACCGCGCTCATTATTTTTTGTATTTCAGCGAATTAAGCCGATAAAAATTTCAGTTAAATTTTGCTGATTCCAAAACAATATTATATTTGTGCCTACTTAATTTAATCAAGCTAATTGTAAACAGAAAAAACAATCACAGTGGCGTACGAAAACAACGACAAAAGAATGGAAAGCGTTTACAGCAAACGTATCAGAGCCGGTAAGCGCAGGACCTATTTCTTTGATGTGAGAGCAACCCGTGGAAATGACTACTACATCACGATCACGGAGAGCCGTAAAAAATTTGACGGCAATGGTTACGACAGGCACAAGATCTTCCTTTACAAAGAAGATTTCAACAAGTTTGTGAAGGCCCTCGGTGAAGCTGTTGATTACGTAAAGACTGACCTGATGCCTGATTTTGATTTCGACGCCTATAACCACGACCAGCCTGAAGGGGAAGGAGTAGAAGATACAGGGGTTGAAGTGAATGCTGAAGTGGAAGCGCCCTCACAGAATGGTACTTCCGTTCCTCCCGCCGCCGCTTCTTCTTCGAGCGAAGAAGTAGACAAATGGTAGACCTGAACCAACTGCATAAAGCTGAATCCTCCGAAAGGAGGATTTTTTTTTGCTCATTCTTATGACAATACAAATGCCATTCCCAAATGGAAATGGCATTTGTATTCATCAGTACGCTGTTATTGTACTGTAATTCTTTCCGCCTTCACCTGCTGGCGCTGGTCATTATAAACGGTAACCTGGTACATACCTGCTCCCGCACCTTTCAGGGGGATATTGATTAACTGGCGGGTCGAGCCTGTTACGATTTCTTTCTGGTAGATCAGCTGACCCAAATTGTTGTGGAGCCGAATGGTATATTTCCCCGATTGCAAAGCATTGATTTCCACATTTAAAGATTCACGGGCCGGGTTGGGAAATACATTCACCAGCAAGGCATCCTTTCTTCTCAACAACACCACTTTCGAATATTCTTTTGACTGATCGGTGTTGATGATGGCCATCCTGTAAAAATTATTTCCTGCCAGTGGTCTTGAATCAAGATAGGATCCTTTCTTGGCAGCCAGGGTACGGGTAATGTCTCCGATTCTTTCGAAATTTACGCCATCCGCACTTCTTTCCAGGTACACAGCCTGCAGGTCACGAGCATACTCGATGATCCAGCTGAGCTTGTTGGATTCTTTCAATATTTCACCGGTAAAATCGCTCAAATTAAGAGGAAGCGCCGAACCAGTAAAGGTGAGTGTGAAATTGGCTTTTGTGTTTTCCAGGCCGTCCACCATAATGAGATAGTTGGTGTTGGCTGCTAATCCGGCAAAACTGGTAAGCGCCCCGTTTCCATCAAAATAACGGCAGGCAATGGGTGCCGGGAATGATTGAGCGGCCGGACACGAACTTACCTGGTACAACAGCAATTCAACGCCTTTTGTGGGATAACCGGAAGGCATGTTGGCACAGGTAGCCGGTAGGGAAGGAGTGGTCGCATAACCACTAACGGTTAACGACACGACGCCACCCAGGCTATTTGTCTTGAACGCATAGTACGCATTATTGGTCAGTGCCACACCAGCTAATGGTGAACAATCCATTTGTGTGTAAGAAGGATCGCGATACTTATTACTGGTGGCATGTACAAGATCAAAAGCTACTGCTGTATTGTAAGGTGTGGTTGTAGCCGGAAAACTGGCTGGACATTCATCTTTCGACTCGGAAATGGCTGCCAGGGGCGACATTTCTGACACCGCAAAGCCACAGCCGTATGAATTGGATTGCGGTTGTATCACGTACAGCGCTCCTTGTAGTGCGCTGTAATCGGGGCTTGACCTTTTTGAACTATTAACAATCTGGAAATTCATCAGTTTTGCCGGATTCAGTTCCCCGGCAGAAACACCTTCCCAGGGATCATTAATATGGCCCAGGTTAAGTGCATGTCCCAGTTCGTGAAGAATAACCGTTTCGAGATCGGACTCCATGAAGTTCGAGGACATGGGTGGACAGGGCCCCAGTGTGAAGCTAGCTGATCCGGATGAGTAAGCAGGGTTACGAATGACAATATCAAAACCCGCCCTTCTGTATTCATCCGTTATTGTACAGGCGCTGGAGAAGCTATAGCAGACTCCCAACACACCGGCTGCCAGCGCTGGCACTCCCGTATTGGAATTATCCAATTCAACCAGGTTCACTCCATCACCGCCGCTGATAGCCTGGTTAGTTGTGCTGGCACCTATTGAAAAATTCAGGCCGGCCACTTCCCTCCAGGTAGTCAGCGCCCTGTCGAAAACCGGGCGATAAACAGATGTATCAAATCCTTGTGCCGAACCTGCCGTATTAGTGCTGTAGGATATCGAGTATCCACCCGCTCCATTGGTATTCATCAGGTTTAATTCGCGAGTTGAAACCGTAGGGCCGGATGAGAAAGTTGCAGTTAATATACTGTACAGAACTTCTAACCTGGTGGCAGAAGTTACTGAAGCGTTGGTAGCATCCACAACCGAAAAAAAGCCTGTACCGGCCCCCGAAGGCACTTTTACACGGATTTGCGTAGCCGACCAGGAAACCATCAGGTTATTATTAAAGGCAACCGATACCGTAGTCCCCCCTGCACCGTCCACCGCATCATCAAATACTACAGCGGCTGAACCGCTCGCAGTTCCAAAACCTGTACCATTGATGGTAAGAATATTATTGGTAGGATCCAACGTAGCACCGGCAGTAACAATTGCCGGTGAAAAAGAAGTGATCGCAGGCGCCTGCGGTGCGTTCCTTACAAATTCATAGGAGGTAACATCGAAATCAGGCTTCTTGTTTTCAAAATTTCTGCCTGCCTTTGCCATTAATTCCTGGTAAAGTGACTGGTTGATATCCTTGTACCTTACAAAAGGAGCATTCGCTGTTTGTAATCCAAGATCATACTTGAAAAACCCCTGCGAACTGGAATAAACATCCAACAGCACTTCATTAGTGCGTGCTGATTTCAGGTTAATCTGATTGGGGAAACAGAAAAAAACGCCCACATCACCTTTTCGAAGTTGTAACAGATCACCGACTTCCACCGCTTCCAATCCTACTGTACCGCCCTGGGTAAGCACCTCAATGCTTGATTTCTGAAGCTGGCCCTTAAAAACCTTGTAGACCTCCACTTTGTTGTTCGTGAAGATCATGGTATGCGCAGAGTTCCAGAAAGATTCCTGGCTTACAACAGCTCCTTCCACAACAAGTGTGGAATGCGACATTTTATCGTTCAGGGAAACTTCATACAAACCTTGTGAGTAGGTCGAAATGGAGAAAAAAACAACGGATAATAAAGTGGATAAGGCAATCCGGTAGCGTTTCTTCATAGCAGTGTATTTGGTTCTAGTAAAGTTAACTAAAACCAGAGGGAGTTTCCTTCCCACAGTTATAAACAATCAACATACAAATGGGGAAAAAACATTTGACTTTCTCACCATTTCCATCGATTCATGCTATCATCCGGCGAAAGCTTCAACACAGGCATAGGAGCATTGGATCGAAGCAATGGTACCAGGCAGGGCATCCTGTCGGGTGACAACAGATAAACCGTCCCTGACGGCGTTTTATGCGACAACTGAGCAGGCATGCCAGACAATAGCAACCTGTTCCGGATGCTTTGCGCAAGACTGTCTGTCCATTTACCAGGGGCAATAGGTTTTACCCAGGGAGTACTCAATTGACTATAGCCGATTGTGGCAACCAGCAAAAAACTA
Source organism: uncultured Chitinophagaceae bacterium (assembly GCA_964605065.1). Lineage (GTDB taxonomy): Bacteria > Bacteroidota > Bacteroidia > Chitinophagales > Chitinophagaceae > Endoryza. Next base: position 162,744 of record CAZSAQ010000006.1, read on the forward strand.
ACACTCATTATTAGCTTCTTCATTGCAGCTGTTTGCCGGATGATGTGCTCACCGTCCTTTTTACATATCAGCTCCTGAAATTTTTGTAGGCGTTGATCAGGCCATTGGTACTGGAATCGTGGGATGCCACTGTCTCCTCATTGTTCAGTTCAGGAAGTATCTTGCTGGCCAGTTGCTTGCCAAGCTCCACCCCCCACTGATCGAAACTGTAGATATTCCAGATCACACCCTGCACGAAAATCTTGTGCTCGTACAAGGCTATCAGCTGACCCAGCAGAAAGGGGGTAACCTCTTTCAGAAGAATGGAATTGGTAGGCCGGTTGCCGCCGAACACCTTGAAGGGCACCAGAGGTTGATACTCCTGCGGCTTTTTTCCGGCTTTCTCAAATTCCGCGATCACTTCCTGTTCGGTTTTTCCATTCATCAACGCCTCGGTCTGGGCGAAAAAATTGGAGAGTAACTTTACATGATGATCGCCAATGGGGTTATGAGATCGGGCGGGGGCGATAAAATCGCAGGGAATGAGGATACTGCCCTGGTGTATGAGCTGGTAAAAAGCATGTTGCCCGTTGGTGCCGGGTTCGCCCCAGATCACGGGCCCGGTTTCATACTGAACGAGCTGACCGTTACGGTCGACGGTTTTTCCATTGCTTTCCATATTTCCCTGCTGAAAATAAGCCGCAAAGCGGTGCAGGTACTGGTCGTATGGAAGTATGGCCTCGGTATCGGCGCCAAAAAAATTACGGTACCAGATGCCAATCAAAGCCATCAATACCGGTATGTTCTTTTCAAACGGTTCATTACGGAAATGATTATCCGTAAAATGGGCGCCCCGCAGCAACTCCTCGAAATGATCGTAGCCGATAGTGAGTGCGATGGATAAACCGATCGCGCTCCATAGCGAATAACGGCCGCCGACCCAATCCCAGAATTCAAACATATTGGCTTTGTCGATCCCGAACTTTACCACTTCTTTTTCATTGGTAGAAAGTGCCACAAAATGATTGGCAATGTATTTTTCGTCTCCGGCAGCTTCGAGGAACCAGTTGCGGGCTGTGTGCGCATTGGTCATGGTTTCCTGCGTGGTGAAAGTTTTGGAAGCCACCAGGAACAAGGCTTCTTCGGGGTTTATTTTTTTAAGGGTTTCGGCGATATGTGTGCCATCCACATTCGATACGAAGTAAGTCTGGATACCCGCTACCCAATACGGCTTCAACGCTTCTGTTACCATCAGCGGCCCCAGGTCGCTGCCCCCGATCCCGATATTGACGATGTATCGGATGGACTTTCCAGTGTATCCTTTCCAGCGTCCCGAATGCACCTGGCTGCAAAACGTTTTCATTTGAAGCAAAACACGTTTCACTTCCGGCATCACATCTTTTCCGTCTACCCTCACTGCCTCACCCGAAAAATTACGCAGAGCGGTATGCAGGACGGCGCGGTTTTCGGTCATGTTGATGGCTTCGGCCCCGAACAGGGCCTCCCTGGCGCTTTGCAAACCTGTTTCCTCTGCCAGTTGTATCAATAACCGCAGGGTTTCATCACTGAGCAGGTTCTTGGAATAGTCAAACAGCAGGTCGCCCTGGTATAAAGACTTGTTTTCAAACCGGTTGAGCTCCCCGGCGAAAAGGGTTTTCAGGTTGGTTTTTTTCATTACTTCCGCATGCTGCTGAAGCTTTTTCCAGGCTGCTGTCTGTGTCGGGTTGATTTTCGGAAACATATACTATCGAATTGGTCGCAAAAATACTAAAACGGCATTTGAGTTATTACGATCAGCTAAGTGCTTTCCAATATTTCTGTTCAAAAAGCAGATTCATTGCTTTTAAAAAAGGAAAACAACTTCTATTTTGACCTCCGAACTCAATAATCCGTAAAACCGCGCAAAAATTAATCCTCTATGAAAATTGTTACCCTGACACTTTTGCTGTTTACTGGTTTTTCATTAACCGCCTCTGCCAATTCCCATTCAACATTCGGAGTAAAAAATGTGAAATTGAAAAGTTTCACGGCCATGACTGATGGAAAGTCGGTAAAGCTTTCCTGGGAGCTGGCGGAAATGGAACACGAGGTGACTTGCTTTATCGAAAGAAGCAGCGATGGAATCAATTTTACTGCCGTTTCCACCGTCACCATCAACAAAGGATTTGCCGGCGTTCAGACAGCCAACAATACTCCCGACAAAGCAGGCCTTTATTATTACCGGCTCAATATGGTCAAAAGCGGATATATCCCTTTTCAATCACAAATTATTGCGATACGCACGATTACAGAAGAATATAGCCCTGTACTGTTGAGCACAGCTGCTTTCACCAGCACCCAGGTTGTGGTGAAAGGGAAGTTTGTAAAAGGGCCTCTCGAAGTACAACTGGCCGATATGAACGGGCAGGTTCGTGTAAGCCGTATCATCAACATTACCGAAAACAGTGAAAGCTTTTCCTTTCCCTCTGGTAACCTGGATAAGGGAATCTATATTGTGAGAGTCAGGCAAAATGCCGGCAGCAGCGAACTGTCGATCACCAAACGCGTGGTAAAAGGATTGAACTGATTTTATACATTCCCCCAAAACTCAGACCAGCTAACTTCTTTCTTTTAGGTTTAGCAGTTTCAATGATCGGAGGTCATCACCATAAATTTGGGGATGGCCTCTTTTCTTTATAATTGTTTTGTTACCGATAAAACCTGTTCCACCATCGACGGGGAGATATCCAGGTGAAATACAAATCGCACCAGGCGCGGGCCCATGGAGATGATCTTTATATCATGTGCCTGGTACAGGTCAATGACCTGGCGGGCGGTAAAGGCTTCACTGGTTTCGAAAATGATGATATTGGTTTCTACCGGGAACAGCTGTCCGCAGAATTTCTTTCCCTGCAGTGCCGCACTTACCATGCGTGCATGTTCGTGGTCAATAGCCAGCCGCTCCACGTGGTGTTGCAGGGCATATAAACCCGTAGCCGCCATATAGCCGGCCTGCCTCATGCCACCCCCCAATACTTTTCTGACCCTTCGCGACCGGCGGATAAAATCCCTGTCGCCTATCAATATGCTTCCAATAGGACAACCAAGTCCTTTATTGAGGCATATCGATATGCTGTCGAAAGTACTTCCATAGTTTCTTGCGTCCTGCCCGGTTGCCACCAGTGCGTTGAACAGCCTGGCGCCATCCAGGTGCAGTTTGAGATCGTGTTCGTTACAGACTTCTTTTATTCTACGGATCTCCTCAAAATCGTAGCAACTACCGCCACCCCGGTTAACCGTGTTTTCGAGTGATACCACCCGGCTGACGGCTTTGTGAACATCATCCGGGTTGTTGATGGCTGCTTTCACCTGTTCGGCAGTGATCTTGCCAAATTGCCCGTCTACCAGGTTTACCTGGCAACCGGCGTTGACGGCAATACCGCCTCCTTCATATTGAAATACGTGCGAATTACGCTCGCAAATGACCTCGTCTCCGGGTTGTGTGTGAACCCTGATGCCGATCTGGTTGCTCATGGTTCCGGTTGGGCAGTACAGCGCGGCTTCCTTTCCAAACAATGAAGCCGCTGTTTGCTCCAGTTCAATAACGGTAGGATCTTCTTCAAACACATCGTCGCCCACCCGGGCCGCTTGCATGGCTTCCATCATGCCTGGCGTAGGGCGGGTCACTGTATCGGATCGTAAATCTATAATCATGGTTAAGTAAATGGTTGCTAATATACAGGCAAAGGTTTAATCGCCCCTCAACTTTTTTTTGTTCCCGCATGTACATTATATAGCAGCAAAGGTTGCATTCTTTCTTTTTTTTAACGGTCATTTAAACCAAGGGTATCGTTTCCTATCCAAAGAGTGTAAATAAGAAATTCCATCACCAACAAAAAGAATACCCATGAAAGGTAAGTTTCAACTGGCTATCGCAGCCACTATTTTCAGCAGCCTGTTTTTTATGACTTCCTGTAAAAAAGAAGCCAGCCAGGCAACCGCAGTTTCCGAGACAGAAGCAATAACAGCCAGCCAGGAAAATACGGAGGCAGATGCCGACTATGATGATCTCACAGAGATCGGATTTTCCGCGGGCGCAGACATGCAGGATCAGGGTTCACTGGGAAATGAAGTAGGAGGAGGAGCCGCCGGAAGAATCACGGTAGGTCTTAATCTGCTGGTAAACCTCGAATTCAAAACGGGTCCCTGCACCAAAGTAGAAGTGTCGTCTCTGGATTCCGTGTATCCCAAAACCATCACCATTGATTACGGAACCGGCTGTATCTGCCGCGACGGAAAATTCAGGAAAGGAATGATCGAACTCTATCTTACCGGTCCCATTCGCCAATCAGGATCAGAACTGACCATCACCCTGCATGATTACTACGTTAACCGCAAACATATCGAAGGCAAAAAGATCATCCACAACAACAGTGCGAACGGTGCGCTGATCTATTCAGTAACCGTAGAAGGAGGCAAGGTAACCATGCCCAACGGACGCGGATTTTCTTTCGAGGGAACCAAAACCTTTACCCAACTCGAAGGAATGAGTACCGTTCGGGTTTCTGACGATGTGTTTTCAATCGAAGGAAGAAACAAGACGGTTTACAACAACGGCATCACAGTAAGCCGCAATACCGAATCACCGCTGATCAAACCGGTGGCCTGCCATTGGATCGTGAAAGGGGTGCTGAAAGTGGTAGTGAATGATCACAGCTTTTTTATTGACTTCGGAACCGGTGAGTGCGACAACAAAGCCCTGTTGACATGGGCCAATGGAGAAAAAGAGATCACGCTTCCCTAACCATAGTTTTAATCCGTTCCCCAGGCCTTCCCGCAAATGCGGGGAGGCTTTTTTATTCTATTCGGCGCAGGTTAATATTTCTCAATTCCCTCCACCATGTAATGGTAATCCACAAAAAGCTCTTCACCGGCCCTGATATCCCTTAACGCCTCGAAATACTCCCCATCGTTTATCGATACCAGGTTAGGCTCGCCGGAGTGATTGAGGTAATTGACCATGTCCATCACTTTGAAACCATAGTCCGGTACATAATAACTCTCTTCGTCAAAGAGACAATAGGTTTCTACCAGGTTTTTCGAATGCTCCGGCAGCGATTCCACATCGCTGATCGGTAGCCTGATCCAGTTTCCGACATTTTGAGAAAATATATGGCGGCAGCCTTTCGGAATATCTCTTATAGCAAACACACCTATTCCGTGCACCGTGGAAGGTTTCAGAGTGATAAAAGTTTCCTCTCGAAGCTCCTGTAATAACTGCTCTTTGGTCATACCTTGTCAATAAACGGCAAATATAGTTGAATGAACATTGTTTACTCCCGTCAACTGCCGGGCTCGAAGCCCAAAATGCAAGGTTTTGAAATGTAAAATTCAGACAAATTTCATGCTTTCATCTACAGATTAAACCGCTAGCCCTTATCGGGCCGCAGTTTTGGCCGGAACAGCCTATTCTTGCAACTATGAGAATTGGAAAAATTGCCTGGGTAATGGTCATCCTTTCATGCTTTCATTCCGTCATGTTTGGCCAGGCGGGCAGCACCTACAGCATTCGTGTGGTAATAAAGGGAGAGGGGCAATCTTCGTTAGGTGCGGTAACCGTGTCCCTGCTGAAACCCGACAGTTCGCTTTACAAAACAGCCATCAGCGACGACAATGGCGTGGCCAATTTTGAAGGGATCCCTGCCGGCAGGTATTTGTGCCGGGTGAGCCGGGTATCGTACAGGGAAAAGACAGTGCCTGTTGAAACCGGTACCGGTACCCGTACCGAGCTGCCCATTACCATGGAACCTGCGGGCAATTCCTTGCAGGAGGTAACCGTTTCCGCCCGCAAACCCTTCGTACAGATGTTGCCCGATAAGACAGTGGTAAATGTAGACGCGGCCATCACCAATACCGGAACCAGTGTAATGGATGTTCTGGAGAAATCGCCCGGCATCACCATCGACAGAGACGGAAACATCAGCATGAAAGGGCGGTCAGGCGTACAGGTTATGATCGATGGAAAATTGACCATGATCAGCGGATCCGATCTTGCCAACCTGCTCAACGGACTCAATGCCTCACAGGTAGACCAGATTGAACTGATCGACAATCCCTCTGCCAAATATGATGCAGCCGGCAACGCGGGATTGATCAACATCAAAACCAAAAAGAATAAACAGAAAGGATTTAACGGCACCCTGACTCTTTCGGCAGGACAGGGAAGATATCCTAAAACAAACAACAGCCTGCTGCTCAATCTCCGCCAGGGAAAATTCAATTTTACAGCCAATTACAGTTCGAATATCAACCAGTCGGTGGGAGAGATGTATGCCCGCCGGACCTATTTTACCGATGCCACCAAAAACCAGGTAGAGCATGTTCTGGAGCAGCCATTTTTCACCAAGAGCTGGGCGGTGGCGCATACCCTTCGAACAGGAATGGACTATTATGTCAGTGCGAAAACCACCGTGGGGGTAGCTATGAATGGTACCCTGCTCAGGCGGGGCAGTGAAGGCCGGAATTCGGCCAGATGGATCGATGACGCAGGAGCAACCGATTCGCTGATCTATACCAACAGTGATAACAATGTCCATTTCAGAAATGGCGCCGTTAACCTGAATCTCCGTCACAATATTGGTCCGTCCAGAGATATCAGTGCCGATGCCGACTACATCCGTTATCGCATACGGAGCGATCAGTATTTCGAGAATCATGAAAGCAATGGCAATTACCAGGATGCGAACCGGGGTGATATACCCTCCGACCTGGAAATATTTTCGGGCAAGATTGACTATTCACAAAAATGGAAATCCCTGTTGTGGGAAAGCGGCTGGAAATCATCACATGTCAATACGGATAATTTTGCGCAATACTTTTACCTAGATCAGCAAAACTGGAATCCCGACTGGGGACGCACCAATCACTTCCTGTATACCGAAAACATCCATGCCCTTTATACCAATTTCTCCGCTACAAACAACAAGTGGGAATGGCAGGCGGGCCTGCGATACGAATACACGGCATACCGCGCCAACCAGTTGGGAAATGTGGTGGTGAAGGACTCTTCGTTTACACGTAATTACCATAACCTGTTTCCTTCGCTGTTTATTACCTGGCATGCCGATTCGGCGAGCAGTTTTTCATTCCGGGCCGGGCGAAGAGTCGATCGCCCCCCGTTTCAGAAACTGAACCCGTTCTCGATGATCATCAACAAATACACCTACCAGCAGGGTAATCCTTTGATCCTTCCGCAATACACATGGAACCTCGAATTGAGTTACCTCTTCCGGCAGTTGCTGAATGTGGGCGTCAGTTATAATTATACCAACGATTATTTTTCGCAGATCTTTTTTCCTTCCACCACCAACGGCGTAAGCACCATTATCTATTCGGATGGAAATGTAGGTCATGTTCAAATATTTGGATTGACAGCGGGCCTTCAACTGCAACCAGCCAGATGGTGGTCGCTGAACAGCCAGGCAAACTTCACTCATAAAAAATTGAGAGGTAGTCTCTGGAAAACCTATACGGCAGATATCTCCCAGTTCAATATCAACCTCAACAACCAGTTTCGGTTTAAGAAAGGTTGGTCTGCCGAACTCAGCGGATTCTATATCGGAAAGAGCCAGAACGATCTGCAGGAAGTGCTTGATCCGACCGGTCAGGTATCCGCGGGTTTGTCTAAACAGATCCTGAAAAACAAAGGCACCCTGAAACTGACCGTGAGAGATATTTTCTATACACAGGTAATGGCCGGGTTGACCCATTTTGAAACCGTGAATGAGTACTTTAATTTCAAGCGCGATACCCGGGTTGCTACCATTTCCTTTACCTATCGCTTCGGAAAAGCGCTGAAGCAGTCGGTGAAAAGAAGCAATGGCGCGGAAGAGGAGATGAACCGGGTGGGCAACGGCAATTAACGGGTTTGCCGGTGTCTTCCGGGCCATTTGCGACCCCTATTTTCGCCGTTCATGGATATTTTCGGATGTTGAAATATTCTGTTGCGTAGACAGGCATTTAGTTAGACAGGAGTTTTTAATTTTGCGCGTGAAAAAACTTTACCCCCTTCTGGTGTTCCTCGTGGCATGGACAGCCGAATTGCAGTCACAGGATGCCACAAGCTTCAAACCGGATTCGATCAAACGATCCTTGCAGGCCTCCCAGATTCAGAAACCGCTGCGCGTGGATGGCATCCTGGACGAACAGGAATGGAGGAAAGCTGCCGTTTCTACACAATTTGTGATGATTGAACCCCAGCAGGGAGGCCAGCCTCATTTTACCACTCAGGTGCGGGCATTATTCAATCGCCAGTTTCTTTACTTTGGAATTTTTTGCCAGGATACCCTGGGTCGTAAAGGTATACGCGCCACTGATTTCAAAAGAGATTTCAGTATCCGGCAGCACGATGTGATCAGTTTGTCTTTCGATGGCTTCAACGATAAGCGGAATGCCATGACCTTTGTCAGCAATCCCTATGGGGTGCAAAGGGATCTTTTATCTTTTGATGATATTTATTACGATATCGACTGGGATGGCTTGTGGAAAGTGAGAACCAGCAGAACGGACTCGGGATGGTTTGCCGAGATCGCTATTCCCTGGCAAACGCTCCGATATCCCCGTCGTTCAGACTCTATTCAACAGTGGGGCTTCAACGCGTTTCGGCTTCGCCGCCTCAACAATGAATCCTCCGCTTTCTCGGCTTATCCGCGATCCTATACCTCTACCAGGATGGAATATGCAGGCCTGATCGCCGGGCTGCAGCCACCGCCGCCCAAACCAAATATCCGGCTGCAGCCATTTGTATTGGGCTCTGTTGACCGGTTCAACGGATACGACAGTTCCGTAAATCCCAGGGCTACCAATGTGAAAATAGGGGGAGATTTGAAATGGGCCATCAACCCCAATGCAGTACTGGATCTGACCGTCAATACCGATTTTGCACAGGCCGATGCGGACAGGCAGGTCAACAACGTTACCCGTTTCTCCGTGTTCTTCCCCGAACGCAGGCAATTCTTCCTGGAAAACGCATCCTTGTTCGCCCCCGGCGTAGGCCCCTACGATGATTTATCGGGCGGGAGTATGCGCATTCAACCTTTTTTCAGCCGGCGTATCGGACTGGATGATTTTGGCAATCCTATACCCATCGATGCCGGCGGGCGGTTTGTTTATCGCTCAGAGAAAAGAAATTTCGGTGCGATGGCCATTCGGCAACGCGGGCAGGACGGATCACCCGCTGCCAATTTCTTCGTGGGAAGATTTTCAGAAAATTTCGGACAGCAGAACCGTATCGGCGCACTGGTAACCTTGAAGAACCAGGACGGCGTAACCAACCTGGTAACCGCGGCTGATGGGTTTTTCCGGCTTGGAGAGAAAAATTCACTGAACACCATGCTCATTCATTCGGGCAACAGCGGAAAGGCCGGACAACAGGGAATGGCGGGCTTTGCACAATACTATTATACCAGCAATCAGTGGAGAATATGGATGACACAAACCTTTGTCACCAAAAATTTTGACCCGGGAATGGGTTTTGTATCCAGGAGCGATGTGGTCGGCTCCACTCCGGGGGTATTCTGGTATTACCGGGGTAACAAACTTCCGTTCAGAAAAATCATCCGGGCTTTCGAACCCGGGCTGATGACGGAATTTTATTTCCAGGCATCCACCGGCAAACTCATCGAACGGCAACTGAATTTCAACCCGGTCTGGATCAATTTCCAGAATGGAGGGTATTTCGGATACCTGGTCAACCCGACTTATCAGCGCTTGACGGATACCTTTCCTCCCTCTTCCAGGATTGCCATTGCGCCCGGGGAATATAATTTCGTTCGCCACTCCTTCTATGCCAGCACCGATCCGTCCAGGATCATTAGCGTGCAGGCCAATACAGATTTCGGAACTTTTTACAACGGTAAATTATGGTCGGGCGATCTCTCGCTTCAATTCGCACCCATCCCGCATATTTCGATTCTTACCAGGTTCAACCGCCTCCGGTTCAAAGAGGTGGGAACACCGGAAACAGATGATCATATAGACCTCTACAGCATACAGGGAAGATTTGCCCTCAATCCAAGGCTGCAGGTGATCGGTTTTTATCAACGCAATACCAATAATAAATCCACCAATATCAACATCAGGCTGTCCTGGGAGTACCAACCCTTGTCTTACATATACCTCGTGTATAACCACCGGGGATTTGAGAACCTGTCGGCCAAAAAACTTACCGAAGATCATGCCATTGCCAAGATCAGCTACCTGCGTCAGTTATAGTGGAAGAATCTTACAGGTAACTCAACCACCAGTAATGGTGTGAGCTTTTGTACTGCGCGTACCATTTACAGGGGAAATACATTATCAGGATTACCGCCAGCCAGAAAAGATAAGTTATTCCGATGCTGAAACCGAAAGCCGCGGGTCGGAAAAGAAAGGGAGAAGCGGGATCGCTGATGTCCGCAACGCCATGACCCGTTGCAAAAAAAGCGATCGTTGTCAACAGGTGGATCACAAAAAAATGGACAACAAAATAGAACAGCGGTGTTTTGCCATAGACCATCACCGGCTTCAGCCAGTTGATTCGGATCGATTCGAGCCAGCTCAGCAGCATCAGCAAAGGACCGATGGTCATACAGGTAAACAACAGGGAGATGGGATACTTGGTCGTATTCAGGAATGATAAAACTGTGAACAGGGTATTTTTTTGCGCAGACCAGGGGGAGGGATCGCCATAAACATTGGCGTATCTTAAGACCACGAACAAAACCGTGAGGGCAAAACCGGCCTGGAACAACCACCTCCTTCTTTTTACGGGATCAAAACCGGATTCATATAATTTTCCTACTCCTACACCCAGCATCATGATGCCCGCCCAGGGAAGAATGGCATACGTTACCAGGATGGAATGTGACGCATTGAGCGGTATCAGCGTACCACGCGTGGTGAGCAATAACGCGGTCAAAATATTTTCTTTCCCGGCCTTTACCGCCGGCAAAAAGTCGAGTAAATTATGGAACAGTACAATGATCAGGCCTGCCAGTAAAACAGCCCTGAATGAGATTCGTATCAGCAGTCCGATTATGATCATGCTCCATCCAAAGACCCACAGAACCACCAGGAATACCAGGTTATAGGCCGGATTGAATGTCATGATCAAAGTCATCAGCACGGCGTCGAGTAAAATAAACCAGAAACCTCTTTTGATCAGGTGCCCGCTTATTTCACCACGACTCTTCCGGAAACTGGTAAGATAAATGGATATTCCCGACAAAAACAGAAATCCGGGCGCGCAGAAATGGGTGATCCACCTGGTGAAGAAAAGGAGTGGAGTGGTGGTAGTGAGATCTACAGGGTTTCCGGTCAATCCATCCACATAAAGATACTCACGGGTATGATCCAGCGCCATGATGATCATGATCAGTCCGCGCGCGATATCTATCGAGGAAATTCGAACCTTCTGTTCCTTCAGGCTTGACTCCATATATCAAGGTTTACAACCAGGAAATGATCATTGCAATTTTCCAATTTCGCCATACAACGTCACAAAGGTGTTCCAGTCGGTCATTGGAAAGGGGGGAGATACGCGGCTGGCTTTATAAAAGGCTCTCACAAAATTTTCCGCTCCGGACCAGGAAGTTTGCATCACTCCGAAGAAACGGGGTTTCATGGCAGCCGTGGCCGATTGGCGGAACCCGATCATATCCTGCAATTGGGTGAGGGCTATTTGAGGTGTTCTCCAGGGACAGGTAATAACACGAAACCCTTTCATGGCAAAATATACGGCTGTCTTATCGGCCCGTTCATAATGCCAGTCGCAGATCACCACTTCCTTTGGTATCCAATCAACCGCAGGATAAGTATTGTTTTTGCTGGCCTCCCACATGCCCAGGCCGGTGGTTTCACCATCGATCAGCCGGTCGCCCCATATCCATAACTCGCGGCCCTTACTCTTCAGGTGCTGGCTGATCTTTGTTACCTCGCCGGCAAAGAGCTCGGCTTTGTTTTTTCCGGAGCAGCGCGGGCAGCGGGCATCTCCGATATAAAATACTTCATCCATACCGGCATGAAACGCATCTGTTTCAAAAACATCGCAAATTTCATCCACAATGTCAAAAACGATCTTATGTACTTCCGGATGCAGCGGGCAATAACTTTTGCAATAGAGACTGTCGGCATTGGGCCATTGGTATTTCTCGGGAAAGCGAACATGTGGGGTTTCGTCAAACTGCGGATAGACTGCCAGCAGTTTCGATGGAGTGCTTGCCCAGGACTGATGACCCAGGAGGTTTACCTGTGGTATCAGCCTGATCCGGTTGCTGCGGCAGACGGCCACAATTTTTTTTACCTCTTCTTTTGACAACGCTTTCGGATCTCTCAATTCGGGATGTGACAGGTATTGGTAATTATAATCAACCCGGAGAATGAGGGTGTTTACTTTCCGGGGTGCCAATTCCGTTTGTATGAAATTGACAAATGAATCGGTGAATGCTGCAGAAGGGGCCGCAATACAAAATCCCCGTACAGGCAACAGGCTGTCGACAGGGGTCTGCGCCATCGACCGGCTCATCCAGAGCAGGCAGGTCATAAAAGCCATCGTTCTTATCACTCGCATATCGGGTTGATTATAATTTTGAAATAATTCAAATCAGCCGTCAGTTCACGCCACCTTTCCGGGTAGGCGCGGTTTGTGCGGGCCATTTTCCTGGTTCACCCGTGCGCGGGTTGGGCGGCAACACACTTTTCTCTCTCGATGTTTTGGCCGGATCTTCACTGGCCATATAAATCATAATGGCAGCCAGGATAGCGTTATTGCGAACATCGTCCCAAACAATCTTGTCGTAGGTATCTCTGTTGGTATGCCAGGTATAGGATCCGTACAACCAGCTGTTGGAGCTCAGCGAAAAACCAGGTGCGCCGGCAGCCACGAATGATGCGAAGTCGGAACCACCCCCTCCCGGCGAACCGGGAAACCGGGTATCTATTTGCGAACGGATATTATTGGGAACTTTAGACAGCCAGCGGGTAAGGTATTCATAGGAATACAAAAAGCCCTGGCCACTGAGGTTAACGACACGTCCCGTTCCATTGTCCTGGTTGAACAAAGCCTGCAGGTTGCTGATGATCTCCGGATGATCTTCCACGAAGGCTCTCGATCCGTTTAATCCCTGCTCTTCGCTGCCCCAATGACCCACCAGGATGGTTCTCTTTGGATTGGGATACACTTTTTTGAGGATACGCATCGCCTCCATCATCACGAGTGTACCGGTGCCATTGTCGGTAGCTCCCGTTCCGCCGTCCCATGAATCGAAGTGCGCCGAGAGCATCACGTATTCGTTCTCTTTTTCTCCGCCTTTGATTTCGGCGATGGTATTATAAGTGGGCACCATTCCCAGTTCCTTTGAATCGGTGCGAATATTGAGTTTGGGCTTGATTCCTGATTCTGTAAGCCGGTAGATCAGGCCATAATCTTCCAAAGAGATATCGACAGTCGGTATTTTATTGGTGTAGGCGCCGAAAATCTTATTGACCCCGAATCCGTTCGACCAGTTGGAGGCGATAACGGCCAGCGCGCCCGCTTTCTCCAGCGCCACGGGCAATGTTCGGTTATTGGTTCCTGTTTTAGCCAGCCTGTTTCTCCAGGCTTCGGATTGCGCAGATCTTTCCTTTTTCATTTTCTCTACAGATTCTTTGGTGCCGAACTCTTCCCAGTTATAATCGGGCCGACCGGTTGGCTGGCACATCGAAATCAGGACAAATTTTCCTTTGACGTTGGGAAGCCATTGTTGAAAGGCGATAGAGTCTTTGACATCCGGAATGATAATGGTTTCTGCCGTCAGGGTTTTCCCGCCGGTAGAGGGGCTCCAGGCCAATTGCATTCCTTCCAGCGATTTAACCCGCGGATACACCATATCGATATGGGATACGCCTCTTTCCCAGCCGCGCCATTCGCCCCATTTTTCATTTCTCGCGTTGATGTCCCAGGTTTTGTATTTGCTTACAGCCCAATCATGGGCCTGCTGCATTTGCGGGGTGCCCACCAGCCGAGGGCCAATCCCGTCAAGCAGTTCATGGGCCAGTTTCTGCAACTGCGAGTTATCGGTTGCTTCTTTGATAATAGCCGCGATAATCGCCGAGTCTTTGCTTTGTGCGGCAGCGCTGTTCCGGATCACCAGGAAAGCGACTACCAGCAGTAGGAGTTTTCTCATGTAGTTGTTGGTTAAAGTTCAAATTAATTGGATGCCCAATTTAATTAATGATCGCGTAAAAAAAAGGGAAGTTGGATGAATGGCTCGTCCACATTTATTTCAACCGGTCATATTCCAAATAATACTCATGAAGGTTATGCTGCGCAAAAAAAGAAAGGCTGCTCCGAAACGGAACAGCCTTTTGTCAGATTATTTAAAGGACAGTTTGGCCAACTAGAAAGCTACCAAAGGTGCCCATGTCATATCTGTCGTTTGCATGAATACCTCCTTTTTCTTTGGTGAGACATAAAGATAATTCAATTCCGGCTCAATGATCACTTTCCTGCATCGAATTAACGATTGTTTTTTTTGAACAGTTGGTGAACAAAATGCCTGTCTGATTGTATGTGAATGATTATTTCTTCAAGACGGTTTCAAACAGTTTGAAAATTCTTTTATACTCATCTGTCCAGCTGCTGGGTTCTACGAAACCATGATCTTCCATCGGATAAGAAGCCAGTTCCCAATTGTCTTTCCCCAGTTCGATCAACCGTTGCGACAGCTTGACGGCATCCTGGTAATGTACATTTACATCCACCATACCATGGCAGATCAGCAGGTTTCCTTTCAGTCCTTCCGCAAAATAATAGGGTGAACTTTTGCGGTAGGCAATGCTATCCGTTACCGGTTCATTGAGAATGTTGGAAGTATAGCCATGGTTATAGTTGGCCCAGTCTGTTACGGGGCGAAGGGCAGCGCCGGCAGCAAAGCTGTTGGGTTCGGTAAACATGCCCATGAGTGTAATGAAACCTCCGTAAGAACCTCCGTAGATACCCACGCGTTTCATATCAACTTTGAAATTTCTGACCAGCCACATTGCCGCATCTACATGATCGGTCAGGTCTTTTCCTCCCATCCAGCGATAGATGCCGGTACGCCAGTCGCGACCGTACCCGGCACTGCCGCGATAATCGATATCCAGCACGTAGTATCCGTTATCGGCCAGCATATTGTTGAACATGAACTCACGAAAATAACTACTCCACCATTTGTGTGCGTTCTGCAGATAGCCGGCGCCATGCACAAATAATACCGCCGGCTTGCGGGGATCGGGATTCTGCGGTTTGTATAGTCTGGCATAGATCAGTTCACCATCCCTTGCCGGGATCTGAACCACTTCAGGATCTTTCCAGGGATATGATTGAAATTCTTCGCTCATGCCTTTACTGGTGATCTGTACCGGTTTGGCGCCTGGTTTGTTTTCCTGCAGGTAAAGCTCCCAGGGCTTTGTGGAATAGGAATAAAGAATAGCCAGGTATTTTTCATCGGGTGATAAAGTGACCTGGTTGGAGCCGGTCATTGAGGTCAGTTGCTCCATCGGCCCGCCATTCACCGGCATCCGGTAGAAATGCTGTTCACCCGGGTGAACCTGGTTGGTGGTGAGGTAGAACCATTTTTTATCGCGGGATAACTGCGCGCGTTGTACTTCATATTTACCCTGGGTAAGCGGCAGTCTGCTCCCTGTCAGCACATTCACGGTGTACAAATGGGAGTAACCCGTTGCTTCTGATTGAAAGTAATAGGTGTTCTCATCAACCCATCCATTGGATCCGAACCCGATTCCGGGTCCGCCGATCCAGGCATCGTCATGCTGGCGGTCGATCAGTTTTGATTTGCGGGTGGCGGTATCAAACAGGAGGATCCATCGGTCTTTGTTATCCTGCGAACGGAGTTCATATATGGCATGAGAACCCCTGGGCGACCAGCTCAGAAATCCGGCATTCACCGCGCGCATGGCCCGGGCTTTGTTTCGCTTTTCCCATTCTTTCGGATAGTCTTTGAAATAGGCGGGCACTTCCCTGATCCCTTCCAGTGTAGAGTCAGGCTTCAGGGAGAGAATCGTATCTGCCACCCGATCGTATACAAACAATTCAGAACTTCCCTGTGGGGCGCCCACCTTTGTTCGCCCCGGGATATCGGTAGTGAAACCGGATTCCGTAACGTACGAAGGAACGATCGTGCCCTTGCCACCGGAAGCGGGTCTGAATAACCGATAGGTGACGAAGCGCCCATCGGGGCTTATCGACAATCCCTGCATGGATCTGTCATCAAGCTGGATGCTGCGCGCGGGTTTTTCTTCCACTGATTTGTCGTATGCTTCTGATTCTTCGCGTTTCTTTTTTCGTTCCCGTAAAACCTGGAAATAAGTGAGCTGATCATTCCTGAGCCATTGCTCCTGGGCAGACGAGCCAACATCACCCCGCGAACCACGGCCGCCGCCCTCGCCGCCGGTTTTGGTAGTGGTCATCTGGCTGATTTCGCCCGTAGCGATATCCCAGGTGTACAGATTCTGGCTTCTTACAAAGGCAACTCTGGTATCATTGAACGTAAAATGCGGATTGCTTTCAAAATCCTGCGTCTGGGTAACGCGCTTTGTCTTATTCGATTTAACATCCACCAGAAAAATATCTCCATCCCTGGAATAAAGGATGGCAGAACGGTTGGAATTATACAGGTAATTGCCAGTGGCATTGAGGGAAACCACTTTTTTTGCCGCTACCTTTACGGGGGTTCGGTTTACAGGAGTAACAGCGTACAGCGAATCGGCTGGCGCCTTGTCGGGATTCCAGCTGAAATACAATTGCTGGGTTTCATTATCCCAGAATGGATTGGAAGGAGAGCTGCCTATCCACCTGGGATCGCGCATGATCTTCTCCACGGTAAGTTTTTCAAGGGTTTGACCCGTCAGGCCCTGGTACAGGATCATCATTGCCAGAAATACCTGGAACTTTCTCATAAGCATGCTATTTTATGGATAAATATATTCCAGAAATGCCAATCGCAAGGATAAACATCGCAAGAATCGGGTTTGGCACCCGCTTCATCGAATGTAATTTTGGTCTATGACAAACTACGAAAGAATTGAAAAAGCCATCAGCTTTATCAGCGCCAATCACAAAAGGCAACCGTCGCTGGACGAAGTAGCCGGAGAAGTATACCTGAGCCCCTTTCATTTTCAACGGTTATTCAAGGAATGGGCAGGTGTTACTCCCAAAAAATTTCTCCAGTTTATCAGTATCGAACATGCCAAAACACTTCTTCAGAAGGATTACAGCCTTGCCGATGCCAGTTTTGAAGCGGGGTTATCGGGTACCAGTCGTTTACACGATCTTTTTATTTCGATCGAAGGAATGACGCCCGGAGAATTCAAGAATGAAGGGGAGAGCCTCGAGATCCATTACAGTTTTGCCGAAACTTCCTTCGGTGATGTACTGATTGCCTCTACCAGCAAAGGAGTATGCCATGTATCGTTCGAAGACAAACAGGAAACCGGTTTTGAAAACCTGCACCGGCAATTCAGCAAGGCGGTATTTCAGCAAAAGACAGACATCCATCAGCAGAACGCCCTGCAATTGTTCCAGAAAGACTGGTCAGATCTTCAGCAGATAAAACTCCACCTGAAGGGAACTCCCTTCCAGTTAAAGGTGTGGGAGGCACTACTAAAAATACCGATGGGTAATGTATCCACGTATGGAGAAATTGCAGATATCATCAAAACGCCCCGTGCAGCCAGGGCAGTAGGAACAGCAGTAGCGGGCAACCCCGTTGCTTTTCTGATTCCTTGTCACAGGGTGATCCGTTCCACCGGGGTGATCGGGGAATATCATTGGGGAACAACGCGTAAGACTGCCATGCTTGGCTGGGAATCCGCGACCGTGATAGGAGGGGATGACTAAAGAATGACCCGGCATGTCGGGTTTCTCAATTGTCGGAACGGGAATAGGAATTGTTTTCTTCATCTTCCTCGCCCAACCTCTCGTCTTCATCATCCTGGTCGGCTCCGGGCACGTCAAGGTCTTCGCCCATGTCAAACAGGTCTCCGCCTTCGTTCAATGTTTCGCTATCCTCGTCGAGAGCGTCCAAAGCCGCGTTCTGAACATCCAGATCTTCTGCGTCCCGGGGATTGGCCGCCTGTTTCAACAGTTCTTTTTCTTCTCGTGTTACATTGGCCGATTCGTCACTACCCGGAGGAACAGGCTGGTTCACTTTAGTTTTTTTCATGAACTGATGTTTTACAGAAAATCACAATCTTTTGGTTTCAGGTAGCCCTTGGGTTGCTCGGGCATCAGGTAACCGGGAGGGCTCTGGCTACCTTGCTTCTTTTTCTTTGATTTCCTTTGTTCAGATAGTTCTACAATCCTGGGCACTTCTCTGACAATGACAAGCGAACTGAGTTTCTCTTCTTTTTTTGGTACAATCACTTCCATAGAATAATTCTGTGAAGCAAGTAATGAAAAAATGATACCACAATTTTCGAGCCTGGGATATTTATTAACGATAGTTTTTTTGGGGAAATTATTCCTGTTCTCCCCAAATAGTGGAGTGCAAATTCCTGCATGTCTGTCCGAAATGAGAGGAATGCCAGAATGGATGATCACGTAACGTGAATTCAATGAATCAGATAAATTCTTTGCGTATGACATACGCTTAGGAAGTTTTTTCGCTCCATGCGCGGGTTAGTCATAACAGAAAAATAACAGGCGCCCGACAGAACGCCTGTTATTTCAAAACTCAAGTCACGCGGCAAATCAGCGTTTGTCATCTTTTTTGTCAAGATGTCGGCCAATGCCATAGCCAATTCCGCCACCGGCCACGGCACCAATCACGGCCCCAAGAGCCCTGTTCTTTTTTGCGATCACCGCACCGAGTGCGGCTCCCGATGCCGCGCCTATAACGGTACCTTTAGCGGCCTTGCTCCATCCTTTCTTTTCCGGAGCTTTTGCCGGATAGGAACTGGTATTGCTCAGCACCCGGGTAGCAGAGCGTGCTTTCTTACTTTGAACAGCCCCGGCAGACCTGTTTTTGTTCAGGTTTTGCTGATAGATCGCGTACTGACTGGCAAATTCCTGTTGTTTTTTCCAGGACTGAAAATCGGCCAGTCCGCTGGTATCGGCGCTCTGAGTGGAAATTCCTGCTGTTCCGGATTTGTTACCACAGGAAATCATCAGAAAGGACAACACCAGTAATACACTCAGGAAGGGTAACATTCTTTTCATAGCTTTTCATTTTGATGAGTAAATATGATTTACCACCGGTGTTCGAATAAAGTGCCAAATAAATCAGGGTTGTTAAAAGGCGGTCTGTTTTGTTTGCAATAAATTGAAAACGAATTGCGGCAGCGGGCAATTTTTTAACAGTCT
Source organism: uncultured Chitinophagaceae bacterium (assembly GCA_964605065.1). Lineage (GTDB taxonomy): Bacteria > Bacteroidota > Bacteroidia > Chitinophagales > Chitinophagaceae > Endoryza. The sequence goes on from CAZSAQ010000006.1 coordinate 182,083, forward strand.
CCATTCCTTTTCACTCACAAAACATTCGGCTTTGCAAACGGTTGCATGACTTCTCTGTGGCATTATTTTCACAGCTATACAGAATAGCTGCTGATCGTCCGCTTGTCATTCATTATCTTCGGACACCAAAAAAATCTGCCACATGAATGTTAGAAAGCTGCTCTTTGCCTTGATGGCCACTTCCAGTGTAATGGCCGGCTGTAATAACGAAACGGCCACCAAAGAATCTGCACCCACGCTCGCCAACCTTATTCCCAAACCGGTTACAGTTACACCGTCGGGCGATGGATTTTTTGAATTGACCGATAAAACGAGTATCCAGGTAACCGGCGGATCACCGGAAGCCGAGCGGATCGGAAAATACCTGGCTGGTAAACTACAACCCGCTACCGGGTATGCTTTGTCGGTGGTAAATGCAAGTGCCACGCCGCAGGAGGGCATCTACCTTAGTTTACAGGCAGACGACAAATCGATTGCAGAACAGGGATACGAGTTACAGGTAAGCGCCAAACTGGTAACGGTGAAAGCCAGCTCTGCCTCCGGGCTTTTTTATGGAGTGCAAACGCTGCGTCAATTGTTTCCGGCATCTATAGAATCATCCGCCAAAAAAGAAAGCAGCTGGAAGATTGCCACCGGCAATGTGAAAGATCAGCCATTGTATGGACTGAGAGGATCCATGCTGGATGTTGCCCGCCATTTTTTTTCGGTGGAAGATGTGAAAAGATACCTGGATCTGATGTCGTTTTACAAAATGAATCTTCTTCATTTGCATCTCTCCGACGACCAGGGCTGGCGAATCGAGATTAAGTCATGGCCCAAACTCACAGAAACAGGGGGAAGTACCGAAGTGGGGGGAGGAAAAGGCGGATTTTATACCCAGGAAGAATACAAGGACATTGTTCAATATGCGGCAGATCGTTTTATCACCATCATTCCAGAAATCGATATGCCGGGTCATACCAATGCCGCGCTGGCATCGTATGCTGAACTGAACTGTAACGACAGTGCCACCAAATTATATACCGGCATTGAGGTAGGCTTCAGTACACTTTGCACCAGGAAGGAAGTGACATACAAATTTCTGGATGATGTGATCCGTGAACTATCTACCATAACTCCGGGTCCGTTCATCCACATCGGCGGAGATGAAAGTCATGCCACCAAAAAAGAAGACTATATCCCTTTCATGAACCGGGTACAGCAGATCGTCAAAAAATACAACAAGCAGGTAATCGGATGGGATGAGCTGGCAAATGCGACGATGGTACCGGGTTCGGTGGCTCAATTCTGGGCCGACACAGCTAATTCCAGAATGGCCGTTCGCCAGGGTGCGAAGATCATGATGTCGCCGGCAAGAAAGGCATACCTGGACATGCAGTACGATTCAACCAGTAAATTCGGTCTGCACTGGGCCGCATATATTGAAGTAGACAGCGCCTATATATGGGATCCCGCCACGCTGGTAGAGGGAATTTCCCGTGAAAATATCTTCGGCATTGAAGCTCCTTTGTGGAGTGAGACCGTTTCAAAAATGGACGAAGTGGAATACCTGGTATTCCCGCGTTTGTTGGGATATGCAGAAATTGCCTGGTCGCCGGTCAATGGCCGCAACTGGGAAGAATATAAAGTGAGGCTGGGGCATCAGGGTCCGCGCATGAAGGCCATGGGGATTGATTTCTACGCTTCCAAAAAAGTGCCCTGGGTGGAATAAACGGCAATCGCTCCGCACTGGCAAAACATTTGCCTGTAGTAGAATACTTAAACAATCAAGTATGAAAGCTATAGGTATCGTTTTACTGATCGCAGGCATTGCCATGCTGATTTTCCGCAATGTGAGTTTCACCAAAGAGGAAAAAGTAGTTGACCTCGGTCCGGTGGAAATCAATAAGAAAGAAAAGAAAACCATCGATTGGCCAAACTGGGCGGGGGGTGTAGCCATAGTAGCCGGTATCGCCGTGCTGCTGGTAGACCGCAAGAAAGCCTAAACCAGATCGGGGTAAAATTTACCCAATAATGTATCCAAAAGAGCTGTGCAGTCAGTTGTCCGCTGCTGTCCGGCTCTTTTTTTATTGCGCGTTTTAGACAATTCATACATCCATTAAAACAATTCATCTGCTTTAACAAGAGAATACAAGGCCTACCGGGCATATTGCTCAAAATTATAGCCATGAAAAGGATCTCCTTGTTATTTATAGCATACTCCGCTGTTCTGTTTACCTCTTGCCGGAAAGACCCGGACACCATTCCTCCGGTGCCCAATCCTCCGCCAGCAGTCAAGCTCAAGGAAATCAATCACGACAAACTGCCGTCGCCTTATTATTTTTTCGACTACGATGCCTCCAACCAGGTGAAGACTATTTCTTTTGAGTCGGGATTGTTGAATTACCAGGTTACCCATGCCAACAACCGTCTTTCCGTTTTACAAAACAATACGGCTGTGAACAAGACCAGGCTTGAATATCGTTATACCGATGGAAAAGTTACTTCGGTAGCCATCTTCGACAACAACGGCGTGCAGAAACAAAGGTGTTTCCTGGACTATTCAGGCGATCAGCTCATTCGAATCGATTGGGAACTCCGCCGCCAGGGGATGGGCTATGTTCAGCAGCGTTCAATAGAACTTTCCTATTATCCTGATGGCAATCTTCGTGAACTCAATCATGTTCGCAATGAAATTGAAAATGTGCAAACCGCGCTGCAATGGAAAGACAGTTTCTCCAACTATGATAACAAAACAGGAGTAGAAGGTTTCACCCAAATTCATCCGGAAGAAGAAGAACTCATCTACCTGCCGGGCGTGGTGATTCAGAAGAACAATCCGGGCAAAATAGTCCGGAACGGCCAGGCTGTCAATTATGAAATTACATTTACCTACACCTATGATGAAGCAGGAAGACCGGTAAACAAAAAGGGCGATTTCCTGATCACATCTGGCCCCAACCAGGGCATCCGGTCAGAACTTCATACGTTCTTTACCTACTATTAGCGATAAAAAAGGAGCTGCCTGAAAAGATCAGATCCATTGCGGCCGATCCGGTCTTTTAGGCAGCCCCCCGTACTCCAAAATTTGAATCCATCAGGATCCAGATTTTTCTCCATCTTCTTTTTTCTTCTTGTCCATCCACTCTTTATACTTTGTTTGCTGTTCAGGAGTCAGGAACTCGAACAGCCTGGTTTCTTTTTCTTTTTTGAGAGTTGTTTTTTTCTCTTTCATCGCTTCGGTAGTAAGAGTGGCATCCTGCTTCAGGGCATCCATCTTGGTCTTGAATTCTTTAGACACGGCATCGTATTTCGTGGCCTGCTCGGGAGTGAGTTTCAAATCATCCCGAAGTTTTTTCTCCCATTCATCCTGCGTTTGTGCATAGGATTTAGTGGCGCCGTTTCCGGTATCCTGGGCCGATACAACACCTGCAGTGGCAGCAACGACAAGAAATGACATAACGATCTTCTTCATAAAGAAAAGTTTAAGAAATGAACAATAAATACTAATTACAGAATTGCTACGGGAGGTGGGAGAATGAGACTATCGAAAAAATGATGCCAATCCTATCAGGTTGGGGATAACTTATCTGGCTTTTGCTTTTTCGACCCCGATTTAACAGGGCAGTTGTTATAGTAACAACTAAACGTGAAGGAAAATCTACGTGATCTCTTTGAACTTATAAATAACGGAGTAATAGCGTATGGTTGAAATGATCTTACCGGAAGGCAGATCCAGTAAAGTCAGTCCGCACTGTATCTCCTTTTGTTCGCTGCCTTTTTTAATGACCAGTATTTCCGGGCTGGTAAGTTTCTGCGGTTTCTGCTGAAGCTGGAAATAGACAATGTCCTTCCAGGCCATGCACTCCAGTGGTGCAAAGGGCAGAACATTACGACGCCTCCAGATACCCAGCTCATCTATTTTCAATTTTGCCTGTCTGTCGAAAAAACTGAACCACCAATACCCGGCAAAGCCAAGAATGAGCAGGAAAAAGAGGTAGTTGATTCCGTCGGGATTAAAATGCTGATAGTCGTAGAAGCTTCTTGCTTTGCCCAGCACGAATAACAGCAGCAAGGCAGTAGCGGCCAATGCTGCTGTCAGCAGAAAATTTCTTTTGGTGCGGGCTTCTATCACCGGCTGCCCTGTATGGTTTGGCATGACGCAGGCGAAGTTAGCGTCAATGGTGCAAATTACATCGGGCGAATCTATAACTATGTTATTGCAGGAAGGGAAGTACCATCGATACGAGCCAGTCCTGTTTCATTACTACTGCGGTATGCGAGGTTCCCGGCAGCATGGCGAACCGGTTCCGGGGCAGTCCCATCATATCGCCATTACGACCACCCCCCAACAACCTGATCATTTCAGCCACATGATCCGGGTTGATGCCATCGGCATCTCCCAGCACCAGCAATACCGGTGAAGAAATGGATCTTACCTGGTCTGTGAAATCATAAGGGGTTTGCACCATCCTGATCAATTTAGTCACCATGCCCGTCCACTGGCTTTTATCGGGCGCTACCGAATCGTAGTATTTCTTTAACGGCGTAGCAGCCAGGAATTCCGGCTTCATCATGGTAAATATCTTCCTCGTTTCGGCGCTCCATCCTTCGAATTTGAAAGGACAGGACAGAATGACCAGCTTGTTGACCACTTGCGGATGACGAATGGCCAGTTGTGTAGCCACTCCGCCACCGAGGCTGTATCCCACAATATCTGCCTTGTCAATTTTTAGATATTGGAGCAGACCGGCAACGTCTTCTGACAGATTTTCGAATGAAAACTCCCTGCTGATATCCCCTGAATGACCATGCCCCTGGAACTCGACCGCAATTACCTTATGGTTTTTTGAAAATTCGGGAATCAGGGACGACCAGTTGAGGTTGATGGTCATAAACGCACCATGCAGCAGTACCAGTGGTTTCCCTTCTCCATATACTTCATAATACATTTGAAGCCCGTTTACAGGTGCGTAGCCGCTGCCGGCTGGCCTGGACTGACCCATGGCACCCGATATTGTAAGGGAAGAAAGAAGGGCAAAGCAGACAATCCTGGAAATGTTCATTGGTAACCGGCAAACAGTTTTTTTTGTCTGTTGCCATTACAAAATTAATGAGTGTCTTCAGTACCGGGTTGCGGTATTCCGACAAAAAGAAGGGGAGTTGCGACAAGCTTTAATAATTAGTACATTGCGACACCTCTTTTCAAAAGGCCCGACAGGTAATCGAAAGCAGGCAGCTGTCGCGCAAAGTCAAAGCCATCCGCCCCTTATAAAATAATTCCCGGGAAATAATTTCTGTGGTCAATGTATTGCGGAAAAATAAATGGACTGATTAGCAGCATGCCCCATATGACACTGAATTAACCGAACAGCCACCATGTCAAAAAAAATCGAAACGCAGGCAGTAGTACTCATTCACGGAATTGGTGAACAACGACCGATCCTCACGTTAAGAGGGTTTGTTGAACCCATTGCCGACTACCTTAAAAAAATCAGGAAGCAGGCCCGGGAGGATGAATCCATTTTCTGGGACAAGCCGGATCCGGTTTCCGGAAATTACGAAACCAGGAAAATGGTGATGCGGGAGGGAAGAGATCATCCTTCCACCCATTTCTATGAATTTTACTGGGCACACCATATGCGGGACACCCGGTTGTCGCATATTAAAGCCTGGTTGAAACAGGTTGTATTCCGCATGCCTCAGCGCGTATCACCCCGGCTGATCCCCGTTTTTTTCTTTGTCTGGTTTCTGTTGCTGGCGATCCTGAGTTCGGTGACCTTGTTAATATTTCAAAAGGGAATCGGGGCTGCTTCCGCTATGATGGCAAGCATCACTACCGGTCTGGCGGGCACACTTATCCTGGGACTGCTGTCAAATCTTCTTTTCAATTACCTCGGAGATGTTCCCCGTTACCTGGATCCGGCAACCGTCAATATCAGCGAACGGCAGGCCATCCGCGCGGAAGGTATTTCGCTGCTTAAAGGTTTACACGAATCAAAACATTACGACCGGATCATTGTGGTGGGTCATAGCCTCGGCACCACAATTGCTTATGATCTCGTGAAGTTGCTGTGGTCCGAATATTATTACCGGAACGAGAAAGACAAATTTGATGAGTTGTCAAAAGAAGAACTGGAGCAGCATTATCAACACCTCAACGCGTACGTGGAGAAATCCAATACGCTGAAAAGCGATGCTGCCAGCCTCGAGGCCTTCAGAACCGGCCAGCAGCAAGCTTTCGAATATCTCAAAAAGACCGGCAACCCCTGGCTCATCAGCGACCTGGTTACCATCGGTTCCCCGCTGGCGCACGCCGGCCATTTGTTCGCGCAGGAAAAAGGTCTTTTTGAAAAACTGGTAACCCAACGGGAATACCCGGTTTGTCCACCCCTCATTCAGCAACCAGACAAGAGCTGGATTCTTGACAGCAAAAAGATTCAGTTCAGTGAAGAATTGCCTCTAAAATATTTCTCTCATTCTTCCCCGTTCGCGGTTACCCGCTGGACAAACATTTATTATCTCTCAGATTATATCGGCGGTCCGGTGCAGCCTCATTTCGGGGCCGGTGTTAAAGATATCGCCATCAAACGATCCAACCCTTTCTTTTTTTATCCGGGCGGACATACCCGTTACTGGGATTTTGACAACAAAACGAACATCCTCCCTCACCTGTGGGATGTTCTTGAAAGCTGATCGGTTGTATGTATTGATTTTTCCGGGAGGATCGGGGTAGAACGACAGGTAACCAGGGATAATATTGGAGCCGTCAACCTTTACCAACAGTTGCATGCAGTTAATCAGGTTATTTTGATTGAAACTAACAATCGTTATCTTTGTGTGCCCGAATCAAAAAGACAGAGTACCAATAAAATATTCATCAGATGAAAGAAGTCGTAATAGTTTCAGCCGTTCGCACACCAATGGGATCCTTTGGAGGTTCGTTAAAAGATCTTTCGGCCACCCGCCTGGGAGCCGCCGCCATTAAGGGAGCCGTTGCCAAAGCAGGCATCAGCCCCGCGCAGGTACAGGATGTATTGATGGGTTGTGTGATCCAGGCAAACCTGGGTCAGGCTCCTGCCCGCCAGGCCGCTAAATTCGCCGGTTTGCCCAATGAAGTGAATTGCACCACCGTCAATAAAGTTTGCGCCAGCGGCATGAAAGCCATCTCCCAGGCTGCACAGAGTATAGCGTTGGGAGATGCAGACATTGTAGTAGCAGGAGGAATGGAAAGCATGAGCAACGTTCCTTTTTATGTCGACAGCCTCAGATGGGGTAACAAATATGGACATACGCAAATGACGGACGGGCTTGCCAAAGACGGACTGACAGATGTGTACGACGGCAAAGCCATGGGCAACGCGGCAGAACTGTGCGCAAGGGAATGTGGCATTACAAGAGAAGAACAGGACGCGTTCGCCATAGAAAGTTACAAGCGCAGCCAGTCTGCCTGGGAGAAAGGATTGTTTGCTGAAGAAATTGTGCCGGTAGAAATTCCACAACGGAAGGGAGACCCCATTCTTTTCAGCAAAGACGAAGAACCCTTTAATGTGAAGTTTGAAAAGATCCCTTCACTGAACCCTGCCTTCCAGAAAGACGGAACGGTAACCGCCGCCAACGCATCGACTATGAATGACGGAGCAGCTGCGCTGGTTTTGATGAGTGCCGACAAAGCCCGCGAACTGGGCATAAAACCGATTGCCAGGATCAGGAGTTATGCCGATGCCGAACAGGCGCCTGAATGGTTTACTACAACGCCTTCGCTGGCCGTTCCGAAAGCAGTAGCAAAGGCAGGTTTGAAAATGGAAGACATTCAATACTGGGAATTGAACGAAGCGTTTTCCGTAGTGGGTATTGAAAATTCACGTCGTATGAAGCTCGACCCTGCACGGGTAAATGCCCATGGTGGAGCAGTGTCTCTGGGTCATCCCCTGGGAGCCAGCGGCGCGCGTATTATTGTTACGCTCATTCATGTACTGAAAGCAAATAAGGCCACCTTGGGGGCCGCAGGGATCTGCAATGGAGGAGGAGGCGCCAGTGCCATGGTTATTGAATTACTGTAAATGATTTTTGCTACATAAGTTCCTGCAACTAACAGGGCTGTGAATGGGTAACACCCGTAAGCGAGGCAGCGGCATGTTTTTTGGAAGAAGAGGAAGGCTTTCCTCATTCAAAAACTGAACCGCTATGAAGAACATCCTGCTTACGGGTTTTTTGTGTTGTCTCGGGCAGATGGCCTCCTCACTGCCACCCGCCGTTTACAGCAAGCACATCAAGATTGACCAGTTTGGATACCTTCCCAACAGCCGAAAAGTGGCCGTGATTGCCGATCCGCAAAACGGATACAATGCTTCCGAATCTTTCAGCCCGGGTACCGGAGTGAACCAGTACCAGGTCAGGAGATGGGCCGACGATGCCGTGGTTTATACCGGCAGCCTCACTGCATGGAACAGTGGCGCCACCCATGCACAAAGTGGCGACAAGGGGTGGTGGTTTGATTTCAGCGCCTTAACGACCACAGGTTCGTACTATGTCTATGATGTTGCCCGTAATGTTGGCTCTTACCGATTCGAGATTGGCCCGCAGGTATATAATACGCTTCTCAAAATGGCCGCCCGTATGTATTTCTACCAGCGGGTGAACCAGGCCAAGCAAACGCCATACGTAGATACCAAATGGTCCGATGCGGCCAGTTTTGAACGAAGCAACCAGGATCGGGCCGCTCGCTCGCGCTGGGACAAAAGCAATCCCGCCACCGCCCGCGATGTATCGGGCGGATGGTATGATGCCGGAGATTACAATAAGTACGTAACCTTCGCCATGGGTCCGGTGTGTAACCTGCTTGAAACATATCGCATGCACCCCTCATATTTTGCCGATGACTACAATATCCCTGAATCGGGCAATGGCATTGCAGATATACTCGATGAAGTGAAATGGGAAATGGATTTCTTAAAAAGGATGCAGGATGCCACCGGCACCAACGGCCTTTTTCTGAAAGTCGGCGCCGATAATTACAATTCCGCCTCCCCGCCCAGTACAGACACCAATCCCAGGTATTATGTTCCGGAATGTACTTCCTCAACCTTGACCGGCGCGGTTGTTTTTGCATTAGGAAGTACCGTTTACAAATCATTGGGAAATCCATCCATGACCAGTTACGGAAATGATCTCCTCATAAGGGCTGTTAATGCCTGGAACCGGGCCAGGATAACCACTTCCAATTTCAACAATTTTGAAACAGCTTGCGACGACCAGAACATTGTAGCCGGTGATGCCGACCAGGGAGCGGATGAACAAAAAGAAATGGTAGTCAGTGCCGCCGCCTATCTCTTTGAAGCAACCGGCCAGGCCGAATACAAAAATTGTTTTGATACCATGTACACCAAAGCAAGGCCATACGCCTATTGGTGGTGGGGTCCCTATTTTCCGGTTGTACAGCGCGCATTGCTTCGTTACACGCAATTGCCCGGAGCTTCTGCGACGGTCAGCAATAATATCCGCAACGTAAAATCGGGACAGAACGGAGTGCTGGGGATAGATGATTATAACAGCCAGCTCGATCTCTATCGCTCATCCATGCCCGATGCACAGTATCACTGGAACAGCCACGAAGTGAAGGCCAATGCTGGCATCAATAATCTGGATTTTGTAACTTTTAACATCAACAGCGCGCAGGCACCCTTGTACAGGGAAGTCGCGGAAAGTTATCTGCACTGGTTCCATGGAATCAACCCAATGGGAAAGGTGATGCTGACCAATATGTATGCTTATGGTGGCGACAGTTGTGTCAATGAATTTTATCACAGCTGGTTCAACAATGGAACCATTTGGGATAACGTATTCACCTCACCCAATGGCCCGGCGCCTGGTTACCTGATCGGTGGCCCGAACAAGGATTTCTCCATTCCGGGGATTTCGCCGCCGGGCGGACAACCTCCGCAAAAAAGTTACAGGGAATGGAATACCGGGTGGAATGGCACAGCCAATGAAAATTCATGGGAAATAACAGAAGCCGGCATATACACCCAGGCAGCCTATATCAGCCTGCTGGTTAGAGTAATGGCCAATAACGGAGCCAGTATCCTGCCATTGCATATTACCGCCATCAAGGCTCAACGCAAACCTGGTTTTGTGGAGGTCAGTTGGGTAACCAATGGTGAAAACACTTCTCATTTTGAAGTGGAGAGATCAGCCGATGCCCTTCATTTCGAAAAAATTGGCAGCGCCGCCGCCATCAGCCGCAAGCAACAATACCTTTTCCAGGACAGTCAGGCGGATCCGGCAACCGGCTGGTATTACCGAATCAGGGAAATCAATCCCGACGGCCAGTCTTTCTATTCGGAGATCGTACAGGTGGGGCCGCAGAAACCGTCGTATCAACTAACGGTGTATCCCAATCCTGCATCCGATCGATTGACGATAAGTGGTGAAATGAAGAGAGAAGGATATTTCTCGTTGAAGATTGTGGCAGCGAATGGACAGGTTGTACAAAGTTCGGAAGGAATTCAGCAAAAAGGCGGATTTCAAAAAACACTGTCTGTAGAAAGATTAAGCCCCGGCCATTACTGGATCGTATTCCATACCAACGACACAACACAGAAGCTTTCCTTTGTAAAATCAGAATAAACAAAAAGGGAACCGATTACTCATCTGTTCCCTTTTGCTACAGCTTCCAAAGCCATTGGATTTTTCTCATGTTTGTTATTTAAAAACTGGTTGCATTGCGAAAACCGGTTTAAAGGTAACAGAAGCGTAGCAGGTAATATTTATCACTTTTGTCCTATTGTTTACGGATTTTAACCTCCCCCGGCCGGGTATGGGTTATTATAAATTCGCTTTTCCCCGATATTCTCTGAGGTATTCGCTGGGTGAGCGACCGGTAGTCTTCTTAAATACCCGGTTAAAGGTGACCACATTGTTGAACCCCGCGTGATAAGCAACCGTAGCAATGGAATCAAAATTGCCATCCACCATTTTCTTGCAGGCTTCGGTGATCCGGATTTCATTCAGGAAAGAAATATATGTTTTACGCGTATGCTTCTTGAAATAACGGCAGAATGCCTGGGGGGTGAGATGAGCGATGGAGGCCACCGCCGACAAAGAAATCGTTTCGGTGAAATGCTCCATCGTATACTGGTAGATATCGTTCATCCGCAATCCTTCCGACTCGGTGATGCTGTAGGCCGCCGGTGCAGTGGCCAGCAGCTTCAATTTCCGGATCGACGCCAGCAATTCGATCAATTGCAGAAAAGAAGCCAGCCTGCCGGCATTTTTCGTTTCTTTCACCTGCTGTATCGCATGGGCAACCGGTGAGGTAAATGACTTGGGAACCTGCAATCCATGGTAAGTATTCTGGACGAACTTGTTTACCTGTTTCATTTCCGGCAGCGCGAGCAATTTTCCAAAATGCCCGGCCGGGTTAAAGAAGAGGGTCAGGGAATGCACTTTCTTTTTTTTCCTTTTATCAAAATACTCCGGATCGCTTTTGAACAGGTGGGGTTGGTTGGCCCCGATGATGTAAATATCACCCGCCTGGAATCTTTGCATGTAATCCCCGGCCAGCAGGGTTCCGTCACCCTGTATGATCCAGGTGATCTGGGCTTCATGATGGCGGTGAAGGTGATCGTAAAAATGAGGCAGCCTGTCCTCCTGTACAATCACGGAATGTTCTCCGGCTACCGGCAATGTAAAGGGAACAACTTTCATTTTACCAATATTACCGTTTGAATGGCATATCCATTAAATATTGGTGAATTTCGGTAAAAATCACCACATGCACGGTAGGAGCAACGGATGACACCGAACTGTTTTTGACTACGCGGACAACCTTGAAATGGTAAAATCGGTAAATGATTCATTAATAGCGGAAGCATTAATGATACAGGCTGGGCTATCTTTGAAAAAAAAGAAGTATGAGCATAACCTGGAATGGTGTATTCCCTGCACTGTTAACACCCTTCACTGAGAAGGATGAATTGGATCTTCCCCTGTTCGAGAAAAATCTTCAGGCACAGATAAAGGCCGGCGTAAACGGTATCATTCTTGGCGGCACGTTGGGAGAAGCAAGTGTATTAACGACTGCGGAAAAAGAAACCCTGGTCACTTTTGCGGTGGAAAAAACAGCCGGACGCATCCCGGTTGTGCTCAATATTGCGGAGGGCAGCACCCGCGAAGCGCTTCAACAGGCATCGCTGGCAAAAAAGTGGGGAGCAATGGGCTTGATGATGCTGCCACCTATGAGGTATAAAAGCGATCACCGCGAAACGGTCACCTATTTCAAAACCGTTGCCGACTCCACCGATCTGCCGGTTATGATCTATAACAACCCGGTTGATTATAAGATAGAAGTTACTCCCGATATGTTTGAAGAGCTGACGGCCTGTGCTAACATCAATGCCGTAAAAGAAAGTACGCGCGATGTTACCAACGTAACACGAATGCTGAATCGTTTCGGCGATCGTTTTAAATTGTTATGTGGCGTGGATACGCTTGCCATGGAGGAACTCTGCATGGGCGCTCATGGTTGGGTGGCCGGACTGGTAGATGCCTTTCCTGCCGAAACAGTAGCCATCTTCAAACTCACCAAAGCGGGCAGGATCGCTGAAGCCGCCTCTATTTACCGCTGGTTCATGCCCTTGCTGGAGCTGGACATCCATCCCAAACTGGTTCAATACATCAAACTGGCCGCAACCGAAACAGGTATCGGCAGCGAACAGGTACGTGCGCCCCGTTTAACCCTGGTAGGTGAAGAAAGGGAACGCGTATTGAATATCATTCGCACAGGTATCCGGAACAGACCTGTATTGCCTGATTATCTTACCTTGTAAATAAAAAATGTTGCGTTCTTTCTGCCTGCTTCTGATTGCCTGCCTGATTGCCTGCTGCACCTTCGCTCAGGCAGGAGCCAAACACGGCCGGATAAAAGTAACTGCCAACGGACACTACCTGCAATACGAAGATGGAACACCTTTTTTCTGGCTGGGCGATACCGGTTGGGAACTCTTTCATCGCCTTAAAAAAGAAGAGATTGAAAAATATCTCGACAACCGGCAAAAAAAAGGCTTCACCGTTATCCAGGCGGTAATACTGGCTGAATTCAATGGACTGCATAAAACAGATCAGTATGGTGAGGTGCCGCTCTTTAACAATGATCCCACACAGCCCAATGAAAAATATTTTTCCCTGGTAGATTGGACGGTCAATCTCGCTCTTCGAAAAAATCTCATTCTGGGGCTCTTGCCCACCTGGGGTGACAAAGTAGCGAAGATGTGGGGCGAAGGGCCGGTTGTGTTCAATGAATCCAATGCTTACCAATTTGGGCTCTACCTCGGAAAGCGGTATGAAAGATATCCCAACATCATCTGGATACTCGGTGGTGACCGGCCGCCGGTAAGCGATTCGGCCGACTGGCGACCGATCTGGAGAGCCATGGCAAAAGGTATCCTGGAAGGAACAGCTAACAAAGCATTGATCACCTATCATATCAACGGGGGAGAACATTCCACTTCCTTTGACCTGCACCAGGAAAAATGGCTTGATATAAACAGCATGCAAAGCAGCCATGGCAGCGGTCATGATGTACCCGTGTGGAACTGGATTACCAGAGACCGGGCACTGGTTCCGGCAAAGCCTACGCTCGATATGGAACCCAATTACGAAGATCATCCCGTGAATCCCTGGCCGAAATGGGATCCAGCCAATGGCTACTTCAGAGACTATGATGTAAGAAAGCAATGTTATCGTTCTGTTTTTGCAGGCGCCTGCGGAGTCACATACGGACATCATTCGGTCTGGCAATTCTGGAGCCTTCGTGAAGAACGGATCAACTATGCAGACCGGTATTGGACGGAGGCCCTGGATCGCCCCGGAGCCTTCCAGGTGGGCTTTTTGCGTAAACTGATCGAGTCAAGACCGTTTATTGCCCGGGTTCCGGATCAGTCTTTGATAGTAACCGGTCAGGGAGAAAAAGGGGAATATGCCACTTCCTTCCGGGATGAAGCAGGTACTTATATCATGGTCTACCTGCCTGTGGGCAAAAACATACAGGTCAAAACCACCAGCATACCCGGCAAACAATTATTGATAAGGTGGTTCAACCCGCGAACCGGAAAAACGGAAACCAGTATTCAATTCCCCAATACGGGCAATGTAACTGTTTCCCCGCCAACAACAGGCATCGAAAATGACTGGGTGCTGGTAATTGATGACGCCTCGAAAAAATATGGTGAACCGGCAAAATAAAAAAGATGTACAAAGATTCAACAATAGAAGAAATCGATCAATCCCTGCAAAAAGCCTGGAGCGCTTTTCATGTATACCGGAAAATGCCATTGTCGGCCAGGGCAGGTTTTATGCGGGCGATTGCTGCTGAACTGGAAGCTTGCGGAGATCACCTCATCCAGACAGCGATGCAGGAAACCAATCTTCCCGAAGCAAGATTACGCGGAGAAAGAGCGAGAACGATACTGCAATTGAACCAGTACGGGGCGGCCTGCGAGAAAGGTGAATGGCTCGAAGCACGTATCGATCATGCGATTCCCGATAAGGTGCCTGCGAAGCCCGATATCCGAAAGATGCTGGTTCCATTGGGGCCTGTTGTGGTATTCGGAGCGTCCAACTTTCCCTTCGCTTATTCAACGGCGGGAGGAGACACCGCCTGTGCGCTGGCTGCGGGCTGCCCGGTTATTGTGAAAGCACACCCGGCTCATGCCGAAACTTCCGAAATAGTGGCCGGCGCTATTCTGAAAGCAGCGGCTCAATGCCATATGCCTGAAGGCATCTTTACGCATATACATGGCGCATCCTTCGAAGTAGGCAAGGCGCTCGTCAAGCATCCGAAAGTAAAAGCCGTTGGTTTCACCGGCTCTTATATAGGCGGCAAACAACTGTTCGATTGGGCTAATCAGCGCAACGAGCCTATACCGGTCTTTGCAGAAATGGGAAGCATCAACCCGGTATTTCTGCTTCCCGGAAAACTGAAACAAAGTGCGTCGGAAATAGCCGGAATGTATGCAGCATCGATTACCCTGGGCGTTGGTCAATTCTGTACCAACCCTGGCCTCCTCATCGGGCTGGATTCACCGGAACTGGATCAGTTTATCGGGGAATTGGGACTGGCTGTAAAAATGATCCCCCCGGGTAAAATGCTGCATCCCGGAATTGCCAAAGCATATCGCGAGAACAGGGCCAATGCGCTTCAGCAACAGCAAGTGTCGGTTATTGCCGCCTCAGCAGATGAATCGCAGGCAGACACATCCACTTCCGGTATTCCTACCATCGCTTCGGCATCCGGAAACACTTTTCTGAATAACCCTGTACTTCACCGTGAGGTATTCGGTCCCTATTCCATAGTTATCAAGTGCGCCGATATAGAAGAAATGAAAAACGTTACCAGTAAGCTGGAAGGGCAACTGACGGCGACCTTGATGGCCACGGAAGCGGATATCCGGGAACACGAGGAACTGGTGGAACTGGTGAAAAATATTTGCGGTCGCCTGATCATGAACGGCGTTCCTACCGGAGTAGAAGTCTGCCTCAGCATGCAACATGGCGGCCCCTTTCCGGCCTGTACCGACTCCCGCTTTACCAGCGTGGGCGCAGATGGAATAAAACGATTTGCCCGGCCCATCGCTTTTCAGAACTGGAGTAATGAATTGCTTCCGGATGAATTGAAAGAAGAAAACCCTCTCGGTATCTGGCGAATGGTCAACAGCGAACTGAAAAAATAAAACACTGAAAACAAGAGTTCTTTGAAATCATACGGAAAGAGACGCAGGCCTGGCATCCTCACGTTGCTGCTGCAGAACCAGACGCGCGGTAACGAGCACTGAAAATACCAGGTATCCCATGATCAGGTAGGGCAGAAGAGGATGGATAGCGCTGATGCCAAACCAGTCGTGCGTATATAATATCACACCGATCCCCAGCAGGGCTTTCAGAAGTTCCCATGTAAAGGCACTCCTGTTTCGGTCCATCAGGTCGGTATAGGCATATACCGTTACAAACACAAACAATCCATACAGGTAAATATAATAGGAATTCAGTTTGTTGATGTTGGCGATATTTCCAAAGAGATAGCTGATAAAAAGTAGCGTCATCGAAATCTGGATCCATGCCCAGGCGTTGAGCCATTTGTTTGCCCTGGTTTCATACTTCTCGAAAGAATAGACATCGTCTATTTTATACACGGGATATTTTTCAGCAACATCGGCAGGACGCCAGCCGGTAGGCATCATCCATATCCTGAATTTATCTTTCCAGCTCTTTGTTCTCCAGGCGTCTTTGATCAGGAGCCACATATGCTGGAAGTTAATTTTAATGGGATTCCAGGTATGCACCGGTCTGGTAATACCATACACGGGCGGCACATCGGCCAGTTCTTCCTGGTAAGTACCGAATAACTTATCCCAGAAAATAAATATCTGGCCATAGTTCTTGTCAAGGTACTCCGGGTTTATGGCGTGATGTACGCGGTGATGGGAGGGGGTGACAATAATTTTTTCGAGGAAGCCCATCTTTTTGATGTGCTGCGTATGGTACCAGAATTGAGCGAACAAGTGAAGCGGCGCTACAATGGCAATGACTTTTTCAGGCACCCCCAGCAGGGCCGCAGGGATCAGGAAGAAAGCAAAGATCTTGAACACCACCGAAATGCTCTGCCGAAGAGCGCAGGCCAGGTTGAAGTCTTCGCTGCTGTGATGAATGATGTGGTTGTTCCAGAAAAAATTATACTCATGCGCGATCCGGTGCACCCAGTAGCCCGAAAAATCGAGGGCCATAAAGGCAATGAAATAGGTGAGAAAACCATCTGAAACATGAACGATGGCCAGATGACGTTCGAGCCAGCCATATCCGATGATGGAAATGCTCAGGCCAAGCACGTCCTTTGTTACATTGGTAATGCCGCTGCTGAGGCTGCTGATCATATCGAGGTTGCGAACGGTTTGAAAACCTTTTTTCCATCCGTACCATTTTTCAAACAGCACGAGCAGCAAAAAAGCAGGCATGGCAATGAGCAGGATCTTTCCGTAGACTTCCATATTGCAATCACTTGTTATATCAAATGTAGTCAATCAAAGCAGGTTTTCCATATAACCGGCAGGTGTTGACCGGGATCAATAAACTTGTTATCAAAAGACACAAATAATCAGACAGTCATGACGGCACCCATTATAAAAAAATATCCGAATGCCAGCCTGAATCGTTTTGGCGGCTGGACTTTCCATTGTGTTGACGCGCATACCTGCGGAAACCCGGTGAGGCTGGTGGCAGACGGAGGCCCTTCCCTGGAAGGAATGAATATGAGCGAGAAAAGACAACATTTCCTGAAAGAATACGACTGGATCCGCAAAGGATTGATGTTCGAACCGCGCGGTCATGACATGATGAGCGGCAGTATTCTTTATCCGCCTCATGATCCCCAAAATGATGTGGCTGTTTTATTTATTGAAACCAGTGGCTGCCTTCCCATGTGCGGACATGGTACCATTGGCACCATTACCATTGCTATCGAAGAAGGGCTGATCGTTCCCAAAACCCCGGGCATTGTCAGGATGGAAGCCCCTGCTGGTCTGGTAATGATCGAATACGGCCCGGTGGATCATGTTCCGGGTACAGACAATATCAAATCCGGTCAACACCAGGTAGATTGGGTGAAGCTGACCAATGTTCCGGCCTATCTCGACTCGGCAGAACTGACCGTAGACTGCCCCGAACTGGGCGAACTGGTGGTAGACGTAGCCTATGGCGGAAATTTTTATGCGATCGTGGATGTTCAGAAAAACTTCAAGGGGCTGGAACATTATCCGGCCGATAAACTGATTGCCTGGGCACGGGAACTGAGAGCAAACATCAACAAGAAATACCAATTCGTACATCCCGATGATGCCACCATCAATGGTTGCAGTCATGTACTTTGGACAGGAGCAGTTCTGGACAGTTCTTCCACCGCCCGTAATGCCGTGTTTTATGGGGACAAAGCCATTGACCGTTCTCCTTGCGGAACGGGCACATCGGCAAGGATGGCGCAATGGTATACCAAGGGATTGCTAAAAAAAGGAGAGGAGTTTATTCACGAAAGTATTATCGGAAGTAAATTTATAGGCACTATCGAACAGGAAACCCGCGTAGGCAGTAAACCGGCCATCAGGCCAGGCATCAAAGGCTGGGCCAGAATATACGGATACAACAGCATCAGCATCGATAAAGACAATGACCCCTACGCTTACGGTTTCCAGGTACTTTAAAATCAATTTGCCATGATACAGTATGTGATCATCGCCCAGGACGGAAAAGACGAGCAGGCACTGGAAAGAAGAAAGAAGGTGCGGCCTACGCACCTGGCAGGCGCCAGGAAACTGAAAGACAATAACAATTTCGTATTTGGAGGCGCCATGCTGGATGAAGAAGGTAACATGCGCGGCTCTGTCATGGTGGTGCAGTTTGACACTGAAGAGGATTTCAAAAAATGGTATTCAGAGGAGCCTTACATTACAGAAGGAGTCTGGAAAGTGATCGAGACAAGGTATTTCCGGGTGGCAGACGTTTAATTTGCTTTCAATATATTCTGCATGAGAAAACTACTAACAATCATCGGCCTGCTGGCAGGTTGCCTCGATGCATTCTCCCAAAATACCAACAAGGTTTGGTACAGCGAACCCGCGCAGTTGTTTGAAGAGGCCTTCCCGCTGGGAAACGGACGCATGGGCGCTATGATCTATGGTAAAACGGATACAGAAAAAATATCACTCAACGATCTGACATTGTGGGCGGGCAAACCCCTCGATCCAAACATAAATCCCGGAGCAGCCTCTTACCTGCCAAAAGTGAGAGAAGCGCTGTTCAGCGAAAATTACAAGGCAGCCGATAGTCTCATGCATTTTATGCAGGGCAGGTTCTCGGAATCCTATGCTCCGATGGGCCATCTTTCGCTCACACTCGATCATCAGCTGGTGAACGACTACAGGCGCGAGCTGGATCTGTCTACCGGTATTTCCCGGATCACTTATCAATGGAAACAAAGCCGCATCATCCGCGAAACCTTCCTTTCATTTCCCGACCAGGTGATGGTGATACGGATCACCACCGCCGGAAAAGACAGGAGCCATCTGCAGATCCATTTCCAATCCAAATTACCTTTCCGCGCTGATCCGCAGGGAAAGGACTACATCGTGAACGGGCGGGCTCCCAGTCATGCAGAACCGAATTACCGGGGAAACATCGCCAATGCCGTTCAGTTCGACAGTAACGGGGTAACCCGGTTCGGAGTGGTGATCCGCGTATTGCAAACCGATGGCAGCCAGCATACCGCTCCCGACGGAATCTCCATTGACAATTTCAGCCAGCTGACCATCGTGGTGGCAGCCGGTACCAATTTTATTTCTCCTCTTATTTCACCGGCAGGGTCGGCCCTGACAGGCAAAGGAAAATGCCTTGAGCAAATCAGCAAGGCCGCTGCAAAGAGCTACGATCAGCTCAGGAATAATCAGGTCCGTGATTTCTCGCGACTGTTCAACAGGGTAAACCTTCAGCTCGGCGTTTCGGCCAATCAATCGTTGCCCACCAATGAAAGACTCAAATTGTTTACACAGGGACAATCCGACAACGACCTCGCAGCCTTGTACTATCAGTTCGGCCGATACCTGCTCATCAGTTCTTCGCGTACACCGGGCATACCGGTAAACCTGCAGGGATTGTGGAACGAAGAGTTGCGGCCACCCTGGAGCAGCAATTACACAACCAATATCAATACGGAAATGAACTACTGGCTGGCAGAAAATACCAATCTGTCCGAGCTGCACCTGCCTTTGCTTCAATTCACCAGGACTCTCTCCAAAAACGGCGCGGTGACTGCCAGGAATTATTATGGAGCCGGTGGCTGGGCCTTGCATCACAATACAGATATATGGGCCATGACCAACCCCGTGGGTGATTTCGGCAAAGGGGATCCTGTGTGGGCCAACTGGAACATGGGCTCTGCCTGGATCAGCGCCCATCTGTGGGAACACTTTGCGTATACCAGAGATACCCAGTTCCTCAGGGAATATTACCCGGTTATCAGGGGAGCCGTTCAGTTTTGCCTCGACATGCTGGTAGCCGATAAAAAGGGCAACCTGGTTACCGCACCTTCATTTTCTCCTGAAAATATATACATCAGTTCAACCGGTTATAAAGGCGCTACCTTTTATGGCGGTACAGCCGATCTGGCGATGATTCGTGAATTGTTCAATGATTTCCTGGAGGCCGAATCGGTGCTGGCACAAGACAAGGCGCTGGCAGAACAGGTTAAAATCGCGCTCGATAAAATGCATCCGTACAGCATAGGGTCGCGGGGCAATCTGCAGGAATGGTATCACGACTGGCAGGACGCGGAACCACAACATCGCCATATTTCACATTTGTACGGAGTGTATCCGGGTCATAGCATCAGCCCAGATAAAACTCCCGAGCTGGCCAATGCCGTTAAAAAATCACTGGAGTTCAGAACCAATAACGGAACAGGATGGTCCATCGCCTGGAAAATAAATCTCTGGGCCAGGCTGAAGGATGGAGAGATGGCCTATGATGCCATTAAAAAGATCCTGACTTATTATCCCGCAAGGGCAGGAGAAACGAAATACTCGGGGGGCGGCACTTATCCCAATCTTTTTGACGCCCATCCGCCTTTCCAGATCGACGGAAATTTTGGCGCCACATCGGGTATCACCGAAATGCTATTGCAAAGCCAGGAGGGAAGCATTGAGCTGCTGCCTGCATTGCCTGCTGCCTGGCCGGAAGGCTCCGTAAAAGGGATACGCGCCCGGGGCGGATTTACCGTAAATATCCGTTGGAAAATGGGTAAGTTGCAAGACGCCATGATCATTCCTGATTTCACAGGAAAACTAAAGGTGAGATACCAGGGAAGAACCTGGGAATTCAATGGAAAAAAAGGAACCGGCATTCCGGTGAAACCCTGATGACCCGACCGGCAGATCGAAATAATATTCTCAATCCTGAAATATAACACATGAAAAAATACATCCTTCCGCTCGCTTGTCTTGCCATGCTGGAAAGCAGGGGGCAGACCATTCTGAAAATGGAGCCCGTCAATTTTTCACAGGTGAACATCAACGATGATTTCTGGAAACCCAAAATTGATAAGGTGGCCACCAAAACACTGGCGGCTTGTATTTATCAAACCGAAGTGGCCACTCCGCGCATTCGCAATTTTGAAAGAGTGGCCCGCAAGCAGGGGGAAGCGCATGAAGGTATTTTTTATGATGACAGTGATGTATTCAAAGCCCTGGAGGCGATGGCCTATTCACTGAAAACGCATCCCAATGCCGAGATGGAAAAGAAATGCGATGAATGGATTGATAAGATCGCTGCCGCACAACAACCCGACGGCTATCTGAATACCTGGTATACACTCAAGGGAATCCAGGATCGGTATACCGATATGAGCATGCACGAAGACTACAATGCGGGCCATATGATCGAAGCGGCGGTAGCCTACTATGAAGCCACTGGTAAAAGAAAATTCCTGGATGTATGCATCAAATGGGCCGATCATTTCGACGGTTTGTTTGGTCCCGGCAAAAGAGATTGGGTAACCGGCCACCAGGAACTCGAACTGGCGCTCGTGAAATTGTATCGCGTAACCAAAAATGATAAATACCTGAAACTGTCCGACTGGCTGCTCAGCGAACGCGGCCACCGCAAGGCAAAAGGATATACCTGGACAGACTGGAAAGACACGGCCTATGCGCAGGATGTGTTACCGGTCAGAGACCAGACGCAGATCACTGGTCATGCCGTGAGAGCCATGTATCTGTATACAGGTGCTGCAGACGTTGCCGCCCTTACCGGCGACCAGGGATACATGACTGCCATGAAAAAAGTATGGGAAGATGTGGTTTACCGAAACATGTATATCACCGGCGGAATTGGCTCTGCAGGAAGTAACGAAGGTTTTACGGTAGACTATGACCTTCCCAATGAGCAGGCTTATTGCGAAACCTGTGCTTCGGTGGGAATGGTTTTCTGGAACCAACGGATGAATTTGCTCACCGGCGAGAGTCAGTATATCGATGTGCTCGAACGCAGCCTCTACAACGGAGCGCTCGACGGATTGAGTCTTACCGGCGACCGC
This sequence comes from uncultured Chitinophagaceae bacterium, assembly GCA_964605065.1. GTDB lineage: Bacteria > Bacteroidota > Bacteroidia > Chitinophagales > Chitinophagaceae > Endoryza. Next base: position 204,194 of record CAZSAQ010000006.1, read on the forward strand.
TTTTTTTATGGCAATCCACTCGCTTCAAGAGGTCAGCACCAACGGCGTGAATGGTTCGGCACAGCCTGCTGCCCGGCAAATATCGCCCGGCTCGTGGCATCCCTGGGAAGTTATATATATGCAAAAAGCGATGACGGAATCTGGGTAAACCTTTTTGTGGGCAGTCAGACCAGGCAAATGATCGGTAAAAATGATGTGACGCTCTCCGTAAAAACAGAATATCCCTGGAACGGGAAAGTGCAGGTAAATGTAGATCCCCTGAAAAAAGGAAAATTCAAAGTATACCTGCGTGTACCCGGCTGGGCCAAAGCCCAGCCCGTACCCGGAGATGCCTACAGAGCCAACTTCTCCGTAATACAATCGCTCCAGCCCGTTACCATCAACGGCAAAGAGGTTACGTATGAAATGGAAAACGGATATATGGTGATCAACCGCGAATGGAAAAAAGGAGATGTCGTCAACTTTGAATTCAACATGAACACCTACCTGATCAGTTCGAGGCAGGAGATCAAACAAAACGAGGGCCGGGTTGCCATTGGAAGAGGTCCGTTGGTATACTGTGTGGAAGGCGCCGACAACGATGGAAAAGCCTGGAACATCGTGGTTCCTGAAAATACGAGTTTTGAAACAGCCGCAGGAAAAGTACAGGATGAGTCCATTGTTGAAGTGAAAGCAACTGTACCCGTTCTGAATGTAAGCGCAGATGGCAGTTCTGTTTCAACAGTGAAAAAAGAAATTGTGGCGATTCCTTATTATACCTGGGCCAATCGTGGTAAAAATGAAATGCAGGTCTGGCTGCCAACCCGAATCAAGGATATCAAGATCAATTATTAAACACCATCAACCACCCAACACAAATAAAAATGAAACAACTATTCAGCCTTCTGGCAGGAATGGCTACTCTGACCTTTGCCGCTTGCAATAACCAGACTGCAGACAAGTCTTCCACCGCAGACACGTCTTCCGCCAGGCAGTCAAACACTCATGCCGTTACCATGACCCAACAACCATACGGAGAAATCGGGAATGAAAAGATCACACAATACACGCTGACCAATGCCAATGGCATGACGGTAAAGATCATCAACTACGGTGGCACTGTTACCAACATCCTGGTTCCTGACAAAAACGGGCAATTGGGCGATGTAGCGCTGGGATACGACTCACTGTCGGGCTACCTGCAAAATGGAAATCCCTACATGGGTTGCCTGGTGGGCAGGTATGCCAACCGGATCGGTCATGCGCGTTTCACCCTCGATGGAAAATCCTATACACTGGCTGCGAATAACAATGGAAATTCCCTGCATGGCGGATTGAAAGGATTTGACAAAGTGATCTGGGCCGTAAAACCCATGGGAGATACGAGCCTGGTGCTGAATTACACCAGCAAGGATGGCGAAGAAGGCTATCCCGGTACGCTGATCACCGAAGTGAGATATACATTAACTGCTGACAACTCACTGAAAATTGAATACACGGCTACCACCGACAAACCAACTGTCGTCAACCTCACCAACCATAGCTATTTCAATTTATCGGCCGGCCAGGATTCTACCATTATGGGCCACGAGCTGATGCTGAAATCTGATATGATCACGGCCGCCAATGACAAACTTATACCCACCGGTGAATTCACAGAAGTGAAAGGAACTCCCCTGGATTTCACCACGGCCAAAGCAATTGGAAAAGACTTTGCCGCGGTAAAAGGCGGATATGATTTTAACTGGGTCATTCGCCGGACAGGAGTGAACCCGGAACTGGTGGCTTCTGTATATCATCCCGGAAGCGGCCGGTTCATGGAAGTGTATACCACCGAACCGGGTATACAATTTTATACCGGCAATTTCCTGGATGGCAGTCTGACCGGCAAGGGCGGCAAAAAACACATCCTGCATGCTGGCCTCTGCCTGGAAACACAGCACTTTCCTGATTCGCCCAATCAACCCAAATTCCCTTCCACTGTTTTAAAACCGGGTGAAACCTATAAACAAACAACCTGGTATAAATTTTCAACCAAATAATTTCCGATACCGCAAAATGAAACATGCTTTTTTTCAAAAAAGGTGGCTGATCTGGAAGATGATGCTTACCGGGCTGACGTCAATCAGCCTGCCTGGTCATTCACAGGTTAGCAAAGCGCCGGCCTATCCTTTGATCACCCATGATCCTTATCTGAGTGTATGGTCGTTCCATGATGAGCTGAACGCTTCTCCAACCAGGCACTGGACAGGCAAGGAGCAATCAATTCTCGGATTGATCAGGATTGATGGCAAAGTGTACAATTTCCTGGGCAAACCGGTACTGCCGCTCAAACCCATTCTGCCGCCCGGCGACGAAATCCCTTATGATTGTAAATACACCGAAGATCAACCAACGAGCGACTGGATGAAAGAAGGCTTCGATGAAAAGGGATGGAAAGCCGGAAAGGCTCCTTTTGGAGACGGATGGAACAATGATGCCGCCACTGCCTGGAAAAGTAAATCCATCTGGATCCGGAAAGAATTTGTATTGAGCGAATCGCAGGTAAAAAACCTTTCTGCAGAAAAACTGGTACTACAGCTGAGTCATGATGACGACGTAGAAGTGTTTGTCAATGGCGAAATGGTTTATAAATGCGAAAACTGTTACCTGGCCAACATCAAGCAATATCCCGTTGCCGACGCCATCAGGAACAAACTGAAAAAAGGAAGGAACATTCTTTCCATGCATTGTATCAATACCGGCGGTTATGCCTGGATCGATGCGGGACTTGGGCTGGAAGAGCAGGCAACATCGATCATACCCGCCACGCAGCAATCGGTCATGATTACGGCCACTCAAACCAAATATGAGTTCAAAGCGGGCCCGGTAAATATCAGTCTTGATTTCCTTTCGCCCCTGCTGATGGATGACCTCCACCTCATGAGCCGGCCGGTAACTTATCTCAACTGCCGGGTAGTATCTACCGATTCGAAAGATCATGATGTCAGTCTTTATTTCGGGTTGTCGGCCGATCTCGCCAGGAACCGTTCGAAAGAAGTGATGAATGTGGACTGGTATAAAAAAGGAAGCCTTGACTTTGTGAAGGCCGGAACGATCGATCAGCCGGTTTTGAATAGCAAGGGCGACGATATCCGTATCAACTGGGGATACCTCTACCTGGCCACGCAACAAGGCAAGGCCATGCTGAGCGCGGCTTCCACCAAATCCACCCTTGAACATATCCTTCAAAACGGTCAGTCTGTTTCCACTGCCGCCACTGGCGATTATCAGCTCCTCAATGCAGACATACAGGCAAGAGTATACAGTAAATATCCCAGCGACTACCTGCTGATGATCGGCTATGATGATCTTTATTCGCTTCAGTACTTCGGTGACAATTGCAAAGCCTGGTGGACGCAGAAGGGAAACTCCATCGAAGAAGAAATGGAATCTGCATTCAGGGACTTTGCTTCCGTCAGGAAGAGATGTGATCAGTTTGACCAGAAAATGTATGAAGAGGCGAAGACAGCCGGCGGGGAAGATTATGCCAGGCTTTGTGTGATGGCTTACCGCCAGTCTATTGCCGCTCACAAGCTCGCTAAAAGTCCGCAGGGTGATTTGCTCTTTCTGTCAAAAGAAAATTTCAGCAACGGTTCCATCAATACCGTGGATGTTACCTATCCTTCTGCTCCGTTGTACCTGGCTTACAATCCCGATCTGCTGAAAGGAATGCTCAATGGCATATTTTATTACAGCGAAAGCGGCAAATGGACCAAACCCTTTCCGGCACATGACCTGGGAACCTATCCGATAGCCAATGGGCAAACCTACCCCGAAGATATGCCGGTGGAGGAAGCAGGCAACATGATCATCCTGAGTGCCGCCATTTGCATGGCGGAAAATAAGGGAGACTATGCCGGCCTGCACTGGAAAACACTGAGTCAATGGGTAGAGTTTCTGGTGAAAGATGGATTTGATCCGGCCAATCAATTATGCACAGATGATTTTGCCGGTCACCTCGCCCGCAATGTAAACCTGTCGATGAAAGCCATTGTTGGAATCGGCGCGTATGCGCAGATGGCTCGCCGGCTCGGTAAAAACGATGAAGCGGATAAATATGAAAAGATAGCCAGGCAATATGCCGCCAGATGGATGGAGATGGCCAGTGACGGTGATCACTATTCACTAACCTTCGACAAGAAAGGTACCTGGAGTCAGAAATACAATCTTGTGTGGGACAAACTGCTGAAGATGGGCTTGTTTCCTCAAAAAGTATACGACCGGGAAATCAAATATTATCTCGGCAAGCAGAATACATACGGCCTGCCGCTCGACAGCCGCAAGACTTATACCAAGAGCGACTGGATCATCTGGACTGCAACACTCGCCAAGGACAACAGAGATTTTCAGGCGCTCGTGAAACCAGTCTATAAATATGCTACTGAAACGCCCACCAGGGTACCGCTTAGCGACTGGCATGAAACTACCAATGGAAAACAGGTGGGATTTCAGGCCAGGAGCGTAGTGGGTGGTTACTTCATCAAATTATTGGAATATCAATGGAACAACAGAAAATAAAATCAGCCCGATCTTACAACATACTTACAGGTTGCATCCTGACCATCCTCGCTTATTTGTTGCCGTTATTGAGCCATGCGCAAAACATCTGGTCTAAAGAAAAAGCCAATCAATGGTATGCCGCGCAACCATTACGAATCGGTTCTAACTTTCTTCCCAGTACCGCCATCAACCAGCTTGAGATGTGGCAGGCGGAAACCTGGGATCCGGTTACGATCGACAGGGAATTCGGATGGGCCGAAAAAATCGGCATGAATGTAATGCGGGTATATCTTCATGACCTGGCCTGGAAGGCCGATGCGGCCGGGTTCAAAAAAAGAATGAATGAATTTCTCGCGATAGCCGACAAACATCATATCAGTATCCTCTTTACCATCTTTGATGATTGCTGGAATCCTGATCCCGTTGTGGGAACACAGCCGGCGCCCAAACCCGGCATACACAATAGTGGTTGGGTACGAAGCCCCGGCCTGTCGGTACACAACGATTCCACGCAATGGGTCTACCTGAAAACTTACGTAAAAGACATCCTGCAAACCTTCAGGAACGATAAAAGGATCTTTCTCTGGGATCTTTACAACGAGCCCGGTAATAGCGGGTATGATCTCCGTTCGTTGCCACTGCTGAAAAAAGTGTTCGAATGGGCCTGGGAAGTGAGACCCTCACAACCCTTATCCTGTGGGGTATGGTACGAAAACAAAGTACTCAATAAATTTCAGCTCGAGCATTCCGATGTCATTACCTTTCACAATTACAATGATGCCTCATCGCTGAAAAAACAGATAGAAGAACTGCAGCAGCTGGGGCGGCCGGTGATCTGTACTGAATACATGGCCCGCACCAGGAACAGCAAATTCCAGACACATCTTCCGTTGTTCAGCCAGTACAAAGTGGCGGCCATCAATTGGGGATTTGTGGCAGGGAAAAGCAATACCATCTATCAATGGGGAACTCCTGTACCCGATGGCAGCGAGCCGAAGGTATGGTTTCATGATATTTTCAGAAAAGACGGCTCGCCTTACGACCCTGATGAAATCTCTGCAATCAAAAAAACAACGGGTAAGCAATGAGAAAATGTTTCATATTCCTTCTGGCCGTTTCATGTATCTGCGAAACTGGTTACGCTCAATCTTATGTTCCGGAATGGAAGAACAGTAAAGTAACCGTGCAGCCTGTTACCGATATCAGGGCTTACGCTTTCAACCTGGGTGATGTAAAGTTGCTTCCCAGTGTTTTTACCAATGCCATGAGTAAGGACAGCGCCTACCTGTTACTGCTTAGTCCCGATCGCCTGCTGTACCGGTTCTATCAAAATGCAGGTTTGCCGGTTAAAGACTCGGTGTATGGCGGATGGGAGAGTGAAGGCTTGTCGGGCCATACCATGGGTCATTATCTTTCTGCTCTTTCCCTGATGTATGTTTCTACCGGAAAAGCAGAGTTCAGGACGAGGGTGGATTATATTGTGGGCGAACTGGCACGCTGCCAGCAGGCACGCAAGACCGGTTATGTGGGCGCAATCCCGAAAGAAGATTCCATCTTCGGCAATGTAGCCAAAGGTAAGATCCGTACCGGCGGCTTTGATCTCAACGGGGGATGGAGCCCCTGGTATACGGTTCACAAAGTAATGGCCGGGTTGGTAGATGCCTATCTGTATTGCGACAATAAACAGGCCTTGCAGGTGGTGACGGGAATGGCCGACTGGACTTACAATACGATCAATCACCTGCCGGATTCCTTGCGACTAAAAATGCTCAATTGCGAATATGGAGGAATGAACGATGTTCTTGCCAATATCTATTCGATCACCGGTAATAAAAAATACCTCGGCCTGTCTTACAAGTTTTACGACGATTTTGTGATGGGCAAGCTCGCTCAGAAAATAGATCCCCTGCCGGGCAAACACTCCAATACCAACGTACCCAAAGCAATCGGCAGCGCCCGCCAGTATGAACTGACCGGCAATGAAAGAGATAAAACCATCGCTGCCTTTTTCTGGGAATCGATGGTGCATCACCACAGCTATGTGATTGGCGGCAACAGCAACTATGAGTATTGCGGTCAGCGCGATTCCCTGAGCGACCGGCTCAGCGACAACACCTGCGAGACCTGCAATACCTATAATATGCTCAAACTGACCCGGCACCTCTTTGCCTGGCAGCCCTCTTCTCAGTTGATGGATTACTATGAACGCGCCCTGTACAATCATATCCTGGCTTCACAAAATCCCGTAAATGGCATGATGTGTTACTTTGTGCCGTTGCGAATGGGAACCCAGAAGCAGTTCTCCGATTCTTTCAACACCTTTACCTGTTGCGTAGGGAGCGGAATCGAAAATCACAGCAAGTACGCAGAAGCCATCTATGCTCAGGGAAAAGATGGAAGCCTCTACGTAAACCTGTTCCTTCCTTCTGAACTGAACTGGAGATCAAAAAATGCCCGGATACGCATGGAAACCGGCTTTCCCGCCCAGGATCAAGTCTGCCTGTTCATCAACAGCACGCGCATTCAAAAACTCCGTATCCGGGTGAGAAAACCTTCCTGGGCCAGCAAAGGATATAAAGTAACGCTCAACGGCATAGAAAAGAAAGTAACCACCGATGCCGATGGATACCTGATCATTGAATCGGTTTTCCATCCCAAAGACCGGATAGACATCAGCCTGCCGATGTCCCTGTACACCGAAGCCATGCCAGATAATCCGAGGCGGATTGCCGTGAAGTACGGACCTTTGGTGCTCGCCGGATTGTTGGGAAAGCAAAGACCCGACCCGATCGTAGGGGTTCCTGTGCTGCTGACTGATAACCGGAATGCGGGTGATTTTATCAAGCCCACCGCCACCCCCCTTCAGTTCGAGATGAAAGGCGTTGGTAAACCCTTCGATGTAGCGCTGGTGCCTTTTTACCAGGTATACGACCAGTTCTACAGTGTATATTGGGATTATTTTACCAATGATGATTGGAACCAGCTGCAGGCAGAATATGAAGCGGAAAAAAGAAGAGTGCAGCTCATTGAAGACAGAACAATTGATCTTTTTCGCATTGGTGAGATGCAACCCGAGAGAGATCATGGCCTGAAGGCCGGAGAACAATCCTATGTCGATGACGCGCTGGGCAGAAAAGGAAGAGAAGCAAGGGCCAATAATTTCATAGAATTCAACATGAAAGTTTCCGGGCAAAGTCCCGTCAATCTGCTGATGACTTATATTGGCGATGACAAAGACCGGAAATGGGATCTTTTGGTAGATGGTGTGAAAATTGAAACCGTGGAGTGGAAAGGAGGGAAGACCGGCAAATTCTATGACGTGGAATATGCCATACCTGATGCGATTACACAAGGTAAAACAAGCATTCGCGTAAGAGTGGAAGCCAACTACCGGAAAACAGCCGGGCGATTCTTTGGTGTACGTACCGTAAAAAGATAAATCAGAAATAACAGAAATGGCAAAAGCAATTATTATCGGCGGAGGGATCATCGGATTGAGTTCCGCGTATTATCTCAACCAGAGTGGTTGGGACGTAACCGTACTGGAAAAAGGAGACTACCTGGACAACTGTTCTTATGGAAACTGCGGCTATATCTGTCCGAGCCATTTTATCCCCCTGGCCACCCCCGGCATCGTAAAGCAGGGTTTGAAATGGATGTGGAATTCGCGCAGCCCCTTTTATGTGGAGCCGCGACTCGACTGGAACCTGATCAGCTGGGGATTGAAATTCATGAAAAGCGCCACCCCCGAACATGTGGAACATTCGGCTATCCCTTTGCGTGATATAGCACTCATCAGCCAGCAGGAATACGAAAGCTGGAGAAAGAATCCGGCGTTCAATTTCGCCTACGAACACAAAGGATTGCTGGAGATATTTCAAACCGAGGCCGGCAAAGTACATGCGGAGCACACGGTGGAGAAGGCTCACCAGTTGGGACTTCATGATACCAAATTACTGTCGAAAGAAGAAATGGAAGCCCTGGAGCCGCAAACCCGGATCAATGGCATGGGTGCCATTTTCTTCCAATGCGATGCCCATTGTTATCCAAACAGGCTGATGGGTGAACTGATCGCCTTCCTCCGATCCAAAAATGTAAAACTGGAAACCAATAGCGAGGTACTTCGGATCAACAAGTCGGGAGGGAAAGTAGTTTCTGTTGAAACCGCAGCCGCTTCTTACCAGCCCGATCTGCTGGTCATGGCTGCCGGTTCCTGGAGCCGTGGCGTGGCCGCCATGATGGGGTTGAACCTGCCGCTGATGCCAGGTCGCGGCTACTCCGTTACGCTTGAAAATTCGCCCTACAAAGTGAACTATCCTGCCATCCTGGTAGAAGGCCGCGCCGCCATCACTCCCATGGACGGAAACAAGATCCGTTTCGGCGGAACCATGGAAATTACCTCTCATAAAACACCCATGCGAATGAATCGTGTGGAAGGCGTACTCCAGGCGGTTAAACGATTCTTTCCCGATTTTGACGTAGCTCTGCCGCCAAAAGAAAAAATCTGGTACGGTTATCGCCCCTGCTCCGCCGACGGATTGCCCTATATCGGAAGATTGAAAAAAACAGATAATGTGATCGTGGCTACCGGGCATTCCATGCTGGGCCTGAGCCTCGGTGCCGGTACGGGAAAACTGGTGGGTGAAATCGCCAACGGCCAAAAAACGAGTATGGACCTGGCACCCTTTGAAGTGGAACGGTTCTCGTAAACTTGTTGGCGGATTTGTTGTTGAGGAAGAATGTCAGGTCCGCCAGGAACAACAGTCAACCGGGCCAACTATTTATAAAAGCAGGAAATCTGAAAAAATAAAAAGGTAATTCCGGAACTAAAAACCTCAATTAAACATCATCATGAAAAAAATAATTATTTCCGTTCTGTTTTCGGTGATGCTGACGAATGTATTCGCCCAGCAGCATAGTCTTGAAAAAATATGGGAGTCTGATTCGCTGATGAAGGTTCCCGAATCGGTATTACCGGATGTAAAAAGAAAGGTGCTCTATGTCTCCAATATTGACGGAAAAGATCCCTGGGCCAAAGATGATGCCGGTTCCATAGGTAAACTCGGCATGGATGGAAAGATCATTGCGGTGGATTGGGTTCGCGGCCTGCATGCGCCGAAGGGTATGGGACTTTTCAAAAACATGCTGTATGTAGCAGACGTTACCGATGTGGTTGTGATTGATGTGGACAAGGGAGAGATCGTAAAACGCATCCCCGTTCCAAATGCCGAAGGGCTTAATGATGTAACCGTTGATCCCAAAGGCGTAGTGTACGTTTCCGACTCGAAGGCTAAAAGAGTATACCGGGTGAAAGGCAATGACGCGAACCCGCATGTGGAAGGACTTCAATCGCCCAATGGCGTGTTATGGCACAAGGAAAATCTATACATTCTCGATAAAGGAGGGCTTTATCGCGTGGAATACGACCGGCAACTGACCAAACTGGCCGATGGCATGGAAGGAGGCACCGATGGGGTAGAGCCGGTATACGATAAAGAATTCATCGTTTCCTGCTGGGCAGGGGTGATCTACTATGTAACCGCCGATGGAAACAAGGAAATTCTGCTCGATACCAGGAACGATAAGAAAAATTCGGCCGACATCGGCTACGATCCCGCCACCCGGATGGTATATGTACCCACCTTCTGGAGAAACAGTGTGGTGGCCTACCAGCTGAAATGACAACCCATTCCGTTTATAAGGCTTTCCGTTGTTCATTTTCGAATTGCGGAAAGCCTTTCGCTGTTCACAATTTTGCCTTTCGTTAGCATTTCCTTTTCTTAATTTCGGTGCACAATTTTTTAAATGGACTGTAGCTTTACTACGCTGGCTTATCAGAAAACGGGCTATTTCACTTCACTCATCACCGACTACCTTGCACAGAAGCCGGAACTTTCCCGGTTTTATCAGCATCCTGTTTCCCCCGATGGAATGAGGCAGGCAATGGAGGCCCGAAAGCAGTTCCGGACCGATCGTCCGGCGCTGGTAAAGCACCTGCACGAACAATACAAACAAGTAAGCACATCCGCACAGGTAATCAGGAACATCAACCTGCTGTCGGAAGAAAACACTTTCACGGTCTGTACAGCCCACCAGCCGGCCCTGTTTACCGGAACCTTGTATTTCGTTTATAAAATTTTACATGCCATCCGCCTGGCCGATACCCTTACAAAACAGTTTCCGGGTCATCATTTCGTGCCGGTGTACTGGATGGGCAGTGAAGATGCCGACCTCGATGAACTGGGGAAATTCTACCTGGGTACGGAAAAAATAACCTGGAATACCACACAAACCGGCGCGGTGGGAAGAATGAATACGAAGGGAATCGATACCCTGCTTCACCGCATAGAAGGGGAGTTGTCGGTACTTCCCTATGGCAAAGAACTGATGGAATTATTGCGGGATGCCTACCGCAAGGGCGACAATATTCAAAATTCCACCTTCCGTTTGCTCGATTCCCTGTTTCGCGAATACGGCCTGATCGTTCTGATACCGGATACTGCCATGCTGAAAAAACAAATGCAGGCAGTGTTCGAAGACGATCTGTACCGCCAAACGCCCTCCACGATCGTTTCGGAAACCATTCGTGAATTTCCTTCTCATTATAAAATTCAGGCCAATCCAAGAGAAGTAAACCTGTTTTACCTGAAGGACGACCTGCGTGGCAGGATCGAAAAGACAGGGGACACCTATATAGTTCACGACTCCTCCCTCAGCTTCACCGCCGAAACAATTAACCGGGAGTTGCAGGAATTCCCCGAACGGTTCAGCCCCAATGTGATACTTCGAGGCCTGTACCAGGAAACCATACTCCCCAATATCGCTTTTATTGGCGGAGGCGGTGAAACAGCTTATTGGCTCGAATTAAAATCATTGTTCGATCACTACAATGTGCCATTCCCGGTGCTGGTTCTCCGCAATTCCTTTCTACTGACCGATACACGCACTCTGAAGAAAATAGAAAAAATGGGATTTACTCTGGAGGATTTTTTCCTGCCGGAAGAAAAGTTGCTCAATATCCTGGTCACCAAGAATAAAAATGGACAGCTGAAACTGGAAAAGGAAAAAGAAGCGGCTCAATCTATCTATGGGCAATTAAAGGAAAAAGCGGGGGAGATCGACCATTCATTAAAGCAACATGTAGAAGCCTTGCGGGTTAAAGCGCTGAAGCCCCTGGAGGAATTGGAAAAGAAAATGCTTCGGGCCGAAAAAAGAAAATACGAAACGGAGCAGCGCCAGATACATGCCATCAAATCAATGCTTTTTCCTTTGAACGGGCTGCAGGAAAGAATTGAGAACTTCATGCCTTATTATGCCCGGTATGGTGCTGCTTTCCTGGAAAAACTATACCAACATTCTCTGTCACTCGAACAGGAGTTCGGCCTGTTGGTCGTTAAAGCGGACGAATAAGATTTACTTTATTGATCAAAAGAATTTGACCAGCCATCGGCTTTGAGCTTGCCGATCTTTTTGTTTACCTCCTGCTCGAGGCCCTGCTTGTATTGCTGTACTTTATCCCCCACAGATGGATTGGAGGAGCCGATGATACTCGCGGCCAGGATACCGGCGTTTTTAGCGGCATTCAAAGCCACGGTAGCAACCGGAATTCCATTGGGCATCTGAAGAATCGACAAAACAGAATCCCAGCCATCTATAGAATTGGAAGATTTTATGGGAACACCGATCACCGGCAATGAAGTGATGGAAGCCACCATTCCGGGAAGATGAGCCGCTCCGCCGGCGCCAGCGATGATTACTTTAAGACCGCGGTCCCGGGCAGTGCGGGCGTACTCTACCATTCTAAGGGGGGTGCGGTGAGCAGACACCACCGTCAGCTCGAAATCAATTCCAAACTCTTTCAATATCTCCGCCGCCGCCTGCATTACCGGCAGGTCGCTGTCTGATCCCATGATGATTCCGATGGTAGGCATGTGAAGTTATGTTTATCGTTTATGGTTTATCGTTCTCTTTCAACGTTTGCTGTTTACCGTTTACTGTTTACAGTTCGCAGACGAAAAAGATTTATCGTATTTTGAATTTTGCTCCTTTGATCTGTACGCTGTTCAAATAATTGATGAGTCCGGTAATCTTGTTAATAAGTATTTGAATTTGTTCCAGTAGATAAACAAACTCATCCTGTGTAAGATAGCCAATATCTGAACTTCTGTAAACCTGAGATTTCAGCTCTCCTGCTTCCCCTTTGGCTATTGAAAGAAAATGAATAAACTCTTTATTCCCGGATCGCTCGAATCCTTCAGCTATATTGTCCATAATTGATCCAACACTCCCTCTAACCTGATCACAAATTCTCCTGTCTCTTTGATAACACTCTCTAAGTGTTATTGGATAAATCAGTTTAGAGATATTTCTCGCAACTTGCCAGACTTCAAGTTCTTCAATGCAGGTTATTGTCGCCATAAACTTAATAAAAGAGCAACTTACACTGAACAAAAAAGTCCAAAAAGACTAAAACACCTTTATTGATGATTTTTTTCTTGTCAATTTTAAGGAAATTATGTTCGCGTTTGAAGGATAAACCTCAAACATCAAACCTCAAACCTCAAACATCAAACATCAAACATCAAACCTCCATCACTTCACCAACTCCCCCTTGATCCTCAGCAGAACTGTTTCGGCAACTTTGGTGTTGTAGCGGGCGGCTATGAGGCGGTCTAAGGCCTGTTCGAGGCTGATCTGTGCCTCTCTCAGTTCCAGGTACGTCGAAACGCCCTGGCGAAATCGCTCCAGGGCAATATTTACATTCTCCCTGGCGAGTTTGATATTTTCTTCCTCGAGCGCCAGCGACTGCTTCTCGAGTTCATAATCCTTGAAAGCATTGCTCAATTGCAAATCTACCTGGCTGATCTGGTTCTGTAAAAACAGCTCCTGGTACCTGACGTTGAGATTGGCCTGTTCTACCAGCCGGCGGGTATTGAAATTATTGAAAATGGGTACCGATATACTGAACCCGTAATTAAAGCCTTTGTTGAGATTGAACAGCGGCGTAAACGTGTTGATGACTGCCTTGTTCTCCAGGCGGTTCAGGTTGTACGCGGAATTGAAAGACAGGGTAGGGAAGTAAGCAGCACGGGTCTCTTTCACCGAAAGACGGGCGATATCGATATTCTTGCGCGCAATCAGCAGCGACGGATTGGTATTAACCAGTTCCGATTGCAGGTCTCCAAAGATCAAACCGGTATTGATGGGGATACTGTCCACCACTTCGTAGCGGGCACTGGTGGCTACGGCCATCTTCTGGTTCAATTGTTCTTTCAATTGCTGGATCATGGTCAGCTGGCGAAGCCGGGCGGCTTTCTGGGCGTTCAGGTCCACCTTTGCCTGCAGCAATTCGGGTTTCGCACCCAAACCCACCGAATATTTCTTATCAGCCAGTTTCACTCTCTCTTCATTGATGGAGATCTGTTCATCGATGGCTTTCAGTTGAAGTTTCGAGCGAACGATATTGTAATAAGTGGTTACTACGTCTCCCACGGTATTGATCACCTGGTTCTTGACAACAAGAGAGCCGAGCGAATCGGTCTGAATGATGCGATCGCGGGTAGCAAACATTCTCAATCCGTCAAACAATGTCCAGTTCAGGTTGATGGAGGCCTGCAGGGTGTTGGACTTGATCCCGGATGTATCTCTTTTTACGCCATTGCTTAGTTCCTGCTTCTGCGCGTTGATGTTCCAGACCTTGCTGGCAGTTGCGTTAAGCCTGGGTAGAAAAGCGGCATACACATAAGAACGATCGATGGAGTAGGAGGTTGAATCATTCCTTGCCATCAGGATATCGTAGTTGTTCTTCAAAGCCGTTCCAATGGCCTGTTCAACAGTCAGCAAGCTGTCCTGGCTCCACACGAGAGCCGGTAACAGCATCGACAGTAGTATCAATCTAATCCTCATTATAGTGAGCTTTCTTTTTTAGTGAAAGGAATGAATACAATCCCGGCACCACATACAGGGTGAGTACCAGGGCGAACAACATGCCGCCCACGATAACGATACCGAGCGGAATACGGCTGTGACCCGCCGAGCCGAGCGAAAGCGCGATGGGCAAAGCACCCAGGGTAGTGGCGAGTGTGGTCATCAGGATCGGCCGCAATCGGGCTACAGAAGCGTCGATGGCCGCGTCGATCTTGCGTTCCCCTTTTTCGCGTTTCTGGTTGGCAAATTCCACGATCAGGATTCCATTCTTGGTAACCAGCCCGATCAGCATGATCATGCCGATCTGGGAGAAGATGTTCAAGGTCTGGTTGAATACATAAAGACTCAGGATGGCGCCGGCCAGCGCGAGCGGTACCGTGATCATGATGATAAACGGATCGATGAAACTTTCAAACTGCGCCGACAATACCAGGTAAATCAGGATCAGCGCAAGCACAAACGCAAAAAGCGTGTTGGACGAGCTCTCCTGGAAATCCCGGGAAGCTCCGGCGAGAGAAGTAGCAAAGGTTTCGTCGAGCTGCTGGCTGGCGATTCTCTGCATTTCCTTGATACCGTCGCCCAGGGTTTTACCGGGCGCGAGTCCGGCCTGTACGGTAGCGCTCTTGTAACGATTAAAATGGTAAATGGTTGGAGGGTTGGCAGATTCAACAATCGATACCACATTGTCGAGTTGTATCAATTGACCCCTTCCGTTTCTGACATAAAAGGCTTTCAAATCCAGAGGTGCATCACGATTCTCGCGGTTCACCTGGCCAATCACCTGGTACTGCTTGCCATTCATGATAAAATATCCGAAACGGCGGCCACTGAGCGCGAGCTGCAATGTATTGCTGATATCCAGTACGGATACGCCGAGCTCACTGGCCTTCAGGCGGTCGATATTGACCTGCAGTTCGGGTTTGTTGAACTTGAGGTTGAGATCAAATCCCTGGAAAACGGGGCTCTTCGATACCTCCTCCATAAACTTGGGGAGAGCCTGCTTGAGTTTGTCGAAGTTCAGGTTCTGAATGACGAACTGAACGGGCAATGATCCCCGGGAGCCAAGGCCCACGGAAATGGTTTGCTCCTGCACGGTAAGCACCCGCAAAGTGGTGTACTGGCTGAAGATCTTGTTCATCTGCTTGGCAATGTCATCCTGGCTGCGGGTACGTTCGTTTGCTTCGGTAAGACCCATGCTCACAAAGGACGAATTGACGCCACCGGCGCCGCCAAAGGAAGGAGCAAAGGAAAGAACAATCCTTCGTTCGGGTATGGAATCCATCAGCCGCTGAACAATATCATAGGTCGCTTTGTCCATGTAGTCGAAATCGGTGCCTTCCGGGCCAAGGATGCTGGCCCTGAGACGACCGCGGTCTTCGAGCGGCGCCAGTTCAGAGGGTATGCCTTTTCCGATTCCCAGGATGATGGCTGCGCAAATGGCTACGATCACAAACGCCATCCATCTCACCTTCATGAATCCACGAAGTGTGTTCCTGTAAACATTTTCCATGCCGGTAAAGAAGGGTTCTGTTTTGCGATAAAACCAGGAATGCCCTTTCTTGGAACTGGTCAGGTATATATTCAAAACGGGAGTAAGCGTAAGTGACACGAAGGCGGAAATCAATACCGCACCGGCCACCACGATTCCGAATTCACGGAACAGCCTGCCCACAAATCCCTGCAGGAAGATGATCGGTAAAAATACAATGGCCAGTGTGATGGAGGTGGCAATAACGGCAAAGTAGATCTCCTTCGAACCTTCCCTGGCCGCTTTGTATTTGTCCATCCCTTCCTCCATCTTTTTGTATATGTTTTCGGTAACCACAATACCATCGTCCACTACCAGCCCGGTGGCCAGTACCAGCGACAACAGGGTGAGTACGTTGATGGAGAAACCGGCAATATACATGATGAAGAAAGCGCCGATAATGGAAACAGGAATATCGATCAGCGGACGAAAGGCCATTGACCATTCGCGGAAAAAGAGGAAGATGATGATCACTACCAGGCCGATGGCGATCAGCAGGGTTTCCTTCACTTCTTCAACCGCCTTTCTAACGAAAATGGTACGATCGAAGCCCACTTCCATTCTGATGTCTTCGGGCATGTCTTTTTTAATCACCTCGATGCGTTTGTACACCTCATCGGCAATATCGATCTGGTTGGAACCCGGCTGCGCCACCACGCCGATATTCACCGAAGGAATATTGTTTTTCCGGGAGGCACTCTCTTCGTTTTCCGGGCCGAGTTCGGCAATGCCGAGATCCTTGAAACGAATGATGCGGCTGGAATCTTCTTTTATGATCAGGTCGTTGAAGTCCTGTTCAGTCACCAGCTTGCCATACGCTTTCACGGTCATCTCGGTTACGTTACCTCTTACTTTTCCGCCCGGCAGTTCAATATTTTCCCGGTCGAGTGCCGTTCGTATATCCGATATCGTTAATTTATAGGCCGCGAGCTTGGCCGGATCGATCCACAGTCTCATGGCGAACCGGCGGCCGAATACGTTGATGCCGCTCACTCCCTCGATGGTCTGCAGTCTTTCCTGAACCACATTCTCGGCGAAATCCGTTAACTGGAGAAGGGTCTTCTTTTCCGATTGTATCTGCAGAAAGATGATGGGATCCGAATCGGAATCGGCTTTGCTTACGATGGGCGGAGCATCAATATCCTGGGGAAGGTTATTGAGGGCCTGCGATACTTTTTCACGAACGTCATTGGCAGCCTTTTCCAAATCAACATTCAATTCGAATTCGACGGTGATATTGCTGCTTCCCTGCGCGCTGGAGGAGGTGATGTTGCGCACGCCCTGCACCCCGTTAACCGCTTTTTCAAGTGGTTCGGTAATCTGTTGCTCAATGATCTCGGCATTCGCACCGGTATAGGAAGTACGCACGTTGATAACGGCCGGATCGATCGCCGGGTACTCGCGTACCCCGAGAAAGGTAAACCCAATACCCCCGAATATGAGGATAACGATCGAACAAACCACGGCCAGTACCGGTCGCTTTAAACTAAGTTCTGATAAGTTCATCTATTATAAATTAGATATGCGCTGACTTTATTTATCTGAGCCTGGTGATCTTCAGTCCGGATCCATTCTTTACAAACAGCAAGCCGGTGGTCACCACGGTGTCATTCGGATTCAGGCCGGATAATATCTGGATGTTGGCGGAATCGCGTACGCCGGTGGTCACATCACTAAATACTGCCTTTCCCCCTCTATAAACCACCACCTGTTTGTTTCTTCCGGAGGGAATAATACATTCGGTGGGTATCAGCAGGGCATCATTCTGTTTGCCGAGAATCATCTGCACCTTGGCAAAAGCACCGGGCACCAGCCGGTTATCGGTAACACTCACAACGGCCCTTACGGCGAGGCTGCGGGTGTTTTCTTCAATGGTAGACTCTGTAGCCATAACGGAAGCCCGGTAGTCTTTAGACGATCCGTCCAGTTGAAACTTCACATCCTGTCCGCGCTGAACCAGCGAACCATATTTTTCGGGAACGGTAAACTGAAGTTTTAATTTATTCACTTCACTGATGGAAGTCACCAGGGTGCTGGGGGAGATGTAGGCACCCATGCTGATGTTCTTCAATCCGAGACGGCCATTGAATGGCGCTCTGATCTCTGTTTTACTGATATTCACTTTCACCAGCTCAATATCGGCTTTGAGGTTGTTGATCTGCAGTTCGCTCAAATCATATTCCTGCTGGCTGATACCGCCGATGGTGAGCAGTTGCTTCTGCCTCTCCACTGTTTTTTCTGCTATCTGCAATTGCACCTGTAGTTTGCTGAGCTGAGCCTGCAGATCGCTGTCGAATAATTTTACCAGGAGTGTGCCTTTGGCAACATTTGCGCCTTCATTAAGATTCAGCGTCACCACACGTCCGGAAATCTCCGGCCGGATATCGGTAGACTCGTAAGGAAGAAGGCTTCCGGGAACTTCTATGGCTGAAGCGAGAGCTGAAGGTTTTACCACGATGGCTTCCACTCCGAGAGGGCCGGCATTCCTGGCCTGTCCGCCGGCGGGCGCATCCGCTTTCTTATCATTTTTACAGGAAAACACGAACAAAGAAGATACAAAAAGCAGGTAGAGGCCTGCTTGGGAACAGAGTTTCGTCATATACAATTTTAAACGGTATAAATGTACAGGTAATAACCCGATAACTGGTTCATAAACAGTATAAGCGGTTATGAAAAGCGATCACAGGGATACTACTTTCAAAACCTGGCCTATATGACGTGCTTTGTGAATCAATTCTTGCTTTTCATTGCTTAAAATAGTGACATGTCCCATTTTGCGCCCGGGCTTGGTTTGCTTTTTTCCATAGATATGAACAAACACATTATCCATCTGCAGCACTTCCTGTAGTCCCTGGTAGTGGGCTTCACCCTGGTAACCATCCGCACCAAGCAGGTTTACGATGGCGGCCGGCATGATAGCATCTGGGTTTCCGAGGGGGTAATCGAGCATAATTCTCCACAACATATCGAACTGGGAACTGAAATTTCCTTCAATGGTATGATGACCGCTGTTGTGAACCCGGGGAGCGGTTTCATTTACAAATACCTCGCCCTGTTTGTTCACGAACAGTTCAACGGCAAACAGCCCGGGGCTGTTCAATGCTTTCACCAGCGAGATGGCAATGGCTTCGATCTTCCACAAGACCTCCTCGGGCAAGGATGCCGGACTGATCTGGTACTGCAGCAGATTGAGGGAGGGATCAAAAACCATATCTACCGGCGGATACAATACTGCTTCTCCTTTGGGATTGATGGCAACGATCTGTGCGATCTCCTTGTCGATAGTGACCATCCGCTCCAGCACACCCGGCGCATCAAACCCTTTCGACAGATCGTTTATCGATTTGATCACCTGTACGCCGCGCCCGTCGTAACCTCCTTCCCCGATCTTGTGTACAGCAGGGAGGTAAGAATGGTGTTGCTGAAGCTCTTCCAGGTTTTGGGTAACGATAAAATCAGAAGTAGGAATCGAATGGCTGCGGTAGAATTGCTTTTGAAGAATCTTGTTTTTGATGATCCTTAATGCAGCAGGAGAGGGATATATTTTTACGCCTTCTTTCTCCAGCTGTTCGAGCGCTTCCACATTCACCGATTCGATCTCGATAGTCAGCGCATCGAGGCTTCTTCCGAACTCATAAACGTCTTCGAAACGGCGGATATCGCCTTTGGTGAAATGATGGCAGAGATGTGCAGCGGGGCATTCGGGATCATTCTCCATCAGGAATGTTTCCACCGGATAATTGGCAGCCGCCTGCAATAACATTCTTCCCAGCTGACCGCCACCCAGTATCCCGATTTTTTTCATGGCGCAAAGATAGGGGAGAAGGCATTTCAACAATCTGCCCGATACCCTCCGGGATTATGAATAAATTTCTATTTTTGTGGCATGCGTCCCGATCATCCGCATAAGATATTTTCCGACAAAAGAGCCTGTTTCAGCCTGCTCATGGAAACACTGGCCATGGATCATGACTGACTCCCGCCTCCCGGCTGAAATTTTCTGAAAAAACAACCGTTTTCTTTACGGGTCCTGTATTTTCTCCACTCACAAATTCTTTTGCATGTCAACTACCACACAGAAATCAGTTACTTCTGCTGACCTGGATTTTTTACCCCTGCTGGGTACCGACCACGTTGAATTTTATGTAGGTAACGCCAAACAGGCCGCTCATTTTTATAAAACCGCTTTTGGTTTCCAAAGTCTTGCTTATTCGGGCCCCGAAACCGGTGTCAGGGATCGGGTTAGCTATGTACTCAGACAAAACAAACTCACATTTGTATTTACCACTCCCTTGCGCAGTGACAATCCCATTGCCGACCATATTTATAAACATGGCGATGGCGTAAGAACACTGGCGCTCTGGGTTGACGATGCCACCAAAGCCTGGGAAGAAACCACCCGCCGCGGGGCACGCTCCTTCCAGGAACCGGTTACCCTCAAAGATGAATCCGGAACAGTGGTTACCAGTGGCATACATACCTATGGCGAAACAATCCACCTTTTTGTAGAGCGAAAAAACTATGCCGGCGCCTTTATGCCCGGCTACCAGCCCTGGAAACCGCATTACCAGCCATCCGAAACCGGTTTGCTTTACGTAGACCATTGCGTAGGCAATGTGGGCTGGAACCAGATGAACCCCTGGGTAAAATTCTATGAAGAAGTGATGGGGTTCAGAAATATTCTCTCCTTCGATGATAAGGACATTTCTACGGAATACTCCGCTTTGATGAGTAAGGTAATGAGCAATGGAAACGGCTATGTGAAATTTCCCATCAACGAGCCCGCAGAAGGAAAAAAGAAAAGCCAGGTGGAAGAGTACCTGGATTTCTATAATGGAGAAGGCTGCCAGCACGTGGCCCTCGCAACCAACGACATCGTAAAAACCGTTACTGCCCTTAAAGACCGGGGAGTCGAGTTTCTCACCATTCCTGGCAATTATTACGACGATCTGATCAAAAGAGTAGGCAGTATTGATGAAGACATCAGCCCGCTTCGCGAACTCGGGATCCTGGTAGACCGGGACGACGAAGGCTACCTGCTGCAGATTTTTACCAAACCCGTAGAAGACAGACCCACACTTTTCTTCGAAATAATACAGCGTAAAGGCGCCCGTAGTTTTGGCAAGGGAAACTTCAAAGCACTCTTTGAAGCCATTGAGCTGGAACAGGGAAAGCGCGGAAACTTATAACCCTGAGAAAAATCCCCCAGAAAAGCCTCCGGAATTTTTCGGGGGCTTTTCCACATTGTTAACAACAGGGTCTGATTTTTGATTGATCCTTTGCTTTAATTTTAACGCGCTGATAGCCCCCGGGGCAAAATAAGCGTTTCAACTTATCGTTTTTACACAGGTGGTATTGACTATGAAATATTGCTTTCTGACGCTGCTACTGGCAACCAGTTTGTTACGCGGATCCGGGCAAACTTCCCTGCAGTCCAGTTCCAGCGTAACCTTCGTTGACTACCAGAAAACCTTCCCCAGAATCTCAGATGTTTTGAACCGAAAGGAAGACACCCTGATCAAGCAATTCCAGGAGAAGAAATTGCAGTGGCCTGCCAAATATATTTACCTGCGCTCCTTCAAATTCGACAGCCAGTTGGAGGTATGGGTAAAAAGCGAAGCCGGAGAAAAGTTCAAATTGTTCAAAACATATAAAGTATGCGCGCTCTCCGGTAGTCTTGGCCCCAAAAGAATGCAGGGCGATTACCAGGTTCCGGAAGGATTCTATTATATCAATGAATTCAATCCCCGCAGTGCCTACTACCTTTCCCTCGGACTGAATTATCCCAATGCTTCCGACAGGCTTCTGGCCGACTCCCTGCAACCGGGCGGAGACATCTATATTCACGGCTCCTGCGTAACTACCGGTTGTATTCCGGTTACCAATACACAGATCGAAGAATTATATATCCTGGCTACCTACGCCAGAAATGCGGGGCAGGACTTTATCCCCGTTCATATTTTCCCTATTCATTTTAAGAATCCCAAGAGCGTTGATTATCTAAATAAATTCCTCAAGGATTTTCCTGAATACACCAACCTGAACAGTGAATTGAAACGAGCATACGAGTATTTCGACAAAACCCGTGAGCTCCCCGTTGTGATGGTTAATAAGAAAGGAAGTTATGTAATAGAAGCCAACCTGCCTCCGGAGCCGGCCAGGGAGGAAAAAGTAGTGGCAAAGAAAAAAGACCCGCGCCCGGTTAAGCACATCAGTGAAGAGGAAATCGCAAAAGTGGTAGATAAACTTCCCGAATTCCCCGGTGGAAATGAGAAGTTCCAGTCCTTTCTTGACCAGGTAGCCCGGGATATGGCCGACTACCTCAGTGCTGACCAGCCCAAGACTTATGTAATGGTGGAATTCATTATCGACAAAGATGGCAACCCGCTGAATGCCAAAGTCATAAAGGGGGGAAATGAGGAATTGAACGACCAGCTGGCCGATAGGTTTGACAAAATGCCAAGCTGGAAACCCGCCATCAGGACAGAGAAGAATGTGGCCGTGCGACTTAAACAGTCCATTTTTATCGAAAGAGCAAAGCCTTGATATCCGGTTATAAAATAAAAAGCCCCGCCTCAGGCGGGGTTTTTTATTTGGTATAAGCAGTTAGTTTTGTCTCAGATGATGTCCATGGCCTTCACGAACGAAGTGCATACAAAAGGCATAATCAGGGTAAGATAAGACCAGTGATCAGCGATGGCGTAACCGAGCAATGCCGATGAAGCGATGAAAACCAGCCACCAAACGCCTGTGTATTTTTTTGTATTCTCCATGGGTTAAATTATTTGCGGCAAAAATAAGGCAAGATCACAAATATTGATAACAGAATTTTGTGTTTATTATTTATAAAACAATCTTTGCCAAACCATAATATAACCTTTCAAGGCTGGCTGGCTTGACGGAACTGAACTTTGTGTATTTAATACACTTTCTATATCTTCATGCCGGCAGCCAAAACTCTGACGATGAAGATTCACTTTTATCTGCGCTTTCATACCAAACCCGGACAGACTCTTTGGATCCTCGGCAATGCCACCGAATTAGGTAAAGGCCAGCCCGGAGCGCAAGTGGCCCTGAATTATCTCAACAATGATTTTTGGGAAGGTCGTTTTGAAATTGATACCAAAGAAATTGTAAAACTTAATTACAAATATATTTTACGTAATGAGGATGGCTTCCTGGTCGAAGAATGGGGCGATGACCGGTATATAGATCTTGGCAAGACCGGCGTGGAAGATTTTCAGGTGGTCGATACCTGGAACCATGCGGGCGAATTTGAAAACGCATTTTACACCGATCCCTTTCAACAGGTATTACTGAAACATAACGAAACGAGGCCCCGGATAAAATCCTCCAAAACCTTTACACATATCTTCAAAGTGAAGGCGCCCTTGCTGCTGAAGAATGAAATTATTTGTCTTACAGGCAGCGGACACGGGCTCGGAAACTGGAATACTGATGAACCGGTGCTGCTCCAGAGAGAAAATGGTTGGTGGTCTGTCAGGGTCAATCTCGGTCCCGACAACTTCCCATTAAGTTACAAGTATGGCATATACAATACTAAAAATAAAACCTTTGTACGATACGAAGAAGGGGAGAACAGGATCCTGTTTGGGGCGCAGGCGAGCCAATGCCTGCTGCACGACGGCTTCGTACATGTGCCTAACAATACCTGGAAAGGGGCTGGCGTAGCGATTCCGGTATTCAGTCTGCGCAGCAAGAATTCTTTTGGCACCGGCGAATTCAACGACCTCCATTTGCTGGTAGACTGGGCTAAAAAAACTCATTTGAAGGTCATCCAGATATTACCGGTGAATGATACTACAGCCACCGGCACCTGGGTGGATTCCTATCCCTATGCGGCTATTTCAGCGTTCGCCCTCCATCCATTGTTTATCAACCTGGAAACGGTAGCCGGAAAGAAGTATGGCGACCTGATCAAGCCACTCAGAAAAAAGCAGAAACAATTGAATGAACTGACCGATGTCGACTACGAAGAGGTCATGAAATTCAAGATTGCGGCGCTGAGGGAGCTTTTTATCCTGATGAAAGAGGAGTTTTTGCAGGACAAAGATTACCAGGAGTTCTTCGACAAAAACCGATACTGGCTGGTTCCTTATGCGGCCTTCTGTTACCTGCGCGACCGCAACGGTACCTCTGACTTCAATCAATGGAAAGTTTATGGTACCTATAACCGGTTGTCTATCGACAAATATGTATCTCCCAAGGCCAAGCACTACGAGGAGATCGCCTTTAACTATTTTCTTCAATATCACCTTCACCTGCAACTGAAGGCAGCAGCCGATTATGCGCATGAAAACGGAATTATTCTGAAAGGCGATATTCCTATTGGCATTTACCGGTATGGTTGTGATGCCTGGATGGAGCCTTCATTGTATCACATGGATATGCAGGCAGGTGCGCCGCCGGATGATTTTGCGGTACATGGACAGAATTGGGGATTCCCTACATACAACTGGGATCAGATGTCGAAAGACGGTTTCGAATGGTGGCATAAGCGTTTTGTGCAGATGAGTAGTTATTTCGATGCCTTCCGGATCGATCATATCCTTGGATTCTTCCGCATCTGGAGCATCCCCACCTATTCGATGGAGGGTATTATGGGCCGGTTTGTTCCCTCCCTGGCGGTGCACCGCAATGAATTCAGTGATCGGGGAATCCACTTCGATCACTATCGTTATTGCGCGCCTTTTATCAGCGACGCGGTACTCTGGGAATCTTTTGGTCCGAATGACAGCAAATTCAAGTTGTACCTGAAAGAGATCGGTAACGGTTACTACGAAATAAAAGAAGAATTTTCAACGCAGGAAAAAGTAAATACGCACTTCGCCACACTCGAACCAACAGAAGACCACCAGCGAATACGTCAGGGATTGTTTGACCTTCTGGCCAATGTTATCCTCTTCGAAGAAGCCGGTTCAGACGGAGAACGTTTTCATTTCCGTTTCAACATGGAGCAGACTTCCTCGTTCCGCTACCTGGATTCGCATACACAATATCTCCTCAAAGAATTATACATAGACTACTTCTTCCGCAGGCAGGATGAGTTCTGGCGCAAAGAAGCCATGAGCAAGCTGCCGGCCCTGAAACATGCCACCAATATGCTTATTTGCGGAGAAGACCTGGGTATGGTTCCTGCCTGTGTTCCGGATGTGATGAAACAGTTGGGTATCCTTAGCCTCGAAATTCAAAGAATGCCGAAATCTCTCGGAAAAGAATTTTTTCATCCCGCCGAAGCGCCTTACCTGTCGGTGGTAACGCCTTCCACCCACGACATGAGTACGGTAAGAGGATGGTGGGAAGAAGACAGGGAAAAAACACAGCGATTCTTCAACCAGGAACTGGGGCAGTGGGGCGAAGCACCGGCACATTGCGAATCATGGATCAGCCGGGCGATCATCCTGCAACATCTGTACTCACCGGCCATGTGGAGTATTTTCCAGTTACAGGATATCCTGGGCATGCACGATGCTTTGCGGCGCCAGGATCCGCATGAGGAAAGAATCAATGTACCGGCCAATCCCAAACATTATTGGAAATACCGCATGCATATTACCTTGGAAGATCTGTTGAAAGAGAAAGAGTTCAACCACGAACTGAAAGAATTCATGATCTCTTCCGGCAGAGCCTGATTCAACACCATGTTTTTCTCCTAACATAAAAAAAGTGCGGCACCCCTGCCGCACTTTCGAAAACCAAACACTGCTTGTTTAATTGACCTTATGAAAAGCTTGTGTGTAAAGGACCGTCTGGTCGCTATTTTGAATACGCACGTAATACATTCCTGATTTCAAACCGGACACATCTACCGATTGCTGGTTCATTCCGGATCCCAGGTTTCTCACACTCTTGCTGACAACCGCACCGTTCAGATCAACTACGGTCAGCAGAGCTTGGGTGGACAATGTGCTGGTAAGGTTCACATTGATATTATTATTGGCAACCGTAGGATATACTTTCATTCCGCTCAGCAACTGGCCAAATTTCACACTCAGCACTTTTGAATATTGATACTGGCCATCCACATCTACCTGGCGAATGCGATAGTAGTTGATTCCCTCTTTCACTTTGCTGTCTGCAAATGAATACACGCCGGAAGATTGCGGATTTACGGTACCTATAGAATCAAACTGATTGTTAGCGCCTGCTCTTTCCACCACAAAGTATTTGTTGTTCAGCTCGGCCGCCGTTTTCCATTGAAGAGAGGCCTGGCCGTTGCGCAATTCGGCGCTGAATGATACCCATTTTACCGGCATGGTCATCGCTGCAATCGAAGTCAGCTCTACATCATCCAATACCACGCCCATGGATGTACTATTGTTATAACCTGTGATTTCAATGATTACTGCTTCATCGCCCGAATTGCCGGCAATGGAAAAGGCTGCACTTTCGGATTTCAGTGAATAAACCGAGTTGCTATAGGTCTTGGTAAAATCCAGGTAGCTGGTTTTACTTTGCCCGCCAATTACGCGGATCTGAATAGAAGGGGAGAGCGGTGCAAAACGAGCAAGGCTGCGACCTGCTTTATAGGTCAGCTTATAGGTTTGGCCGGTACGGACTTCGATTTTCTGGCGAAGACCTGAATAGCCATCCACTTCAGCTACTTTGTTCAAAGAATTGGAACCACCATAGCCGGTTTCAAATCCGACTTCAGTGCTCATGCCGTCCATGTTCCAATAATTGTTACCATTATTGAAGTTGGAATTGCCCATAATATTCTGGGCCGACGACGTTAAAGAATGGGTAAGTGTCAAAGACACGATCAGCATAAAGCTGAGGGGTGAAAGGGTAGAGTTTGTTTTCATAAGGGTGGGTTTTCTGGTATAGTATATTACCAGCCCGGTGCCAGAAATTAGCTGGCTGAATGTCATATCTTTACAAGCCTGTTGCCCGCCAGCGCTTTCCGCCGGTGGGACAGAAATTCCCAAAATGAAATTGGCCCGGCATGAAATGCAGTTACCACCCGTTCAATCTTCCCTTCAGGTACCCCTTTACCATCTCCAAGGGCACTAAAACACATCAGCCCACGCTGGTGGTGGAGCTGGAGCACATGGGTCTAAAGGGTTATGGAGAAGCGCCCGCCATCGCCTACTATAATATACCGGTGGAAAAGATGATTGAAGACCTGGAGCGCAAAAAGCCATTCATTGAAAAGTTCGCGCTCACCGATCCGGAACGGTACTGGCACTATCTGCACCACCTGATTCCTGACAATCAATTTCTTGTGTGTGCACTCGATATAGCAGCCTGGGATTTGTATGGCCAACTGCGAAAGAAGCCCGTTTATGAATTGCTCGGCCTCGAAAATTGCAATGGTCCGCTCACGGACTATACAATTGGGATAGACAGCATACCCAGGATGCTCGACAAGATTGCCGAGAAACCCTGGCCGATCTACAAGATCAAAGTGGGGGTTCCCGGCGACATCGAAATGATCGAGGCCATCCGTAAACACACCGATGCCATTCTGAGGGTGGATGCCAACGCCGGATGGACTCTGGATCAGGCACTTGAGAAGATTCCCATTTTGAAACAGCTGGGAGTAGAATTGGTAGAGCAACCCCTGGCCAAAGACGACTGGGAAGGGATGAAACTCCTCTATGAGAAATCGCCGCTTCCCCTGCTGGCCGATGAATCCTGCGTGAAGGAAGAGGACGTCGAGAAATGCCGCGGGCATTTCCATGGCATCAACATTAAACTAACCAAGTGCAGCGGGATCACCCCCGCCCGGCGAATGATCGCCCAGGCTAAAATATGGGATATGAAAGTCATGATCGGTTGTATGAATGAAAGCACCATCGGGTCGGCTGCGATCGCTCATTTATCCTCCCTGCTTGACTATGTTGATATGGATGGTCCTTTATTATTAGCCGAGGATCTGGCTACCGGCCTGGAATACGATCATGGTAAATACTCGTTGAAGTCCTTGCCCGGGCTCGGCATTCAATTCGCCCGCTAAGCATCGGCGGCTGTCTTACATAGTCGAAGAGACAGATAAGAGAAAATCATACTATTCCTGTTGTGGTACCTTCTCAGTTATATTTAAACCGACCATATTCTACCCCTTCAACATTATGATTATCTCTCCACCGACTATGAAATAACAGGCAGCCGCTGCAAAAAATTTCAAAACAGGAAGAAATTCTGTCGGTGTAGCGCTTTATTCACACTTACCTGTCTGTAATTCGATACATGTAACAATGTTGATTACCAGCACTCACGGAACCAGGCAACCGTAAACCCCAAAGATGATGTGGT
This sequence comes from uncultured Chitinophagaceae bacterium, assembly GCA_964605065.1. Classification (GTDB taxonomy): domain Bacteria; phylum Bacteroidota; class Bacteroidia; order Chitinophagales; family Chitinophagaceae; genus Endoryza. Next base: position 232,449 of record CAZSAQ010000006.1, read on the forward strand.
ATTGATAGGGTATTAATCATCGCAAAAGCAGGATGAAACAAGAATTGATAGGGTAATGAGGGGTGGATGAGGGGCAGCGTTTTTTGAATTGAGATTTACTTTAGTTGGAGGTAATTTCTTTCAACATCAAAACAAACGCTTGCGTATGAAGAGTAAAATTGCATTGCTGCTTTGCTGCGTCTTCTTGTTCCACTCTCTATTTAGCCAGGTTGTTGCGCAAAATCTGGATGTATCGGGTAAGGTCACCAACAAATCGACCGGTGAGGCCTTATCGGATGCGACGGTAACGATTATCGGCACAACAACCAGCACCAAAACAGATCGCAATGGTGTATTTACCATCAGTGTGAAAAAGGGTGCCCTCTTAAAGATCACTTTCGTTGGCTTTGCTGAAAAGGAAGTGACGGTATCGGGTGAGTCCCTTTCGCTGACCATTGAACTCGATCCGCTTCCCAATTCGCTCAATGAAGTGGTGGTAGTGGGTTATGGCACACAGAAAAGAAGTGTGGTAACAGGCGCTATTTCGAGTGTAAAAGCCAAAGACCTGGAAAATGTTCCCAGTAATCGAATTGAACAGTCTCTGCAGGGCCGGGTATCGGGTGTAATGATCGCCCAGAACAGCGGCCAGCCTGGTTCTCCCTCTACCGTACGGATCAGGGGCCTGACCACCTTCGGTGATGGTGGAAACAATCCCTTGTGGGTGGTGGATGGTATCGTGGTTGACCAGGGCGGTATCGGGTTTATCAACCAGAGCGATATAGAATCCATAGAAGTATTGAAAGATGCGGCTTCCGCTGCCATCTATGGTACCAGGGCGGCAACGGGCGTCATCCTTATCACCACCAAAAAAGGAAAGGCCGGAAAATTCACGGTTTCCTATAACGGATTTTATGGCATTTCTTCTCCGGAAAGAAAACTGAACCTGCTCAATGCCAGCCAGTATGCGGCGGTAATGAATGAAAGATCCGTTAATGACGGCGGCGCACTGGTATATGCGGATCCCAATTCACTGGGAGCCGGAACCGACTGGCAGAAGACCATTTTCAACAACAGCGCGAAACGTTATTCGCATGAGCTTAGCCTCAGCGGCGGTAATGACAAATCCACTTTTTATATTTCATTCGGCCTGCAGGATCAGCAGGGTATTGTGGCTACTGATATCTCTAATTACACCCGCAAGAATATCCGGATCAACTCCACCCACAAGATCAACAAGTACGTCACCTTCGGAGAAACGGTCGGCTACTCTCACCAGAAAAGCATTGGCCTGGGAAATACAAACAGTGAATTCGGTGGTCCGCTGAGTTCGGCCATCAACCTGGATCCGATCACTCCGCTGGTCATTACCGATCCCAATGTGGCCAATTCCGGTTTGTATCTGAATAAGGGAGTCATCCGCGATGCCGCCGGAAACCCTTACGGCATTTCCACAAGGGTAGGCCAGGAGATGACCAATCCGCTGGCTTACGTTCAAACCCGGCTGGGACGTTATGGCTGGTCTGATGATTTTGTCGGAAACGCGTTTGTAGAAGCAGCGCCTAACAAGCATTTCAAACTGCGTTCTACTTTGGGTGGCAAGCTGGCTTATTGGGGTGGACTCGGATTTACACCGATCTTCTACCTGAGCCCGACCCAGAATAATATCATCCGCAATAACTATAACAAATCAAACAACAATAGTTTCAACTGGAACATCGAGAACACCCTTAATGTCAACTACAAATTCGGGGATCATGATGTAACGCTGTTGTTGGGACAGGGCGTGTATGTAGAGAATATCGGAGGCAGCTCTTCCAATACGATCTATAACCTGCCCATCAATTATTTCAGTGAAGCCTCTTTCCGTTTCGATATTCCGCAATCTGACCGGGAATCCTATACCAGCGATAACATCGAGCACAAGTTGTCGTCGCTCTTTGCGCGTGTCAACTATTCTTACCAGGATAAATACCTGTTCACCGGCATCCTCCGCCGCGACGGTTCCAGTCGTTTTGGTTTAAACAAAAAGTATGGCGTATTTCCCGGCGCTTCGGTAGGATGGAATGTGTCTAATGAAGATTTCTGGAAATCCAATAAGGTGATCAGCCGCCTCAAACTGCGAGCCAACTACGGCGTGGTGGGTAATGACGCCATCAGCGAGTTCGGATATGCCGCAATCGTGGCTGGTGGCTATAATTATACCCTGGGTTATCCTTCGCAATCCATTTATACCGGGTATGCCCCGCTGAGCCTGGAAAACCCCGATCTGCATTGGGAAGAAACCCGCCAGTCTGATGTGGGCTTCGAAGCGTTACTGATCGACGGCCTGACCGTCAACTTTGATGTGTACAAAAAAACAACCAAAGGCATTCTTCGGCCGATTATTATACCGGGTTATGTGGGAGTATCCAATCTGCCCGTAGCCAATGTGGCCACGATGGAGAACAGCGGTGTTGAACTGGAACTCGGATACCGCAAAAAAATCGGTGACCTCAATATCAGTGTCAATGCCAATGGTTCTTATATGAAGAACAACGTTACTTACGTGGCAGCGGACACCAATTTCATTTCGGGCGATGCAGGATTTCAGACCATGGGTGCCATTACCCGCACGCAGGTGGGCCATCCTTACAATGCCTTTTTCGGATACAAGGCAGCAGGCATCTTCCAGAACTGGGCAGAGATCGACGCCTATCGGGATAAGAACGGTGCGCTGATACAACCCAATGCCAAACCCGGTGATGTGCGCTGGCTCGACCTCAATGGTGACGGAAAGATCACCAGCGACAACCTCGACCGCACCTTCCTCGGTAGCAGCTTCCCTAAATTCACTTTCGGTTTCTCCCTCAACCTGGAATACAAAGGCTTCGACATGATGGTATTCCTCCAGGGAACTGCAGGAGCAAAAATCTTCCAGGGCCTCAGAAGACTGGACATTGGCAATGCCAATTACCAGACAAGTATCCTCAGCCGCTGGACCGGCGAAGGTTCTACCAACAGCAATCCAAGGCTGACAGCCGCTGACCCCAATGGCAACTACAGCAGGATGTCTGATTACTATCTCGAAAGCGGAGACTATACTCGTGTGAAACTCGTACAGATCGGTTACACGCTTCCTGAAAGACTGGTCAGCAAGATCGGGGCAAGCCGCGTGCGATTCTACCTGACAGGAGAAAACCTGTTTACACTGACCGGCTACACCGGTTATGATCCTGAAATCGGCGGACAGGTGCTTGGGCTCGACAGAGGTGTTTATCCCCAGGCGCGTTCGATCATCGGGGGCGTTCAATTACAGTTTTAGTCATCCACAAAACAAGAATTATGAAACTGATAAAAATATATTGCTTACTCGCGCTGGCAGCCTTTATTACCTTGCTTTCGTGCAGCAAATCTTTTGTTGACATCACGCCGAGAGGGCAGTTTCTTTCTGAAAACTATTATGCCAACAAGGACCAGGCCTTTGCGGCCCTGGTAGCCACTTACGATATCATGCGTAAGAATTCCGGCGGATTCGAAAACATGCTGGCCCTGATGAATGCGGGTTCAGATGATCATTTTGCCGGTGGTGGCGGCCCTACCGATGGTAACCAGCTTCAGGTGTTTTCGAACTACACCATGACTCCGCAATCCATTGCCGGCAGTTACTGGAGCGATCATTACCAGGGAGTATTCCGCGCCAATGTGTTGCTGGCAAAACTTCCCGGCGTTCCCATGGACGAAAGCCTGCGAACACGATTTGCGGCAGAAGCCAAGGCATTGAGAGCCCTGTATTATTTCAACCTGGTTCGCCTGTTTAAAAATGTTCCGTTGTTTACCGAACCCCTAACCACATCGGAAATTTACAACGTAACGCAGGCAACTCCCGATGCTGTATATGCGCAGATCGAAAAAGACCTTACCGAGGCAATGGCCATTTTACCGGTGAGCCTGCCTTCGGCAGAATTGGGCAGATTAACCAAGGGGGCTGCCAAGGCATTGCTGGGAAAAGTGTACCTGTATGAAAACAAGAAAACCGAGGCTGCGGCTCAGCTGGCCGAAGTGAATGGACCCACGCCCGGCACTACCAGTTCCTACGGGTACAAGCTCCTCACCAGCTTCAGCGATCTGTGGATTCCTTCCAATAAATTCAATACGGAATCCATCCTCGAAGTAGCGCATACCAACCTGGGCCGTTCAACCTGGGGCAACTGGGGCAGCAGCACCGACGAGGGAAATACTTTCGCTCAAATGGTAGGGCCCCGGAGCTACCAGAAGAAAACCGTGAATGCTCCGGACATTTATCCGGCCGGCTGGAGCTTCAGCGTAATTACCCAGAGCCTGTATGATGCGCTGAAAACAGATCCCCGTTTCAATGCCACCATTTTCGATGCCGATGCATTGAAGACAGCCGGCCAGATCGACTACACGGCCGGTTACCAGAATACCGGTTATTTCCTTAAAAAGTTTTTACCGAATGCTTCGGATGTAACTTCTCTGGGTGGTAATACCGAATTGAACTTCCTGCAGGATACTTACATCATCCGGCTGGCCGACACCTACCTGATGGAAGCTGAAGCATTGGGTGGAACCGGTGCCCGTGCACAGGCGCTGCTGGACGCCGTAAGAGCACGCGCAGGCCTTACTCCTGTTACTGTTTCACTGCAAGCCATTAAAGATGAACGCAGGAAAGAACTGGCCGGTGAAGGTCATCGCTGGTTTGACCTGGTAAGATGGGGTGATGCCGCCACCGTGCTGGCAAGCCGCGGATTTGTAGCCGGAAAACATGAAGTGTTCCCGATACCCGCCCGCGAATTACAGGGCACCAAACTGGTACAAAACCCCGGATACTAATTCAAGTCGAACCAACATAAAACATAACGAAAATGAAAAATAATTTCAAAACGATAACACCGGCAATGATGCTGCTTACTGCAGGAATTTTTGCCGTGGGCTGCCAGAAGAAAGAAGTGGTGGACAGGGGCTTGTCTGAATCAAACCTGGATGCCACTTTTACTGTTACCAAGCTGGATGCGAACAATTATGTGGCGCAGGTAAAAGACAGCAGTTATATCCTGTCCAAATGGGATCTGGGCAGCGGGTCGGTAAGCATTGGCAGAGCTACCCAGCCGATATTCTTACCGGATGCAGGATCCTATAAAATTGTTCACTATGCTGTGGGCAGGGGAGGTTCTACGTTCTCGTCCGAACAAACCATCAACGTGGCCACGTCCGATCCGGCGAGAGGCAACCTGGTTCTGGGCGGAAAATTTGAAACAGCGGATGATGAATCCAAGTGGAGCCGCCTTACCATCAGTGCGCCGGCCGTAACCTGGACGCGTAACAACGGAAAAATGGTGGCTACCGGCGGCAGCTGGGGGCATAGCGCTATCTACCAGGCCATCCAGGTGGAAGCCAACAAAGACTACCGGTTTGGTATGCAGGTATCCGGAAGCGGCGCCACAGACACCTGGTTCGAAGTGTACTTTGGTACTACCGCGCCCGTTCAAAACAGCGATTATTCATCGGGAGGTGTGCAGATTGCCCTCAATACCTGGTCAGGCTGTGGAAATTCAACCTTCAGCGGCAATATAGCCAGCATTGGTTGTGCCGGGGCCCTCGTGGGTTTAAATGGAAAGATAAGATTTACCCAGGCAGGCACCATTTACCTGCTCATCAAAACGGGGGGAGCAGACCTGGGCACCAGTGGCATTTCCATAGACAATGTAGAATTAAGAGGAATATAAATTCATACCTTTCCCATCTTACTGTAAGGGTATAAGAATACAATCCGCTTTCGGTCGTCCATCGTTTACCGGTGGATGACCGATCCGGCGGATGGCCTTCCTTTCAACAAAATCACCAACCATGAAACTGATTTCTTTTGGTTCGATTGTTTGCGTTTCGTTCCTGCTGAGCTGCTGCGCCAAAAAAAGCACCTCGGGAAACCAACCGAACCCGAATCCTGACCCACCGGCCGTCAGATCCGATGCCGAACTCTGGCTCACCGAGCCGGATCAGTCTTCTCTGTTCAGAAAACAAGCAGTGGTATTGCAGTTTGGTACCAACAGCAACCCTTCTGCCAGCACCCTGGAAATAGACAGCACTCAAACCTATCAAACCATTGACGGATTCGGGTATACACTCACCGGCGGCAGCGCCACCTTGATAAACCTGCTACCCGCCACTGATAAAGATGCGCTGATCAACGAACTGTTCCGGCACGACAGTACTTTTATCGGAGTCAGTTACCTGCGCATCAGTATCGGCGCTTCCGATCTGAGCGCAACCACCTTTACTTACGATGAGATGCCTGCCGGTCAGACCGATCCAACCCTGGCACAATTCAGTATCGACAAGGAAAAGCAGGATCTGATACCGGTTCTTAAAAAAATAATTGCCATCAACCCCGGCATAAAAATCATGGGATCTCCGTGGACGGCGCCAACCTGGATGAAATCCAACAACGCGTTCATGGGTGGAAGCCTCAAGCCGGAATATTACGCAGCGTACGCGCAGTATTTTGTAAAGTATATTCAGGCCATGAAGGCCGAAGGAATTACCATTGACGCCATCACTCCTCAAAACGAACCATTGCATGGAGGCAACAATCCCAGTATGGTCATGCAACCCGCTGAGCAGGCCGACTTCATCAAGAATCACCTGGGGCCTGCCTTTGCTGCCGCTTCGCTGCCAACCAGGATCATTACCTACGATCACAATGCAGACCGGCCCGACTATCCATTAACCATTCTTGACGATGCTGCCGCGCGTCCATTTGTGGATGGATCTGCCTTTCATTTATATGGCGGTAATATTTCGGCGCTCAGCCAGGTGCATGACCGGTATCCATCCAAGAATCTTTATTTCACTGAACAGTGGACGGGTGGCCCGGGCAATTTCGCCGGTGATCTGAAATGGCATGTTCAAAACCTTATCATCGGCGCTACCCGCAACTGGAGCCGGAATGTATTGGAATGGAACCTGGCTGCCGACCCTAATTACCAGCCGCACACCAATGGCGGATGTACCAGCTGTATGGGGGCGCTCACTATCGGAAGCGGTGTCAGCCGCAATGTTTCCTACTATATCATTGCCCATGCTTCCAAATTTGTACGTCCAGGTTCAGTGCGGATTTCATCTACACAAACCAACACGCTGTCAACGGTGGCTTTCCGGAACCCGGAAGGAAAAAAGGTTTTGATTGTCCTGAACAATGGCAGCAGCCCGGAAGTGTTCAACATAAAATTTAATGGAAAGTCTTTCACAACGAGCCTGAACAACGGAGCCGTGGCCACATTTGTCTGGTGAAGTGATGAAAATATTCTGAACGTGAAAAATCATGTAAAAGCGGAAAGGGAGTGATTTCCTTTCTGCTTTTTTATTTTCGGGAATGCCCTTCCAGGAATTTCCTGGTTTCTTCGCGATATACCGTTATGAAATGGGTTCTGATGGGATCGGCTTCGGCTTCCTGTTTTCCTTCGGTGAGCAGGGTGATGAGCGAAGAAGGTTTATTGGGCAGATGACAACTGACACAGTCTTCCTGTACAGCGCTATCCACTTGCGGATCCCTCCCCGAAAAACTATGGTCCGGGCGCGGATGACAGGACTGGCACCTTCTTGAAAACAAGGAAAGACTGTCACGTTCTGTCTGATGAACATCATGACAGGAAAGGCAGGTCAAACCGGTTGAACCCTGGTAGCATTTACTCGAAAGCATCAGTTGGTATTGATTGCCGTGAACATCGAGGCGGGCTGTATCTACTCTTCCGAATTCCGGCACATAGAAATTGTCAAGGTCATCGCCCGGTTTGAAAGTGAAAAGCGATTGCTGTACATCCCGGAACCCGGAATGACACTGTGCGCACCAGTCATTTTTTTGCTGCCGGTTCAGCGAGGCGGCCTTGATGATATGAAATGCTTTTTTCTCCTCCGGATGTGTCTGCTGGAACTGAACATGTTCCCGGGCCGGCCCATGACATCGCTCACAGTCGATGCCAAATAACAGGTTCCGGCCGAATTCTTCCTGCATCACCACTCCTTTGTATGTTTGTTTCACTTCCACGAATGAGCCATGACAACCCAGGCAATAGGAAGGAATATTACGGTCGAACTTGGCGTCTGTGGCAGGGAACCCGGGGCTATTGGCCCAGGTATGCGCCATGACAAGGTAGGAAAGAGGCAATTGAGATAGTTTCTTCTGTTCGTTGAAATATAAAAAGGTTTGCGCCTTCCGGCCGGAGCCCACCACGATATCAAAAGGTTGAGAAAACAGTTTCTTCCCGTTCAGGATATACGATTGCACGAACCGGTTGTTTTCCTTTTCCATCCAGACTTCCACGCTGTCGTTGAAACGAAACTTGTTGAAACCTGAATCGAAGCCTCTTTGTACCTCTTCAGAAAGAGTGTGGCCACTGGTGTTAAAATGGGCGGCATGAAAGCTGCTGTTATAGATAACCGCATGACAGGGTTGGCAAGACCGGGAGCCGGCATACAACGGCCCGCGCAGATCGGTTTCCGGTTCATGACCGGGCGCTTGCAGACAGTGGGCGAGGAGAAGCAATGCCAATAAACCAGAAGCCACCGATACTATCCGGCGATGAAATAACCCGGTAGAATAACCGCTATCAGGCCTCATGTTTGTTTCCGTTTAGTTCCGAATGAAAATTCAGCAGGAAGTTCAGCAGATTAATATGAGGTTCGATACCCAGTTTCTTTCGCAACCGGTGACGCGCCAGTTCCACGCTCTTGATGGTGATGTTCATGATCTGGGAAATTTCCTTGCTGGACAGGCTCAACCTTAAGTAAGCGCACAGCTTCAGTTCGCTCGATGTTAAATTGGGATATGCCGCCTTGACAGATACCAGGAAATCGCTGTGAACTTTATCGAAATGCAGGGCAAACTGTTCCCAGTTCTTTTTCATTTTATCCTCATTCAGCATTTTGAGGATCTTCTTGTAATCTTCCGATTCCTTGTCGATTTCGCTGACACGTTTCATCTTTACGAATTCTTCCTTTACCTTCAGTAAGGTTTCCCCTTTCTGTATCAGGTTGAATGTGGTGGATGCCAGCTCCGTGTTTTTCAATTGTATTTCCGATTCCAGTTTGTCATTCTGCAGTTGAATAATCTCATTCTTGCTTCTTTCCAGCTCCAGCTGATGCAGGTACATCAATTGCTTTTGCTCTTCTTCAAATTTTTCCCGCTGAAGGGTATTGAGATATTCCAGCTTTTTTCTTTCATCCTCATGCGCCTGTTGCTGGCGTGTAAACTTGTTTTGCTGGTAGCGGTGTATCGCGTACAGGCCCAGCGCCAATAAAAGGGCGTAAACAAGGTACATCCAGGTGCTCCGGTACCAGGGAGGCAATACCATGAAATGATAACTGGCAACCACCGATTCTTCTCCTTCGTGGGTTCTCGCTTTTACGTGAAAAGTATAAGTGCCCGGGGACAGGTAAGAATATTCTTTTTCTGTTTTACGGCTCCAGGGAGACCAGCTCTTTTCCAGTCCCTCCAATTGGATAGCATATTCCATGCTGGATTGCTTTCCGTACAACGGTGCCGAAAATTCGAAATGAAGGGTATTCCAACCGTAACTGACCTCCGGAATGTCGGTGTTGACCCATTGTGGGCCCGATGCCTCGTTGGAGTAGCCGAAATAAATACTGCTGTCCGATTTATTGCTGATCCGGACATTGCTGATCAGAATAGGAATCGATTGCTTCTGATTTTTATATTTCTCATAATTGATCAGGTAAAATCCTTCCTCCGCCGCCACGAAAATATTCTGCTGATCGTAGGCGTATACATATTCAAATCCGCCTGACAATATTTTTTCGTTCAGCTCCGGGAAATGAACGATAACCGGGGTTTTCGAAGAGAAGTCAACAACACCAAGGCGTTTGTTCTCGACAAACCAGATATTCCCATGATCATCTTCCTTTAAATAGTCAATCACTTTTGCGCCAAAAACGTTCCGGAGAAATACCGAAGGAATAAAATCGTCTGTTTTAGGATCGTATTCATAAATACCCGCCGAACTGGTAAAGACAATCCTGCTCTTTACCTTGAAAATATGATTGCCGTTGCCGGTCACTATTCCGTGTTTGTCTTTGTATTCCGAATAGGTTGGGTTAACGCCATTGTTGATCCGGATCTTGTACAAACCTTTATAGGGGTGCGAGGCCCAGGCGATATCATTGTCCATCGCGATGAAACGAACCGATTCGAAATGTGCGTGAATGGAAGGGTTCCTGAATACGCCTTTATCGTACTGGTAAAAATTGACTCCGTTGTAAGTACCCGCCATTACTACAGGAGAGGGCATCACATTGCTAAGGGGAATGAAGGTCCAGAAGCCGGAACTTCCGTCTATCATTTGCGGAACATTGTTCCTGATGACAAAAAACCCCTCGTTGTGTCCCATCACCAGTTCACCATTTACTTCCGACAGATTCCATACCTGTCCTTTCGTATTGGGAACAGCTTCAAAATTACTTTTCGCATAGGCGATGTCTTGTTTTCCCTGCAAAGGAGCCCAATACAGGCCATTGAGCGTTCCGATATATAATTTGTTGTCAAATACGATCGCCGATTTACCGCCGCTCAATTCCTGGTAATTGGGGTAGATGTGTTTGATCGAATTATTGAAAGCGATGAAATCGATACCGCTGCCGAGACCCAGCCATAAATTCTGTTCCCGGTCAACGAAAACGCTGAGGATATTGTTATTCTGCAAGCCGTCCAGCTTTTCCAGTCGCTGGATCAACCGCCCTTCTTTGTTGATCACAAAACACCCCCCGAGGCTGGTCACCACGGCGATGTGGCTGCTGTCTACATAGGTAGCCCCGTAAGGGTTCTTGTCACAGATCATTTCAATATCGGCAGTAGCGTAGCGCAGCAGCTGATCGCCCCGCAGGATATAACAACCGTGTTTTTTGGTAAGCAGCAGGGAGCTGTCTTTATTAAGTGGCAGGAAGGCCACGATCTGTGATCGCTCTTCGAGTGTATCGCCTTTAATGAATGGAACCCAGTTGTCATTCTGGAACATCAAAACCCCTTTTCCAAAAGCTTTGGCGATCAGCCGCCCATTGCTTTGACCCAGGAAACTCCAGGCGATGTCTTTATATACCGTGATCTTGTTATCCTTCAGTTGAAAGATGCGCTTATAAGAGCGGAAAAATACCGCATCGCCATACAGCACCACGTTCCAAACTTCCGTAAAATCCTTTTCTCCCTGGGGAATGATACTGTTCAGGGAAGTATACTTCAAAACGCCATTCTGGTCGGGTTTGAAATACCCGATTTCCCCCGAAGAACCCACATAGATCTTCCCGTCTGGCGCCAGGGCCAGGCTCCGGATGGTACCGGTTTGATGAGAGGTATATTTTTTCCAGAAATTGCCATCAAAAGTCAGCAGGCCTTCGTCGTTGGCCACATAAATGACGCCGTTCTTATCCTGGCAGAAACCCCAGTTCCCGGGTCCGGCATTGTAGTTCTTTTTGGTATAATTGGTGATGTCGGGGAGGGCAATCGTGTTTTGCGCTTTCGCCACCGTTACACACAAAAAAGCAATCAGTATAGGTCGTAAGGCAAGCATATCATGATATATTCATCAAGTTAAATAATTTATGAAAACCCTACATCAATGATGTGGTAATGATAGGGCCCTATTTATTGATAATCTGCACATTTATCGTCGATTGTAGTGGTATTGATGTGGGAAACTTTTCAGGAATTATGGTTCGAGTACTTAGCTTTAAAGTCAAAGGTCAACGGGTTGCCCGGGGATTAACATGATCTCCCGGCAGCGGGAGATCCTCATAAGGCTGATTGAGTGCATTATAAGGGTAAAAATGGCGGGCGCCCTTGATCTTTTTTTTATCTTTTCAACCAAAAACCGACCGATGCTCGCCAAAAAATGCTCCTGGGCCATCCTGGCTCTTTTCTTATCAACCACGGTATTCCCACAGGGTTTCTTACACGCAGACGGCAAGAAAATAGTAGATGGAAAAGGAGAAAACGTCCTGCTCCGAGGAATCGGATTGGGAGGATGGATGCTGCAGGAAGGGTATATGCTGAAATTGAATAAGGAAGGGCAGCAACATAAGATAAAGGCCCGCATCGAATCACTGGTTGGTCCGGACAAGACCGCCCGTTTCTACGAAGCCTGGCTCAATAATCACTGCACAAGAGCAGATATCGATTCCCTGAAGAAGTGGGGATTTAATTCGGTGAGGCTGCCTATGCACTATGAACTGTACACCCTCCCTGCAGACAAGGAACCGGTGCCAGGCGGGCAAACCTGGCTGGAGAAAGGTTTCCGGCTCACCGACAGTTTGCTTTCCTGGTGCAGGGCCAACCAAATGTACCTGATCCTGGATCTGCATGCAGCTCCAGGCGGACAGGGAAATGACCTGAATATTTCTGACCGGGATGAAAGCAAACCCTCGCTTTGGGAAAGCGAAGCCAATCAACAAAAAACCGTGGCGCTTTGGAAAAAACTGGCCACCCGGTATAGGAATGAAACCTGGATAGGGGGATATGATATCCTCAACGAGCCCAACTGGGGATTCGAAGATCCATCACATGACAGGAATGGTTTGAAGGAGAAGAAAAATGAACCTCTCCGGAAATTGTTGGTGGATATCACCAGGGCCATTCGCGAGGCAGACAATAATCACCTCATCATCATCGAAGGCAATGGCTGGGGAAATAACTACAGCGGTATGCTGCCCGCCTGGGATCCTAATATGGTATTGAGTTTTCACAAATACTGGAATTTTAACGACCAGGCATCGATACAGCACATCTTAAATACCAGGGATCAATACAATGTTCCTGTATGGCTTGGTGAAACAGGTGAAAATTCTAATGTTTGGTTTACAGATGCCATCTCGTTGCTGGAAAGCAACAATATTGGCTGGGCCTGGTGGCCATTGAAGAAACTGGGTCTCAACAACCCGATGCAGATCAGCAGCAACACCCGGTACAATAAAATACTTGCCTATTGGGAAGGGAGGGGGCCGAAACCATCCGCTGAGGATGCCTACCAGGGTCTCCTGGATCTTGCCCTGTCAAGCCACGCCAAAAATGTAATTGTCAAACACGATGTCATTGACGCCATGATCCGCCAGCCGCATTCCAAGGAGGCCTTGCCATTTCGAAAGACCCTCCTGGGTACAGGCACTTCCATCCGGACGGTGGATTACGACCTCGGCAGAAACGGTATCGCTTATTGGGATAAAGACAGCGCCAATTATCGTGTTTCTACCGGTAAGGGTGAGGCCGGCAACAGGGGAAACAGCTATCGCAATGACGCGGTAGATATCTATCAGGAAGGGGAAAATGGAGACAGCTACTATGTTGGCCATACCGAAGCAGGCGAGTGGCTGCAATATACTTGTTCCGCCGCCAAAGCAGGCACCTACCGATTGCTGATAAAATACAGGGCGAAAGAAAAGGCTGGACAATTGTTGGTTGCTGTCAATGGACAGGAAATGGGGCGAATATCCTTACCCCAATCCGGCTCCTGGAATTTAGCCGAACTGAAAGCAATAAAAATAGATCAGGGATCGAACCAGATCCGGTTGAAGTTTCTCGGAGATGGGATAGAGCTGTTGTCAATGGAATTCAGGGACAGCAGGTGAGCATGGAATGGGTCCGCATTAGGTTGCTATCTTCTGATTTGGCGGATTTTATTACATTTGCACCTCTTTTCGGGATGTAGCGCAGCCCGGTAGCGCACTACGTTCGGGACGTAGGGGTCGCTGGTTCGAATCCAGTCATCCCGACAGATGTTGAAAAGGGAAGAATTTGGCTGATTTATGCCGAATTCTTCCCTTTTGTTTATAAGATGATTGTTCCAGACTGGAGCAGGTTGACAGAGGCCGAGTTTATTGATACTCTTAAAAAATGGATTATAAAATAAACCAGTATTGTGCTATGTTTGATAAAGATCATATCCCTGGTGATGACGAATCAGCATTTCACCAGCATTTCCTCAAAAGGGGCGGCTTGCACTTTAATGGGTATGTCGACTATGGTGACATGCTCCGGGCATCGCTGAATATATTTCACTATAAGCTGGAAACGTACAAAGCAGCTATCCCTGCTTTTCCCGCCATCAATTGTAATTTCATTGACAACCCGGCGGTGAATGCCGTGGCCTCAAAGCTGCCAGCGAGTGAGCAATACTACCTGGGTATTTATATCGGCACCTTCCATATCTTAAACGACCTGTTCCTGCGCATGCTGTCCAGCCGTACCATCCTACCATGGGTAGGCGATGTCAATAAAGAAAAAGATGTCTGCAAATTGTTTAATCCGCAGATAACAGATCTTGACCAGCTGTTCCTGGCAAAGTATAGTGATCCGCAGTGTTTTATGCCTTTCGATTATCAACGGGGGTATTTTGCTGCTAATTACGCGAAGACAGCCCTTAATTTTCTGTTTGATCACGAGTGCGGGCATATCGTATCAGGGCATGTAAAGTGGGTTGCCGGTATGGGTTTTACTTCTAGGGAAGAGCAGGATGCGCCCCGCGCCGGGATCAGTGGTATGGACAGCCAGACGTTGGAAATGGATGCGGATGGTTTTGCAGCCCATCATGGGATACTACATATGCAGTGGTTGATGCAGGGCGCAGACCAACTGCCAAAAGAAAAAGCAGCCTTTATACTTGACTGGGAAACGGTGCTTTACAACTGGAATTTTGCGGTGTATTCCTTGTTCCGGTTGTTTGGCTACAGTGAGTATGATACGAGCAGGCTTACCAGCTATAGCCATCCGCCGCCGGGTATCCGGCATAGGCTGATGATGTTAAACATCAACCAGTTACTGCGTGACCGGTTGCAAGTGCAGTTAAATAAGGACCCTTTTGAAATCATGTTTGATGCGATAGACCATGTGGAGTTCGCTTTCAATGAGCTTTCTGAAACGCCCTTGAAAAGAAATGTACTGGGTTTTGCGTATACGGCAGAAGGCGGGCAGCACATGGATTTGATACTGCAGAACTGGCCAGCTATGAGAGATAAATTGCAGAATTATCACTATGGATACATGGCCAAAGCGAATCATCCCCAACAACAATTGTAATCATTTTGGCGCGTGACGCAGCCAGGAGGTTCATGGCATCGTTCCATCCACCTCAAATTCCATGACAACCGTTTTTGTTCAATTATAACTATTAAAGATCGTAAGATAATTCATCACCCAATGGCTATCTACTCAGTTGCCAGGATTTTCAATAATGCTTAATACTTCATCAGGAGTCAATACTGCTAGCTCACTGTTCTTATAATCTTTTACATTCCTGGTTACAATCCCGGCAATCTTCTTATTGCATATTGCAGTATGGTATTGAATAGAGTCTTCAAGATCTTTGAAATCGCTGTTTAAAGCTTTCGAAATGATCTGCTTCGTCACATCTAATGTTTCTGTCAACGCCTCAAGGTCACGGAGAATGGTGATCATTTCCTTATGGGAACAAGTCTTCTTTATAATGTAGTAGATATTCGAATAGGATAATGCAGAAGTGAATAAATTAACCTTCCCCTTCTCTGCATGGTCAAAGATTTTCGAAGCAGCCTCAGAGTAAGGTTGTCTATTTGCCAAGACATCTATTATTATATTTGTTTCGAGAAACAGGTTTTTTTATTTGCCATGCTTTTTTTGAATGCCTTCCTGCAATGCCTGTTAATAATTAAAATCTTTTGAAAGTTTGACAGCACCTACTAATCTCTTAACACGGGGAGACAACTCCGCAGATTGATTGTCCTTGTTAGCCAACATCTTCAAGTAATTTTCAACCAGTTCTGAAAGACTCCTGTCTTTCTTTTGCGCATAGGATTTCGCTGTCCGAATAACGCTCTGCTCTATTGTCAGCGTTAACTTTGTTTTCATAGTACACGTGTTAAATTATACAAATGTAAGTGCAATATATATTTTCTGTCTTTTTTTGATGTTGCCGATACCATGAAATGGAGACTGTTTTATTACAAAACAAGAAATACAATTTTCGGGCATACGGTATTACACTAGCACTAATCTTCATGAATCTGCCACATGAAAAAAAATAATGCCAAAAACGATGAGTGTTAAAGGCTAGAAGGTAATGTGAACTAACTAAAGAGATAAAGACACCTCACACAACCATTCACCAAAAAATAATTTGCGAAACCGAAAAGTTGCACATACATTTGCAACCGATTGGCTTCTTAAATAAAAAATAGCAACTATGCGTCGAGACGTTTTTCAGGCAATAGCCGACCCCACCAGGCGGGCAATCATCACCTTGATCGCCCTTCAGGCAATGACGCCCAACGCCATTGCGGAAAATTTCAACACCACCCGTCAGTCGGTATCCAAACATCTCCGGATACTGACGGAGTGTGACCTGGTAAAACAGCAACAGCAAGGCCGTGAAATCTATTACTCATTGCAAGTGGAGAAAATGAAAGAGATCGATAAATGGATGGAACAGTTCCGGAAAATCTGGGAAACCCGGTTCAACCAACTGGACAAGGTATTATCAACCATGAAAAAACAAAAAAATGGATAACAACTTATTTTTTGATTTTACCGTCGACAAAGAAGCAAAAAAGGTATTCATCACCCGCGAATTCGATGCCGACCAATCCTTGGTTTGGGATGCCTTTACCAAAGCGGAATTGCTCGATCAATGGCAGGCACCCGCACCCATGACGGCCAGAACAAAGTACCAGGATTTCAAAGTAGGCGGTAAAAGATTTTATGCGATGATCACTCCGGAAGGAGTGGAGCGCTGGCTGCTTCAGGAATACATGGCCATCACTCCCAAATCCAATTTCAAAATGTACAATGCCTTTGCAGACAAAGATGAAAATCCTGAACTGCCGGGCTCTGAATGGGATCATACTTTCCAGGAACAGGAAGGTAGAACAACGGTGCGTATCGTCATCTACAACGAATCGCTCCAGCGTATGGAAAGAATGATTGAAATGGGCTTCACGGTCGGTTTCAAAATGTCCATGACGAACCTGGAAAATCTGCTTTCGGCCCTGTCACAAAAGAAATAAACGGCCTTACTGTCCATTCCGAATGAAACCGAAACGCAGGAACCACTTTTCTTCCACACAAATATTTACAACAAAAAACAGCACTATGCCAAACATGAATCCTCACATCAACTTCAACGGAAATGCCGAAGAAGCATTTAATTTCTACCAGTCGGTATTCGGTGGTGAGTTTACCAAAATCATTCGCTTCAAAGACCTGGCGGGGTTTCCGGTATCAGAAAAAGAGGCCAACAAAATAATGCATATTGAATTGCCGGTGGGCAAAACGGCCCTGATGGCCAATGATGTTCCGGAGATCATGGGAAGAACAAATGAAAACGAAAACCGTTCCAAGATCTTCCTCAAAACGGAAAGCAGGGAAGAAGCGGACCGGATTTTCAACGGTCTTTCTGCAGGTGGGCAGGTGGAAGGCAACATGGGCGATGGCCCCTGGGGTACTTACTTCGGTTGTTTCAGAGACAAATATGGTATTGAATGGATGGTTGATTACGATCCAAAGTACAAAGGGCAATAATCATTTCACCCTTCACCCGGAGCAGGAACGGCACATCATGATCCGGGCTACCTGAAACAGAACCGGCGCAAATGTCAACCCGGCAAAACAATTTTGCCTATTTTCATGCCACTATGAAAAGAATTTTTGCCGTCATTCTTATTTTCGGGAGTATTTATAATGCACTGGCCCAGGATACCATTCCTCACCTGCAGGGCAAAGTGAAAATCTCCGTCAGGAAAGGGACCTTTGAGTGTGATGTTACACTTTCCAATATGCCCCGTTTGCAGGATTATTATATCCGCCTGAATTCCGGGATGAATATCCGTTATCTCAGAAATGGGGAAGGCAAGCAATCACTTTCCTATGAAAAGTCCTGGCAGGATACCCTGTCTTCCGGTGAATCATCAGCCTATTATATCCGCGGATATGGTAAATCCGGCAAATACCTTCCCCGAACGATCCGGTTCAATTATGTGGGCATGTATCCGGTGATCACGGATACATCAGCGGCCGAAGACTGGAGAGGGAACCTTGCTTTCAACGGTACCAACCTGCGCGCCGACGGAATACAAAGCGCCTGGTGCCCGATACTGTATGATATAAAGACGGACACCCGCTATGAAAAAGTGACTTACGACCTGGAGATCACCTGCCCCGACTGTCAGGTTATTTATCTGAATGGCAGCGATCCGGTCAATGATACGATCGCCCGGCTGAAGAGCAATTCTTCACAGGACCTTACGATGTTTCTCGGCGATTTTAAAGCCGAATCCATTAACGGCAGTTATTTCCTGAACCCGGATGCCAGTCACGAACAACTGATCGAACTGGAAAAAGCACTCGGTGATATTCAGCAAAGCTTCGCGAAAAAGCTGTCCATTCCCTACAAAGGCAAGGCGGTTTACATACAAACGACACCGGTTTCAAAAAACAATTCCTGGCTTTTTGCATCTTACCCCACCATCGTAAAAATCGGGTGGGATCCGGGAATGAAAAGCTTCGCCAGCAAAACGGGTGGAGCGGGGTTCCGGCAATACATGGCGCATGAACTGGCCCATTACTATTTTGGAACCTACCGAAACTTCAATGCAGAATTGGGGGATATGATTTCCGAAGGCTTTGCTGAATTCATGTCGCTCTACATCGCCCGAACCATGACAGGCGATAGTGTTTACCAGGAAAAACTGAAATCGAAAGTGCGAACCCTGCGCCATTTCAAACCTGCTCCGATCGCTTCAATTCGTTCAAAAAGCGATTATGCAGACCGCGAACTGTTCGTGTACTATTATGCTCCGCTCATTTTCCTGGCGATAGAAAAGGAAATAGGAGAAACTAAAATGTGGGAGTGGATGAGCGCGCTGTTGAAGCAGCCCTCCACCTTCACCAATTACGCCTTCTTTGAACAAACCCTGAAGGCCGCTGTAAACAACAAGGCCGGTTTTGAATTGATTCGCGAACAATACCTGGCCTCCCCGCAGGCGCTTCCCAATGCCATTGCCCGACTGAACCTGGCTATCGAAGACAATAAACCTTCCGCCGCTCAACCCGATACGGCACGGACCTACTACTACTTCTTTTTTTCGCGTCCGATGATAGATCCCGGCACTTCCCAGAACAACATCATCAAACACACCCGTGTTTTACAGGTTACCTGCAAACCTTCAGAACTATCGGCGGTAGCAGAACCCTACTTTAAAAAATTGGGCGAGGAGTGCGAAAACGAAAGCGGCTGTACCCGTGACTTTAATACTTATGATTCTATGGAGAAAGCGGAGATGGCGCTGAAACGCTGGCTGGGAAGGTATAATCCGGACGGGAAAATGCAGGTAAAGATCCTGCAGCGCTGATTGGCTTTTATGTTAATGTTCCTCTGGTCGGCTATTTTTTACAGGGCCGGGCGCTTTTTGGTTGATGGCAGTTTGCCTACATTTGCGTGCATTGCACCTTATCCCGCCTGAATTCCGATCAAGCCAATCTTTTGTCAACATGTCCAGCATTCAAACATCCCCTTTCAAGATCTTTACCGGATTCCTGGTATTGTTCGGTTTGTATCATGCAGCCGAGTATATGATCGTGTTTAAAAGCAGCCCGGCAGGGTTTCTCGGGTTCCAGGCTGTTTTCTTCCTGGCAGCCTGGGGCATTGCCCGGTGGCAGGGGTTTCGTGGCATGAGCGCATGGGGATTGGATACCGGTAAAAGATTTTTGATGTTGTTGCTCGCCGGAATGTTGATGGGGCTTGTTCTTTACGGCCTGGCCTTTCTCATTGCTACCGGATCGGATGCCGAAAGGATTGTGACCGTGCCTCCGTTTTCGGAAATCAGTTCAGCGCTAAGTCTGTTTGTGTTCGGCAACTTCTTTTCCTCGTTCTCTGAAGACATCCTGACGCGGGGATATGTTTATCGCCACCTCGAAGGGAAAATGAGCGCCGTAGTCATCGTCATTGCCTCCGCCCTGATTTACACTTTCAATCATATTTACAAACTCGACAAAGGTTTCGAGATGTTGTTTTACCTGTTCAGTCTCGGCCTGGTATATGTGGTGCCCCTTGTGGTGTCCGGAAGGTTGTGGTTTACCGGCGGAATGCACTGGGCGGGAAACTGTTTGTTTTACTACACCCACGAACTCATTAAAACCGAAGATGGCAACGGGCCTGTTTCTTTCAATTATATTCTAGCCATTCTCTGTATGCTCTTCATTCCCCTTGTCTATTTTATCAATCAGAAATGGCTTTCTTCCAGGAACCAGGCATAAAAAAAGCGTGCTATCCGAATGGATAACACGCTGAGTACAATTGAAACCAACTTTATTGTTTCTGAAGGATTAGATTGCTGAAACCCTGGTCTCCAAAAGGCGGGGCATTGATATGAATACGCACATTGATAACGCCGGTGCAGGTAAATACAAAACCAGTGCTGCCTGCGGCTGTGATGGCCTTATAGGCACCATAGTCTCCGAAGGTTACGTTATCGGCTACCGAAACCGCGCCTGAATTGGCATCAACATTCAGTAACAACGGGCTTACCACCGCGCCGAATGAGGGATTGGGCCATACCTGACTGATGTTAACCTGGTTTGCTCCGGGTCCTGCCGTTACAGTTACTACATCTCCCGGATTCCAGTCCTGCCAGTCGTCCTTTACTACTTTATAAGTGCCGGCTACCAGGGTTGCGTCGAAGGCGCAAACAGTCGTGGCAGTCCACTTCATGGCAGTATTGAAAGCCGGCTGGTTCTCCAGATCCGGAGCGCTGGTGTTGGCGGAAGAATATTTGTTTCCTCCCTTGGTTACCACTTCATTGTAAAGGTAAAACAACGTACCTGGTGGCAGATTGCCGGCGGTGAGACCTAATGCCGCGGCAATGTTGGTATTGGTAACGGATAGTGTGGTTTCACCGGCAAAGGGAATATTCTTCACCAGTTTCCACTTTGTTACATCGAGAGTGGAAGTAGTGGCCACATATACGTTAACGCTTTCCACATCGGAACCGACAGCATTTACTACCAGGGTCACGGCTGAATTAGCGTCGTTTGACTTCATCAGCAGGGAAGAGCTCACGAATGTGAGATAGGCTCCTTTGCCCAATTCATCGTAAAAGTTTTTGGTTTTACTACAAGAAGTCAACAGTATGACAAAAGAACAGATTGCTAAAATATACTGTTTCATATTTTTTTTGTTTGTGATGAGATCAATTCACGAAAAGGTTATCGGGGTTGTTATCCCAGAATACTTTTACGTTGGTGGCCGTTTTCTGCTGAACGTTCAGGTTTCTGTCTACCAGGCTCGCCGGATAATACAGCGATCGCATGTAAGGGCCGGGAGTCGGATTCAGGTTTGGCTGCAGATTACGCGGCATCCCTGTTCTGCGATAGTTGTTGTAATTCTCTATACCATTGCCCCAGGCGGCGATATAGTATTCTTTTATGATCACATTTAACTTCGCATCCGCGTCGGCGGCAGCATCGTAGAGTTGCAATACCTTATCTACATAAGCCTGTATGGCGGCAGCAGAAGGTACACGGGCTGCCGGCACGGTAACGCCGATAGTAGCGGGGAAAGCCACAACTGTAGCGATGGATTTTCTTACTGCCGATTCCAGCAACGCCCTGGCATCACCGGCCGTTCCGAGCTTGAGTGCGTCCTCGGCCTTTACAAAATCTGTGAAAGCGGGTTGCCAGATGGGAAGAATGCCTGCACCCTGGCCGCCATCGTTTGACCCTGTAATCTTGGCCCGCTCATCGTTGTCGAAGCGGCCACCACAGGGATATACACCCCATAGGGTTCTCTGAAATCCATCGGGTGGAATACCTCTGTCGTTTCCATGATCCCTTCCGTAAAATCCGGCGATATTCGCATAGCAGTAAGGAACATCCAGGGGATAATGAGGAGGAGCAGGAGAGGAGCCACATTCAAGCGTAGATGCGGGCAAGGTGGTAACGTTTCCAATCTGCCTGTAGAAATAATATCTCCATCTCGGATCGAGGCCGTTGCCTTTCTCAGCGTATACAATGTACATGAAATCATTTCCTATATAATCGGTGCCTCCGTTGTTAGTATAATAAACGCTATACTTCGGATGGCGGCTGTTGGGAGTGAGCGCCCGGGTACTGTACTTGAAAGTAAAAGCCTGCGCATCGGTGGTGATCAGTTCCCCATCTGTAAGTAAGGCGTCTATCTTTGCCTTAACGGTATTGTCAACCAGTCTTACCTGGTTAAGGAATTTTAATTTCAGTGTTTTCGCGGCTCTCCGCCAGCTGGCCGCTTCTGCTACCGCGGTTCCACCATAAAAGAGGTCGTTGGTGGGGATCGTGGTCAGGGTGGTGGCTTTGTTGAAATGGGCGATAGCCTGATCGAGCAGGGAAAAAGCGCTGTCGTACACCTGCTTTCCCGGGTCCAGTTTGGGATTGGTGTTCTCAATACCCAGGTTGGCTTCGGTATAGGGAATATCGCCAAAATAATCAACCAGGGTGGCGATGGTGTAGGCCTTCATCAGCTTTGCCATACCCAGATGAATGGGGCGATTGGTTTTTTCTGCCAGCGGCATCATCGCGTTCAGGTTCTTGATCACGCTCTGATAGGCGTTGGCCCAGATAACGGTGAAAGCCGTGGGGCCATAGGCATCCTGGTAAGTGCGCGACCTCATCACTTCCATGCGTGTCAGCTCTTCACCCAGCTCCGAAAAACCGGGATAGTTATCCAGTTGACCGGTTCTTCCAAGCAGATCGGCAAATGCGAGCTGTGCATAGTTCAAATACAGGTCAACATCTGCTGTTTCAGGCGCCGGTAAAGACGGATCGTTGAGCATGTCATCAAATTTGCTGCACGAGCCAAGCAGCAACATTGATGACAGACCGGCCGCGATAAAATATTTTATTGTTTGTTTCATGTTCTCCAGTTTAAATTAGAAGGTTACTTTAATGGACGCACCAAATCTTCTCGACTGCGGCCCGGTCATGAATTCAAATCCTCTTGTCTTGTCTACACCGGCGCTGGAAGACTCGGGATCGTAGTTCGATCCGTCAGGGAAATTGGGCGCTTTATGGTAAAGATTCTGACCGCTTATGTTAAGAGAAACAGCACCAAATGGTGTTTTCTCCAGCAAACGGGGCGACAGGGAATAAGAAACAGACAACTCTCTCAACCGGAAGTAGGTTGCATCATACAGGTATTCTTCGGATGCTGCCACACCCAGGTAGGTATTGAAGTAAGCCCTGTCGATGGAGGTTTGTATGTCATTGGGTGTTCCGTCTTGTTTTACACCCGGTAAAACAATCGCGATCGTCCTATCCACATCGGTGGCTTTTGAAAGGCCCCTCGACATCATGGTGTTTACGCTTGTGGCATAGATAACACCGCCTTTTGAATAATCCCATTGCATTCTCAATTCAAATCCTTTCCAGGTGAAAGTATTGATCAGCGAACTTCTGAAATCAGGATTGGGATCACCTATGATTTCAATGGCTGTGCTGGGAATGTAGTATCCGTCGGGGCCAACAATTCGCTGACCGGTTTTGGGATCTCTCTGCCAGTAAGTACCACGGATCACGCCGAACGGCTGACCGTTGATGGCATAATTGCCCAGATTGGAAAAGAGCCCGCCGGTTTGAACAACGGCGATTTCTTCGGGCAGGTTTTGCACTTTGTTCCGGTTACGGGTGAAATTCACATCCACCTGCCAGCTGAAGTCTTTTGTTTTCACCGGCGTTACTCCCAAACCAAGTTCAATACCCTTGTTGATCAAATCACCGGCATTGATAGTGGTGCTGCCAAATCCGGTGGAAGGATCGAGCGGACGGGTAAGAATCTGATCCGTTGATTTCCTGCGATACCAGGTGAAATCTACCGTAACGCGGTTGTTGATCAATTTAGCTTCCACACCCGCCTCAAATTCTCCGAGCAATTCGGGTTTCAGATTGGGGTTGGGAAGTATATTGCTGATGTTGTTAGTATTGACGGCCGCACCACCTCTTGTCTGGAAATCGTTGGTAGAAACGAGCAGGGAAGGACGGGTACGATAAGGCAGCGGGAAGGCCGCGCTGGTGGCATAGCCTGCACGAAACTTGAGATAGTTGAGCAGTTTGCTTCCTTTCAGCGCGTCGATAGCGGCTGTTGGAATGAAAGAAACGCTGGTACTGGGATACATCTTAGAACGATTCGATTTTTCCAGCGTGGAAGACCAGGAATTCCTGGCACCTACATTGAGGTAGAGGTATTCGTTGTAACTCAGACCCGCCTGTGCAAATACACCGAAGCTTTCCCGGTCTGTTCTGTAATCGAGGTCTACGCCGTCTTCACCACGGGTATCGTGGTTGATGAAATTTGAATGATCAAACAAACCCCAAACCAGCTGATCGGTGCTTTTCAGACCTGTCTGGTTGTAGGTTTCGCGGTTATCATTCAAACCGGCCGTAACATCAAAGCGGAACGACTTGCCCAGGTCGGTATGATATTGTCCAATCAGAGAATGATCCCAGATACGGTTGTTTACAAAAGTGGTTCTGTAAATACCTTTGGTATATTCCAGT
Source organism: uncultured Chitinophagaceae bacterium (assembly GCA_964605065.1). Lineage (GTDB taxonomy): Bacteria > Bacteroidota > Bacteroidia > Chitinophagales > Chitinophagaceae > Endoryza. The sequence continues at coordinate 256,975 of CAZSAQ010000006.1, forward strand.
TCTCCGGACCTGGTAACACCGCCCCGATTGATGGTAAGAATATGATTTTCGTTGTAGTTGTCGTACCCGATCCGGTAAAGGATTTCAAAATTCTTGAACAGCGAGTAACGGATGTTGAAATTTCCGAACACTCTGTTGGTCTTCTGGTAAGTGAGGGAATTGTTCAATGTCCATAACGGGTTTTGAATGTCATTGTTTGCCCTATAGTAAGCGGATGCGCCATCAGGTGTTTGATATGGCCAGTTGGCCAGGTCGTTTGCCCTCGGCGTATACATCAGGTCACTGTATATTCCCGCGCCACCGCTTTGTGATCCGCTGCCACCCGCCTGTGCTGTAGTCGGACTTTGAAAATCATTCTTCACATAGTTGATCGTTCCGCTCAGGGTAATATTGTTTTGCAGCTTTGTGTTGAACCCGATACTGAAGTTGTCGCGATTCACTTTATTGGTGGGCAGAAATCCCTGGTCAAACAAACGACTGTAACTGGCATTGATGGATCCGTTGGCACCCATCGCCGCACTCACACTTACTCCCGTATTGGAAACATGACCGTCTTTAAATACCGCTGCGAAATTATCATGTGCGGTAAAGGGAACAGTAGTGTTGGCCAGTTCGGGGAAGGAACCGGCTTGTATACCCTGGGTGTAAGGATGCGGCAGCTGCTGGGGTGGATCGGTAAACTTGGGTCCCCAGTTGCTGAAGAAGGCGAAGCCTCCCGCGAGGGAGAAACCACCGCCGTATGAATTTTGCAGCTCCGGAAGACTGGAAGGCTTGTTGATGAAGTATGATTGCGTAACGGTTACTTCCAGTTTCTTGGCCGACCGTCTGCCGGAACCATTTTTGGTGGTAACCAGTATTACGCCGTTTCGGCCAGCCTCACCATATAGTACAGTTGCGCTTAATCCTTTCAGCACGCTGATGCTTTCGATATTATTGGGATCAATATCCAAAAAACGGCTGGAGGTCTGGTTGCCATAAATAGGACTGGTTTGCTGGTTGGTGGCTCCATTTACGGGCGTGCCATCCACTACCCACAGAGGGTCGCTGTTTCCGGTAATCGAGCTCACCCCCCGGATCTGTATGTTTGTTCCGCTGCCCGAAATACCACTGCTGGCGAGAATGTCTACTCCCGGCGCCTTACCACTCAGCAGGCGGGCGATATCACCATCGGGTCTTTGCTCGATCAATTTTTTATCCAGCGTATTCACGGCATAGCCCAGCGCCTTCTTTTCGCGGCGAATACCCAGGGCGGTAACTACCACCTCCTGAAGTGATGTATTGGCAGCACGCAAACTGATCACCAGTCCGCTGCCTGCATTTACCGTGATGGCTTCATAGCCAACTGCCGAAACGCGCAGTGTCTGGCTGGCCTGCGCCTGGATGCTGAACTCGCCGCGCTGGTTGGTAGATACTCCCTTGCGGGAACCGGTTACTACCACGGAAGCCCCGGGTATGCCATTGCCGGTGGAATCTACTACGCGTCCGGTAGCCGTAATGGTCTGTGCCTGTGGCGACAGCCAGAAAAACGACTGAAGGAAAATAATAAAGAGGAATTTTCTCATACAGATGTGATTGGTTATAGAATAATCAGTCAAGAGAACGCAAACTCTGTAACTGCTGCAATAAAAAACTGCATATTCAACTAAGCCGCACTATCTGTATATGAACCTCCAAAAATAGTATACCAATTATTTTATGTTTGAAACGACATATCCCATAAATAAAAAAGCAGGTAGTAGAAACCACCTGCGGACATGAGAAAAATTCGTTCATGCTTTGGAAACAGTCTCAGCCCATGAACTGGAAACTGAAACTTTTTATGTACTCCAAAGCTATTGTGAAATACTATTCGAATTTGAATATTTCGACAAATCGGCGATATGAGTGTAAGAACAGGGCGTAAGAGGCAATGAAGCAATAAGCCGGGGTAGCAATTTGCCAATTGGTCAATGTGCCAATGAGCCAATGAAAATTGGTCAATTACTGTTGTCCGGTTAAAGTCGGTTGGCATTCAGGGAGCGGGAGCGGGAGCGAATGAGGGCTGGAGAGCGTGCGAGCGTATTGGAGTCATTGTTGCCGGGGCTAGTAGCTGATGGTGGATGCGTTTATCGTTTCGGGTTTAACGTTTCACGTAGAATGCTGGTGTTGGATTCATTTGTCATCCGTCATTCGTAATTCGTCATCCGTCACGACCATTGGCTCATTGACCAATTGGCACATTGGCAAATTGTATTCCTCATTCGTCATTCGTAATTCGTCATTCGTCACGACCATTGGCTCATTGACCAATTGGCTCATCGGCAAATTGTATTCCTCATTCGTCATTCGTAATTCGTCATTCGTCACGACCATTG